>NZ_KK074225.1:110751-217833 GCF_000586315.1 Legionella pneumophila subsp. fraseri | reverse complement strand
TACTCATTTCAGATTCCCTGTCAAATACTTTTTTAAATTTTTTATCATAAAGCAGATAGTCGAAACTTATTTTGTATAATAATGAAATTGAAAAGTGTTTTTGTTTCACTCAATTGCTGCTTACTTCTATTGTCAATGGTATTTGATAAATCCTGTTTACTTATATTAGGTTAGTTTATTACTAAGATTTCTATATGTCAGATATTTTGTAGTTAAAAAGGGAATATTCATTCATGTTGATTTGACATGCTGTTTCATTAGGTCAGGCTGTTTAATGACAACTTTTTAATTTCTCTAAATATTAGAAAAACATTTGCTCTTAAATAATAATAGTGATTAACTCTAGCGTCGGAATATTTTTTTTGTTACTCTTCGCTATTCAAATATGGTGACTCTATTGGTCCCCTCGCGACGATAGATTGTGAACCCCGTCAGGCCCGGAAGGGAGCAGCGGTAGCAGTTGATGCGGGCGCCGGGGTGTGGCTCTTAGAGTCGCCGCCCAACTTGTGAAACATGTATGAGCTATCTGGCACTTGCCCGTAAATGGCGACCACGCACATTTTCCCAACTGGTTGGCCAAGAGCATATTAATAAGGCATTGATCAATGCGCTGAATCAACAACGTTTGCATCATGCTTATCTGTTTACTGGTACTCGCGGGGTCGGGAAAACCAGTGTCGCCCGTATTTTAGCTAAAGCTCTCAATTGTGAAAAAGGTATCACCTCAGAACCATGCCTTCATTGCGATACCTGTGTTGCAATCGAACAAGGCCGTTATATCGACCTCATTGAAATAGATGGAGCCTCCAAAACCAGAGTTGAAGACACGCGAGACTTACTTGATAACATACAATATGCGCCGACAAATGGCCGTTTTAAAATTTATTTAATTGATGAAGTGCATATGCTATCCCAGCATAGCTTTAATGCCTTATTAAAAACCTTAGAGGAGCCCCCCTCACATGTGAAATTTATTCTGGCAACGACTGACCCTCAAAAATTACCTGTTACTGTCTTATCGCGTTGTTTACAGTTCAATCTAAAACACTTGCCTGCTGAGTTAATAAAGCTGCAATTGCAATTAATTCTCCAGGAAGAACAGTTGGATTTTGAAGTACAAGCACTGGACATATTAGCTCAAGCTGCCCGTGGAAGCATGCGGGATGCATTAAGTTTATTGGATCAGGCCATTACCAGTTGTGAAATGAAATTGCTGGCAAGTGATGTGAAAATGCTCTTGGGACATACCCGAGAAGATTACGCGTTGCTGCTTTTGCAAGCCCTGGCCAGGCAAGAAGCACCAACCATGCTTGTATTAAGTCAGCAAATCATTGTCGAAGGAGGGAACTTTCAATACGTCCTTGATGAAATACTTAACTATCTGCATCAAATTACCGTCTATCAATGTCTGGGTGACAGCAATCCGCTAATTAGTCCAAGAACAGAAATTAAAGAGTTGGCAAAACAGTTTTCGGCCGAAGACACGCAACTATTCTACCAAATAGGCATTAAAGGACGTGAGGAGATTCATCTCGCTCCAACACCAGCCATTGGCTTTAATATGACAATGCTGCGCATGTATACGTTTAAACCAGCCTCTCATGTAGCAACACCACCATTGGCATTCGAGCAAAATAATAAAGCAAACTTACTAAATGCTGATGATAAAACACCAGCGCAAAACCTCATTGGAATTGAACCAATGCCTGTTCCTAAAACGACAGCTAATACCGTTGTCCATCACCAGACCCCATCCTTACCAACTGACGATAAAAAAACCGTTAACTCCGGTGAATCCATTAACTGTAACTGGAACGAAATAATACCGCAGCTAAAATTGTCGGGTTTAGCACTTAATGCCATAGAAAATGCTGAATTTCTTGGTAAAGAAGAGCGAGAAATTACATTAGGAGTCAATAAAGGACACCAGTCCTTATTCACCCCCACAACAATAAACCGAATTGAAACCGCATTGACCGATTATTATAAAAGCCCGGTAAAAATTATCTTAAACTGTCAAGACACCGTGCATGCTTCTCCAGCTCAACAAAAAGAAAAAGCTACCCAAAAAAAGCAAGAACATGCGGAGGCAGCATTACACGCTGACCCAGTATTTCAACAGATAAAACAAGAATTTTCAGCTGAATTGGTCAAAAATTCTATTGTCCTGTTAAAAGATGGCTTATAATACTTAATTAAACTAACCACAAATAAACGAGGCTGTAATGGATATTAATCAAAATTTAGGCAACTTAATGAAAGAAGCGCAAAAAATGCAACAGCGTATGCAAGAAGCGCAACAACAATTAAGCCAGTTGGTAGTAAGTGGCGAATCTGGTGGTGGTATGGTTACCATTAAGATGAATGGACGTCATGATGTAACAGAAGTTAAAATCAAACCCACTTTAATGGATGAAGATATTGAAATGCTGGAAGATTTAATTGCTGCTGCAGTCAATGATGCGGTGCGTAAAATTGAAAAAGCATCCAAAGAAAAAATCAGCCAACTGACTGCTGGCCTTAATATTCCAACTGATTTAATGGGTGGTAAAGAAGGAGAGTAACCCTGGCTATGGATGCTCTAAGCCGCTTGGTAGAAGCGCTTCGCTGTCTTCCCGGAGTGGGACCAAAATCAGCACAAAGGATGGTGTTTCATTTATTGCAACACCAAAGACAACGAGGTTTGCACCTTGCCTCCTGTTTAGAACAGGCAATGAAGCACATTAGTCATTGTCAGCAGTGTAATAATTACACCGAACAAGCTCTGTGTGCTCTTTGTCAAAACCCCAATCGAGATTCGACATTGCTTTGTGTGGTAGAGAGTCCAGCGGATGTTTCTGCCATAGAACAAAGCAATTCCTTTCAAGGCAAGTATTTTGTCCTTATGGGAAAAATTTCTCCTCTTGATGGCTTGGGACCGGATGACATAGGACTACCCAAACTTAAGGAATTAATTATCAGGGAAAAAATTCAGGAAGTTATTCTTGCACTAAGCCCCAGTGTTGAAAGCCAAACCACAATTCATTTTATTTATCAGTTGCTAAAAAGTGAAACCGTCAATATCAGTCAATTAGCACATGGAATACCATCAGGTGGTGAATTAGAATTTTTAGATGGGAATACTATAAGCAGTGCCCTTAAGAACAGAGCAGTAATTAATGTTTAAATCCAATTCCATATTTATCTTATTCAGAAAAAAAATACTGCTCTTATTCCTGCTATCCTTATGTTTCATAACAAGTACAGCTTCTGCTGCCTTCCACAGAAGTTTATGGCCCAAATGGCTGGTCAATAATCCGCTTTCCAAACAAACTATTTCTCATCAGGCATGGCAACATTTTCTTGATCATCATGTAATTACTAATGAAGAAGACATCAATCTGGTAGACTACGTGAATATTAATGAGAAAGAACTGGCCTCATTAAAAGAATATATAAAAAATTTATCACAAATCGATATTGATAATTATAATCGCCAAGAACAATTAGCTTATTGGATCAATTTATATAATGCTCTTACCGTTTTAACGGTAGCCAACTATTATCCCATTGCAAACATTCAGGAAATTAATATTTCTCCCGGATTATTTAGCGTTGGGCCTTGGGGAGCAAATATTATCACTATCAAAAATACCAATTTATCCTTGGATGATATCAATAATAGAATTATTCGCCCAATTTGGAATGACCCAAGAACTCATTATGCTTTAAATAATGCCACAATAGGAGCACCTAATCTGAGCAAACAAGCTTATCAGGGGGCACTACTGGAGCAACAACTTAACGATGCGGCATCCAAATACATTAACTCTCTCAGAGGAGTTCATGTGATTGAGGGTAAATTAATTGTTTCTAAATTATATGATTGGTATGAAGAAGATTTTGGTGGTACCAAAAAATCTGTCATCAAACATTTATTACAATTCGCGAAAGAACCTCTGCGCAACCAATTAAAGCATATCAATACTATTGATAGTTATATTTATAACTGGCATATCAATTGTCCTGCAGACAATCAATCATGAAACAAAAAAACTCAAATTTTTCATATTTCTGCCAGTTTCTTTTATTTAATCTTTGCTTTTTTGGTTTACAATTGCTTCTGCTCTATTCACATGCCGAGAGCCTCATCAGTTCTATTCAACTGCCTTTGCCGATCTATTTTGAAATTATTGGCACTCTTATAATTCAATTCAGCCTGTATATCATCATTTCCATGATTCAAACTCTGATGCTCATAGGAGTTTTAAATCGATCTTGGCATTATTTTTCTACTGAGCAATGGCAAACTATTATTTGGTCCTTATCTGCGTGCTGTATATTAAGTGCTAATGCCTATTATTTCCCCCTTAGTATTTTTAGCAAATTATTTTCACCACCAATTCCCGAATATATTTTTTTAATATTGCTTTATTTTTCCTTATCTTGCCTGGGGCTACTCTTATTAAATTATTTGTTTTATCGAAAGACTGCTCGCTTATTATCAATAGCGCTACCCATTGGCATTTGTATTATCCTGTTAAATAATTATTGGAAACCTTCTTTAAATCCTAACCTTGGTTCAGAGCCCAATATCATTATCCTGGGCATAGACAGCCTAAGTCCTGAGAGTGTCACGGCTAAAAGCATGCCTTTTCTTCATAAAGTGCTAATGGACAGTTTTCAATTCACAAACACTATTAGCCCTTTAGCCAGAACCTATCCTGCATGGAGCTCCATTTTAACTGGGTTATACCCCAAACATCATCTTGCTGAAGAAAATTTAGTTGAGCGAAGCCGGGTTAAAAGTCAGCTCAGCATTGTGTGGGATTTGAATAAACTAGGGTATAACACAATCTATGCAACTGATGATAGGCGATTCAATAGCATAGATAAGAATTTTGGGTTTAAAAAAATCATCGGCCCCAAAACAGGTGTCAATGATGTCATGCTTGGCTCGTATAATGATTTCCCGCTTGGGAACTTGCTGATCAATTTTCGCATTAGCGCCTGGTTATTCCCCTATAATTTTAGTAATAGAGCCAGCTTTATATCTTACTATCCGGAAACCTTTACAAATGAATTAAAAAGAGAACTGTCTGTACAACAAAATTTTCCTGTTTTCCTTGCCATACATTTTGCTCTTCCGCATTGGCCTTATGCCTGGGCTGCATCCTTGCCTGATCAAGTGGATAATGAATTCAGCCTCAGCAAACGGGATGCGCTTTACCTAAGAGCGCTGAAAGCAGTAGATAATCAATTTAAAATCATTTTCTGTTATTTAAAAAAACATGGCTATTTTCAAAATAGCCTACTCATTATATTAAGCGACCATGGCGAAGTACTTTATTATCCCAACTCACGTTTGACGAGTTACCAAAAATATCAAAGCTCTCTAACTAGCAAACTCGCAGAGTATTTTAAAGTCAAAACTGCAACCGAACTGGATAAAAGTGCTGGTCATGGTTCTGATATATTAAGTCCTATGCAATACCATAGTCTTCTGACATTTAATATTTATAAAGATGGAAAGCCACTAACAAAAACAGGCAAAATCAAAACAAGAGTAGCATTATTTGATCTGGCTCCAACCATTCTTGACTTCCTCAATATCACAAAAAAACAGAAAATGGATGGCATTTCATTACTGCCCACTGTATTAAACCCTGATACCCCATTACCACAGCGCACATTTTTTATTGAAAGCGGGATGTATCCAAATCAAGATTTTACTAAAGAAAAAGCCATTGAATTAGGAAAAAGAATCTATAAGGTTAACCCAGATACCGGGCAACTTGAATTGAAGCCTGATGAATTAATTCAGGTTAATAAGCAAAAACTATACGGTGTCATTAGTGGGGATTGGATTTTGGCCCTATATCCGGATGACAACGCCTACATACCCGTTATTCTCAATCTTTCAACTGGAGAATGGATTGATAACCTGCAGAGTGATTTTGCCAAATCAAGTCCAGCAGAAAAACTAAAGAAACAACTTCAACAATTCTATGGTAAAAAACTGGTTTATCCCATTCAATAAAAGCACGTTATAATATTGACTGCAAAATTGTGCAGACAAACAGTAGAAGTCCAGTATACCCACAGGCCAGATTATACTTAACCAATTGTCACCTGAATAATTCATTTTTACTACTAAAATTGCTTATTTGGTTCTTCTATGAGATTAAACAATCTTTCTAATGAATCACTCATTACTATTCTTTCACAACCATAAATCGCAATAGTTCTAAACACGGCCTCTCGATTACGCCGTCCGGTATGAATTTCCTTTTTTCCCAAATCATATAGATAAGGTTCAGTTGTTACAAACCTGTTTTTTAATTCAACTCTTAGCGCCTCCATGACACACTTTAATGCTTGATATACTCTGGCTATGGCATTTTTTTCAGCTGAATTTAATGATGGTAACCAATCTAAAGAGCAACCATTGATAATTGAATATAAAGTATAAAGTAAATATCGACTGTCATTATTGGCAAAATAACCATATAAATCGAGGCATTCTGTTGTGGTGAGCTGACGATATAGAATTAGCATTTCTTGATGAAATTTTTCTAAATCATCCTCTTGAGAGATACTTTCCGTCACCAGACGTTGCTGCAAGACCATAACAGCATCAATTAGCCTGTTAGGATTAAACCAAAATTTGTATGCTCTTCCCAAATCATGTAAACGTTCCAGGGTAACTTTCTCATTATTTTCAGGTGTGAATAGCACTTTAAGGTTTTTAACAGCTGATTGGATTATATCTTTATAAACTTCATTCACTTCGATCATAATTCCTTGAGGCAGTTCATCGCCATGAAATAGGAAATCAATTCCTGGATTTAAGCCGTATTGAAGCGCATTGCTCTGTAATTGTTTTTGTAGAAGCTCTATAAATTCATGCAAAAAACCCAGACGCATACGTACTGAAACCAATTTTTCAGGATGAATTAATTCATTAAATAACTTGTCAGGGTACAATTTATAAAAGAATATAGCATTTATTAAATTAACAACTTCAGATTCAGAAAAAAAATCCAAAGCTATTGTTTGTTCTTCGAGATCCCAATTGCGAAATAGCCTGGCTGGCTCCCTTAATAAAGTAGAATCATGATTCCAAATATCAACCAAAGTTGATAACCATAACTCAAGACTCTCTTTCTTAAATAACTGCTTTAGTCTATCAAACTGATTCAGGATTAAATGATTTATTCCGTCTGAAAAATCATTTGACTCAATTGCTTTAGCGAGATATTGATATAATGATGAAATCTCAGCAATAATTTTTGCTTCCTCCTGCAAATTCACTGCTGCAGATATTTTTTGTTTCAAATGCATAATCCTGTTGTAAGCCTCCGCATAGCCAATCTCCTTAAGTATCTCCAAACACCCGAACTGTTTAAATTTTGCATCAACATCGATTAATTTCAAATAATCTGAATATTTATCTGCCAAAGCCACGTAAAGCGAGTACTTGTTTTTTGAAATGACAGTATCATCCTGCTGCTTAAAGCATTTGCCAAGCTGAGTCTCCAACTGTTTCAATTCATATTTGATTCGAGCCTTGGCTCTGTCATTATCCGTAACAAACCAATGTGATAAAGGAAGTATCTTTTGAGTCATCCTTTTCTCCTCAAGCATTATCCTGACACTTGAACTTTAACAATAACACTGAAAAGAAATCTTTGCCTAATTTTTATAACTGCCAAAATACAAACTTGAAAATAAACCAGGTATTGCTCTCTAAAAAACTCTGTCAATCATAAATATTTAAAAATAATTGCAAGCAACTAATAAACTTGCCAAAATTAAAGCAATATATTTTTTGACCTTTGAGGCAAATTGATGTCACAACGCCACTATTTGCTATTTATTGATAATGAAGCTGTCAGTGAAGAACTGAAAGATTATTTTGAAAAATTTAATCTTGATATTGTTCAACAAAAGAAATTGTTTCCTATTCATGTTGAAAAAGGATTACCTACCGCCATTTTAATTAATTGGTCAATTTTAAAAAACGAACCAGAAGCAATTGAGCAATTTTATAATATGTATCCGGTTCCATTAATTGTTATTAATAATAGGCCTGATGAAGAATCGAGCATTGCTATGCTTGAAGCCGGTGCTGATGATTTCATGACCAAGCCCATTTATCCCCGTGAACTGCATGCGCGAATTGGTGCTATTTCTCGACGAGTAATCAGAGCGCAACAAAAAGTAGACCATGGCAAAGAAGTATTAATGTTTGCTAACTGGCGACTTTATCCAGCTTCCCGACAAGTATTCGGTGAGAATAATGAAGAATTGCAATTAAGCGCTGGTGAATACGATTTGCTTCTCACTTTTGTCCAACAACCGCAACGAGTCCTGGATAGAGAGTTTTTATTAC
The DNA here is from genome assembly GCF_000586315.1 of Legionella pneumophila subsp. fraseri. Classification (GTDB taxonomy): domain Bacteria; phylum Pseudomonadota; class Gammaproteobacteria; order Legionellales; family Legionellaceae; genus Legionella; species Legionella pneumophila_B. The sequence goes on along the minus strand of NZ_KK074225.1, from coordinate 209,459 downwards.
AAATTACCAAGAATACAGACCTGGTTCCTTTTGACCGAAGGATTGATGTGCAAATCAGCCGTTTACGTCAAAAAATCGAAATAGATAAAAAAAAACCGGCTTTAATTAAAACCATTCGCAATGGCGGCTATATGTTCACAGCTCGAGTTGTAACCCTTAAAGAAAGTGATGCTACATTATAATTGATTATTATCTGGCGATTGAGACAGATTCATTTATCTTATTCGTTATTCCTCACGTTTGAAAGCCCTGTACCCAGAACATTTATTTTGTTGGTGCAGTGCCAGCCTCATCCTTGTCGCTGACATTACACCCTGCAATTTCCTGCTTCTGGATATCCCTGATTTACCAGGCACCGTCTGCTATTTCTCAAAAAAGCGATCAAACCGAAAACAGGATAAGGCGCCAATTTATTTGGGTTTATTATTAGAAGGCGCTATATCCTTTGTTTCATTTTTTAATATCGCAACTGAGTTTTTCAATTCAACAGGAGTGTTCACACCCTGTTTTTCTATGTCTTTCTGCAAAGAAGACAAAGACATTTGCGATTGTTGTTTGGTTACTGTCGGCCGTTCTTGAGTATTTACTTTAACTTTTGTTGGGCTGCTGGTTTTCGGTTTTGCTTTACTTATTTTTGACTTTGGCTGTCCAGCAACAGACTTTGTTTTACTTTTTGCTGTAATGGATTTTTTACTCGCTGATGATTTTGGAGCGTTGGTATCCGCTTTGTGGCTTGCTTTGCCTATTATTGGATTAACTTTCTTTTCAGGTGGATTTTCTGCCATTTGATCATAAATATTAATCCAATGATGTTCCATAATTTGAAATACATTAAGCATGTAACTCATTGCTCTTTGACTATTTTGAATGAATACATTCATATTTTTTTCCAGAATTTCTTCTGGTTTTAAAACATTGAATAATTCAACAGGAGTAACATAAGACACACTTTTTAATGTTTTAAGATTGAGATCCAACAAATCCTGAATTGGTTTTTCAACAGATCGAAGCAAATTATTTAAATCTTTTGGCTGAAAAAATTGCTCTTTCATTACACTCTCCATATGTTGCGTTGCACAAAAACAAGATTAGCTTAAAAAAATATTTTGTCAAACATTTAATCCCATTTTGTCATAACTCCATGTATCAATCCCATCACTAAATGGCTTGCTTTTAAATTATTTTTTGCCTCTTATTATAAGTCTTGGCTACAACATAATCATATCAAAATACTTACTTTTATTCTGAGTTCAATGTTTATCGCACATTCACAGAATGTCTTTTGGTATAACGAATTGTCGCAAACTATAATGTATCAAAGGTAAAAACTTTAATTCCCCTTTCTCAACAAAGAGTTCTCTTCACCATCCCGGCTCTTTTTGCCTAATCGTTTGGATAAAAGCACTGAAGCTCTATTTTCTTTCACTTTCGCAAAAAAAGAATCTTCCTTCTTGGCTAATAACTCTTTATAAGTCTTGCTTTGAAATGCTTTTTTAACAAAAGCTCTATGAGGTTGCTCTTCATCAAAAAAGTTCAGAACAAATATTCTTTTAGCTGTCAAATGCACAGGTATTTTAACATGGTTTGCAAAACTCCATTGCTTCCCATATTCGTCAACAATAGAAACTGACCCACTGTAGTGATAAATGGGCTTTTCTGGTCTCAACAATGAGTGCCCTAATAATTCAGCCATCATCTGATTTTTATTCTTGCTTCCACAGCAATAAAGATGAACCGCTGATATCCAATACGATATAGGTAAAATATCGCCTTCAAATCGCTCAGCCACTTTTTGTATATCGAGGCTTTCTGCAACTAATGGATTGGAATGATTAAAAAGAACCTTTAAATTTTCATCATCTGAACCATGCGCACAAATATATATATCAATTTTTTCGTCAAATTGATCATAATCAATGTCATCATTGAAATAAATTATTTCAATACGATCGCCGGAAAATTGCTCATCGTTTTTTTTCCAAAGCTCAACCATTGTTTTTAAATCGCCAGCCTGGTTCCTGGGGAATGGTACATACAAAATTTTCATACGTTCTATTTCATATTATGAAAGAATTATTTTAACACTAATGCACCAAAAAATATATATATTGATGTTTTTTTATCCGAATTTTGTCTTGCCCCTCAAAATGAGATCTTAAGGTCTTAATATATACATCGAAGCAATCTATTGCGATAGAATTAATAAATTGTATTGCTTCATCAATGAATGATTATTTAAGCAAACTAAAATAGAGACAAGCTGGAAGCTTATTGAGAACAGTATGAGTCATACCATAATAGTATGGAAGGGAAAATCTAACTCTATTTTAGATAATGTCAAAACCATTGAGTACCAATGTCTATAAGAGCTATTTTCTTTTTTTATTAACTTTAATCATCTTTACACCTCTTATCATATTGTCGCTGACCCTTAATATTTCAATATGATAATGGTCAATAACCAGGCAAGAGTCTGAAGGGGGAATATATCCTAAATGCTCAATAATCAAGCCACTTAAAGTCCTTGGTCCGATTAATGGCAGGCTCCATCCCATCATACGATTTAAATGGCGAATGGTTATACTGGCATCGACTATAACTGACCCATCTTGCTGGGGAGTAATATCACGACTCAGAGCAGCGATATCTGTTGTGAATTCACCAACTATTTCTTCAAGAATATCTTCCATCGTTACAAGCCCAAGAATATCGCCATACTCATCCACAACAAAACAACTTCTTCTTTTCATTTTCCTGAAATTAAGGATTTGTATATTTAATGGGGTAGCCTCTGGAATAAAATAGGGAACTTCAGCACTATTTAATAAGTTTTCCATATCTAACTTATTTTCTAATGCCAAATTTAAAATATTTCTTACGTGAATCATCCCTACCAAATGATCAATAGAGCCATGATAAATTGGTAATCTTGTATGTTGTGCTGTTTCCAATTGATCCAAAAGCTCTATCCAGGGCAAATCCAAATCAATTCCAACAATATCAGCCTTGGGGACCATGATGTCTTCAACAGTTGCCTGTTCCAGATCCAATAAACTAATTAACATACTTTTATGCTCTACAGGCATTAATCCTCCTGCCTCATGAACCACAGATCGCAACTCTTCGCCAGTTAGCATCTCCTTTTGCATCCGTTTTACCGATATATTAAATAATCTTAAAATTGCATTGGAAATCAAACTGATTAAATGGACCAAAGGAGAAAAAATCCATTGTAAAATACGCAATGGTAATGAAGATGCAAATGCTACTTGTTGTGGGTAAATAGCAGCCAGAGTTTTCGGGGTCATTTCTGCAAAAACCAGGATCAGTATGGTCAATAAGGCAGTTGCTATAGCAACCCCGGCATCACCATAAAATCGTTGCCCAATTAAAGTGGCGAGGGTTGATGCCACGATATTTGCCAAGGTATTTCCAATTAAAACCACACTTAATAGCTTATCAGGCCGAGCCAGCATGGAATTAACCCGAATGGCTTGCTTATCATTGCTTTTTACCAAGTGTCGTAATTTATATCTGTTGATAGACATCATGCCAATTTCGGAACCTGAAAAAAAAGCAGACAGGCAAATTAGGAAGAATAATAAAACCAATAAAGTAGAAAGAGGAAGTTGCACTGAATATCCTTATACTTTTAAGAATGACAAATTATACAATAGAACTTGCTGTTTTGTAGTAGAAAGTGAGAAGAGACAGTGATAATAGCTAAAGATATAAGGTTGGTGCTGAGCAATGCCCAACACCTGACACAGATCAAGTCACTGCATTATTTTTTTGTGTTATTATAACGGTTAATACTGGATGTGATTTCTTCTCGAGCGGCCTCTGGCCCTACCCAGCCCTCTACCTTGACCCATTTACCTTCTTCCAGATCTTTATAATGCTTAAAAAAATGTTCGATAGATAATAATAAATGCTGAGGAATATCTTGGTAAGTTTGCATTGATTGATACATTTTACTTAATTTGGTTGTTGGAACAGCCAATATTTTTGCATCGATGCCAGATTCATCGGTCATTTTTAACATGCCAACTGCTCGACATGAAATAACAGCCCCACTAATCAGAGGAACAGGAGTTATTACCAACACATCTACAGGATCCCCATCTTCTGATAAAGTATTCGGGATATAACCGTAATTCGTTGGATAAAACATGGCTGTCGTCATAAATCGATCTACAAATAAAGCACCAGTTTTTTTATCAACCTCATACTTTACAGGTTCCCCGTGCATAGGAATCTCTATGATTACATTAACTTCATTTGGAACATCACGACCGCTCTGAATTTCCATTAAACTCATTTACGCACCCTTTAATAATAATAAAAGTAATATTATGCGAAAAATCACATCAAAAGGCAAAGACAAGCGTTCGCAATATAATAAATGAAATGTATAATAGTATTTTGAATCGAACCATCGGATGACCTATGAATTGTTTGTTTTGCAAAATTGTCCAAGGTGAAATCCCTGCAACAATAGTTTTTGAAGACAAAAATATAATGGCTTTTCGCGATATTAGACCTCAAGCACCAACACATTTATTGATTATACCCAAAAGGCATATTGCAACTATTAATGATGTAAACGATGATGATGGCGAACTTCTTGCTAATATTCTAATAAGAGCAAAAAAATTAGCACAGGCTGAAGGGCTAAGTGAAATGGGTTATCGATTGGTTTTTAATGTTAATTCTGGTGGGGGGCAGGAAGTTTACCACATTCATTTACATTTACTTGGCGGGCGTCAAATGACTTGGCCGCCAGGTTAGGAATTCTTGCTATGGAAAAATTATACTCAAGTTTGCTTAAAGAATTAGGCGAAGATATAAATCGTGAAGGACTAAAGGATACTCCTGGACGAGCAGCTAATGCCTTACGTTATTTAACTAAAGGTTACAATGAGAACCTTGATGAAATCATTAACGGCGCTCTGTTTGATTCTGACATGAGTGAAATGGTTATCGTCAAGGACATAGAACTATACTCATTATGCGAACATCACTTATTACCTTTTTTGGGTAAATGCCATGTTGGATATTTACCTGATGGCAAAGTAATAGGTTTGTCTAAAATTGCTCGTATTGTTGATTTTTATGCAAGGAGACTACAAATTCAAGAACGATTGACGGGCGAAATTGCTCATTGTATTGAATCCATTACCGGAGCTCGCGGTGTTGCTGTAGTAATTGAAGCAAAACATCTTTGCATGATGATGCGTGGGGTTGAAAAACAAAATTCGGTCATGACCACTTCGGTTATGCTTGGTGAAATGCGCAATAATTCAAGTTGCCGTTTAGAATTCTTAAATTTAATTCGTTAATACAGATAATAAATAGGTAGGGGCTTTATCCCTGCCTATAATAAAATAATTGATCCATTTATTGCTGATAACTAACCCGATATATTACATTAGCATAATCATCAGAGATTAATAGTGCCCCATCCGGCATAACAAGCGTATCGACTGGTCTTCCCCATGCTTTTTCACCCTGTAACCACCCACTGATAAACGGTTTAACCTCTGTTACATGATTATTCTTAATCTTTGCTGTAATAACTTGGTACCCTATCTTATGACTACGATTCCAGGAACCGTGTTCACTAATAAAAATTTGTCCCCAATAATTAGAAGGAAACAATTTACCTGTATAAAATGACATACCAAGAGGAGCAACATGCGCTGGGAATTCATAAACAGGGGGAGTAAACTCGGAACAAGAATGTAATTTGCCATAAACAGGATCCGCTGTGCTTTTACCATAGCAATAAGGAAAACCAAAATCCATGCCTTTTCTCGGAGCTACATTGAGTTCATCTGGAGGCAAATCATCCCCCAACCAGTCACGCCCATTGTCCGTAAACCAAAGATTGTGATGAATGGGATCCCAATCAAATCCCACTGTATTACGTATTCCTTTAGCATAGACTTCTAGATTTTGCCCATTAGCTTCCATTATCATAATAGTAGCATAATGCGGATCGTCCATTAAACAGACATTACAAGGAGCACCAACTCCTATATAAAGCCTGCCATCTGGTCCAAAACTAATAAAACGCCAACCATGAGCTTTTTCCTTCGGTAATTTTGTAGTAACCACAGTTGGTTTAGGAGGGTTATTCAGATTAGATTCAATATTATCAAAGCGCAAAATACGCCCAACCTCAGCCACATAAAGTGAACCCTGATGAAAGGCAACACCATTTGGCATATTCAATCCAGAAGCTATGGTTAAAACGCGAGTACCATGAGAGTTTTTTTTGTCAGGGATAACAGCATATACTTTCCCGGCATTTCTTGAACCTACAAAAACAATATCTTTACTGCCTAATGCCATTTCTCGAGCATCAACAACAGGCCGCGCGTAAATACTCACAGTAAATCCAGCGGGATATTTTAAAAGATTCAAAGGCAAGTCTTGCCCTAAGCCAGTAGAACTTATTAATAAAAGAGAAAAAAAAGAGAATCGTTTCATGTTTAAACTCTATTTAGAGTTCATAATTTGTGTTCCCATTTACACAAATGATAATTACTCAATTAAAACTCGCAAAAAGGTCTTGCCTCCTGCGAGTTTATAATGAATAAAATTTTAAATACTACAGTTTTATCATTCCTCTTCTTCAGAGATTTTATTATCTGAATTAATTTCTTCAGATTGCTCTTCCATCGTAAGGAATGTAGCAGATACCGGAGCATCTTCGCTCTCTTTGGCTTCAGCTTGCGGTTTGTCCTTCCACTCCAGTTTCACTCGTCCTTGTTTATCGATCCCCGCAACAAAGACTTCAATTTCCTGACCTTCTTGCAACACCTCTTCAACTTTTTGTGTTCTGTCGGCACATATTTGTGAAATGTGCAGTAACCCATCTTTACCAGGCAGTAAATTGATAAAAGCTCCGAAGTCAACTATCTTGCTTACCTTTCCTTGATAAGTCTGACCCACTTCAATTTCAGCAATTAGAGCTTTAATTTGTTTTTGCGCCTCTTCCAAAGCCATCTTATCTGGAGAAAATAACTGGATAACCCCTGAATCATCAATATCTATGGACACGCCTGTGCTTTCAATAAGTCCTTTAATTGTTGCTCCACCTTTGCCAATAATTGTGCGGATTTTATCTTCAGCAACTTTCATGGTAGTAATTCTTGGAGCGTGCTGAGATAATTCAGTTCTATGCTCAGCAAGAGCATTGTTCATGACGCCAAGAATATGGATACGACCTTCTAAAGCTTGCTCCAGAGCCTGTTCCATAATTTCTTTGGTAATCCCGGAAATCTTGATATCCATCTGCAAAGCAGTAATCCCTTTTTCTGTACCTGCTACTTTAAAATCCATATCACCTAAATGATCTTCATCACCCAATATGTCTGTTAATACAGCATAACGTTCGCCTTCCTTGATTAAGCCCATGGCCACACCAGCAACTGGCGCTTTTAAAGGTACTCCAGCGTCCATCAATGCCAGACTTGTTCCACAAACAGTAGCCATGGAACTGGAACCATTAGATTCAGTAATCTCGGATACAATCCGTAACACATAGGGAAACTCATTGGTATCAGGCAGTACTGCCATTAAAGCACGCTTGGCTAAACGGCCATGCCCAATTTCACGGCGTTTAGGACTACCTACTTGCCCTGTTTCCCCGACAGAATAAGGAGGGAAGTTATAGTGAAGCATAAATCGGTCTCTGGTTTCACCACTAATTCCGTCCAATATCTGTGCATCACGCTCATTACCCAAAGTAGCGACAACAATAGCTTGGGTTTCTCCTCTGGTGAACAAACAGGAACCGTGAGTTCTTTCCAGGAATTTGGTACGAATAGAAATAGGTCTAACTGTTCTGTGATCACGCCCATCGATGCGAGGCTCACCGTCAAGAATACGGTTACGTACTATAGAACGCTCTAACTCACCAAACATATTGGCAATAACGTCTGCTTTTAGTTCATCGTTTTCAGCCAGCAAAGCAGAAACAGTTTGCTCTCTCAGTTCGTCTAATCGTTGATATCGTTGTTGTTTGTCTTTTATAAGGTAAGCTGCTTCAACTTCATTCCTTGCTACATCATTGATTCTAGTTTTTAGTACTGTATCAATTTCAGGTGCCTTCCACTCAGGTTTGTCCTTACCAACTTCTCTGGCAAGTTCTTCTATTGATTTTATAACACTTTTCATCATTTCATGGCCATATAACATAGCGCCACGCATGATGTCTTCACTTAACTCCTGTGCTTCTGATTCCACCATCAAAATAGCATCTTTTGTTCCGGCAATAACCAAATCAAGCGCAGACTCTTCTTGTTCTTTTCTACTTGGATTGAGCAGATAAATTCCATCTTTATAACCTACGCGAGCAGCGCCTATAGGACCATTAAACGGCACACCAGAAATTGAAAGTGCAGCAGAAGCCCCAATCATAGCAATAATATCAGGAGATACCTCGGGATTTAAGGATAGCACAGTAGCAATTATCTGTACTTCGTTAAAAAAATTATCCGGGAATAAGGGTCGGATCGGTCTATCTATTAACCGTGAAATTAATGTTTCATTATCAGATGGTCGTCCTTCGCGCTTGTTAAAGCCACCAGGAATTTTACCTATTGCATAGAACTTTTCTTGATAATTCACTGTTAATGGGAAAAAATCGTTACTTTCACCACCATCCTTTTTCCAAACTACAGTCACTAGCACTTGTGTACCATTCATGCTTGCCATTACGGCACCATCAGCCTGTCGCGCTACTTCACCTGTTTCCAAGACTAATTTATGGTTACCGAATACTATTTCTTTTGTAATTTTTGCCACGTAATGTTCCCCATTAAGTAAATATAAGAAAAAAAGGCGCAGAACGCTGCGCCTTTTATTCTAAAATTGATTTATTATTTGATGCGTCCCCATAGAGACAACAATCCCATCAATCAATAGGAATCTCTCAATCCCAGATTTTGAATTAATGTTTGATAGCGGTCTTGATCATTACGCTTCAAATATTTTAGTAACTTGCGGCGCTTGTTAACTAATTCTTGCAAGCCACGTCTCGAATGAAAATCTTTTTTGTTTTCTTTAAAATGGTCAGTTAAATATTTAATGCGACTGGTAATTAAAGAAACTTGTACTTCAGGTGAACCAGTATCTTTATCACCGCGTTTGTATTCATTAATAATTTCTGCTTTTTCCGCGCTATTTAGCGACATTATTTACTCCTGGAACTCAGCTAAGTATTCTTTTAAAGGCGGACATTCTACCAAGGCATGTCAAATGAAACAAGTACTGGATATTAATTTGTGTAAAAAATTTCATGCTTATTACGGCATAGACAGTAATTTTTGCAAAAATTGCAATCATAATGCAAAAGAAATTAACCTTTTTGCCTTAATGTCACCATGAATTAAAGCTTGGCCAATACCAATAAATTGAGAGTGCTCACTATAGAGACGCAAATGCTCTCCTTCCCCAGTATCCGTTTTATTTAAAATGATCTTGCCCTGGCGAATTGCTATTACTTCAGAATCTGAAAGAATAACTGGTGTTAAATGCTGAATAGCCTGGTCTATTGGGATTAAGCAATCAACCCTTTGTGATAAAGACATATCCTGCAATTCATCAAGGGTGTACATTCGATTATTTTTAAACCCCGCAGTATAGAGCCTATGCAATTTGGTCATGTGAGCTCCTACCTTCAACTCATCACCAATATCTTCTACTAAATTGCGTATATAGGTTCCTTTGCTGCATGATACAGTGAATGAAAAATGTTCACCATCAAATTTCTCCAACTGCAAGTGGTTGATTAAAATCTCTCTGGCCTTGCGCTCTATCTCTATCCCTTCTCTGGCAAACCGATACAAAGGAGTGCCCTTGTGTTTTAAAGCGGAAAACATGGATGGAATTTGTTTGATTTTACCCTTATACCTTTCTAAAGTTTCAATCAACTCCTCATTGCTAACAGTATAATTTTCAAGGCAAAAAATCACTTCACCAGTACAATCAGCCGTATTTGTTTTAATGCCGAACCTTCCAATTGTTTCATAGCATTTATCCGCATTGAGGAGATACTGGCAAATTTTAGTTGCTTCTCCAAAACAGAGAGGCAACATGCCAGTTGCTAGGGGATCTAAACTGCCTGTGTGGCCAGCTTTTTTAGCGCCAAACAAACGTTTGGCTTTTTGGAGAGCAGTATTTGACGTTATTCCTTTTGGTTTATTTAATAACAGGATTCCATCTGTGGAACCCTGAGATTCAATTGTTGTCATCGCTATTGGAATCAGGGGGATTTACTTCATCAATTAATCGACTTAGCCGTTGCCCATACTCAATCGATTCATCATAAATAAAATGAAGTTGAGGCACAGTACGTAGCGTAATGCTTCTTGCCAGAGCACTTCTCAAATAACTGGCGGCCCCATTTAAGATATTGGTAACCACTGATTTATCTTCATTAAGAACGGTAAAATAAACTTTGGCGTGACCTAAATCGGCAGCCACTTTGACTGCTGAAATGGTAACAAAACCCTTTAAACGCGGATCTTTTATTTCCTGAGGAATGATCAAAGCTAATTTGCGCTGAATCATTTCGGCAATTCTGTCAGTTCGCTTAAAATTATTACTCATTTTCTATAAGTCACGCTTAATTTCGACTGTCTCAAAAACCTCGATTAAATCTCCAGGTTTCACATCATTGTAATTTTTTACTCCGATACCGCATTCAAAACCTTGTCTTACTTCTAGTACGTCATCTTTAAATCGCCTTAATGACTCTAATGTACCTTCATAAATCACTACATTTGAACGTAATACACGTATTGGATTATTACGCTTTACAACACCTTCAATAACCATGCATCCAGCAATAGCACCGATTTTTGGTGATTTGAATACATCTCGAACTTCAGCAATACCAATGATTTCTTCTTTAAATTGCGGTGCAAGCATACCCGTTAAAGCACCTTTTATCTGATCTACTATATCATAAATAACACTATAATAATGAATCGATACGGATTCTTGTTCTGCAAGGCGTTTAGCTGTGCCATCGGCTCTCACATTAAATCCGATTAAAATGGCATTAGAAGCAATGGCCAAATGAACATCGGATTCCGTTATTCCACCAACACCACTAGATATCACCTCGACCTTGACTTCATCTGTTGATAATTTAGTCAATGCATCAGAAATTGCCTCCAGTGACCCTTGAACATCCGCTTTCAAGACAATGTTCAAGACCTTGGATTCGGTAGCCGTCATATTTTCCATAATACCTTCTATTGAGGTTTTTTGACGTCTAGCCAATTTCACATCACGGAACCTACCTTGTCTAAACAAAGCGACTTCTCTGGCCTTTTTCTCATCGGGTACAACTACTGCTTCATCTCCTGCATGAGGAATAGCCGATAATCCGAGGACTTCCACTGGAATGGACGGGCCAGCGCTATCAACCAAATCGCCATTATCGCTAACCAAAGCACGTACACGCCCATACTGAAAACCAGCTAATAAAATATCGCCTTTATGTAGCGTTCCGCTTTGGACTAGAACAGTTGCAACAGGACCTCGTCCTTTATCCAGACGGGATTCAATAACAACTCCTTTTGCAGCACCATCAGTCACGGCCTTTAACTCTAATACTTCTGATTGCAATAAAATAGCATCCAGCAAATCATCTATACCCATGCCCGATTTAGCTGAAATATTAACAAACATGGTATCTCCACCCCATGCCTCTGGAATAACCTCTTGAACTGATAGTTCATTCATAACTCGTTCAGGATCAGCGTCAGGTTTATCCATTTTATTAATTGCAACAATAATTGGAACCTTGGCTGCTTTGGCATGCTGTATCGCTTCAATAGTCTGAGGCTTAACACCATCATCAGCTGCCACGATCAAAATGACTATATCAGTTGCTTGGGCACCGCGAGCTCTCATCGCAGTAAATGCAGCATGTCCTGGGGTATCTAAAAAGGTGATGTTGCCTTTTGGTGTGCTGACATGGTAAGCACCTATATGTTGAGTAATCCCGCCTGCTTCACCAGCTGCAACCTTGGTTCGACGAATATAGTCTAGTAAGGAGGTTTTACCATGGTCAACGTGTCCCATAATTGTGACAACCGGGGCTCTACCCTCAGTTCTTGTGCCTTTGGAAATGGCCTCGCCTAAACCAGCTTCAACAGCGTCTTCTTTGATAATAACCGGTTTATGCCCCATTTCTTCTACAACGATTACAGACGTTTCTTGATCAATGACCTGATTAATTGTTGCCATCGCCCCCAAAGACATCATGACCTTAATCACTTCAGCTGCTTTTACTGACATTCGTTTTGCCAGTTCAGCTACTGTAATTGTCTCAGGAATCAATACTTCTCTGATTATTGGAGCAGTAGGTAATGCAAACCCATGGGTTAATGATTCTTCGGCTTCTCTGTATTTATCAGACTTCTCGGTTCCCTTTTTCTTTTTAAATTTACTCCGACCACCACGGCGATGAAGTTCTTGTTCTTCATCATCGGATTCAAAAGTATGATATTTAGGTTTTTTCTTGCCTTTTTTAAATTCAGAAATGTCAGAATCGGCTTGCTCCAGATGTTTCTTTTTACCTGCTTTCTCTGGTTTAATTTCTTCTTTCTTGGAAACAGGAATGACAACCTCGGATACATCCACTACATTCTCTAAAACATCGGAACTTGTATGGGTTAATGCTTCCTGATTTTCTGCCGTGTCTTCCTCTAAGCCACTGCTTTCCTCTTCGCTAATTGTTTCTTCTATCTCTGCTACAGGTTCGGCAACTTGATGTTCTTCTGTCTCTTTCAATTTGGTATTTTCTGCAGACACTTCATTGACTACAGGGATTTCTTCATGGACAGTCTCTTCAACAACAGGTGGAGCTACAGGCTCCTCTATCTCAGGCTGTTCGGGAATTGCACTTCTTTTTATGAAAGTTTTTTTCTTCCTAACCTCAATATTAACTGTTTTTCCACTATGCATATCATGCCCAACAGTGACTTGAGACATGCTTTTACGTCTTAAAGTTATTCTTTCAGGCGCAGCATTAATATCACGGCTGGAGCTACCTTTTAAATGATTAAGCAAGATCCTCTTTTGTTCTTCATTCACAGTCTGTTGATCATCAGTAAAAGATAATCCTGCTTCCTGTAACTGGTTCAATAAGCGCTCAACCGGGATACCAACGACTTGAGCTAATTGTTTAACCGTCACATCCGCCATATTTAATCCCCTCTCAGCAACTTTTTATAAAGCTGAATATATTTAAAATGCATCTAGCATCGTATTGGTCAATTTTCGATAGCCATAGTTTATTGAAACCATGGTTCTCTTGCTTTCATAATTAAAGCACCCGCCTTTTCTTCAGTAATCCCTTCAATTTCCATTAATTCATCTACAGATTGTTCTGCAAGATCTTCCATTGTCGTAATTCCTTTACTTGCTAATTTATTTGCCAAATCCTCTGTCATACCTTCCATACTGAGAAGTGAATCGTCTGGAGTACCAGATAAGCCTTTGCCCGATGACAGTGCCATCTCCAACAGCTTATCATTTGCTCTGTTTCTTAACTCTTCAACTATCTCTTCATCAAATTCTTCAATAGCGAGCAATTCTTCCTTGGGAACATAAGCTACTTCTTCGAGAGAAGAAAATCCGTGAGCTACCAATAATGACGCTATTTCCTCATCAATTTCTAACGCCCCGGTAAACAGATTAACTATTTTACTTGATTCCTCTTGATTCTTGCTTTCAAACTCTTCCGTTGTCATGACATTCAATGTCCAGCCGGTCAGTTGGCTAGCTAAACGAACATTTTGTCCATTTCGACCAATTGCTTGTGATAACTGTTCTTTCGTTACTGCTAAATCCATAGTATGTGTGTCTTCATCCACAACAATAGATGTGATATCAGCTGGAGCCATAGCATTTATGACTAATTGAGCAGGATTATCATCCCATAAAATGATATCAACTCGCTCACCACCTAACTCACTTGAAACTGCTTGAACCCTTGCCCCACGCATACCAACACAAGCACCGATAGGGTCAATACGTCCATCATTTGTTTTAACCGCAATTTTTGCTCTATTTCCCGGATCACGCGCTGCAGCTTTGATATCAATTATGTTTTCACCAATTTCTGGAACTTCAATACGGAATAATTCAATGAGCATTTCATTTCGAGTTCTGCTCACGAACAATTGCGGTCCTCTTGCTTGTGGCGTGATTTCATATAAATAGGCCCGAACTCTGTCATTGGGACGAAACATTTCATGGGGTAACATTTCAGACCGAGGCAAGAAAGCTTCTGCTTTGCCACCTAAATCAATGATCACATTATCACGAGTTACTTTTTTAACAGTTCCATAGATTAGCTGCCCAAGTTTGCTGCGGAATTGGTCTATGATCAATTCACGCTCCGCTTCTCGCACTTTTTGCATAATAACTTGCCGCGCCGTTTGCGCTTCTATTCTTCCAAATTCTATGGAAGGAATAATTTCTTCAATTCGATCGCCAACAGCAACTGAGGGATTCCGCTCTTTTGCTTGCTCCAGCGACAATTGGCGATCTGGAAACTCTAATTCATCTTCGTTCACTACATCCCAGTACCTAAAGGTTTCATAGTCACCTGTTTTAGAATCTATTTTGATGCGCACACCTATATCCAAACCAAGAATCTTTCGAGTTGCAGATTCCAGTGCAGCCTGAATGGCAAGTATAATAACGTCTTTACTAACGCCTCTTTCGTTTGATAATGCCTCAGCAACTAATAACAATTCTTTGCTCATTCTTCGCCTCTCTAGACTGTCAAATTTGCTTTCACAATATTTGATAAAAGTATTTCTTGATGTTCATTATTAATATTCAATACTATTGTATCTTCTGATGCTGAAACAATAATACCTGATAATTTTCGTTTCCCATTTACTGGCTTAAAAGTTTTTATATGAATTTCATAACCAATGTAACGCTGATATTGCCAGATGCTAAACAGTGGCCGGGGTATCCCAGGAGAGGATATTTCTAAACTATAGTGCCCTGGAATAGGGTCTTCAACATCAAGCAAAGCACTGACTTGTTTACTCACTTCTTGACAGTCATCGATTCCTATTCCATCTGGTTTATCTATATAAATTCTTAATAATGAGTGTTTCCCTTGGGAAAGATATTCACAACCCCAAAGTTCATAACCCATATTTTTAATTATAGGCTCTAAAAGCACTATCAAGTCATCATTTATCATAGTATGTATAAACAAAAAAAGGGCGCACTCGCCCAAGCCTGGTAACTGACTTAGATTTAGACAGTATCCGAGTCAACATAATAAAAAACCCCAATGATGGGGTTTTATAAAATTGGTAGCGGGGGCAGGATTTGAACCTACGACCTTCGGGTTATGAGCCCGACGAGCTACCAGGCTGCTCCACCCCGCGTCAACTGAGGGCAAGTATACTGATACTTGGGACCCTAAGCAAGTACTTTTGCTAAAGTTTGTAAATTAATTTGCAAATGCATTAATACATGCGGCAATTAGTGCGCCTGGGAAAATACCTAAATACAGCAAAGAGAGGCAATTAAGTGAGTAAACTATGGTATTGCCTGTACTAATCCTTACTATATCTTCATTTTCTGGTTGATCAAAATACATAATTTTAACAATCCGCAAATAATAATAAGCCCCTATCACTGTAAATAGCAAACCTACTACAGCTAACCAAGTCATATGCGCGTCTACTAATGCCTTCAAAACCAACAATTTTGTAAAGAAACCAACCGTTGGGGGCACACCCGCCATTGAAAACATGACTAATAGCATCATAAACGCTAACCATGGATTTCTTTTATTTAAACCCTTTAAGTCATCAATACTATCAATTTCCATTCCATGATTTGACATCAATACAATTAAGCCAAAACCTGCTGCTGACATAACAGCATAGATCAAAATATAATATAGAGCGGCTGCATAACCAGCAGAACTGGCAGCTAAAACCCCAAATAAAGCATACCCTATATGAGAAATTGCAGAATAAGCTAACAAGCGTTTGATCCTGGTTTGAATAACAGCTAATAAATTACCTATACCGGTAGAAAGCAGTGACATTACTAAAATAATTTGCTGCCATTGAACGGTGATATCGACTAATCCAATAGTCAAAAATCGTAGTGCCATCCCTAATGCTGCAATCTTGGGTGCTGTACTAATAAACAGTGTTACAGAGCTTGGTGCTCCTTGATAGACGTCTGGAGCCCACATATGAAAAGGAACTGCAGCCAGTTTAAATCCGACTCCTGCCAGTATAAATACCATTGCAAAAGCAAACAGTGTGTTTTGTTGCTGCCAATTTACAGCAACCGCATTAGCAATATCTAACAAATCAAGTTTGCCAGTTGCACCGTATACCAAAGATATACCATACAACAGCATGCCTGAGGCAATAGCTCCCATTACAAAATACTTCATTGCTGCTTCAGAGGCATCACTATCAGTTCGGCGGATAGCAGTCATTGCATACAAAGGCAACGACATTAATTCCAAGCCCAGATAAAGAGTCAACAGAGAGTGTGCTGAGACAAGAGTCATCATGCCTAGTGTTGAAAATAATCCCAGAACATAATAATCACCAGAAGGCATTTGGCGTTCATCCAGGTAGTTTTGGGAATAGATAAAACTTAATAGTACTGTGATATCAATAAACAGTTTCATTAAATGACTGATATCATCGCTTATAAATAACTTGTTGAATATAAATATCTTGTAGCTTCCTATAAAAAGGAAGCTTACCAACGCTGATACTAAAATTCCTATACAAGAAATATAAAATGCAATGGATTTGAATTTATGACGAAAGAACAAGTCAGCAAGCAATGCCAAGCACGCAGTAATTAAAATAATCATTTCTGGTATTGCTACATGGATATTTTCTAGTAATGTCATCATATTTAACCTTGCTAAGGAACTCGATTACAATTTAACGCTATCGTAGTTCTTTGTTAGAGTTTAGATTTATCAGCTAATGCCAAAGTATGACTTACAGTTTGATGCACAAACTCTAACATGGGTTTTGGATACACTCCTAGAGCAATGACCATTATTGCAAGTAATACATAAGCACTTAATTCAAAGCCTGATATATCTTTTAGAGCTGCTACTTTTTCATTGGCTATAGGTCCAAAGATCACTCTTTTATACATCCATAGCGTATATGCCGCTCCAATAATCAATGTAGTTGCCGCCCAAAAAGCAACCCAAAAACCCGCCTTTATGCTACCTAATATCACCATAAACTCACCGACAAATCCTGATGTTCCTGGCAAGCCGGCATTCGCCATAGCAAAGAGCATAAAAAAAGAAGCGAATATGGGCATGGTATTTACTATTCCACCAAAGTCTGCAAGCAACCTTGTATGCATACGATCATATATAAATCCAACACCAGCAAACATTGCGCTTGAGACAAAAGCATGCGATATCATGACGACAATTGCTCCCTCAAGGATTAATCCGGCATTGCTTAATCCTGCATGACGTGCAATTGCAAAGATAGCGAAACAACCCAAGGTTACAAACCCCATGTGTGAAATTGAAGAATAGGCAATTAGTTTTTTCATATCCTTCTGAACAATAGCGATTAAACCTATATAAACTACTGCAATCAAGGACAATGCAATCATCAAAGGGGCATACTTACTGCAAGCATCGGGTACTATCGGCAGAGAAAAACGGATAAACCCATAAGCACCGAGTTTTAGCAAAATTGCCGCTAAAACGACAGAACCACCCGCAGGTGCTTCAGTATGAGCATCTGGCAACCAGGTATGAACTGGAAACATTGGTATTTTTATTGCAAAACCTAAGAAAAAAGCAATAAAAATTAATGTCTGTGCAGTCATGCTTAATTTAATAGCATAAAAGGTTTCAATCTTAAATGAACCCGCAATGTAGCCCATATATAAGAAGCTGGCCAGCATAAGAACCGAGCCTAAAAAAGTATATAAGAAAAATTTTATTGCTGCATAAACTCGATTATCAGAACCCCAGATACCTATAATAAGATACATTGGGATCAAGGTTGCTTCCCAGAAAATATAAAATACAATGGCATCCATGGCAGAAAATACACCAACCAGCAGCCCTTGCATAATTAAAAACGCTGATAAATATTGGGAAACTCTTTTACTAATGCTGTCCCATGTAGCCAAAATCACTATTAAATTAGTAAAAATTGTTAAAACGATTAAAAGTAAAGATAAGCCATCAATACCAAGAGTATAATTAATACCCAGTGCCGGCATCCAGGGAATTTCCTCAATAAACTGCATGCCAAAAGATTGCAGATCAAATCCTTTAACTAAAGGTATGCAGAGCACTAAACACAGAAGTATGGTGAATAATGTTAAATAACGCGATACATTCGGATTTTTATCATCTCCGGTCAACAAAACAAAAACGCCACCTAGTATCGGTAACCAAATTAATAAATTGAGCAAATAATGCATACCTTCACCTTATCTTCAGTCCAGGATTAACCAGCATAAAAAAGCCAGTAATCCAAACACCATTACTGTCGCATAATGATAAATGTACCCGCTTTGTATCTTTCGCCCTTTTCCAGAAAACCAGCGAACCAAGCGTCCACTACCATTGACTACTGCACCATCGATTAATTTCTGATCACCAATTTTGTAAAAAGCAACACCTAATCCTCTGGCTCCTTTTACAAAAAACAGCTCGTTAAAGCGATCAAACCCGTATTTATTGAGTAAAATGGAATAAATGATTGAAAAATATCTAGCCAAATAGCCAGGAATAGATGGAACGGCGATATAGCAAACCCAGGCAATCACAGCTCCCAGTACAGTAATCCAAAATGGCAAGGAATAAATCGAGTGAACTGCACTTGCAAGCGGTGATGTCACTTCATGCGCAAGTTCTGCTAATACATTATGCTCAGGTAAAACAAAAATTGATGAGCCTAAGAGGTTTGGTGTATCAAATAGAATGGGCATGTAAAGCACATAACCTAAAACTATGGATGGGATAGCCAGTAATACTAATGGTAACCATACTACCCATGGAGATTCATGAAGATGACTTAAGGTATGTTCATCCATACGTGGCTTGCCATGAAATGTCATGAACAAGGATCTGAACGTGTATAGAGCTGTAACCATAGCACCCGCAGTCACGCAGAAGTATGCGTAACTGCTACCAGGTATCTGCGAAAGTTGTGCTGCTTCAATAATGGTGTCCTTCGAATAGAAACCGGCAAAAGGAGGGAAAGCACATAATGCCAGGCTGCCTATGACATAGGTGACATAGGTAATCGGCATTTTATTCCATAATCCACCCATTTTTCGCATATCTTGTTCGTGATGCATGCCAATAATGACTGAACCAGCACCAAGAAACAATAGTGCTTTAAAGCAAGCATGAGTCAATAAATGAAACATACCGGCACTATAGGCTGAAGCACCCATTGCAACCATCATATAACCTAGCTGCGATAAAGTGGAATAAGCCACCACTCGTTTTATATCGTTCATAACTAAAGCCAATATTCCGGTAAACAATGCGCCTGTTGCACCAATTACCAATACTGTGCTAAGTGCTGCAGTAGACAACTCAATTAAAGGAGAAATGCGAGCGACCATAAAGACACCGGCCGTCACCATTGTTGCCGCATGGATAAGTGCTGAAATAGGTGTTGGACCTTCCATTGACTCAGGTAACCAAATGTGCAGTGGCACTTGTGCCGATTTGCCCATGGCACCAACAAAAAGCAGCAGACAAATAACGGTAATCAATGACCAGGAGTAACCGCTAAATAACTCTATATTTTGACTTGCCAGGTAATTTGCACTGCTAAATACTTTTTCATAATCAAGACTTCCAGTATAAGCAAAAATTAACCCTATCCCCAATACAAATCCAAAGTCTCCTACACGGTTTACAAGAAATGCTTTCAGACTACCCTCTATTGCAGATTCCTTTTGATACCAAAATCCGATTAATAAATAAGAAACGAGTCCAACTCCTTCCCAGCCAAAAAATAACTGCAGAAAGTTGTTTGCACTCACTAACATGAGCATCATAAATGTAAATAAAGAGATATAACTGAAAAATCGTTGATAACCATCATCATCAGCCATGTATCCAATACTGTAAACGTGGACTAGTAAAGAAACAAAATTAACTATGACCAACATGACCACACTTAAGGGGTCTATTAAAAAGCCAATATTAAATTCGTAGGGAATTAATGCTCCCCCACTAGCCCAGTGATAAACAAGGCTATTTGTATTTGGAATTGAACCAGAAAATAAACCCCATGCAAGAAAAATTGAAAATATTAAAGAAATAGCTACGCCTAAAATAGTTACTGTATGAGCCCCGACTCGACCAATCTGATTTCTAAAAAATCCTGCTATAGCAGAACCAATAAGGGGAGTCAAAACGATTACTAAGCAGACTTGTTGAATACTCACGATTTTAACCTTTTAAATGATTCATTTTATCAACATCAATATTGCCTCTGTTCCTATAAAGCAACATGACTATGGCCAAACCTATTGCTGCTTCTGCGGCAGCTACAGTTAAAATGAAAAAGACAAATACCTGTCCACCTACTTCATTGTAGTAATGAGAAAATGCAATAAAATTGGTATTCACAGCCAATAACATCAACTCAACACAAACAAGTAATAAAATGATATTTTTACGATTGAGCATGATACCAACAAGGCTCAAACCGAATAAAATCACCCCTAATACTAAATAATCATAAACAGGTATCATCAAGAATTCCCCAATAACTATTTCTCTGGTTTCATACTGATCAATTTCACACGCTCTGCCCTTCGAGTCATAATTTGTTGCGTGATATCTTGTCGTTTTGACCTGATAGCACCTCTATGCACCAAGGTAATCGCAGACACTATCGCTACCAGTAAAATGACCGCAGCTATTTCAAAGGCAAGAAAATAATCAGTATAAAGAACCATTCCTAATTTTTCTGTGTTCGATGTAGCATTTTCAGGCGAAACCAGCTCATCTTGAGTGGATAAAGCCATTAATTGTGAGTTAACACTCATAGGCTTCTCTTGAATTTGCACACTGTTTTTAAATAAATCTTTAGGAATAGCTACCATTAATAAACCAGTCAATAAAGCAACTATGATTAAGCCAAACGGTAGATATTTAATTAAATGACTTTTCATGCTTTCAACGTCAATATTTAACATCATGACGACAAACAGAAACAAAGTCATGACAGCGCCAACATATACCAGGATAAGGATTAATGCTAAAAATTCTGCCTCAGCTAAAATCCATAAAACCGCACTGGTAAAAAAAGTGAGTACCAAAAACAAAACACAACGAACCGGATTGTTTTGGCTTATTACCATTAATGCCGATAATACGGTCAATAATGCAAAGATGTAAAAAATTGCTTGGATTATCCATTCATGCATAAATCACCCCATCAACGGTATTTTTCATCAGCAGCTCTGTCGGCTGCGAGTTGTGTTTCCATCAAATCGCCCACTGCCAAAAGCTTCTCTTTTGTCATAATATTTTGACCACGTTCGCTGATATGGTAGTGATGAATTGGAGTAACAACGATCGAATCAACCGGGCAGGATTCTTCGCATAATCCACAATTAATGCATTTAAACATATCAATATCATACCGGGTAGTACGGCGTGATCCATCTTCTCTTTGCTCTGATTCAATTGTAATAGCCAATGCCGGGCAAACAGCTTCACATAATTTGCATGCTATGCAGCGTTCCTCACCATTGGGGTAACGGCGTAATGCCAAAAGACCCCTGAATCTAGGAGAAAGTGGCGTTTGTTCTTCAGGAAACTGAATTGTTATTTTTTTCCTGAAAAAATACTTTACCGTTAGCCATAAACCGGCTAGTAACTCTAACAGTAAGTAGGTACGAACATAGTGAATTACATAATGATATACTTTTTTCATCGGCTTCTCTTCTAACCGTCAAAACCATGGCTTGACATGAGCAACCACCATGAAGGAGGTTACTATTAACCAAACTATAGTAACAGGGATAAGTACCTTCCAGCCTAAACGCATAAGCTGGTCATAACGATATCGGGGGAAAGTAGCCCTTACCCACAAATACACAAAAAGAAAGAAACTAATTTTTAGAAGTAACCAAACAAACCCGGGTATTACAAAAAAGATTTGATCCAGAAACGTAATGCCTTCGAAAGGTGATAACCATCCACCCATAAACAGAATTGCCAAAACTGTTGAAATTAGGATCATACTGGCGTATTCGGAGAGGAAAAATAAAGCGAACCCTATGCCAGAATATTCAACGTGGAAACCGGCAACAATTTCTGATTCACCTTCTGCTAAATCAAAAGGAGCTCTGTTAGTTTCTGCAATACCCGCGATCCAGAAAACCAGGAATAAAGGAAGCAAGGGAATAAACCACCAATGCAGCATTCCACCCTTTTGAGAATTAACAATATCAGTCAAGTTCATGCTTCCTGCTGCCAAGAGTACTCCAACCAGAGCAAATCCCATGGCGATTTCATAAGAGACTGTTTGAGCGGTGCTACGCAACGCACCAAACATCGCATATTTGGAATTGGATGCCCATCCTGCAATAAGAACGCCATATACCCCCAACGAACTCATAGCAAACAAGTATAAGACACCTGCGTTAATATTTGCCAGGACAACGCCCTCTTGAAAAGGGATTACCGCCCAACCTACCAATGATGGTACCAAAGCAAAAAGCGGTGCAATAACAAAAAGGTATTTATTTGATCGCGTAGGAACTATGATTTCCTTGGTTATTAATTTCAGTAGATCAGCAAACGGCTGTAGCAAGCCTTTTAAACCGACCCTGTTCGGACCGATACGGACTTGAATATAACCAATCACTTTACGCTCCGCATAGGTTAGGTAGGCCACGGAAATCAGTAAAGGAACAACTATCACAAGAATTTTAATGATAATCCAAATTAGTATGCCAATGTTATGAAGCATTTTTTTACCTTTTTAGCGCTTTATTGTTATTGCAGCAAACGAGTGACCCAGGTCAACTGTTTCTGGCATTGCATTTGCCACCCATACCACATCAACCGCAATGCGCTCATCACGTTTTAGCGGCAATGTTATCTCAATATCTCCTTGAGATACAGTAGCAATTTCTTCTAATTTCAATCTATCTGCCGTTGATGGATGAATTCTTATACAGGCAGATTCGGATGCGGCACATAATTGTAACTCTTTTGCATTTCTAGTAATAGCATCTATTCGATAAAGAGGCCATTCCCCAACCCTTACCAATGATTGATTAATGACAGGCAGTGATTCAGGATAATAGGGGTTGCATTCATGCTCTATTGTCATCAACATTGCTTCTTTGACTTCAGCCAAGACCTCTTCAGTGGAGGTATAATCAAATTTCTTGCAGTGTAATAAATTACCCAAAACTCGAAGCACTTTCCAGGCTGGCCGAGATTCGCCAAATGGGAGCATAGCGCCTTTCACTGTTTGCCAGGTATTATCGATGTTTATGTATGTTCCTGATGTTTCGGTATAAGGAGCGACTGGTAAAATGACATCGGCATAATCACGCATGGATTCGTGATCATAGGCTGATAACAGGACAACAAATTCTGCAGCTAACATTGATTGTCTTGCTCCGGCTGGATTTGCAAAATCATACCCTGGCTCAACCCCCATGAGAAAATAGCCTTTTAGTTTGGAATTTAGGGCATCTTGTACATTCAATCCAGGTTCTGAAACTGATTTTCCAGCCACTGTTCTATGTGGCAACATGCCTGCAATGCACGCGCCCGCACTGTTTGCTCCGGTCGTTAGCCTTACTAATTTGGCATTACTCAGCTTTTGAATAATTGCAACTAAAGTTCGTAATAAAGAAGCTTCTGGATGATTTTCAACTATTGCCCCTGTTATCAGGCAGGCCTTTTCTTCTTTCAAGGATTTTGCAATTTGTCTGGTTTGTTTATCTACCTCTAAACCTATTAACAATTTTTGAACTTCTTCTGGAAGCGATGCTAAATCGGTTGCAAGCGCTAACGCTAATTTAGCTAGTTGCATAGGCATTTCCAATGGAGAAATAATGACACGTTCAGCCAAATCAAAATGATAATCATAATCGACTGGATTAATGGCATAAATTTTTGCACCATTACGAAAGGCTTTTCGTACTCGAGTTCCTGCCAAAGGTACTTCCCTATGAACATTGCATCCTATTAAAACAATTGAATGCTGATGATCTACTTCTGCGTAAGGTAAAGTGCTTATGGGTGTAGTAGGCAAAAATGCCTGATCTCTAAAATCAATTTGTTGTAGCCGGTGATCCAGGTTTTGAACACCTAGTTCTCTCATTAATTTTTGTAGTAAGTACATTTCTTCCAAGGTAGAAGAACTGGACGCGAAAGCAGCCATTTGCTCTGGTCCATGTTGTTTGATAACTCGGCTTATTCCTTCTGCAGTAAATTTGAGTGCTGTTTCCCAATCGACCTCTTCCCATTGCCCATTTCTTTTAATTTGTGGCTTGCTTGCCCTTGATGCTGCATTTAATCCCAAATAACTAAATCTATCTCTGTCTGATAGCCAGGTTTCGTTGATTGATTCATTTTCTCTGGGAACTACACGCATTAATTTATTATTTCTTGTATGGATATGAATGTTTGACCCCAGGCAATCATGAGGTGCAACACTGTCATGTTGAGTCAACTCCCATGCTCGGGCTTTAAACCGATAAGGCTTGGAAGTCAAAGCACCAACGGGGCACAAGTCTATGATATTCCCAGAAACCTCCGACATCATACTGTGTTCTACATAAGTGCCAATTTGCATTTTTTCGCCACGGCCTGTAGCTCCCAGCTCTCTTACTCCTGCAATTTCATCACCGAAGCGAACACATCGAGTGCAATGGATGCAACGAGTCATTTCAGTAGAAATTAAAGTTCCTAAATTATCATCATCCACTGCGCGTTTGGTTTCTGTATATTCTGATTTATCAGCGCCAAAACCCATTGAAATATCTTGAAGCTCACATTCTCCACCCTGGTCGCAGATAGGACAATCCAGAGGGTGATTTATCAGGAGAAACTCCATCACTACCTTTTGAGAATGTATAGCCTGCTCTGATTTTGTAAATACTTTCATTCCATTGGTTATAGGAGTAGCACAAGCAGGAACCGGTTTCCTTCCATTTTCTACTTCGACCAAACACATACGGCAATTGGCTGCCACAGATAATTTTTTATGGTAGCAAAAACGTGGAATATAGATGCCGGCCTCATCTGCCACCTCTATAATCATTTTACCGTTTTCTGCTTCAAATGTTTTACCGTCGATTTCAATAGTAGCCATGGTCTAACCTTCTTAATTATGCTGCGACGATCGAGCGTTTATGCTTTATGAAATATTCAAATTCATCATAGAAATGTTTAACAAAACTCTGTACCGGCCACGCTGCCGCCTCGCCTAGAGCGCAAATGGTTCTTCCTTCTATGTTATTCGCCACATTCACTAGCTTCTCCACGTCTCCCGGCTCGCCATGACCGTTTATAATTCTGTGTAACAACCTGACCAACCAACCTGTGCCTTCGCGACAAGGCGTGCATTGTCCACAGGATTCATCCATGTAGAACTCAGAAATACGATACAAGGCATCTACCATACAAGTCGTTTCATCCATAACAATGACAGCGCCTGAACCCAAGCCTGAGCCGGCTTTTTGTATGCTGTCATAATCCATATCTAACCCCAGCATAACGTCACCTGGAAGCACTGGCATGGAGGAGCCACCGGGAATTACGGCTTTGATTTTTCGCCCTTTAATGACACCACCGGCGAGATCAAGCAGAGTTTTAAATGGTGTACCCAAGGGGATTTCATAGTTACCAGGTTTGTTAACATGGCCACTAACACTAAAGCACTTCGCACCGCCATTATTAGGTTTACCCAATTTTAAAAACCATTCGCCACCTTTTTCCATAATTACCGGAACAGATGCAAATGTTTCCGTGTTATTTATGGTTGTAGGTTTACCATATAATCCATAGTTTGCAGGAAATGGTGGTTTAAAACGAGGCATTCCCTTTTTTCCTTCAATCGAGTTGAGCAATGCGGTTTCTTCACCGCAAATATAAGCGCCCGCACCTAAATGATTATATAAATCAAAATCAACGCCGGAGCCTAGTATATTTTTACCTAGCAATCCAGCATCATATGCTTCTTTTAATGCAGCCTCAGTACGCTCAAAGGGCAGCCAGAACTCTCCTCTTATATAGTTGTAACCTACAGTGGCACCCATAACATATCCAGCTATGGCCATTCCTTCGATTAATTGGTGAGGATTTAAAGTAAGAATCTCTCTATCCTTGCAAGTGCCCGGTTCACCTTCATCAGAATTACATACTACGTATTTTTGTATAGGGGAGTTTCTATTCATAAAACTCCATTTTAAACCGGTTGGAAATCCAGCCCCTCCTCGTCCACGCAAAGCGGAGGTTTTCAACTCTTCAATTATCAATTGAGGTAATGTTTGCTCTTTTAAAATTTTTCGCCACGCGCTATAGCCGCCAATACTTTCATAAGTTGATAGCGACCAGGGCTCTGGTAAATGAAATGTTCGGTAACAAACTTGATTTAGTTCAACCATGGCAAACACCTTTATTTTCTATTGGTACTGTTCCAATACTTTATCTATAGATTCAGCAGTCAAATTTTCGTGATAATCTTTATCAACTTGCATCATTGGCGCATTCACACAGGCACCTAAGCATTCAACTGATCTTAAAGTAAATCGACCATCTTCTGTTGTTCCACCTAGCTTAACACCCAATTTCTTTTCTAAATGTTCAACTACGCCAGCAGAATCTCTCAGCATGCAAGAGATATTGGTACAAACATTAATTAAATGTTTTCCCACTGGCTTGTGTTCATACATTGTATAAAAGCTTGCTACTTCATAAACTGCGATAGGTGGCATATCAAGATATTCAGCTACTGCATTCATTAATTCCGTTGTTAAATGACCATGTTCTTCTTGCACTATTCGAAGAGCACTCATGACTGCGGATTGCTTTTGATCTTTAGGATATTTTGATATCCAATGATCAATATCACTCATACGCTTTGCCGGCATCAATTGATTTAATATTTTTGCTGAATTAGCAGACATTTCGAAACCTTTATATCGTTTATTATCTCTTAACACACTTTAAGCAAACATGTCGTTAAATTAACGGTCTATCTCTCCAAACACTATATCTTGGCTTGCTAATATAGCCACTCCATCAGCTAACATGTGACCTCTAACCATATCATCAAAGCTTGATAAATGGGCAAAGCCTGGAGCTCTTATTTTCAGACGGTAAGGCTTGTTAGCTCCATCTGACACCATATAGATACCAAACTCGCCTTTAGGTGCTTCAACAGCGGAATAAACCTCACCACGTGGCAAACAAAAGCCTTCGGTAAATAATTTAAAGTGATGAATCAGTGCCTCCATGTCATGTTTCATTACCACCCGACGTGGGGGCGTTACTTTGTAATCATCGACTTTTACTGGACCAGGATGTTTTCGTAACCACTCAATACATTGCCTTATGATTCGATTGGATTGTCTCAACTCCTCGACTCTTACCAGATATCGATCATAGCAATCCCCTGTTTTGCCAACAGGAATATCAAATTCAACCTTATCGTAAGCAGCATAGCTCTGTTTCTTGCGTAAATCCCAGGCAATACCAGAACCTCTTAGCATTGGTCCGGTAAATCCCCATTGAAGCGCGTTTTCTGGTGAAACGACACCAATATCCACAGTACGTTGCTTCCATATACGATTATCGGTTAACAATGTTTCATATTCATCCACACAGCGGGGAAAACGCTCAGTAAAGTCCCAAAGAAAATCCAAAAGACTACCCTGACGGTTGTGGTTCTTTTTTTCAATTTCTCTTTCATTGTGCCATCTTGACGGTTTGTATTGCGGCATGGTGTCAGGCAAATCCCTTGCTACTCCCCCTGGTCTGTAGTAGGTAGCATGCATACGTGCTCCTGAAACTGCCTCGTAGCAATCAAATAAATCTTCCCGCTCTCTAAAGCAATAAAGAAACACTGTCATTGCACCAATATCCAATGCAGTAGCGCCTAACCACAAGAGATGGTTCAAAATTCGAGTCACTTCATCAAACATAGTTCGTATGTACTTGGCTCGCAAAGGTGGTTCTATACCCAATAACTTTTCAATCGCCATGACATAAGCATGTTCGTTACACATCATTGAGACATAATCTAATCGGTCCATGTAACCAATGCTTTGAATGTAAGGCTTGGTCTCAGCTAGTTTTTCTGTTGCACGGTGAAGCAATCCAATATGTGGATCGGCACGAACAATGGTTTCACCCTCTAGCTCAAGAACCAATCTCAGAACACCATGTGCAGCAGGATGTTGTGGGCCAAAATTCAAGGTATAGTTTTTTAGTTCAATCATTTTTGCTACCTTCATTACCTATGTAGCGGTTATCATTACGAATAACCTTTGGAACTACAATTCTCGGCACAATGTCTACAGGGGCATAGATTACCTTTTGCAGTTTTGCATCATATCTCATTTCCACCTCTCCGCTGAGTGGAAAATCCTTACGGAAAGGGTGACCGATAAAACCATAATCCGTCAGTAACCGCCTTAAATCAGGATGACCATCAAATAAAATCCCATATAAATCATAAGCTTCCCGTTCAAACCAGTTAGCAGACTTCCATAGATGGTGTACAGATGGAACAATTAAATGAGATTCTTCTATAAATAGCTTGACGCGTAGACGATGATTCTTTTTAGTTGATAACAAATGATAGACTACAGCAAATCGTGGTTTGTTTACAGCATAGGCCTTGGCTTCCTGGCGCTCAACACCTCGTGAAAACCCATGCTCTGTCGCAGACTCTGTTTCCCAGTCATAATCACCATAATGCAAATAATCCACACCACATAGATCGATTAACTGATCGAAAGAGAATTCCTCTCTATCTCTCAACTCAACCATGACAGGCAATAAATTTTGTACCTCACATTCAATAGTTACTTCACCACATGCGGAGGTTAACTCGGTGATATGATTTGCTAAATCAGCTTGTAGCTTTTCAATCAAATACTCATTTTTTGTCATCTAATCTGCACCCTTGATGAGCTTATGCCTCTAAAACAGGTTTCCGCCTGATTTTATTTTGTAATTGAATAATACCGTATAGCAATGCTTCTGCTGTTGGTGGGCAGCCAGGAACATAGACATCCACTGGCACAATGCGATCGCAGCCACGAACGACTGAATAGGAATAATGATAATATCCCCCGCCATTGGCGCAAGATCCCATGGAAATAACCCAGCGTGGCTCTGGCATCTGATCATAAACTTTCCTGAGAGCAGGAGCCATTTTATTACATAAAGTACCTGCTACAATCATGACGTCTGATTGACGAGGACTGGGGCGGAAAATAATACCAAACCTGTCCAAATCATAGCGTGCTGCCCCCACGTGCATCATTTCCACGGCACAACAAGCCAAACCAAATGTCATTGGCCACATGGAGCCACTGCGTGCCCATCCAACCAATTTTTCGACCGTAGTCAACTCAAAACCTTTTTTTTCTAGTTCTGCAACCGCCATAGTTCGCCTCTAAGCAGTTAAATAATTAATAATCCAGTTTTACATGACCATTATTACAATGGCTTAAAATATAATCTCAGTTATTGTTTTGGCAAAAGACGACCAGGATTTACAAACAAACTAAAATCATAACCAGGTCCCTCAAAAAGCAAAAAGCTTTGTAATGATTTGCAAAGCGTCCTTTGCTTCCCATAGTAATGGCTAAAACTAAAGATTACATCAAATATTTTAAAAGAATGAAAGAAACTTATTCCCACTCCAAGGCGCCTCTTTTCCATTCATAGATAAAACCAATAACCAATAATCCAAGAAATAACATCATAGCATAAAAACCAAACCACCCTATTTTGCGTAATGCCAAGGCCCAAGGGAAAAAGAATGCTGTTTCCAGATCAAAAATAATAAATAAAATAGCCACCAGATAAAACCGCACATCAAACGGAATATGGGAGCTTTCAAAGGCACCAAAACCACACTCATAGGGAGAGTTTTTGGCACTGTCTGGATTATGCTTGGAAAGCAAAGAACCAGCCCCTATCATTACTGCGCCTAAAATCAAGGCAACAATTATAAAAACGAGAACGGGTAGGTATTGAGATAGCATCAGTTCACCTTGCTCGATTTAAAATGGTGCCGAAGGCCGGACTCGAACCGGCACGGCTTGCGCCACCGCCCCCTCAAGACGGCGTGTCTACCAATTCCACCACTTCGGCTTATTTTTATTTTTGTCATCCTCGTTCATCACAAAAGACAACAGCCCTAAAGACACTACA
Source organism: Legionella pneumophila subsp. fraseri (assembly GCF_000586315.1). GTDB lineage: Bacteria > Pseudomonadota > Gammaproteobacteria > Legionellales > Legionellaceae > Legionella > Legionella pneumophila_B. The sequence continues at coordinate 178,975 of NZ_KK074225.1, read as the reverse complement.
TCTTTTTAGTTATTTCTTATTATTTTTTTCAACTGGTACTGGGACTGAACTGACTGGAGCACCAGTTTGTTGTGGAATAGCCAACTGGTCTGCTTTTTGGTGCTGTGTAGAAACCATATAAGACAGCATCAAACTGGTAATAAAAAATGTCATTGCCAAACCACCAGTTAATTTAAACAAGAAGCCACCAGTACCTTGACTTCCAAATAACGTGTTCGATGCGCCAGAACCAAAAGCAGCACCTATATCAGCGCCCTTACCATGTTGAATAAGAACCAAGCCAATTAAAATTACAGCAATTAAAACATGAATCATTAATATCAATTGATACATTTCACAATTTCCACAAATTGTTTTGCGTTCAAAGATGCTCCACCTACTAACCCTCCATCAATGTCTGGCATGGAAAATAATGCTTTTGCATTATTTTCATTAACACTGCCTCCATATATGAGCGTCAAGTGTTGCGCATCACTATCATTTATTTCTCTAACCAGATCTCTAATAAACTGGTGTACTTTTTGTGCCTGTTCAGGTGTTGCAGTTTTGCCTGTACCTATTGCCCACACAGGCTCATAAGCTACTACGCAATTACGAAAACAATCTTCCTCTTTTGCACTTACCGCAAGCAACTGCTGAGCAATAACCTGCTCTGTTTTCCCATTTTCTCTTTCAGAGAGCGTTTCACCAACACAAAGAACAGGTATCATACCATGTTCTTTTACATGGTGGAATTTTTGCGCCACAAAATTTTCATCTTCGTGAAAAAATTGCCTGCGCTCCGAATGTCCCACCAGAACATATCGGCAATCAAAATCTTTAAGCATGGGAGCTGACAACTCACCGGTATATGCTCCATAATCCTTCGGATAGACATTTTGCGCACCTACCACAATTTTCCCTTTGCTTAAGCAATCTCTCACCTTGGGTATGTAGATACTGGGAGGCATAACGACAACCTGTGCCACGCAATCAAAGCCAAGTAATTCCTCAATTTGTGAAACCAGTTCAGTGACCTGTTGAATCTGGCCATTCATTTTCCAATTACCAGCAACTATCTTTTGTCTCACACTCCCTCCAACAATTTCCAGTATAGGCGGGCAAAATCCCTTCCACTATATCCCGACTATCAGTAAACAGCCAATAATGAGCAGCTGTGCAATATACCGAAACTTCGCACAGATGTGTAGCTTTATCTATGTTTTTTTTCAGAATTATTTATCCATTTTTTTTGCAAAAATTACATTTTTCTACTTGCTTAGTCGTTTGATTCCGATAGAATCCTACTATGATTTAACCAGGAGGGTTTTATAATGAACGAAATCATACTGCATTTAATGAATGAAATCTCTAGCTTGACTCCACCAATTAATCCCTTAAATTTAAAGCAAATATTTAGTTCAACCCTACTGCCAGAAGGAAAAGCCCCTGTAGAATTTGAATCCCAGTATGGTCTTTTATTGTTAATTAAAAAATATGTTGATGAATATTCCAGTTTGGCTGAAGAGCAAGAAGAGTATAGAAAGAAGAAGCAAAAACTTGATGAGGTAATGAAAAAAGGAGAAGAGCTGCAAAGGAAAATTTCTGATTTGGCTAAAAAAATTGAACTCGCAAAAAGTGAATTAAATCCTTTATACAAAGAAATTGAACCTAAAGCAAATGAAGTCCTGTCCAAACAAAATCCATTAGCGCCTCCTTATAAATTCCCTGAATACGGAGAGGTTCAGAAATCAATCGTAGTCGGGCATTACAGTTATCTCTTCAAGACCTGCAAGGAAATAGACACTGCTCGTGCCAAATTAAATCTGGTTTTGCTAAAAAACCAATGGAATGCCTTAATGACAGATTTATCTCAGTTAGGCATCCAGCCCCATGTAGAAGAAGATGCTGTTGATAATTTACAAAAATTTATAGCTGCAGTAGAACTGGAAACCAAAAAATTAACTCGCGCTTCCGAAAAATGGGATGAATTGCAAAAGCGATTCGCCAAGCAATTATCTGCAACTGATATTAATAAAAAAGAGACTGAGTTAGAAAAACAAATTGAACTATTGCTTAAAGAACTGAGTCGCATTGAAACTGCAGTCACTAACCACTCTCTGATACCTGATTTAAAAGCAGAGTTAATCAGGAAATTTCAAGAAAGTGAAGACCATCAAGGATTGATACAGGGATACCAAAATCAGATTGATGGAATATTATCTAATTTTAACCCATCTTCCTGGCTTTCATGGTATTCAGACTCTAATTATTCTGAAAACCAACAAAAACTTAAGGATTCCGTTAGCTTCCTGCAATTATTAGCTCAACAAAAAGAGTTAAAGATCAAACATCATGAGCTTGTGAAACAACAAGAATTATTGATTAAAGCAATCCCAGAAACTCCTTCAAATGAAGAGGATATATCTATTTACAAGAAGTTAGTTCCCGATGCCATTGATCTGATAAATGAAATACCGATAGAAAGTATACCCGCTTTTGTTTTGCCGAGTGGCCTTTCTTATGACTCTTCACCTGCTGATTTTTATTTGGTTCTCCTCATTCTCATGCCAAAAGTTTCGGAAAGAAAGGAACAATATTTACAAGCGTTGGAAAAACTTCATGAAATGCCTACTCTTGGCAAACAAATATGCCAATTAAGAAGTGAATACGAATTACCTGCAACAATGGATGACCAACTTCCAAGTTTGCAAGAAGCTGAAGAAAATAAGGATTCCCTGAATACAAGTGATCCTCATAAAGAAGAGTTAAAAAACCAAATTAAACTATGCCAATCTTATCTTGAAACAGCCAAGCAAATTGATCTTTTTCTGAAAGAACATGGGCAAACAACCAATGAAGCAAAAGCACTTATCGAGCGATTGCGTTTGCTTTCAAATCAGCCACTAAAGAACGAAGATATAAACTCTATCAAAGAAGATTTATCTACTCTCGCAAATCAAATCCAATCGCTTGTGTCTGAATTAAATCAATTACCTTTACCTAATCTGACTGGCGAGAGAATTGATCCTCCATTGGAAAAACAGGAAATAGAAGCCAACACAGGAATCCCTCTTACTGTGGAATTGATACACCCTACCCAAGTAGTTCAGAAAAGCACTGCTTCTCCCATCGAAAAACGGCAGTCAGATAATGGACAAGAAACACCCGTTGTTCTGGAGTCAACACGACCTCATCAAGTGATTCACCAAGAGTCTGAATCTACCTTAGAAAAACGACAGCTAGGCAATGGACAAGAAACACCGGCTGTTCTGGAGTCAATACGTCCTCCTCAAGTGCTTCAGAAAGACTTTGAATCTACTGATAAAAAACAGCATGTAGAAGTAGAGCAAGAGATACCAGTCGTACTGGAGTTAACACGACCCTCTCCTATGGTTCAAAAGGACTCAGAGGTTACTGTAGAAAAGCAACAAATAACTAATGAGCAGGAAAGATCAATCGTCCTAGAATCATCACGCCCCTCTCCTATGATTCAGAAAGACACCGAATCTTCGGGTAAAAAGCAGCATATAGAGATAGAACAAGAAATACCAGTCATCCTGGAGTCAACGCACCCCACCCAAGTGGTTCAGCAAGATTCTGAGTCTAGCTTAGAACAACAAGCACTCAATGAGCAAGAAACACCAGTTGTCGTGAAATCAACACAATCTGCTCATGCAGTTAAACAGCAGGAAATAGAGAAAGGGCGAGAAATACAAGTTGATCTGAAGTCAAGGCCATCTGAACCATTGAGGCCATCAACTCCTGAGGTTCCGGTTGCATCCAGGAAACCAAATGGCCTGTCATTATTCTATGGTCACGACGAATCATCAGAAGATAATATTTTATCCTTTTTTGATGAGGCAGGTAATCAAATCAGTATTTCATCTGAAGAAGATTCTGAGGCACTTGCCATCGACAGAGGAAAGGTAAATTCCTTAGTAATTGGTACAACATCCAAAGAAAAGTCGGTTTCTTCAGTCTATGAATCAGATAAGCTATCAAATCCTCAACTCCAGGAATCTGCTCCCAACATTACCCCTTCGCCACAATCTTCCAGCCTGCTTAAACAAAAAATAGATTCATTTCATGTACAAAACATGGGATATATAAAACAATATCCAGAAGAAATACAGCTGTGGTATAAGAGTTTATATCAAGCCGTACAAAGCTCAGCTGTAGATGAGACTTCTAGTCTCAAGGCACTCCAACTTTTAAAAGACATCTTGTTTGAATTAAAAAATCAAAACGATTTATCCGTGTTACTGGCATACAAGCGCATGTGTGACAATCCATTGCAAGATATACAAAACATTCTCTGCTTAAAACCTGCTCTGCCTATTCTCGATGAACCTGTCGATGAAGAGCAACAGTTTAAGAATTGGCCAAAAGAATTACAAAAATTTCATCAGCAGTATATAAAATTAAAAACAGGTCATCCCTTGGAAGCGGAATTATTTATTCAGGCAACCCATTCACTTATTTCAATTAAACATTTGATGGTACAACCAGGTTCAAAAACCTCAAACCAAGAAGCCATCCCTCTCATTACCCAGGATCCCCGATATGAACCTTTAAAACGGCATAGAGGATTTATGCGAGCATGGGAATATATAGAAGATTTTTTCCGAATGCTAATCGGCAAGTTAATAGGACAAGAAGAATATGAATATTCAAAAAAGCCTTGTTTTTTCAAAACAAGATCTCACCAATTACTTGAAGAAGCAGACACAATGATCCACTCCAGGACTTTTACAAGTAATTAATACCTTAATACTGTGAAACAGAGGGGCTATTGGAAATAGCCCCTACATTACACGTTTTAAAAAGCAGATCCTCAAATGGAAGCTAGGCTCTCAGTTAATTTTTTATCGATCTGACTGATGTCATCACATAACATTTGTGCTTGTTGTTTAACTATCGATTCATTAGCACCTTCCACCATAACCCTCAGTAAAGGCTCAGTGCCAGAAGGTCTGAGTAACACTCTACCCTCTCCATTAAGATGATTTTCCAAGTTTTTAACCGCCTGGATTACATCAGGATTAGACGCTAACAAAGCAGCATTATTCGTTTTTAAATTCACTAAAGCTTGAGGTAATAATTGTATGCCTGCAGTTAACTCATGAAGTGCTTTGTTTTGTTTCACCATAATTGAAAGAACTTGTAGTGCTGCTACAATGCCATCACCTGTTGTCGTTTTATCCAAACAAACAATATGGCCTGAGGTTTCACCTCCAATCTTCCAATCTTTCTCTCTTAGCGTTTCAAGAACATACCTGTCACCTACTTTTGAGCGTTGAAAAGGAATTCCCAATGAGGTAATTGCTAATTCAAGACCATAATTACTCATCAACGTACCTACAACACCTCCATGCAGCACACCTCGTTGATGTCTGTCCTTGGCAATGATATAAATAATTTGATCTCCATTAACGAGATTTCCCAGAGAGTCCACTAAAATGACTCTATCTCCATCCCCATCCAAACCAATACCAATATCAGCCCCAACAGCAAGCACCTTTTCTCTTAATAATTCAGGCGCTGTCGAACCGCACTCTTGATTAATATTAAAGCCATCCGGTTTAACCCCTATAGGAACTACATCAGCGCCCAATTCAGCGAATACATTTGGAGCGATATGATAGGTTGCTCCATTGGCGCAATCCACAACTATTTTCAAATTGGATAGTCGAGATAGGGAAGGTATAGTAGATTTACAAAACTCTATGTAACGACCCGCCGCATCATTAATACGTGTTGCTTTACCCAGTTTGGCTGAAGGTACCGTTTGCAACTGTTTTTCTAATTGGGCTTCAATCGCAAGCTCTACAATATCCGGAAGTTTTCCTCCGTCAGCTGAAAAAAATTTAATTCCATTATCTTCAAATAAATTATGGGAAGCACTAATGACGATACCTGCATTAGCCCTCAACGTTTGCGTTAGATAAGCTATTCCAGGGGTAGGCATTGGCCCTAATAACGCCACATCAACCCCAGCTGCAGACAATCCTGCCTCCAAAGCCGACTCCAGCATATAACCAGACACTCTGGTGTCCTTACCAATCACTACCTTTTTCCTTGCTCCGTTTGCAAGAACGCAGCCTACTGCCCAGCCTAATTTTAAAACAAACTCAGGGTTAATATTTGATAATCCAACGTGACCCCGTATTCCATCCGTACCAAAATATTTACGTTGATTCATCCTTACCTACCTTATTATTTAATTTTTCTGGTCTCAGTCATCTTCTGATAATCTCAGGAGCTATTAACTGATTTCTTCACCTGCCTGATAAATTGCATTAATCATAGTTAATGCTTGATTCGTTTCACCTACATCATGTGTCCTGATAATTGCAGTGCCTTTAAGAGCTGCATATATTCCTAGCGTAATACTTCCAATCAAACGTTGCTCAACCTCATTGTTTAACACAGCACCAATTGTGCTTTTGCGTGAAACACCTAAAAGAATTGGCAACCCAAAAGAACACAATTCATTCAGATGATAAATTAATTCTAGGTTATCTTTAACACGCTTTCCAAAACCAAAGCCTGGATCAAGAATTAATTTATTCCTATTCAGCCCTGCTTTCTGACATTTATCGATGCGTTCTTCAAAAAAATGCTGTAATTCCGTTATTATCCCTTCTGGATAAGAAGGATTTTCTTGCATAGTTCGCGGCTCTCCTTTCATATGCATTAAACAAACAGGAACATCTAATTGAGCAGCGACCTTAAGAGCACCATCTCTTCTTAAAGCATAAACATCATTTATCATATTCGCACCGGCATCAATTGCCGCTTCCATCACTTCAGGCTTATTGGTATCAATAGAAATACACACATCGGCAAGTCCACGAAGTTGCTTGATTACGGGAAGAACTCTTGATAGCTCAATCTCTAAAGGGACAGATGGAGCACCAGGTTTAGTTGATTCTCCACCGATATCGATGAGATCAGCACCACAAGCGATTAATTGAAAAGCATGCTCACAAGCTCTATCCACAGACAGGTACTTGCCACCATCATAAAATGAGTCAGAAGTAACATTCAGTACACCCATAATCAATGGCTTTTCAAAAACTAATGAGGGCTTAGGTTGGCTCTTTCGCTCAAGCCAACCGAGGAATTGTTCAGGATTCACAGAGTACTCTCGATAAATAGCTACTGATAAAATTAATGTTCTTCTGCCGGATTTTCTATTGTTTCACCATTAACAGGTTTTGCAGGAGTATCATTAACTGACTCAGTCTTATCCATCGGTTTTGTTGATCCCCAATCTTCCGGAGGGGTAGGTTCTTTCCCGGACATGATTTCTTGAATTTGATTGGTATCTATCGTTTCGTATTTGATGAGACTTTGCGCCATTAAATGCAATTTATCCATATTGGTTTCCAATATTTCTTTTGCTCTTTGATAGTTCCTATCAATAATGGCACGAACTTCATCATCAATTTGCTGCGCTGTTCTATCGGACATCTCCTTATGTTTATTCACAGAACGTCCTAAAAATATTTCTTCCTCTTCCTCACCAAAAGTTAGAGGACCTAAAGCCGATAATCCCCAAGTTGTAACCATTTTGCGAGCAATCTCTGTAGACCGCATAATGTCATTAGAAGCGCCCGTTGTTACACTTTCAGGACCAAAAATTAATTCCTCTGCAATTCGGCCACCAAATAAGCTGCATAATTGACTTTCTAAACGGCGTTTGCTATGACTATATCTGTCTTGTTCAGGTAAAAACATAGTGACACCCAAAGCTCGTCCACGAGGAATTATTGATACTTTATAAACCGGATCATGTTCAGGAACTGACAGGCCAACGATAGCATGACCTGCTTCATGATACGCGGTAAGTTTTTTCTCGTTATCATCCATTACCATAGAGCGTCTTTCAGCTCCCATCATAATTTTATCTTTTGCTTTATCCAGTTCAATCATACCTACTTTGCGTTTATTAGCCCTTGCAGCAAATAATGCGGCTTCATTCACAAGATTGGCTAAATCCGCTCCTGAAAAACCAGGCGTGCCACGAGCAATAGCTTTTACTTCGACATGACTGTCTACAGGGACTTTTTGTAAATGAACTTTTAATATTTGCTCACGACCTCTAATATCAGGCAAAGGAACAACGACTTGACGGTCAAAGCGGCCAGGGCGTAAAAGCGCAGGATCCAGAACATCGGGACGGTTAGTTGCCGCTACGACAATAACTCCTTCATTACCTTCAAATCCATCCATTTCAACAAGCAATTGGTTAAGTGTTTGCTCGCGCTCATCATGACCACCACCCAAGCCGGCGCCTCTGTGTCTACCTACTGCATCGATTTCATCTATAAAGATGATACATGGAGCATGTTTTTTGGCTTGCTCAAACATATCACGTACTCGGGACGCACCTACCCCAACAAACATCTCAACAAAATCAGAACCTGAAATAGTAAAGAAAGGAACTTTTGCTTCCCCGGCAACTGCCCTGGCTAATAAAGTTTTACCTGTACCAGGGGAACCAACCAGCAAAACACCGCGGGGGATGCGTCCACCCAAATTTTGGAACTTTGTTGGATCACGTAAAAAATCGACAAGTTCTTTAACTTCTTCCTTGGCTTCATCAACACCTGCCACATCCGCAAAGGTGACTTTAACCTGATCTTCACCTAATAAGCTAGCTCTTGATCTGCCGAAAGACATAGCGCCTCGACCGCCCCCGCCTTGCATTTGACGCATGAAAAATATCCATACACCGATCAATAACAACATAGGGAACCAGTTAATGAATAAATGCAAAAGGAAACTTTCCTGTTGTTTTTCCTGCCCACTGACATCTACTTTGCTTTTCAACAACTCACCTAGCAAAGCGTTATCTTGCATCGGCATATAGGTGACAAAACGTTTATTATTTTTGGTTACGCCCTTGATGATTTTGTTATCCTCAATCGTAACAGAGTTAACCATCCCTTGATCCACTTCCTGCAAAAATTGGCTATAAGAAATTTTCTCAGCAACTGAGTTACGAGGACCAAAATTACTGAAAACAGAGACAAGAACTATCGCTATTATCAGCCATAAAAATAAATTTTTAACCATGTCGTTCAATGTATTAACCTCGTTAGTTACTTACAATTTTGTTGCGAGACCCAAAATAGCTCTTGCACAGTTCATATCATCCAAAATAACGCTAAATGTATTTATAAATATATATAAAACTACTATAAATTATAGCCCTTTGCCAGCAAATAGGTTTCTTTTGAACGAGATCTTGAAGCAGATGGTTTACGGATTACCACTTTTTCAAAAGACGCTCGTGCCTGTTTGACTAATTCATCAAAACCTGAGCCATGAAAAATTTTAACTAGCATATTACCACCGGGTTTTAACATTTTTTCCGCAAAATCAAAAGCCAACTCTACCAAATACATTGCTCTTGGAATATCTATTGCAGAGCTTCCACTCATATTTGGGGCCATATCCGATAATAACAAGTCTAAAGTCCTTTGCGGAATCAAATTAATTAATTCTTGCAAAACATTATCTTCACGAAAATCCCCAAGGATAAACTCTACATTAGGCAAAGCGTCCATAGGTAAAATGTCCAATGCAACAAGACGACCACTTCCCCTCATCTTTTCTGAAGCGTATTGGGTCCAGCCGCCAGGGGCTGCTCCTAAATCAACCACCGTCATGCCTGGTTTAATGAGAGACTCTTTGTCATCCATTTCCTTAAGTTTATATACGGCACGACTTCGATATCCTTCAGCCTGCGCTTTTTTTACATAAACGTCGTCAAAATGTTCTTGCAACCAGCGTTTACTGCTTTTAGTACGACTCATAACGAATAAAGATAAAACAATTTTTCCTATGATACAGAATTTTACTACCTTTTCCCAGCAAAACGTGCAATAATTTACCATTTTATTATCTGGGATATCGTAGTGGATACGTCGTTTAAACAATCACTTAAAGCCAAGGCTCATCATTTAAAGCCCGTTGTACTTCTTGGCGCCAAAGGTTTAACTGAGGCTATATTGGCAGAAACCAATGTCGCCTTGTTAGTGCATGAATTAATTAAAGTCAAAATTAATGGGGCTGAAAAGGAAGACAGAATGCAAATGGCCAAGGCGCTTTGTGAACAGCTGGATGCCGAGTTCGTTCAGATGATAGGGAATACACTGGTTCTGTATCGTAAAAATAAAGAATAAAATTTGTAATATCGTTTTGTAGCCTCGAGCTGGGTGCCTGGAAATCAAAACAGACCCTAGCTTTTTAAGTCAAAGGATTGTCAAAGTTCTGCAAGTATAAATAGCCCATTTGGTATGAGGCGTAATCAGTAATATGCCCTTCATCGCGATACACTGGAATCCCATTCAAATCAGAATCACAAACATTATCGCGGCATTGAATTTTTTTAGGATCTATAATGACCAATTGAGGGTATTTTCTTTGCATGTTATCAAACAATTGGTTTAACCAAATCTCATTATCTGAACGGGTTAAAGTGAAGCGACACTCTTCTGCATTATAATGTTGTCTTAATTTAATATGCTTAAAAAAGCATTGATGTAAATTTTTATGCGTTAATGCGGTTGACTCGATTAATACAGGCTTTGCCCCGGAAGATATTATCACTCCAAGTGCTTTGTCCAAAGCATCTGCCAAACGCTTTTTGGTTAATTCTGCAGAATAGTCATCACCTAATTGATTGATAATATGAGCTGAAACATAATTGTTCCATACTTGACCTATGATCACATAATCATAACGATTCTCTTTGATCATGCGATAGTATTTTTCCGTTTGCTCATAACAGTCCTGGTATATGGTATCTTTAAAATGCCACCAATCATAAAGATATATGCCTGGCAAGGAAATACAAGAGGAGGTCCCTTGAGCCAATATTGAAACACCGGCTGCTTTCCCTAACACATCTATAAACCCCCAATAATGATTGGAAAAAGAATCACCTATCATAAGGCCGGTCTTGCCACCTTGCTCTTTCGCTCCAATTTTGCATTTCGACTCATTGTCTGCCCTGGTATTATCTATGCATAACGCTCTGTATGGGCTTTCGTAATTCTTTAATTGTTTATAAACCCTAACCAGCTCCTGATTAAATCGTTGTGGATATCCAGAATGAGATTTAATAACTAAAGAGCTTAAATGAGAAAATAAAACAGGGATCAGCAATAAAATCACAACCGTATAACGAAAAGGAATATACCTGAATCTTTTCGTTGGTTTTTCTATATATCGCCAGGATAAATAAGCTAAAATAAAAACAATGCTATAGGCTATAAATAAAACCTCAGACCGCTCTTCGATAGTTTGGTACCTTAACATTGAAAAGACGACCCAATGCCAAATATAAAGGGAATAAGATAATACTCCTATAAAAACTAATGGCCGAAAAGAGAGAGTTTTTACAATAACAAGTGAAGGAAAATTTGTACCTAATGCTATCAACAAACCCGTTGCAAGACACACAAAAAGTGTATGCCAATTAGGATATCCAAGAAGAATATTATCCAGTGTCGCAGTATAAATAATAAAAAATAAGGCCGATAAACCCAAAATAACTAAAATGGACTTCTTGATTGAGAACTCAATTCGAGGGCTTAAAGCGATACAAGAGCCGATTAAAAACTCAAAAATACGACTGGAAAATTGATAATAGGTTTGGGCAGGAGCTACCTGTGAGTAGTGCAAAGCCAGCAGAAAAAATACAATGGCTAACCCATACACAACATAGATAACCTGCCTTTTATTTAGAAAACGATATAAGGCATACATCATCAGTGGCAATATCAGATAACATTGCCACTCGATTGAAAGTGACCAGGTATGCAACAAAGGAAGTTGATGAGTATCGGGTGAAAAATATCCGGTGGTTGTTTTATTAAAGAACAGGTTGGAAATAAATAATGATGTTTTACGTGCACTACGACTAAATTCAATTAAATCATCAGGTAAATAAAGCAATAGACTTAGTAGAGTTGTCACCACTATTAGAGCAACAAAAACAGGCTGTAATCGCCATAACCTGCGATTATAAAAATCGAAGAATGAAAAATCATTCCGATTCAGTGATTCATGGATAATAGACGTGATGAGAAACCCTGATATAACAAAAAATACATCAACACCGATAAACCCTGACGGAAAAAGAGAGAGACCCCCATGATAAATTAAGACCAATAATATGGCGATGGCTCTTAATCCATCTATATCGGGTCTATAATTCATACCACTTGCTCATTTACATAATCAAAGTAGAAAATATTATCATTTAACTCAGAATACAGAAACTTTTTCTCCAAAATCAAACTTTATCATCAATTAATAGTAATTTATTTACCGCCACCCCTTGCAAATGAGAATGATTATCATTTATATTTAATTTAGAACAAAACAATCCTTTCAGGAGATAATAATGGCCTTGGCGTACGGTAATTTTCATGAACTCAGCCATCAATTACGCTTTTTACTATTTGAAATTGGCATAGGACTACCACAAAATAGTGTGGATTATTTTATTACCTTAGCTCATAAAAATACCCTGAACCGTTTACAACACGCGTCCATTAAGGAAAAATTAATTCAATCGACAATTGCCAGTCATCATGTCCATGATTTCATTGACCAATTGCAAATAAAACTGAAAAATTCAATGCCGCAAAGTACGTTCTTTCAATGGCGAAAAATCAGAGCAGTATTAGATGAATCGATTGCTAATGAAGCCTTGGCTTACGCCTATAGGCAAAACTGGAACACCCAATTAAAAAATGAAGCCATACACTGCAAGAGTCTATGGACATGGATAAATAATGAACTGTCTCCGTATCAAACACTATTATTTTTGGAGCAATGGGGCAGTTTAGGGCATCCCTATCACCCGGCATTCAGAGCAAAAATAGGATTTACGCGAAGAGAAGTTCTCCAAAATTCTCCCGAATTTCAGGCTAAAGTCTGTGTACATTGGTGTGCATTAAATAAAACAAAAACCCAGTCAATCAATCCAAAATTTGATTATACCAACCGAATTTCTCAAGAATTTCCCAAAGAATATTTTTATTGGCGAGAAAAATTGTTATTTAGCCACATAAATCCTGATGATTATTATCCAATTCCTGTTCACCCTTGGCAGTGGCGGAATCAATTACAAATGGCGTTTTCTTCTTTAATTGATAGTAAATCCCTCATCCTGTTACCACATCACCAAACTCTAATACCTTCTGCATCACCTGATATTATGATGCCAACAAAATCCACTCAATATACACTCAAACTGGCTACTACTTTAAACACCTCATTGGCTGGAAAACTCGATAATTCGGATAATATGGTATCGCTCACTAACTGGCTTGACTCCCTGTTAGCCAAATCAAACTATTACCAAAACACCTTGTTTATCTGTAAAAACCTGGAGAGCATCAGCGCCTATGATCAAACTCACTCTGAATACAATCGAAAAAAATTATTGTTTGGCTTATATCAAAACCCACTCCACAAAATAAGGCAGGACCAAAGAGTAGTTCCATTACCTGCCTTATTAACTGATTCACCTTGTACCAATACACCATTAATCATTGAAATTATTAAAGCAAGCGAACTACACCCAATGGCTTATTTCACTGAGTATTGTCATAAGATGTTATTTGGACAATTGCATCTATTGCTAAAATATGGATTAGCACTAGAAGTGGAGCAACACAATATTTTAGTCATCTTCGATGGTAATAAACCTCAGGGGATAATTATAAAAGAGCCAAACAACCTTAAGATATGCCATCATGAATTATTTAAGAACGTTCAAAAACCTGACTTGCCAGGCCAATCTATCTATACAAAAGATCTTAATAAGGTTAGAGCCCTTTTCGTTCAGGGAACACTAAAAAATCATCTACATCACTTGATTGTTTGTTTACGTGATGAGTATCAGATTTCTGAAAAAAAATTATGGGGGTTAACTCGCCAAGTCATACAAACTGTATTTAAAGATTTATCCAAAGACATTGATTCTCGTATTCTAAGCTGGCAGCAACATCTCTTGTTTCATGATGACTGGGAGCATCAACCTGAATTGCTATTAAGCCTGCATTCCAACCTCAATCCAAATACTACAATAAAGGAATACAATCCATTAAGTGAGGCCTAATCATTAATTACAAAATCATAGCAGGAGTAGCCTTACAAACCCATGCGCCCTTATTTCAATCTCAAAATTTGAGAATTTCTCAGGGCTGAGATGCGGATACTATGAATCAATAAATCCCAATTGATTTCTCAATAAGGTGACAGCGACAATGGTATTGTATAAACTAACTCACATACGCCATTTTAAACACTCAAATAATAGAGTATTGTTGGCACAATATATTCCCTCCTCGGCAATAAATAAAGAAAGAGGAGGAACTAATTATCGTATAACAGATGATACTAAAACATATTCCCAATACCTTAACATTGCTAAGATTAGTTTTAATAGCTCCTTTTCTAATGTATTTATTTCATCATGAATACGTTAAGGCCTTTTATCTATTTATCGCAGCAGGATTAACTGATGGTTTGGATGGTTGGTTAGCCAGGCATTTTCAATGGCAAAGCTTTTTTGGCTCATTTGTTGACCCTCTCGCTGATAAATTGTTGGTTGCCTCCAGCTTCATCTCATTAGCTCTCTTAGACTCCTTACCCTGGTGGTTAGTGCTGCTTGTTTTTTTAAGAGACTTCACTATTTCAATGGGGGTGTTGGCTTGGTATTATTTTATACAGCGCAAATTGGATTTTGAGCCCACTCGTCTCAGTAAGCTCAATACAGGTTTTCAATTAACTTTAGTCACTTTATGTTTGTTTGAATTAGCTTACTTTAGGTTCCCCTATGATTTAGTTGATATACTCATCTATTTAACTGCCTTTACAACGGTTACTTCCTATCTTGATTATGTTTGGACCTGGAGCAGAAAAGCCTGGTCCCCCAAAGAATCGTTAAAATGAATAAACAGCTGGCTCTGGCAATAAAATTGAATGATGAAGCAACCCTGGATAACTTTAATTGGGGAAATAATACCTTGTTGCAACAACAATTAATTCAAATGCTTTCTTTCAAGGCCGATAGGTTGCTCTATCTTTGGGGCCCTAAAGGAAGCGGTAAATCCCATTTACTGCAAGCTTGTTGCCAAGCTATTAATTTAACCCAATCAGCCATTTACCTTCCTTTGGCTTTTTTAAAAGAATGGGGACCACAAAGCATTGAAGGATTAGAAGATCAAACTTTAATTTGTATTGATGATATTAATGCCATCGCTAACTATTCAGCCTGGGAAGAAGCTTTATTCCATTTATATAATAAGATAAAAGACTCTGAACGTTCGCTTTTAATTATATCGGGTAATCAGCCGCCAATAAAATGTGATATTAAACTTGCGGATTTACGCTCCAGACTAAGTTGGGGATTAGTTATTCAGTTGAATGAATTAAATGACGATGAAAAAATAAATACACTCAAAATGCGTGCAGCAAAGCGCGGATTTGAACTTCCTGAAAGTGTAGGGCATTTTTTATTAAACCGTTGTTCTCGAAACATGCATGATTTATATGAGCTCCTCAACCGGTTAGATGATGCATCTTGGGAAGCTCATCGTAAAATTACCATACCTTTTGTTAAAAACACCTTGAAAATATAAGCAGTCATTAACTCTCCTTTATAACCTTATTTGAGATTTCAATGAGAACCTATTGTAATTCTTTTATCCTTTGCTGTATCAAGTATATTGTCAAATCATGGAGTTACGACAAAATTCGCAGTTAAATTTGACAAAAATGAAAACAAGTCTATATTTATAGAGTTGCACAATTTTTTGTCTGCTGTTCGCTATTACTTAGATAATTTATGGACAAATTAAACAAAGCGAACCATTAAAGCGAAAAAAATGTTTCATGGAGAGAGCAATGAACAAACACGATGTTAAAGCCATTCACTCTTATGTTGTAGATGAAGAAGATAAAAAAATCTCCTTAAAATTAATAAATAAATTATATCGTTTCCTCTCCAAATACTATCACCTGGCCAACCAGGAAGAATTTATACGTTTAATCATACAGCCTGATTTGTATGGGGAGTTAACAGTTCTCTATGGAGAAAATAAAGAAATAGCCGGGTTCAGTCGTAACTGCAGACAATCTATTGATCTGGGGAAAAAACAAGTGACTTGTTATATCGCTTATCTTTATCTAAATCCTGAATACCAAATTCACGCGTCCATTAAAAGTGCTGGCCTCACTCAGGCGATAAAATACAAGCTAGCTAATCCTCAAGAGGAATTGGTTTATATAGCATTTGCCAACAATCCATTAACTTACGAATTTATTTATCAGTTGAGTGACCTCATATATCCTAAACCCTTACAAAGGGTCCCGGATCAAATATTGACCGTTCTAAATGCCCTTAAAAAACAAAATAGCTGGATTTCAACCAATAATCATCCTATGGTTGTCAGCTCCCCATTGGTTCCTTTAAGAAGTCAACTCTCAAGAATTAATGAAGAGAGCAGTGAATTACAAGAATTTTATATGTCAGCCAATCCGGATTATTTACAAGGAAATTCCCTGTTAATCTACATGCCTTTGCATTTAGCTAACATAGGCTATGGATTGAATCATTATGATTCTGGCTCAACCCGTAATCAGAAACAGCATCATCAAGGGATCTCTCATCGCAAACGCTCGCCTTCTTCGGATTTGCGGAATTAAAATGAAAGCAATAAACATTAGAACTTGTCTTTAGTCCAGTATCAACTTCCGGTTTTTTTTCAGGAGCATAGCGTGCCGTCATCTCAGCAATTTGTTCACCTATTCCTATTAGTTTATTCTCCAAACTAGCCACTTTCGAGAGCAAATCCGCAGTAGTCATTACCTTTTCATCAAGGTTGTTTAGCTTTTTCAATTCTCTGTCCATCTTGGACTTTCCACATAATTTTTCTATTTTATCCTCATCCAAACCAAACCATTCGCTAACCAGTTTATTTACTCCTACGCGTTGTACATACCAGTACAAACTAAAGGCAGCCAAACCGACAATCACACTAAATAATAAAACTGGCCAGAATGTAGGTGTAACAGAAGTCATAACCAGAGCCAGCATGAAGGTCGCTACTGATTGCCCGGCAAAAAAACCTCCCCCAAAAAAGAGTATTCCAGATACTCCAGAAACAATTGTTTTAGCAACATCCATTTTGGGGCTATTCAGTGCTAAATCAAATTGCTTACCTGATTTCACTAAACATTTAACACGATTTTGCAGCATAACAAGGGTTAGATGTAATTCACTCAATTCATCCGTAGACATCGAAGCGAGAGAATAACTATCAATTTTTTTTCTGATGGCCTTAATCTCTTCCATTTGCAATAGGTATAAATCCAACAGTTTGGGAGTATCAGTTAATTTTATTTCCAGGTTTTGAGAGACCTGGACTAAATCAAACCCATAAAACACAACAACGGATAAAGCGGAAAACAAAATGCCTGCACAAAGGACAACCCAGGCAGGGAAAGGTAATACAGCCATCATAGTTGCAATGCTGTCAAAACCCTCACACGCGGCTAGTAATGTTCCAGCTATTGCCAAAAGCCAGAATTTCAACTTATTAGAGGCAGGAGGTTCTTTTTCTACAGGCTTAATTTCCTGATCCGCTCCATTCAATGAAGTATTTAGGTCACGTAATAACTCAGCATACAAAGCAGCCGCTATAAACTCCCTTTTCTTTTTTATGGCTTTTGAGGTTTTGGATGAGCTGGAAAGATCATTGGTTAGTAGATGAATTAAGTATGAAAAATCAATCGACGAATTCCCATTTGCTAAATTGGAAGACTCAGAATCCCCCAAATTTAAGTAGTCGTCTAATAATTCCAGAGAACGCTGACTTAGCCTAACTTTTTTTTCAAGCCCCACTTTATTCTCCAAGCAAATTAACTCATAGAACCTGAGAACCTTAACCCGGTAATCATTAAGGAAAGATTGATTGAAAGTATATATTTTATACATTTTTTATTAAATTAACATTAAGAGATATGTAATAGGACAAAAACAGGTGATAAAAAATTTCTGGTTATCTTCTACTCAAGAACACAATAACAATATATGGCAAAAGCAAAAAACGGCAATTGGTGATATTAAAACCAACCAAATTGCCGAAAAGGGAAACAAACAAACTAATGACTGGGAATATACGTTGTAGAGTATTCTACTGTCTCTATGTCATTATCTCTTTTTAAGGAAGGAACTGCAATATAGCGGCTTAGCCGAGGTGATACTAGCCACATAACGACAGCAATCAATAAAGTAACAAGGCCAATACAGGCAAATACATCGGAATAAATCAATAAGGACTCAACCCCCGGTTTGATGTTCTCAGGGAGCGCTGTAAAAGACGCAACCGTTGCGCCAATAAACCCCGCCACTGCGGAAGTTAAAAACCACATTCCCATAACAAACCCTGCATTAGTAGCAGGCACTAATTCAGCAACCATAGCAACACCCAGGGCCGATACTAATAACTCGCCAAGACTTTGGAATAAATAACTGAAAATCATCCACCAGGAAGAAACCATGCCATTTCCAACATAAAAATAACGGGCAAAATACAGCATTAAAAAGCTCACTGCACACATAGTCATGCCGAATGCAAATTTATAAGGTATAGAAAATACAATATTATGCTGATGCAATTTTCTATAGAAATAAGCTAATACGGGACTCATTAATACAATCCATATTGGATTTAGAGCTTGAAAGCTCTGCGGATCAATAGTGATGCCAAGGAAAGTAGGTATTACATTATTGACAGCGAACAAATTTAATGAAGTAGGCATCTGTTGGTATAAAGTAAAAAATATAACTGCTTCGATCATTAAAACCAAAGCGACTAGCATTCTCATGAAAGAAGCATGACCTTGTTTGCGCATTAAATAGATATAAATACACACTACGAACAGAGTAATACCCCACAACAAATTTTTGGCAAGCATGACATGTTGTAATAAGTACGCGGATATTCCAGTAAGCATTAAAACACCGGCTACTATTATTACCCAGTGGAGAACCGTTATTTTACGAAGGTCCGCTTTTGTATTGACATGAGCTACATGTTGTCGTTGATACCAATAATTCACAATACCCAGAATCAAACCGATTGCACTAATCATGTAAGCATAAGAGTAACCATAAGCGCTTGATACTGCTGGTCCGACGAATAATGCAACCATACTGCCCAAATTAATAGCCATATAATAAAGGGTAAAACCACCGTGTAATCGCGGGTCATTGTCATCATAACATTTGGATAACAAATTCGATGGATTCGCTTTGAACAACCCATTACCCACACAAATCAAACCTAACGCAAGAAACACATGCTGCTTATCCGTGACCGCAAGAGAAAAATAACCCAGAGCCAGAACAACGAGCCCAAGCACTATGGTTCGTTTGGTGCCAAGAATCCTGTCTCCTAAATATCCACCAATAACCACCATCCCATACACCAGAGCAGAATAAGCACCAAAGGTATAGTAAGACTCTAAATCGCTATAACCCAGGTAGCGAATAAAATAAAGAGTAAGAATTCCCTGAACGGTATAGAATCCAAATCGTTCCCACAATTCCAACATAAAAATCATGTGAAATGCACGAGGTTGCTCACGAAATAAATTCAGCATGAATTTTCATTCCTTGATAGTAATTTTTTTTAACTTAAAGGAAATTCTTCTTTTTTGCAATGCAGATTTAAATTTTAGGGATGTCAGGATGCTCTATATCTGACTCGCTTTCTCCATCCTCATCATCATTCTCTTTTGCTGATAGTTTTCTGGAACCCAACGTTCTTGGAGAAGAGGATAGAGATGAAAAATGCTGAAGCTCCTCTGGGAACACTTCCTCTATTTCCTCTTTTTTTCCCGTTCTTACCTTTTCCTTGAGCCTGTCGATATTGACTGATAACCCCACCAGTACATCCTCAGTTGATTCATGTACCGGTTTATACTCCTCTGAATCCGCAGAAATCGGCGTCTCAGCATCTATTGGCGGTAAAATAAACTCATTATCGATTTGCAAAGAATCTTCTATTTTTTCTTCTTCCTCATGACTTAAAGTTGGTTTGTTATCTATATCCTGTGATTCGGTACTCTCACTTGGGGTCGATTTTAATTTATTGTAGAGCCAGATAGCGGTTGCTTTAACTAATGGCGCGCTTACCCTGGCCACGAAATACGCTCCGCCCAAAATGGCTATTCCAGCCAACATTCCTCCACCAACTGGCGGGAAAAATAAAGTCACAGCCAAGGCTGCAATAGTAAGCGCAGATAAAGCAACCGCGACAGTCCTGTCAACAACCTTCATTGTATCTAAATTTTTGATTTGTTGTTCTAATTGCAACTCGTCGTTTTTTAAACCCTGAATTTGTTTTTTCTGCCTGTTATAGTCCTCCTGGACAACTGATATTTCATATAAAATAGCTGCTATCTGTTCTTCATTGTCAGCGCTTTGTAAAAGGGATTCTAAATGCTTGGCTTTATCCTGAATTTTCAGCATTTCATCCTCTTCTCTTATTATCTCCGCTTTTAACTTTTTCCTTTCCCTGCCTAGTTGATAGCGTTCGTAAAGAGTTTTTCCTAATAAAAACGTACCTACACCGAAACTTAAGCCTGCTGCAACAAAAGCTATATAAGGAGCTGCTACCGGAACTGCCAATGCGGTTATTGTCAATCCTAACAATACTGCGGAATAAAGCCATTTTGCATTATTACTCAAATTAACAGGCACCTCTTCGTCTACCAAATAAGCTGATAAATAAATAATAGGAATGCGCAGAAAATCAAACCCGGCCATGGCCACACCGCCAAAGGCAAAACCGTGAGCTAAAGATTCTTTGCCCGGGGTATGGGATATACTAGTGATTCGCTCACCAATTTTGACAGCTACGTCACCTGTGTCATCAATCGTTTTTAAAAATTTTGACAGCAAAGGAATCCGTTTTGTTGCTTTTTTTAATAGTGATGCTTTATCTAAAGGAGTCAACGGATATTCAATAGGAAGTTGCATCGACTGCAACAGCTGAAGAGTCTTTTCTATTTCAAATTTTCTGAATCTTTCGTCTTTTGTAATTCCCATGATAATGACTCAAGAAAAGTATCGATTTAATTTAAGTATATCAATTCATAATTAAGAAAAGATGACATCGATAATTCTTTCTTGCTAATTAGCCCAGATTTCAACTATATTTCAAATTATAATAAATAAAATAAAACATGATGGTTAAAAAAGCTCTATATTTGGCAGGTGGTGGTGCTCGAGGCGCTTATCAAGCAGGCGTACTCAAGGCAATCGGTCATATTTTACAAACCAAAACGCTACCTTTTGACTTGGTAAGTGGTGTCAGCGTAGGCAGTGTCAATGCGGCCGTACTTGCTGAAAATGCGAATGATTTTCCTGCTGCCTTGGATAAACTCGAAGCCATTTGGGGTGAAATTCATTGCCAACAAATCTACAAGGCCAGTAATTACGAATTGAGTAAATCCGTAATGCGTAATTTAAGCACCTTGATTATCAAACAACGTCAATCAGGGCATTTGCTTGATACAACACCATTACGGCAATTTCTGGAAGAAAGCATTGATTTCACACGAATTGAACAAAATATACAAGAAGGATACCTCGATACTTTCGAAGTCTTAAGCGCCTGTTATGAAACACATCAAACCATCTCTTTCTACGCTCATAATCATTCAGAATTTGAAGATTGGAATTATCCCCGTCATAGCAGCCAGCGTGCCGTGATCAACGCCCAGCATATTCTGGCATCAAGCGCCTTACCATTGTTCTTTCCTCCTGTCAGCCTCAATGGATTCCATTATGGTGATGGAAGCATAGGCTTGGTCGCCCCCCTTCGCGGTGCTATTCGTTTTCAAGTGGATAGAATTCTCATCTTAGGTACCAGGGAATTGCCCGAGTTTACTGATCCAGAGACCTTGCGCAATGGTGAAATTGCTTTCGCTCATATTCTAGGCAATATGATGAATGGGCTTTTTCTGGATAATCTGGATAGAGACATTGAGATGGTCAATCGTATGAATGAAATAGCGACACTCTTATCCATGTGGAAAAAACGACGCTCTCCCTGGAGACCAATCTCAACCCTGCATTTACGCCCAAGCCGGGCAATGGCCTCAGTAGCCCAAAGCCATTACGCCAGCATGCCAGTATTGCTTCGATTTTTATTAAATATTATGGGGGCCACGAGTCATTCCGGTGATCTGCTTAGCTTTTTACTTTTTGAAAAAGAATTTACTCGAGAGTTACTGGAATTAGGATATCAGGACACCATTGCAGCAGCCGCAGAAGTCAGCGCTTTTTTTAGTTAGCCAGAGTTTGGTTGCAAAAGCACATCAAACCGTTATACAAGCGTCCAATTTAAAAGGATCGCAATTGCTCTAAGATTTCCTTGGTAGAAGGCATGATATTATTCCATATAAAGAATGCTTCGGCAGCTTGCTCAACTAGCATACCTAATCCATCAGCTGCTTCACACCCTCCATTACGAGCATATTGCACAAAGGTAGTGCTTGTTTTTTGATTATAAGCCAAATCATAACAAAATGGTTTATGGGATAACGCTTCTTCAGGTAATACAATGATTTGACCCGACAGGCTCGCAGAAGTGGCATTGATGATTAAATCAAAGGACTCCGATAATTCATCTAAACTTGTGACATTAACTTGAGGAAATTGGTGCTGTAATTCTTCCGCTTTTGCCAAAGTCCGATTAGCAACAATTAATTTTAACGGTTTCGTTTCCAATAAAGGTGAAATAATCCCCCTTACAGCTCCGCCAGCGCCCAGGATCAGAATTTTTTTACCTTTTAACTCAAGAAAGCGGGATAAATCACGTATCAAACCAATACCATCGGTATTATCAGCATAAACTTGATTTTCTTCCATCCAAAGAGTGTTTGCTGCACCAGCCAGGGTACATCTCTGTGTGTGTACTGTAGCTAATTCATAAGCACGTTTTTTATAAGGTAAAGTGACATTAAGTCCCGTGCCACACTGGATAAAAAAATCAGATACTTGCTGTTCAAACTTGATATCATCCCCCAGGATTTTTTCATAAATCAATTCAATTTGGGTTTGTTGGGCAAACATTTGATGAATAAGAGGAGACAAGCTATGTGCAATTGGATTACCTATCACTGCAAAACGATGAAGCACAAAAACTCCTTTATGCTATAGGTTTCATTGGTTTTCTTATTATAAACTTTTCTCACACAACAAGCACATCAATCCACGTTTATCTTAAATTGAATCCTGATAGTCAAGCTGAAAAGTTAATTAAAGAGTTTTATGCGCTCCATTCGAGCAAATAAGAAGATAAAAATCGCTTCAGGCGTGCTGAGTTTACCTGTAGCAAAATCCAGCACGCTTCAATTCGCCTTATCTTTCCTCAACAACCAGACTCTTATCTACAACTTCACGCAAATCCCGTGATAAATCCAGTTTTGTAAGCTGCCCTAATTGATTCAGGATTAACTTTTGTCTTGGCTCATCATAACTTCGCCAGCGAGTAAAAGGGGTAGCCAATCGTGCAGCGATTTGAGGATTTAGTTTGTCCAGTTTAATCAACACCTCGCTTAAAAAGACATATCCGCTACCATCCAACGCATGGAAATTTCTAGGGTTAGCCATACAGAAAGCACCAACCAGTGCCCGAACTTTATTTGGATTTTTAATACAAAAAGCAGGATGGTGAGTTAATTCTTTGACATGATCCAATGTTCCTGGCAGCTCACATGCCGCTTGCATGGCAAACCACTTATCCAGAACCAACTCATTATGGGACCATTGTTTATAAAATCCTTCTATGGCTTCATTTCGGTGAGATTCCCTGGAACAATTGACTAATAGGCTGCAACTGGCAATTTGATCCGTCATAGTACGAGAGGCTTTGAATTGTTCTCGGCATACTTCTAAAGCATCCGATTCTTTTGCTTTCATCATCAACCATAAACAGACATTTCTTAATTTTCTGCGTCCATAAGCTTGGCCATGCATGCCATGATCTTCTACTTCCCATAATGCTTTATAAAGATCAGATGCCTTTGTGTATAAACCTAATCCCAATTGTTGACGGAAATAATCTCGTACTGACTCAACCTTGCTGACATCAACCCACTTCATTGTAGCTGCTACCTCTTCAAATCCAGGGGGAGTCAGCAATTCTGCCCGTAGATCCATATCAAGAGACTCATCGTGCAGAACATGCTGAAAAGCAGCAACAAGAGTTTCAGGCACTTGCCATTCACTGGCTGGTAATTTCAGGTTTTCGTTGAGACAGTTAAGAACCAGACGTTGTGCTGCATCCCACTTGGCATATCCATCCGTTTCATAACGCAATAAAAATAACAAATCATCCTGTGCCAGATCATCATAAATTTTCACAGGGGCTGAGAATTCTCTTAATAGTGAGACAACAGGCTTTTCATTTAGCCCGGAAAAAATAAAACGTTGTTCTTTCTCTTTTAACTCCAGAAGCTCATTTTCTATGGGAATCATTTCCCCTTTCAAATCAAATAATGCCATGCGGACCGGGATATGAAATGGTTTTTTCTCATGGCATTCAGGAGTAGAGGGACAATGTTGTTGCATAGTAATTTCTAATCGCCCTTCTGAAAAATGGCTTAACACACGCACTTCAGGTGTCCCTGCCTGGCTATACCAAAGTTTGAATTGTGTTAAATCGACTCCGTTGGCATCTTCCATGGCAGCAACAAAATCATCAATGGTTACGGCATGGCCATCATGGCGTTTGAAATAAAGATCCATGCCTCGTCGAAACCTCTCCTTTCCTAACAAAGTATGTTGCATGCGAATCACTTCTGCGCCTTTGTTATATACTGTCGCCGTATAGAAATTATTAATTTCCTGATAGGATTCAGGTCTTACTGGATGCGCCATACTCCCTGCGTCCTCAGGAAATTGAGTACTACGCAATACTTTAACGTCCATAATCCGATTAACATCACGGGAATTCATATCCCGGGAAAATTCCTGATCCCGAAATACAGTCAATCCTTCTTTCAAACTTAACTGGAACCAGTCACGACAAGTCACACGATTTCCTGTCCAGTTATGGAAATACTCATGACCTACTACACCTTCAACATCGGCGAAATCTTGATCCGTAGCTGTTTCGGAGCGAGCAAGGATGTATTTGGAATTAAATATATTCAACCCTTTATTTTCCATCGCCCCCATATTGAAATCGCTCACCGCAACTATCATATAAATATCTAAATCGTACTCACGGCCATATACCTCTTCATCCCATTTCATGGCCTTTTTTAATGACTCCATGGCATGAGAGCACTTGTCTTCATTCCCTGGCTCCACATAAATACGTAAATCAACGGTCTTCCCGGAGCAAGTAATAAAACTGTCTCTAACGCAAGCTAAATTACCGGCTACCAAAGCGAACAAATAAGAGGGCTTCTTGAAGGGATCCTTCCAAACCACCCAATGACGTCCATCAGGAGTTTCCCCGGCATCCAGTAAATTACCGTTAGACAATAAAATCGGATATTGCTTTTTATCAGCGGTAATACGTGTAGTAAAAGTTGCCAGGACATCAGGTCTATCCAGATAATAGGTAATTCGTCTGAAACCTTCTGCCTCACATTGAGTACAAAAC
Organism: Legionella pneumophila subsp. fraseri; assembly: GCF_000586315.1. Taxonomy (GTDB): domain Bacteria; phylum Pseudomonadota; class Gammaproteobacteria; order Legionellales; family Legionellaceae; genus Legionella; species Legionella pneumophila_B. The sequence goes on along the minus strand of NZ_KK074225.1, from coordinate 153,269 downwards.
AAATGATTAGAACGATAAAGTCCTGATAATTGAGTATTTTCTTGTGGTTTAATACGAGTCACTATATTAAGGATTATTTCATCAGGGCATTGCTCTATAATAAGGGCGTCTTTAGTCAAAACATACTCAGCGGGTTCTAACTGGCGGCCATTTAAGTGCAAAGCAATTAACTCCAACTCTTCACCATACAAATGTAATGCGCCATCCTTTTGACGCGTTAATTTAAGGGTACTGTTCACTAAAGCATGGTCATCATACAAATCAAAATTCAATTCCACAGTCTCAACTGTGAAAGAAGGAGATTGATAATCCTTCAAATAAATGGTCGTGTCTGGCATAGTCATTGCTTCCTATAAAAAAAACGAATAAGTTTATTGATTTATGTATTAAATTAAATGGTTAGTCTACTATACTATGAATTAAAAGAAGTAATTTTTGCTTTTATACAGGAAAGAGTAAAAAAAGACTCACATTATATCCTTCTCAGGGTTAAGTAAAAGGGGATGGCGCATGAATACACAAGATTTTTTAGCGGGTTATACCAAACGATTTGTTGATAACAAAGAAGAAGACATGAGTTTGGACGAGTATCTGGAGTTGTGCAAAACGGACCCGACAGCATATGCCAACCCAGCAGAACGTTTGCTTATGGCGATAGGCGAACCTGAATTGATAGACACTCGGCATGATCCGGTTCTATCACGAATTTTCTCAAATAAAATAATCCATCATTATGAAGTCTTTGAAGATTTTTATGGAATGGAAGAACCCATTGAGCAAATCGTTGGCTTTTTGAAGCACGCTGCTCAAGGTTTAGAAGAGACAAAACAGGTTTTATACCTTTTAGGGCCTGTTGGTGGCGGTAAATCTTCCATCGCAGAAAAATTGAAAGACTTAATGGAAAGAGTTCCTTTTTATGCAATAAAAGGTTCACCTGTCTTTGAATCTCCGCTGTCATTATTTAATCCCTTGGAGGATGGCGAATTGCTTAGAGACCGCTTTGGTATCCCAACGCGCTACCTACGCTATTTAATGTCCCCTTGGGCCGTCAAACGATTACAGGAATACAATGGCGACATCAGCAAATTTCGGGTTATTAAAGTCAAACCTTCTCGACTCAAGCAAATTGCCATTGCAAAAACAGAACCTGGTGATGAAAACAATCAAGACATTTCTTCTCTGGTCGGTAAAGTTGATATCCGTAAACTGGAAGAATTTTCCCAAGACGACCCTGATGCTTACAGCTACTCTGGGGGCTTGTGTCGAGCCAACCGTGGGCTTTTGGAATTCGTGGAAATGTTTAAAGCGCCGATCAAAGTTCTCCATCCTTTACTGACTGCCACACAAGAAGGAAATTACAATGCAACAGAAGGACTGTCAGCTATTCCTTTTGAAGGAATTATACTAGCCCACTCCAATGAATCAGAGTGGCAATCCTTTAGAAACAACAAAAATAACGAAGCGTTTATAGACCGAATCAACATAGTCAAAGTACCTTATTGCCTGCGTGTTTCTGAAGAAATCAAAATTTACCAAAAACTAATTCATAACAGTTCTTTAGCCAATGCGCCTTGTGCACCTGGTACCCTGGATATGCTGGCCCAATTTTCTGTATTAACCCGTTTAAAAGAACCACAAAACTCCAGTATTTACTCCAAAATGCGTGTATATAATGGGGAGAGTTTGAAAGATACTGATCCCAAGGCAAAATCCTATCAGGAATACAGAGATTTTGCAGGGGTTGACGAAGGTATGAGCGGAATATCCACTCGGTTTGCCTTTAAAATTCTTTCAAAAGTATTCAATTTCGATCACACGGAAGTGGCAGCAAACCCTGTTCATTTAATGTATGTTCTGGAACGCCAAATCGAGCAGGAACAATTTCCTCAAGAGTTACATGAAACCTACTTGAACTTCATTAAGGAATATTTGGCAACCAAATACGTCGATTTTATAGGCAAGGAAATTCAAACCGCTTATCTTGAATCCTATTCTGAGTATGGGCAAAACATATTCGACCGTTACATTACCTACGCTGATTTCTGGATTCAAGATCAGGATTATCGCGACCCGGATACTGGCGAGATATTTGACCGAGCCTTATTAAATCTGGAACTGGAGAAAATCGAAAAACCGGCAGGGATCTCCAATCCTAAAGACTTCCGTAATGAAGTAGTCAATTTTGTACTGCGCGCTCGAGCAAATAACCGAGGCAAAAACCCTGTATGGAATAGCTATGAAAAACTAAAATCAGTCATTGAGAAAAAAATGTTTACCAATACTGAAGATTTGTTACCCGTTATTTCTTTCAATGCCAAAGCATCTGAAGAAGATAAGAAAAAACATGAAGAGTTTATCTCTCGAATGGTAGAGAAAGGCTACACACGAAAGCAAGTCCGCTTACTTTGTGAATGGTACTTGAGAGTAAGGAAGTCACAATAATAGGTAGCATAATTCATAACGTGACAGGTTATGAAATACAGTCAGGGTTATAAGTAACTATCTGAAGAGAATAAAATGGAACCCAAACTCAGATATCGCTCATAGCCTGACTAACAAAAAACTTACCTGCAGAAGGTGTGGAGCTAACAATTATGTCGCAATTAATTGATAGACGACAAAATGCTGGAAAAAAAAGCACGGTTAATCGCCAACGTTTTTTACGCCGTTATAAAAGCCAAATTAAAAAAGCAGTTTCTGAGGCTGTCGGAAAACGGAGTATTACTGAAATTGACCAAGGCGAACAAATCACTATACCAGCCAAAGATATTTATGAGCCTCAATTCCATAGAGGCCATGGTGGCCATATCGAACGTGTACTACCTGGAAATGATAACTTCATCGCCGGAGACAGGATAAAAAGGCCCGGCGGTGGAGGTGCTGGAGGTGCTGGAGGTAACGCCAGCGATAGCGGTGAAGGCGAAGATAATTTTGTTTTTGAATTATCCCGCGAAGAGTTTTTGGAGCTCTATTTTGAAGATCTGGAATTACCTGATTTGGTAAAAAAGGAATTAGCAAGAATCAGCACTTATAAAACAGTAAGAGCTGGTGTAACCACCAGTGGAATACCTAATAATATTAATGTCCTTCGTTCAATGAAACAAGCAACAGGACGTCGCGTCGCTTTAGCCTCCCCCTATAAAAAGCGCTTAAAAGAGGCTGAAGAAGAACTTGAACGCCTGAAGCAATTAGCCAATTCGGACAAACTAGACATTTTGAAGCTTGAAAGAGACATTGAGTTTTTCAAAAAAAAGATACAGACCGTACCATTTATAGACACAATCGACCTGCGTTATAATCACCGTGTGCGAGTGCCATCACCTTCCACACAAGCTGTGATGTTTTGTGTGATGGACGTATCAGGCTCCATGGATGAAGCTAAAAAAGATATTGCGAAACGCTTTTTCATCTTACTCTACATGTTTCTTACCAAAAATTACGAAAAAATTGAATTGGTTTTTATCCGCCATCACACCTCAGCCAAAGAAGTTAACGAAGAGGAATTCTTTTATTCACGCGAGACGGGCGGCACCGTTGTTTCGAGTGCCCTGGAGTTATTAAATACCATCATTGAGGCACGCTATCCTCCTCAAGCCTGGAACATTTATGTTGCCCAAGCATCCGATGGCGATAACTGGAATGCGGACTCTCCTTACTGCCAGGAGTTGCTACAGGAAAAAATTATGCCTTTATTGCAATATTTTGCCTATATTGAAATTATGCCCCGCCATCATCAAAGTTTGTGGGAAGTATATCAACAAGTAAAAGAACGTTATCCTAATTTTGCTATGGAAAATATTGATAATGTCGCTGACATTTATCCTGTATTTCGCGAATTATTTAAAAGGAAAACGGTATGAGAAAAAAGCCTCTATCAACTGGTGCAGAATGGACTTTCGAGTTAATACAGGCCTATGATCGCGAAATCGCACGCATCGCCAAAAGCTTTAATTTGGATACCTATCCAAACCAGATTGAAATCATTACCGCTGAACAAATGATGGATGCTTACTCTTCAGTAGGCATGCCCATCGGTTACCACCATTGGTCTTTTGGCAAACATTTTGTCAGTGTTGAGAAAAGTTATAAAAGAGGACAAATGGGTTTGGCGTATGAACTAGTAATTAATTCCAACCCATGTATCTCTTATTTAATGGAAGAAAATACCATGGCTATGCAAGCCTTGGTTATCGCTCACGCATGTTATGGTCACAATTCTTTTTTTAAAAACAATTACTTATTTAAAATGTGGACTTCCGCGGATGCTATTATTGACTATCTGGTATTCGCCAAGAAGTACATCAGCGATTGTGAAGAGCGTTACGGCATAGATGCTGTGGAATCAGTGCTTGATGCTTGTCATGCCCTTATGAATTACGGTGTTGATCGTTACAAGCATCCTGCACCCTTATCTATCCAGGAAGAAAAAATTCGACAGCAAAACCGTGAAATCTACATGCAATCACAAGTTAATGAATTATGGAGAACCATACCTTTCAGTAAGCAAATCGATAAAAACGGGCAAAAAAAACGCTTTCCAGAAGAACCTCAGGAAAATATTCTCTATTTTATAGAAAAAAATGCCCCTCTATTAGAGCCCTGGCAAAGAGAAATAGTGCGTATAGTAAGAAAATTGGCCCAATATTTTTATCCTCAGGGACAAACTAAAGTGATGAATGAAGGCTGGGCCTGCTTTTGGCATTATACTATTTTGCATGCCTTGTATGACGAAGGTTTAGTGACCGATGAATTTATGCTGGAAATACTGCAAAGTCATACCAATGTCATCATGCAACCAGCCTATAATAGCCCTTATTACAATGGTATTAATCCATACACCCTTGGCTACCATATGATGCAAGACATCAAACGAATTTGTGAAAACCCAACAGACGAAGATAAAAATTGGTTTCCCTATCTCGCGAATACCGATTGGCTCACAAGCCTTGATACGGCGATGCGCAACTACAAAGATGAAAGTTTTATCGCTCAATACCTGTCACCAAAACTTATACGAGATTTAAAACTGTTCCATATTGTTGATGACGACCGAAACTCTGAATTATACATCAATGCCATTCACGACGAATGGGGATATCAGCAAATCAGAGAAGCATTATCCAGACAATACAATCTGGGTTATCTGGAGCCTGATATTCAAGTCTACTCCGTTGATTTGCAAGGAGATCGTTCTTTGACTTTAAGGTACTCCCAACAAAACAGAGTACCACTTGGAAGCTCAACGAATGAAGTATTAAAGCACTTACATTATTTATGGCAATTTCCAGTCATATTACAGGCAGTTGATGGGGAAAATAAAATCACTGAGGAATTTAGTTGCCCACCCCCTAATAAAAATAAAACAGCGGAAACTAATTGATTGCCTTATAGAACTGACTCAAAATAGCTATTAGTTTCCTATTATAACTAAGGGTCAGTATCTATCCTTTTTCTTCTCCTTAATTCACTGCCCTTGATGTGCTGCCAACTACCCGATCTAATGACTGCTCCTGATGCGATCTTGCAGCAACGAAGCAACTTAATCTGGCTACTCCTTAGGCAATACCTTTCATTGGAGCAATGCGCATTTTTGCTTTCCTCCTTTCGGCAACAGCAATATTGAGGCAACGATGCAATTTACATACTTATTTGGACATGGCTTCGGCAACAGGTATTTTGAGGCAATTCGGCTGTGGCAATAGAAATACTCTCCTAATAATTTCTTAATAATTTTGTACTATAATTTGCCATAACCAATCTTTGGAGTCACTGCCATGCCTTTAACTCAAACCCAACGCCTGATTAATACCTACGGTGCTTCACTTAAAAATGGAACAATCTCTAACGAAGAACTGATTAATTTGCTGGATCCAAACACTTTTACAAAATCAGAAGGTTATGTTGATCCCAATGCTCCGGTTTCAGACTCCAATCATAGTAAAATGGATGCAATAAAGGATTTTGTATTAACCATCGGCCTGACTTTAGATTCTGAAATACTTCACCAATTAACATCTCGAATGATCGAATTATCGCCACCCGGAGATAGAAACACATTTATGAGAGGCTCTAGTTTAGAAAAAGCTTTCTTAGCTTTTGAAATGGCTCACTACCCAACAAAAGCAGAGGAGCATTTCAACTCGACAAGAGTGAGAACAGAATTCCCAGGCGAAAATGATATAGACAATCTTAAAGCAGTTATTTTGAACCCAATCATTGCTTTTTTCCAATCGCCTCCCGGAACCGATGAAAAATTAGAAAAACTAATCAAATTATGCACGGATTATAAAGAGCACTTGAAACCCTCTCTAACCGACGACGCTAATAATTTAGTAAATAAAAAACATGCGATTGTTACAAACATGCTAGCCGCTCTCACTGACAGCACAGCCCCAAATAGCGCAACAAAAATTAAAAATATGGAGCAAATACTGACTGAAGAAAACAAAGCAACCTTAAAAGATCGCCGAGATTCATTTAGTGGTGCTAGATTTCTAGAAAGTATCCTGCACATAATAAGTCTGGGTATTTATTCAAAACTGACCAAAGGCACTTTTAAATTTTGGAAAAGCCATGGCGAGGCTCTCTCCGATAACATTGAAGAAGTTAGTAAACAGCAGCCTGGCATGAAATAAACATCAATCGATATCAATAAACTAACTTTAAAAAATAGCCTCTCAAAAATATTTAAAATTTATGAGAGGCATTAAAACAGTTACTCGGAAGCGAGTTCAATAGCGAACGCCACAGCCAGTTTGGAGAAGTTGGTCATATGTTCCAAATTCAATAAATCCATTTTATCAGAAGAAGTATGGATGTATGGATTGTGATCAGCGAAACTGGTTTCGCATGGGAAAGCAGCAGGGATGTCTTCTTCATTCCAGGAAGCATGATCACTGCAGCCATAACCACATCGTGAATAATCTACCGGTACGTGAATATAATGATCAATTAATTTGGCCAAATAATTACTTAAATTCTTATCTGTGTAATCAGTAAATACCCACATCGTTGGATCATTGGCATCATTTCGATAGCCTGTCATGTCAAATTGCACTACAGCCTTCACTGGAATTGATTGTTCCTGAAAGTGTTGAACGACGTGTTGTGAACCAACCAAACCTCTTTCTTCAGCAGCATACCAAATAAAATAGATGGGGCGCTTAAATGTCGCTTTAGATGACATGATAACCCGTGCTGCTTCCATAATACTTGATGAGCCACTACCATCATCACCAGCGCCAGGCATACGACCATCAAGAGTATCCATATGAGCACCAATGACAATAGCGGGAGCCTGGATGTCTTTGCCAATCACGGTAACCAGAGAAGGTTGTTTGTACCACCCGGTTTTTACAAAAAAGGTCGAAGTGTCAGTTCTGCCATACTCAACTGCCATCTGTTCAAATCTGGATTTTAACCAATTGGCCGTTTCAACACCTGTATCCTTGGTTGCAGAGCGATTATAATAGGAAGTCAGATGAGTCAAAGTTTGCCATATGTTGTCAGAGACTACTTCTTTTAACGCTGCATTGACTTCTTCTTCATGCTTGATTTCATAAACGTCTTTATGTAATTTGAATACACCAAACGGTTTAATGAGCTTTTTTTGCAGTAACTTTTGAGCAGATTGCTGTTGGTTTGCCGCCAAGGTTCCTGTTAATTTGTGACTCACATTCACAAAATGACCACAATTTACTTTATCAGCCAGAATAGTCAGAGTCTCTACATCAGATGATGAGACATCAATAATTTTGAACTCTTTGTTCTCGGCTAAAACCTTATGGGGTATGGTTATTTTTGCAGCAAGGCATTGTGGAACTTGCAATTGCTCATGAACAGGCGACGTCGTTGCAAAACATGAATTACTGGCGAGTATTAATCCTGATGTGATACAGGTCATCCATTGGTTAAAACGCATATCCTCTCCTAAGTTATTTAAATCGTTTTTGATACTACCTGATGAAACGAATATTGCAAACAAACTTTATTGTTGAATTGCAACAAAGACAAAAAATATCTTTTTTGACATTAATGCTATTGATAATCATTTTCATTTGGTATAAAGTTCTGCATTACGCATCAATGAGCAAATATACTACAATGAATATAAAAAATATACCTATCAAGCCCCAAAAAATCCCTTATTACTTGTTTCTTCTTTTACTGACGACAGGAGCAAGCCTGATACTTGGCTTTTTAAGCTTTGGAGGCATGTATGCTCTTTTGCCCGCGCTGCCTTTAGCTTTCGCCGGTTTTGCATTATCAGTAGCTTATGAGGGTGAAATCTATTTACAAAACATAAAAGGCGCTCTTAATAAACTGTTTAAATTTAACTATCTTAAGAATTACCTGGCCAAAGAGTATTTGCTCACTCATTTTCCAAAGACCGACGAAGAAAATTGCCCGCAATTTTTCAAAGATTATAAAAGACAGTTAGAATTATTGGGCGAATTTGGTCATAAAGAACTCAATCAAGACAGTAAAAAAAGAAAGCGCCAAATTGAAAAAACACTCTCGGACATGGAAAAGTGGTTTGCCCTGCAATTGTTTTCAGATAAAAACAATCCATCCCCAACCCCATCCAAATACACGAAGGACCTACTTGACTGGCTTGCTTTAAATAAGCAAGACGAATGGATAAAACGATGGGAAAAGCGTCATTTTCAATTTCATATTGTTAAAGGTTTTAGTGTGGTTGCTGGCCTTTTCATGGGGCTGGGAAGCACCTATCTTATTGTTGAAGCCTTTACAGTAATTCCGTTTTTTGCCGCCATTCCATTCGCATTGTGGCCCATTATAATCCTTCCAATGGCTATCGTCGCAGGGGCTGCTTATGGAATGCTGACCTATAATGCTGTTACCGATATGATCAACAATAATACGGTTGTCAAATGGTATAACAAAATTCGCGATGACTTAAGTCAAGGTTTAACTTTACGCAATGTGTTTATAGCAACTACTGCTGTTTTTCTTGTTGGACTGGCACTGGCCCTAACCGTCTGTACTGCTGGAACATGGTGGACGATTGCTACAAACGCCCGCCCTTTATTTGACTGGATGAAAAAAATGCCCAGTTTTATTATGGGGGTTATCAATCCGATTATAACTGGTGCTTCGGCTATCGTCTTTAACATACAAAACACGGCTGAATCACTGGATATGGTCGATGAAGCAACTCGTAGCAATAAGAACATATTCCAAAAAATTTACGAAACAATAAGCAATGGATATCAACACTTACGTGAAACCGAAAATTGGTTACAAATAGTTAACCCCTTTCGCATTCTTTTAAAATTAACCATCACCCCTCTGCGTATTCTTCTGTTTATGGGGCATTTGATCAGCGTTGCAGTCACATCGGATCGTATGCCGGGAGTACCGCAGATTCTCTCCGCACTCGTTGCCATTATTAGCGAAGGTTTTGAAGATGCCCACTATTTTATTGGACACAGTCATGAAGAAGAACATGATGAAGAATACGAACACCATAACCGTCAGCGATTTGAAAAACTCCTGAAAGATCGCCTGGATCCTGAGTCAGGACATGATCATAATATGGATATTCCTACCTGGATATTAAAAACTGTTGCTTCACCCCTATATGGCCTGGCAGCACTCTGGGATTTTTCTGCCAGCAAACTCAATCCTTCTGAGGAAAATCATACCAGGAATTTGCCCTCTGCCAAAATACCTCCCACGTTAAGTCTTAGAGAAGCATGGAATAAACAATGGGGAGTCGCCAAAGAATTCGATGTTAAATTAAATGCTAATGCCGAACGCCCATCTCAGGAATGGCAAGTTGAGCATGCGGTTGCTCGAATAGAGAAATTTCAAAGAAAGCATCTTAAAGACATCGTTATAGGTCGCGAATTGGCCGATAAAAAGATCGTCGCGCTCAATCAATTAAAAGAAAAAATACATCATCCTGAAAAAGGTGAAACATTGAGCGAAACTCTGGAACAAGCTAAAAAGCAATCAGACTACAATCAACATAGACTATTTAGCCAAAAAGGGGAAAAAACCCGCACACAAATTTTCATTGAAGAACTTCCAGAACGCGTCAATCTCTCTCATGGCCAATGATAGTGATTACCAATAAGTACCTTAAAAAGCAGTAAGGAGTTCAGTTAATGATACTCCTTACCAGAGATAAAATATGATGTACTCTTAACTCAACAAGTTTTTCAGTCCTTCCAGATGAGATTTGGCCAGTTTTTTTGATTGCTCTTCACAACGCTCGCCGCCTTTCCCAAACCACTCCAAACTCTCTTGAGGCAATTCATCCAAAAATCGGCTTGGAACACAATCTTGCAGTTCTCCAGCACGACGTCTCTGCTTGGCTAGAGTAAAGCATAACCCCTTCTGCGCACGTGTGATCCCTACATAAGCCAATCGTCTTTCTTCTTCAATTTGATCATCATCAATGCTCACTCGATGAGGTAATAATTCTTCTTCCATCCCGACCAAATAAACAAAAGGAAATTCCAAACCTTTGGAGGCATGCAATGTCATTAATTGGACTACATCACTTGAAGATTCATCGGATTGCTCCAGTATATCGATTAATATTAATTTATTCACCACATCAATGAGGGATTGTTCAGGCTCCTTACTCAACAAGCGATTAACCCATTCTAAAAGCTCCCATACATTGTCCATTTTTTTTTGTGCCTTGGCGGGAGAATCGCATTGTTCATAAATATAAGCTTCATACCCAATATCTTCCACCATTTGCCTTAAATGCTCCAGAACGGAACCCGAACTAATGCGTTTTTTAATGTCTTCCATCCACAATTTGAAATCATGGAAAATAACTCTCTGTTTCTCTGCAACGAACTCAGACAAGGCCAAATGATCTGACCCATGATATAAACTTATTCCTCTGGACTGAGCATAGCGCCCCAGAGCATCGAGACTGGTTTCTCCTATACCACGTTTGGGAGTAGTAATCGCTCGTAAAAAAGCGGCATCGTCTGCTTCATTACAAAGCAATTTAAGATAGGCAAAAATATCCCTGACTTCTAACTTGGCAAACCAGGACTGGCCTCCACTAATGTGATAAGGAATACCGTGATGTCTTAACACCTTTTCAAATATTCTCGCCTGATGATTTCCTCTATATAAGACAGCGTAATCGTTATAACTTGTCCGGTTACGTAATTTATGGCTTATTAAATCCGCGATCACATGTTCCGCCTCATCCTGCTCATCCTTACAGCTAACAACTCTTAATAATTCCCCATGCCCCAAATCACTCCATAATTTTTTTTCAAATAAATGTTGATTATGCGCAATCAGATGATTGGCAGCATGTAAAATTCGGCTGGTTGATCGGTAATTCTGTTCTAATTTAATAATCTTTAACCGAGGAAAATCTTTTTGTAACTGTGCCAAATTCTCTGGCTTGGCGCCACGCCAGGCATAAATCGACTGATCATCATCACCTACCACCGTAAAGTGAGCACGAACCCCTACCAGTTTTTTTACCAGAAGATACTGGCTAGTGTTTGAATCCTGATACTCATCTACCAACAAATGGCGAATTTTATTCTGCCAATATTCCAACACATCAGCATGATCATTCAATAGACCGACAGGTAACCGAATAAGATCATCAAAGTCCACTGCATTATATGCCTTTAATGCTTCTTGATAGCGTGGATAAATTGTTAAAGCCTCGTCACATAAAAGAGTTTCCGGAGGATTTTGAAGTATTAATTCAGGATTTAATAAATTATTTTTCCAAAGAGAAATTTGTTGTTGAATTTTGAGGATAAAGTCTCTATCGGTTGCCTTATTAACAGGTAAAAAACCCCGCAAAATTTGTAAACAATCTTCGCTGTCAAAAATAGAAAATCCTGGTTTCAAATCGCATCGAGCAACATCACGCTTGATGATGCTTAAGCCTAGTGTATGAAATGTCGCAACCTTTAATCCCCGCCTGTTTGCAGCGGGTAAAAAGGCAGAAACCCTCGCACGCATTTCATTCGCAGCTTTATTTGTGAAAGTAACGGCACAAATGGAGTTGGCATTATAACCACATGAATTAATTAAATAACCAATTTTTTGGGTAATAACTCTGGTCTTACCGCTTCCAGCCCCAGCAAGTACCAACAAAGGCCCATCAATATATTTCACCGCAGCCATTTGTTGGCTATTCAACATACCTATTCCCGTTCAAAAAAAAGGCATTATCACCCAGGCTTTCTTTTTCAGGCAAGAATTAATTGATAGAACGCTCTACATCAAACTCGTCTTCGTTGTCACACAGAATATACTCTGGTTCTTTTTCTATTTCTTTAATTTCTTCTATACCAAACAGTAATTTGTCTATTGTTTTAAACAAGGGGAAAAGTAAACTGTTATTTTTCATAATAACTCCTTACAATTTTAAAAAGGGGGTTTTTTAAGGATAGTCGATGAAATCAATTTCTCCAGGAAAATTGAAAAATAATTAAGATACGCTGGTTATAGAAACTACTACTTCCCCTATAAGATTTTGTTCAAAATAACTGGATTCAGAAAAAGCCTGAGATGAACATTTTATGATAGAATAGGCAAATTTGTGTTATAGGTTTGAAATGAAAGAAGCAGACACCTTACAGCGTTTTATTTTTGAACATGCGAATATCCGTGGCGAAGTCGTTCATATTGAAAAAACATTTCAAAATATTATGAACCAACGCGATTACCCACCGATGGTAAAAAACCTTTTAGGTGAAGCGTTAGTTTCTTGTTTACTCCTGACAAGCAGTATTAAATTTGAAGGAAATTTAAGCCTGCAATTTCAAGGTGACGAAAGATTATCCCTATTACTTGTTCAATGCGATCATAATTTAAATATAAGAGGCTTTGCAAAATGTGCAGAGGGTCTTGAAATTGCTGATTATGCGACCGCGTTTCTTCAAGGTCGAATGGTCATTACTATAAGTCAGGACAACCAAACTCAAGCCTATCAAAGCCTGATACCTATTCAATCCACTTCCATGAGCGAAAATCTGATGGCTTATTTTGCCCAATCAGAACAAATTGCTACTCGCGTCTGGTTGGCTGTCAATGAAGAGATGGCTGCAGGTATGCTATTACAACTCATGCCAGGTCAAGATACCATTCAAAGAGAGCAATTTTGGGAATATGCCGTTCAGCTGGGACAAACAGTTACTGAAGATGAATTGCTGACCATAGACAATCAGACACTACTCTATCGTCTTTATCATGAAACAGAATTAAGAATATTCGAAAGCCGCACTACTCGTTTCCAATGCCGCTGCAACCAGGAGAAAATGAAACAAGTCATTGCTATCCTGGGAGAAGAAGAAGCGAATGAATTAATTAAAGAAAAAGGACAAATAGAGATCACTTGCGATTTTTGCAATCAAAAATACACTTTTGATTCAATCGACGTTACTTTGCTATTTCGCAAATAAAACGAGCCTGTGTTTACTGCATAGTCAAATCAGTATCTGCCAGAACTCCACATGTTGACTGACTAAACTGCATATACTCCCCTCTCATGGCTTGTAGTACTTGCTGCAAAGTAATAAATTGCTCACTTAACTGCAAATACAAATTGGCCGTTTGATTCTCCTCAAGCTCTCCAACAGTCAAATAAGCCGCTTGCCCCATGTCAGAAAAATAACTCAAACTCACATGGCGTTTTTTAGCGATACCTGGAAATAATCCACAAAACAATAAGCTTTTATCCCCCACATCCCTTAATAATTCGACTTGTAGCTGGCGAGGTTTGCGCATGGATTCAAGAAAATCAAGTGCAACAACAGATTCGATAAGTTTTGTGCCCTGAGAAAAGCGCATCAGCAAAAAAACCAGATAACTTTCGGTGTTTTCATTCAATATCAGCCTGGTAGCTGCTTGCGCTTCATTAACCAGGGCATGCCATTGGCTAATATCAGTGGGATGTAATATTAGTTGTTTCATAAATACCCCCCATATTTACCTCTTACTATTAGTCTAGCAAACAAATACCAATTGTTTTCCATGACTAATATAATAATTCCTAATGCATTTTTATGATTAAATCAAGGATTTCTTATCTTGGGGTAGATAAATCATAAGAAAACCAACACTTAATTTAAGATTGATATGGTATTTGCCGAAAACGATTGAGTGCCAAGCCTTCATGAAATTCGTTGCATTTCAAATGAAGGCCTTCAACATGTCCTTGTTGCAAAGGACACTAAATATTAAGCTTCTTCCATTCTGACCAGGTACCTGAATATCCCATGAGAGATTGACGAGCAAATTCATAAAAATGAATCAAAAATTGCAATCTTTGCTCATAATAAGGAGTTAATTCAGGGACTTCACGATTGGTCACCATCAAATTATAAAAAGGCGGAATGGAAGCTTGTCGCGCGATAATTTCCTCAAAGCTAACCCTGTCTGCATTCTTTAACATATCAAACATGGCGAAAACGGTTGTCGTGCGCCCTTTTCCCCCCCGGCAATGAACATGATACCAAGTGTCTTCCGGATTATTTTTTATCAGTGCCACAAGAGCATCCACTTCAGAATCTAAAGGAGCACGGTGATCGGATATAAAAATGCGATAGTAATCAAATCCTTTTTTATATACATAATATTCTTCATTTTTTACAGTGCTCACCACCATCGATTTGCCGTGAGAATATTGTTTGGCCACATATTGCGGCACTGTTAAAACACCGTTAACAATTTTTCTGGATCTTAAGCTAGCCAACCAGTTTTCCTGGTCGAAAGTACTCTGGCTATTGGACTTGGCCAAATTTATCCAGTTATATGCGCTAACCAAGGTAATTGCTCTGCCATTGAGATAACCATGACTCTCCTGGCGAAGATCAAGCACTATGACTTTTTTTGATTCAGCCCCCATTTTTCTGGAAATGTACTCGGCAATCGCCTCCCAACCCTTTTCACTTGGTTGTTCGCTTCCTGACAAATGAAACTTGTTAATTCCTGTGACATTGCCACCGTAAACGTCAGCGATTGATGAAACCTCTCTATATCTAATGACAGGTGAAAATTGGGTTTTACTGTCTTGAACAATACACGGATTTTCAATAGTTGAATCGCAAACACTGGAGGAAGCTAATTTAGAGGCATAACTTTGTATTGATAATAACATCAGCATTACCACTTTAAATCCTTTAAAGCTCATAATAAATCCTTTTCCAAATCCCTATAGATGAACGGATGCATTCTATGTAAAAGATTTTTATTATTCAAGCTGCTTTACCATTTCAGAAATGAAATCACAATCCTTAATATTTTCCTGCCAAATCATTCTATACTTTATTGAACAGCTCAAATCAAACCATGTCCGTTGGGGATAGACCATGAAATATCGCAAATTGGGAAAGGTTGGTCCTGATGTTTCTGCATTGGGCTTTGGATGCATGGGATTATCAGAGTTTTATGGCAAACCCGCCCACTTTGATGATGCGGTTAAAATTATTCGCAATGCTCATGACCAATACCAGGTTAATTTCTTTGATACGGCCGATATCTACGGAAAAGGTAAAAATGAAGAATTAGTTGGCAAAGCCATAAAACCTTTCCGTAACCAGGTTATACTTGCAACGAAATGCGGAGTAGTAAGGACAGGTTCTGATGATGAAATGAGTGTCAATAATTCATCTGCCTATATCAAAGCAGCCTGCGAGAAAAGCCTAAAGCGCTTAAATACCGACTACATCGATCTCTACTATTTACATCGTTATGACCATCAAACACCAATTCAAGAAGTAATGAGGGCAATGCAGGATCTGATTGATCAAGGGAAAATTGGTTACATTGGATTGTCTGAAACTGATGCCGATACCATTCAGGCAGCTCATGCCGAAGTCAAGGACAAACTGGTTGCTGTTCAAACCGAATATTCCCTTCGAATTCGGGCACCGGCGACAGCAGTTTTGGGGACCTGCCGCGAATTGGGCATTTGTTTTGTTGCCTATTGCCCCATAGCACGTGGTTTCCTAAGTGGTCAAATTAAGAAAACCAATCTTTTAGGGAAGAATGGCTTTGATTTCAGAGTTAATGTTCCGCAATTCCAAGCCGAAAATTTTGATCAAAATCTCGGTTTAGTCAATGATCTTGAGGTCATTGGAAAAAGAATAGGTTACACACCAGCGCAATTATCATTAGCTTGGTTATTAGCACAAGGAGAAGACATTATTCCCATTCCAGGAACCTCCAATCCACAGCATTTAGCAGAAAACATGCAAGCGATTGATATCTTTCTAACCTCTGAGCAAATGGAGGATTTGGAAAATGCCTACAAAAATAATCCTGTTGCTGGGAAACGATTATCCAAGGAACTGATGGCAGCCTTTCATTTAAGAGAATAATCTCTGTGTGAATAGCATAGGAGAATGATGTTATCCTCACTCTGAGTCGATAAGTTCTCCAATGCTCTAAAAACAAGGCTTACCCAATTGAGAAAAGATTTCTTTACATAAGCTATTATTCTACTAAGGGAAAATGACATCTGGTCAACATGAAAACGCCTATTTATCTTGTAACACAATTTCAACAACTGATGGATTTAATGCAAAACCAATATCAAGTGTCTTGTCTTGAACTGATGCAGCGCTCAGGTAACGCAGCCTGTGACTTTTTGATGCACCGGTGGCCAAAAGTTAAAAAAATCAGTATTTTTTGCGGCCGTGGCGATAATGGTGGACAAGGCTATGTTTTGGCTCAGCAGGCAAAAAAAATGGGAATGAATCCGACAGTATGGCAAGTAGGACACCAGCTGAGTAAGTCAAAGCCACCTCAAATGCATAAAGAGGTATGGCACGAAATGAATTCATGCCATCATCAAGGAATTGTTCTACATCCTTATTCGCCTGACATTGATTTAGGCAATCCTGAATTAATTGTCGACGCCCTTTTTGGCGTAGGGTTGTGTGGCCATGTTCGCCCGGAAATAGCCTCTCTTCTTCAACGCCTCCAACAATTCACTGTACCCATCCTGGCCGTCGAAGTACCTACAGGAATCAATGCCAGCACAGGTGAAATAGCGGGCAATGCCCTGGCTGCGACAGCGACTATTACCTTCTTGTGTATGAAATTAGGGCTATTAATAAATGATGGTAGAATTTATAGTGGGGAATTGGCATTCGATGATTTACTGGCACCTGAAACAATTTATCAACAGGTCAAAGGTATAGAAGAGCCCGACTTGCTTGATAATTCTACTGGCTTCCCCAAAAAAATTTGGTGCCGCAATAAAACGCAAAAAGTCTGGCAATTCGGCATCGACTAACGAGTAGATATTCTTTAATGAGCGATTCGTGTATAATGTTAAATCTATGAACAATTGCCAGTTATTACCTTAAATTATTAAATCTCGCTATTCCCCAACTAAAGGTTTTTTATGATTGAAAAAATTCGCAATATTGCCATTATTGCTCACGTTGACCATGGCAAAACTACTCTTGTTGACAAGCTCTTGCAACAAACTGGAACGCTGAATGAGAGAGCTCCAAAAGTTGAACGCGTGATGGACTCCAATGCGCTTGAAAAAGAGCGCGGCATTACTATCTTAGCCAAAAACACGTGCGTGTACTGGAAAGGTTATCAAATTAATATTGTAGATACACCAGGGCATGCGGATTTTGGCGGTGAAGTGGAGCGTATTCTTTCTATGGTCGACAGCGTTTTGTTACTGGTCGATGCAGTTGACGGTCCCATGCCACAAACCCGCTTCGTCACCCAGAAAGCATTTGCTCGTGGCTTAAACCCCATTGTCGTTATTAATAAAATTGACCGCCCAGGAGCAAGACCTGATTGGGTGATGGATCAAGTGTTTGACTTGTTTGATAACTTAGGCGCCAATGACACCCAACTGGACTTTCCTGTAGTTTATACCTCCGCTTTAAATGGCTATGCCAAACTTAATTTGGAAGACCATTCGTCAGACATGTCTGCTTTACTGCAAACGATCATAGATAAAGTCTCGCCACCTTGCGTCGATGCCAATGGTCCGTTTCAAATGCAAATCAGCTCTCTCGATTATTCTTCTTATGTTGGCACTATCGGTATTGGCCGTATTACTCGAGGGCAAATTAAGGCAAAATCTCCGGTAAAAATTATTGATAAAGACGGTAATATGCGCAGCGGGCGACTACTCCAGTTACTAGGATTTAAAGGCCTTGAACGTGTTGAAGTAGAAGAGGCCAGTGCCGGTGATATTATCGCGATAACCGGAATTGAGAACCTGAATATATCCGACACAATTTGTGACCCAAATCAGGTGGAGGCATTACCTGCACTTTTGGTAGATGAACCTACAATCAGTATGACCTTTCAGGTTAATGACTCGCCACTGGCTGGCCAAGAAGGTAAATACGTCACATCAAGAAAAATTCGTGAACGCTTAAATACAGAATTACTGCATAATGTGGCGCTTCGCGTAGAGGACTGCGATGACCCTGACAAATTCAGAGTTTCTGGACGTGGGGAATTACACTTGTCGATTCTCATTGAAACGATGCGACGTGAAGGCTATGAATTGGCGATAAGCAAACCGGAAGTGATTATTCGCGAAGTCAATGGTGAACAACAGGAACCTTATGAACATCTAACCGTTGATGTTGAGGAAAACCATCAAGGCACCATTATGGAAAAATTAGGCGAACGCCGAGGGGAAATGCAAAATATGGTTCCTGATGGCAAAGGCCGAGTACGCCTGGATTACATCATACCTACCCGGGGATTAATCGGTTTTCATAATGAATTTTTATCCTGCACTTCAGGTACTGGATTAATGTATCATGTCTTTGATCACTATGGCCCGTTGATTAAAGGGCGCATCGGAAAGCGTATCAATGGCGTCATGATAGCTAATTGCCCTGGAACTGCGCGGGCTTTTGCCTTGTTCAACTTGCAAGAACGTGGAAGACTATTTTTAGAACCCCAATCGGTCTGCTATGAAGGAATGATTGTAGGTATTCATGCCAGAGATAACGACCTGGTTGTTAATGTCACCAAAGAAAAGCAATTAACCAATATCAGGGCTTCAGGTTCAGATGAAAATATTATCTTGACCCCTCCAGTCAAATTATCTCTTGAGCAAGCACTGGAATTTATCGATGATGATGAGTTAGTTGAGGTCACCCCATTATCTATCCGTTTACGTAAAAAATTTCTCAAGGAACACGATAGAAAAAAAGCTTCTCGTACTGCCACCAATGAAGAATAATAAATATTATGAAACAAAAATTTAAACGAGCCATCTTGTATGCCCGCCAACACAGAGCCAATCAGGAAGTGAATGAAAGTTTGCATCGACTGGTTGACTTTTTAAGCACGCAAGACATAGAAATCTTTCAGGACACAGATACTGCGGCCAGTTTTGAATTAGAAGTTCCTGTTTTGCCTAGAGAAAAGATGGGGGCAAAACACGACTTGATCATTGTCGTGGGTGGTGATGGCAGTTTGCTTTCTGCCTCACGCATGGCGATAAAAGTTAATGCACCGGTCATCGGGATTAACAGGGGGAGGTTAGGTTTTTTAACGGATATTTTACCCCAAGACATTGAGTCCCATTTAGGCCCTGTGCTTAATGGACAATATAATGAAGAAGAACGCTTCTTATTGCATACTAAAATATATGATAAGGAAAACAGTTATTTTGAAGGCGATGCACTCAATGATGTCGTATTAGGCAGAGGAAGTGAAACGCATTTGATAGAATTTGACGTTTACATCAATCAGCAGCTGGTTAGCCATTATCGTTCAGATGGAATGATTTTATCCACTCCAACTGGCTCAACAGCCTATGCCTTGTCTGCAGGAGGACCGATAATGCATCCTCAACTCAATGCCATCGTCCTGGTACCCATGTTTTCACACAGCCTAAGTTCCCGACCACTCGTTATCGATGGGGAAGCAGAAATTGAATTGTATATCAGCAAATCAAATGAAACCGATTTGCGTATCAGTTGTGATGGTCACGAATCCCGTGTCGTTAAACCGGGACAGAAAGTAGCAGTCAAAAAAAACGGTAATCGATTGCGTTTGTTACACCCTCTTGATTATCATTATTATGATACATTACGAAGCAAACTTGGTTGGGAATCAAAGCATCAGGGATAAAACATGCTCACGACATTGCGCATTGAACATTTTGCTATTGTTAAACAACTGGAACTCGATTTTACACAAGGCATGACCACCTTTACGGGCGAAACAGGCGCTGGCAAATCCATCATGATTGACGCCTTGCTGTTAGCATTAGGTGAAAAAGCAGATCCTTCTGTAGTCCGCCCCGGCGAAGAAAAATGTGATATCACAGCTGGATTTTGTTTCGATGAATCATCAGAACCCGCTCAATGGTTAGCAGAACACGACATTTCTTGCCATGATGGTGAAATCTATCTAAGGCGTATTATTTACGCAGAAGGTCGTTCCAAATCTTATATTAATGGCCAACCTTTCCCTTTACAAAAAATAAAGGAATTAAGTGAAAAACTGGTGCATATCCATGGGCAACACCAGCATCAAACACTGATGCAACATGCAACACATAGACAACAACTTGATCGCTATGCCAATAACCACCTCTTGTTAAATGATGTCAATACACTCTATAAACAACATCAACAAATAGTACAAGAAATAAATGCATTACAAAGTCAGGAGCAACAAGCAGACCGTATTAAATTATTACAATTTCAAATTGATGAATTACAAGCGCTGGATATCCAGGATGGTGAACTGGAAGCCTTACATCAAGAGCATCAAATTTTGCATCATGCCAGAGAGTATCTGCAGTTAAGTCAACAGATCAATGAGGTATTGAATAGTGATGATCAACCGAATATTTGCTCTGGTTTAAACCAGATTTTTCAACTCATCCAGCAACTCCCTCAAGAACAAGCGCAAATAAAAAACACGGCTGAGTTAATTAATTCAGCCTTGATTCAATGTGAAGAAGCAATCACTGAAATGCAGCAATTCGCAGATAAAATTCAGCTGGATCCGGAAAGATTGCAAGAGGTGGAAACGCGAATCAGCTCTATTCATCAACTAGCCCGGAAGTACCATCTTGATAGCAAATCGCTTCAGGAGCATGAAAAAACATTACAAAATGAATTGGAAAGTTTGCAAAATGTAGAAAGCAAATTAGCACATCTGCATTTGCAATTGGCTCAAATCAATAAGGCATATGAAAGCGCCGCATTAAAATTAAGAGAATCACGCAAAATTCACGCAAAAAAACTGGCTCAAGAAATAACGGCCAGCATTCAGCAGTTAGGGATGCCAAAAGGATGGATTGAAATTGAAATCACTCCTTTAGAAAAAATGCAAGCTCACGGATTGGATAAAGTGGAATACAAGGTATGTACTAACCCTGGGATGGAACCTGATTCATTGAACAAAATTGCCTCTGGCGGAGAATTATCCCGAATCAGTCTTGCAATACAGATGATTACAGCACAAAAAGGTTCAACTCCTACCTTATTATTTGATGAGGTCGATGTGGGGATTGGTGGCTCAACTGCTGCACTAGTTGGAAAAATGCTGAGAAAACTTGGAGAAAGATTGCAGGTTTTTTGTGTTACCCACCAGCCGCAAGTTGCTGCCTCGGCACACCATCACTTTTTAGTCACCAAACATAGTAATAACAATCAAACTTTTACTCATATTTCATTGCTTAAAGCATCCGATAAAATTGCCGAGATCGCTCGCATGATGGGTGGGCTCACTATAACAGAACAAACACTTTCTCATGCGAAAGAGCTGATATCGCTGAGCAATGAGTGAACACGTCGATCATTTTCGCGTGAAATTTTACCAATCTATTGATTTAATTTCCTATTTTTTATACAAAATCTAAATTAATTCAAAAAATTAAAAAAAAATTAATAAAAAAACAGCACAATTAATAAAATAATGCTACAATGGATGCGTAACAATTTAGGAAATTAACATGTCAGAAAAAATTCGTGGTACAGTCAAGTGGTTTAATGAGTCCAAAGGTTTCGGTTTTTTAGAAAGTGGCGGCAAAGATTATTTTGTGCATTTTAGTGCGATCCAAGGCAGTGGTTTTAAAACCCTGGCTGAAGGCGCTACTGTAATGTTTAAAGCTTGCAACGGTCAAAAAGGACCTCAAGCTGAGGAAGTTGAAGTAGTCTAATTTTTTAATATTAGCCCTGTTTTTTCAAGTATAATTTAATCCTTGGAAAAACAGGGCTTTTTTTATCTGAAATATTCTTAATATTTCTGTTCTGCATTATAGAAAAATCCTGCTCAAGCAGCTACTTTAGCAAATATTGGTTAAAGCGAGCTCAATTATATGATAAAGTTTCTGCCATCGTTCCATTCAATTGCAGAAAAGCGTCTTAGGAAGCCAATTCAATAGAACTCAAAGACATAACTTGCAACAAACAATCCATTTATTAGGCACCATTCATCCAAAACATGCGGCGACATTAATTGCCAAAGAATCTGGGATGCTGGATACCCTTATCCCAACAGGTCAAAAAGTCACAAAGGGGACTCTTATTGCAAAAATTAACCCCAGATCTTAAAAAAAATCTACCACTTTCATTAAGCGTGTTAGAATTGGCAAAAGCACAATACGTTGGTTATAAAGGAGGCAGCATAGTAGATAAATATCAATCCCCCATCGTTTCTGGTAGACTTCATAAAGACGTTGGGTCCTATTTTGTCTATTATTAATTGTATTAATTGTTTCTGTACAAACTAGTATGGTTCTCATCAAGCTCTTGTACAACTTCTTCTTGAACCAGTTCTGTTGTTATTCTTATCTTATTAGAGTTATCCATGTTAGTTTGGTTAGTGATGGTTTTCTCATGACTATTGTCTTCTTTTGCCCATAACTTTGCAGAATTTTCTCGTAATATTTCAGAAGGTGACTTAACTTTCATATCATGAAACACAGTAGAATATGAGTTATTTTTGCTATCAATGAGATCTATTTTCGAACCCTCAGGTTTTGATTGTTTTTGTTCCTTTTTTTTCAATCTTGAAACGGAATCATATGTAAACATACTTGATAGGATGTCTCTTAAAAATTTACCAATTCCTTCTTTTATGAATTCTCCTAAGGCACTTAAATATGAACCAATTATTGAGAGTATACTCTCAATAAAGTAAGATTCTGTTTGTCTTGTTGATGAAGGCTTGTTCTCTTGTTTTTCCTTCTCTTGCTGACGTTCTTTTCTTGTTTTTTTAATTTGAGAGGGTTGAAGCAATGCGTCTTGATTTTTCGGATTGATTTGTTTTAGCTCAACCATTAGGTTTTTCTTTTTATTGTAAGCATCACCTGCTTTGTCAAGGTATCTAAATATATTAAGATTCATCTCTTGTTCAGCTTCTGTTCTTAGATAAAAGAAATGAGCCTCGGGCAATCCTTTAGCACCAACTTCGGGATGGAATTGTGTGGTTATAATCGGAACACCAAACTCTGATTCTGCTGCTTCAATGGATTCATTATCACTTGCAGTACCTGTATGTTGAAAGCCCGCTGCTAATTTGGAAACAACTTGCTCATGCGCGCCAAAAAACTCGGTTTCATAATGAGGGGAAGTAAGAGAATGAGAATCTTCTAATCCATTTAAACTCGTTTTTATATTGTGTAATTCTGTTTTTAATTGATCAGACTCGCCTATTTCTTCTACTAATTCTCTTAAATCAAATAACTCTTCTTCTATATTTAATCCAGTCAACTTTAATAAAAGCTGCACTTCAGATTTATCTAATTCCTCTAATTTTCCTAATGCATCTAATTTCCCTGCTTCCTGTACTATGTTTAATTTTTCCAATGCATTTATTTTTTCTGATAATCTATTATATTGGTTCATTCTTTCATTAAACGCTTTTCTGGCTGTATCCATTTCTTTCTGGACTTGTTTTCCACCAATAATTTGAGCTATTAATGAACTCTTATGCAGTTTGATTGCATCATAATTCATGACTTTTTGTGTATTTAATTTGTCAGAATTTAAATCGCATATTTCTCCACCGCCATATACTGCAATAACTTGATGTCCACCACAAACACCTAGAATAGGCATACCTTTTTCTGTCGCTACATGCACTAATGCCAATTCAGCAATTGTTCTGGAAAAATCATAATTTTGATCAGGATCTCTTGTTTGATTAAAAAGCTCAGGATCAATCATTGAATTATTACCAGATAATGCTAACACATCAACATTTTTAAGTAATTCCATTGCTTTTGCTTTGGCGTGTGCAAATAATCTTTGTCGGCCTTCTTTAGTGGAATACAACTTATCAAATGCTTCTTTAGGTATGTCTTCCATCATTTTTCTGTAGTCGCCGTCAATAACTTCGGAACCGACATATGTAAATGATTCTTTCAACGAAAGAACACTGCTGCCACCAACTTCAGGACTATAGGTAACAATTATTCTTGCCATGATCATAAGTATATTTGAATGAGCAGATGATATTATAAATGATCATTATTAAGGGATCCTTATTTATTGGATAATTTTTGATCAATTTAAATATTCTAATTTATTGGATTGCCCTGTTTATTTAATAGTTTTTTGAGATCAGTGAACGAGGATTGCTAATTGTATTTAGGAGGTTTATTAGAATAACGTGAATTCGATATAACTGCCTAAAAAATGAACTTAAAGAGGTTAACCTATAGAAAAACCAGACCATTTGTGATCTTATTTGTTTTTTCGAATAACAGAAATAAGAGCCAAGCGGCTGGATTGGATAAATTAATAGAATTATTCTCAATGTCATCGAACTGCTAATCAGATTGTTGAGAAATTAAGGCCTTCCTTTATGGATCCTCATGTCTGGAGTTGGGATACTAGCTTACCAGGAATTGATGATGACAGCAGTGGCACTGAATTGACCCTGGTTATTTCTAAACCAGACAATTTCAGGCAATTATTTGCTGAGGCTGAATAATTAAAAGGCATTCTGGATAAAAGCAAGTTATTTGAAACAGTGAGCTATGATCTTCGGCTTGATACCATGGGATACAATATAGATCTTGATTATAATCAATTGGCAAAACTTGGTCTTACAGCGAGTCAGGTGGAAAAGAATAAGGTTTTATTTAAAATGAAATAATTGGATATGGATTTTTGCAAATACTCTCAGTATTCTAGGCAACATGATTTCCCGCTGGCTTATTTATGACTTGTAAAGGATCTACGGTATTAATGGTTTCACCGGAAGGATTTTGCTTTAATTATGAAACATCAACCAGCAACTCTTTCCAATCATTCATGTCTATCAAAGACATAAGCACTAAGGCATTAGCAGAATTTACTGCTATGGTCTTGCAACTGGAAAAAGAAGAGATAAAAGTATTAACCCTCTCGCAAAGCCAGGATTTACCGGATGCCGTCTTTCCCAATAACTGGTTTTCAACACATACCGATACAAAAGGGAATAATATCCTGATTATTTATCCATTATTAGCCAAAAACAGACAAGCAGAAGTCAATATCAAAGGATTAATTGAAGTACTGAACAATGCTCAATTTGAAGTTAATGAACTAATTGACTTAAGAAACGATAAGGGTGAAATCCTTGAAGGAACTGGCAGCCTGGTTTTAGATAGAGAAAACCTCCTTCTTTATGCGTCCTTATCCCCACGAACATCCCTGAACCTGGTCAACAAAGTAGCTGATATTCTGGGATACACTCCTATTGTATTTAATAGTGTAGATAGGCAGAACAAACCCGTCTATCATACCAATGTCATAATGAGTTTAAGCAAATACTACGCTATTATTTGCCTAGACTCTATTAACGATGCTCAACAAAAAACAATACTTTCAAAAAGTTTCAAAGAAACAGGCAAAACAATTATTGACATTAGTTGGAATCAAGCACAGCACATGTGCGGTAATGTTTTGGAACTTTATAACAAAAAAGGCGAGAGCCTTTTAATTTTGTCCGAGCAAGCCAAACGACACTTTACTCATGAGCAACTAAGAATCATCCAGCAATACTCCAGATTAATATCAACAGATATCCCTACAATAGAAGCCATTGGAGGTGGAAGCGCACGATGCATGATGGCTGAAATTTTTTATTAAAAGTTCAAAAAATTTTGCTACCAGATTAATTTCCTTTCAGATATTCTCTAGGACGAGACTTACGAAAAACCCCAAGGTCAAGACAAAAAGATCGGGGATTTACGTAAGTCCTGTAGAAAACTAATCATTCAGGCAGGGAATCATCATGAAAATTAGTGAATTAAAAAAAATGGTCGCTGAATTAAATAAAGAGATTTTACTGAATGTCAGCCGTGCGGAAATAATTAGATTAGCCTCCAATTTATCAGGGATCATTGAGCATTTTGATGAGAAAGAGGATGTTGGTCCAGAACTTATGCACCAAGTAGAAGCCGTCATTTGTGAATTCTGGAAATTAGTTAGTCTCTCATCGCCTTATGACGAATGGCAAAACGGTATTCAAGTTACTCCCTGGCTTACAATACAACGATCATTATCGAAAATCGGATTACTGCCTACGGATTTTCACCATCCCATTTTGTACCAGCACTTAAAGGAGCACTATGAAAAGTTGGGGCACAGTCCATTAGGAATTGACCAACTCTTGCCCTTGCTTATCCGCAGCAGCCGCATGACAGGTTATGCTAATAAAGATCCACAATCTCTTGATACTTATCCTTATGCACAATTAAATAAACAAATCGAAGCGAGAAGGCCACAGGAACTCGCCAAGCTAAAAGACATCCTCTGCCTTTTAAGATCCGGCTTCTATTTAATTCATCATTGTTGCACCATTGAACAATTGGCTTTAATCCCTTACCTTATTTATTTCCGTAATCCCACTACAGATGAAGAAAGACGATCTGAGTTAGCCATTTTTAACTGGTTAATCCAAAAACCAGCTGATTGTCTTGAATTCTTTAAAACCAATGAAGATTATATTGATACAAGATCATTGAGACAAATTAATGAATTAGCGCAATTACGCTCGTTCATCCCGACTGCACGTGGTGATTTTATTAAATTAACTACTAAGGAACACTGGCTATACCCCTTTATTCAAAGCAGAACAAATACATCAAAATCAGAGTACGATTTGTTGAATGATACAGTCAATTGGTTAGACACTGATTTTGCAACTGAAAAAGATAAATCCTATCATGCTGCTTTGGAGTTTGCTCATGCCGTCAAAAAACAAGCAAGCATTTTAACCCAAAGAGAAATAAAAATAGTACATTCTGCGCTCTATGTCTTTTGCCTGGATAAATATATAAAACATCGTAAAGAAGACCCGCGTCCGAGGTGCACTCCCTTTTCACTTTCAGGAGAAACAAAATGCCGAGCAGCTGAAAAAAAACAGCAGGAGATACTGGGAAAACCAGTGAGATTTGGATTTTTCGAAAACCTGGCCTTGAATGAAGGAAGATTAAAAACACTGACCAAGGCGTTTGAAATACCGCCTTATACTTTACCAGGAAATTAATTACATTTAATTGTTGTTTTGATTAAAATCAAAAAATGGTGTCTGATTAAATCAAAATTAATTCACCTCAACGCATAGATATGGTAAAAAGAATCCTTCTCGATCATTCTGCTATTTACTCCTGGCTTAAGTGTGTTCTTCTTTCCTGCATGGTTTCTATGCTGTTGATAACCGTTTGATAGCATATCTCTTTCATTACTGGAATATCTTTCAATGGATATCCTTGATGGATAGCATAAGCTATCAAAAAACTATCCTGCCAAACTTTTTCATTTTTCCTGTGTTTTGCCTTAACCCATAATGCTATCCATAAAAAATGAAACTGCCATTTATCCCGATGTAACTCCATTTCCTCGGAAAATACTGCCTCCATAGCATCAGCCAAACGACAAACTTTAACTCCTTCCACAAAGCTGCTGTTATGATTGACAATTTTATCAATAGTGGGATTTTCAATATACCATGACTCTGTAAATTGCTTGTTTTTAAGCCACATTTTCGAGCGTTTTAAAGATTCTGCTATCTTTTCCTGAGTAAAAGGAATAATCTGAACACTCAATTGTTCAAATACGTAGTCCAAATCAAGCTTATCAGGTTTTAAACGAACACCCAGAAATTCCAGTATTTCTAAAAAATGCAAATTAGGTATATCACCTTTTTCAACAGTAATGGCTAAAAAATGCTCCACTATTGTTTGAAAATAAGAGAAATCAACTTCACGCAAGGTTACGCTGTCTTCAAAAGCTTTATGGTAATAATCTGTAACTTCTGCTGCAGAAATCTCTGGAGTTATCCAGGCATCTTTAATGCCCAAATCATACTTTAATAATAAGCCACATAACCTGTTTTTTTTATTTTTTCTCCCGTGGATAAAAACTCCTTGCGAACCGCTTCCATCCACTTCAGTTGCTTTAATTGTTATTCTTGCTTGAATAGCCTCTGTTTCAAATGTGACTCCCTTTTTTCTTTGCGTTTTAATCCAACGATCAAAAATTCCATGGTCATGAGTTGGATACCAATGTTTGATTATTTGTAATCTTGACAGTGATGCTGGTGTCAAAGTAATTGTATTCATTAATTGATCGATAGTAGAGAGCGCTATCTCTCGTACCTCGACATTAGGATGGAGTAAGGCCAGTAATGCAATATCTTTTCCTTCTTCAATACTATATAAATCGACAATCAAGTCTGCAAAAAAATCGGGCGGCATAGCATAGCTTTGTGCAAAAAAATTCTCTGTTATATCAAATAAGGTTAAATCAGATAATTCATGGATCAAATCTTTTATGGAATCCAAATGATTAAATTGCTCATCTACTTCTACCGCATCATCATCTTGGCTCGCCAGGCCATAATATGCCTCTTTTAAATCGTTAGTTAGCTCAACATGCACTTCATAAAATGCATTCAGTACGGGTAACCAAAAGCTTAAACTATGCTTGTGTGTATCAATAACCTCGGCTAAATGATTCATTAGTTGAGTTAATAATTTTGCGGCATTTTTATTATTTGCCTCTGCAGCTGCTTGCAATTGAGCAATACAAATGTCCAGAGCGAAAACACAGGCTGAGTATATAGGAGGGCCATCATGCACTAATTCTTCGCTCAAATTATTAATAAGGTGTATTAATTCAAGGCTAATTTCCGGGTGTTGAAAAAAAAAGGCATATAATTGAGGATCAGGTTCTGCATCTTGCTCAATCAATACAGCCATATCAGCAATTACTCGCTGCAATTCTTGAGTTTTATTAGTCATTATGTTTTTGGTACCTGCCTCGGCTTCCCATTCTCATCAATCGCAACAAAGACAAATACCCCTTCAGTAACCTGGTATTGTTCCATTTTGATCGATGAGTAAGCCCATACCTCAACCTGGATAGTCATAGAAGTATTACCCACTTTTACTAATTCAACGTGGCAGCTCACTACATCCCCTACATGCACGGGCTTTAAAAAAGTCATTGAATTAATTGCAACGGTAGCGACTCGTCCATGGGAAATTCTCTTTGCCAAAACACCTGCTGCCAAATCCATTTGGGATACTATCCACCCACCAAATATATCGCCATTGGCATTAGTATTTAGAGGCATGGCTAAAGTTTGGATAGTCAACTCTCCTTTAGGTGTTTGCATCCTTATTCTCCACCTCGTTTTAGTTTGGCCAAAGCATCTGCCATGGCTGTATTGAATACGGTTTTTCTGACCGGCTCCGATTTTTTTATCTTATCTTGTTTTTTCTTATGTTCTTGCTTCTTTTTAAATTCAGGCTGTTTTTGTTCTACTTGTTTTCTAGCCGACTGTGGTTTGTTTGCTTTCTGCAATACTCCAGGAGCCTGCTCATCATTCAGCCTCATACTTAAACCAATCCTTCGGCGTTCTTTATCCACTTCAACCACTTTAACTTTTACAATATCGCCGGCTTTAACAACAGAACGAGGATCTGTAATAAAGCGGTTGGTCATTGCGGAAATATGTACTAACCCATCCTGGTGAACGCCAATATCAACAAAGGCACCAAAATTAGTCACATTACTCACAACACCTTCCAGAACCATTCCTTGCTCCAAATCATTAATGTCCTCAACGCCCTCCTTAAATTGAGCCGTTCTGAATTCTGGTCTTGGATCGCGCCCCGGTTTCTCCAATTCACGTAAAACATCTCTTATTGTTGGCAAACCAAAAGTCTCATCCACATATTGTTCAGCGTTAATACTCTGCAATAATTCTCTATTACCGATTATTTCCTTAATACTAACTTTTTGATCTGAAATAATTTTTTCCACTAAAGGATAGGCTTCGGGATGAACACAAGAAGCATCTAAAGCATTATCTCCATTCATAATGCGTAAAAAACCGGCTGCTTGCTGAAAAGCCTTTTCCCCCATGCGATTGATATTCTTTAATTGATTTCTGTTTGTAAAAGCACCATGCTCGTCACGAAATTGCACAATGTTTTTAGCTAAAGTATCGTTTAGTCCAGAAACATGGGATAACAAGGCCGCGGAGGCAGTATTAACATCTACTCCAACAGCGTTCACGCAATCCTCAACAACACCATCCAGACAACGCGCCAACTTTGCCTGATTCACATCATGTTGATACTGGCCAACACCAATTGATTTGGCTTCAATTTTTACCAGTTCAGCCAAGGGATCCTGCAATCTGCGGGCAATAGATACAGCACCTCTCAGAGAGACATCCAAATCAGGAAATTCATTGGTGGCAATTTCAGAAGCGGAATAAACGGATGCACCGGCTTCACTGACAATCATTTTTGTTAATTTCAAATCAGGGTACATTTTAATTAAATCAGCGACCAATCGCTCTGTTTCCCGTGAGCCGGTGCCATTTCCTATGCTGATTAAATTAACCTGATATTTCACAGCAAGCTTTGCCAAATCCGCAATGGACTGGTGCCATTCATTTTGAGGGGCAAATGGAAAAATAACAGAATAATCCAGCAGTTTACCTGTCGCATCCACGACAACCACTTTAACACCTGTTCTAATTCCCGGGTCAAGACCTATTGTCACTTGAGGGCCCGCAGGAGCAGCCAGCAGCAAATCACGTAAATTCTTGGAAAACACTTTAATGGCTTCCTCATCTGCTATTTCGCGCAGACGAGTTAATAACTCAAGCTCCAGCTTGGTAAATAACTTAATTTTCCAAGTCATCCTGACCGTATCTATAAGCCAACCATCCGCTTTTCTTTGCCTGTCAATGACATTAAAGTAAGCCGCAACCTTATTCTCTCCATAATTGGCATCCTGATCGGGTAAAACCAGACTTACTTGCAGAATACCTTCACGCCGCCCCCGGAATAAGGCAAGTGCGCGATGAGATGGAATCTTTTTAATCGCTTCCGAATAATCAAAGTAATCAGAAAATTTATTCGCTTGATCCTTTTTATTACTGTTTCCTACTGATTTAACTATTCCGTGTTGCCATAAATACTCTCGTAATTCATTAATTAACTCAGCGTCTTCAGCAAAATGCTCCATTAAAATATGTCGCGCACCATCCAATGCAGCTTGAGTGTTTTCAATGCCTGCTTCGCTATTTATAAATTGGGAAGCCTGTTCCTCAGGATCCAAAGCAGGATCTTTCCATAAAGCATGAGCTAATGGCTCTAATCCCGCTTCAATAGCAATTTGCGCTTTTGTACGACGTTTAGGCCTATAAGGTAAATATAAGTCTTCCAGGCGTGTTTTAGTTTCAGCAGCTAATATGCTTTGTTCCAATTCCGGTGTTAATTTTTCTTGTTCACGAATGGATTGCAAAATGACTGTTCGTCTCTCATCCAATTCACGCAGATAAATTAGCCTTTCCGCAAGATACCGCAATTGCACATCATCAAGCCCCCCCGTTGCTTCTTTACGATAACGAGCAATAAAAGGGACTGTTGCTCCCTCATCTAACAACCGAATAGCAGTTTCTACCTGCGATACTTTGACCTTAAGTTCATCTGCAATAATTGCGGCTGACGCCAACATCACTTGTGCCATTCATATCCCCGTAAAACATGATAAAAATCGTCTCATTATATACTCATCACATACTATAATGCGATATAGAAATTGACCTAATATCTAAACAAACTGTCCTGATGTATACCACTTCACTACGTTTTACCCCTTCCTGATACACCAAACATAATCATTCATTTCACTAATGCCTTGTTTAAATAAATGATCGTTAGGCTCCTGAATTCGTTTTTGCGACTTCAACAACTCTATTATGGCACATTGCTGATAGGATGAAGCCACTTCTTCCGGGGAAACACTATAGGGAGGCCCTTGCACTTCCTCTTGATTATATTGCAAAGTCTTTAGCAGAATACTTCCCTCAGGCTTAAGCCACTTGAGGCAAATATCGACATAAGTTGATCGCAATTGTTTTGGCAAAGCAACCAAAGCTGCTCTGTCATAGATGGCATCAACTGGTTCTATTAAAGTTGAGTTTAAAGCAAAAATATCAGAAACCCATAAATTCATGTTATCTGCAAGGTATAGTTTTGCTTGACCTATCGTTTCCTTCTGAACAGTGATTTGGTGTTCCTGAACAAACTGAAAAATAGCCTTTTCAACCAATTCGATACCAGTCACATGATACCCTTGACGAACTAACCAAAGCATATCGAGACTTTTTCCACATAAAGGCACCAAAACCCTTCCTTTATCAGGGATATTCAAGGAAGAAACATAGGCAATCAAATCCGGATTTACTTCTTCTTTATGAAAGGAAATACGTCCCTCGCACCATAACTCATTCCAAAAATATTGGCCTTTGTTCACTCCACAGTCACCGATTTTGCAAGATTTCTAGGTTGATCCACATCAGTCCCTTTAGCTACAGCAACATGATACGCCAGCAATTGCAAAGGAATAGTGTAAACAATAGGCGCAAGCCAAACACCACAAGATGGAACTTTGATTAAACGAGCACCATTTGCTTTCCAATTTTGTGAATCATCAACAAATACAAATAACTGCCCGCCTCTTGCGCTCACTTCATGTAAATTAGATTTTAACTTATCTAAAAGCTCATCATTGGGGGCTACCGCAATCACAGGCATATCCTTATCAACCAAAGCCAATGGACCATGCTTTAATTCACCGGCAGGATAAGCTTCAGCATGTATATAAGATATTTCCTTAAGTTTTAATGCGCCTTCCAAAGCGACAGGATATTGCACCCCTCGCCCTAAAAATAAGGCATGAACTTTATTTACAAACAAAGAAGCCAATGATTCAATTTCTTCATTCATCTGCAAGACACGCTCACAACAGGCTGGCAACTCTTGTAATTGTCTTAAAACTTCCTGTGCGCGAGTGTCATTACAAAGCGCTGCGGCCAACATCAAAAAGGCTGCCAACTGAGTAGTGAACGCTTTGGTAGATGCTACACCAATCTCAACACCTGCCCGAGTTAAAAAAACACAATCCGCTTCTCTAACCAAAGTACTGGTTGCCACATTGCATATCGCTAAACTAGCCAAATAATTCGATTGCTTTGCCTTAAATAGGGCTGCAAGAGTATCAGCCGTTTCTCCTGACTGAGATACAGTGATAAATAAGGTATTGTCTGGGACAACAACATCTCGGTATCGATATTCACTGGCAATTTCAACCTGTGTAGGTAACCCGGCAAGTGATTCAAGCCAATATTTGGCAATCATTCCAGCATGATAACTGGTTCCACATGCCACAATGTGAATATTTTTTACCATTGGGAAAATATGGGATGCTTTCTCGCCAAAACTAGCCCTTAGCACATCAATGCTATTAATTCGACTTTCTAACGTGTCTGTGATTACCTTCGATTGTTCAAATATTTCTTTCAGCATAAAATGCCTGTATGGCCCTTTACTCACTATCTCAGAATCACTATTCAACGGATGAACCACTCTTTCGACAAGTACTCGATTGGAATCATAGACCTTAATATCCTGTGCGGTTACACAAGCACTGTCTCCCTCTTCCATGTAAATAACGGACTGGGCAAAAGATCGGAGTGCCAAGGCATCAGAGGCAATGAAATTCTCACCAATTCCAAATCCCAAAACCAAAGGACTCCCTTTGCGAATAGCAACCAACTCTTCCAGTCTTTTCTGATGAATAACTCCCAAAGCAAAAGCCCCTTGCATTTCTGCTGCAGCTTTCTGTACAGCCAGTAATAAATTCTCATGCTGCTGGTAATGATAATGAATCAAATGCGCAGCAACCTCTGTATCAGTTTCAGAGGTGAATTGATAACCATTAGTAATAAGCTGTTGACGCAAATGTTCATGATTTTCAATAATCCCATTGTGAACTAATGCTATTTCTCCATGAGATAAATGAGGATGAGCATTTTGTTCAGAGGGTTTACCATGCGTCGCCCAACGAGTATGAGCTATACCTGTATTTCCAGCGATAGCTGTCTCTTGCATAGCATCCGCCAAATTCTGTACTTTTCCCTGAATTCTTACTCGTTTTAAACGATCTTGATTATCTATGACAGCAATACCTGCAGAATCGTATCCTCTATATTCCAACCGGCGCAAGCCTTCCAATAAAATCTTGCTAATATCCCGTTCTGAAACAGCCCCCATAATCCCGCACATAACCTGCTCCTCTTTTCAGCAACTGTTTTGTAGAAATAAGCTTTTTTCATTCTTAGTTGATCTACTGCATATAGATAAAGAGTAAAGCGCATAAGAATGGAGCTAATTTCCTAAATACCTGGTGCCTTAAATTTTATAAATAATATTCCCTCATATGAATGAAGTATATCAATAAAAAAGGGGAATTATGACATAAAGTTTTACAAATCACTAAGGCAAATTAACTTTCATTATCATTTAGAGAGTCCAGGATTTCTTAAAAACCACTCTGAATTTACTTAAATAATGATTGATTTTGACAACTTCATCATGAAATCACCTGAATCACTGATAATATGATTCAGGTGATGATACCAAATTTTATTATGCGGACTCTGGCATTTTGCAAGTTACCTCGTAGCCATGTTCTTCCATCGCCAAACAAACCTCATAAGCAAGATAGTTATGTGCTCGCGTGGTTGGATGAATTTCATCCCAGAATAAATAGTCTTCTGGTTCATTGCACATGTGATAGTTATTTTCACCTGGTGCAAATTGCTTATCTCGATATTGAAGAACCTGCGTGTATTGCAATACGTAGTTGCGAGCAAATGGTGAGTGAATGAATGCATTGAACATGGGGAACTTCACATCAATACAGGCATCTTTCACATTGTAAAAACCATATTTCTCCGGATCTTCAAACGCTTTTTTCAGATATTGTTCTGTATTCACAAACAAGAAGTCCGCTGTTGGGTATCGCTCTTTCCATGCATCAATTCGTTTTGCAAGACGCTCATTATGAAGGTCTACCGCTGCATTCAACACGTCACGATCCGTAGTTTTCACAAACTTGGGAGTATCCCCCACATGAGGAATTCCCATAATAACAAAACGTCTCGCTCCGGCATTAGCCAGCTTCAGAACTGCAGAACTCATACCATCCAATACATTGTCAATATAGGTACTCATTACTTCAGTATTGTAATTGTCCTCAAAAAACAGGACATTAATGTAGTCATTGCTTCCTGAATAAATAAAATAGAGCGTTTCATCACTTAATTGCTCATGTTCCAGCAAATAAGCTTGCACTATCAAGCCAAGACTTGGAGGAATCAACTTTCCTACTATCAAATTTTTGATTGTTCCTAATGGATGCCGTATCAAGTTCCAAACCGTTAATTGATAATCATAAGTGGCAGACCAGCTCCCTCCAAATGCCTTGTTGAGATAAACTTCTTCATCACTTTTTTGTATGGATAGCATTTCTGCCAAGTACTCAATCCAGACACGGCCATTAGAAAATCGATTTTTCCAATAAGGCTTGCCAGGCAGAACCGGGACTAATTTTACTTTGCTCACCAAATTGGCAACATAAGGAGCCAAATCATGATCAAAAAAATCAGTCACTGCAGAGATTCCTGCATCAAGTACCATCTGAGGAACGTAATAATCGTTAGCAAACTCTATCATTTTGTTGATAACAAAAATTTTGAAAGGAGCCACTAAAAACGCGGGGTCCTCTTCCTGACGCAGGCTTTTAAGCAAATGAGTGGTATTACCATTATCAGACAAGCTGTCTCCAAACACCACGATTGATTTTACTGGAATGGACGTGAAACCAACCAAGGGGAGAGACAGTAGTAAAATAAAGAGCCAGCGACAAATCCTGTTGTTTTGGACCATAAAAATCTCCTTATATCAAAGCCAGCGAAACAAAAGATAGCAGCTTAACCCTTAGAGTATGATCAGAATTTAATTATTGTCAACGATTCTTTAATACTTAAGTTCCAATATGCAAAAATGCAACATTACCTGTTGCAAAAAGAATCGAAGCCCATGCTCCAATTGCAATTATGGTGCTCTTTGCACCGTTACAATCCCAACTGCCCAGAAATGCATTTAATTCATTCCTATTGATTAAATTGTGAGTAAATGATAATTTTTGCGAATTGATTTTTTGTTAATCTTGTAGGTTACAACGTGAAAGACATTATTATTGCATCATTTTACAAGTTTATTCCTCTCAATGATTTTGAATCTCTGAGAGAACCCATACTCACTAAAATGCATGAAACAGGCATAAAAGGAACC
Organism: Legionella pneumophila subsp. fraseri; assembly: GCF_000586315.1. GTDB lineage: Bacteria > Pseudomonadota > Gammaproteobacteria > Legionellales > Legionellaceae > Legionella > Legionella pneumophila_B. Next base: position 116,620 of record NZ_KK074225.1, on the reverse strand, counting down.
ATCATCCTGGCTCATGAGGGCGTCAATGGCGGATTTGCCGGGAGTAGGGAACAAATGACTGTTTTTTATCATTACCTGCGTTCTGATTCACGCTTTGCCGACCTGCATTTTAAAGAAACCTCTGATAGCAAAAATCCTTTTGATAAAGCGAAAGTGAAACTCCGTAAAGAAATAGTGACAATGGGCGTTCAGAAAGTTGATCCCTCTCATAATGCAGGGACCTATCTAGACCCTGAGGAATGGCATCAGTTTATTCAAGATCCTGATGTTATTTTATTGGACACTCGCAATGATTATGAATACGAGCTGGGTACTTTCAAGAATGCAATTAACCCCGACATTGAAAATTTCAGGGAATTTCCGGACTATGTTCAGCGCAATTTAATCGATAAAAAAGACAAGAAAATAGCCATGTTTTGTACTGGAGGAATTCGTTGCGAAAAAACGACAGCCTATATGAAAGAGCTGGGCTTTCAACATGTTTACCAGCTTCATGACGGAATTCTAAACTATCTGGAATCTATTCCTGAAAGTGAATCACTTTGGGAAGGTCAATGTTTTGTTTTTGATGACCGCGTCGCAGTGGATCAAAAATTAGACCGCGTTTACCCGCAATTACCTCAGGATTATAAGTACGAAAGAGAACAGAAATAATATAGAATATATTTATTTTGCCAAAGGCTGTTCAAAGCAACAAAATTAAGAAAAGCAGTTAAATGGGATAATACATCCGTTATACTGTTTTTTATTCAATAAATCAGATGAATTATGACTACCAAAAAACAACCAGATTCCACCATAGCATTAAATAGAAAAGCTGGTTTTGATTACTTTATTGAAGATCAATACGAAGCAGGCTTGGTTTTGGAAGGCTGGGAAGTAAAAAGTCTGCGGGCAGGAAAAATCAATTTGTCAGATGCACACGTGATAATCAAATACGGTGAGGCATTCCTGTTAGGAGCTCAAATACAGCCTCTTCCTACTGCATCCACTCATTTTATTCCTGATCCGGTCAGGACACGCAAGCTATTGATGAATAAAAAAGAATTAAACCATCTCATCGGAAGTGTTGAAAGACAAGGCTATACCATAGTGCCTCTTTCTTTGTATTGGAAAAAGAATAAAATTAAAATAAAAATCGCTCTGGCTAAAGGAAAAAAAGAGCATGACAAAAGAGACACAATCAAAGACAGAGAATGGCAAAGAGATCGTTCGCGAATAATGAAAAAGAATACTTGAGGAGATGGTTTATGAAAATAGGTGAGGTTGTCCCCGATTTTGCATTTAACGCCACGAACAACGTGCAAGGACATCTTAAAGATTACAAAGGACAAATCATTATACTTTATTTTTACCCCAAAGACGCCACCCCTGGATGTACGACTGAAGGTCAAGATTTTAGAGATGCCTACTCACAATTTAAAGATTTAAATGCGGTTATTTTTGGTATTTCGAGAGATAGTTTAAAATCTCATGAACAATTCAAAAGCAAACAGAATTTCCCTTTTGAGTTAATCAGCGATAGCGATGAAACATTATGCCAAATGTTCGATGTGATCAAGATGAAATCCATGTATGGCAAGCAAGTCAGGGGGATAGAGCGTAGTACTTTCATTATAGACACACAAGGCATCTTGACACACGAATGGCGTAAAGTGGCTGTTAAAGGGCACGTAGAAGAAGTTCTAAATGCAGTGCGATCTTTGGCAGGATAAACAAGAACTATCCCTGTTGGTGATTCATGTTTTAAAAAAGTACTTTTTATAGAATATTTAATTAGTTTTTGCTATTATTGTTGCGGATAAATACATCAAATTCACCCTTTTCCAAAGAGTTCAATATGTTTATCCGCAACCTGCAACTTTTTATAGTTGTTGCCTCTTGCGTACTAATTTTAATTAGTACAGATATTTTGTTACCCAGCTTGCCCCACATTGCTCACTCACTCGCCGTGTCATCAAATGAAGCGAAAATGCTCATTTCTATTTTCATGACAGGGCAATTTTCTACGGTTCTTGTTTGGGGAATTATTGCCGACCAGTTAGGCAGAAGAAAAACATTATTTCTTGGGATGTTTATTTTCTTTATTGGCTCAATCTTCAGTTTGAAAGCCGATTCAATTCAGTGGTTGCTGGTCTGTCGATTCTTGCAGGGTACAGGAGCGGTTGTTGTCCCTGTTGCAGGTTGGGCTTTAGTCCAGGATCTTTTCCCCAAAGATGAGGGAGCCCGCATCATGACCTGGATTGGGACACTGACTGCAGTGATTCCACTCTTTGCACCCGCATTGGGAGGAAAATTGGATGTGTTATATGGTTGGCGTTCAAATCTTTATTGTATCGCATTTTACTCTTCCATCTTATGCGTCATTATGCTGTTTTTACCCAGAAATATCCCAGTGCAAAAAACAACAACTCCTGGCCTGAGGGAAACACTAGGCATTTACATTCGAATTATAAAAAACAAAACGTTTATTTCCTACATAGCACTATTTGGGTTATTAAACTGTGGTGAATGGTGCTTTCTGACTGTAGCTCCATTTTATTATTCGCATGCCCATATTTCCCCTGACAAAATGGGGATCTTGTTAATGATTGCTTCCATGGGGTTTGTCTGTGGATCTTTACTGGCCTCCCGCTTATTTAATCGCTTTGGGATTGATAAAATCATAGCATTGGGAATTCAACTGGCTTTAATGAGCAGCCTGATGTTGTTAATAGGAGAATACTTTCATTGGAGCAAATACCAATTCTATAATGCCATAACCATCGGTGTCTATATTCTAAGCTCAGCCCTGCTATGGGGCGCAACCACATCCAGAGCCCTGCAATGTTTCGATGATTACAGAGGCTCAGCGTCTGCTATTCGCAGTTTAATATTATTGTGCTTTGCTGCATTTGGCACTTATTCAGGTCGCCTGGTTAATCATAACAGCCTGTTCCCCGTTGGATTATTTTTACTTTTTATGGCCTTCATTGCATTGATTGTTTTCAATAATAAAGAATTGAAAACAGAACGGGAAATGGAAGGCATACCCATTTAACTTAAAAACAAACTCTTCATAATATAGTTCTTGACGGAACCAGCATAGCTCAGCACAATGAACATAGAATTCAAGGATTTCAATGCACTCCTTGCCTACGCAGGAGACTGATTCCACTTGAATTGAAGAATACTTTAGCTGACAGGGTGAACCTATGGATAATACCAATACCGGACTTAAGCTGTTCGTGCTTGATACTAATATTTTGATGCATGATCCTACTGCCATCTACCATTTTGATGAACATGATATTTATTTGCCAATGGTGGTGCTTGAAGAGTTGGATAGTCATAAAACAGGAACATCCGAATTGGCGAGAAACGTGAGACAAACGAACCGCATGTTAGTAGAGCTAATGAGTAATGCTACTCACGATCAAATTGTCTCAGGACTGCCTATCCCATCTTATATCAATAGCAGTAACAAGAAATGCAGTGGAAGATTGTTTTTTCAAACTGATGAATTTGATCAAGTGGTTCCTTCAACTCTGCCGGGCCATAAAGTAGACAATACAATACTGGCAACCGCTTTGGGTCTGCAAAAAAAATATTATGGCAAAAGACAAGTTATCATTATCTCAAAAGACATCAACTTACGTATTAAAGCAGGGATATTAGGCATTCATGCGGAAGATTACTACAATGACCAGGTGCTGGATGATGTTAATTTACTGCACAGAGGATTACATATTCTGGATAACAATTTTTGGGACAGTCATGCCAAAGACATGGGATCCTGGCAAGAAAGTGGTAAAACCTTTTATAAAGTCACCGGGCCATTGGTCAGTCAATGGAATCCAAACGATTGCCTTAGTACGGAAGATGATCAGTTTCAAGCTTTGGTCAAAAAAATTGATGGTTCTAATGCGATAGTTCAACTCATTCGTGACTACACTCAGCCCAAACATTCAGTCTGGGGTATCACAGCACGAAACCGGGAACAGAATTTTTCCTTAAACCTGTTACTGGATCCCGATATTGATTTTGTCAGTTTACAGGGTTCAGCCGGTACAGGTAAAACATTATTAACCATAGCCGCAGGATTAACCCAGGTCATGGATCAAAATCGCTACAGTGAGATATTAATGACCCGAGTAACAATTCCTGTTGGCGAAGATATAGGATTCTTACCGGGTACCGAGGAGGAAAAAATGACTCCCTGGATGGGCGCTTTAATGGATAATCTTGAAGTACTCCACAGCTCGCAAGTAGGCGGCAGTTTTGGACGTGGAGCAACCCAGGATTTACTGCAAAATAAAATTAAAATACGCTCATTAAATTTTATGCGGGGAAGAACTTTTTTAAATCGATATATTATAATTGATGAAGCGCAAAACCTGACTTCAAAACAAATTAAAACGTTGGTTACAAGAGCAGGCCCAGGTAGTAAAATTATTTGTCTGGGGGATATCAAGCAAATTGACACCCCCTATTTAACTGAAACCACTTCCGGACTCACTTTTGCTGTAGATCGGTTTAAAAGTTGGGAACACAGCGCTCATATGACGTTGACTCGGGGAGAGCGCTCAAGGCTGGCATTTTATGCGGCTGAGCATTTATAGTATTTGTTTATGAGGATTAATAATGACTGATCAAGCGATCACTTTTGATGATGTTCTGCTCGTCCCATCATACAACCATCATGAATCAAGACGGGTTGTTGAAACAACCAGTACCGACCGGTTAGGCAAACTCACTTTAAATCTTCCTGTCATTAGTGCCAATATGGATACGATTACCGAAAGCAATATGGCCAATTTTATGCACAGTAAAGGAGCCATGGGCGCTTTGCACCGATTCATGACCATAGAAGAAAATATTCAGGAATTTAAGAAATGCAAGGGGCCTGTCTTTGTATCGGTTGGATGTACTGAAACGGAATTACAAAGAGCCGAAGCACTGCGAGATGCAGGAGCCGATTTTTTTTGTGTTGATGTGGCGCACGCACACGCCAAATACGTTGGCAAAACCTTAAAAAGCTTACGTCAGTTATTAGGAAGTCGCTGCATTATGGCCGGGAATGTCGCCACTTATGCCGGGGCAGATTATCTTGCGTCTTGTGGTGCTGATATTATTAAAGCGGGTATTGGAGGAGGCTCGGTATGCAGCACACGAATTAAAACCGGCTTTGGCGTACCGATGCTAACCTGTATTCAGGATTGTTCACGTGCTGATCGCTCCATCGTTGCTGATGGTGGCATCAAAACCTCGGGTGATATTGTCAAAGCACTGGCCTTTGGTGCTGATTTTGTGATGATAGGTGGCATGTTAGCCGGCTCTGCCCCCACACCAGGAGAAGTTATTCAAAAGGATGACGGAACCAAAGTCAAACGTTATCGAGGCATGGCATCCAGGGAAGCACAGGAAGAATTCCTTGGACAAATGCATGAATGGAAAACAGCAGAAGGTGTTGCCACTGAAGTGCCGTTTAAAGAGAATCCTGATGGCATTATTGCTGATATAGTGGGAGGGTTACGCTCTGGCCTTACCTATGCGGGTGCTGACTCCATCAGTGAATTGCAAAGAAAATTAAACTATGTGATTGTCACCCAGGCTGGGCGCATAGAAAGTTTGCCCCACAAATTATTGGAAGGATAACTCACCAGCCCGGGCAGTCTGTTTTACCATCTATCCAGGCATAGACTGACTGGGCGTCGGAACATCAGAAGATGAGCCTGAGCCAGAGGATTGACCACTCCCACTGTTCGAACTGCTGGACGTTTTATCATAATTTGTTGGATCACCAAGACCTGGCGTACTTGTATTTGTATTCGACTCTGGCGGCGGACTCAGTTGTGATGAAGTATCACTACTACTGCTACTACTCGCT
>NZ_KK074225.1:98519-110438 GCF_000586315.1 Legionella pneumophila subsp. fraseri | reverse complement strand
TCCGTTGGCGGTGATGAGGACTGGCTGTCGCTACCGCTGCTACTGCTTGTTGTTGGCGGTGATGAGGACTGACTGTCGCTACCGCTACTTGACGAAGTAGGCGTAGGAGTAGTACTGCTCGAACTCGGACTAGAACTGGAGCTGGAGCTGGAACTCGAACTGGAATTCGAGCTGGAACTGGATTGTTGTGTTGAGGAGTTGGGACTTGGTTTGGATTCTTCCGAACCAGCCAGTTTATTTTTAATCCCTTCCACTGCTTTATCTACCAGAAAACTGGCGCCGGCTGAGATTTTGCCACCTACCCAATAAAAAGGCTTGTTGATAAGACCCTGCCATTGTTCAACCAGTTGCATATACCTTTCAAGCATTTCCATTTCCGGATCTTTTTTGTCATTACCTGATTTTTGTCCTTCCGCAGGTTTATTTTCAGCATCAGGTTGAGGGGCATTTGCGCCAAATTGCTTGCCTATATTGTCAGCCAATTTGCCAAGCCCTTTTTTAGCAAGTCCTCCGATTACACTGCCTACTTTCCCCAGTGTACTTTGTTGAGGACCGGGCTCAACAGGTTGCTCATCCGTTGGTTTCGGTTTTGGTTTCGGCGTTGGTGTCTGTGATTTGGGTTTTGGAGTTTCTGCCATGTTAATTTACCCTATCTGTTGATATCTAAATTATAGTACCTCATCAAGATTTTGTCCGAGATTACTTTTCCAGGTTATCTATCCAGGAATATATTTTTTATTTGCTACTTAATATAGTAAGATAAATGACCTAATTAAAGACAATATGATATAGAATTTTACATAAATTTTACTAAATTAAAGTCATCTCTATAATTCTATAACCAAAAATAATTATTAATATGGATTGCTCTTAAATTAACCTTTGGCAATTCAATCCAAAATGCCAACGTGCCATGGTTTATCTACGACGTCCAGGGATCCTGCGCACAAGGCGAGGGACGTAAGTTCTGGCTCGAATTATCAACAGACTCCAGTCTTTTACGAGAAAGAAAAATAGCACAATACTTATACTAAAATTAAACTAATACAATTATAACTTTTACATTTTTATGTTTGATAATACACTTTCTTCCTAGAAAGTGTATTGGCTCCCAATCAAGTCAATTATTATACAACCACATGGCATAACAATGAACAATGACTACTCTATGAAAATCAATGATTTTCGGTATATGCGCCGCGGAAAACATCTTAGTGAATTACGCTCGGAAGAAGCAAATCTCCTCTCCCCTGTCAATCAACAAGGCAAAGGCACAGAACGAGCATTACTGGTATTGCATGGTTTTTCTTCTTCACCGGCAGTTTACCGATATCTGATTCCTAATTTAAAAAATTATAATGCCATCCTTTGTCCTATATTGGCTGGGCATGCTGAAAGTATAGAAGCCTTTTCAAAATCCACAGCAACTGATTGGCTTCAATCAGCAAAAAACGCCTGTGAACTCTTAATAAATCAATATCAAAAAGTTGATGTTTTAGGGTTATCCCTGGGAGGATTATTAGCCTGTCAATTAAGTCAATCCTTTACTATCAATCACCTCTTTCTTTTGGCTCCCGCATTAAAACTACACATGCGCATCAACGCCATGCTGAAATTAGCCCAGGTTCTTAAGTGCCTGGGATTTCGGCAACTTCGCAACGCCGCGGGGAATATTATCACCGATGAGCATGCCGAAATCGCTTATAGAAAACTTCCCATTTCCACAATCATTGAAATGCTAACCTTGGCTCGGGAATATGAATGGCTCCCCCCTACTTGCCCAGCAGATCTTTTTCTTGGGACTCATGATCAAGTAGTTGCTTCTCAACAAGTAGAACAACTATTTTGTGATTTACCTAATGTCAAAATACATTGGCTAAAAAATTCCGCTCACGTACTGCCACTAGACAACGATCTCAATGAAATTATTGATTGTATTAATAAAAGCAAATGAAGGGAAATCAAAAATTGCCATGATTGATTTGTAACCAATCAAACAACCTGGTATTTGGACTTGCACTCGTTATAACAATTTAGATATTGAATAAGAAAAAAAATCATTGTATTTTAACGACTCATTTTGTTCTTTGGAAATTAAACATGTTTTTTTATAATGCCTCATTAAAAAATGATGAATTAAATGCATCAAAAATTGCTATTCTCGTTACAGGATTAGCCTCATTATTACTTATTGGAAATTATAGCGATGAAGAGTCCTACGAGGATGTCTCTCCCTCTTTCCTTAGTTGGGTGATGGAAGATACCCCTAATTACCCATTTACATCCGATGAGGAAGGATTTGAAGTCAACATTGGAATTCCGTTTCAACTGTAATTTATAGCAAGCTAAATTCACCAAGGGTTTACCCTAATGAATTTAGCTCTTTTATCCTGAATAAATGCTAGGGAAACTGCTTATTGTATCTATCAAAATCTTTTAGATCAGATTGACTCCATTCGCGCATATCCAGCACAGAACCATTAAATGCCATGAAATCAGCCCGAGTTTTTGATAAGTTATAATAGTAAATATCGCTGGCATCGGTAGCAAGGCTGCTTTGATGATTCACAGCAGAAATTTCCGCCATGGATTTATCATGGGTTTTCACAAAACTACGCTGAGCTCGTAAATATTTTCCCTTAAATTGAGCAAAATCCCATAATTCAACATCCAGCCGATTCACAATTCCAGCCAATTGAATTTTGGCGGCCTTTTTTGCTCTAATGGTTAAAGTATCGCTTTTTATCCAATACAAACTTAATGTACCCTTCCCATACATATCAAGCTGTCTTAGATTGACAAAACCAGATATCAGTACTTTGGGATCTCCTTTCAATACGATTTGCAAATTCCTGCTGGATACACCATTGATTTGTGTCACGCCATTACCGACTGCCTCGAGTTTTTGCAACCCAATGTTTCCTGCCAGTCTGGTGGTGCCTTCGTTCGCCAAATACAAGTCCAAGTAGCTGGTCCGTAAATTATTCCCTGTCACAAGGCCAGCGCCCTCATAGCGAAACCGGTTGAGGAATTTGGTTTTAATATCCACAGTCACAGCACCATAATCCGGGTATCCCTGGCCCAAAGACACATAGAGTGTATTTTGTTTTACTATCGTTCTTACTTGAACCAAATCTCTGGGATCACCGCGTAACATGACCTCTGGCTTATTATACCCGGTATGCAAATTAACGTTCAGTCGTCCCTGAACTACGATTTGATTGAACGATGACACTTGGCGAAACTGCCGTGTACTGCTGGTACCTTGTTTTTTAACCTCTGCTGGAGGTGTTTGCGGTTTATGATGGGCGCAGCTTGCCAATACAAACATAAGTAAAATCAATAAGTAGCACCGCTTTAGCATAATCTGTATTCCTATATCAATAATCTCTCTACATTAGAGGAAGTTTTGACAATGTGCAAGGCAGTCTCCTATAAGGAAGCAATGCCATATTATTTTAAAAAAAGTTTTGTGAACGAGTCATCTCCTCCATTTGAATACTATGACCATTTTTCATTACTAAAATCAGAAATGGTGACATTGCTATTACAATAATCATGGTGTTGTGAGTGGCTGGCTTTATCAACCAAAGACTCTAGAGAGTCTTTAAAAGGTATGAGAGCAGGTAATTGGACATAAATATCCACCAAGATCCCATTCTTGCAACTTAAAGTCACTTTACCTGTATTGTTTTCCCCGAAAGATCTTTTAATCAATTCACGCAAAGTAGTCAATTTTACAGTATCACCACGATGAGTGGTAAGATATTGACCGAACTCTGTATTATTAACTTCTGTAGTTAAGCGCATGGCCAAACTAAAATAACTATCTGTGCTTAAATCCTGACAGCTCCCATGTTTGTTCCATTCATGGCGCTCCAGACAACTGCCATAATTGTAACTCGGCATAAGTTTCTTTAAATTTTGAGCAACATCAGAAGATAAATCCAATGGAGAATAATCACAATGGTTTGTTCGAGGGCTTATTCCACAATAGCCATAATTATGGCCGCATGCTTCTTGATTAGGCCATAATCCATGCAGGATCAAATGATTGGCCTGATAGGCTGTCTTTGTTAATTTCAAACATTCTGGTTTACCTATTTCATACCCATAAGTTTCACAAAAACCTGGCTGTGAGCTTAAAGCCAACACATAAGAATCAGCCATCCCGGGAGTAAGATCGCAGCTTGCTTTTGGACGCTCAGTGTATTCAATGACCCCGCAATCAACACTCACCCAGCGCAGATTAGGTTGATGGTCTGAAAATTGTATACGCAACCAATCCGGTTTGGTTTTATTAATTTCTTTTAATTGATATTTCTGGTTGGGCTCAACCATTAAATTATCAGGATTTGACTTACGATTCTTGGAAAGGAAAGCAGGACATGATTTTGTTGCTTCGAAAGTACCATTGACGAGAATTGAGGCATTAACAGTGAAAGAACAAAAAAGCAAAAGCAGGGTGATTGGTTTTATCATTAAGACATCCTGGCTTGTCTTTGGTATGCTCATTATACCCTAGTCGGATATGAATGCCAGCAATTATTTTTTCATGAAATTGATTAATAAAGATTTTTTGAATACAACTCCATTCCCAATAAAAAATACTATGATATAGAAGTAGGTACCGGAGAAAATAAATGACCCAACAAGATCCTTTAGTGATTAAATCCGAGGGAGACAAAGCTTTAGAAAAAGGGGATCTGCCACTTGCCTTAAAATTTTATGAAGAAGCTTTGGCCATAAATTCTCAGTTTTCTGGCGCTTATTATCAAAAGGGAACCGTTTTGCTGCGCATGGGTAAAGCCATTCAAGCAGCAGCCATGTACTGGCAAGCTTATTTATTCAGTGAATTCAAAACAGACATAGGATTAATGACGGCAAAAACCCTGGCCCACGCTAATTATTCCTTTTCAGCCTGCAAGCTTTTTGAATCATTTAAAATGGAAGAAATGGATGGCGAAAGCCTCGCCTATTACCTTTATGCTCTAAGGCAACAAGGAAGGGTAAAAGAAGCATATTCCCTATTCCCGCACGTAAATCAGTTCAATACTCCTAAAACAAGTTGGGCAAGAGCAATTATTTTGCTTGATCTCAATAAAATTGAGGAAGCGCGCTTCTTACTTGAACCACTTGAACAAACAGACAAGGATGGACATATAACCATTTTACTTCATGCGGTATATCTGGCTTTAAATGATAAAAAAGCAGTAAAAGCGCTTTTAGACAGGGCAATTCAACGCATACCAGCCAATGATTATTTTTGCTGCCAGCGAATTGCAATTGATATCCTCGACGGCTTAAACAAGACACCGATAGATACTTATCGCTCTTTCAAACGCTTTGATCTCATCGATGCGGCTGATTATCTTCATAAACATTCGGACAAGCATTTGCTGCATAGCGGGACAACTTATCAAACATTTGATTTATTAGCGCCACAGGTTCCTTCTAAAGGCTTAATACTGGAATTTGGAGTACGGTTCGGCTATTCGATTTCCCATATTGCCGAACTCTTTCCCAAACGCAAAATTTTTGGATTCGACAGTTTTCAAGGTTTACCCGAAGATTGGCACCATGAAAAAGCTGGTTCCTATTCCACCTACGGTAAAATTCCATCCCTTGCAAATAATGTCGCTCTAATCGCAGGATGGTTTAATGAGACTTTGCCCGATTTTAAAAAAAATCACAGGGAACCCATCGCTTTTATGAATATCGATTGTGATCTCTATTCTTCCACCAAATTGGTGTTCAACGAATTAAATTCTCAGATTGTTCCTGGCACTATCATAGTATTCGATGAATACATTGGCAATATCAATTGGCGTCAGGATGAATTTAAAGCGTTTCAAGAATGGGTAAAAGAAAATAAAGTGGAATATCGTTATCTTACTGCCAGTTTTTATACCAAGCAGGTCTCAGTACAAATTCTTAAGAGAAAAAGTAAAACATAATTGAAAAATCAATGCGATTTATTGGCATTAAAAAACCACCTTCCTTTTTGTCGCTTTGAGACAAACAATAAAGGAAGGTAATTCAGTGAATACGGGATTATATAGCAGTTACTTCTTCTGCTTGCAAACCTTTAGCTCCCTTAGTAACAAGAAATTCCACACGTTGTCCCTCTAACAAAGTTTTGCGCCCGGCGCTGCTAACGATAGAGCGGAAGTGTACAAATACATCGTCTTGACCATTATCACGACTAATGAAGCCATAACCTTTATCATCATTAAACCACTTAACGTGGCCAGTTTCTTTCACAGACATTTCAAAGTTCCAAATAAAATTAAACAAACACTTGTAACGAGCGATAAGAGAAAAAATACAATGTAATTATCGAGAGAAATTCACGACCAAGGTAAGTATGAGGAAGGAGTTTGTCGAAAAACAAGATTTTAACCAATAATGCTCATAGAACAAGTGATTATAATTATAATACACTATTCTACAAATAGCGAGCATTATGTACAATATCTTCGATAAATGTACCACTTTTATCTTATGATCTAAGGCCTGTTACAGTGATCATCCAACATTACAGGCTTCTCCAACGATGCCAGTGGGGATTTCGTTGGTGAAGTAAAAAACTGCCAGGCCCTATGCACATTTTTCCAACTGAAATCTTCTTCATAGCGCATAGTCGGAGCATACATTTCCGTCATGGCATCGGTTGCCTTATTGGCCACACAGGCTACGTCTTCAAAACTTCCCAAAACATAGGAGCCCAAATACATAGTATTGGTACGCTGCTGTTCATTATCCAATTGCAATCGCAAATCCCAGGGAAGAGTTGACATGTAATCTTCCCAGATTTTATCTTTTATAACCGTGACATCAGTTACTCCCGGGATTGATTCCAATTCTTTTCTTAGCGCTTCATGATCAAATTTAAATTCCTTGTTATTAGGCGGCAAATTGACATAAACCGTGCACAAGCGCCCGTCATCGGGATTACTCCGGTTATCTCTGGTTGTGATAAGTGCCAAATGTCCAAAACCTGTTTCCTCAAGCGCTTTTGTGAAAAAATATTGTTGCGGTGGTAATCCCTTGATTTTGTAAACAGCAACCGGATAGCGATAATAATCCAAGCTCACTATACAATTCTTTTCAACTTCAGTTAAATCCAAGCCCAGAGACTCCCAATTTCTTGGCGAAGTAGCTAAAACCAAAGTATCGGCAGTTTCGGTTTGCTCGATGCCGTTATGCACATAAGTCACCGTAACCTTATCTTTTTCTCTCTTAATCTGGGAAACAGCAGCATTGACACGCACATCAAATTGTTCTGCAATTTTTTCCATTAAAAGTTGAAAACCACCATGTATTGCTAACAGAGAAGGCCTGCCAATGAATTGTTCAGCCAAAAGAATATCCGGCATGGTTAGTTTGCCCATGTACTCAAGGACACAATAAGCTGGGCAAAAATTTAAATCCCCATAACCAAATCCAGGCACAAATGGCTTTAAAAAAACAGGTAAATACAGCATGTTGTTTAGCTTGCAATATTCAGAAAAAGGGACTAACAATTTATTTGGAAGTGCTTTTTTATTCTGCTTTGCCTTTTTATAAACATCGTAGTCACTATTAAAAGTCCATAATTCTCCAAGCAAATTCATTTCCATACTTATTTTTTCTAAAGAACTGGCCTTTTCAAATAATTGCTTGATTTCTATCGTTTCAGAGGCCGTTGGCATGACTTTTTCGAATTCAATGCCATGCTCAGATAATGCATCAAGAACAACACCATAATTGGGGGCAACCAATGCAGCTCCCCACTCCGTTTTTAACTCAGGGTAATCAGCATCAGAATAAGTATGGCATTTACCACCTACCACAGGCTCACGTTCAAGGAATATACATTCTACTGTCTTATTTTGTAATTTTGCTATTTCCTTTAATCGACGCGCTGCAAATAAGCCACTAGGGCCTGCTCCTATAAAAATTACTTTGGATGGTAATGTCTTCATTGAAATCCTCTTTGGTGAAATCGATTTACAACTTACCTTTGTTAACTACAACCACTCAAACTGGAATTATTTTCTGTCTACGCAAAATGCCCTGAAATCGAAAAAATATAGTGACTTGATTTTTAAACGATGCATTAAGCACCCACTGGGTGGATACTGCTGACAAGCAGCGGTAAGTAGACAATCGATTCTTTAAAATTCAAGCGACTATAACTATAAAAAACAATCACTTATTCTTACTTTGATGAAAAACTACAGTTAACTTAACATAAGGATGGATAAATGAAAACTCGCAAAAAATCAGCATCCAGGAATTGATGCAGGCGTGATATTTTTTGGCAGCATAGACTGCAATTCATGAGCCAATTCCAACAATAACCAATCATTACCTTTTGCCGTACCCATTTGGATAGAGACAGGCAAATGATGGTGGAACATAACCGGTAGAGTCATAGCAGGTAATCCGCCCTGATTAAACAAGGAAGTAAAGGGGGAAAACTCTTTCTTTTTTTGTAGATAGTTATTGAATTCCTCATCGGTTCGCAGTTGGCCTATTAACAATGGTAATTGAGCTAATGCCGGAGTTAATACAATGTCTGTATTTTCCAATAATTGATGCAAAGGCCTAAGTAATTGGTATAGTTTATTTTTGGCAACAATTAATTCATAGGCGGAAACCGCTTTTCCTCTGTAATAAAATTCCCATGTTATGGGTTCCAGTTCATTAATCATTGGTTTTCTGCCACTGATCTGTTCTTGAATTTTTACTTTTGTATACGTATTTGCTGCAATTAAAGTATGGGCGCATGAGCTTATAGCTTGTAGATCTAATGGCAAATGCACTTCATTTAATCTGTGGCCTGAATTTTTCAGGATTTCTTTTATTTTCTCCACTGCGTCCTGGCATTCCTTTGCAATTGGAACCTCAGCAAAAGCGCCTTTCAGCTCAGTAATGAGCAATTTTTTTTTCTTTCTCGATAATTTGTTAAGTCGCATTGGGTTTATTAAATTTTTAAATAACGCGAGAGTATCTCTAATGGAACGAGTGAGTATAAAGCTGGTAGCCATCCCGGACCATGACTCATCAACCCATGGCCCTGAGGGAACCAGACCTGATGTTGGTTTGAATCCAAACAAGCCACAACAAGCCGCTGGAATACGAATCGACCCGCCACCATCGCTTGCCGTAGCCACAGGAGCAATCCCTGCCGTTATTGCAGCGGCAGACCCACCAGAAGACCCTCCTGCAGTTCTCATAGCATCAAAAGGATTTCTGCAAGGTCCAAATAAGCGAGATTCAGTAACACAGGAAAGACCTAATTCTGAGGTATTTGTTTTTGCAAAAGGTACAAAACCCAAGGTAATCAATTTATTAATTAAATCACTGTTCGTTTCAGCCAGATTATTGGCAAAAAACCTTGAACCCTCAGTTAGTCTAATACCCTCTATCGCATGCCCCAGATCTTTGACTAATAGAGGGACTCCATAATAGGGTTCATTGCCTCTCATTTTCCCAAGACATTGATGCGCATATTCAAAACAATCTGTAACTATGGCATTTAATGAAGGATTTACTTCATAAAGGCGTTCTTGTGCACACTGCAAAACTTCCTCAACGCTAACCTGTTGATCTTTGATGAGTTTAGCGAGCTCATGCACATCATAATGGATGTACTCATTAACATGCATACTCAATTCCTACAATAGCCAGATAGCTTTATAAAGGGAGAGCATTACTCTTTACCAGGTTATCAATAACATTATAGCTGTTTGTTAGCCTAATCGTCTGAAGAGCTTATCCCAACTGCGATACTTCTATGACGGCTCCAATCAGGACGAAAAACCCCAAGGTCAAGGCAAAAAATATTTTAACCGAAGAGATTGGGACATCCTGTCAATAAGTTGTCCCCATTAACAGTAAAGGAATAACAGACAAAGACTATCCCTTTCTATGGATTTCATTTCTACAATGGATTAATAGGAGGTAACTTACTGTTTTTTCGCTTTTTCACAGATTCGTTACGTTTCACTGCATGCACCGCTCGTAATAATTCATCCCCACGCCATAACGTTTTTTCCTGACTTCGGTACAATACTTGTGAAAGCAGATGCAATTGTTTCTTTAAATGCACGTCCCTTACCAATTGTGCTAAATCAGTTAAGTTAAGTATTGGAGCATCAGGCCATTGTACAGAGGCCCATTTTAAAACCGCATCACGAGCTTTTTTGGGATTACATTCATTACAAGCTTTATTTAAAGCATCCAACGCTTTTTTATACTCCTTTTTACTGGATGAATCTCTTGGTCGTCTTTGCCATACCCATAAACTTAAAGTGAGTAACCAGGCCAAACCAAAAAATATTGCCAGTCCCACAGCCCAACGTCCTGATTCATTGGAAACCGAGTCAGAATCTGGCAATGATTGACTGCTGGCTGAAATTTCTTTATCGGTCACTTGAGGGTTCGCAGTATTTGTCTTGACCGAAGTTGAAGGGATAATATCCAAACTTCTTGGAGGTAAGACAGCGATTTCTTCTTTACCTGTTTCAGTATTAAACCAGGGAAGACGCAATTCGGGTATTGTCGTTTTACCTGCTTTATTGAATAAATAAGTGACCTTGATTTCAACACTGCCAATCAGATCACCTTGTTTCACCTGATTACGTTCGGCTCCTTTCTCTGGATAAACGCTAAAGAAATTGGTTTCATCAAAGGCAAGAGAAGGTAATAATTGAGCTGGAATGCCTACTCCTTCCAATGTCACTGTGCGTGTTAAAGTGCTTCCTTGGCTAAGAGTCTGATTGCTGTTTTCGTATTGCTCGGATAACTTGACTTGCTTTGCCGGTAACCATAGTTTGCCTTGAAACTTATCAGGGATTGGTTTGATAGTTAAATTTATCGTTTTATCCGTCGCTTTAATGCGTTGGGGGTTATAATCATAAACAAGAGCATTAAAAGTCGGTGATATGATTTTCAAAGAGCCACTTTTTTGCGGATATATCGCATAAGTTTGCTCTTCAACAACATAATTAATGTTGTTATGAACAGCATGGTAACGTTTCGCATCCCCTAACGGAATCAACAAGGCATCATCCACTTTTGGACCTTGATAATCAGCATCTAACAATCGTTTGCTATTGTATAATTTGACCGTATAAATAATTTGTTGATTAACATAAGGTTTTTTCTCATTCACTTCAGCCGTCAGAAAAACGTCCTGCTTTTGAATAGCATCATCAGGTAAAGCCTGTGTTTTGGCATTAGCCTGAACATTGATAGTGATGGGAAGACTTTGTTCAAGACCTACTTTTATTGGAGGAATAGTAAAAATGCCTGGCTTTAAGGCTCTCAAAAGTACAACCCACTGACTTTGTGATTGCGCCTGCCCATTAATAATGGAATAGTTGACATGCCTTTCTGTACCCAAAATCACAAAATCCTTTTGCAATTCAGTCAGATCGGGAACGCCTCCACCCTGTTGATCTTCTTGGGTAATGGATAATTTAAAGGTTTCTCCCATCGTGACTTGAGAAGGTTCAAGCTCGACTTTGATTTCAGCAAATGATACTGACGAAAATAAACTCAATAGAACCCATAGCATTAATTTCTTCATTGGTACCACCCACGCTCTCTACGTAAATGATCACGTAAAAATTTTTCTCTCATTAATCCACCCGGATCATCAGGTATTAATCGCAACCATTGCTCTTTGGCAAGTTGTTTCTCCTGATTCGACCCGGACTGAATTTCTCCCTCTTGTTTGTCATTTTTTTTATTTTGATCTTTATTCTGTTCAGCCTTGTTTTGCTGATCTTTGTTTTGCTTGTCCTGATTTTGCTGACTCTGATTCTGTTGATCTTGGTTCTGCTTGTCCTGATTTTGCTGACTCTGGTTCTGTTGATCTTGGTTCTGCTTGTCCTGATTTTGCTGATTCTGGTTCTGTTGATCTTT
>NZ_KK074225.1:0-98377 GCF_000586315.1 Legionella pneumophila subsp. fraseri | reverse complement strand
T
This sequence comes from Legionella pneumophila subsp. fraseri, assembly GCF_000586315.1. Lineage (GTDB taxonomy): Bacteria > Pseudomonadota > Gammaproteobacteria > Legionellales > Legionellaceae > Legionella > Legionella pneumophila_B. The sequence continues at coordinate 98,376 of NZ_KK074225.1, read as the reverse complement.
GTTGATCTTGGTTCTGCTTGCCCTGATTTTGCTGATCCTGGTTTTTCTTCTTTTCTTTATCTTTCTTCAACAATTCGCTGATTAATTTTCGATTATATAGGGCATCCTGATTATTTGGATTCAATGCCAAGGCTTTATCGTATGCTCGTATTGCTTCCTCATATTTTCCCAAGTGCGCTAAAGCATTTCCCTGATTATAGTAGCCCTGTTCTGTTTTTAACTCATTAAATAATTTCGCGGCCCGCTCGTAATCCCCAGCTCTGTATGCAGCACTTGCAGCCCAATCATTGCGCTCAAAAATATCTTTAGCTTTTGCAAATTGCCCCTTTTCCATCAAATGTTGAGCTTGTTGATCGGGAGTAAACCATAAATCAGACCAACTAAATGCCTTAAGCTGATTCGATATGAATGAAACTGCCACAATAGCTAAAACCCGCCACATCATACGGTCACCCTTTGCATCCAACCTCGCTGAAATACGGGTAATAATAAAAGCAATGCGGGAATTAAAAACCAACGGCCTTCATCACGCCATAATGGAATGTCGTCATTTTTTTCAAGAGCAAACTTTTCCTTACCTTGAGAGGCGCTCAACCACCTTTCCAAATCACTTGAATCTGGTGAGTATACCAACAAGTATCCATCTCCCGCATTGGCGAAGCGCTGAAACAAGGGGTTCAAATTTTCATCAGCTCTGATTGGCATAATTGAAGAAAAAATACCTGATTCTGCCAGCTTCTTAGCTTTTTCAATAGCGCTAGAGGATGGTGTTTCAGCGGTTAAAACTAAAATTTCACCATGCTCATAACCTGCTTGCTTAATTAATTGGCTAGCCTCCTGCAAAGCACTGTCCAAATTATACCCGCCAACAGGCATGATATCAGGTGTCAAAGTTGACAATAAGGAAGATATCGTTTGACCATCGTCTGTTAACGGGGATACAACAAAAGGCTCACCTGTAAAAACAATCAAACCAAACTGCCCTATATCCTTCCGGGTAAATAAATCATGTAATTTGAATTTGGCCCGACTGAGGCGATTTGGCGATAAATCCCCGAGCATCATTTTGTCTGACATATCCAATAGCAAAATTCTTGGTTGAATTGGCTTGTAAGTGGATTGCGGTAATTTATACCAGGTTGGACCGGAAATGCTCAAAATCATAAATAAAATACTAAAAAACAGGAATAGCAAGGATAAGGCACGTTTACTCTGACCTTTACTTTGTAACAAATGCTCCAGAAGATGGGGATCACATACCGCTTCCCAGGCATGTAATTTTGGTTTTTGCTGCCAATAAATTGCTGCCAATACAAGCAAAGGCACTATCATCAACAACCACCATGGCCTTAAAAAATGAAACTCAGCTATCATGACTTAAGCCCCTCTCCACTTTTAAAAAAGATCTTAAGTACATAAATAAATCCGCATTGCTAATCAACCAATAAAAACATAGCAACAAGGCAAAAGCAACGAACCAGGGATAATATTCTTTTTGAGGTCGAACAGACGCCTGTTCTTGCTTCACAGTTTCTAATTGATTGATGGTTTGGTATATGGATTGTAAAGACTCAGGATCTGTCGCCCTGAAGTAACGACCACCTGTCATTTTCGCCATTTCTTCCAAGGTCTTTTCATCCAGTTCCGCGGAAAGGTTAGGTGCAAAAAAATCACCGGTTAATGCTCTTGGATCTGCTTCCGAGCCTAAACCTATAGTATAAATTTTGATTCCATCTTGCTTGGCTAATTCTGCCGCTTTTAAGGGAGCTAATACGCCAGAATTGTTCGCCCCGTCCGTCAGTAAAATAATAACCCTTCCTTTGGAGGGTACATCTTGTAACCTTTTGACCGCTAAACCTATTGCATCACCAATAGAAGTGGTTTTACCTGCAAGACCAGCTGTTGCATCGTCTATTCTCATTAATACGCTATGCCTGTCATAGGTTAATGGTGTTTGCAAATAAGCTCGAGTACCAAACAGAATCAAACCAATTCTATCTCCAACTCTGTCTTCAACAAATTGTTCTGCAGCCCTTTTCACGACAAGCAAACGACTGACTGGTCGGCCATGCAATAACATATCCGTAATTTCCATGCTGCCTGAAAGATCCAATACCATCATGATATTATATCCTTCCCGTGTTACAGGTTTTGGCTCACCAACCCAGCGTGGGCCAGACAGGGCGATAACCAGCAATAACCAAACTACAACAGGAATTAATAGCAACGATTTGGCCGAGATTAACCGCTTCTCTTGTTCAACAATACCTGCCATTACCTCAAAAAAAGGAACTTTCAAAGCGGCAGGTAATTTTACTTTTGCCCGCGGTAACAAATACCAGAGAAACAGAGGAACAGGGATGAGTAACAAGGCCCACGGGGTAGCTAATTCGAACATGGCGCCCCCCTTTGCTTGATCCATTTTTCTGCACGAGTAAATAAAGGATTTAAATTCAGTGCATCTGATGTTTTATAGGGTGAATCCAATAACATCGATTTAACCGGGGTAAAATCAATCCCCTTGCCAGTCTGATTTAAAAATTCAACCCAAGCTTCACCATGCATACTGGCAACTTCTGCTCTTGGATAATAAACCAAGGCAACTCGCTTTAGCAATTCAGAAACATGGGCACTGGCCAATTGAGTGTTTTTATCTTTTTCATACTGTTCTTTGTGGATTTTTAATAAACTTAAGGCTTGTTTCTTAGGTAATGCGTTAACATGCCTTTTATAAATGAAATAGGCAACCCCTGCCACTAAAACAACGATAAGAACCATTAAGCCATACCACCCTGGCGCAAGAGGCCACCAGCCAACAGGCTCAGGCAAATGAATGTCTCGTAATTGAGCTAATGGTTCTGTTTTAGCCACGAGACCTCCGGGGAAAGGTCAAGCGCACCAATTGAGTAAGATTGATATCAGCAGTCACCTGGACATACTGAATTTGCAACCGCTTAAATTGATCATTTAACTGCTCAATTCTCTGCTGGCAATAGAGCTGATAAGCTGTACTAACAGTTTCCAGGCCAGTGTCTAATATGATTTCCTGTTTACCATCGCTAATGGCATATTGTTGCGGCTTTGGAGGAGCCAGTTCAATTCTGTCACAAACATGATAGGCCAGTATGTCATTATGGCCTCGTAAACGATTTAAATGCTTCTCACACTCAACATCCATAGAATAAAAATCGCTTATCAAAACCAGTATACTTCCAGGCCGAATAACCCGACGCAGCCTCATTAAGGCATCACTTAACATACGTGGCTTTTCTTCTCGCTGAGCCTCTGTTTGAGTGGTATATCGACTTAAAGAAGCCAATAAAGGGAGTACGCCCGAATCTCGTCCGCGCGGAATAAACTCACTGTGTTCTGTAGCTGAAAAAAAGAATCCTCCTACACGATCTCCTTGTTTTATCACTGTCCATGCTAAAAGAGAAGCCAATCGTGCAGCTACCACTGACTTAAATGCTATCCTGGTACCGAAAATCATGGAAGGGTTAAAATCTACAAGCAGAACCACTGGCCTTTCCCGCTCCTCCTGATAAATTTTGACATGAGGCCTTCCAGTACGGGCAGTAACACGCCATTCCATATGACGAATTTCATCACCAGCCTGATAATTCCTTACTTCCGCAAAATCCATCCCCCGTCCACGAAATTTGGAAATATGGTTTCCAGAACGCAACGCCCTTCCTTGCGGCTTATAATGAACAGAATGAACATACCGTCTTAAATCGATTAATTCGCTTAATTCAGCTACAACTCCGTCAGTCATAAAAACCTCTAAGGGATGGCGACTAAACGTAATAAAGAATCTATAAAGTCATCGCTGCTAATGCCCTCTGCTTCAGCTTCAAAACTTAACAAAATCCTGTGGCGCAGTACATCATGAGCGATAACATGTATATCATCGGGAGTCACATAATCTCTGCCTGCAAGCCAGGCATGAGCCTTGGAACAACGATCCAGTGCGATAGTAGCGCGTGGGCTTGCTCCAAAACGCAACCAGCGTCCCAATTCATCACTGTATACACCAGGATTCCGAGTAGCAACTACCAACTGCACCAGATAATTTTCAAGCGCTTCACTGGTATGTACCTTCAATACCTGCTTTCGGGCTTCAAATAAAGTTTTTTGGGATAATTTCGTCACTTTGATTTGATTTTCTGTTGCATTACCCAGTGCTTCTTTTCGTGCCAAAGTTAAAATATCATGCTCTACTTTTGCATCAGGGTAGCTAATTTTCACATACATTAAAAATCGGTCCAATTGGGCTTCTGGTAAGGGATAAGTTCCTTCTTGTTCTATAGGATTTTGCGTTGCCATGACCAGAAACAATTCCGGTAGAGGATAAGTTTTTCCTCCAATAGTAACTTGCCTTTCTGCCATCGCTTCAAGCAGGGCTGACTGTACTTTGGCAGGGGCACGGTTAATCTCATCTGCCAGGATAAGATGATGGAATATAGGGCCTGGCTGAAAGACAAAAGAACCATTTTGTGGGTGGTAGACGTCTGTACCAGTTAAATCGCCAGGTAGCAGATCGGGGGTGAATTGAATCCGATGGAAATCACCTTCAACTACGTCTGACAGCTCTTTAACTGCTCTGGTTTTTGCTAAACCTGGGGCTCCTTCAACTAACAAGTGGCCATCTGCTAGCAAAGCAATCAACAGACGAGAGATCAAATCTTTTTGACCCAAAATACGCGAATTAAGGTGACGACTTAACTGTAGTATTTTTTGCTGCACACTATCTGCGACTTTATCGTCTAGTTGCTCCATGACAATTACCCTTTTAAAAAAATAATATCCTAACTTGAATCAACTGGGATGCCAAGTAGAATGAGTCAGTTTTGCATAAAGATAAATCATTTTGACACTTGGTTGGTGCATCCTGGGTCATGCACAACATAAGAAAACTTAAGCCCGGACATTAACAGGGCGCTAATTCAACCACTCACTCCTGATAGTCACTTTGCAACTCCAGAGGCATCATCGACTGCACTCTCTCATACAATGAAATAATTTCCTCACAAAAAACATGCAATTGTTGCTGATTTTCCCAAAGGTCGTAATCTACTCCTTTATTAAACACTTGCTGTCTTGATAAAGTTTTTAAAAGAAAAATATCATTGCTGGATAAACCAAGATGACTATTCAACTCAACCAGTTCCATCAGATTTTTATATTCCTTTATTGGTCTGTGATCATGCAAACAATAAGCTTTGAAGGTTAGCTGAAAAGCAACGTACATGAGTGAAGTGATTGGAGAAAAAACTGCGATGGTTTCCCCACCTCGATACATTCCATTGGCAATTTGCTGCAACATATAATCTGCTGTATAGGCGTGTTGCGTAGCAATACCTAGCAGCTCCAAAGGTGACAAATACCTCCTGTCCATATGGAAGCCTCTCCCTTTTTTCTGGTTCTTCATGATGAATCATGTTAAAATAAAAAGCGATTATATCCTTTAATTTCATTGATGCACACTTTTATTAACAGTCCTCTGCAAATCGGCTCTTTAAAACTTCCTCATCGACTGATTCAAGGACCTTTGGCAGGATACAGTTGCGCCCCTTTCAGAGATCTATTCAATATTTATACACCGCCTGCTTATTGCGTTTCTGAAATGTGTTCTGCCATCGACATTCTTCATAAACACTCCTCTCAATCCCGGTATATTTATAGAGCTCCCACAGAAAAACTCCTGGCTTACCAAATCTCCGGAAGTGAGCCACATGTCCTTGCAGAAGCAGCAGCTAAACTGCAATCACTGGGTGCGGATCTAATTGATATTAATTGCGGCTGCCCTAAAAGCAAAATTCGTAAAAAAGGGGCTGGTAGCGCCTTATTGGAAGATCCACAAAAATTGATTGCCATTATCTCTAAGGTACGCGCAGCGATCAGCATTCCGCTGACTATTAAAATACGCATTCAAAACAATGAAAAGGATTTAACCTTAGCCAAACAAATAGAGGACGCTGGTGCTCATGCCCTGATAGTACATGGCAGGCGATGGACAGAAGATTATGATATTCCATGCAATTGGCAGCAAATTGCAAATATCAAGAATGCTGTCAATATACCAGTTATTGTAAATGGTGATATTAGCAATATATCCAGTTTAAGAAAGGCCCTGGAAATCAGCGTGTGCGATGGTTTTATGATTTCTCGAGCAGGCACAGGCAAACCTTGGCTTTATCAGGACTTACTGAATCTGGAAACAAATGATGTCGCTTTTGATGAGAAATTAAAACTGTTTATGCTCCACCTCGAAGGATTATCACGCCTTGAAAACGAGCATAAGGCAGTACTGCAAAGTAAGTCCCTGGTTCGCTATTACTTCAAAAAGCAACTGAACGAACAACAACTGCAACAGTTCTATCAATTAGATTCATTAATGGAAATTAAGGACTTTTTAGCCGCGGCAGATCATAGGGTCTCCCCATATTAGTTGCAGCCTGATATGAGGAGTGTTTTATATTATTTTATATTTTGGTAAACATTACGTTCCGTTATTTAGTTCAGCTCGCGCTGAATTTCCCGGGCTTCCATTCTGGCCTTGGTAATATCTGACTTAAAAACACAGGAAATGTCTTCCGCAAATTTCATATTATTCATTGATACTGAAAGATCTTGTTTGGCATCTTTGTAATTCTCATAAACAATTCTAATTTTTGCGTAGAATATCTTATTTGCAGCTAACGCCAGTTTATGCCGACATACCCCCTTGTACTGGTGAGACTCCAGTTCCTTTAATTCCTCATGAAGAATCTGGCATCTTTGCACTAATTGCTCTTTATCAAAAGAACTGGAGTTAACACTTAAAGAGAATAAGCATAAAAACAAGGAACCAGATAATAAAATCCATTTCGACATAATAGTAATCCCTATACAGTAAATTGATTGTTTGCAATGAAATCCAGTATACAACTCTAGCTTGTCAAACTTCTACCTCCATCTACTTTTAATGTCTGGCCTGTGATAAATGAATTTTCAGCCAGAGTAAGGACAGCCTGAGCGATAAAATCGGGTTTGCCATGGCTTTTTAACGGTGTTTTCTCGATAATTTTTTGTTGTGCTTCTGCAGTTAAACTATTGTCATTCTCAGGCCAGGCAATGGCGCCAGGTGCGACGGCATTGACCCTTACTTCCGGCGCCAACTCCCGAGCAAGCGACTTCGTTTGCATCTCCAGTGCGGCTTTAGTTTGACAATATACTGAATACCCTTTAAGTGGTTTATCTGCATGAATATCCGTTATATTAATAATGGAACCCTTAGACTGGGCTAGTAAAGGACGAGCGGCAATACTTAGCAGGAAGGGAGCCTGGACATTCACTGCAAAGAGGTATTGCCAGTCTGCCTCATTCAATAAATGGCAATCCGTTCGTTTAAAAACAGAAGCATTATTCACTAGCAAATCCAAACGACCGGCCCAATGTTTCACTTTGGATATGATCTCTTCTGCTGCATCAGGCTCAGTTAATTCTTTTTGCATGACAATGGCGCTATTCGTACGCAACCGATTCAAATCTTTGGCCAGAATATCGGCTTCATGCAAAGCAGAACGACAATGGATGGCTACCTGATATCCCGAGAGATGTAATTTTTTAACAATTGCTGCGCCGATTCGTTTAGCGCCTCCAGTCACTAAAGCAACCTTGGCTTCTTGCGTGTTTGTCTGATTCAAGGTACGTTCCCCATATGGTAACAGACTCCTTTCGCAACCTCACTGCAAAAAGTAATCAGCCAGGATGCTCGAATCCTCAAGTATTATTGTGTACACTTCAGTATTTTCTTTGTTTCTCCTCGCACCCTCTTGTTACAGCGAGTTTTAAAAGAAGTCTAACGATAGTTTAAGTGATTATGAATTTAAAACAAACTCTAATAAACCAGTTAAAGCTGCAAAAAGAAATCCCTTTTATAGACTTTATGCAGCAAGCACTCTATGCCCCCTATGAAGGCTATTATACTTCAGGACTGCAAAAATTAGGAAAGCAGGGTGATTTTATCACTGCTCCTGAACTAACCTCCTTGTATGGCAAAACTTTAGCCAACCAATTCCAACAAATTCTTCCCTTGCTGGACTCCCCCGTACTATTCGAGTTTGGGGCCGGAACTGGAAAGCTCTGTATTGATACATTAACTCATTTGGAACAATTACAATGCTTGCCTGAATCGTATTGCATACTGGAAGTAAGTGCTAACTTGCGTCATCGCCAACAAGAATTGATTGAGCAAAAAATCCCGCAATTGGCGGGCTTGATTCGCTGGCTGGACAAATGGCCAAACATTCCTTTTAATGGAGTAATAATAGCGAATGAAGTACTGGATGCCATGCCAGTTTATCGCTTTATGCAATCTGAAACAGAAATCCTGGAAAGCTATGTCACTTTGGATGCACAGGATCAATTAGCAGAAATCTTCAAGCCAACACAAAATCAACGACTATTGGCCTATATCAAAAATCGTTTACCACCACTGGATTATCCTTACCTTACTGAGGCTAATTTGTTTCTTGATGATTGGCTGTTGAATTGCAGTCATATGTTGAAAAAAGGGGCTTTGTTTATTATTGATTATGGCTTCCCTCGCCATGAATACTATCACCCTGATCGTAATCAAGGCACGTTAATGTGTCATTATCAACATTATTCTCATCCCAATCCTTTACTTAACCCGGGAGAACAAGATATCACCGCACATGTTGATTTTACTCATGTTGCTGAGGCAGGGCACCAGGCGGGATTTCATATTGCAGGGTATACTAATCAAGCCTCTTTTTTGCTGGCGAACGGTTTGCTAAGCTTAATCCATACTCTTGATGATGAACAGGAATTATTCGCGGCCAAACAGGCCATTAAACAGTTAACTCAACCGAGTGAAATGGGAGAGCTATTCAAAGTCATTGCGTTAACCAAAGATCTGGAAATTGATTTAAATGGTTTTCTGATAAATGATAAGCGAGTGAATTTATAATGATGAAAAAATACCTGACTACTGTGGAATTACAGAAAGAATCCATGAAGTTTTCTGCCGGGCATACCACCATCTTTTCGGCAACAGAAAGAGAGCCTTTGCATGGTCATATGTATTCTGTTTATTTGGCTCTAACTACCTGGGTAGAAGAAAATGGTATGACTTTTGATTACCGTTATTACAAAGAGCGGATTCATAAATTATGCCGCTACTTAAATCAAACTTTTCTTATGCCACAATTTTCACCTTTTTTAGAATACTCGGAAGACGAAGAATATTACTATTTCATCTTTAATAAGAAAAAAATCCCGTTCCTTAAAGAAGATGTCACCTTGATGCCCTTAACTAACATAACCGTCGAAGAATTATCACGCTGGTTTGTTAATGAGCTGATTAAAGAAAAAGAGGAGTTAGATAAACATCGTATCGAAAAAGTTGTAGTCAAAGTGTTTTCCGCGCCCGGCCAATCAGCGAGTCATGAATGGCTTAGAAGTTAAATGAACGATATTTATCAAGTTTGTATCCCCCATACCAATCGAGATTGTTTTGATTACGAAGCCCTGGATTTAACTCCATGCATTGGCGGAAGAGTATGGGTTCCTTTTCGCAATCAAACCCGAGTGGGCATTGTAATCAATAAAATCTGTAGCCAACAAACGGACCATTCGTTAAAGCAAATCATTTCAATAATCGATGAGAAACCTCTAATTCCTGATGCTCTCTTAGAGCTTTGTCTATGGGTAGGAAGTTATTATCAGTCACCATTATCTGAAGTCATTCCTTTGGTAATACCAAAAAAATATCGTCAGGGTTTACCCTGCTCGCTACCTACAGAAGATGTTTATCAATTGAATCTCTCTGCTGAAAATGCTAAAACATTAATCTCGAAAAAAGCAAAAAAACAACATGAATTGATTGATTTTTTAAGCAGGCACCAGGATGGCGTTTCCAAACAGACCCTAAAACAGCATGGCTACAACGGAGCTCAAATTGCGGCACTACTTGCTTGTCAAGCCATTAACCTGTCACAGCAAGTGACTTTGCCAACCAAAATTCCTGAAAAACTCAGCCCACCATTAACATTAAATCCTGAACAAGCCGTTGCCGTAGCTTCCATTTTAGAACATATCCATCATTACCAATGCTTTTTACTGCAAGGCGTTACCGGAAGTGGTAAAACAGAAGTTTATTTGCATGTCATTGCCAAAATATTGGAGCAAGGCAAACAAATATTGGTGTTGGTACCTGAAATCGGGTTAACCCCTCAGCTTTTATCCCGTTTTACAGCCCGCTTTGATCAGCCCATAGCCGTATTACATTCCAATTTGAATGAATCAGAAAGGCAAATTGCCTGGCAGCTGGCAAAAGAAAACAAAGTTAAAATGGTGATTGGAACTCGTTCTGCCGTTTTTACCCCTCTGCCCAATCTCGGTTTAATTATCATCGATGAAGAGCATGACAGTTCGCTCAAACAAATGGAAGGAGTGCGTTATTCTGCGCGTGATACTGCTTTAATGCGTGCTCATCTTGCCAATATTCCTATCATTCTTGGTACAGCCACTCCCAGTCTGGAAACCATCCACAACTGCAAACAAAAAAAATATAATTTATTACGCTTAACGCATAAAGCTGCCTCCACTACACCATTACACTATCAACTGATTGATTTACGATCGCAAATGGTGCAGCATGGCTTGGCTCTCCCAACCCTTAAAATCATAGAAAATCATTTGCTGCAGCAAAACCAGGTACTTGTTTTCATTAATCGACGTGGCTTTGCCCCTGTCTTACTTTGCCATCAGTGCGGATGGATGGTTGATTGCAAAGCATGCGATAGTCATTTAACCCTGCATAAACAAGCAGGACAAATGATTTGTCATCATTGCGGATTAACCCAAAGAATACCCTTGTTTTGCAATAACTGCCAAAGCAAGGAATTAATCCCCGTAGGATCTGGCACCCAGAGAATTTATGAGTTTTTAAGCCATCAGTTTCCAGATACGAATGTTTTACGAATTGACCGAGATGAGGTTCGTAAAAAAAATTCTCTAAACAGCCATTTGGACAAAATTAATAAAGGGGAAGCTCAGCTGATCATAGGCACTCAAATGCTAGCCAAGGGACACCATTTCCCCCGTCTATCCCTGGTCGTTGTCGTAGATGCTGATGCAGGCTTTTACAACCAGGATTTCCGGGCTATTGAACATTTGGGGCAATTATTAACTCAAGTATCTGGACGAGCAGGGCGAGCAGAACATCCCGGGCAAGTATTGATTCAAACTTATTTACCTGATCATCCCCTGCTTAATCTACTCATTCAGCATGGGTATGATGAATTTGCGAACGCTTTATTAATTTCAAGACAAGAGGCTGAAATGCCACCTTTTCAGTTTTTAGCGGTCATCAGAGCTCAGGGCAAAACCGTCAACAAGGTGGATCAATTCCTAAAAGCAACCAAAGATCAAATTCAGATTCACCCTCTCACTGTACTGGGTCCAGCACCAGCTCCTTTGCCACGAAAAGCTAACCAGCATAGGATGCAACTATTAATTAAATCCCCTTCAAGAAAAGTTCTAAAAAGTTCATTGACGCAATTAAGAGAGTGGTTAACAATGAACAAATTAAGTAATGGCATCCGCTGGAATGTGGATGTTGATCCTATGGACTTATCATGACTGAAATAAACAAAATAATACATAAAAAAACTTTTGATATCGCCTGGGGCGATATGGATGCATTAGGACATGTTAACAATGCTCGCTATTTTGACTATTTTCAGGAAGCCCGGATTGATTGGCTCCGGGAGCTTGACATCAAAATGACAGGTCAAACAGGTCCTGTTGTCATCCATGTGGCTTGTACCTTTCTGAAACCAATCGTTTATCCTGCCACTGTAACCATACACAGTAAGGCACATAGTCTTGGCAATTCCAGTATGATTATGGATCATGATTTGTATCAGGAAGAAGTTCTTATGGCGCAAGGAATAAGCAAAATAGTTTGGGTTGATTATACCCAAAACAAATCCGTGCCTTTGCCCGATATTATTAGGAATTTAGTGTAGGGCTTATTGAGATAACCCGCCTCCTTATGGTCGCAGCTCGAATTATCAATCCAACCGAGCCGCGACCATAAGGGAGCGGACGATAAATCAATAGACAGAGAGAGTAAAATCAACGCTCATCACACACTGTAAAATAACCATGTCGATAGGGGTTGGAGCGTCCTCTGAACTCGTACTCACGACAACGCTGACCGCGATCGTCAACATAACGCTCTTTCAAACGAAAAGCATAATCCCCAAAGTTCATATCCTGCTGCAATTCCTGAGCGTCTCTTTGTTTTTGCTCAGCATCCATTTTATTCAGAAATTTACTCAATTTACTGGTAAAACCTGCACTACAAACCATAGCCAGCAATACAAACACCATAATTTTTTTCACAGAAATGAGCCCCTCATAAACAAATGAGGCAATATTAAAACACAAGTGGCAATAAAAATCCAATTATGCCAATTATCAAACGGCGATAGGGGCTTTAATTGCCGGATGTGATTGGTAATTCACAAACTCAAAATCCTCATAAGCATAATCAAATAAAGAAGCCGGTTTTCTTTTAATGGTTAATGTGGGTAATGGCAAAGGTTCTCTTGTTAATTGAGTCTGCGCTTGCTCCAAATGATTAAGATACAAGTGACAATCTCCCCCGGTCCATATAAATTCAGCCACATCCAAATTACATTGCTGAGCGACCATATGAGTAAGTAATGAATAAGAAGCGATATTGAAAGGAACTCCCAAAAACACATCGGCTGAGCGTTGATACAATTGACAAGATAGCTTGTTATTTGCAACATAAAATTGAAACAAGGCATGGCAAGGCATTAAAGCCATTTTATCCAATTCACCCACATTCCAGGCGCTTACAATCAAGCGACGAGAGTCAGGATTACTCTTTATTTGTTGCACTACTTCACTTAATTGATCAATGGTGCGTCCATCCCCAGTTGGCCAACTTCTCCATTGCTTTCCATAGACAGGCCCCAAATCACCATTATTATCTGCCCATTCATCCCAAATCGTTACCCCGTTTTCCTTAAGATAAGAGATATTGGTATCACCACGCAAAAACCAGAGTAATTCATGAACAATACTTCTCGTATGCAGTTTTTTAGTGGTAACAAGCGGGAATCCCTTGGCCAAATCAAAACGCATTTGATACCCAAATACAGATAATGTTCCAGTACCGGTTCTATCCGATTTTTCTACCCCATGTTGTAAAATATGCTCCAACAATTGCAAATATGTTTTCATCGCTTAGCCCACCATAACCAAATTCCAATTAATAACATAGGGATGGATAAAACCTGCCCCATTGTCAGCCAGCCAAATGCCACAAAACCTAATTGCGAATCAGGTTGCCTAAAGCTTTCAGCAATTAACCTGCAAATCGCGTATCCCATTAAAAATAAAGCGCTCACTCTCCCTTGTTGTCTCGGCTTTGACGCATAACACCAAATCAAAATAAATAAAGCGACCCCTTCCAAACCAAATTCATACAATTGAGAGGGGTGTCTTGGTTGATCATCGACATGAGGATATATCATACCCCACGGAACATCAGTGACACGCCCCCATAATTCCCCATTAATGAAATTTCCCAGGCGACCTGCCGCTAAACCTAAAGGGACTAGAGGGGCGACAAAGTCTCCAACCTCCAAGAAAGTTTTTCCGTATTTACGGCAAAAGAGCCAGGCGGCAATTACCACTCCAAGCAAACCACCATGGAAAGACATCCCTCCTTCCCATATTTTAAATAATACCCAGGGGTGGTGGATAAACTCCTGAAAGTCATAAAACAACATGTAACCTACTCGTCCCCCAAGAATAACACCAAGGGCACTATAAAAGATCAAATCACTTAACTGGTCGTTATTCCAGTTCAATTTATAATGTTTGATGCGCCAATAACCCAGTAGCCAGGCGCCAACAAAACCGATTAAATACATCAAACCATACCAATGAACTTTTAATGGCCCTAAAGAAAAAGCAATTGGATTAATATTTGGATAGGTGAGCATGGTTATTCAAATTCCTTTCACAAAAACATATGAATTGCGGTGGTAATTAAAATCACGATAAATCCATATCTTAAATAATTTACGGGTAAAAGATAATTTAATTTCGCCCCAAATGGTGCAATCAAACTACTTGGAATTGCTACCCCTAAAACTGCTGGCCAATATATATATCCTGTGGAATACGATATTTTTGTCATGTCTAATGTGCCAGTAACCATAAACATAATTGTACCCACTAGACCAACTGCAAAAGTGCCCAAATTGGATACTGCAGCAATTTTTCTGACTGGAACTCCACAATAGGTCAGATAAGGGATAATGATGACTCCTCCTCCAACCCCTAATAAACCGGATATCGAACCTATTGAACTACTGACTAAAGTATTGAGCCAATATCCCGGAAATTTATCAGTGTGGCTCACTCGGACATCAAGAAGCATTTTCATAGCTACGCCAAGCAAGAACAGTCCAAATATTATTTTCAATAAATGGGTTGGAATAAAAGAAGCCATTATGGAACCTAAAATAGTACCAAGAACCAAACCCGGACATAACTTCTTAAAAAGGGGTAAGAGTATCTCATCCATTTTATTATGTGCTTTTAAGGATGCATAAGAAGTAAAAATCATCACCGCCAGTGAACAACCTGCAGCGACATGCATAAGGATATCTTCTGGAATCACCTGCGAGTGTTGAAAAATATAGACGAGTCCTGGTACCACAATAAGCCCGCCACCAACGCCCAGAGCACCCGCCATTATTCCTGCAAAAGCACCAATAATGATGTAAATCACTCCATTAATCAGTAACTCACCGGATATCATGACTTTCCTGCTCTGATTAATCCCCCTAATCCTTCCTCTTCTAGAGCCTTTTGCAAATGAAATCGTATTTCAGCAGGATGTTCAAATTCCAAAACTTCTGCCAGAATTTTACGGGCATTCGCGATAGCAAAATTACGAATAACCCATTTCACCCTGGGTAAACTGGCGGAATTCATGCTTAAGGTGTCAAAACCCATAGCAATTAACAAGATCACCGCTAAAGGATCGCTGGCCATTTCGCCACAAATACTCACCTCAACACCAGCCGCATGCCCTCCTTCGACTATTTTTAGCAATGTACGCAACATGGCTGGATGCAAAGGATCATAAAGTGCGGCAACTCGGGCGTTATTTCTATCCACAGCCAATAAATATTGAGTAAGATCGTTACTACCCACCGAAATAAAATCCACTCGTTTCGCCATTTCTCTTGCCAGATAAGCAGCGGCAGGCACTTCAATCATCACACCAATTTTGGGTTTTACTATTTCGCACCCCTCTTCCACCAGCTCTTCAAATGCCTGTTCAATCAAATAAACGGCTTCCTCTACTTCGCTAAGTGTTGTGACCATAGGCAACATGATACGTAAATTATCCAGTTCCTCACTAGCACGCATCATGGCACGAACCTGAATCAGGAAGACATCTGGATGATCAAGAGTTATCCTTATTCCACGCCATCCTAAATAAGGGTTTTCCTCTTCAACTGGAAAATAAGGTAGAATTTTGTCTCCACCAATATCCAGGGTACGCATAGTTACCAAACGTGGAGCAAAGGCCTTGAGAGTCTGTCTGTAAATAATGGTCTGCTCATCTTCTGAAGGGAATCGATCTCGACTCATAAATGGTACTTCTGAACGGTATAAACCAACTCCTTCAGCGCCAACACTCATTGATAAACCGGCATCCATTGCCAATCCGGTATTGACTTGCAAAGAGACTCTGTAGTTATCAGTAGTTTCAGCTGGTTTATCACGCAAGCTTACCAGGCTTTGGTTTAATTCCTGTTCTTCTTGAGCTAATTGCTTAAATTCCGCTAATAATGATTTGGAAGGAGAGATATAAACATGCCCATAATAGCCATCAACAATCAAAGCCCGACGCGATACCAATTCTACTTTTAATCCTCTCAACCCCATCACAGTAGGTACACCGAGAGCTCTCGCTAAAATAGCAACGTGGGAGTTATTGGAGCCTTTAGCTGAAACGACACCAGCCAATTGCCCTTCTGGAACTTCTGCCAGAGCGGCAGCAGTAATTTCTTCTCCTATTAAAATGGTTCTCTTCGGATAAACAATTTCTTCTCTTTGGGTACGTTGTAATTCCGCCAAAACTCTTCGGCCCAAATCACGGAAATCGCTGGCTCGTTCGCGCAGATAATCATCGCCCATGCTTTCAAATTGCTGCACGTGTTTCTTGATCACTGTAGCCAGGGCAGCTTGAGCGCTGATTTTCTCTTCACGAATCACATGCTCTACTTCAGCACCCAAGCTATCCCTATCCAAAATTCTTAAATACACATCGAATAAAGCATGCTCTTCCTCAGCAACAGTTTCTTTCATGCGTTTACTTAAACGCCTGATATCATCTCTTGTCGTTTCCAAAGCTTCATAAAACGCATTGATTTCATCTTCCAATTCCTCAACCGGATTACGAGGGACAGCATCAATATCCGCAGGCGGGTACACAACCACGGCAGTACCAATTCCTATACCAGGAACACTGCCTATTCCAGTCAGTGCAGTATAAGCCGCTTCTACCTTGTCGACTCCTATACCCTTTTTAGGTTGTGTTAACTCGGCCAATTCACCTGTTGCCTCTGCATGAGCAATAATCCCGCCTAATTGAGCCGCCAAGGTAATAAGAAATGATTCTTCGGCATCATCAAAATGACGCTGTTCAAGCTGTTGTACAACTAAAACACCGTATAATTTTCTATGTTGAATAATAGGGACGCCTAAAAAAGCGTTCAGGTGATCTTCACCAATTAATGGATTATGATAAAAATCTGGATGAGAGGGAGCATTTTCTATATTGATAGGTTCCTCTCTTCGTCCTATCAACCCGATAAGGCCGCAATCAAGAGCAATTCTGACTCTAAACTCTGCCTGCTTGTTCAAACCTTCCGTGGCTATCAATACGTATTCAGCATTTTTATTATCAATAAGATAAACGGAAACAGCCTCTGCATTAATGGCTGTATTAATACGTTGCACCAAAATGCCAAGTGCTTCTTTCAAATCACTGGCAGCGGTAACATCTTGTACTATCCGTTTAAGTATTTTAAGCATCTAAGCTCTTTGATTACCTCTTTTACGTTTTAAGCCATAAGGGGTACGGCGTTCTTTTTTTAACAAAGGTTCTAATTCTTTTAACGCTTGAATATAAACCTGCCTCTTAAAGAAAATAACTTGTTGCTCAGGCTCATGAAAATCCACCCACCGCCAGCTATCGAATTCGGGAGAATCACTCAAATCCAATCTGACTTTTTGCTCGCTTGTTACAAGCTTTAACAAATACCATTTTTGTTTCTGGCCAATCACCAAAGGCTCACTGCCATGACGCAAATATTGCTTCGGAAGTCGATACTTTAGCCAACGCCTGGTCGAACCCAATATTTCAACATCACCTTTATCTAACCCCACTTCTTCATGCAATTCACGATACATTGCTTGCATGGCCGTCTCGCCTGGTGCCAATCCACCTTGCGGGAATTGCCAAGCGTCATGCCCGCTTCGTCTCCCCCAAAAAACTCTATCGGAATCGTTGACGAGTATAATACCTACATTCAAGCGATATCCGGCACGATCGATAACCATGATGTCACTGCTTAGAATAAACCCTTAATAACTTGATTTTTCCACAAAGTACAAGAGCTTACAATTAAATCTGTAAATATTATTTGGACTAATTTATTCCCTGTTTTTATATTGCATTTTTTGATTTATTATAGAACAAAAATTACTCATTATAATGACTCTCAATACCTTGGAGACAGGTAACTTTAATGTTTTTAACGAGGGAGTTTCGATAAACTAAATGACCGAATTAAACACTTTTTTACCAAAGAGATTGGGGCTTTTCGCAAGTCTTGAAATTAGTTGTTATTGGTATAGCCAAGTTTTCGCTATACTTATCGAAACAATAATAAATCATTGATTATAAATCCGCATGAAAAAACGAGTTTTAATTATCAATACTGGCGGCACAATCAGTAGCATAAAAACATCGCATGGTTATGAGCCTTCACCGGGATTCATTCAAAAAGCGTTGGCAGATATTCCTGCTCTAAAACATCAAGACATGCCTGACTACGTTATCAAAGAATATCAGCCGCTACTTGATTCCTCTAATATGACCGTCACGGAATGGAACAGGATTGCCAGAGATATTGCTCACGAATATGAACAGTTTGACGGATTTGTTGTATTACATGGCACTGATACCATGGCTTACACTGCTTCCGCTTTGTCATTTATGTTGGAGTATTTGGGAAAACCCGTCATAGTCACTGGTTCACAGATTCCTTTATCCGAGATTCGTAATGATGCAACAGATAATCTCATTACCTCCCTGTGGCTTTGTGCTCATCAACCTATCCATGAAGTATGCATCTATTTCAACCAACATTTGTTTCGAGGTAACCGCACCCAAAAGATTAGTGCTCAACGCTTCAATGCTTTTGATTCGCCCAACTACCCACCCTTGGCATCGATTGGTATCGATATCGAGTTACATCAACACCGTTTATTGCCACGCCCCAAAGCACCGTTCCATCTACAAACCATTACTCCTCACTTTATCGCAAACTTCCGCCTGTTCCCAGGCTTTGCCTCTGACGTTCTTGAATACATTTTAAATCAACCTTTACGAGGTTTAATCCTTGAAACCTATGGGGCAGGTAATGCCCAGAACAATGATCCAAGATTTTTAAGTTTGCTTAAGGAGGCTTGCGGCAGGGGGGTTATTATTATTAATTGCACCCAATGCCACCAGGGGAAAGTGGAAATGAATCAATACGCAACAGGACATACTTTAAAAGAAGCAGGCTTGATTAGCGGTCATGATATGACACCTGAGGCGGCTCATTGCAAATTGCTGTATTTATTAAGCAAGAATCTGGAAATCCCTGAAATCAAAAAACTGATTGAAACCAATTTGTGTGGTGAACTGCAGATTTAAGAACGAGGGATCTCCTTGCTCCAACAGAAAATATCTTTTGGAGACCTCTCGTATGCGTTCGAGGCAGAGAAATCAAAATACACCCATTGAAAGTAACTTACAATGTATGAGTATTTTCAGATGAATGTTCTTCATCCTCCTCGTCTGTTGCCTCTGTTTTTTTTACATCGGATGGTTTGGTCTCTTCTTGCTTTGCCGTTGTTTGTTTTACTGTCGGTCTTTCAAACTGGCTTTCAGTCATTCCCTGAATGGTGCGAACCGCCGTATTAAATTCAACGCCAAACCGCCCTTCTCCTGAGCTAAACCAATCCGATGGTGTAACTACTGAAACACCCCAAAAGCTTAAACCAGGAAGAGAAAAACCTTTATCTTTCTTGATAGCGTTTTGATTGTCCTGAGCAAGATCTTGCAACACTTGCAACGCTCTTTTTCTTTGTTCTTCCAAATTGTGGCTTGGATTAATTCGCTCACTTAATGCCTGCAGCCTTACTGCCAATTGCACTTCTTTTTTGGTGCGGATTTCGTAATCGATCCCTGTTCTGGGGCTAAAAATTTCATCTCCCAGATAGATAGCGGCATGGTAATAGACAATGTTTTCAGGTGTTTCTGTATAAGCTTTATTTAACAGGTCAAAATCAAATTTCTTTAGTTTGCCAAGAAAATCGTTGGAATGATTTTTCAAATTATTGAGACAGGTTACAGATTCCCCTTTATCTCTCGGCTCACCATAGGATTCTCTTATGGATTGAATTTGTATTCTGGCAGTATCTATCAATGCATTGATTGACAGCAAATCCGCTTCGTCATTACCTGAATCTTTAAAAAGAACGATACTTTCTTCGAGTTTATCAATGACATTCTTTTGATCGATTGATAATTTGGTATTATACCCAATGGTTTCTGACTTCCATTTCAAATTGGCGGATAACTCACTCAATTTTTCCTTCATTAATTTCTTTAAAACCTTTAGAAATATATTCATTGCTCTACTCCTTTAACTGCAACTTATTTATCATATAGCTCTTTACATCATTCATAACATTGGGGCAGACTGTTTAAATCAGCACCGATTATGATATTTAACTTAGGAAAACACAAATCTCATGAATTTACAAATTATTATTTTAGCTGCAGGGCAAGGTAAAAGAATGTATTCGGACACGCCCAAAGTTCTTCACCACCTGGCTGGCAAACCGCTGTTAATCCACGTCGTGGAAACCGCTCAGCAACTAAATCCCGATGCAATTCATGTCATTTATGGTCATGGTGGTGAACAAATTAAAAGTTCACTCTCCAACTTACCTGTTCATTGGGTGCATCAGGCAGAGCAACTAGGGACTGGCCATGCTGTTTTGCAAGCCATGCCCCATATCCCTGACGATGCATACGTTCTGGTTTTATCTGCCGATGTTCCCATGATTCAAGTGGGAACTCTTCAATCGCTAATTGAATGCAGCCAACGTCAAAACCCAGATCATTCTGTTTTAGCACTCCTGGTTGCAGAACTGGAAAATCCAAGCGGTCTTGGGCGTATTATCAGAAACAACCAAGGTGAAATTTATAGCATTGTAGAAGAAAAGGATGCAAATGAGCAAGTAAAGAATATAAAAGAAATTTATTCCGGGGTGTGTTGCACTTTGGCAAATAATCTGAAGAAATGGTTGCCTCAACTAAGTAATAGTAACGCACAAGGCGAATATTATTTAACTGAAATTATCTCATTGGCTATACAAAATAAAACACCCATTACGTCATTAACCGCCAAGAACAGCTTTGAGGTGCAGGGCATTAATAATCGCCAACAACTTCAGCAACTTGAGCGCATCTGGCAGCAAAGAGCAGCCAATCAACTCATGGAAAAAGGCGTGACCCTGGCTGATGCCAACCGCTTTGATTTGAGAGGAGAATTATATTGTGGCAAAGACGTCTATATCGACATTAACTGCATTTTTACAGGCAAGGTAGTTTTAGGTAATGGCTGTAAAATTGGCCCAAACTGCAGTCTGACTAATGTCACATTAGGCGATGGATGTGAAGTTTACGCTAATAGCGTACTGGAAGGCTGCCACATTGCAAACGACTGCCACATCGGCCCTTTTGCCCGCTTGCGCTCAGGGACGCAATTAGCTTCCCATTGTAAAATCGGCAATTTTGTTGAAACTAAAAAAGCGATTTTTGATGAAGGCACGAAAGCCAGTCATCTCAGTTACTTAGGGGACGTCCTGTTAGGAAAAAATGTAAACGTTGGCGCTGGAACCATTACTTGTAATTACGATGGGGTTAATAAGCATCAAACAATTATCGAAGATGGTGTTTTTATTGGGTCAGATACTCAATTAGTTGCTCCAGTTACCGTGGGCGCTAACGCAACAATAGGAGCAGGGAGCACCATACGCCGGAATGTGCCGCCCGATGAGTTAACATTAACCGAATCACGACAAAAAACCATCTACGGCTGGAAAAGGCCGGTAAAAAGGGAGAGGGATTAAATAAAAGAGGACAGAAATGCCTTCTGCTGTCATCATTCTTCTGATTATCCTTATTGCCATTGTTTTGCGCCAGGTTGTCAGAGTTATCATTCCAATTTGGGCAATTATGGCAACAGGAGCCATTGCTGTTTTGCTCTGCCAACAGATAACACCATCACGCGCTTTTACTGCCATTGAACCAGATGTCATGCTTTATTTGTTTGGCGTTTTTTTCATTTCGCAAGCCGCAGAGGAAAGCGGCTACCTCGCTTTTCTGACCGATCAAATTTTTTATTACGCGAATAATGGAAAACAAACGTTAATGCTGATTGTTTTTATTCTGGGTTTAAGCTCCGCGTTGTTAATGAATGATACCATTGCCATTATAGGTACACCTATCATTTTACACCTGTGTCAGTCACACAAAAATTTAATTAAACCCCTGCTGTTGGCATTGGCATTTTCAATTACTATTGGAAGCACCATGAGTCCCATAGGCAATCCACAGAATTTATTGATTGCTATTAAAGGAGAGATGGCTTCGCCATTTTTTGAGTTTTTCAAACACTTGGCTGTACCTACTTTGTTAAATCTGGGTATAGTTTATTTTTTTATTCTTTTTTTATACAGAAATGAATTAAAAGAACCTATTAAAAAACCAGTCCTCCCTTTGATAAATGACCGTAGCAATCTTACTTTAGTTAAAATGAGCTTGCTCATGATGTTAGTTCTGACTATGATCAAAATCTTGACGGATTTTCTGCATTATTCAGAATTTCAGCTCAATTTTAGTTATATTGCACTCTTGTCGTCTGCACCAATTTGGTTTAGCAAGCATCGATGGAATTATATAAAAAGACTGGATTGGGGAACTTTAGTTTTTTTTGCGAGCACCTTTATTTTAATGCAAAGCGTATGGGATAGCGGCTTTTTCCAAACCGGAATAAGTGATTCTCATATTGATGTCAGCCACATCGTAGTGATTTTTATAATGAGTATCGCCCTGAGCCAATTGATCTCTAATGTCCCATTAGTAACAATATATTTGCCTTTATTGATGAGTCATAATCATTCCAGTATAACCCTGCTGAGCCTAGCTGCGGGAAGTACTATTGCCGGTAATCTCTCTATCCTGGGGGCAGCAAGTAACATTATTATTATTCAAAATAGTGAAAAACGTGGTATCAGAGGTTTTGGATTTCTGGAGTTTATACTTGTGGGAGCCCCACTTACCTTACTTAATCTATTAGTGTATATCTCATTCCTTCAAAAAATATAAGAGAATGAACGATTAAATTTGTTTATTTAATTCCTCTCTGTTTGCGCAACTAATGAATAATTTCTTTCTAAAATCTTGCACATCCATAAAATGACCGGGAGAGCAATTAACGCTGTCAATAGTTTGTATTGCCAAACACTCACCGCTAAATTAATAATTTGTTCGTAAGGATAAATACCGCCATAAAGCAAACTGTAGTCAACCAGGCATAATAACGAGTTGACTGATATATTAGCGATTAATATTCGCAAGGATCGGTTAATTTTCCATTTTGAATACTTTAAATAATGCAATAACATTGCATTACCAAGAAAAGTGACAAACAATGACAACGATGCAGCAGATAACCTGCGTGGCATGATGTAATGATAAAAAGGATTCAAATTAAAAAAAGGAGGAGAAGGTAGTGCAACACTCCCCATCAATAACATGTCAAAAATAAATTGTGCCGCAAGAAGAGCCAATGCTAATTTCAAGTTGGCCTGGTAACCCCACAATTCGCCAACTATAGAACTGATAATGATAGTAATTGGAAAGAAAATACAGCTGGCCGATAAAACCAAGTCTTTATTGATCGCGATGATTCGATACTCACAGGCCAAACACACCAACATCACGGTCACAGCGAAGCAAATCAAATATTGATAAATTGGAAAAAACGTTAGTTCTGTGGTTTCAATTAATGCTTTGCCCTTATGTTGTTTGTCATTCAATAAAAATGTTAAATAAACTACGCCAATAATTAGGAGCAAAAGAGACGAGATCATGAATGAATCGATGAAAATTTGCTTGAAACTGTGAGCATGTGGAGCAGAAAATAATAGATAAAAATCCAGGCAAAAAAAACTTACTCCCCCCAGCAAAGCTAATAACACGCATTGCTTTGGAGTTGATAAAACCCTGTCATTTTTAGTGCAAAACAATAAATGAGGCAAATAGAAACTGAGTGCAAAAGCAATAGTTGTAGCAAAAAATTTCTTGGGAATTTCTTCAAAAATAACTTGATATGCCGGATTATCATGCATGTATTCAGCAGCAGGTAAATTGACAAGCACATAAACCCCAATACAAAACATATATAAGGTCATCAAACAAATATTAAGTAAATGACGTTGTTCTTTGAAGGTACAATTTCTCAATGCGAATAAAAATAAGGCTGCAATAAGGGGGCAAATCAAACTGTTTATTGCAAATACCAGCCCCCCGAGTAGAATAATTTTAAAAGAAACGTTAATTAATAATATCAGGCAAGTTATCATACTCACTGCGATGAATAGAAACCCGGGAGATTGTTGGGGTGATAACGATTGATTCATACGACAAGAGCTTCCATAGTATATAACAACTCATTCTGCCTTATTGATAGAGACTGACTATAGGGGGCTAATTCTTTATGATTTACATGCAAGTATTAACAACATCCCTATAAGCTTCAAATAATAATTGCCCTTTATTAAGCTAATCAGGTCGCAAATATAGCATTATAGCCCTTTGCATAGCAAGATAAACGAGAGTCGTCAACTGTCGACTTAAACGATGACTAAATGATAAGTTAATAAGAAAATAAATAAGCTGAGATAACTTCATGAATACTCATAAAACAAAGGCTTCAGCAAAAGCGGGACTATTACCGGGAACTGCCGTATATATAGGCGAACACCCACCGCAACCAACTCAAATAACGATACATATTTATGACAAAAAGAATTATAAGCGTTTAGATTCCTTCGATACCCGACAAGTGAAAGAGGCCTATGAGGCTGGACATAATATTTGGATAGATATTTCAGGTCTTGCAGACATCGAGAAAATTACTAAAATTTGCTCAGAATACAACATACACCCCTTGGTTATCGAGGATTTGCTTAATACCAGACAAAGACCCAAACTGGATATTGTAGACGATTATATTTTTGTTGTTTTTAAATTATTACAATCCCCTCCCGATCACTTATCTTACAATACAGAACAGTTCTGTTTAATCATCAAGCAAAAACTTTTACTCACATTCAGAGAATCTGAAAAATATAATTTATCCTCCATTTATCAACGCCTTAGTGGAGAGCACTCGTTAACCAGAGAATATGGAAGTGATTATTTGACCTATCTGATCATGGACTATATTGTTGATGATTATTTCAACTTTGTCGAAACTTCAGCCCAACTGCTTGAAACCTTGGAAGATCAATTAATTAATAAACCAGAAACGATTCGGTTACAAGCGTTATACACCATCAAAAGAAGAACCATTACCCTCAGAAAAATCATTCCTCCTTTGAGAGATATTGTCCATTTGTTGCTTACAGACGATGGGGGGTTAATCAATAAAAAGTATAATCTTTACTTCCGGGACTTATATGATCATTGCATTCGCCTGGTAGAATCGATCGATTTGCATAGAGAAATGTCGGCAAGTATGCTGGAAATTTACCTGTCTACTATAAATAATCGCATGAATGAATCCATGAAAATTCTGACCTTGTTTGCCAGTATTTTTATTCCTTTAAGTTTTATTGCCGGGGTTTATGGAATGAATTTTAAATTTATGCCTGAGCTGGATTGGCGATACGGTTACCCTATGATTCTGGTTACCATGGTACTTCTGGCGATACTCATGCTGTATTTTTTTAAACGAAAAAAATTATTTTAAGTGGCGGCAAGCGCCCCATTTACAACCTGCATAATATCATCGATAGAACTGGGTAGGGTCTTTACCGGGCAACACACTTCTGTTGCCCTCTTGTCAGAAAAGCCTCTAAAATTTATTTAGTAATGCTCAGTTCTGTTATCGCAACTTTTTCTTGTTCTGGATTAACCCGACGTCTCCTGGTTGAAAATAAACTATCAGGGCTAATCGTCACTACAACTCCAGTCTGAGGTTGGGATCGAACAGGAATCAGGCTTTTTGCTGGCACTACTTCCTTAGTATCTTTTTCCGTAATTAGTAGATGGGGAGAAACTATGGGTTCCTTTTCAACAGATACGGGAGTAGGCTGAAGAGGTGTCACCCCATTCAAAGCCAGATTGGAACCTGTAATTAATTTTGGTTCGCCTTTGATATTGTGTCTCTCAAACCACAATTTGAATGCTGTAGCCAGATTCCAGAAGTCTTCTTCTTTGCTTAACATTAAAACAAAGCGTGTTACTTTTTTAGGGATTCCAAATTTGAGATTGATAGCGGCTGCAACAGTTTTCGGTGCCCATGCCAAAGTAGCCATAGTTTTGGTTTTCCCAACTCCCTCAACAAATTCAACAGCAGAAATAGCTCCTGAACGTATAGTAGGCCAATACATAAATACAATTGGATCATTGATTAAACCGTTAGCACCTCGAAAAACAGGGGGCAAAACCAAAACATACGCTTTATCTATGGCTTTGCTAAAAAACCCGGGAGCTGTTTTCTTTTCCTTCTCCAAATCCATATTCAACACCATAGTGCCAAATTTTAGAGCGGGAGATAATGGAATTAACGGCTCAGCATCTTTATCCGGTTTGAAATCAATGGGTATCCTTTTAATTAAACCTGAAAATATGACATCCGCTACAAAGCGATTGACGCGTTCATAAACATTAAACGGATCAAAAGACGAGGCTTTGTCTTTCAAACCTGATTTGGGTAACTCCATATGCGCAGCAACATTAATATGCAACAGTAGCAATAAATGGCGCAAGGCTCTGTAATATAAAAACGGGGGCATGCCTACAGTGGACTCCAATGCCTTATCCATTAACATACTTGTCGCTTCAAAGGTTAACCCAAATCCTAAAACAGACTCTGGTTTCATGGCCAAATATTTATGACGCTCACACAGCTCTGGTGTGGTTAAACGAATAATATAGCGGCCATTGAAATACACTCTTAATACTTTTGAGAGAGGCTCACCTACATAAGGGATTAGGCTAACCCCATAAGTCAGCGCATCATTACCCATTAAAACAAGAGGCTCTCTTCCCCAACCTTTAATTTTACGTTTATAGTTACAATCCAATTCATCACAGATTGAAGGAGGAAGTGATTTTTTATTTGAATTAAATGAGGAAGGCCCTAATGAGTCAAGAACCGCAACGTGGGCTACCGTTTGGACTCCTTGCCGCCAGGTGTATGCTTTGACCAGATAATTCGTTAGAGCTAATCCCGATAAAAAAAGAGAATAAGGGGCATACCATGAAGCATCCTCATCATAACCCTCTCCGAAATAATTTTGTGCCGTATTGTTTGCAAAATTTAAAGCAACTAATGGCAAAACATCGTTAACAAGAATATAACCCATTCCATAGGCAATTTTCTTTGCTTGAGGATTGTTGACCAAGGTAGGGACTGCATCACGTAACGCTATTGCCTGCTCTAAAACTTGAAAAGTTGTATTGGCGGTATAGCTAAATACACCAGTCGTGATTTTTGACAATGAGGCGTTGTTCCAAACCCATTTTGAACCTTCCCACAGACTTGACCCAATTGTTTTGACTCCGTTTACCACCGATGAAAACCACTTCATAATGCTCTCCTGCAACAGCGGAATTTCATTTTATGAGTAAAAATTGGGAAATACCAGAGGGAAAGAGCACTTTTCTTGAACTTTATTGAAATTTTTTATAAGAGCTGATAGTGAATTGAACTTTTGTGTTTTAACTTTGCTTCATTATGAACTTCATCTTAAAGCAAATTCTTGTTTGTATATTCGCAAAGATCTTCAATGATACAAGTCTTGCAATGTGGTTTACGTGCTGTACAGACATAACGGCCATGTAATATTAACCAGTGATGAGCATCATGTAAAAAGTCATGAGGTACCTTTTTTAGCAACTCCTGCTCAACTGCCAGAGGCGTATTACCCTTCGCTATACCAATCCGGTTAGCTACTCTGAAAATATGCGTATCAACAGCTATAGTTGGCTGACCAAATGCCGTATTCAAAACCACATTTGCAGTTTTTCGGCCCACACCAGGCAACGCTTCCAACGCCTCTCTCTGCTTAGGAACTTGTCCTTCATGCTGACCAATCAGTATTTCACAGGTTTTCATGATATTTTGTGCTTTGCTGTTATAAAGACCTATGGATTTAATGTACTCTTTTAACCTGTCTAATCCCAAATCCAGTAAGGCTTGTGGGGTATTGGCTACCCGGAATAGTTGAGCTGTTGCTTTGTTTACACTGACGTCTGTTGCCTGGGCAGAAAGCATGACGGCAATTAATAGCTCAAAAGGGGTGCTATATTTCAATTCAGTTGTAGGATGAGGGTTTTGTTTTTGCAAACGTTTGAAAATTTCTTGCGCCTTTTCTTTATTCATAGGTTTTTTTCGCTTTCACCCGAGCCAGAGCCTGAAGAATATAACTTTGTTTTGCTTGTACGTCTTGAGTATGATCTTGCGGATGTGCTGAAAGCTTCTTTCTTTCCCTGTATAATTGCTGTTTTTCATGCTCATCACGCAACTGGCGCATTTGTTTGGCATTATAACGTTCACGGGCCAAATCCTTATCATATCCAGCAGCAGGCAAACTAACCATCTCGATGCAATCAACAGGACAAGGATCCACACACAAACCGCATCCGGTACACTCATGAGTAATAATGGCGTGCATTAATTTACCACTACCAATAATTGCATCCACAGGGCATGCTTTGATGCATTTAGTGCAACCGATGCATTCTTCCTCGTTGATAACAGCAACTGAGGGAGCTCGAGTGCTTTCTATTGCTTCCTTCAAATAAGGAGAGGAATCAACATGCAGTAATTTTCCCAAAGCTTTTACAGTTTCTACACCACCAGGGGGACATTTATTAATAGGAGCCACCCCTTGGGCAAGCGCTTCAGCATAAGGCAAACAACCTGCATACCCACATTCCCCACATTGGGTTTGCGGCAATAACGCATCAATTTCTTTAACAGAGGCCATTACTTCACCTTCATACCAGGAAGCGCTCCTGCATCAGGTTGTAGTAAATAAATTCCCTGGCCATCCCCTGCCGCCAATACCATGCCTTCAGAAACGCCAAAACGCATAGTGCGGGGCTCCAGATTAGCAACCATGACGGTTAAACGCCCAATCAATTCTTCGGCATCATAAGCCTTTTTTATTCCGGCAAAAACCTGCTTTTGAGTATCACCCAAGTCTAAACTCAAGCGCATTAATTTATCAGCGCCTTCCACAGGCTCTGCATTGACAATTTTTGCAATGCGTAAATCCACTTTGGCAAAGTCCTCGATACTGATTAAGTTATCGGCTTCAACTGAGGTATTTTCTTTTGCTGGGGTAGTCGTCAGGGACTCTTTACTTTGCACCAACATCGCTTCAATTTTTTCTTTTTCTACCCTGACCATCAAAGGTTTAAAGATATTGATATGGTGATTTAGCAAAGGTTTATCGACAGAATTCCAGTCTAAAGGTTCGGAATTTAAAAATTCTTCTGACGCTTTGGCCATCATCGGCAAAACTGGTTTTAAATAGGTTATTAAAATGCGGAATAAATTGATTCCCATTGTGCATATGGCATGGACCTCCTCTAATTTACTTTCATCTTTAGCCAATACCCAGGGTTTATTGGCATCGATGTATTGATTGACTTTGTCGGCACAATCCATGATTTGTCGTATCGCCCGTGCATAATCTCTTGAAACAAATGCGTCAATCACTGACTCTCTAGCGCCCAATAACTCTTTGTATAGTTTCGGATCACTTAACTCTTGACTCAAACGATTATCAAAGCGCTTATTAATAAATCCAGCGCATCGACTTGCAATATTCACTACCTTCCCGACTAGATCGGCATTCACTCTATTGACAAAATCATCAAAATTCAAATCCAAATCATCTACCCGTCCATTCAATTTGGCAGCGAAATAATAACGCAGATATTCAGGATGCAAATGAGCCAGATAAGCTCGCGCTTCGATAAAAGTACCGCGCGATTTGGACATCTTCTGCCCCTCAACCGTTAAAAACCCATGGGTATACACGGCAGTAGGTGTTCTGAAACCGCTGGCAGCTAACATAGCTGGCCAGAACAAAGCATGAAAATACACAATATCCTTGCCTACAAAATGATATAATTCTGTTTTTGAAGCCTTATCCCAAAACTCATCAAAAGAAACGCCACGCTCATCGCAATACTTTTTAAAGCTTGCCATATAGCCTATGGGAGCATCTAACCAAACGTAAAAGTATTTATCCGGAACACCGGGAATAGGGAAACCAAAATAGGGAGCATCGCGAGAAATATCCCATTGCTTTAAACCCGCCTCAAACCATTCGCTGAGTTTATTCGTTACTTCGGTTTGTAAATGCCCCTTTCTTGTCCAATCCTTAAGTAACTCTTCGTAACGCGGCAAATCAAAAAAATAATGCTCTGATTCCTTTTCTACAGGGCTGGCTCCCGATATAACAGAAACAGGGTTAATCAAATCCGTCGGCGAATAAGTGGCGCCACAAACCTCGCAATTATCGCCATACTGATCGACAGCAGCACATTTGGGGCAAGTTCCCTTCACATACCTGTCCGGCAAAAACATTTGCTTTACGGGATCATAAAACTGGCGGATTGTTTTCTTGACTATATCACCGCCAGCCTGCAAACGTTCAAATATGGTAGTCGCCAATGCCTGATTTTCAGGTGAATGCGTGGTGTGGTAATAATCATAATCAATAGCGAACGCTTTAAAATCCTTTTCGTGACTTAATTTGATTTCGGCAGTTAAAGCCTCTGGAGTAATTCCCAGCTGCTCGGCCTTGAGCATAATGGGAGTTCCATGTGCGTCATCCCCACAAACGCTAATACACTGAATACCCAACATTTTGTGAGTACGAACCCAGATATCTGTTTGAATATGCTCTACCAAATGCCCCAAATGCAAATGCCCGTTGGCATAAGGCAGGGCACTGGTCACCAACATTTTTCGTTCACTAGTCATAGTTATAGAATACTCATCACCGATAATAAAGCGACTAATTATAGCGCAAAGGCAATTGAAATGCTGCAACAGAAAACAGGTTTTTATTAGTGATTATCTATGGGAGTTAAATTTTGCTGGAACGATCTGGTAATTTTATTACTACTTATTCTCTTATAATTTGCTAATATCAAAAAGACTAGGAAAAACCTCAAGGTAAAGGCAAAAAGTGTTTTTAATGAGGGAGATTAGATATACTAAATGACCTAATTAAAAACATTTTTTAATAAAGTGATTGGGTGAGTTTATAAGTCCTGATCAAATTAAATTTTCAACGAGTGAACAGACATGGCCAACCATCCAAGACTCATCATAGGCATCAGTGGCTCATCGGGCATAATCTATGGGATTAGACTATTACAAGTCTTGCAAAAATTACCCATAGAAACGCATTTAGTCATTAGTAAAGCAGGGCAACTGACCCGTGCTTATGAAACAGATATGAGTGCTGCCGAACTCAAAGCTTTAGCAGACGTTTACCATCCCTGCACTGATCTGACCGCATCCATTGCCAGTGGCTCATTTAAAACTTTGGGTATGATCATTGCGCCTTGTTCCATGAAAACCTTAGGCGAAATTGCGCATGGAATCAGTAGCAACCTGTTAACCAGAGCCGCTGATGTCGTTCTTAAAGAACGCAGAAAACTGGTGCTCTTGCCGAGGGAAACGCCTTTGCATCTTGTTCATCTGAACAATATGGTCTGTATTACACAAATGGGAGGCATTATCTGCCCTCCAGTGCCCGCTTTTTATAATCATCCGCAAAACATAGACGACTTAATCAATGATACCGTTGGGAGAGTACTCGATTTATTTGATTTGGATTGTGGGTTGGTGAAACGCTGGGGCGAAACATAAAAAAACGCGGCCTTAGCCGCGTTTTTTAATTACCACTTGCTTGTAATATTTTGATATTACTTGGAGCCAGTGAGAGATATGGTAGAAGTTGGGTTTTCAACCACTTCAGGAGCAACATCCTTAGGTTGTACAAATACTGTAGAAGTATGAACAGGCTCTTCGTCTTCAGAGCTTGAGCTGGAAAGTTTTGGAGCTTGTTGCTCAGAACCTTTGTTCAAACCACTGAATTGGTTTCTACGTCCTTCATCAAAGGTCTCATCGTTAACCGGTGTAAACTCTGGGTTGCTTGAAGGTTTCTTGCTGCGCAGATTTGAAATGCACTCTCTTAATGCGTTGAAAGCATTAACAACGGTAGCACCAACATAAACACCAGCAGTGGTTAAAGCAGCAGCAACACCAGCTGTAGCAGCAACTTGAGCAGCGTAGCCAGTACCAACTACGGAAGCGATTGATACTCCAAAAACAGAGAAGTTAACTACAGCAGCCAAAGCAGCAGGCCAGAAAGCAACAGTTAAAGCAGCAACGCCTGCAACAACTAAAGAAGACCAAAATGCCACTGAAATTGCTTTTTGGTGATTAGAAATGAAATTGGCAACACTGGTTCCCAAATACTTAACAGCATCCAGAGTCAAACCAATCAAACCACGGTTTCTTACATAGTTGCCATCTTCATCTTGAATGTAGTTACCGCGTTTGTCTTTTGCATAAGAACCTAAAAATAGGTTAGTTAAACCAGAAAAAACGGCTGCTGGCAAATAAAATACGCCAGTTGCAAATTGTTTCAATGTCATGTTTTTACTCCAAGGTTATAAATCGGAGCAGATTGTAGCAACCCCTTTCCTAAATGTGAATTAATTGTGTGCAATATGTTGTTACAAAAGTGTAAAGTAAGTTCATTTTATTGTCTTCATCCCAATAAAGTTCTTGCTGCGATTACAATAAAATTCACAAATTTTATATTCTAAGTTCTCTCATTTCATAGCCCCCATCAAGAGCATGAGGGTTTGAATCTGTTGAAACACTCAATGGATTTGCCCTGTCTTCGGTAGAATCAGAAGATGTATAATCATTAAATTCTTCATCCACCTCGGCTTCAAAGGATTCGCCAGGTTCTCCCTCCAAATGATCCATTAAATAACGGTAGGTATCTTCTTCACTGATCTCGACTTGATGATCCTGCTTATGATCAAAGTATGAATACACATGCCTGGCAATACTAATAGATTGTTTCCATGCCACCAAGCCTCCTAAAATTGCTCCAAAAGCAGCGCCAGTAACAATACAGCCAAGGGCCAGCACGGCGAGTGGAAGATGCAATGACGTTAAAAATGCCAATGGCGCCACTCCAAAAATACTTATGCTTGCAAATGCCGCCAAAACTGGGGGGAAGAGCAGAGCAAGGAATGTAACACCCAGGCCAACAAACGCCGACCCAATCAAGAGCATTGTCAAATAGCTCTTGTTATTTTTATACCATTCTTTGATTTTATCCCACATAAAAAACTCCAAACCAAAATTTCAGGGATTATATCATTAATTTAACTGTATGGGTTAAATATGAACATGTTTTTGATATGGAGTAGGATCGTCTACTCCTGCACTCTTAAAACCCCGCTTTCTAAAAGTACAACTGTCACACTGCCCACAAGCTTCTCCTGCTTCATTCGCTTGATAACAGGAAACAGTTAATCCGTAATCAACACCAAGCTCGATACCTAATTGAATAGTCTGGACTTTACTGAGATGTTGCAGAGGAGCATTAATAGTAAAGTGATCGCCTTCAATCCCTGCTTTCGTCGCCAAATTTGCCAGAATCTGAAAAGATTGAATAAACTCCGGGCGACAATCAGGATAATGAGAATAATCAACAGAACTGGCACCAATAAAGATATCTCTGGCATCAATCGATTCGGCATAACCTAAAGCCATAGCCAAAAAAATAGTATTACGGGCAGGAACATAGGTGACTGGTATTTCCGTACTTTCTTTGAATTCAGGTACTTCAATAGATGAATCAGTCAAAGCGGATCCACCAAATAAAGCGGTATCCAGTGTAACTATTTTGTGTTCAGCCACATCCATATGTTTCGCTATTCGAGTTGCGGCACACAGTTCTGCGGAATGCCTCTGGCCGTATGAAAAACTTAATGCATAACAAGCAAACCCCTGAGATTTAGCCAACGCGAGACAAGTCGTTGAATCTAAACCGCCAGAAAGCAAAACGACAGCTTTTTTCATAATGCAAAACCTCAAAAAATTGGAACAATTGCTTGCTCTTAAAAATTCCTGCTAAAATGCAGGCCAATTATGCCACAATATGGAATGTGATGACGACTCCTCTTTATCCAATAATTCTAGCCGGGGGCTCTGGCACTCGACTATGGCCTTTATCAAGACAAAATTTTCCTAAGCAATTTTTAAAATTAAATGGCGAATTGTCTTTAATTCAACAAACCATGAAAAGAGCAATGGGATTGCCTGGTCATCAAACCATTATCGTGAGTAATGACGCTCATTACTTTATCTGCCAGGATCAATTGCAAGATTTTAACGTGCAAACCACTTACTTGCTTGAGCCTTGTGCAAGAAATACAGCTCCGGCGATAGCTTGTGCAGCTCATTATTTAGCAAATACAGTAGGAAAGGATGCCGTCATGCTGGTCTTACCCTCGGATCACTGGATAGCTGATGACGACACATGGCTGGCAGCCATGTTAGAAGGAGGACAATTTGCTTCAGAAAACAAAGCGATAGTGACATTTGGCATAACGCCTGATAGCCCCAAAACCGGGTATGGTTATATTGAGGCCGGCAATACTCTGTCCAATGATATAAAGCAAGTTTTGAGTTTTAGAGAAAAACCAGACGCTCAAACTGC
Organism: Legionella pneumophila subsp. fraseri; assembly: GCF_000586315.1. Lineage (GTDB taxonomy): Bacteria > Pseudomonadota > Gammaproteobacteria > Legionellales > Legionellaceae > Legionella > Legionella pneumophila_B. The sequence goes on along the minus strand of NZ_KK074225.1, from coordinate 63,882 downwards.
AGCGCAATTTGTGAGTAAAGGGAATTATTTTTGGAATAGCGGCATGTTCATTTGTCGTGCAGGGGTATATCTTGAGGAGTTAGAACAATTTGAAGCCGAAATCTACCAATTCAGTCAACAAGCACTGACCCTTGCCCAACATCATCATGATTTTTTGCGTCTTGATCTGGATTGTTTTTCTCAATGTAAAGAGGAGTCTATTGACTATGCCATCATGGAAAAAACAGATAAGGCCGTTGTAATACCCATTTCCATACAATGGAGTGATCTGGGCTGCTGGACTGCTGTTGCTGACGCGAACAAACAAGATGAGCAAGGCAATACTCTCATTGGAAATGTCATCGCTCAAGACAGTCACAATTGTCTCATTAATAGTGAAGAGTTGTTAGTCACAACCGTTGGAATTCAGGACCAAATTATCGTTGCAACCAGTGATGCCGTATTAGTTGCCGATAAACGCTATTCGCAACAAGTGAAAGATTTGGTTCACTCCTTACGTAAAGATCATCCTCATTTAACTCAAGATCACCAACGTGTTCCCAGACCATGGGGATATTATGAAATACTGGCTGAAGGCACCTCATTTAAAGTAAAACGCCTTATGGTTAAACCTGGTGCAAAACTCTCTTTACAAACACATCAGCATCGTGCAGAACATTGGGTTATCGTTGGCGGTGAAGCAGAGGTAGTTAATGGAAACAATACATTCCGATTATCAAAAAACCAATCCACCTATATTCCGAAAAACGCATTACATCGATTAAGTAATCCGCATAATGAACCACTTTATGTTATCGAAGTACAGAGCGGCTCCTATCTGGGTGAAGACGACATCAAACGCTTTGATGATATTTATTTAAGGAAGGAAGTTGAACTGGCAGAGTGATTTCTATCCAAAATAGTCCTCTTGATTCAGCTCATCATGATTGGATCTCTTGTATAACCCGCAACTCGCCTTACCCCTATTCCTGCAAATTTTAGTATCAATACTGTAAAGCCAATCGCACTCATCTTGTACCCAAAATAAATACTATGCTATAAAAAAGAACAAATTTACTTTTTATAGTATCATTTATATAGGTAATTAACAAAAATTAAAAAAGAGATGACTTTATGGCAACCAGTAGTTTAATTCTTCAATCTTACTTGAAAACCCTCAAAACTGATGAGAAATCTGAACTACGCTATGAAGACAAAGTAGAAGAACTTCTTGAATACAATAGCAAAGCCAAAGGAGGAGATTTTCTAGCACCACTGAGTTTTTATCTGCCCATTATAGAAAATACTGATGAAGTCATGCTTCGTTATATGAGTGAAGAAGACAAGAAGAAACTAATACGAGATTTGCAAGTCGCCTACTTGCTTTTACTCACGCAAAAAAAATACGAAGAAGAACATCAGAAATATGAAAACATAAAAACATACACGCAGCACATTAAACGATGTGAAGAACTGCTAGACTACCTTAATTATCATCAAGTCTGCAAAGAACAAAAAAGAGCCCCCTCGCCAGAGCATGGCTATGCCAGCGATGGCTATCCAGTAAAATACTTGAGCATTTTTCTGGGTAAAGAATTGGCAGAAATGATAGTCGATTCCATGGATCGCAAAACCAAAACCATCAAAGAATCGATGGGCTGGTTTAATGAAAAGCGTTTGTATTGGGTTTGGGCATCCAGCTTGCTTAAAGTGATACTCGCTGCATTACCGGATGACTTTTTTAATGTCGGCCAGGCAACCCAGGTAGTCAAAGCCCCTGATCCCTATACAGGTACCCTGAGTTGGGCTTTGTATTATTTTCGCTTTTCCCTCAATATGTTTTTGCTACTCAAACACACGATTAGTGGCCCATGGATGAGCGAAAGGGAAAAAAAGACACCGTGGACAGAACGATTCCTTACCCAGTGGGATCAAAGAAAATTTACCTTGCTCAATGATTCTATCTGGGCAACAGGAAACTTGATTTGCTTTTTCTGGCTTACTGGCAAAGGAGCTCTTGGAACCTGGGGTGATGTATTGACTTTAGCACTGCTGGTCTTTGACATCAGCCTGGCCATTTGGGATTACGAAGAGCAAAAAACGCGCCACTACAAAGAAATGTTAGCGTATGAGGAAGACATTAAAAAATTAAAGCGATTAATCAGCAAGGCAGAAGAAGAACCAGGAAAAGAGCATGAAAAGCTTAGAATAATCCAAGAATACGAATTGCAATTACAAGGTTTAATGCGAGCGCAAAAAGAATCTGAAAGAAATTGGGACCTGCAAAAAGTCAGTTTATATGCAGGCATAGCTTACGCTGTCGGACTCATGCTCGCTTTTGCATTACTGGCCGCCCCTTTCTTCCCTATCTCCGGACCGGCTTTACTGGCAATCACTATAACAGGCGCTGTGCTTTGCCTGGCTTTCACAGTAATTTACAATGGCGTGAAAGGCGGTATGGAAGTCTATAAAGCACATTGCTCCGCCAAGGAAGCGAAAAAGGGCTATGATGATAAGGTTGAGTTATTTAAACTCTTATTGGAAAAAAATCCCGCTTTGGATGATAATGAAAAAAAATTTCTCTTCCTGGAAATCAAAAAATTAAAGGCAGAAACAGAATACCAGAAGCAGATGGTTGTTTTTCAAACCATGCATTTGCTACGCTCGGTGATTTTGGAATCGTTTATACCAGCCGTTGTTTTTGCCAGCTTCGTTTTTTTACCGTTAGGAATTGGATTTGCCGTCCTGGGCGCCACAATTGGTGTTGCCTTGGCGACCAACTTAATGATCAACGCTGCTTTCAAACCCGCGAAAAATGAAGTCAAAGCCTTTAATGAAAAAGAATATGAGGCTTTTTGTAAAGACCCGGATAATTGGAATAAGCCTTCCAAAGCAAAACAAAGTTTCTTTCAACCTAAAGAGAAAAAACCACTTTTAGATGCCGTCGCTGCAAAAACACAGGAAGAAGAAAAGGACAGGCTCGACCTGCTGGATGACACAAGCAGTGAACCCCTGTTGTTAAGTAGTAAAAATAATCCCAGCGCATAATCTTCATTACATCTTGGGACAATTGCCAAAAAAGTGTATAATTGCACATTTTTTTATATGTTGGCTTGGATCGTTTTGCAGAAAATCCAAAAATCCAATTTAGAATTTTGGCATAACTAATGGTTAAACATGAATCTTGAACAATTATATGATGTCATAGTCGTTGGCGGAGGGCATGCTGGTACAGAAGCGGCACTTGCAGCAGCACGCCTGGGTGTAAAAACCTTGTTATTGACCCATAACATAGACTTGCTTGGACAAATGTCCTGCAATCCAGCCATAGGCGGCATTGGTAAAGGGCACCTGGTTAAAGAAATTGATGCCCTTGATGGAGCAATGGCTAAAGCCGCCGATCAGGCTGGGATTCAATTTCGAATTCTTAATGCCTCAAAAGGGCCTGCAGTTCGAGCCACACGCGCACAAGCGGATCGTGTTTTGTATAGAAAAGCCATTCGCACACAATTGCAATCACAGGCTAATTTAACCATATTTCAACAAGCCGTTGATGATTTGAAAATTGAAGGCGGTTTGGTTACAGGTGTTGTAACCCAAATGGGGCTCACGCTCAAAGCACGCGCTGTTGTATTAACGGTAGGGACTTTTCTGGGTGGCAAGATTCATGTCGGTATGAACCAATACGCAGGAGGCAGAGCCGGGGATCCCCCTTCCATTGCGTTATCTAAAAGCTTGCGCGATTTGGATTTACCAGTAGGACGTTTGAAAACAGGAACGCCTCCTCGAATTGACAGACGAACCATTGATTTTAGCCAGATGGTAGAACAACCAGGTGATACCCCGGTTCCAGTGTTTTCCTACTTGGGAACGGCAAAAGACCATCCTCAACAAGTTCCATGCCACATTACACATACCACAGAAGCCACTCATGACATAATAAGAAATAATTTGGATAAATCGCCAATGTATGCGGGAGTCATTGAAGGAGTTGGCCCTCGTTATTGCCCCTCGATAGAAGACAAAATTGTTCGGTTTGCTGATAAAACATCTCACCAGATTTTTGTTGAACCGGAAGGTCTGACAACGGAAGAAATATACCCTAATGGAATTTCTACCAGTCTCCCCTTCGAGGTACAAGTGCAATTTGTGCGCACCATTAAGGGTTTTGAAAATGCCCACATCACCAGACCAGGGTACGCCATCGAGTATGATTATTTTGACCCACGTGGATTAACCTCATTTTTGCAAACCAAAGCCATTCCTAATTTGTTTTTTGCCGGACAAATCAATGGCACAACCGGATATGAGGAAGCGGCAGCACAAGGAATTATTGCGGGCATGAATGCTGCCCTGCAAATCAAAGATCAAGCGTTGTGGTGCCCACGCAGAGATGAGGCCTACATAGGTGTACTTATCGATGATTTGATCACTTGCGGAACGCAAGAACCCTATAGAATGTTTACCTCAAGAGCAGAGTATCGTTTGCTATTACGTGAAGATAATGCCGATTTAAGACTGACTGAGAAAGGCCGACAGCTTGGCCTGGTAGGTGATGAACGGTGGGACAGCTTTTCCAAAAAACGTGAAGCGATTGAATCAACTCAAGCTTTGTTACACAACAGCTGGGTGAGGGTTCATCATAATGATTTGTTTAAAGAGACTTTGCTTAATCCAATGCAACACGATTGCCGTGCCGTTGAATTTTTAAAACGACCAGAGATAAATTATCAGCATCTTTTAATGATGGATGATTTGAATTTGCCTGAGTTGCCGCAAGAAATAACAGAGCAAATTGAAATTCAGAATAAATATGCCGGGTACATCGACAGGCAGCAACAAGAAATTGAGAAATTGCGCAAGCATGAAAATACCCTGCTCCCAGAGACTTTGGATTATAATGACGTTGTAGGTTTATCAAGTGAAGTCATTCAAAAACTAAACCGAATTAAACCAACTTCCTTGGCTCAAGCTGGGCGGATTTCTGGCGTAACCCCTGCGGCCCTCTCTCTTTTACTTGTTCACCTGAAAAAGAGCCGGCTTCCAGTATGATAGATAATACGAAAACAAGATCATTGCTTGAAAAGGGTTTAGCCGAGTTTAAACTCGATTCCATCGGCGATCTCTTGCTGGATTTTTTGCTCCTGCTCAATAAATGGAATAAAACATATAATCTCACTGCAATACGTGATATTGAAACCATGGTCAACAAGCACCTGTTCGACAGTCTGGCTATTTTACCATGGATAAAGGGAAATCATATTATCGATGTGGGTACTGGCCCGGGTTTACCTGGCATCCCTTTGGCTATTGCCAAACCTGACTTACAATTTGTATTATTGGACAGTAATGGGAAAAAAATTAGCTTTCTCAATGAAGTAAAACGTCAACTCAATATAAAGAACATTGAACCAATACAAATTCGAGTAGAGAACTACCACCCAAACCAAGGTTTTGATACAGTAATAAGCAGAGCATTTAGCAGTCTCGAACAAATGATAAAATGGACTCAACATCTTGTCGCTCAGGATGGTTTGTGGTTAGCCATGAAAGGGCGGTTTCCGGATACTGAATTGGTCCCGATTCATCAAACATATCGAGTTGAGAGATATGCTGTCCCGGGTATCGAAGGAGAGCGTTGCTGCGTGCTTATTAACAACACGAACAAGGAATAATTATGGCGAAAGTCATAGCCATTGCCAACCAAAAAGGTGGAGTAGGTAAAACAACCACGGCCATCAATTTATCTGCATCTCTTGCCGCATCCAAACAGCAAGTTTTGCTGATCGATTTAGATCCTCAGGGTAATGCAACGATGGGTAGTGGGGTAGATAAAAGGCAGTTGGTTCACACAACCAACGATGTCTTGTTACGCGATTGCCTGGCTGAGCAGGCATGCCTTGCTACAACTTGCGGATATGATTTAATTCCCGGTAACGAAGATTTGACTGTTGCAGAAGTCAGCCTGATGGAGCGCAATCATCGGGAAACTTTCTTATTCAAAGCATTACAACCCATCCAGTCCAATTATGATTTTATTTTAATTGACTGCCCTCCTGCTTTGAATACATTAACCATTAACGCCTTTGTCGCTGCTGACTCCGTTTTGATACCCATGCAGTGTGAATACTATGCTTTGGAAGGATTGGCTGCGTTGTTATCAACCATCGAACAAGTGAAATCGACAGTGAATTCACGTTTGCATATCGAGGGCGTCCTTCGTACCATGTATGATGCACGCAACAGATTATGTGCCGAAGTATCCAAGCAGTTATTAGAGCATTTCCCTGCAAAGGTTTATAGGACTGTTGTACCACGCAATGTAAGACTGGCTGAAGCGCCAAGTCATGGAATGCCGGCTTTGCAATATGATAAATCCTCACCGGGTGCAGCAGCCTATATGGTTCTCGCTGCCGAAGTGATAAGTAAACAAACTGTAGCCAGTTAATTTGGGGTAAGTAATGACAGTAAAACGCAGTAGTTTAGGCCGTAATTTATCTGCTTTATTAAGTCAATCAAGCAGCTCTTTATTATCAAATGAGCAACCCCAGACAGAACAACAACTCAAACTCGCAGTGACTTGTTTACAGCCGGGCAAGTATCAACCTCGTGGTGGAATGGAAGAAACCCCTCTCAATGAACTTGCCCAGTCCATTAAAAAGCAAGGCGTATTGCAACCCTTGCTGGTTCGTGAGATAGACAATGGACGGTATGAAATCATCGCAGGAGAAAGACGCTGGCGTGCCAGCCAACTGGCAGGCCTTACCGAAGTCCCTGTTATCCTCAAACAGGTAGATGATGAAACAGCCATGGCGATGGCACTGGTTGAAAACTTGCAGCGTGAAGATTTAAATGCCATGGATCAAGCAAGAGCCATGTACAGACTCACCAATGAATTTGCGCTTACCCATCAGCAGGTAGCCGATCTTTTATGTAAATCAAGAACTGCGGTAAGCAATTTTCTTCGCTTACTTTCCCTTTCAACACCAGTAAAAAAGCTCTTGGAAAATGGGGACATAGACATGGGACACGCTCGAGCGTTACTCGCTTTGGATGAAGAGCAGCAAAGTCAAGTTGCTCAATTAATCATTGCCAAGAATTTATCGGTCAGAGAAACGGAACAGCTAGTTGAACGAGTAAAAACAGGGAAACCGGAATCAAAAGCCCATCAAAAAGACAACCCTCAGTTTAAAGAGCAGCTAAACTCTTTAGCGAAACATTTACAGACTAAAATTAAATTAAAACAAGGAAAAACCGGCAAAGGCACATTGATTATTCATTATGAAAACGATCATAATTTGCAAAAAATTATTGAGCAATTATTAAATTGAATCTATTAAAGACAGCTATGAAATAGCTTGATTTTGAAACATAACAGGAAAAACCTTTCTTGTTAAGACTGGTTTTTTGTCTTATCCCCGACAGGTATTCTTAAATTTAAAGACAGTTCTTGCAAATTTATCAACCCAAAATAATTGTCTAGTTAGTCATCCAATTATTTAAGAATGTTTTATGGTAGAAAAATTACAATGGAGAAGGTGAGAGAGTTTTCTGCATAGTATTGTAAAGAGAAAACTCTCATGAGTTTGGACTCAATTAAAAATTAATATAAATATCCAAGCTTAAATGCACCTCCAACAAAACCAAAGTTGCTTTCGCTTGTCACTCCTGCAACTTGAGGAGCACCAGTCATGCCGCTTCCTGGCAAACCAAAACCAGCACCGGTTGTGGCTGATTTTGAGGCACTTCCACCACCAATCCATTCTTGCGCTACAAGGGATAGTTGACCACTTAGCTCTCCTTTGCCCCATTTTTTATTGTAAGCGATTCCAAGTTCTGCATCTATGATTTCCAGAACGGTTTGATGTCTATTTTTTCGTTGCACAAAAGCATTTTCATTTAAAATCTCATTACCATTTTGTGTGCCTCGCACCAATAAGGTTTTACTTGCCTGTTGTTTTGCAGGACCATATACAGCTGAGCCTCTGGCCAAGCCAACCAAGGAAAAACTACTTTGTCCCAAAGGAATCGTATCTTCAATCATAATAACAGGTCCCCAACCCCAAAAATTATGCCCGGATAAAAGATCCTTTTTATGTGCCGTTATAAATTGAGGTACAGGGGGATTCATACGAATATCTAATGTTGCGCCTGGTTCTTGAGTTTCGAAGGCATTATATTGCTGCGACATATACGCATATCGTGCCCCTGCCCCAAGAACAATGACTGAGTTTTGAACCTCATAATTCTTGGTTATTATACCATCCCAAATCTGAGTATTAAGTTTCGTTTCAACCGTCATGCTATCACGTAAATTGTTATCACGTGTATCAATATCTAAACCAATTGGAGCAGCTGAAGAAATAGGAAAGGATAAAGTCAAATCGGTAACTGAAGTCTGGGGGGCTGCAGTAGTTTGCTTAGTCTTTTGATCAAAGAACCAATAACGAGTTCGAAATCCCAGACCTGATTCTGAAACATACCCTAGAAAAAATTCTGGAGCTACGTCGACATCATGCGATACATCCTTTTGGGATTGGATATCAGTTACCGTAAAATTCGCATCACCTGCTGCAACTCTTCTTGCGCTAAGGAAATAAAAAGCCGGGTTATTTTGAAAAAAAGGCTCTACTACTTGCAAATTACCCCCGCCATTCCAATGGCTTGATGCCAAGGCAGCCTCCCCTGCTGTCCCAGCTATAGTGGACTTTGATAACAGCATGATTGTACAAATTGCTGTCATAGATATAAAACGACTAGATTGCATAGACCAATATCTCCTTGTCAAATTGCCTACATCCATTTCCCCAGTTGCGCAGCACAAATCAAATAATGAGAAAAATCGCGAGAGGTTACCTAAAAATGTTAAAAACGACAGAGATGTTACTTCATCTCAAATAGCGAGGCAAATATAATCTGATAAATTGTTTCTAAATTATTTCGATATCAACTGATTTTGGATAGGTTCATTTTTAATACGTCTTATGTTTGTCTAATTCTAATCCATTAAATAGTCTGCTATGCCACACTTACCATCTGATACCTCTTGTGCACAAGAGCTCATTCTAGCCAATATATTTAAATTAAGAACAATTTGATCATTGATAGTCTAGAATACAAATAAGAGGAGAATTATTTCATTTAGATTACACATGAATAGTGCAGAGTGAATTTTCGAATTAGAAACAATTCATTATCTAATGTCAGTCACTATTAAGACAAGCAACTGAAGTCGCCCAGTTAAGGAGAAACTGTGCTAATTCAACCTATAGAACCTGTTGTTATAACCATTAAGATTGGTCAAAATAACTTTGAATGCCAAATGGTTAGCTTATCTGAATCTGAATTAGAAATAAAAAGTAATGATTATTTTGAAAAAGGTAGTGATGTCCATTTTTTTGCAAAATATTTCCGAGGCCATGCTGTTGTAGACTCAATAGCCTTTTCAGATTACTGTTTTACTTACAAAATGAAAGTCGTTCGAATTCAATTTCAACCGGGCTTATTAATTAATACCCGGTTGTAATACACGATAAATTAGCCTCACCCTACAACCAATAGACAAAGACAAATAGAAACAACCACACCACATCCACAAAGTGCCAATACCAGGCAACCCCTTCGAAAGCAAAATGCCGTTCAGGAGTAAAATGACCCTTCTTGCAACGAACCAGAATAACGATAAGCATGATTGTTCCGATTGTTACGTGCAAACCATGGAATCCTGTCAGCATGAAAAAGGTAGTACCATAAATACCTGCATCCAGCGTTAAATTCATTTCCGTATATGCTTCATGATACTCATAGCTTTGTAACATCAAGAACAAAACGCCCAAGGCGATGGTCAATGACATACCTGTTAGTAATTGAGTACGCTTTCTTAATTTTAAAGCCCAATGTGCCCAGGTGATGGTTACCCCGGAAGTTAATAAAATAATGGTATTTATTGCAGCCAAACCCCAAGCCCCCATGGCTTCATGAGCCCCGGCAAAAGTCTGATTATTTGGATTACTCAGCAAGGGCCAAACTGCTTTGAACTCAGGCCATAAGGTGTAATGAGTAATAGGATGCATCTCACCACCCAAAAGAGGGACTGACCAATATCTTGCAAAAAACAGGGCTCCGAAAAAGGCTCCGAAAAAGCATACTTCAGAAAATATGAACCAGCACATACCCCAGCGAAATGAACGATCAACTTGCAAATCATATAGGCCTTTGCTGTTTTCATAGATGACTTGCCCAAACCAGCCAAACATCATTGCAACCAAAATACATAAGCCCGCTATAAATACGTAAGGGCCATACCAGTCATGATGTAGCCAACATGCTGCGCCAACCAGTGTGGTGGTCAAACCAATTGAGCCAACCAAAGGCCAGTGACTGGGTTTGGGAATATAATATGTACCATGTGCTCCCATTATTCTTTAATCTCCTGTAACAATAAGTCATTCAGCCAAACGCTGATACTCAAAGACCGCTGATATTTGGCTAGCATGAATTACCTTGTCGCGATTTTCAGAAACTACGTTCAGAAAATCGAGTCAAAATAGCCACGAAGGTAGACATATCAACGACGCCTAATTACTTGATCTACCTGTCACATCAAATAATGTATAAGACAGAGTAACCGTATTCACATTTTTCGGTAAATCCGTATCTAAATGGAATAGTAAAGGCATATTCATTGCCTCATGACCATTTAGCGTTTGTTGAGTAAAACAAAAACATTCCGTTTTTTTTAAATATTTCGCAGCAATCCCCGGCGTCACGCTCGGAATTGCCTGAACTGTCATTGTATGATCTGTTTTATTTTCCGCATAGAATGCCAGCTTTACAATTTCTCCTGGATGCACTTTAATTTTTTTTGTCTTGGGATAGAAGGCCCAAGGCACACCACTGTTATTGGTTGCTACGAATTCAACCAAGACTTCTCTATCTGCTGCAATTTTTGCCTTATCTTCATCATAAGCAACGGCCTCCATTTTGGTTTTGCCATTAATGCCCAGATTCTTGCAAAGGCTATTATAAATAGGGACCAGGGCAAAACCAAAAGCAAACATCCCTAATACTAATAATGTTAATATAGTGAGCAGTTTTTTCTGTTTTTTTTCTTCAATCATCAAACTCCACCTTTATTTAATCTCAGGTGGAGTGCTAAACGTATGGTAAGGTGGTGGAGATGGCAAAGTCCATTCCAATCCATGTGACCCTTCCCAAACCCTGCTCGTCGCTACATCCTTATTAGTGCCTCTTTTTCTTACTGTGGCTACCACATTGTACAGGAACAACAATTGCGACAAACCGAAAGCAAAAGCAGCCACTGTTACAATCATATTAAAATTGGCAAACTGCAAAGCATAGTCAGGGATTCGCCTTGGCATACCAGCTAGCCCCAGAAAATGCATGGGGAAAAAGGTCAAATTAACTGAAATGACAGAAAGCCAAAAATGCCATTTACCCAAACGCTCATTGTACATATGCCCTGTCCACTTGGGTAACCAATAATAAGTCGCTGCTACCAGAGCAAAGATAACGCCGGGCACCAGAACATAATGGAAGTGAGCCACAACAAAATAGCTGTCCTGATATTGAAAATCGGCCGGTACCAGTGCCAACATCAGCCCAGTAAATCCACCGATAGTAAATAAAAACACAAACGCTATGGCAAACAGCATTGGGGTTTCAAAGGTCATGGCTCCTTTGAACATGGTACTCACCCAGTTGAACACCTTGATACCGGTCGGTACCGCAATCAGCATGGTGGTGTACATAAAGAATAGTTCCGCTCCCAGAGGAATTCCCGTGGTGAACATATGGTGAGCCCAAACTATAAAGGATAATACAGCGATGCTCACAGTAGCATAAACCATAAAATGATAACCAAATAATGGTTTACGACTGAAAGTGGGAATGATTTCTGAAATAACCCCAAAAGCTGGCAAGACCAATACATACACTTCAGGGTGACCAAAGAACCAAAACACGTGTTGAAACAGGATAGGGTCTCCTCCACCTGCTGCGTTAAAGAACGAAGTGCCAAAGTGTCTATCAGCTAACATCATAGTGACAGCACCCGCCAGAACAGGCATGATGGCAATCAGAAGGAATGCCGTAATAAGCCAGGTCCACACGAATAAGGGCATCTTCATCAAGGTCATGCCTGGAGCCCTCAAGTTTAAAATCGTGGCTATGATGTTGATTGATCCCATGATTGATGAGAGTCCCATCATATGAATGGAAAAAATCATGAAATCAGTGCTGGGTGGCGCATAAGTTGTAGAGAGCGGCGCGTACATGGTCCAGCCAAAGTTTGGGCCACCACCGGCATGAAACATGGTAGAAAACAACAGACAAAATGCAAACGGTAAAATCCAGAAGCTCCAGTTGTTCAGTCTTGGCAAAGCCATATCGGGAGCGCCTATCATCATGGGAATTTGCCAGTTTGCCATACCGGTAAACGCCGGCATGACGACACCAAACAGCATGACTAACCCATGCAATGTTGTCATTTGGTTAAAGAAATTAGGATCGACAAATCGATGGCCAGGTTGAAATAACTCAAGTCTGATAACCAAAGCCATTGCTCCTGCAACAAAGAAGCTTATCAATGCTAACCATAAATACAGAGTACCTATGTCTTTGTGGTTGGTTGTAAATAGCCACCTTTTGACAAATCCCATAAAGCCTTTGCCTTGTTCGGGACCATGATCTTCATGAGAATCTTCTGAATGCGCTATTGCGTATTTCATTGCAAACCTCCAGCTTTAGCTTTATTAACCATGGTAGGTTTAATATCGGTACCATGTCGCAGTGCCGCAACATCTGCGGGTTGAATTAAATCATTAGTATTATTTCCCCAAGCGTTACGCTCATACGTAACAATTGCTGCTATTTCTTCATCGGTCAGTTGGTCCTTATAAGGCTGCATTGCTGATCCGGGAACCCCATTGAGGAGTAATTCAATGTGACGTGAAATTGGTTTTCCAACGGCAACAGAACTGCCTTTTAGAGGAGGATACATTGGGGGCAAGCCAGTACCATTAGGCTGATGACAAGCTGAGCAAATGAGATCGTATTTTTGCTTGCCAAGCGTCATTAATTCATCACGGCTCATCGTTTTTTGTTCGCGAGGTTTATCTGATTTTTCAGCATAAATATCTTCTACTTTGGTTTGCTCACTAACCCATCGATCGAATTCTTCTTCACTAACCGCTTTCACAACGATAGGCATAAAACCATGATTAATTCCGCAAAGCTCGGCACACTGCCCTCTGTATACACCCGGCTTTTCAATTCTGGCCCATGCCTCATGCATAAATCCGGGGATAGCGTCTCGCTTCACGCCCAGCTCAGGCACCCACCATGAGTGGACTACATCATTCGATGTCACTAAAAATCGAATCTTTTTGTTGACCGGTACTACTAAAGGATTATCTACTTCGAGCAAGTACCACTGATTTTTCTTTTGCTTGTTTTCAATTTGCGCATAGGGTGTTGATAAACTACTGAAGTAACTAATACCCTGATCAAGATACTGGTATTGCCACTTCCACTGGTAGCCGACTACCTTGACAGTCACATCGGACAGCTGCGTATCATCCATGCGGATTAACACTCTGGTTGCCGGAACAGCAAGCCCGACAAGGATTAAAAACGGGATAATAGTCCAGATGATTTCCAATTTAGGATTATCATGAAAATTTGCTGGCTGGTATCCTTTTGATTTTCTGTGATGAATTAAGGAGTAAATCATTACTCCAAAAACAACCACTCCTATTACCGCACAAACAGCCATAGCAACCATATGCAGGTAATACATGTCGTTGCTTAAAGGAGTCACCCCTTTATACATGTTTAACTGCCACTCATCTGCGGCAGCCCACAACGACTGCGCAGAAGTCAAGGCACTAAATAACGCAATTAATTTACAGATATTTAACCTGTTTAACATCCCAATCCCTCATCTCTTCAAGTAGCCGGGAAACCGACTAAAGTTTAAGCTAGTTCACTTATTCTCATTTTGCTGGTAACCCTACCACAAAGAATAATTACCCTCTGTTTTAGATTGACTGACCATGTATTTGATCGCTTCTATCACCTCATCTGTCGAACAATGTTTACAACCACCATTCGGTAAATGATTTTTTCCTCTAATCGTGTTTTCGATCAAAACATCCATATTTTGCGCTATCAATGGCTTCCAAATCGCTTTATCACCTATTTTAGGAGCTCCCAATTTACCTTCGTTATGGCAAACAGCACAATTTTCATTGTAGATAGCCTTTCCGCTGGCAGGGTATTTTTTAACACCGCCAGACGCCAAATCTTGCCACTGAGACCGGGTCAATGAGGCATTGAGCAAATAATCGACTGCCGAAATAATGTCGTTGTCAGAACAAGTCACACAAGCGCCCTTAACCGGCATTTGGTTATAGCCATAAATGGCATGTCGATATAAGCCAGTCAAACCGCTGCTTTTCAGGCGCATGTACCAGCTGGCTGAGTCACCAATCACTGGAGCACCCATTTTATTGTCCTGATGACAAATCAGACAGGCCTTCAAATAAACTTGTCTTCCACGCGCAATGGTAGGAGGCATGTCAGAAGGAGAAACTCCCAGGTATTCTTCACTCTCGACCGTTTTAAGATAAGTTGCAATAGCCAATCTGTCTGCTTCAGTCAAGTGACTCAAGCTATTATGATTCACTTCAGCCATAGGACCAGCTACAGGACCTGCTTTGTTAATTAATTCACCAGCCTTAAATACATCGGCCACCTCTTGATGGGTCGCTGATTCCAATCCATACTTGGTGATGTTGGGAGCCCAATATCCATCGATAAAACTACCGGTTAAATAATATCTGTTTTTTGCTGATCCAAATACGTTCATGGGGGTATGGCACATGCTGCAATGCCCCAAAGTATCGACTATATACCTTCCACGATTCCATTCAGGGGATTTATCCGGATCATATTCAATAGAATTTTCTTCAGGGAAGAAAAACAGTAAATTCCATCCCCACAGAGCAAAACGTGCTCCGGGAACACCAAAAGGAAATGGCAAGGATTTGTTCTTTAATTTAACAGGAGGAATGCTCATGAAATATGCATACAAAGCACGAGCATCATCGTCTGTTATCTTGGAAAAATAAACATACGGGAATACTGGAAAATAATTTCTGCCTTTAGGATCACGGCCATCCTTAAGGGCTCGAATGAAATCTTTTTCTGTCCAATTTCCTATACCCGTTTCCTTATCAGGAGTAATGTTAGGGCTATAGAACAAACCAAAAGGAGTATTAATAGGCAAACCGCCAGCAAAAGCGGGAGTACCCCCTTCAACGTCGGTATGGCAGGCAATGCAATCGCCCATCTTTGCCAAGTATTCACCACGTTTAATCAACTCTGCCTGCTCACCAGTAGCTGGTTTGGTAGGAGGATATTTGGGATAAAAGGGATTCATGATTTGCTCTACGGGAGAAAACAAATCTTTCTCTGTTTCTACTTTTTCTGCTTGTACTTTTTCGGTCTGTACTTTTTCAGTTTGTAACTTTTCATCCTGTACCGATTCAGCTTGTACAGATTGCCCTGCAATACCCAGTGCAACAACTAACGCCGCAATAATTGATTTTTTTATAATCAAAGAGCCCACGCTCCCTCCTATTTGTTCTTATTTTTCACGACTCTCATGAGGAGACAGAATAATTGTCGCATTGTATACTCCTCACTTAGCAAGTTGCAACGTTATTCGACCGTTTAAGTTACGCTCTATGTAAAAAATTATAAATTTTTTTAACAATAATTATCTTCCCACATAACCTGAATTACGCCTTACAATCCTTCCTAAAAATTTCATCATTTCCGATATCTTGCGGACAGGCTTGACAGTACTCATTCACGCAGGATTATTGACACGTTCACCCAGGATTGACGCAACAAGGACACGCAATTTTAGTGACTTAACTGATTTATTATCATCACTCTACTAACAGAATAAATACATCACTGATATAATCCTCTGATTTCCAATATAGAGGTAATTATCGTGTCTTTCAAACCTGCCGTAGAATTAGTCAAATTGCAGCAAAATAATAGGGAAGTGACTGTAATTGATGGCCAAAAAATACTGATTATCTGGCATGATAATCAAGTTCATGCCATCCAATCGCAGTGCCCTCACTTAAAATTACCTCTCGCCAAAGGAAAGATTACGGAATCCTGTTCTATCATTTGCCCTTTTCATAAAAGCGAATTTGATTTAAAAACAGGCGAAGCGAAATGCTGGTCCCCTTGGCCTCCTGTTGTTGGCAATCTTTTAGGTAAAGTGTCCTCCAGAAAAAATTTAAAAATATACCCAACCCAGATAGAAAATGGACAAGTATTGGTGGATGTGGGTTAATCGATTTTGCAACTCGGCAGCACCTTTAAGTAATATAGAATTGGGGCTGATAAGGAGAATTTAAAGTGAAAATATTTAATGCCATGTTCTCCAAGGTCAATGGGGGGTTGGAACAAGTATTTTTAAATTATATCCCTGCTTTAAGTTCTCAAGGCAATCAGGTCATTCCAATCATTCACCCCAAAGCAGAAATAAAGAACAGTTGCCCCAAGGACCATTTGATAACTGTGCATAATTTCAACCAACATGATTTTTTTGCGATTCATCGATTAAAAAAATTAATCCAAATCCATCAACCGGATTGCATCATTACCCATAGTTACAGAGCAGCTTATCTATTCAAAAAAACCAGGACCAAAGTTCCCAAGATTGCCGTATGCCACGTCAAAGGCCATTATGACTTTGGTACTGATGCGATCATTGCACTCACAGAACAAATGCGTCAGGACATTATCAATTCAGGGATAGAGGAACATCGGGTATTTACTATTCCAAATCTGATTCATATTCCAGACCAGATTCAATACAGGGAGCCAAGAAATAACCAGATCCCGACAATTGGTGTTTGTGCCCGGTTTGCTGCAATTAAAGGGGTTGATGTCTTTATAAACGCTTTGGCGGAACTAAAAAGGAGAGGCATCGTTTTTCAAGCAAAAATTGCTGGTGACGGTAAAGAAAAGGAACAATATATTAAATTAATTCGTCATCATGGTTTGGATAATGAAATCACCTTACTGGGATGGATTGAGGACAGAGAATCATTTTATCAAAGCATTGATATTTTCTGTTTACCTTCCCGGGAAGAATCTTTTGGTTTGGTCATCCTGGAAAGCATGATGCACTCCTTGCCCATGGTTCTCACTCGTTTATCAGGGCCACTTGAAATTGCAGGTGACTCAGGTTGTGCTCTTTTTGTTCCCCCCGAAGATCCTGTCAGCATGGCTGATGGGTTGGAACGTCTCTTGCGAGATAAAGATCTGTCAAGACAACTTGCGCTCAAAGCGTTTCAGAGAGTGCAACATTACTCCAGCACAAAAGTCGCTCCAATTTTGCATAAAGTTTTGGAGAAAATATGTGACATCAATCAATAATAAAACATCTTGCACAATATTATGATATAATCGCCTTTTTTTACTGTCCTGAATGCAATCATGTTGATTTATTTTAATGGATTACTCTTAGGGTTATCTTTGATAATGGCTTTAGGCCCGCAAAATGTCTTTCTGATCAAACAAGGTGCGCGAAAAAATCATGCCGCTCTCTCGGCCGTCATTTGCTTTTTCTGTGACGTCATTTTAGTGTGCGGTAGTGTCGCTGGATTACATCATTTGCTTTTGGCTCATCCGAACTTACAAGTCTGGATGATATGGTTAGGCTCTGCCTTTTTGATTTATTATGCAATAAAAAACTTAAGAAGCGCATTGTCTAAAAACAAACAAACCGTTGGGGAAACGCATCAACCCCATACAAGAATGCAAATCATTTTATTTGCCTTGGGATTTAGCCTGCTTAATCCTCACGCCATTATAGATACCCTGGTGATTGTGGGTAGCGGCAGCAGTCAATATCCTGACCATAAACTGGCTTTTTTAGCAGGGGTAATTTCTGCCAGCATGATTTGGTTTAGTTCATTAACGATGACTACTCGTTATTTTTCAAACCTATTAACCCAAAATAAAGTATGGCAAAAAATAGAGTTACTTAGCGGTATTTTAATGGCTTATATTGCGATGAAATTAATTACAAGCAGCTTATAGATTAAGCCATAGAGAGCTCTTGTCAGGATTTCAGGATAATAGAAAGGGCCAATCAGTGTGTCGCCAATTGACCCAGTGGAATGACACATAGCAAGTCCAACCTCGCAAAATAAATATCTCATACTCCACTGATTAATGTCAACATTTTTACCATATTTGCACATCAACATTGTTGTTACTTTTTTATTCAGTTAAAATAGATCATTTCATATCAATCGGGCCATTATGTTTTACGGCGATACAGTACAAGAAACTCGACAGCTATTTTTTATCAGTTGGAATAAGTACCAGAATAAAAAAGAGCTTTCTCCATTGGAAAAAGAAATTGCCCAAGTGATTCTTGACCATCCGGAATACCATAAAGTCATTGAACAAAGTCAGTCTTTTCCTGAACATACTTATTATCCCGAATTAGGTGAAACCAATCCCTTTCTTCATATGGGACTTCACCTTGCCGTTCGCGAACAAATTACGACCGATAGACCACAAGGTATACGTACTATTTACACTAAATTAATAGAAAAATACCAGGATCACTTAGCTGTTGAACATTTAATTATGGATCAACTGGCAGAATGTTTATGGCTTTCACAAAAAAATAATTGCCCGCCAGATGAAAACAATTATTTAATTACCTTGCAAAATTTGTAGCTTGCATCCTTGATATACGTCCTGTTTTCATCTGTACATGGATAAAAAAAAGTATACAATTTTTAACTGGGTATCTTAATGATTATCGGTTAAGATGAACACTTTAAGGCTATTACCAGGCAAATATGACGAATCAGAAACAAACCACCCATTTTGGTTTTGAATCAATAGACTGGAATGAGAAGGAAAGGAAAGTAGCGGAAGTATTTCATTCTGTTGCTAAAAATTATGATCGTATGAATGATCTGATGTCCTTGGGGATTCATCACCTCTGGAAACGCTATACTATTGAATTAAGCCACGTTCGACCTGGGCAGACCGTATTGGATTTGGCCGGTGGCAGCGGCGATTTAACCCGATTATTATCGCAAAAAGTGGGTGACTCCGGACAGGTTATACTTGCTGACATCAACTCAGCCATGCTTCATGTTGGACGCGATCGCCTGCTTGATGAGGGATTATTTAAAAACATTCGGTATGTTCAGGGTAATGCTCAATGCCTCCCTTTTGCGAATAACAGCTTTCATTGTATAACAATGGGGTTTGGGCTTAGAAATGTGACTGATAAAGACGAAGCACTGCATTCCATGTATAGAGTATGCAAACCCGGGGGAAAGTTAATGGTGCTTGAATTTTCAACACCCGTTTTTCCAGGACTTAAGCCCGTTTATGATTGGTATTCATTTAACATTTTGCCAAAAATTGGAAAATTTGTTGCTAACGATGAAAGCAGCTACCAATACCTTGCGGAATCAATCAGAATGCACCCTGATCAGGAAACACTAAAAGCGATGATTGAACGGGCTGGATTTGAGGATTGTCATTATCACAATTTAAGTGGCGGTATAGTCGCTCTGCATATTGCCTACAAATATTGAGTTGATCATGTTAAAAGAATACTCGCTGAAAGCATTACAAACAGCCATTAATACAGCAATGAAGCTCGATGAGCTGATGCCCCAAAAACTTCAAAAACTTGATGGCAAAACCCTTGAAATGGTCATTACCCCTTTAAATGTTAATTTTTACATTCGGTTTAAAGAGGGTGAAATGCAATTGCTCCATCGTATTGATGGGCGTCCTGATACCATCATTCACAGTAATCCCATGGGATTGATTCGCTTGAGCTTATTACCCGCATCGAAAGCCCGCTCTTTATTTAATGACAAGATACGCATTTCAGGCGACATTGAATTGGGACAACATGTAAAGAAACTATTTGACGAAATAGATATTGATTGGGAAGGGCACCTGGCTCACTTCACGGGTGATGTGGTGGCTCATCAAATTGGCTCCTTTGTACGTAAAGGACTGGAATTTAAAAATCAATTCAACACCTCCATGCAGCAAAACATCACCGAATTTCTTCAGGAAGAATTACGCATTTTTCCTTCAAGAAATGAATTGGAAGATTTTTTTGCCGAAGTTGATGAATTAGTATTAAGTGTTGATCGCCTTCAAGCCCATATCAATAATTTAATGAGCGATGATGAAGGCAATTAAACGATTGGATGATTTTATTCAGGATCCGGATGGATTATCATTGCATATTGAGCGGCTGGAAGCTCGAAATCAACAACTGATGAGCTGTTATGAAATCAATTAAGCAACTTATTCGTCTTATACATATCAATTATATTTTAGCCAAAAATGGTCTCGATAATGTTGTTGTGTCTATCAAACTGTTTGCTCCTTTACGTTTTATAATTTATTTAAACCCATGGAACTGGCTTCGCAAAGAGAAATTAACGCGTGGTGAAGCGCTGCGCAAATCGCTGGAGGAACTCGGCCCCATCTTCATTAAATTCGGACAAGCCCTTTCCACACGCCCCGACATCCTTCCTGAGGACATCGCAAAAGAATTAAGTAAACTGCAAGACAAAGTTCCTCCTTTCCCCAGCCATGTCGCCATGACTATCATTGAACAGGCATATAAAAAATCGGCCTATGATGTTTTTGCCCAATTTGATCCGGTCGCCCTTGCCTCCGCGTCCATGGCACAAGTGCATGCGGCGACTCTGAAGACAGGGGAAAATGTGGTTGTAAAAATACTCAGGCCCAATATGCGCCGGATTATCGAACAAGATTTAAGTATTATGTATACCATCGCCACTTTGGCAGACCGCTATTGGCCTGAGGGAAAACGCTTCAAACCCAAAGAGATAGTCAAGGAGTTTGAGCATACCTTACTGGATGAACTGGATTTAATGAGAGAGGCGGCAAATGCCGCTCAATTACGAAGAAATTTCAATCAATCTCCAATGTTATATATACCTGAAATCCATTGGGACTATTGCCATAACAATATCCTGGTCATTGAGCGCATTCATGGCATACCCGTCACTGACATAGCCAGTCTCAGGGATCACGGCATCGATATTAAAAAACTGGCCGAGCGTGGGGTGGAAATTTTCTTTACTCAAGTCTTCCGTGACTGCTTTTTTCACGCAGACATGCACCCGGGAAACATTTTTGTCTCCTACCAAAACCCCAAAGATCCCCAGTACATCTGTGTTGATTTTGGCATCATTGGGACTTTGACAGACAATGACAAGCGCTATCTGGCTGAAAACCTGGTTGCTTTTTTTAACCGCGACTATAAGCGCGTAGCCGAATTACATGTGGAATCCGGATGGGTGGCGCGGGATACCCCTGTTGCAGAATTTGAAAGCAGTATAAGAACCGTATGCGAACCTATTTTTGAAAAGCCATTAAAAGACATT
Source organism: Legionella pneumophila subsp. fraseri (assembly GCF_000586315.1). Classification (GTDB taxonomy): domain Bacteria; phylum Pseudomonadota; class Gammaproteobacteria; order Legionellales; family Legionellaceae; genus Legionella; species Legionella pneumophila_B. The sequence goes on along the minus strand of NZ_KK074225.1, from coordinate 42,373 downwards.
TCTTTTGGGCAAGTGGTTTTCCGTTTATTCCAGGTCGCCAGAAGATTTCATATGGAAGTGCAACCCCAACTGATTTTGCTGCAAAAAACCCTGTTGGCAATAGAAGGTTTGGGCAGGCAACTCTATCCTGAATTGGATTTATGGGCTACAGCAAAACCATTCCTTGAAAAATGGGTACGAGAACAAATGGGGCCTAAAGCATTCATTAAACGTTTAAAGCAAAATCTGCCATTTTTTACTGAGCAACTTCCCCATATGCCTAAACTGATTTTTGATATACTGGAGATGAAAAAGGATCAGTTATTAACAGTCAATGAACTCACACGCTTGCAATCTGAAAATAAAAATCAGACTATCCAATGGAAAAGCTTGGGTCTGGGTGTCTTTTTCTCATTTTTATCATTAGGCGTCATTAGCTATTTTGATTTGCTGGATTATAATCATCTCACAACCATCACAATAGCTGGTTCTGTTTTAGCTGGAATTTTTGTACTCATCAACCGCAAGATAAGGAACTAACATGGGATTAAGTGGAATAAGTCCGTTATCACTCTTATTAATTCTAGCCATTATTGTGGCCTTGTTTGGCACATCTAAATTAAAAACAATAGGCTCTGACCTTGGAGAAGCCATCAAGAATTTCCGCAAAGCCATGAATAGTGAGGAAACGAACGACACTCAAAAAGACGATCATAAACCATCATGAGTCTTGGTGAGTTATTACTTATTTTCATTGTTGCTATCGTTGTGTTTGGGCCAGCAAAACTTCCAATGCTGGCAACCCACCTTGGTCAGTTTATGCGAAAAGTCAATCAATTAAAAGAACATACTTCCTCATTTTGGCAGCAACAACTCAATGAAGTTCAACTGCATGAAAACCAACGTAAGGCAGAAAAGGCTGATCTGCACTATCAACAGACAGACCCTGAAAATAAAAATTCTGATAACACGGAAAATATACGCCCGAGCTAAATCAATAAGTGCTTGTTTGATTTAACTCGAACAAAAGAGTACTTATTCACCCTGTTGGTTTGGTGAAGTTGTAGTATCTGTTTGATTAGGTTGTACTTCAACCGATTGGATATTGGCCAGATTCTGTTGCAATTTATCAAGATCGGCTTGAGCGGCATAAACTTGAATTTGTGAATCATCTTGAAAAGTGATAACCCCTTTCACCAGATTATGCTCTGTCATCCATTGTGTATCATCAGCGAATAGTGGCGTTGAAAATGCCAAAACGATTGCCAATACTGATGAATTGACTAATATTTTCATAATGCACTCCTTGCATACACCTACATCCGTTATGCACTTAAAAAAAGGTACACTATAAATTATAGGCTATTTTGTTATTAAAATGATTTTCATAGAATCGTAACATTTTCATAGAGTCGTATGTCGTAACTCCATGAATCTGCCCCAAAGACATGCCGCACAATTGAATAACAGACAAACATTTCATATAATAAAAATACAAAATGATTGGAGTTTTTTATATGGCCTTTACCAAATCAGAAACAACCGTCGATAAATTTTCTTTAGACGACTTACCTCCATTTTCCGCACACGATTTGGAAATGGCCTTTAGCTTAAAGAAAAAATATCGGGAATCAAAGAAATCAGGTTATCCATTTACCGGTTTTGTCTGTGATTATGAACGCCGTGAAAAGCTTTATGATTTTATTTACGGCAGTTGCCATTCACCCAAATTATTTGAAAACAATTTTAAAGTACAAATTGCCTATCTGGATAGAGAAAAATCCGGCGTACGCCATTGGTCACTCATTGAATTACAATATTCCATTGAAAAAGGCAATAATACTTTAAAAATCCTGGTACTTGACAGCCTGGGGCCACAATTATCCTATAACACGGCACAAGTATTGGCGAATGAAGTTGGATTTGAAGATTTGCTTGAGAAAATTGACGATCTTTCAATAAAAGTCTACATCCCAGATGTCAAATTACAACACTCACGCGCCGGGTGCGCCACGTTTACCATGGATTGCGCGAGCATGTTATCTACCCAGGATAAATATGAAAATATTTATGAGTTTATGGATAAACAGCCAGACGCCGGCAGCACAGTAAAAGTTGCAAAACTTGAGGATGATTTTCCGGTGCATTGTGCCAGCTTGCCCCCTCGAATATTACGCGGCGCACAAAGCCGAGCCATCATCACAGATGATAAAGTCCTGAATTCTACCCCATTTATTAATTCTAAAAAGGAAACTTTCAGGCAATCTATTCTAAAGCATTGCAGTTTTTTTGAAGACCAACCCCAAACACCAGAAAACATCAAGCGCAATGAAAGAATCATGAAGAAAGCCATCAAGTGGCGAAACGCCATAGACCTGGAAATGAAGAGAAGCAGTTCAGAAGAGCTTGAAAACACTTGTACAATCGATGATCTCGAAGAATATGCCAGTAGCGACCTGCCTTCCAAATCAGTACATCTGTGATGAGATTAAAACTCCCAAGGCAACTAGCCAAAACGATCGACTGACTTATGGCAATAAGGGATTTTGTGATGTTTAAAATAGTAATCCTGATGATAGGCTTCGGCAGGCCAAAAGGGTTGTGCTTGCAATAATTGGGTTACAACCGGATAGCCCCTTTGCTTTAATAGCTGAATCAATAATTCTGTTTCCTGTCGCTGTTCCTCATTAAAATAAAACACGGCACTTAAATATTGCTGCCCCAAATCGGGGCCTTGGCCATTTGCCTGAGTTGGGTCATGAATTTCAAAAAAACGCTTTACAATATCATGATAATTGGTTTTAGCAGAATCATAGACAACCCGGACAGCCTCATAATGCCCTGTAGTACCACTACATACCTGTTCATAACTTGGCTCTGAAACATAGCCGCCTGTATAGCCCGACTCGACTTTTAACACACCGGGTATTCGTTTTAAATAATATTCCACGCCCCAAAAACACCCCCCGGCAAGGATAGCTTCTTCTGTATCTAGTACCTCATTATCCGCGACAAAATCCAACGAAGCGGAATTAACGCAATGACGTAAATTCTTATGGGTCATGTATTCTCCAGTAAACACATGCCCCAGATGAGCCTCACAACGCGCGCATAATATCTCGGTGCGTTGACCGTCCGCATCCGGTTTTCTTGCCACGGCATTGGCCATTTCATCATCAAAACTGGGCCAACCACAGCCCGAGTTGAATTGACTCACACCGCGAAACAGCGCCAAGCCACAACGCCTGCATAAATATGTCCCATGAGTCGCTACCTGATTATAAGATCCAGTATGAGGATATTCAGTGGCTTTATCACATACGATTCTTTTAATGGCTGGCGTTAAGCTTGCTGTTTTATCGAGATAGTCTCTCATTTCATACTCCTTTGAACACTCGACTCATGAGAAAATCTTCTGAACACCCTCTGCGGCATCGGCCACAGAAGCCGTCAGTGAACTGTTTAAAGGGAAAAATCCTGCCAACAGGAGCCCACCTTTGCTCTAAAATTATAGCAATATTCGCTGTTTTTGTATTGCAATTATTCCTAATGCCAGCCTATTCAAATCTTTTTGGGGTAAAAAATTGTGCCAGTCAAGACTGTTTTTTTATTTTTTTTTTGTTATCATAATGAGCGTCTCATACCTTATTCATGACCTACCTTTCTGTGGATAACTTGTCTTTATTATTCCATCTCACCACCATTTGACACCATGCTCTTTTTATAAAACCCCTTGCCCAGCAAAGGCTTATTAAATATTAATACATGAATTGCATTGATTACTTATCCCCATTTTCTGTGGATAACTCTGTGAATACACTCTGGTTATACACTAAAATCCGGCACTTAAAAGGATGCTTGTTCTTTTTGCAATGCATCATAAAAAATAATACTGAAAATACTATCTTACGCCAGCCCTTTACACCCTCAATAAGTATACTTTGATCCCATTCCACCTTGATGGATTTGTGTGTTTAGATGATTTGCCTCTGCATTATGCGCTATAGTATAAACAAGAGTTAATAACAGAGAGTGCTATGGCAGATGTCATTAATCTTAATAAAAAAAGAAAAGCTAAAGTTCGTTTGGAAAAAGAAAAAAAGGCTTCTGAAAACCGCATAAAATTTGGAAGAACAAAAAAAGAAAAGCAGCTAGAGAAACAAGACATTGAACGCAGTGAACAGCATCTGGACGGCCACAATCTGGATAAAAAAGAGGAAAAATAAAGACAAGGAGTCTTTTGATAGAGGCTTTGATTTTTAAGAGCAACAGGAAAGCACCTTCTCCTCAAGAAGGTGCTTGTTTGAATCCCATTAATAAGTTAATGAAGAACAACAGGAGTCGCCTTTTTCTTGTACTTTACTCTGTGGAAGATCCATGGCTGGGTTTCTCTTAAAAAAACCAAAGGGCTGAAGCTTGGCACAAATTGTCGTGGTAGGCATGACAGGAAAATCTTCCGGTCTTGGAAAATGCGTAGAGCCCAGCGTTACCCACAAGACCAAATTTTCATTGTCAATTTTACGGTTCTGCTTAATATAAGCAGGCAAACCACAACCCCCGGAGCTCTGATTGGGGTAATCTCCTGCCGCGTATTTTTCTTGCGGATCATATTGTGTTACCCACACCTGCTTACTGGCAAATCCCCCGCGCTTGTAAATATAACTCTCTTCATCTGCCAGTAATAACGGGGTTTCCGGCAACTCCAGTTTATAAGCCGGCGCAGTGCCAATGCCATTGACACAATTGGGATTGAATATCTTCCAGGTTCTCTGGGTTTGAGCACAAGCCGAACGGGCTGCGTCACCTTCCTGTTCAAATGTTTTCTGGCTGCTGCCAAACGCATTGCCATAAGGATTTTTTCCACCCATAGTCATAGGATAAAACTCGTGTTCGCTAAATGAGTTCTTTTCACCATCAACCATCATATGGAGACGGGCATTGAAAAAATGTTGATGCGTAGGGGCTGCCAGCTCAGGGGTCAATTTCCCGCCCCATTCGTAAGGGGTATCAGGAAATATTGCTGCCGTTTGCACAATACCTGTCAGTTTTATCTCCAGTTTGAGGCTGCCGTCCTGGCCAAAACGCCAATAAAAACCATAATCATAGTTACCTATCGTAGTAAAAAAGCTGACAACCAACTCGCGAGCACGGCGAACCTCGAAGGTACTGTTACGAACTTCATAATGCTTCCACAGCGTGCCAGCATCTTCTTCGTGCATGCAAATCGCATTTTTAATCAAGCGGGCATTGCCGGAATCATCCACCGTGGGAACGTCAAAATAATAAATATTTCCCAAACAATCACATCCGAGCTTTAACTCATTTGCCAATTTGCCAAGACCATATTCACCCGCATCAAAAGCGCTTTTCCAGTAATGACTGATGGAAGGATCCGCATAGGGGACGATCATATCCGTCACACTGGCCCGGTAAATAATTGGGCGTTCCTTCCCTTCATCCAGGTACTTGATCTGATGCAAAACCAAACCCTCGCGTGGTGTAAATCCAACATGAAATGACCAGTTTTGCCAATTGACTTCCCAACCTTCCACTTTAAAACTGGGCCCCTCTGCCTGAATAATATCCAGAGGTTTTAAATCCTTGCGTTTCTCCGGGTAAGAGTCGGAATCGTAATTGATTTTTTCTTTAGGAATGGGAACGTTGCGGCCGTCATCAATGACACGCAATACCTTCTCATTGCCGAGATCTACTATCGCGACAACCCCCTCAATGGGACGGGCATAGCCATTATCCTTTAAATCATCACGATAAAAACTTATCCCTTTAACAATACGTTTTTCCCTCTCTTCCTCTTCATCGAAATAGCCCGCAGAAAACGCATCGACTTGAATCTTGTCAATTTGCTCATCATTAAGCCCACGCTTTTCCATAGCGGCTCTCCAGGTCGGATCGGCTTTAACAATTTGCTCACATTTTTGAAAATCCTCAATTAAAATAGGCGGCTTACCATAAGGCGGGGCTTCGAGGACAATCTGTTTCCATTCCACGACTTTTTTACTGTTGAGGTTGACAACGGCTTCAAAGGTTTCATTCGTTTTTTTATTAAAAACAGAGAGAAAAGCACAGCGGTCGAAATCAGTATCGCTTGAATGTAAAACTTCTTGTTGAGGCGGTTCGTAAGTCATCACCCAGGCAAATCGATAACTGTCGGACAGTTCTTTTTCTCGTTTTAAAATATCACAACTTTCTTGAATTTCCTCAAGAGTTAATGGATCTAACACATGCATATTGACATCCTTTACTTATTAAAAACTAATATTGCTCTTTAAAAAGTTAACTAAAGAGACAGTGCGTTGAAGTAATTAGATAGAAATAAAAATAGCGGGATATCGCTAAGAGTAGTCGGATAAGCGGTGGGCAGTGTGGTATTTTTTAATCAGTGAATACAACATAAGCTTTTCAAATTAACAGTCTGGCCTTTTAAAAATGGTACATTATTTAACCTTCTGGTGCTCGCACTAGGGGCTGCAACCATTAAGGGTGCACTTTATATCATTCTAATCAATTTGAATCAAATAATTGTCCCGTCACTAGTCATATTGAGTCAGTCAGCAATATCGATAAAATAACCGGCCACTTTTTTAATTAACTTTTAACCTGGAGTTTTTGCAAAAAATTGACTTAGTCAAGACTGTTTTTTTATTTTTTTTTTTGTTACGATGTAAATCGCTTAACATCTTAATTACATCTCCCTTTCTGTGAATAACTATTTCCGTATTTCAATCTCATAACCAGACCCCACCAGGCTCTTTTTATAAAACCCCTTGTCCCGCAAGGACTTATCAAGTATTGATGCAGGGATTGCATTGATCACTTATCCCCATTTTCTGTGGATAACTCTGTGAATACACTCTGGTTATTCGCTAAAATCCGGCACTTGAAAGGATGCTTGTTCTTTTTGCAAAGCGTTCTAAAGAATAATTAAGGGATTGAGGTTAAAATAGAGCATATTTATTTAAGTATTACATAATATAGGTATTGGGTAATCCTCAGATTTTAATTAGCATTAAAAGTAAAAACTTAAATAAGCTAAAAGGGTATATTGAATATCAATTTTTAATAAATTCAAAAAATTTTACAGATCCTCATTAGAGAACAGGACACAGATTGGCTCCGTTGCAAAAACGAGTAATAGTTTATAATTAAAGCCACTTTGATCGAAGAAAGGAATAGAGGATGCATTCACCAAAAAAATCAGTGTGTTCAGTAAATGCTTCTGCTGTGAAAAAATTAATAACATCATTATAAATAATAATTTTTCTTGAAAAAATTTGAAATTATTGCATTTATGTGAATATTATAGTCATATGATTCGTTAAAGCGTGTTGCTACCTCGTTATAAATTCTGGGACATCCAAGTCCCCAGAATTCATTCACCAACGCGACAGGTTAAAGGCCGCAACCGTCCTGCTTCCGGCACGTTTGCTCTGAACGAGCCAAGCGTATGCCTGCACCAATGAGTCTACGGCTGCATAAAGATTTACTCCGCATCCCTTCCGGCTGTCTGCGTAAATTGCAGCTTATCTCGGACTACGCGCTTCGGCGTTCCGCCTTTCATGCGCGCAGCGGGGTAACGAATGCATATTATCGACGATTCGAAGACTGTTTTATCAATAATGAAAAATTATAATAATAGTGGAGATCAAAGTATGTTCTGTATAAAGAAAACTGCTTTAGCAGTACTAGCTTTAGGAAGCAGTGCAGCATTTGCAGGTACAATGGGCCCTGCGTGTACACCAGGTAATGTAACTGTTCCTTGTACAACAACTGGTTGGGATGTAGGTATCTATGCCTTATATTTAGAACCTTCTTATAACGGCCATCCAAGATTCTTCAATTATGTTGGTAGTGATTTCATTGGTGCTCAAAGAGTACACACGAAATTAAATACTGACTTCGACTGGGGATTCAAGTTAGAAGCTTCCTATCACTTTAGTACTGGTAATGATATTAATGTCAATTGGTATCACTGGGATACTACTACCAGCCAAAATTTACATTACTTTGGTGAGATAAGTGGTGCAGAAGTATTTTTTACTCCTTTCCAAATTGATCACAAATGGGATGCCGTCAATTTTGAGTTCGGTCAACATGTAGACTTTGGTGAATTTAAAAATATTCGGTTCCATGGTGGTGCACAATATGCTCGTTTGCAACATAAAATATACTCACCTTATACTATAAACATCCCATCAGCAGGGTTCGTTGTTGATCCTGATACCGGAAATATAGTTCTTTCACCAGCTGAAACTGAAACAGGTGCTAATAGAATCGATCTGACGTTCAGAGGAGTTGGTCCACGTGTTGGTGCTGATATGTCCTATGATTGGCCAAACGGCTTCGCAATCTATGCAAACGGTGCAGCAGCCCTTTTAATTGGTGATAATAAGGTCAACGATACTTCAGATATTGAACCTAACCGTGCTACTCATACTTCAATTGTTCCTGAACTGGAAGCGAAATTAGGTCTTACCTATACTTATGCAATGGCACAAGGTAATTTAACACTTGATGGCGGTTATATGGTTGCTAATTATTGGAATGCCTTCCATGTTGTTCAGGCTGGCCAGGATGGTTCAACTGATTTTGGCGTCCATGGTCCATACCTTGGTCTGAAATATGTAGGCGCTTTGTAATTTGATGCCGTGATCAGCAGATATCTATCAGGTTTCCCACTTCCTTATAGAGTATCTGTTGATTATGGGTTTACATTGCCGTAAGTTTTAAGGCTCCGTTGCAAAAAAGATATTAGTTTATAACTTACACTCACCAGATCAAACTAATGGAAATATGAGATGCGTTCAACAAAACCTCCTGCATTCAAATGGCGTCACTTTCACGGTGAGGTAATTCTGCAATGTGTGCGTTGGTATTGTAAATACGGCATCAGCTATAGAGATTTGAAAGAAATGATGGAGGAACGAGGTCTTGAGTTAGATCATACTACTGGGTTCAGCATTATGCTCCAGAACTCAAAAAATGACTCGAATGGCATAAGAAATGTTACTCTTGACGCTGGCACTTGGACGAAACCTACATCAAGATAAAGGGAGAATGGAAATATCTTTATCGTGCCATTGATGAGCAAGGAAATACCATTGATTTTTATTTGTCTCATCGACGTAATGCTATTGCGTCTAAACGGTTTCTTAAAAAACTTATTAAGAATAACCCCAGCCTGCGATATCAGTGTCATCAACACAGATAAAAACCCAGCTTATGGTCAGACTATTAAAGAGCTGAAGCAAGAAGGTAATTTAGCTTCTTATGTCCGTCATTTGCAAATAAAATACCGTAATAATCGGCTGGAAGCAGATCATGGAAAACTGAAGCGACTTATTAATCCCGTGCGAGGCTATCAATCAATGAAACCAGCCTATGCGACCATCAAAGGGTTTGAAATCATGCGCATGTTCAAAAAGGGTCAGCAAGCGTAGGTCGGGCCTTGGCCCATAGCCGTCAAGCCAAGGCAAGCAGGTTTTAGATTTAACTTATTGAAATATTTATAAAAAAAGATAGAGTTCCCTTTTAAATTTTTTCCGCCCGGAAATCAAAGAAAAGGGACTTTATGCAGTTAACTAACTTACCAAATATTCCCAGAAAAATCTTTAATTTTTTAAATAAGGAAACCAAAAGACTAGCTACAGAAGTAGGATGTACTAAACGCCGGTCAAAATTAACCTCTCCAGCATTTTTACGAGCACTGCTAGCCACTTGTTTCTCACAACAATTCCGTCTGGAAATTTTTTGTAGTTTTCTGAAAGAGCAAGGTGTACGTATTACAAAACAAGGATGACAAGAACGATTTAATCATTCTACAGAACAGTTGCTTCATGAGCTCGCCGGATATTGTCTGAATCATTTTGAAACGCAAAAATTACCCCATATCAATTATTTGAATGAGTTTAGTGGTGTTAACATTGTGGATAGCAGTAACATTTCTTTACACCATAGTCTAAACATTCTCTTTAAAGGAAGTGGAGGAGCAGCTTCCAATGCAGCTGTAAAAATCCAATTGATGTTCGATTATCTTCAAGGACAGATAAAAGCCCTTACCCTAACTTCAGGTTGTGATAACGACCAAGGCTTTGATAACTATTTTGAAACAATACAAACAGGGGCTCTTTATTTAATGGATTTAGGATATTTTAAACTGAACTCGTTTAAAAAAATCATTGAAGGCAATGCCTATTTTGTAAGCTGTTTACTGACAGGAACCAATCTATTGGAGCTGGACGGCAAACCTATAGAGCTGATAAAAATTTTGTCAAGCTCCGGTAGCTTGTCCTCTCATCAACTACTTATGGGGGCAAAACATAAAATACCAATACGCCTTGTAGCTCAGCGCTTATCTCAATCTATTGCTGCAAAGCGACGGCATCGACTCATAGAAGACCATAGGCGTCGTGGGAGCAAACCTAGTCATGAGTCTCTGGCTTTACAAGATTGGTCCATTTATATTACCAACACATCTGAAACACAAATAGGCAATGAGGAGATATGCAAGTGTTATTCTTGGCGATGGCAAATTGAATTAGTCTTTAAACTAAGTAAATCATTAATGCATATTGATTGTATTTGTACTACAAAATCCGCACGCGTAGTCATCGAGACCTATGGCAAGTTTATTGGGATGATGTTTTTATTTTTACTATGCGCCCCGGTTCGATACCAAAATAATAGAGAAGTTTCCTTTTATAAGGCGTGTAAATTGTTAATAACCAAACTCAACGATTTTGTTCGAGCTTGGAATTCTCCTTACCGTTTAAAACACTTTCTTTAAGAGTTTCCATGACAGCTTGGCTCTTTTCGCTAACAAAGATACTAAAATTAAGAACTGTGCCCCCCTTTTTAATGCAGAAAATTTTTGATGTGTTCTCCTTAGCTTGACGGCTATGGGCCTTGGCCCGACCTACGCTTGCTGTACGGTGCAGATACTTCTAAGCTGCCTGTGCGGCAGTGAACATACCCGTCAACAGAATAGTTTAAAAAAGCTTCTTCTAAGCTGCCTGTGCGGCAGTGAACTAGGTGACTCAGTTGTACCAACAACGCCCAACCTTCTAAGCTGCCTGTGCGGCAGTGAACACTGGTTAACTGTCTTATGTATTAAATTTATACTTCTAAGCTGCCTGTGCGGCAGTGAACTTTAATTTTTCTATATCGTTAGACTCGCTGGCCTTCTAAGCTGCCTGTGCGGCAGTGAACGATAGTCGAAAACCTTGGGGAATGATTGTTCACTTCTAAGCTGCCTGTGCGGCAGTGAACTCGGGAAACAAATTCGTTCCGTTATTCTTACTCTTCTAAGCTGCCTGTGCGGCAGTGAACTTGCAGCAACATCCATTATTGTTGTGACAGATCTTCTAAGCTGCCTGTGCGGCAGTGAACAAACAATTACTTTTTATTTAAGGACACTTTTACTTCTAAGCTGCCTGTGCGGCAGTGAACTAACAGAGGGAGTTGAGGCTGACGATGTACTTCTTCTAAGCTGCCTGTGCGGCAGTGAACCTATATTCTCGTCATTTACTACTCTAACGTAACTTCTAAGCTGCCTGTGCGGCAGTGAACTTTTTGCTACTACCTCATAATCGCTGATCACACTTCTAAGCTGCCTGTGCGGCAGTGAACTTAAAGAGATTAACAACATTAATAAATCATTACTTCTAAGCTGCCTGTGCGGCAGTGAACCTAAAATACCTTTACAACCTTAACGTCCATAACTTCTAAGCTGCCTGTGCGGCAGTGAACACAATGGAAAGCCGGCTAAGGCTATTGACTGGCTTCTAAGCTGCCTGTGCGGCAGTGAACAGCAATTTTCTGGTGTTAGTTTCATATTTGCTCTTCTAAGCTGCCTGTGCGGCAGTGAACATGGCCGAGTATATGGTGATGGCCTAGTATATCTTCTAAGCTGCCTGTGCGGCAGTGAACTAGCCCATATTTGTGTGTATACGTCATTGAAACTTCTAAGCTGCCTGTGCGGCAGTGAACTACCATAAATTGCCGACATACAATCCCCAAAACTTCTAAGCTGCCTGTGCGGCAGTGAACTTGTTAGAGCAGGTTTAATTCCTGAGCTTGTTCTTCTAAGCTGCCTGTGCGGCAGTGAACCACCTTCAAATTCAGGCCTCATATCTTCAATACTTCTAAGCTGCCTGTGCGGCAGTGAACTCTTACCAGAAAGGTGATTCTGTTTATCTTGACTTCTAAGCTGCCTGTGCGGCAGTGAACTTCTTTTTTGCTGTTCCTTATCGACTTGTTTGCTTCTAAGCTGCCTGTGCGGCAGTGAACTTAAAAACTCAATAGCAACACCAATTGAATGACTTCTAAGCTGCCTGTGCGGCAGTGAACTAGCAGTACCAAAAGCAGCCAAATTTGCTTGTCTTCTAAGCTGCCTGTGCGGCAGTGAACCGTATGTCTAATACATCATATCAACGTATGATCTTCTAAGCTGCCTGTGCGGCAGTGAACCATCACCAAGAGCCTTAATTCTATCAACTGGACTTCTAAGCTGCCTGTGCGGCAGTGAACGCCTCAAAAGGACATAATCAGCAGGATTATCACTTCTAAGCTGCCTGTGCGGCAGTGAACCTTGAAAATGCTTAATATTAAGTGAACCATAACTTCTAAGCTGCCTGTGCGGCAGTGAACTCCAATTAGAACCAGTAGCAGCATCACCAGTACTTCTAAGCTGCCTGTGCGGCAGTGAACCTATAATGGTGATTTTGTTGTTATTAATGGTACTTCTAAGCTGCCTGTGCGGCAGTGAACGCCTCAAAAGGACGTAATCAGAAGGATTATCTCTTCTAAGCTGCCTGTGCGGCAGTGAACAAGGTTTTCGTTCTGCTCAACTGACTGTCAATCTTCTAAGCTGCCTGTGCGGCAGTGAACTCAGATCGCTTACGTAAAATCTTTTTAGCCAACTTCTAAGCTGCCTGTGCGGCAGTGAACGCTCAATTGACTGCTAATGGTAAACGTAAGTTCTTCTAAGCTGCCTGTGCGGCAGTGAACTACCATTCCTACGAGTCCAAGGATACTTATCTCTTCTAAGCTGCCTGTGCGGCAGTGAACATGCCGAGGGGCAACATGGCGTGCCGCCTTGACTTCTAAGCTGCCTGTGCGGCAGTGAACGCCATGAAGGGACTACCTTCCACCGGGTTACGCTTCTAAGCTGCCTGTGCGGCAGTGAACCGGAGTAGACCCAGCAATAGGGGAAAATGACCCTTCTAAGCTGCCTGTGCGGCAGTGAACAACGAGCTTTGATGGATATACAATCAAGTACTCTTCTAAGCTGCCTGTGCGGCAGTGAACTCGATTATAAACTATAAAAAAACAGAAAAAACAGAAAGTTATATGCAAACTACTCTGTCACCCAATGTATTTCAATCAAGTTATAATCATCTGATTTTAAAACAAATTTTTAAGGAACCAAAATTATTAGTATTTGGAAGTTGAGAATAGCCAAGCCTAGACTATTTTTTATTTTAATTCCATAAAAGACTAAAATATTTGACTTAGCCAAAATTCTCTTCTTAAACTGATCAAATTCAATAGATTTGCCAATTCCTCTTTTCTAATCAAACCAAGGAACTGTAGCAGTTTTGGAAAGACCAAACTGATCAAAATCGCCAGAAATTGGTTTATCGAGCAGCTCTCCAAACTCAATATATCGGCGGTATCTTTTTCCGTTTGAACTACTTACCAGTTCAGCATATGGATAATCCAAACCATTGGAAAACATTTTAATTTTATATTGTCGAAACTCACTTTCCGTTATAGAACCACGTTTAACTAATCTCCTCATTTTGGATTGACTCATAGTAGATTGCTTGCGTGAAATAATTCGAAATTTACAATCTGTAGGAATTGGTTTAACTTGCCCTACACTGCAGGTGGTGTTTGAAATATTGATCAGAATTAAATTCAGAAGCTGTTGCAAAACAGATCTTTCCCCATGAAGACGCAAAACATTTCCCAAACAAAAATTGTACTTCGGAAAGCTAATTCCAATATTTTTTGAACCCATATCGTACAAAATTTTATGAAGTTTTGTGTAAACTGTATTGAATAGAACATTCAAACGCACTTCTGAATCTGGCTTGATAAGAATATCAACATAATAATCCATACTTTTCTCCTTAACGGACATCGATACGAGAAACATATGCCAAACCCTTTTTCCCCAAGTAAAATGAGGAAACACCAGCATAATCGATCATATTTTTTAGCTCAATTGCCCTTTCAAGATTGACATCCAGGTATATATCTATTTGGCCGCTTGCTTTCCTTAAAGCACGCTTAATTTTCCCCTCACCTTTGACATGCTCCTCTCTAACATAAGGGTTACCATAGATCAATTTTTTAGGTCCGGTTGTATACTTATCCATAAAATCTTTTGCCGTAAATCCATTATTAGATATTCCGCTTATCATACCCATTTTAGATTTTACACCTGACATATCATGATGTGCCTCCAATCGATTAAGTTGAAGATAGAGTGATGAACAGTACATTGGAAGAATTTTTATCTGGCCTTTATGATCTAAAGGATTATATTTATCAAAAATTGAAGCCAGTTTTGCAGAGGCTAATTTTGCATGTTCAGTATTTTCTACAGACTTCATTTTTTTAATATACTCCAAGCGATTTAAAATGCTTATTGGATTAAGCTCAATAGTACTCTCTAGTTTTATGTTATGAAGTATGAATTGGCACAACTGATTAAAATCAAGCCAAAGAACTCCCCACAACAACTGTGAGAAGTCAGATTGGAAAATTGGATCTTTCACCTTAATCATTCCTGTAAATGCATTTCGATCTGTGTTACCACTCATATTTCTTACATAAACTATTTCCTGACATTGTATTTTTGGTCTATCCTCAAACCGAATAACTTGGACAATATCTTCAAAATAATGATTATGATTACCATAGCCCTCTCTAATCTGATATAGTTTCCGTTGATCACCAATTAATCTATTTAGAACACCAAGCACAGTATCAAGTGTAATTTCTCGAGATTTATAGTTTTCCTCCACCTCTAATTTTGACATTGAACCTATAAAATTCCGTCCTTTTTTAGGGAGTGGCTCATTATTCGAGCCATCAAGAAAAGAGTTGCGCCAAGACGCTTCATAATCAATGGTTATTTTCATTTTCTATTCCTCTTTCGCCTCGAAATAAATAGCATATTCTTCTTCTGGTGTATGAGAAATTTGATTAGGCGAACGCTTAATTCGCATCATTTGATTACTGTTATTAAAGTCAACATTAACCTCATCGACATACATGTAGGCTTTTGCTTGGCGAATATAAAGATTTTTTATCAAATCTATAGTTGTCTCTACAAGAGCTTTTATTGCATCCTGGTTCAGGAGAATTCCAGCCTCACCAATTTCAAAAATAGTGCCCTTACGAACATAATTCGGATGGAATATTGCCTTCGGGTTCAATGATGGCTTCAGAGATTGTATATATTCTTCAACGACTTTAGCTACATTATCTCCTTGAGAATCTTCAATGTTCATTGCAGCACGATCAAATTTATTATCTAGTGAGATAAACTGGAGTTGCTCTACACTAATGGAACCATAGGAGATATACTGAGTATCACCAAACGTGGTTTTGGAAAAAAAAGAAGAGCTATCTCTTTTTCCCGACCTAGTAAACTGCTCAAAATTTCCATTACCCAGTTGATCAACAAAATCCTCTAATAATAAAGGGCTAGTTCGCTTATATTGACTAGCAGGTACCACATAACCTCTAATAAGACCCGTTATAGAGGCAAGTACTTTTTCAATATTTTTTTCCTCTGCATAATGCAAATCAAATGCCTGTGCTCTAAACAGGTGATGACGAATACAATTTTGGCTGATATATAAGGGGTTTTTTTTAAAGTCAACATCAGTAGGTTCTTTCACGTGTTTATAGCCTTTTTCACTGATTTCACCTGTTAAATTGGTATATCCTCTAAGTTTAGGCATTGTGTGATTGCTCTTACCTAGCTTACTATCTTCCTGAACTTTTAAAGTAGTTGGGCCATTCCAATTGACTACCCCATGACCAAAAGCAGTTATTTTGAAATCAACGCTTTTAATGCCTGTAATTTTCTCCATAGTAGGTTTCCTCTTTTGGATTGAGTTGGTCTTAAGTTTCGGTTTTTTGAAAATGTTGTTTGAGTTTGTCAATCGACATGGCTCCTACAGGCTGTTTATCACTGATTACGTAATAGATAGCTTGTGGGTGTGCTGCATTCATTCCACCGATATGATCTAGATCCTTTGGAGTATAACTAAGATAAATTGGTGTCTCTGGAGAACGAGCCTCTTTAATTAAATCCCATTCATTGCGTGCCTGCTTGTAGCCAGTGCCGTATTTAATATTATGATGTTTTTTTCGCATATACTGAACAAGATTATTATTATCCTCACCATAACCTCTCATACTTTCAACTGACGCAGTCAGGTGTGTTTGTAACAATGTGGAATCAAATTCCTCTCTATAAGCATAATCATTGGTAAATTCATAGTGTAGTGTTTCAGTCACCCTGCAAATAGCCATTTGTACAAAGCGATTATCGCTTCTAAGTGAGTTAGCAGATATTTTAATTACTTCATCAGCCCTTTTCGTTTTTTGTGGAATAGAGATAGGGTCAATAACTTTTTCATTGATTAAATCTACACTTTTTTTAAGAGCCTTTAGGAAGTCCTCTTTGACAGCTTTCTGTGATGCTGGGATTGAATAAAATTCCCTGTAATATTTATATAGTTGGTTGATACTTACTTCACTATTATCTTTCAATTTATCTTTTAAAAACTTAAACCAAGCTTTAGTGCTTTGCCAAATGCAAAGTTGATTTAAAAATCTAGCGCAATGGCTCGTTTGTTTGCCCTCCTTATCAATACTTTCAGGTAATACAGTAATATAGTGATTAGCTTCTGAATTAACACCAAAGCGATCTAAGCGCCCTAGCCGCTGTAGCCAGTTTTCTGCACAAGTCAATTCCGTCAACATACGATCACAACTGATATTTAGAGATGCCTGAATAATAGGACCACTTCTAAGCACATCAAAGCGTTGGTTACCATTACGTTTAAAACTTTCAAATACCTGATTAAACCAGTATGCCTTATCCTGTTTGGTATATTTCGAATGCAGTAAAACACTGTTTTCTGTGGTGTAGTGTTTTAGATAACCAATCTGTGCATCTTGAGCGGTATTGCTAATAATAAAAGTATTACTTTGCTGATATTCAGTGATAAGAGGGCTTAACGCCTCTTTTTCATTATAAGTTTTAAATTCAATTAGATAGCGCGAGCTATTAAAGCTATCGATGGCTACAATATCTTCGCTAGGAATATCAAGAAATTCTTTCAGAAAAAAGTAATGTGGTGTAGCAGAAACCAATAGTGTATTCGCTTGCGAGCCCCTTTTTTTCTTGGCCTCAAGCAACTCACCAAAAAGAAGATTAAAGGCAGGCATATGAATAAGTTCATGAAATTCATCAAACACTACATGTGCCTGCATTAAATCAATTAACGCCACAACTTTATGATGTGTAATAACGGTATTCACAGCCTGATCAATCGTGGTTATAACAATATCTCCAGAAAAATAAGCTTCTTCATTAGTTTCAGGCGCATCATCAAAAGTCATACCACTACTTAATATTTTCTTATATTCACCAGTAAAGATTTCAATCTGGCAATCCGGAAGGTAATCTGATGCTGTTAAGTCATTCAGTAAACCAAGACAAACCTGTACTCGAGGGCAAATCCATATAATTTTTTTTGCTTCTGTGAGTAATGCCCATTCCAGAGATATTTTTGTTTTACCACATCCAGCAGGCCCCTCAAGGACACTAATGTTAGGAAGCTCATTAATTTTGGCAATTTTTTGTAAATTAGATAACTTTTTAGCTACTTCACTTTGCACACGATTTTGATCACTTGCAGGGAAACGCTTCTCAAAACCTTCGAGACAACTACGGATTCCATTAAGCAATTGACTATCTTCCTGCATGAGATTATCCACTAACTCCTTTAATGAGCTTTCAGCAAGATACTCCTCAAGATCCTCCGCAGAGCATGATGATACCAAACGATCAGCGCTAATAACTGCTGAGCGAATTAGATTATTTAGAGCGTTATGTCTTATATCATTTTTATATCTTTCTAAATCATCTAATATGTTGTCATATTTTTTGAATTTTGGCAGGCTATTATCTGTTAATACAAAGGTTTTTGCAAAATCTGGCATTAAATTTGAGATATTAAATTTACTTGCAAATACGGAAACATCTTTCAAAACTACTTTAGCTTGAAAGTAAATATCGTTAATATTCATACTATCTAATGATGCATTAAAAATGGTGAATATCTTTTCTGCATCAATAAACTTATCATCCTTTCTAAAAGGCTTAGTATGGTGCCAGTAAATTCCATGAGCAATATGGATTCGCTGATGTTTCGAAAGACTTTGTGATTCAACAAGCAATGCCTCACTTAGTAACCATGAAAGCTCGTGATGTCTTGGATAACTTTCGAAGGAGAATCTCTTAGGCGCATCAATATGTACCCCATCCTCAGGGACTATATTTTCTGAAAGTTTATTGTTTTTTTTACAAACCCAACTCTGAAACGCTGGATCTATTTTTCCAATATCATGCAATATTCCAGATATAAAAGCGGATTGTCTTAATTTGTTGTCATCGACACCCATTTTTTCCAGCAAATAGTAAGCAACATAACCTACCGAAAAAAGGTGATGGCTTAGAGACTGTGCTTTAGTGTTAGCAATTAAATGACCAGTTTCAATGGGTAATTTATCCATTATGACTTCCTTTGATGTAAAATTAACAGGTACAACACCAAGATGGTTAAAAGCTTGTCTCCGACCAACAACCCAAACCAGCTCGGTTTTCGATCTTGTTCTAATCCAATGACAACAAACTGCTGTGTTTTTACTGGCAGTTTTACTCAGCAGCTTCTTAACTGCCAACAATCCTTCTTGGGTTATTACTGTCTGCCAAGTTTTATCACCGATGCGGTCTGCAAAAGCATCCAAAACACGACGAGTTCTAGCAAGCGCTTTCTTTTCACATTGAGAAATGAAGACAACCATCATAGAGTATTTTCTCCAATATTTTCTAGTTCCCAGTCTGTTTTTAAAGCCACTGATTTCACTTGATTAAACATAAAATCCAGAGAATTATGATCTACAAAAGCCTGCAAACACTGCTGGCGAAACTCTTGCTCAGTAGCATTTTCTTTAGCACAGATAAAAGCCCATGGTAGAATTATGGCATCTTTGATCAAATCAGCCACATCAAACACCAATGCTCCCCGTCTCGTTTTACCATGCATAACAGCAAAGCCATGAGGAATACCCAGCGACCAAAGTGTTGTTGCACCTAACCCATAAGCAAGATAGTTACCATGGTTTAAAAATATGTTGGCCTTATCCACTGCTTCTCTTTGACGGCTAAATTTGCCATAGTTAGTTCTACTTGCAGCGTAAATGTAAAGTTGTTTTGTTAACTCCGCTTCACATTGCATAAGTTTGTTAACATCACATGCGCTTATGATTTTAGTTTCACAAATTAATAATTTTTCTTGCAAGTCATTGTAATTAAATCCTTCTGCAGCAAGATCGCGGCTTTTTTTCCATTGAGTTTTCAAATACTCAATGCGGGATAATTGAAATTGTTTTGCGGCCTGTAAGCGCTTTTTCTCATCAAACCAGAATTTCATCCACCCTTGCATATATTCCGTAGGGCGATATTCACTTTGAGGGGTAAGCCACTCTATTTCGGTAGCCATTAGCAAAGGCGTGCCTCCTCCTCCACAAAAACCGACGACTACTCCTGCTTGAGCCAGCATACGCATAGCAGCTTGAGTAATAGATGTCCCTGTCCCTAGTAATAAGCATGTTGTATTAGCAATTGGAATATTCCAATATTGGTTTTCGTCTTTTTCTTCTGTAAGATAAAGTACGCGCCCATCCTTTTGCATAATTCGGCATTTTTCTAAGTAATAAATATTGGCGCGTTTTGAATGTAAAATTGCTTTTAAATCTGTTAAAATTTCCATTAAAAATCCTGGCAATTTAGTTGTAGAAATCCATTTTCTTATGAAGCATGGGTCAGAATGGTGAAATTATCAAACTACTTGTCAGAAAATAAACTGTTGGGACTTTAATCTTTTTTGCATAGTAATTCATTGCAGTTAACAAAGAAAAAACCAAATTGGTAAACCCTGTGTTTTCATTCTTTTAGATATTAGTTCAATTTTCATTGCTGACTCTCTTAACTACAAATTCTTCCAGCATTTTTCCTAATAATTATTTATTGATATATTTATTAAACTTTTAATATCAACCAACCCATCATTAGATGATCTTTATTTAATCAAGTGAGCAATATTACAACAATTTTAGAGTAGATACTACTTTCCACTGATATTTTAGTTTGGTGCCAAAATAAATAAAATGAAACTTATTTTTATGGACTTTTCCAGCTAGTCCTAGCGCCCTATTAGGAATAGTTTCTTTTGGAAGAAAAAACCCACGGCAAGGTTGGATGAGATTTTGGTGAAAAGACCGTTTAATATTCTTTAAAGTTCAATTTCAACTTCTTAATTGGATAAAGAGAGACTTTTTATTCTTTAATAATACTCATTTACCAGCCTAGCTACCAAAATCTTTATTAGCTTAATAAGACAACATTACTTTTGATTCTAGAAATTTATCCGCTAACAGTTCTGAAAAATTAATATTCTTTAACTCAACGCTTACAAAGACACATATCTACCACAAGACTTATCACTAAAAAGTCAAATTCGTTTCAGTGATTCAAGGCATAACTCTTGGAATTAAGCCTTTCTCTCCTCCTTTTGCGACCTTATAACGCTTTGACAAATTTTTTAAGTAAATCACCATTGATAACTTCCCTACCAAAATTGACTCTTACCACTTTTCTTCTTAGGTACATTTCATTTGAGGCAACTTGGGCACTCTCTGCTTGTTCAAATAAGAGCCCGTTTATTAGCTAAAATAGAACAAGAAAAATGGAGTTATTCAGGATTTCTTCAATTCTCTATAATCGCTCACAGAGCTTTACGGTAGCCACGAATAGCTGTCTCAACTAATCGACGCTTTTGTTTTCATTAATTATCTTTTTGAGAATGGCCTGTTTATTTGGCCATTGTTGAATGAAAGACTTATTCAATTGTGCACAATTTTGAGCAAGCCAGGGGCCAAGTTGAACCAGGATCAAAGGAATTCTCGGTTTGATGCATTCTTCCAATTCCTTTTGTACTTCTTTTTTACATAGATTTTTGTTTTCGATACAGTTTTTTATAATATCGTCGCTTAATTGCTGCCAGTTTTCAGGCGGGCTTACTCCTAAAAATGTTTCTGTCATAATTTTGGGCAGGATATTGTGACTAATGGGAGCAAATGTTTTGGGATTGATGTTTTCCTCGCAAAATTCATGCTGTAAAAGCTTATTGATTTGTTTTCCAATGCGCTCGGCTTGCTCCATGTTAAAACAGGGGACCAAATTAGTAGAGTCCAATTGCGACAATGGTTTTGCAATGAGTAAATTACTGCTTAAAAACAATCCTAAATAAATGAATATCTTTATCATTTTTTATCCTTGATGTTCCCTGTTCATACAAATACAACAGAACCTTGCAAGCCTGTAGAAACCCAACCGATGAAGAGTGGGCGTGTGATGAGTTATCATCTCACAACTCTAGGCAGGGTATTTGAACCAGACAGGCAGCACTTTACACAAATACACCATGAACTTCCATAATCCCACCTGATGCTCAACAGTCCCAAACGGATCGACACTGAGTTCAGGATAGGCTATGCCTAAGCCAAATAAGCCAGGCCCTATAATACCCACATGAGGATTGGGAGTAACGTGTTCATAATTATCAATGATCATGTTTTTACGTCTTTCAAAACCAACGGCGTAAATCACTTTGTCGCATTCTGGAAGATGGCGTGCAATATTCAATTCGCTTGGGTAGTAGCGGACAAGATTGGCAGGCAAAACACCGTCGATGTGTTTCCTTGCCCATGCGGCCGTTTCACCTTTCAAGCCTGTGTTGTCGAATAAAATCCAGTTGCCCATATTGATGGCATAACGACAAGGGGAGCGATAAAAGTTGATCACTTTCTTTACCCCTAATTCGATAAGAGCGCGTAAAATCATAATAGCCGAATGTGAGGAGCCAAAAACTCCGTAAGTCTCATTCGTATCTACAAAACCGGCAAGGCGCTGCTTATCGATTGCAATTTCAAACGGTACCACATTAACGCCGGGGTAATTGAGGCTGGATGGGACAGCCCCTGTTGCTAAAATAACATTCTTAGCCTGGTATTGTTGTGTGTCAGAGCATAAAGTCCAATGTCCTCCTGAGAGAGACATGCTATGGATGACGGCCTCCTTTGCAACAACCTGATTCAGCAGAACGGTGGTAACCCATTGCAAAGGCTCCGCAACGTCACTTAACAGGCAGGTATTATCAGGATCAAGGTTGTTTAAACGAAATTTGGCGGGTGCTTTTTTATAGGAGAATGAATTTGCGGCATGCAGAAAGCTTGAGAAGAGCTTGACTGTAGTATTACTGGAAACGTGTCGCCAAAGCTGACCAAAATCGCCCACTTTAAAATGAGGATCAATCCACAATATTTTAGAAGCTGCTATGCCATAGTCCAACAGCTTGCCTACTGCAGCAATTCCGGCAGGCCCTGCACCAACCACTGACCACTGAAAGGATTTTTGCTTCATTTTAATACCTAACGTGAGTTATGGATAAAGAGGATATAACAGCCCGTTGATACCCTGGGTACGTTCGGGCTGAGGAGATGCCTAAGCATCGTCTCGAAGCCTTGGCATGAAACATAAAATCCGATACTAGGCTTCGAGACGGCATAAATGCCTCCTCAGCCCGAGCGGTTCCAGATAACAACTGATTTTATCCATAACTCACGTTACCTATGATTTATAAAGCTTAAAAAGCTTGGCGTATGTCAACTCCACTGAACGTTGAGTTCAGTGGAGTTCATCAGTAGATATCTATGTCTCCAGCAAATAATTGAAGTGAATCATTGACCTTGGCAAATTTTATCTGCCATATAGCCAATCGCTCCGGCATAATAAATGGAGTTATTATAACGCAGTATCATCTTGTAGTTAGGAAACGCCAGGAAAGTCGGGCCACCATAGGGCTGGACAATACTGGCCTGCAAATTTTGATAGGGCAATGGTTCGCCACTTTCAGTGCGGACACCTAATGCATTCCATTCGCTGACTGGTTTAACTATCCCTTTCCCTTCCAGTTTCATATCAAACTTGGCAGGAAGCTTCACTTGAATAGCCCAAGGCTCACCTGCTTGCCAGCCGTTTTGTTTCATGTAATTCGCTATGGAGGCAAAAACGTCGGGTTTGCTCTTCCATATGTCTTTTCGTCCATCCCCATCGTAGTCTACAGCGTATTTGACCCAGCTGGATGGTAAAAATTGAGGTTGACCAGAGGCACCAGCCCACTCCCCTTTGAAATCAGCCAGGCTGACATGCCCGCCTTTCAGGATGTGTAAAGCGAGAAACAATTCCTTGCGGAAAAAGTCTTTACGGTTTGAATCATAGGCTAAAGTAGCCAGCGCGTTGATTACCGGGAAGTTTCCCATGTAGGAGCCGTAACTGGTTTCCATACCCCAAAAAGACACGATAAAGCAAGGATTAACCCCGTATTGTTGGGCAATCTCTTCCAATATTTCCTTGTTTCTCTTGTACTCTTTTCTTCCAATCACAATTCTGTAGTTATCTGCTCTGGTATTACGATATTTCATGAAAGTTAACCTGTGCTCAGGTTGGGAACGTAAAAATCCTTTTATTTTTCGACTTGGTTCATGAATGCCAGCAAACGCTTCATCAAATAAACTGGGTGGAATTCCTTGCTGTAAGGCTTCCTCCCGCACTCCTGCAACCCATTGATTCCAGCTTTGACTGGCATAGGCTATCTGGTTTAATAACATCAATGCAACAATACCGAGCCCCCACTTTTTCATAGCTCTTCCCCTAAGTTATATTTATTGTTTGATAACATGTATTTCGCCCAGCTTTTATTTCTCTTTAGTTTTTATAACTCAATCAATTTCCTATGGGTATTCTTATAAGATAGCCCATTTATTAAAAATTAGCCTGTCATAGAAACCAATTTAATCCATAGGCTACAAAATATCCTCTTCTTATGTAATTTTAATGGCATAATGAACAACTTTAAGCCTAATAGCCCGGCCCAATGGCAGGTATTGTACTAAAATTAAGCTTCCACGGAAATCCATTACCGGGATAATATCTCAGCAATAAGCAAATCATCTTCTGACAGGATCAGTCATTATTTTCGATTTTGAAAGGATTAGGGTTTTAATAAATTATTCACTACGCAAAGAAACCATGGGTTCCAGTTTGGAAGCCCGTCGGGCAGGATAAAATCCGAAAAATATTCCAGTGGCAGCTGAAACCAGAAAACCGGCAATGGGGGGAAGCAAATAGATAGTAAAAGTCCAATCACTGAAATAAGCGACTATTCTGGTAAAAATCAAACCTAAAATGACTCCGAGCACTCCCCCCAGTAAAGACAGCATGACAGACTCTACCAAAAACAAAGCTTGGATTTCTTTGTTTTTCGCACCCACTGCTTTGCGAATTCCAATTTCTTTCTTGCGCTCGCTGACCGAAACCAGCATCACATTCATGACACCGATACCGCCAACCAGCAAGGATATTCCACCAATGACTGCCAACAGCAAGGTAAAAATACGGCCCTGATTTTCCATGCTGGCTATAATTTGTTTGGCGCTGCGCGGAAAAACACTGAGTTTCGGCGCCTGAGAATTAATGATTTCCTTTATTTCATTAATGACCTCATCAATGGGGCTGTCTGGCTTGAGAAGCAATACGGCATTATTGATTTTGGCGTCCTTGCTGACCAAACTTATTCCAGCCAAGGGAATAATGACAGCCTGGTTGATGTCCTCGTTAAAAAAGCCATTTTCTCTCCAACGCTCGGCAACGCCGATAATGGTATACAAGGATTGGCCTATGCGTAATTGCTTGCCAATGGGATCGTCCAGAGTAATTTCCCTGATTTGTTGTGCCAGACTGTCGCCAATAACACAAAAATGCTCAAAAGAATCCAAAAAGGAAACAAAATGCCCCTGCGCCAAGGTCACATGGATGATATCGGCAAGGCTTTCATCGGCGCCAATCACCGCCCCCTGCATCACTTTGCCATTAAAGCTTAGGGTTTGGTAAGCGGTGCTGTAAGGAGCGATTTTTAACACATAAGGGATACGTTCGGCTATCTGCTGCCATTGATCTATCGTTAACGAGTCGGATTCACTATGGGATTTGCTGGGCACCTTTTGATAAATGGAAACAGCCAACAAATCGGTACCCAATGCCTTGAATTGCTCCAACGCTTTTTCGGTAGCCAGTTGTCCACAACTAATCAAGGCAACAACAGCGGCGGTCCCTACCAGTATTCCCAGTACAGCCAAAAGCGAGCGGAGTTTGGAGGCCGTTAAATTAACCAAGGCTTGTTGGCAATGATTAAGAAAGTTCATTGCCCGGACTCCGCTATGATTGCTCCGTCGGCTAGAGTAATTCGGCGTTTGCATTGCGCAGCCACGTGCTCATCATGGGTTACCATGATAATGGTCCTACCCTCTTGGTGTAAGGCCAAAAACAAATTCATTACCTCAGTACCTGTTTTTGAATCCAGCGCACCGGTCGGCTCATCAGCGAGGATAACCTGCGGGTCGGTCACTAACGCTCTGGCGATAGCGACTCGCTGTTGCTGGCCGCCCGATAACTGGGTTGGTCTGTGGCGTATGTATTGACGCATTCCCACTTTCTCCAGGGCGTGCTCCACTTTTTCTTTTATCAAAGTGGGGTTGACTCCTCGGTACGTCAAAGGCAAAGCCACATTTTGCAGCGCTGTAAAGCGAGGAAGCAAATTAAACTGCTGAAAAACAAAGCCTATGTTTTGATTGCGCAATTCAGCCGCCTCATCGTCGCTTAAACTGGCTACATTTCTATTGTTTAAGGTGTAAGTTCCTGTATCCGGCTTATCCAATAAGCCGATGATATTCATCAAAGTGGATTTGCCAGAACCTGATGCCCCAACAATAGCGAGTAAATCACCTGCATACACGCTTAAAGACACTTCTTTTAATACCATGGTGCTGATGCCTTCAAGATGATAAGTCTTCACCAAATCAGAAAGTTGGATTAAAGGTTTGTCAATCATAAACCACAACATCCCCTGATTTAAGACCACTTTCAACCACTACAGAATCAGCCTGGGCAGCACCGGTAGTAATCATCCGTTTCTGAATTTTCCCCTTGGCTAATTGGACCTGAACAACGCTGCTGCCTTTTTCCCTTTTAACCGCCGCTATAGGGATTAACAATTGATTGTTTGATTCGACATTCAGCTCTATGGAGGCACTCATCCCTACTTTAATCCATGACTGTTGCTCAGGGGTTAAGGAATTGACCTCTACTACAGCAGTAAAGGAGGGTAATCCTCCAGTGCTGGTATTCGATGCCTGCGCATTCACGGCAACCAGTTTCCCTTTCAACTGATGCCGGCCAAATGCAACGCCACTAATCGTTGCATCCATTCCCGGGCGAATTTTATCAATGTCTATTTCTGGAACATCAATTTCCACACTGATTCCATTCAAATCGCCTATCAAGGCGATGACTTGCCCTGACTTTATGGTTGATCCTACGGTCACTCGATTGTTTTTATCCTCTCCTGATTTGGGAGGATACAACATGATCCCGTCACTGGGAGCCTTCAAATGAATCAAATTATGATTTGACGTAAGAATTTTCCTCACCTTGTCAAAATCAGCAAGGCTGAGATTGGATATATTCTGAGTGTTTTTATCATCCATTTTTTCCAGCATTTCAGAAAGCTTGCGGGTGGCCTGCATTAAGGTGACGCGTGCCGTATCCAAGCCTGATTTTTCACTTAAATAATTGTTTTTAGAGATTAATCCGGCATTCCATAATTCCTCTGTTCCTACAAATTTTGCCTTGGCAATGGAATAACTGTCTTTCGCTTTTAAGTAATCGGTTAATGTGTCGTTATACTGTTTTTGCAATTCATTGGAATTTAAAGTTAAAACAATCTCGCCCTTTTTAACCATCTGCCCATAATGGAAATGCATCGTTTCAACAACGGCTTCCATTGGACTGGTCAGGCTGCTTTCCCTCAAGGGTTGCACAGTCCCGGTAAAATGCAGGGTCTTGTGTAAGGGTTGCGGTTTCACTTCATACGTTTTTAATGATGTGGTTTGCGGCTTATCAGAACCGCCACAAGAGGCCAGCATTAAAATCAATGATACTATAGAGAATATTTTCAGATAATTGTTCATCCGCCATACCTTAGTTTAATCTGCCAGTAATCCAGCGTAGTCCCTAAAATCCTTTGCAACGCGGATAACTGATTGAGATACGCAATTTTTGCCCCTATCAATCCTGACTGTGCCTGAATCAATTGATTCTGAGTATTGTTGACATCCAGGGCACTGGAGATTCCTGCCTGTTGTTTTTTCTTTTCCAAAGCGTAAGACTGCTCTGCCAATTTGACTTGTTTTTGTGCCAGCTCATAACGCTTGGCCAAGCTCTGAATATTATTGATGGTATTGGTTACACTGGTGATTAAAGCTCTTTTGGCTGCAATAAGATTGATTTTGTCTTTTTCCAACTGCACTTTGGCATTGATTAATTGACTACGCCGGCCAATATCGTTCAATGGAATGGTCAGGGTGACGCGGGCTGATTCCGTGACATTATTACCATTGTAAATGCTGCTTAAACCCGTACTGGTCCCGGTAACATCATTGACCGCTCCCCCTTGTACAGTACCCGCCAAATCAAGCTGCCATAGTTGTTGATTTTTTGCAACAGTATAAGCCCGCTCATCCGCGCGCAAAGCCATTTTCTGGGCCAGATACTGCGTATTGTGATTCAATGCGATGGTAATGGATTCTTGCAAATCAGGCACTATAATTTCCTTTATCGTCACATCACTGGGAACTGAAATATGCAAATCCGGATCAAGTCCAATCATTTGCAATAATTCCTGAGAGGCTAGTTTAAAATCATTTTCACCTTGTTCTACCATCAAACTCAACGATTCTATCTGGTAGGATTGCTGGATATTTCCAGTAGGCTCCAATTGTCCCGCAGCAATCTTTTTTTCATTAATTTGATAAGATTTTCTGGCTTCTTCCAATTGCAGGCGCTGATTCTCTAAATTGTTTCCACTTAAAATCAATGCTCTGTATGCTGTAATCACCTGGGTAATCTGATCCATCACCGATTGCTGCAAACTTAATTTATTTAACCACTCTTTATCAATCGCATCCAACAGTTTTGCTTCATTCACTGACTTGCCAAATCCTCGCAGCAAGGGCTGGGTAATGGATAAATTTAACACAGGATTATAGCTGTTGTTGGTGGAAACGTTGTTATCGATGGATACGGACGCTTTCGTCCCCAATTTGGTTTTCAAATCCAATTCAGGACTGGCCAGAAATGAATGATTTGTAGCGCTGCCTATCCCTTCAAAAGTACTTTTCTGCACAACGCCTGAGGCACCAAGGGCATATTGCAATTCAAACTCATTATTAGCCAAACGCAATTGATAGCGTTGAATAATGCGGTCTAATTCCGCATTCTGGATATTAGGATTGTAACGCAAGGCTAAAAGAATGGCTTCTCTTATCGTCAATTGATGCCTTGTTTTCTTTTTTGATTCAGGCGAGGTAGGCAACTCTATCCAATTTTTCAACATGTATTCCGGGTTGGCAATGGCTGCCTTTAACCTTTCCTCCGCCTGCTCGACGCGCTGTGCTTCAGTAGAAGGATTTTCTGTCCAGGAGTAGAGTGAATTGCCAGTATTTGAAGAAGTCTTGGCGCTTGCGGCATGAAAACCAATCAGGCCCGATAAAATAAATATCGGTAACAATGCTGTGCTTTTACTTAAAAATTTCACCTTTGTTATCGCCTGTGTTTATAAAAATGCATATCGATCAAGGTCATTCAAAACGGCTAACCCCATACCCAGCTACCGAAAAGCGCTGCCTGTCCTGCAGGCGTAATGCGGTTAATTGCCCTCCCCAAAGACATCCGGTATCTATCGCATGAATACGCGGATGAGAACTTCGTCCCATGAGCGCCGCCCAATGACCAAAAACAATATCCATTTCAATTTCTTTCCGGCATGGCACTGCAAACCAGGGATACAGATGATTTGGGGCTTTGGATAAAGTCCCTTTGTAACCCAACTCTAATCGTCCACGCGCATCACAAAATCGCATCCGGGTAAAATAATTGGTAATGACTCGTAATCTATCCATTCCAATTAAATCATCTGACCAAATATCCGGTTTATTGCCATACATGTGCGCTAAAAATTCCTTATACGAATCCCCTGAAAGCACCGCTTCCAGTTCATTAGCCAGGCCCACGGCCTTGGGTAAATCCCATAAGGGAGCTATACCTGCATGGCACATGACCATATTTAACTCGGATGACAGGCAAAGAAGAGATTGTTTTCGCAACCAATGCCCAAGCTCCTCTCCATCATCGGCCAGCATAACCTCTTCAAGCGTATCATCATGCCCTTTCCAGGGTTGCCCGCCGAATAACAAGCCTAACAAATGCAAGTCATGATTACCCAAGGTCACTTTGGGTTTCACAGGTAAAGAATAAATAAATCGTAATACGGCCAATGAGTCGGGACCTCGGTTTACCAAGTCCCCAACAAACCATAAACAATCTTCCTTCTCATTAAAATCGATTAATTCAAGCAAACGTTGTAAAGGATCATAACATCCTTGTACATCCCCTATTGCATAATCAGGCACCGCGTTTTGCTCCAAACGTCAACTGGGACAGATCCTGCTCGATATTCTGCCATTGGCCATTCGCTGCCAATCGTTGCAAAGGAGTTATTGCAATAGCACTTGGTTGCTGCGTGAACTGACTGGTGTATTGTGATTTATGAATTAACTCGAGTGCGGACATGGATTCTATTTTGCCTGTATTCAAATGATGTACCTGAACAGAATTGGGCAAAGCAACTCCATATCCTGTAAAAACGACTCCAGTATACATTTGCTGAGTGTGGGCCTGTTCAAAACGGCTGGTTACATTGCCGCCGGCATCTCGGCTATGAAGCCCTAATGATAAAAATCCATTCTGTATGGCTTGCCAATTTTTATATTCAGGATGTTCACGAACAAACAATTGAAACATTTCGGGGCACATCAACATGCCGCCAGGAACCATAAACAATGGCGCCTTGTTCACCATAATTCGTCCTTCATCCAACGACTTGATAAGCCATTGAATGAATTCGACTCCTATTGCCTGTTCTTTTTCTGCTATGGATTCCGGTACACCACCGGTAAAGGTTACCGCTCTGCCATAACGGCCGCTTCGTCGTGCGCCACTTCGTGCCATAAACGCCAGAAAATAACGTTGTATCGCAATAGCATCAGCCCGAATTAAAATAGCGCCCAAAGTACCAGCAGAATGATAATCTTCATTCAGTAAAGCTAACCAAACAGCCAAAACTTCTGGATTGGAGGCAATCCAGGCAAAGCCACTGACTGGCATCAAAGTTCTGGCCAGCAACAAGTTCAGCCGACGCCGGAACTCCGCATCCGCTTCTTTTTCAAATTGATAATCATAATAACTTCCAGTTTGAATTAAGCTCTCTAACAGAGGGTTCCATTGCTTTAACAATTGGCCATTGCTATCAAACAAATTAATGCGAAACTCATCAAATAATTTGCCGATGCCTTGTAAAATTGCCGCGGAGTAAAGCGCATATTGCCAAAGTTTTTGCTCTTCAGAAAGCAAATCGGGCTGTTCTTGAACGGTAAATTCCTTGAACAGACTCAATGCGGCTTCTGTTCTATTTAAAGCGTGATCGACCATACCACCAGGCTGAGAATAATAACTGTTCGCAGTTTCTGGCAAATTTTGACAATAGTTGACCAGGTTCTCGATAAGAACAAAACATAGACTCTCATAGCGAGAGGCTTCCAACCCGCTCAACGCTCTCATTTTCTGGAGTAATACCTGACGTTTCTCTTCACTCAGAAACTGCTCGGCGGTCATCATACGGATTAAATCTTTTAACGATTTGGACTGAGCGGATAACGAGCTTTTACGCTGACGATGAAACAAGACAACCTCCACAATAACTTATCATATAATTTTACACTAATTGGAAATAAATTTCGCTAGTTGAACATATTCCGCAACCGAAATTTGTTCTGGCCGCTTACCTCCATCAATGCCTAAATCATCGAGTTGAGATAATGTGATAATCCCTTTCAAATTATTAGTAAGAGTTTTGCGCCTCATAGCAAATGCTTTAGCAACAATATTTTCCAGTTTTTCAGTGTTTACACATTCAAATGGCGAAACACGATAAGGTGTTAGCCGAACTATTGCTGAGTCTACCTTCGGCTTGGGTTCAAAAGCTTCTGGAGGAACATCAAACAAATACTCTACCTCACAATGATACTGCAACATCACGCTTAATCGCCCATAGGCTTTGGTCCCGTGGACTGCCGCTATTCGTTCTACAACTTCTTTTTGTAACATAAAATGCATGTCATCAATACAAGGGACAAATTTCAATAAATAAATCAGCAAAGGAGTAGAGATATTATAAGGTAAATTACCCACTACCCTTAAATGGGGGCCGAATTGACAAAAATCAACGGTTAATGCATCAGCAGGAATTAAATTTAATTTACCTTGAGATACAGGCAAGTGGGTTAAGTAGGTTTGTAAATCAGTATCGATTTCAATGGCTGTTAATTGATTCAGTTTTTGCAGTAATGGCTGCGTTAAAGCACCTAAACCAGGGCCAATTTCCAGCATATTATCATCCGCCAAAGGATTGATAGCTCGCAGAATCTCATTAATAATATATTTGTCTTGTAAGAAATTTTGACCAAAACGTTTACGTGGGCTATGCCTCACTTTCTATCACCTATGTTAGGATAAAATTAATTCAGTAATCTTGTTGACTGCACAAGGTATACTCCATCAGGGAAAACTTGTTAATTTTACCGTAGGTTAGTGCCAAGTACCAGCAAACCCCGGCAATACTCAATAACACAAATCCATCTCTCTCAATTTTACAAATTTATATAGCGTAAACTCCAGAATATGGGGTAAAATTCAACCACAATGACCAAGGTTGATATTATCTGTCAGGACTTACGAAAAATCCCAAGGTCAAGGCAAAAATGTTTTTAATGAGGGAGTTTAGATAAACTAAATGACCGAATTAAAAATTTTTTTAACAAAGAGACTGTTGGTTTTCGTAAGTCCTGTCTGTTTTTTAGTTATTTCAATCTGGAAAAGGCCCTGAACAAGTAGACTCAGTCGTATGGAATCAATTGCTTTTTCCAGGCTCAAATTTAGGAAAGTAAATAATGGCTTATAGAAAAATGCTTAAATCCAAAATTCATCGCGCTTGCGTCACGCAAGCGGACCTGGATTATGAAGGAAGTATCACCATTGCACCCGAGCTTTTAAAAGCAGCAAATATATTGCACTATGAAGCGGTTAATGTTTGGAATATCACGGCCGGAACCCGATTTGAAACCTATGCCATTACAGGCGAGAAAGGTTCAACGGATATCTGTGTCAATGGAGCGGCAGCTCATTTAGTAACCCCTGGCGATTTGGTTATTATTGCTTCTTTTACGCAAATTCTGGAAGAAGATTGCGCAGCACATGAACCTACCGTTGTTTTTGTTGATCAATTTAATCGTCTGAAAGAAATCAGACCTGAAAGAATCGGTGTTAAAAGCAGAATACCTTACCCTGCTTGAACTTGCCCCATATTAATCTGATTCTTCTACTCATCTCTGAAAATTGAGCACTGTATTCGACAGTCCCGTGGCTTGTCCACGGGGCGTTGATGGAGATGTGATCAATAGACAGCCTATAAATGGAGGTGTATCCTGTTCGTCAGGCAATGATCAAAATTAGAAAAATCAAATGGAATAGTTTATTCTATGATCTCGGCATTCAATCCCAAAGAGCTTTATGTTAGTTCATTTAATTGAATTACGTCGGAGAGCAATTTATACCCTTCTCTGGTTTGGCGCTTTCGCTTTATTGTTTTTTTTCATATCAGACAAACTGTTTCATGTTCTGGTAAAGCCGTTATTGCAATCCTTACCGAATCAAGAGGGCTTGATTGCCACACAGATTACCTCCTCGGTTTTCACTCCTTTAAAACTTGCCGTGGATGCAGCCCTGTTACTAACGGCTCCGTTTGCTTTATTGCAACTTTGGCGTTTTATGCGTCCAGGACTCTATAGAAATGAGCAGGAACAAATCAGAGGAACCATCATACTAAGTCTTTTGCTCTTTGTATTTGGAACACTATTCTGCTTCTATGTTGTCCTGCCTTTTATGTTCCAGTTTTTTGCCCAAGCTCTTCCGGAAGGAGTGCGACTCATGCCTGATATGGCTTACGCCATAGACTTCATTACACGCATGCTTCTTTTGTTTGGTTTTTCTTTTCAGGTTCCACTCATTTGTCTTGTACTGGTAAAAATTCATTTTACTACGGTGACAACCCTTATAAAAACCAGGCCTTATGTGATAGTAGGGGCATTTATTGTTGGTATGTTGCTCACACCTCCTGATGTCTTTTCTCAAGTTGCGCTGGCCTTGCCCCTGTGTTTACTTTATGAAGCAGGGATTATTTTAGCCAGGATTTATGGCAAATCCCCCACACCCGCTTTAATTAAATAAGCTCAAGTTAAACTGAGATTTACCGATATATTTATCACGATGCTCAAAAATGGAGCTTCTTATGGATAAAATAGCCAAATTCAATATCGGGGATCTGGTTATTCATAAACGAATCAGATACCGGGCAATAGTGATTGATGTGGATCCTATATTTCAAGCCTCAGGAAAATATAATCCCCGGGCAACCCAGCATGAATTCGCAACAAGAAACCCTTGGTACCGCCTGTTAGTCGATGACAGCAGCCAAATCACTTATGTTGAAGAATGCCAGTTAATTCCTGACACCAGTCATGAACCCATCAATAACCCCAATATTGATGATTATTTAATCAAAAGAAAAGGCAGTTATCAGAAAGCGATCCCCTCTCACTAGATTACGAGGTGGAGATGCCAACAGGATATTGTATAGTCATTTAAAATTCAAATGACTATACCTGTTACATTAGACTTCTTGCATAAGCTGATTGTCTTGTTTTAGCGCAAGATGCAATCGCTTTGAGGAGAAGAGTTTACATGCAGTAAATGAAATATTCCGCAGAAATCTTGGCAACGCAGCAATACAGCGAAAGAAGCAGGTTAGACAAGCGGTTTATTATGTATTTCGCAACATCAACACCAGCAAAGCAATAAAACCTATTAAAATCAGGCCTAAAACCCCCATCGTCATAAAGCTTTTGCTCATATTTTCCTTGCTAAACTGCTCTGGGCTTCCTTTAATAAATCGGTACAAAACAAAAATAACTAATCCTGCACCAATAAGTCCTAAAATTTGATATAAAGTTTCCATTAATTCACTCCATTCCACCTAGTTTTTTGGGTCATCTGATTTGGATTCAAAACTAAAGGCATCTGAAAACATCTGGGTAGGCGATACGCCATAACCAAGCAAGATATCACGAGTACTGTACACCATATCGAAAGGACCACTGATGACGATTTGCCAATCTCGCAAAACGTTTGAATGCCTGGCAAGAACCCGCGAAGCCAAAGTATCCTCACTTTTATCGGATAACAGCGAAAAATATTGGAAGTGGCTGGCGTGAGACCGCCAACTCCTTACCTTTTCATCCATGTATAAATCACTTTGTGATCGTGCTCCCCAAAATAACTCAAATGGCCTGGTATCCGAATTTGCCAGTAATTGCTCAATCATTGCTTTAATTGGCGCAAATCCAGTCCCACCAGCAATGAATAAAATAGGCTTTTGGGGATGTAATTTATCAATACTGCATTCACCCAAAGGTAATCTTAATTGCAGAGCTCCATATTGTTTGATATGAGCCAACAGCGATTGATGGTAATCATTATCCTGACTATGGCGAATATGCAATTCGTAACGATGAGAACCTAAAGGCGCATTCGCAATTGAATAACTAAACGCATCTTCTGCAAACAGGATTTGCAAATACTGTCCTGCTTGATAATCGACGTATTCATCAGGCATTAATACCAATCGCACGATGCTATCCGTTAAAGGGGAAATGTCCTCCACCTGAGCCTGAATTATTTTATCTGTCATTATTTTAATCCCAATAAGGACCAATAACCATTTACTCTATTAAGCACATCCTCATCCATCGTAATTGGTTTACCCCATTCTCTTTGTGTTTCTCCCGGCCATTTACTGGTCGCATCCATACCCATCTTGGAACCCAGCCCTGAAACCGGGGAGGCAAAATCCAGATAATCAATGGGCGTATTTTCTACCATGACGGTATCGCGGACTGGATCCATGCGTGTCGTCATTGCCCATATGACATCTTGCCAATTACGGGCGTCCACATCGTCATCACAAACAATGACGAACTTCGTGTACATAAACTGACGCAAGAAAGACCAAACAGCCATCATAATACGTTTGGCATGTCCTGGGTATTGCTTTTTTATAGTGACAACGGCCAAACGATAAGAGCATCCCTCTGGCGGCAAGTAAAAATCCACAATCTCGGGGAATTGTTTTTGCAACAAGGGAATGAACACTTCATTTAAGGCAACCCCCAAAATAGCCGGCTCATCTGGCGGCCTCCCAGTATAAGTACTGTGGTAAACAGGCTTATCGCGATGAGTAATACGCTCTACCGTAAAAACGGGAAAAGATTGTACTTCATTATAATAACCGGTGTGATCGCCATACGGTCCTTCAGGTGCCTCATTTCCTGGCTCCAGATACCCTTCCAAAATAATTTCTGCGCTGGCTGGAACATGCAAATCACTCCCTATGCATCGAGTCAGCCGAGTTCGTTGCCCCCTAAGCAAGCCTGCAAAAGCGTATTCAGACAAACTATCAGGAACTGGAGTCACTGCTGCCAGTATGGTGGCTGGATCAGCGCCTAAAGTCACCGCAACAGGGAAACGTTCTTTGGGATATTCTTGTTGCCAGGCCTGGTAATCCAAAGCACCCCCTCGGTGAGATAACCAGCGCATGATCAATTTGTTTTTACTTAATAGTTGCTGGCGATAGATGCCCATGTTTTCTCTGGACTGGTGTGGGCCACGAGTAGTAACCAAACCCCAGGTAATTAGAGGAGCAACATCTCCGGGCCAACACGTTTGGATGGGTAATAAGGTTAAATCCACTTCATCCTTTTCCCACACATGAGTCTGGCACTCGGCTCCACTAACATATTTGGGTGCCATATTCAGCGCTTGTTTCAATAAAGGCAACTTGCTAAAAGCGTCTTTGAAGCCTTTGGGAGGATCGGGTTCCTTTAAAGCAGCCAATAATTTTCCAATCTCCCTCAAAGCCACTATTGATTCCTCACCCATTCCCAAAGCCACGCGCTCTACCGTACCAAAAAGATTGGTCAGTACAGGCATGTCGTAATTGGGGGTATTGGTAAACAGAAGGGCTGGCCCTCCTGAGCGCAACACTTTATCGCTGACTACGGTCATCTCAAGATGAGGTGATACAGGATAATCAATACGTTTTAATAATTCACGTGATTCAAGTTGGGCTATGAAATCTCTCAGATCTGAATACTTCATTAATTATCTCAAAAAGAAGCTTACTGTAAACCCATACCAGCACAGCGTAATACAGGCTATGAGCATGAATTATAAACCTGAAAATAAGGCGAATTTGAACCCCGAATTATGCTCCGCTAATTACGGGGTTAATTATCATTTAAATTATTCCTGACGCTTCATTGCATCAAAGAATTCGGCATTTGTCTTATGATTCTTCATGCGTTCCAATAAGAATTCAATCGCATCGCATTCATCCATGGATTGCAGGATTTTACGCAATATCCAGGTGCGCTGTAATTCTTCGGGGCTCAACAGGAGATCTTCACGGCGAGTACCAGAGCGATTAATGTTAATCGCAGGGAAAACCCTTCTCTCGGCAATATTACGACTCAAGTGGATTTCCATGTTACCTGTACCTTTGAACTCTTCGTAAATCACTTCGTCCATTTTGGAACCCGTATCTACCAGAGCCGTTGCAATAATGGTTAAACTGCCACCCTCTTCTATGTTACGTGCCGCACCATACAATCTCTTGGGTCTTTGCAGGGCATTCGCATCAACACCACCAGTCAGTACTTTACCTGACGCTGGTACAACTGTATTGTAAGCTCTGGCCAGGCGAGTGATTGAATCGAGCAGAATAACCACATCACGTTTATGCTCAACCAGACGTTTTGCTTTTTCTATTACCATTTCGGCAACCTGGACATGGCGATTGGCGGGCTCGTCAAAAGTACTCGCAACAACTTCCCCTTTGACAGAACGCTGCATTTCCGTTACTTCTTCAGGACGTTCATCAATCAGCAAAACAATGAGATAACATTCAGGATAATTTTTTTCTATAGAGCGAGCAATGTTTTGCAACATTAATGTCTTACCTGCTTTCGGAGGTGACACGATCAAACCACGTTGTCCGCGGCCGAAAGGAGCGCATAAATCAACTACTCTTGCTGTGAGATCTTCTGTGCTGCCATTACCTTGCTCCATAACCAGACGCTCGGTAGCAAATAAGGGAGTTAAGTTTTCAAATAAAATCTTACGCTTTGCGCTATCCGGTGTATCGTAGTTAATTTGATCAACTTTTAATAAAGCAAAATAGCGTTCGCTGTCTTTGGGGGGGCGGATTTTACCAGAAATAGTATCCCCCGAACGAAGACCGAAACGTCTGATTTGACTGGGAGAGACGTAAATGTCATCAGGGCCTGCCAGATAGGAGCCATCAGCGGAACGCAAGAAACCAAAACCATCAGTCAAAACTTCCAAAACACCATCGCCATGGATATCTTCCCCTTTTAAAGCATGGGCTTTAAGGATGGCGAAAATGATGTCTTGCTTGCGCATACGGGAGGTATTTTCCACACCCATCTCTTGAGCTATATTAACGAGATCGGCAATAGGTAATTGCTTAAGTTCACTAAGATTCATACTTCTCACTTGATTTGTTGTTTAAATGAATTGAATATCCGAAGAAAAAATTATGTTAGGGAATAGCAGCTAAGGAATCCGCTGCCTATGTGGCTCACTTGTTTTAAAGTATGTCACATATAGCTACAGGCTATCACAGCTTTACAACAAGATCCAACATTTTTAAACTAAAAATAAAAAGTTATTTTGACTTTTTTGATTTTAACTTTTAAATCTTTAAGAAAAAATCCCTTTAAGTAGGTTAATTTTAACACAAGCCCCATAAAAAAGTAAAAGCCCTGTAAATAAATTTTCATCTCAGGGCTTTTAAACTTTAATACCGTTACAGATTACTTTCAACAAAAGCACTTAATTGGGATTTAGACAGCAAACCCATTTTAACTGCTTCAACCTGACCATTTTTAAAAAGAATCAAAGTTGGGATACTCATCACACCAAATTTAGCTGGAGCTTGAGGATTTTCATCGATATTGATTTTAGCAAACGTCATATCTTTACTATGAGTGGCTGCCACTTCTTCCAGAATAGGTGTTAATGCACGACATGGTCCACACCACTCAGCCCAAAAATCAACAAGAACAGGCTTGGATGAATTAATTACATCCTGCTCAAAGCTTGCATCGGTTACTGTTTTAATATGATCACTCATAAATAAACCTCAGTTATTAGAAATATAAAGGTCTGGTCCAAGACCAGATTATGCTATTCGATCCAAAATCTTTCCTGTGTATCCTGTGTGTTTTGTTTTAGAGCAAACACAAGATTTTCAAAAAGAGTAGTTTACATATAATACTCCAGAAATACTTGTAATAGAGCTATAAAACAAAAGACGCAGCTTATACCGAGTTGGAAAGAAGTCTATTATAGATCACCTCCGGCAGCTTGCAAAACACTTAACGCAGTTATTGCCGCGGTTTCCGTGCGCAATACTCGCGGCCCCAGTGACAAAGGCAGAAATCCATAGCCACTGGTCAATGTAATTTCCTCATCACTGAAACCACCTTCCGGGCCAATAATCAAGGCAACATCAGGGGGTTGGACAGGATAATCGCGCCATGTTTTGCTAAATGCCGGATGCAAAATGAGCTTGAGATGTTCTTTGGCTTCTCTGACAAATTGATCCAAATAAACTGGCTGTCGCAACTCTGGAATTTGATTACGCCCACATTGCTCGCAAGCTCCAATGATAATGTTAAGCCATTGGTGCATTTTTTTTGCCATTTTTTCTTTATCTATTTTAACCTGGCAACGCTCGGTAATGATAGGTGTAATGCATGCCACTCCTAACTCTGCCGATTTTTGCATCACCATTTCCATCCGATCGCCCTTGGAAATGGCTTGAGCCAAATGTATCTTTAATGGGGATTCCCTGTTCACCTCAAGGACTGAGGCAACTCTAACGAATACCTGCTTTTTCTTGACCTTCTCAATGGAGGCTGCAAACTCTCGATTGTCTCCATTAAACAGAGTCAGTTGTTCGCCTTGCTCCATACGCAAGACAACCCCAACATGCTGCCCCGCCTCAGGCGATAATTCCAGAAGTTGCCCTGGCTGGTATTCACCAGGTTGATAGATACGTATTGTTCTCACAGCCAATTATTCCTCATTTCGATAATGACACTATAACAAAAATTACCAATTTACGTCTGCTATGCTAGAATTTTGGCGATTGATTTTATTCTTTCCCAACTCGCTGATAAAGCAGCTAGACATAAATAAACGTAATCAACAGATTAACTTTGCTAAGGAATTGATAACATGGCTAAAACACGTGTAGAAACAGACAGCATGGGTGAAATTGAAGTCCCGTCTGATAAATATTGGGGCGCCCAAACCGAACGTTCATTGCATCACTTCAATATAGGCAAAGACATTATGCCACGCGAAGTAACCCATGCCTTTGGTATCCTGAAAAAGGCAGCCGCCCTGACGAATCTTGAATTAGGCAAACTGCCAAAAGACAAAGCGGATTTGATTGTTCAGGCAGCAGAAGAAGTGAGCAAAGGGCTATTGGATGAGCATTTTCCCTTGCATGTCTGGCAAACGGGAAGCGGCACACAATCGAACATGAACGCCAATGAAGTCATTTCCAATCGCGCAATTGAGCTGGCTGGCGGCACCCTGGGAAGCAAGACCCCTATTCATCCCAATGATCACGTCAATATGTCTCAATCATCAAATGACACCTTCCCAACAGCCATGCATATTGCCGCAGCCGTGGCTTTCAATGACAAGTTATTACCCGCAGTACGCAATTTACGTCATGTTTTCGCAGCGAAAATGGACGCTTTCAAAGACATCATAAAAATCGGCAGAACCCATTTACAAGATGCGGTTCCATTGACTTTGGGTCAAGAATTTTCAGGTTATGTCGCTCAACTGGATGCCTGCATTCACCGCCTGGAAGAAGTATTGCCTGAATTATATGAGCTGGCTGCCGGAGGCACTGCCGTTGGAACCGGATTAAACACCCATCCGCAATTCGCAGTCAAAGTCGCTGAACACATCGCGAAAATCACCAAACTGCCCTTCGTGACCGCTCCTAACAAATTCACCGCTTTAGCTTCTCATGAACCCCTGGTGCATGCGCACGGCGCCATGAAAACTCTCGCCTGCGCATTAATGAAAATCGCCAATGACATACGCTGGCTCGCCTCAGGCCCCCGTTGCGGGATTGGTGAACTGATTATTCCAGAAAATGAGCCGGGCTCATCCATCATGCCAGGCAAAGTCAACCCAACACAATGCGAAGCCATGACCATGGTTTGCGCCCAGGTTCTGGGTAATGACACAGCCGTTGGAATTGCGGACAGCCAGGGCAATTTTGAATTAAACGTGTTTAAACCGGTCATCATATTTAACGTCTTGCACTCATTAAACTTGCTCGCCGACAGCTGCCATTCCTTCCAGGAGTTTTGCGCAGAGGGAATAGAGCCTAATCGGCCGGTGATTGATTACTATTTACATCATTCTCTCATGCTGGTTACTGCTCTTAATCAGCACATCGGTTATGATAAAGCGGCTAAAATCGCCAAAACCGCTCATCATGACAATATTTCATTGCAAGAAGCCGCCGTGAAACTGGGAATTTTAACCGCCGAGCAATTTGCTGCGTTTGTGAAGCCGGAAGAAATGATTTCACCTCAATAAAGAAAGGCAGTACAATGGTGTTAAGACATACTCCAAAAATCGAGTATGTCTTAATACGAAATATATGAAATATATTTGATAGCTAAATGATTAGAAAAAATAGATTAGATTACATTTATTTAAATGAATCGCATTTTTTATTTGAGGGACAGCAACGTTTGGTATACAAGCATCCCTTAAATGCGGATTATCTCATTAAAATTTCCAAACTGGTAATGAATAAATGGGGAAGCGTGGATTCTATCTCATATAGAAATCGCTATCGTTTTTTGAAATATTTTTTGATAGAACTCAGAGAGCATGCTCGTCTTCGCCTTCAATATACTCCAGGACAAGTACCCTATATCTTTCAAAAAATTATTGGTTTTACAGACACTAACCTAGGAATGGGGCTCATTGTTCAAACAGAGAAAGATAAATACGGACAGCATGCCCCAACCTGTGAATCATTATTAAAAAATAACTTGATCAATGAAATGATTTTACAACACCTTGAAGAGTTTTTACAGCATTTACTTGAATCAGACATCTGTATTTATGATTTAAGCCCATCCAACATTGTATACTCCTATACAACTGAAATAGGTCATCACTTTGTTTTGATTGATGGTTTTGGAGATAAACGATTTATTCCTTTAAGTTTTTATTCAAAAAGAATCCGCAGATACCAAAGAAACAAAGCAATAAATAAATTTAGAAATGAAATTCAGCTATCTTAATAACGTCACACCCCTAATATTGGATTACATTTTTACTTTATTGTATTACAACCTACTTTGTTTCATAACTATTCAGTCACCAATCGTTCTTAGAGGTAGAAGCCCATGTCCACTAAGATATTAGGAAATATTATAGTCATTTGAATTTCAAATGACCGATTCCCTACTTACTGTTGTTGTCAGCGGTGTCCACAAAGCGGTGCTGGATGCCTCGGACAAGCCC
>NZ_JFIM01000041.1 GCF_000586315.1 Legionella pneumophila subsp. fraseri | reverse complement strand
AATGCCGCCGGAATTGGTGATCATTTCGCTCCGGAATACACACGATTCACATACTGCATTGAACTTATCCTAATTTAGTGCTAGCTATATCTTTGAGAGTTGGGATAAGTAGTTATGCGCATAAATTTAATTGAAGGGGGCAAACAGCATTCATAAAAAATAATAGTGATTAACTGTTTTTTTAGTGAGTTTTTATTTAAGGTGAATGATTGTTTTTATCATTTGTTGCATGTCCTTTATCAGAGTTTATTAGAGATATAAGATTAGTTTTAATTTATTTGATTAAAGAACGATGGGTTATATTAAGTGCTAACTGATTATGTTTAAATTAGCCATCCCAATTATCTCTGATTCGCACCATCTCAACAAATTCTTTATCAAAAAAATAATAATATAACTGTAATTTTTTGTCATAATCAAAAGCATTTTCAACAATATAATATTCACCAACTGCAGCTAATGAGCCATTTACAAATAAAGAGCCAGATATACAAAGATAATCTTTTTTATTAAACGTAATCTTTGCTATCATCATTGGATTATTTATATTCCCTGGCTTAGCAATAGGGTGATTTGAATGATTAATCGCATCGGATAATTTTATCCAACTATTATCTCTTACAAAATATTGATTATCTTCTATACTAAAGTGACGCATATTGACGTCAAATTCATAACGTTCTTCGCTACCTTTAATTTTCTTATAATCAAAGCCGCCAGGAAGGTGCATATAGCTAATACTACTATTAGTAGGAATTTTTGAAATAGACGCCAAGATCCGTAAATTACCAGGAAGATACATGTAACTAACACTGTCATTAGGAGTCTCTCCTTCATGGCATGACACCACAATTTCCTTGGGCAATTGAGCAAAAAGTAACGAACTACTCATTAAAAACATAATTGCAATTAGATATTTTAGAAGCATTTTTTTCTCTGTCATAAATTGAACGATATGAAGTTAACTTTTAAGCCGGCGACAATTTATCACTGGCCAGGATATATTGCACTAACAAAACTTGGTTTAACTCTAGCCGTCACTCTTGCCGCGACTCTAGCCGTATTCAGGGTAAGCAATTATGTGCAGAGATTTAATTGAAGCGGTTTGGGATTTTTGTGTTCAGCATTCACAAAAGCCCGGCTTCTTTTAAAGTTTGAATAAAAATTCTTTTGATTAGCTTTAGTCTTGGTTTGTGTTTATTCGATAATATAGAGTCGTAATACATGTTCGGTATTTTCATTCCCATGACTTTCCCATTTGCGGACAGCGGTATGGGATTCATGAACCATGGTTTTACCAAATTCACGTAGCGGCATGGAAAAATAGGAGTAAATGAATTTAACTTGATTGCCAGTTAATCTCTCTTCTTGAATGCTAATTTTTTTATTACCTCATCGGCAATATATTGGAGATCAATTTTGGGAAGCCATTCGCGATTGAACTTAACTGTCTCTACGTTTCCTAATTCGATAGGAAAGCCAAGCCCTTCATACAGAAACGTAGGTACTATTTTGGTTTTCATGGTGAGTGCCATTCGGGTCAGATCTTGCCTTTTGCTTATCAATGTAGTTTTGGGGAATTTTAGAGAAAGCAAA
The DNA here is from genome assembly GCF_000586315.1 of Legionella pneumophila subsp. fraseri. Lineage (GTDB taxonomy): Bacteria > Pseudomonadota > Gammaproteobacteria > Legionellales > Legionellaceae > Legionella > Legionella pneumophila_B. Next base: position 21,625 of record NZ_JFIM01000041.1, on the reverse strand, counting down.
AAGCAAGATCTCACCCCTTAGCTCCGTATTGAAACCTTTTTTGAAAAATCGGCATGTGCTTAATCATATATCACACTTTAAGAATATAAAAATATTATATAACATACATACAAATGTTTTATTTTAACTCTATATGTTAATAAATTATAATTATTGGGCAAATTAAGTATTTATATTAATTTCACTCTAACTTTTTAAAAAGGAAAATAAATGCGTTATTTCTATGAAAAAAATGCCCAGATTCATTTGACAAATTCTATTGATGAATTGATTTCTCATTCATTTCCCATTGATGTAAAATCACTGGAAAAAAGTGCTCATTATCAGGCTGTTGCTAATATTATTTTTTCTTCGCAATACAAGTTATCTCTTTTAACTACGAGAGAAGACATACTCTTAGGACAAGATTTTATAGATTTCATAGCGCATCATAAGTTAACTTCGTTAAACAAGTATAATGGGGTTGATCTTTTATATCTTTTAGCCTTAAGCCATGACACAGCTTTGCGTGCTGGAATTTGGAAGTTAGGCTCTATGTCACATCTAAAAGCCACTGCAATTATTAGTAGCCTATCAAAATTAGATGCTATCGATCGCATGCCTCTTATGAAAGAAGCTCTAGTAGCATGGAAAGAGTTATTTCTAAAAGCCAAATTTGAATTGCAACAAGAAGCAGGGACTTGCCCAGATAGCACCCGAAATATGTTGGGTCAGATGACTTTATACGTTTCTACAAATAATGACAAAAATAATGAACGCGATGGACAGTCTCAGAGCGACCAAACAAGATTAGAAGTTGAACGTGAGCAACTTCGTTTTTTGGAAAGAGCTTATTACAAAGAAAAGGATAGACATAACCAGCCTACAGAAATGCAATCGTATTACAACGATGAAGAAGAGGAATATAATGTTACACAACAGCAGTATTATTACAATTAATAATTGTAATAAGGAAGGATTTAAAATTTCCTCTAATGACTGCTTCACACGATATCTAATGCAATGAAATAGAAACATTCATAATTTCTCATCAATTATGCAGCAAGCTTAGCAACCGTCTTGAATTAAAAATCAAGACAGTTGCTACACTTGCTGTGGGCAAAGATACATTTTTCGCTGACAGATTTTTTGATTAGCGCATATAGGAGCAGCCGGCATACAATTCATCAATTCAGGATGATAATAATAGAAATATAATTTCACCGGTCCTTTTTTATCAAATGCATTGGCAGCAATATAAAATTGTGAAAGGGCTATGCTCCGATTCCATTCGCCACCAAAATCATCTGAAGGGCTGCGTACACATAAATATGATCGCTGCGAATCATCGATTTTTAGCCAATAAGTCCCATCAGTCAAAATTGCTAAACTAGGCTCATAAGGCTTTTCTGATTCGACAACTGCATCAGCAATAGCATATTTTTTCTTATCTATAATAAAATAAGATTTATCATAGCAGGAAGTAAAACCATAATATTTATCTTTATATTCAGTTAAATAATGGTTATTACATTTATCATTTGAATCTTTAATAAGACCTATATTTCCGAGATCCGTGACTACAATCGCACCACCAACTGCGAAGCCCTTTTTACAAGATTCAATCACATCTTTTGGTATGCTGGCCAACGAATACTCAAATGGATAAAGCATAAAACCAAGTAATAAAAATTTTAGAAACATGCTGATTACCAAGATGATTAAATTAATCTGAATGTTAACGCTATAGGGCCAAGTGGTGAGATCTTGCTTTTTGCTTTCTCTAAAAATGACCCCAAACTGCTTCGATAGGCAAAAAGCAAGATTTGTTCAGTACTGAATCTTGAGTAAGCCATATTTCTTAGCCATTTCAAACGACTTCAATTTCAACAGGAGCAATGCCTTTTATACCGAGTTTTTTAGCAGCAGCATAGGATAAATCAATAATCCTGTTCGATAAAAAAGGACCTCGATCATTAATCCGAACTACAATCGATCGTCCATTATTCAGGTTTTTTACCCGTACTCGTGTAGCAATGGGGAGTGTTGGATGAGCTGCTGTCATTGCATACATGTTGTAGCGCTCTCCTGTCGATGTTTTTTTATGTCGAGCGTGTGACCCATACCAGGAAGCAATTCCTTTTGCTTTGTAATTTTTGGCAGATTTCATTATATGATATGTTTTCCCCTTGATCACATAGTGATCCGGGCCATTAGATTGCTGGTGCGCACAAGCAACCAGTAGTATGGGGAGTAAACCGGTAATGAGTCGTTTAATAGTCAATAAAATCGAATAATAATTCATAAAGTTATCTTCTTCCGCTACAGATATTTTAAATATAAGTTTTAAATGTTACCGAGATGACCTTTATAAATAACTTAATTTTAAATATATGTAATTAATAGGTCACGAGAAACAAAGATATTTCTTGCAAAGAAAATCGTCAATGGGTAACACATTTTTACCATTTGCCTTCATCATGGATTTTATGGATTATATATTTTTGGATGAATATGTACCAACAAATTTTGCGGTATAACCTCTTATCGTATCACATCAAGGATATCTCTATACCTAAGGAGCTTTTCATAAGCCTTGTTATATTCATTTTAACCCCGTGAAGCATGGCTATGTCCAAAAAGCATCTGATTGGAAATACTCCAGTATTCATAGATATATTCAAAAAGGAATTATAAGCAGTGATTGGGCTTGCTTTGACACATTACAGACAATGAATCAGTTTGGAGAATAACATCAAGGCCCGACCGACGAATGTTTTGTAAACGATGTTATTTCCCGAGATAAATTTGACTGTTAATTGACTATTATTGTTAACTTTAATAAAATTGACCTCTATTTTATCATCATGGAATACTAATGAGCATATTTTATATTTTTTCAAATCAACTCACTGATATCGACAATCCTCAAATTCAAAACATTAAAAAAGGTAGGATATTTGATTCTGAGCATAAGATGAATGAGTTTAGGTACGCTATTGCTTCTTATGATTCAGATAAAAAAGGTTGGGTGCTATTTAAAGTGGAGTATCCTGATAAATCTGCTCTGGAGCATGCATTAAATACAGGAAAAGAGGTGGATTTAAGTTGTTTAACTTTTAATAATATTGAATTCTCAATAGCATCATTGTTTACTACAACTCCATTTAAAAGCCTCCAAACTGCAGAAAAAGATGGAGAAGCAAATAGAGAAGAGGCGAGCATTAAAAAAGCACTGTCTGAAATTGAGCGTTTAGAAAGTCAAATTAATGAAACCCATGCGCAATTCATTAAAGATAATATAGAAAATAATGAGGTTTTTAATTTTTTTAAAGATAAGCCCTATATTTTTGAAGCAGCAATGCAAAACTATGATGTCGCTAAAGTATTCATGAGTTCCAACAAAGTAATGTCTTTATTATCTCCTAAGCAAGCTATAGCTGTGCTTTTCAAACACAGGGCAAATATAGGCCAACAATTTTCTTTATTCGATGCAGATAACCCACGCTTTATTTCGATGGACAACCCCACTATTATTGAAGGGTTAAAAGGTGATTCTGCTGAAGCTGCAAGATTTATAAACTCTAGACTTGGTGCTTTATTAAGCCCTTTAGAATTTGCTAAAATCTTACTAACTCACCGAGATAATATCAGCTTTTTCAGTCATACTTTAGCACGTCATGAGTATGCTTTTAGTGAAAAAAGCTTAAAAGATCCTCAAGTTAAAGAGATCTATCAGCAATTATTAATTAAAGCCACTGATCCAGCTAACGCAAGAGCTTACAAAAAATATTTCATTAAACATCCTAATCATGTTGAGTTATTATTTAATTTCTTAATGGCTACTGAAAATGCAAATGCAGCAATAGCATTTATGAATTCTTATGAAAACATGTCATTATTTTCTGTCAAGCAAGCGACAGACTTACTTTTAAATCATAGAGCACACCTAAAGCTACAAAACGTACCTCCATTTACCCCTCATAATCCTCAACTTATTGCTTTAGATAATCCTATGCTTATTAACGCGCTAGAAAACGATCCTGGCATTGCTATTCAATTTATAAATTCGAGATTGATAAATTTATTTACACCTTTCACAGTTGCTAAAATTATGCTTGCACATAAAGATAATGATCGTTTCTATCATCAAACGCGGCCACGTCATGCGTCACTTTTTACTTCTGAAAACTTGAATGATCCCAGGATTAAAGAAATTTATGATCAATATTTTCATAATCGAAATCAGAGAAAAAATCGATTTTTTGCACAACAACCCCAAGTTAACGAGACTGAGGAATATTTCAGATTCGCGAATAGAGATGAAATAAAATTTAATCCCTATAAAGTATTAGGCGTTAACGAAGATGCAAGCTTGGGAGAGATAAAAAAAGCCTATAAAAAGTTAGCAATGGCTTGGCATCCTGATAGAATACAAGCAGGTGAAAATATAGAAGCACGAACGGAACGTTTTAAGAAACTTGGGGTAGCCTATAATATTTTAATTGATCCTGCCAAACGACAGGAATATGACAATAGACCGCAAAACAGATTTGCAAGACATAATCCTATGCAATAAGGGCTTCGTAATTGGGTTAGCTGTGTATTTCTGGAGCGAAATGAGCGCCGATTCCTGCCGCACTTGATTGCTCATTCCGGAAACACTTGCTAACTTGATTAAAATACCCCTTTATTTGGGGTAGAGTCGAAGCCAATCACTAAGCAAACTCAGATTTGCCTGAAAATTCTGATTGACGATACTTCGGATTAACTTTCACATGCCAGAGCGGCAGCATCAAAAATAATGGAATCAAGCAGCAAACAAACAATGTGAGGAAGAAATTATCCCAGCCGTAATTTTTGATAATTGCACCCAAAGGAGCACCAGCCAGAACAGCACCTAAACAATAAGCAAAAAATCCGGCAAAGCCAGTTGCAGTCGCCGCTGCTTTTTTATGTGCTAATTCCGCACAGGCCATACCAATCATCATTTGTGGTCCAAAGATAAAAAAACCAAAGAAAAAAAGAAACAAAGCATCGAGGAATGGTGTATATGCCCTGGTTAACGTAAACAGCAACAAAGTGGCAAATACGCCTGCAGTAAAGAGAACGTTGATTGGATTGCGTTTACCTTGAAATATTTTGTCAGAAGACCAACCGGCAACCAGATTTCCAAAAAAACCACCAACCTCAAACCATATGACACAACTGCCTGCAGTGATTAAGGAATACTCTTTCACTTCCGTTAAATACAACATGCTCCAATCATTAATGGCCGTTCGAACAATGTAAATAAACAAATAAGAAATGGACAGTATCCAAATATATTGGTTGCATAACACATAATTCCAAAGAATTTCTTTGACTGAGAGTTCTGTTTTTTCTTTGTGGTGATTTGCGAAACCAGAAAAGTCTTCATGATATTGCTCTATCGCAGGTAAACCAAGGGATTGTGGAGTATCTCTTAAACGATTGATTAAAAAAACACCTCCTAAAATGCAAATGATCCCAGGCACAAACATGGCAGAACGCCAGCCGAAATATTGCGCACAAACAGCAACAATCAATGGAATTAATGCCCCACCAACGTTATGTGATGTATTCCAAAGACTCCACCAACGACCACGTTCGGATTGAGAATACCAATGTGTCAATAATTTAGTACATCCTGGCCAGCCCCACCCTTGAAACCAACCATTCAATCCCCAAAAAATAGCAAATAACCACCAGGTGGAAGACAATCCAAACAAAATATTAAAAACACCAGTCAAAATCAGCCCGATCGCCATTAAATAACGAGGGTTAGATTTATCACCAAGAATTCCACTCAAAAATTTGCTGATGCCATAACTTAAACTCAAAATGCTGGCGATCATTCCCAGTTCAGTTTTAGTCATCCCTAAGGTGCTTTGCAATGCAGGCATCACGAAGGTAAAACTCTTTCGCGTAAAATAAAACAACGCATACCCTATATACATTGCATAAAAGGTGCGAATACGCCAATAACGATATTGCCGTTTAACAACGGTTTTATCTTGAATTTCATCAAGATAAGGAGCAGGTTTTAGAAAACTCAAAAATGCCATGATTGTCCATGATCATGAAAAAAACATGATTAGAATGTAACTCGCAAAGTATGTCAAATCTTTCTAATGAAAATTTAATAGGATCATACCTATTGATAACTAAAATAAAAATTTAATGGAATTCTTGTGAAATTATAAATAAGCTACGCAGTTTGTATTAAAAAAGGATTTATTGGAATGAAAGAAATAGTTAGTTTATTAGAACAAGATCAAATCGATTTTGCTGATCATAAGCGTCCCGAAGTCATAATGGTTTTAAGAAGAAAATTTCGTACTCAAAAAGATTGGATTATTACGTCTTTCAACCAATATCAATTTACTGAAGAAGAATCGCAAAAAGTCCAACAAGCCATTTTAAATGGGGATCTTCGCATAACAGATCTTCTTAATCGTCCTTTTTCTCACTATTTTTGGAGTTTCCTTACCTTTAAGTGGGGAGAGATACTTTCAGGTGGAAAAAGATTATCCAAGCAAGAAGTCTTACAAATTGCTACCTGCTCTAGCAATGGCCAGGAATTTGCGAGAACACCAGCTCAAAATAGAAATAGGCTGATAAAAGGAGTGCCATTGATCATTGGCAAGGTCGTTACCTCCATGGCGCTGTGTATGGTATTTTGCCTGGGATTATTAAGTACTTTAGGAGCTCCTTTTGGCCTTAGCCTCGGCTTGGCGATAGTACTTTCCTTATGTAATGGAGTAGTTTGTTTATTAAGTCGCGGGAAAGCCATGCTTGATAGTGCCGGCTTTCAGCCTCAAAAACAAAAAACGTTTAAGACCCTTGAAGAAAATATAAAAGAAAAAACGATACTCGATAGAGGCCAGAAATTATTTTTTGGTATCGTGACCTTGTTGGCGTGCATTTCTGCAGGCATTTCTGGATATGCTGGCCTCGTAGGACTTCTCACGTTTTTGGGGGCAGGCATGCTAATCTCTAACCCTCTGGTTTTGATACTTACAATTGGGTTGTCTGTGGTTGCAGCTGTCTCTTTTTATTCGTTTCAAGCCGTGGGCATACGTGAAAATTATACAAAATTTAAAAATCTTTTTATTGAAGATTACCAAAAACCCTATGGTCTTTTACGATGTGTTTTATTAGGAATGGTAAGTACGGTCTTTTTGGCTGTTTATGCGACGCTAACTTGGTTTACAACGGTCTCAGGGGTTAATAAGCTTTTCAATGCTTTAGGTGCGACTCCTGATACCCTTTTAGCACATTTTATTGCCATGATATGTACTTCAACAACGATGGTTGTCAATACTTTTTCACAAGTATATAAAGTCTTTAACCCGAAAACGTATGTCGATCTAAAAGAAAAATTTGAATCAATATACCAACCACCGGAAGAAAACCTAACAAGAGCGCAAAAGATAATGCATGGAGCTATCAATATGCTCAAATTATTTGCATTGATAGGTGATTCTCTTGCTTATTCTGTTGCCGGTGGAATCCGAAGCGGGATTCATATTGGTGAAACGCTGGGAGAAACAATAGGGGCAAAATTTGCATTAACCGTTACCATGGCAATATTGTCTCCAGTCATTTTAGTCTTCGTATCGATAGCTTTTACCTGGCCTACCGTTTTTGACAGAAAAAAATCGACTCAATGTCCTTCGCAGATGGAGAAGCCATTGATAGAAAAAATAAGTCAAAGCCATACTTCAGATGCACTGCAAAATAATACTCTATTACCAACATCAGAAAAATCTCCCAAGCCTTATGATTCAAATATCAGGCAAGCAGGGCTAAGATTTTTTGATGCAAGGTTGAGTGAAGAGTGTATTCTTGAGCCCAATAGCAGCCCTACTTTAGAGAGCAGAACGGTTTTGATATCTTCATCGCTATAAATGATGAGGTTTTTAAAGCAACCGGGCTAAGCTTGCTATCTAATGCCATGTCCCCAAATTGCTGGTAACCAATATTGTGTAGCGAAAAAATAGGTGGCTACTGTTAATAAAACGCTAGCCAAGTTCATAACGGTTCCAGTAATGAATCTGGAAACTTGACCGACCTGTGTCGAGCGGCCTCGCAAATAGGCTTCAGCGACCAACAAATTGGGCAGATAGAAGAAGAATGCCATCACAAAATCAAAAGGGCCATGAAATGTTTGGGTATGCCATAGTTTATTTGTCATGAGAAACCAGAAGCCGTATTCCATCCTGTAGAGCCATGAGCCGATCGCAAGTGCAAACAGACGAATGGCCCAAGCTTGATGGTTATCGAATTTTAATTGTCTAGCATAACGGTAAGCCTGTAAGGCACACAAAATCATTAATGAACCATAAAGACCAAAGCCGATATTCATCACAAGGCCACCGATAGTTCCGGTTGAGGCGATGAAAGTCAATCCGCCTATTCCTGCAAGAACGGCAGCAATGACATAGATGCGCCCTAACCAGCGGTGTATCCCGGGGGCGTGATGGCGAATGATGCTGAGTAACTGTAAAAATCCCATCGCAAGAATAATACCGCCTGCAGTAAAGTGAATGGCAATGCCTAAAGTTGAAGCGGTGTGTGATTTGATATAAAGATTAGGTAATACATTGTTCCAACGAGAGGCAGAGCCGGATATTAGAGAGTTTGCGTAAAAAAAAAGTATGTAAATTCCGAATAAGCCACAACTAAGCCATGTAACGAAAGCAAGAATACGAGAAGAGTAGTAAAAATAACCAGAAGATAGATCAATATACCTCATTTCTTGAGGAGAAGTTATAGTTGTTGTTGTCATGTGCTCAATCATTAATCATAGTAGGACCAGAGTTAGTCTACAATGTCTGGTACGCTATTTAAAGTTCATAAACCAAAATCAAATACAATAAAGAATAACTATGAAATATTACCCGGATTTATTTACTTCAAAAAAATTAATTTTGGGTTAGATTCAAGAGTAAATCGGATCTGACCCTTAACGCTCGTTAACCCTTTGGATTTATGAAGCTCACTACGGGATTGCCGGTTGTTGTTATTCACATCAAACTCTGGTTTGTTCACTTTCCAAATTTTAAGAGAGATGCAGAAAAGCAGGTTATAAACGAATTGTCTCAGGGAAATGATATTGGCAGAGAATGAATTAAGCCACGCCCCTGAGGTTCGTGACCATGAAATGCAAATATTTTACAATGATGCTAAGGAAATTTTTAAGTACAGGGAATAATGAAGAACACGGCCAGACGTAAAGGAATAGTTTTTATAATAATCAGCTATATTATATTAAGTGCGGATGAGCCTGTCGTTGCCAAACTTATTCAACTTGGTAATAACGTCACTATCCATGGACGTAATCCCATCTCATTTTGTAATCTTCTCTTTATAGGGAGTCTAATGGGAGCTCTAACACTATTATTAACCCAGTATAAGAATTTTAGAACATTCAATTTCAAGACGTTAACCAGCAAAGATTGGGCATGGCTATTTACCAGCGCTTTTTTTATAGGTTTTTTAACGCCCACGCTATTTTTTTTCGGTATTATGTACGCAAATATTATTAATGTAATCCTGCTCTCAACTCTTAATGCTCCAATAACTTTATTTGCCGCATGGCTTATTTTTTCTGAAAAACCTAATATGCGGCTAATTTTAGCTTCATTAATCACTATCTCAGGTAGTTGTGTTATTGTTCTTATTCCGCAATGGACAGCTACAAACAAGAAGCCTATCACCCATATCACATCGATTGGACCTCTTTATGATTTTCTTGCAACTACACCATACTCCGGGGAAATTTGCGTATTTTTAGGTGTTGTCTCAAGTACAATTTCCACCTTGATAAGTTTTCATGCTGTTACAATATTACCAGGTGGTATTTTTAATACCTTTCGTATGGGATTAGGGGCTGTTTTTTTCTTTTTTATTGCTTTAGCACTGTTTGGTTGGGGGCATTTTTCGGATCTTTTATCACCATTTCTTTGGAAGTGGATGTTATTGTATGGTCCTATCATTATAGGCATGGGGATGTTTTTTAACTATCTGGGGCTGCAACATATTAAAGTCGCAGATGACGTGATAGCATCCTCCTTGACACCCCTTTCCTCCATTGTTTTCTCTTATTTAATTCTTGGAGAAATTCCTGGGGTTGTTCAGATTATCGGAGGTTTTATCATTTTTACGGGAATAGTATTAGCCATGAGAGAACAAATACGGCATCTTTGAGATAGCTATTTATATTATTACCTTTTCCCCATAAGGGATTTGTGAAAAATTGACAAAGAGTAACTTGGTAGCTTTTCTTTTCTACAACGCATCTATCCTGATTTCTTAAATAAGTCGCGAGAGTGTTGTTTATGATAGAAACGTGATGGATGAAAGGCTATAGGATATTCTGGCAACGGATGCATTTTTTAGGATCATAAAAATGAAACGTCAAAATACTATAGTAAGATTTTTTCATTTTATTTTTTTAATTCAACTGAGTTATTTTTGTTATTCTAAAAATTTAACAGATGATAAAAATCCAACCAAGGAGTTTACTACACTGCCCAAGCATTGCAGGCCTAATATTAATCCAAACCTGCCACAATTTATCATTGGTTATGGATCGTTAATGCAAGAAGAATCCAAAAAAGAAGACAGCTCAATGGTAGGGGAAAACTTCCCTATTTATGTATCAGGTTTTCAAAGGGGGTGGATTGAGCGAGGTACACCGATTGGATTTAGTACCATTTATCTTGGTGTAGTGCCTAAAAAAAATAGTATCATCAATGCGGTTTATTTTAAGTTAAACGATCCATCTCAAATTAAGAATTACGACAAACGTGAAAACACTTATTGCCGAATTAAAGTTCTACGAGATGACATTCAAGCCCTGAGCTCTATTAATCTACCTGAAGGGCAGTTTTGGATTTATACAACGAGTGGGAAACAACTTGCTGCTCCTTCGAGTGATTATCCTATTGTGCAATCTTATGTGGATATTTTTTTATCAGGTTGTTTTAGTTTAGAAGAAAAATATCATTTAAAGAATTTTGCGAGGGATTGCATTAAAACCACGTCCAATTGGTCAAGTCATTGGGTCAATGACAGAATTTATCCACGAACTGCGTTTGATAATATTCCCTATGTTGCAAAAATTGATCCGCTTCTTGCAGTAGAACTGCCACAATTCTTCAAATTAATTAAAATAGAGTGAAGTAAGCAATGATGGCTTTTTATGTTGTCTCTTTGCATTTAAAAGACCGATGAATTGCCCAGAAGGATTGCCCTGGACGAATTGCGTTGACATGCCTTGTACAGTCGATCCACAAAATTCAGAACGTGCTTTGTGTGTCTGTAAGATAGAGAGATCACAAGCTTTTTTTACTTTTGGAGGTGATTGTAATACGAATACCTGCGCTACCGGTTTTTGGTCTGGCGCAACCCAAGCTAATAGCATCATTCTTCGTAATGCATTAATGCAAGAAATGCGTTTGAAACCAAAGAAATTACCCAAGGCTTGTTCTACTAAATCATCACAAGCAAACTAGAGATATAGTGAGTCAAAATTTATAACGCTCCAAAGTTTCCTGACTACCTCTCTCAATGGGTCTCAAATTAAGTATGATATAATCTATTTCTTTTACGGGTAAAGGCTCGCTTGGGAGCAATATGTTGCTTACTAATCGTATTGATCTTCGTTCTTACCATACTGAGAGTTGCAGTCACGCACATGATTATGCCCAATTAGTACTGCCTGTTTCAGGTTCTATGGAGCTGGCGGTAGGTCATTACTCTGCTGTCGTTAATGATGATATCGGAGTATACATTGCACCAAATGAACAACATTGTTTTGCCGGAAGTCAAAAAAATCTGTTTTTAGTTATTGATGTTACTACTCAAAATCCTCTTCGTGATGAAGGTTTTGAGTCTAATATTCTCAATTTAACGACAAGCACTAAAAAACTCATCCAATTCACCCACCATTATTTAGTACACAATGAAAGAGATTTTTTTGCAGACTCTTTAATCAATCAATTATTGTTTCACTTTGCGGCAAATTCTTTTTCACCTGAATCGGATCCGCTTGTTATAAAAGCAAAACGCTGGATTGATCTTTATTTCGCAGATTCTGTGGACGTGAGTAGAGTAGCGAAACATTGTTATTTAAGCATTAGTCAATTGCAGCGCCGTTTTAAACAGAGATTAGGCTGTGGTATTGCCGAATATTGGCGGATGAAAAAATTACTCCATGCTAAAAGATTACTATCTCAGAAACATTGTCCCATTGAAGCAATCGCATTTGAAGTAGGTTATGAAAACTTACCTGCATTCAGTCGCCGTTTTAGCAAAGTATTCGGTGAATCCCCATCTCAATGGAGAGCCAAAGCGTTAACAGCAAAGAAAATGCGTCAAATAGATAACTAACTCTGGTTTTAAATTGATAAACTACGAATTCATTTGATGGTAACGATACAGCCTATGCAAAACGTTGAGGTGTAAAAATGATGATATCTTATGAAGAATTTGAAAAAATCGATTTGCGTTCTGGTACAGTTGTGAAAGCAGAGCCATTCCTACGAGCCAGGAAACCTGCTTATAAAGTTTGGGTGGATTTTGGTGCCGATATTGGTATTCTCCAAACCTCAGCGCAAATAACAGTGCATTATACGCCTGAAACATTGATAGGTCGGATGGTAATTGGATGCGTGAATTTAGGTGAGAAAAATATTGCCGGGTTCGTCTCTCAATTTCTATTGGTTGGTTTTTCTGATGAAAAGGGGGCTATCTGCCTTGCTTCCGTTGAGCCTCATGTTCCGAATGGTAAAAAAATGCACTGATTACTATCTGAGATATTTACACATCATAATTTTGAACTATGGATTTGTGTTTTGAAGTCTGTTGATTAAATTCAATGATATTAAAAATATCGATATCAGTTATAAATAAAATTCGTTTTCAAAATAACAGTGCAATATGTAAAATAATTAAACAGCAAAATAATTATTGTTACATTGGAGACGAAAATGAGCATAACAGTTAAATCCTTGGATTTTGATCAATGCATCTCACATAGGGAATATAAAGAGTCATTACAAACAAATGATGGACGAAAAGTTTGGGATGCTGAAAAATTATTTAACACCAATAAGGGTATTCTCAGTAAAAGCAATAATGATCCCATCCATGTTTTTATTGGTTCTAACAGGCAAAACCTCAAAGCGGATTTAATCAATTTAAATGCAGGAGCAGCTACTTTATTTATACCTGTAGCTCAAGAGTTGTGCGACTTCATGGGGGCAACTTTTCATCCATTACTTGTTCCTGATTTAATCTGTGAGAATGCCGCAATTGGAGATACCTATCACAGTGCTCTGCATGTAATGAAACAAAATGGCAGCCTGGATCATTTGAATGCATTAAACAGTGATTCTCTAATGAAACTAGTAACATCCGCAATTAGTGGCCAACTAAATTCACTCTATTGTATTAGTGATGAGAGTAAATTTTTAATGCTGTATTCACAGATTCAGTATATTGCTCAAAAATATCCTGATGAGAATATTAATTTTGAGTTTTACGATGATAAGGAAGATATATTAAAGCCACTGTATGAGATCTTCTCTAAAAATCCTGATTTAATTCCAGCTAATGTGACTTTGCATATTAACCGCTATTTGAATGGCAATCTTATTGATACGGGCTTTAATCCAATTTTGGGTCAAGGTTCTCAACAAGAGAATTATCAGAGTATTGTAAAATGGATTCATAAACAGTCAAGCAGCCACCTGAAGTCAGGGAATTGTTGTCAAGTATTAGAAATGGATAATGAAAAGATTGCAAGATACTGCCGATTTGGAAAAGATGAGACAAGGCTAAAACTATTAGACTCTCTTGAGAATCTTGCAAGGCATCAAGTGGGTTCAAAAGATGGAAAAATGGATGAATTTATCAAGGGGTCTTATGAAAAAATTGCTAACACAAAAGATATGGATTCTGTAACGTTACAACAATCACTTGAGGAAACTAGTAATGCAATCAAAGTAACCGAAGCGATTAACAAAGTCATTACAAATTATCGCAAGGAAGCCAAATGTTTATTTAGCGTTGGTATGAATGCCAAAGCAGACAGAATAGAAAAGGCATTACTCAATGTACCTGTGGAAGATCGAGGTAAAATTTTCTCTAATGACAAAGTTTCTCCAGAATTAATTGCAATAAGAGCAGCATTGGCTTCACACCGCTACTTTGGGAAAAGGGGGAATGTATATTATAAAGATGAAGCACGTACTGTTATTGATGAAAATAAAGCGGCGACAACTTACAATAATTTAAGAAAGCAATTTGCAAATTTAAGGGCACAAAGTCATGCTGATGCTCAAGTTGAACTGGAACATTCGTCTGAAGCTTCAAGAACTCTAAAGTTCTAAATGGCGCTATAAATTTCTATTCCGGCCGGATTTGTTTACCAATTCCGGCCTGTTTGATCACTCTCAGAAGCTCACGAAGCCGTGATTTTTATGCAATGTTCTTTGCGGTAGTAAGGTAATATAGATAACAGAGATATGATGGTTTTTTGTATGAATTCTCGATATACAGTTATTTTAGCGAGATGTGTTTACTTACGTTGTACTCTATTTTTCCACCAGCTACTGGGCAGAGCAGGCCCAATAGCATTGATAAGTATTTTGCATGCCTGCTTTCTATTTTCGTTTAGGTAGTGCCACAAATAACGTTCCAGTGTGATTTAGTTGATTTGCTTCCACACCGGCTTGATCACCCTCCCCCTTATAGACGTCAACATGGGCTCCTATAATTGCGCCGCCTGCATCCTGAGCCACACACCATGAAGTAGCTTTTTTGCAATGATAGATAAAATTCATTCCAACAGGAATAACTCTGTGATCGGTCGCGCATGAAACATGGGGGGTTAGAGAAATATTTTCTGAGCCATAAGGACCCCCATCTTCTTTAGCAAAAAATACATAGCTTTGATCTCGATTTCGCAAGTTATCGGCTTTATCAGGGGGGAGTTTGTTTAGATATTGCCGAATGAGCTTTTCTGATGCAGCGCTTTGTCTGATTTTTTTAGATACGTTGCAACGTAATTTTGCTTCATCATGGCATTTTGGATCTTTAGCGCAACGTTCCATTGTGTCAAGATTGCCACCACAGGTTGGATCTTGGGCGCATTGGACTATACGACCAAGCATGGTGCGTGGTCTGCCGTTGGCACCGTCGTAATTGATGTGAAATAATTTGCCATCAAGAAGTAATGAGCCTGAACCTTGTAGCATTAAAAAAGCAGAGTCATTGGGGTCTTTAAGATAGCCAATTATATATTTTGGACTTAAAGCCCCATGCTCAATTTCTTCTCGGTCTGGTGCTACAGAGTAGGTGCCATCCGCATTTTTCAGACAAAATCCACGCATCACTTTGCTAAGCGGATCCACGCCGCAAAGAGGAGTTTTCAAATTATATTTTTTGCTTTCCAAAATAACACTGACAACCCCCGGGTTACTATAGAGAGGATACAAAAATGCTCCGCCTCGTTTGGTGCGAGCCTCAACAGCGGCAGGAGCGTAATAGGCGGTAAATTGGAATTCACCCTTTTTAAATCCGGCATGGTTTTCGGGCCAGCCATCGCTTTTGTACCAGTCAAACTCGGTTTTGATGCTCGATAAAAATTTTTTAAAATCACCGTGGGCGGCTTTTGCGAGAGTGAGCATTTTTTTGTTGGTATTCAAACACCATTCCTGGCGCTTGAATGGACGACCAGCAATAGTCACTGTCTGAAATTCACCATAGCTTTTATTGCAGTTTTCAATTTGATTATTTAATGCCTGGATAACTTCATCCATATTACCCACAGGATTATCTAATGGCAGCTCTGATGCAGAAATTTTATGAAATTTAAAACGTAATACCCCTGGTTCTTTTGCAGCCATTTTCTGTCTTGAGGTAATATCCACGAGCCTTCTAATATCTAAACAGCGTTGGATTGGATCAGCGGGGAGGGCTGCTTGAGTGATGACGCTAAAAGTCATTAGAGCAATTATCAGAATTGATTGAAACATTGGTATCCTTTCGCTTAGCTATGGTTGAGCCTTTGCTCATCCATTAATTTCGATTGGTAACAAGAATTATATAGGCTATTGGCCAGCTCATCAAAGAGATGAATTCAGGTAAATTCTGCGCCCCATACCAACCATATCATCATACTAACATGGATAAGTGTTTCATAAAAATTATATGATTTTCTTTTTATAAAACTCACTTTTCGTTTAAAATGGAGAAAATAACACCAATTTGGTGGGTTAATGACTCTGATATTAAAAATGAAAAAATTTAAATTGATAGCGAAAGAGCAATGTTTTGCCTTTATAAAAAACGCGGTTAATGTAGGTATGGATGAGGTTATCTATAGTAAAGGTATGAATAAAACTTTTATTACCGATGGATTGGCTACCTGTGCTGCTGTTGCTATTTATGGCAGTGATGGCGGTTGTTCTGCAGCATTTACTCACATGTCCAGTGAAGCTACGGACAAGGATGATAAACGAAAAGAAAAGATATTAAATGAGATGTTGGAATATGTTTTAAAAAGCAATTCATTATCCGATGTTAAATTAATTATTTCTCCTTCCAGGATTCAAGAAAAACATTTGATTTCCTTTATTTTGGAATGGGTAAAGCAAAAAAAAATTGCTTGTACGATGGTGGAAAAAGGAGGGGATTCAGCTGTATTTAATATGGATAAGGAAGGTCGTGCATTAATGCTTTCAACTTCACTGCAATTAAAGCAGGACGCATCTGACAAAACATGGCATGGTCATGGTATTATCATTGGCCAGAGCGAAGGCAATTCTGTGGTTGAGAAGCAGAAAAAACACTTCATATTTTTTGCAGATGACATTTCTTCTCAAATTACCAAATTTTCAGACTCACCTAAAACAGTTGGCACTGTAGCGGCTGTAAGTGCTTAGGAATAAGCATAAGCTGGATAAAATGAATTGAACTTCTTATTTTGGTCAAAATTGAAATATTTCCTCAATATCGGGTTCTATTTGATATGTTAATTTCATAATGGATTGTTTTTTATACTCAATTTATAGGCAGTGTATGATGAGAAGACCTTTTATTATTATCGTGCTTGTTATATTTCAGTTCGGGTGTATCCCTTTGGCAGAAAATCATATCCACGCCATGTAGTCCCGAATAACACGGGGAAGACACACAATTAAATTAGACTATAAATAGTACATATTGATCTTTATTTATCTATCAAGTATAATGATCAACTTGATTGAATTGTGGTTCTATTGTCTTTTTAGTGAGATGTGCTAATGGAATTCGAAGATTGGTTTCTGGAACAAATAAGCAATGGGAAAAAATGCATCTTGATAGGGGAAAACCATTATTCCTATGCAAGCGAGGACTGTCTCGATTGCATTTTAAAATTGCAAAAACAAGGTAAGATAAACAAGAAAATTGTATTTTTCGATGAAAATTTAACTGCATTAGATAATTTGGAACCTTACACTCTTGAATCTTTAAGCAAATTAAATACAGTTGAACCTTCTTTAATTGCTTTAATTAAAAATCATGTTGAGGTTTATGGATTAGAGGATAATTTCAGCAATCCATTTATAAATCTTAAATCAATAAAAAAAGTGGCTGCATGTTTAAATGATTTAGGTTTACAACAAGGACAACGAGAATATAGTAATCTTGAACAGTGTATTTACTGGGCCTACCATCTCTATGGAAAATCTTTGGTTAGAGTACAACGGGGTAATGAAGGCTTTTGTAATCAAATTTTACATAAGATGGATGAAGATACTATCGTTATTGCCAGAGTAGGGGCCAAGCATATCCCTGCAGTGAGAAAAGATGGAATAGTTATTGAAGAGGGAATGCTGCAACGCTTAGGTCAAGACATTGCTTCTGCCTGTTTTATTACACACTTCCCTAAAAACAAGACTTATTCAGAACAAAAAACTTACCAGCCAGAATCTGATACTTTTGGAAGTTATGATTCTATAGAATGTTGCATGGTTCCCAAGAAGATGATGCATCAACCGGATTTGACTCTATGGGCTGAACAACGGAAAGAAAGAAAAGATGATAATGGTTACAGGGATACTAAAAAACAACGTTGTACCATATTGTAAGTTTTGATAGGACCTGGTGATAGCAAATGCGTACTTGCAGTCAGAGCCTATGTTTAAGGTCGCTTGTAAACAGTTTATATTTTATTTTGGTGAGATTTCTATAGAATTTTGGTGTTTCAACGTCACTTAAATCTCACAAAGCTATATATTGATTTATTGCTATTTAAACTATACTAGCAGACAAGGCTAATTTTTACTTAATGATTGCAAATGAAACTTATAATTAATAAAAAAAATAGGGCAGAGTCAATAGCGCTGGATGTTGAATCAACAATGACAGTGAATGAGCTGTTTTTAATTCTTTATACTCATCGCAGTAAAAGGTATGAACCTTTGTCTTTTAACGAGTATCAAAAATTTATTTCCGTATACCAATGCCTATTGTATGGAGATCAATTTATAAATAAATTACTTCCGGGAACCAATTTAGCTGATTATCGACTTGAAGATCCATGTCATTTGACCTGGGAGGAGTTTACTGAGAAGCAGTGTCTTTTAGCTGATGTTGAGGCCAGTAGAATCCTTCTTTGGCAAGCTAATAAGAAAGCATGTAAACCTGAAATGGAAAAAGAGCTTGTGTCAGCCGCAAACAGTGATGGCATGAATCCTGGCATATAACAAGAATCAAACATCCTGTATAACATAGCGAGTGTTCGTTTTATAGTTCATTGAGATTAAGTCATGCAATGAAAAATATAAAGTACATCCAATTAGTTAACCGGTGAATGCCCTTGAGTGCCCTCTTGCCCTCAATCAAAAGTTTTGTCGAATTAATAAATCCTTAAGTTTTTATTGTTAAAATTTTACCCACTTAAAAGATCATAAAAAATGATCTTTTTGCCGCGACCTATCTTCTCCACAAGGATATCTGGAGGACTGGTGTAACACCTAGTTTTAATTTAGTAAACGGGTTCGTCGCTGAGGCAAAGAAGATGAACGATTTACTCTCGGATTTGGTTATTGATTGAGAGTAGTTTATTAACTTTAATTCAGCGAAGTGTGACTCACCAAACCATCGCTTCCCATCTTTTTGTCTCTGAATTGAAATATCCATTGTCTCTGCCAGTCTTTATTGGGCAGAGGGTTTGTTAATTTATAAGGAATTCATAATGAAAAACAATTATTTTAACGTGATTTATGGATAAGGATTATATAAGACACAGTTGTTATCAAGGGTTCAGGCTGAGGAGAAGCATAAGCATCGTCTCGAAGCCTTGGCAGGAAACATTAAATTCCATACAAGGCTTCGAGATGGCATAAATGCCTCCTCAGCCCGAACGATTGAAGATAACGACCTATCTTATCCTTAACTCACGTTATTTTAATAATCAGTTGTTTCATTGAGATAGAGCAAGGAGTTGTCATTATGAAATCAATGAAAATCATCACGGTGATGAGAAAAATTCATGAATTAGTAATGATACAAGCTACTGCCGGGGTTTTTATGAAAACAAAATATGAAATGAGTCAAGGTAAAACTGAGTTTTTGGCTAAAGAACAAGATGGTTCTTATCCAGGGTATCAAGTCAGCGTTCTGGATCTCGAAAAAATAGTTAAGCATTATCAGGAAAAATACGGTATTCGCTTGATTATTAATGGCACTACACCCAAATATCGGGATCTGATAAGAGAGCGCCAGGTTAATTTTGAGCAACAAAAACAGCAATTCCTGGAGCTCAAATACGCCAAGTTTTTACAAATATTTTTTCAACCACCTAATCTGAATGGCGCAAACTCTCCTTTTTCTATCAATAAACATATGGGGGCATTTATAGGTTTTTACGAAGAAATACACAATAAAATTCTGCCATTTCTGGATGCAAAAGGAAAAATCATTTCGGGTTTATCCCTGGAAGAATTAAGACAACTCAATGAGGCCTGCCAAGGGTTGTCATGCAAAGGAATACTTGATGCAACAATTAATGAATTTATAGAGCGAAATTCTGATTATATGGGGCTAACTGCCAGGGAAAGCGCAAGTGAAATGAAAGATATCTGTGATGAACTGCAAGAAGGAGAGGTTTTGGGTTATTTTTTTACTGGTCAACGTACCAGTGGGAGATGTCATTTCGATCTCTATATCTGTTTACCTGGTAAGGCTATAAGACCGATATTATATAACACAGCGCTTATCAGATATCATGATCTTGGAGGGATGTTTCATTTGAATTTTCCTTTTATCGAAGGCAATTTTTTTACACCTGATTTGTTAAAATTATATTCTGCAATGGACTTGCAACAGCTAATCCCTCAAGCTGACAGGACTTCATGTGGTACTTTGACAATGATGTATGCCAAGGAGTTATTAAAAGATGATGCGAGAGGGCTGAAAGAATTTACGTTGAGTTTTACTTATTATAATGAGAAAGGCGAAAAAGAATATTTTTTTCTCCCATCACCACAAGTATTACGATATTCTCAAATAAGCTTATATAATGAAGCGCTGCAAGCCATTGTGTCTCATGAAAATGATGGGCAGGATGGTTTAGTCAGGAAAGGCGCTAAAAAATATATGTTTCATACTATCGAAAAAATTCTCATTCAATCTTTTAAGATTGCACTTGAAAAAGAAGATGCTGATGTTCTGGAGGAAAATCAAAAAATTTGGGATATCTTGCCCAGCTTTCAGGAAAAATGGCAGGAAGCTTATAAGGGAATGGTTGTCAAACGGGGGTTGATGAGTCAAGGGGTAAACAAGTATTTGCTTTATTCCACCCATCGGATGAGCCATATTGCAAGTGATGAGTCCATAAACAATGAAGCGGATGCTGATAAAATAATTCTTCGTTAAAAAATATTGCATCATATCAGCACCTTGCTGATATGATGCAAGCGATTGATTCATATAAAGTTTAAATTCCTGGCATTTATGGAGAAAATTTTTTGCTTCGTTTGGTTTGATAAATCAGAATCCTGAATAAATCGAGTCGCGTCAAGTAAGGATTCCATTGGGTAATCGGAGGCAAACAATACCCTGTCTTCTCCCATGACCTCAAGAACATAACGTAAGGCGGGAACAAAAAAACGTCCGCTAGTGGTTTTGTAAACATTTTGACGCAATACCTCTGAGGGAATACGCTGAATAGAAGGTCGATAAGGTTTCAAGTCTGGTATATGGTATAAATGATCGAGACGCTCCATTAAAAAAGGCATGGTTTCACCCAAGTGTCCCAGCATAATTTTTAATTTGGGAAACGCATCGAATACACCTCCAAGAATCATTCGCATCAGACATAAAGCCGTGTCAAATTCAAATCCTAAATCCTGTAAATATTACCAACAGAGAGGAAAGGTAATTTTAGTGTATGAGGCATAATCCGGTTTGCGCCAGATTATAAATCACTGTGACTATTTGAATATTACAGGACTTACGATAAACCCCAATCTCTTTGTTAAAAAAGGTTTTTAATTCAGTCATTTAGTTTATCTAAACTCCCTTGTGTATTCCGGAGCGAAATGATCACCAATTCCGGCGGCAT
>NZ_JFIM01000040.1 GCF_000586315.1 Legionella pneumophila subsp. fraseri | reverse complement strand
TTCTTCTTACATACAAGATGTGTAGAAGATTCAGGGACAAGCCGAGGCACGTAGGTTGTTTAACAAGTCATTTAAAAATCAAATAATCATAGTTATATTGTTTCTTTAAGTTTAAATTATTAAAATCCGAATCGGTAACTCTATCATTTGATTTGTGCCACTATAAATAAAATGAAACACTTATCATTACTTTTCACTGACCAAAAGATCATATTTTATGCAAATCGGGCTTTTAACAATCTTGTTTTTGTATTTTGGATTATCTAAAGCTTTCCTATCCTTTGAAATAACGTAACAGGTCAGCCCCTATAAATTTTTGTTGAAAATTTATAGGGGGTTAATGAGATCCAAATTAAAAAGACTGCCCCGTCAATAGATCAAAAGATTTTGAGAAATATCTCATAGTGCCGAGCCAGAAAAGCATCTAAGATTGGACACTATAAAGATTGCAAAAGAACTGATTAGATGAGCATAGCATTACCAGAGAGGATAGAAGATTGCCATGAGCTGATAAAACGGCTTGTTGAACTCACGGATACCTTGGTTGTACGTATTGAAAAATTAGAGCAAGAAAATAGAGGGCTTAAAGAACGTTTAAATAACAACTCATCGAACTCATCAAAACCGCCATCTCAAGATTTCAAGAAAAAGAAACCTAAATCCCCTAATCCAAATAAAGGAAGAGGAGTCAAAGGGTATCAGGGCCATTCCCGTCAGTTGTTGCCTCTAAACGAAGTTGATGAAGTAGTCTCTTGTCCGCTACCCACTACGTGCCTTTGCGGAGGGCAAATTAAGATACGAGAAGAAATATTAAGACATCAAGTCCATGAATTACCCGAAATAAAGTTGCAGGTTACAGAATATCAATTAGCAAAAGGAGCTTGTGGCTGCTGCGGTAAGAAACAAATAGCCTCCTTACCTTAAGGAATTACCTGGGGTATTACTGGTCCTCGTTTAACCGGTCTGATGTCGCATATGCTCTCAAGATATAAATTATCACGTCGAGAACTACAGGCTTTTTTAGAAGAGCATTATGGATTCAAAATAAGCAGGGGCTGTATTTATGCAAAACAACGCATCGTCGCTCACGCATTAGAGGAATCTGTTGCTGATTTATTAGAACAAGTAAAATCAAGTAGCAGTGTTCATATGGATGAAACAGGTCATCGACGCGATGGACTAAATCAATGGCTTTGAGGAATGATGTCCCCAAAAGCAGCTTTCTTTTCAGTAGAATCATCCCGAGGTAAGAAAGTGATTGCCAAGCTTATGGAAGAGTTTAATGGATTTATTATTTCTGATCGCTACGCTGCTTATAACTACTTTGAAAGTAGTAAACGTCAGATTTGTTGGGCGCACTTGAAACGGGACTTTACCAAGTTATCGGAGAAACAAGAGGAGCTCATTGCCCTAATAGGAAAAGCTTTATTAGAATGTCAGGCGAATCTCTTTGAATTGTGGCATCAATACAAGCTCGAGAATTTTTCACGCAATGAGTTGATACGAAAACTCGACCTATTCGAAATAAAGTAGGGGAACTCTTGGAGCAAGGAACTTATACTGAGCCCAAATTAAGAATCGTACGGTTTTGCTCTAATTTATTGACCCATTTTTCTGCCTTATGGACTTTCCTTTTTAATGAAGAGGCAGAGCCAACCAACAATCATGCTGAACAATGTTTAAGGCCTGCCGTTATTTGGCGTAAAAAATATTTTGGAACTCGATCTGACTATGGTTCTGAGTTTCTTGCTAGAACCATGTCTCTGATTACTTCTTGTAGATTACAAGCGAAAAGTGCTTTTGAGGTAGTCTCTCAAATTTTATCTGCCTATTTTTCAGAACAAAGATCTTTGATTTTTGGTAACCCCACCTGACCTATTACCTTCGACCAATAAATCCGATGTATGCATGCAAAATAAACGTATTCCCAGTGAAATACATACAAGATATAAAATATATTAGTTAATAAACGTATAGGTTAAACCATTTAACCATCAAGATTTATAGGCTTGATTCATGATAATCGATCTATCTCCATTTATTCTGCTATACGACTGCTCCAATCTCTAGAGAAACGCCTATTGATAATTAAATATCGCACCCCCTTTTTATGAAATAAACAGAGTGGCTAATTTAAAAATCTATTTATCTATAATTTCCATCGTCTATGAACCCACCACCATTGCTCTGGATGCTCTAAAATTAATTTTTCAAGAGTTTGATTATATCTTAGAGTATTTTGATAGATAGCCTGTTCTTTGACTGCATGAAACTCCCATTCTATCTCTGGGTAAAATTTCATAACGTGCTTGCCGTTGTGTTGCCTGTAGCCGGATACCGGAATAACCGGTGTTTGATGTTTATGGGCAAAAAAGGCCAAACTCCGGTATGTTCCGGCCTTAACTCCAAAGAACTCGACAGCGATCCCTGATTTATTTTCTAGTTGGGCATGTTGATCCATAGCAAAAAGCACCAACTCTTTATTCTTTATGGCTTGGTTTATTTTTTTCGGAGCACCGATGCTATTGATAACACCTAACCCATGATGTGCAATTCTCTTAAATAGCCAGGTTTCTAACCATTTCATGCGAATAGGGCGCCTGATGACATTTATTTGTCCGTATTGAGATATTAAGCGTGAAAAACCTAATACTGATATTAATTCCCAACTCCCTAAATGACCTGTTAATAAAAGAACGCCCTTCTTCTGGTCAATTGCTCTTTGCAAATGCTCTACTCCGTGGATTTCCACTTGTTGATTCAATTTTTTAGAACTTGGCCTATTCATCAAAAACATTTCTTTTAAAGTAGAGGCTACATGGGAATAAAAAGCCTTTGCCAATCTTATTTTCTCAGCAGAAGTTGCTGTATTTTTAAAAACAATATCTATGTTATTTAATACAATTTGTTTGCGAATAGGTAAAAACCAATAAAAAAGAAGACCTGCAAAAGTGACTCGGAGTTTAGATAAATAAGGATTAGCCATTATTTTTCCAGCGTTTGTATGACCATAACCATTGTTCAGGATAAAGCAATAACATATCTTCCAATCTTTTATTATAAAGTTGAGTGTTTTCTATAAGAGCCTGTTTATATTCTGAATTAACTACTCCTTTTACTTCCGGATAAATACACAGTACATGTTGTTTTTTATTTGTTCGATAAAAAGCAATAGATAACACGCATGACTCATATAGAGTAGCCAAATAAGCCAAGCTAATATTAGTAGCCGTTTCCTGTCCTAAAAAATCAGCAGTTACTCTATTTTTAATTTTAGAAGAGGGATGAACATCAAAAGGAAAAAAAACAATGCCATTATTTTTCAAGGCAGTACGAACCTGGCTTACTGCATTTTTAGCATTAATTATTTTAAAGCCGCAGCTTTCAAATCGACGCAAAAAAATAGAATCCAAAAAAGCAAAACGCAAATTTTTGCGCACACAATAAAAAACATGATTTTTGCTGTCAAATTTATCAAGAAAAAACAAAGGTGCAAATTCCCAATTCCCGAAATGTCCGGTAAAGACTAAAGTTCCTTTTCCCTTGCTTATGGCGTCCTGTAAGTATTCAAGACCGATTATTTCAATGCGTTTTGCCAAATATTTTTTACTGAACAGCGCATATAAAATAATTTCTTTAATATTTGTTATCATATGGGAATAATAAGCCATACATAAGCGTTTTCTTTCAGCCGGTGATAGGGAGGATTGAAATATACGATCTATATTTTTTTTCGCATTGCTTCTTTTGTAAGGCGATAAAAAATAGGCGCATCGCCCCCACCAAGTCAAAGGAAGAGTATTTAAATCACGTTTTAATTCTAACATAAATGTAAACTGCCATTTGTTTTGTCCAAATACCGCTCCCGCTTACAAAAGCTGTTTTAGGCAGTCAGTCTACAATCCAACCATTTTAAAGTAAAATACTACGTGGATTTACAAACAAGTTTAAGCTAACATCCATTCATTCAATCCTTTTATGAGCACATATTGATTAAAAAAAGACAGACTCGAATTGCCATGATTGCCGGAGAAATGTCTGGTGATTTGCTAGGGGCAGGCGTAATTCGTGAACTCAAAAAACATTTAAAGAATGTAGAGTTTATAGGAGTTGGAGGCCCTCAAATGCTTGAGGAAGGATTCCAGTCTCTTGCGAATATGTCCGAGCTTTCAGTTATGGGGATAAGTGATGTTCTGAGACGCTATCCTCAACTTTATTTTATAAGAGAAAGGCTATTGAAAGAGTGGACCATTAATCCACCAGATGTATTCATAGGAATTGATTACCCTGATTTTAATTTATCAGTTGAAACACGACTAAAACGCCAAAATGTTAAAACAGTGCATCTGGTGAGCCCTAAAGTTTGGGCATGGCGACAAAAGCGAGTGTATTTAATAAAAAAAGCAGTGGATTTGGTATTAACTTTATTTCCATTTGAAGAGTCATTTTATCAACAATATGATGTACCAGCTCAGTTTGTTGGTCATCCTTTGGCGGATTTGATTGAAATAAATCCAAATAATGCCGCTCTGCGCAAAAAATACAATTATAAGCCTGATGACACTATTCTAGCCGTGTTACCGGGCAGTCGAATTGGGGAAATCAAATACATAGGCCCCTTGTTTCTGGAGGTGATGCAAAGAATTGCTGTTGAGATGCCACATGTGCATTTTATTGTTCCTATCGCATGTCAGGAATTGTACCCTGTTTTTTTTAAACAATTTCAAGCCAGATACAGGCACTTAAAAATTCAGATCATTCAAGGGAGCGCTCGTGAAGCCATGGCTATCTCTGACGTTGTTTTAACAAAATCTGGAACGGCAACACTGGAAGCTATGCTATTAAAACGACCCATGGTTGTTGCTTTTAAATGGAGCAAATTCACTCATGCGATTATCGCACCACAAGTAAAGATCCCCTATGTTGCTTTACCTAATTTATTAGCCAATAAAAAATTAGTGCCTGAATTTGTTCAGGAAAAAGCAACTGCTAACAGTATTACAGAATCAGTGCTCAATTTGCTTGCCTGCCCCAGTCAAAGCAACTTAAATAAACAATTTACGGCCATCCATCACACATTAAGGCAAAATGCCAATGAAAAAGCTGCTTTATCCATCCTCAGGATTTTGGAGACTTCTTCGGCTTGATCGCTGTTTTTAAAAATCGGATTTGTTTTTGCCAATCACTAATTGATACAGCCGGGTGGCCTCCGACTCTGTCTCCAGATTTTACATTTTTATAGACTTTACCACTTGCTAAAACAGTGGCACCTTTGCCAATCTTCAAGTGCCCAATCACCCCAGCTTGTCCAGCCAGAGTGACATACTCCCCAAGCTCTGTACTTCCAGCAATTCCAACTTGAGCAACTATAATAGACCCTTTACCAATCTTGACATTATGCCCAACCTGCACAAGATTATCCAAACGACACCAGTCTTCAATCACAGTATTATCCAGAGAACCTCGATCAATACAGGTATTAGCGCCAATTTCAACATGATTGCCAATAATGACCCCTCCTGCATGAGGAATTTTATAATGACCATTCGCATCACTGGCAAATCCAAAACCATCCTGGCCTATACGGGCACCAGGATAAATAACCACATGCTTCCCTATAACAGCATGCCTGATGCTGACATTGTCTTCTATAAGGCAATCGTCGCCTATGGTTACACCATCACCAATATAAGTATTCACTCCAATCTTGCATCCGGAACCAATTTTCGCGTTATTGCCAATATAAGTTCCGTGCGCAATATAACAGCTTGAGCCAATTACCGCAGAGGTTTCGATTACTGCTGAGGAAGCAATAAAGCCAGCTGGTTTCTCTGAAGGATAAAAAGCTTGAGCAATTAAAGCAAAAGCTTTATACGGGTTTGGGTGTACCAGTAAATACATGCTATCAGGCGCAAATTTCACATACTCTGGCCCGATAATACAAGCACGAGCGGCTGTGTTTTTTAATTCTTTCAGGTATTTTTTTTGATGCAACATTACCAAATTATGGGTTGTCGCTTCCGAAAGTTTTGCCAAACCAGAAACTGTAAATGCTTCTCCTTTACCTTCATACAGGGTAGCCCCAGAAATCTCAGCTAATTCCGCCAAATAAAATGGTCCTGCAGGTTTTGTAAATTGGTAATTTGACATACACACTCTAAAAAATTAACGATAAAAGCTACGTTTAGAATTTTCAAGGAATTTGAGAATATAATTTACATCCATGCTTTTTTGAAACTCTTTTTTAAGCATTTCAATAGTATCAGTTAACGTTTGGCCTTCCTGAAAGAGAATTTTATAAGCCCTCTGAATATCTATTCTTTCCGAAGAACTGTATCCATTTCGACGCAATCTCTCAACATTGATGCCAAATCGTTTGGGAGGATTTCCAGAAACCAAAGTATAAGGCAAAACATCTTTTGTAATTTTGCTTTGTGCACCAATCATACTCATTCTGCCTAACTGAACAAATTGATGAATCCCGCACAAAGCGCCAATAGTCACCCAATCATCAATAACTACATGTCCGCCAATGGCAACCGCATTAGCGATAATGTTATTGTTTCCCATTTGAACATCGTGGGCTACATGGACTGAAGTCATGATTAAATTATGATTACCGACACGCGTTTCTCCTCCTCCGCCAGCAGTTCCTCGGTTAATAGTCACATATTCTCGAATAATATTATTGTTACCAATAAAAACCGTACTTTTTTCACCTGCAAATTTCAGATCCTGGGGAACAGCGCCAATAATTGCCCCGGTTTCGATTTGATTATCCTCACCTATTTGTGTCCATCCTTGAATAGAAACATGGGAGCCTATTGTTGTTCCCTGACCAATGCTGACATTATCCCCAATAATGGAATAAGGACCTATGCTAACATTAGGTCCAATTTTTGCGTAAGGAGATATAAGCGCTGTAGGATGAATCAATTGTGAAAATGAAACAACTTTACTAGACACATGACTATGATCTAACGGACTCACTTGCATGAGGGTACCTCCAAAAAACAAATACAAAAATTAGACTTTATTAACAATCTAAACAACCGAAGATTTCTGAAATTCCATATTACTAATCAAACTTGGCTACAGTATTCATGACATTCGAAGAATCCGTACTGATTTCTACTAATTCTGAGGGGTTTTCTTGCAAACTCCTGGCATGACAGCCTACAGAAAAATATCATCCGAATATTTCCAGGGACCAACAGAATAACAAATCGAAATTATAGAGTGCTAATAAATCCTAATATTATTCACTCATCAGAAAAACATTTTCTTATGAGTGAATAATAAAATTTTGAAAAAAATGTAACCTACAATTAACAGACATAACTCAATTTAATAAATAGATTTCTCACTGAAAAACGTTGATTTAGTGAAACTCTATTTCTTGCTGTTTTGCTGGAAAAATAATCCGGAGTTGCCTCAGTCCAATATTGCTCGGAGCTAATACCGCCCGCAATACCTACCCGGCTGTCATTCTTCATATCAAAATTTGCAGCAATGCCTAAATTAGCTCCCAATACCCCCGCAGCCCAGAGTGAAGTATCGGTATTTTGACTAAAGCTGTAACTTCCTGTCCGTCTTATGCCCGGGATCTGCATGGGAGTAACCAGAGTTTCAAGGAATCTGGTGTCATAAGAGCCTCCCAATAAAGAAGCAGACACATCCCCCATTAAACTGATATAACGAGTTAAGGACCAGTCAGCTCCCATTCCAATGCGCGGGCCTATGCCATAATATTTGGCCTCATAATTAATTTGATCATTAACAGGCTCTAGGCTTTCTGTAAACGGGAATTGTTGTAAACGAGATATCCCCATTCCAACATACTGGGCATAAAATCCCTTTTTAAGTTCTGTGGCTTTAACTCCATAATATCGAGAAAATTGCACATTATTTATAAAAGTACTTTTGAAATAGCGATGTGTGATTAAATCAGCGGTTTGAAATTCGTAACTTCCACTAAAGGAAGAAAATGCTGGGCCATAGAGATCCAAACCACCCACTTGCTGATTCGGATCAACAAAACTATCCTCACTTTTCAGGATTTGGCTTACTTTGTTAATTAGGATGTCATTAGGGTTCGCATTAACAACATTCGTTGAACCTCTGTTAGTCAAGTTCGTATAGCTTAATACCACATCGTGGCTCTTTTCCGGGCCAAACAGGTATCCCAAACTTAAAGAATATCCCCAGCGGGAATCGATGTCTGAGGTATGGCTTATAATGTTATTTGATGCATTGACAGTTTCAACAAAAGGAAATTTATCAATAGCTGAATCACTTACATCACCATAAATTGGTGTTACATTAAAAAAGAAACCTTTGTCTTCACTGACAGCCCCCATAACTCCAGCATAGGAAACAGAAGAACTTGCCAAAAACAAACCCAAAGCATAAAGCTTACAGCGTGAATTTAAATACATACTGCTTTTACTCCCTAAAAACTTGATAGATCCTCTAAAAAAACACTATGGTATATTAACAGGAAAATTATATTTGTCCATTTGTGACTGTATTCATTTCTGAAACTGAGTATTCCCCAATACTATTTTTAATTCAATCTTTTTTAGCTCGTCTTTCAAAAGATACCCATTGTTTTGGATATGAAAGGCCATTAATGACAACAAAAAATTAATGTTGTCCAAAATAGAATCTCCAGACATAATAGAATCCCATCTAGAAATTCCAGATTTAATAATAAAAATGAAAATATTGGTCATACAGCAGAAAAAAATTGGTGATGTTTTACTCAGTAGTGTTATTTGTAACAATTTAAAAAAATTAATACCGAATGCAGAAATTCATTATTTGATGAATCAAGAGGCTTTACCCGTAATAGAAGGAAATCCCAATATTAATCAAGCAATTACAATCCGCCCTGAGCATAGAGCAGGCGTACGGGCTTTTATAAAATTTGCTCTGCAGATAAGACGCCAACGATATGATGTTGTGATTGATGCTTATACCAAACTGGAAAGCTGGTTAATTGTTTTGCTTTGCGGAGCAAAACGCCGCATCTCCTATAAAAAAAAATATAGGACATTTCTTTATACAGATAATATTCCGAGAGAATCCGTAAAAGTTACTCAACCAGGGCGAATGATTGATTTAAAACTTCTTTTAATTCAACCTTTTTTAAATAACAGGTTGCCTGAGCGCTCACCCAAAATATATCTTTCTGAGCATGAAAAACAAAATGCCGTATTTTTGTTTAAAAAACATGGTATCCCATCTAGAAAAAATCTCATGCTGAATATTGTTGGAAGTTGCCCATTAAAAACTTATCCTCTGGAGTACATGGCAACGCTCGTAAATCAAATAGCAGGCCAGGTGGATGTTAATATTTTATTTAATTTTTTGCCTCATCAAAAAGATATAGCGCAACAAATTTATGAATTATGTAATGATGAAGCGAAAAAAAATATTTTCTTTGAATTATCGAATTATGACTTAAGAACATTTATTTTAATTATGAATCAATGTGATGCCATCATAGGTAATGAAGGAGGCGCTATACATATAGCAAAAGCTTTAAATAAGCCTTCATTCACAATTTTTTCTCCCTGGGTATGTAAACATGATTGGTCCACTTTCGAAGATGATTTTTATCATGCTGCAGTTCATCTTAGCGACTTTAAGCCTGATTTATACCAAAATACCCCTGAACATACATACAAGGATAAAACCTTGGAACTTTTTAAAGATCTAAAACCAGAACTAATCTGGCCGAAATTAAGCACCTATGTAGCTTATCACTTTGGTAATATGCATAATGCAGATTAGAGAGAAAGAGGCTAAATTATTACAAAAAAACTATTCGCTGGAAGAGTACTTTTCTAGTTTATTATAGTAAAGGCAGCATCTGGCCTATTGGGATTATTGGGTTGATCAATTTTAAGGGGATGTGATTGGTTTTCTGATAAATTATAATTTTTTACCAGTGCTTTGTTGATATAGCTTAACTCAATAACATTAGGTATTGTACCTAACGATTTTGTCGTTGAAAAACCTGTAGCTGCAGCATAATTATTGCCATGAACGTGAATTAATACAAAGTGTTTCTCTAACTGCTCTAATAGTGTGATGGCGTTTTGCGTGCTTCTTGCATCATTAAAATGAATCTCTAGCGCAATACCAGTAATATTATCCTTATGCTTCATAATCCCGGAAAAAGCATCATACTCTGCGCCTTCTATATCCATCTTAATAAATAGTTTTTTATCCTTTATATTCAAGTTATCTAACTGCTCAACAAAAGAGGTGACTTTATGATTCGTATTAGCAGGATTATATAAGAAGGCATCACTCACGATGCACTCTTTTACCAGAGTAAATAATTTACTTTTACTGGCTACCTGTTCAATACCACAATCAAAACCATAAGATGGCTTGTTATAAATTAGTGAGAATTGATCTTCAAAACTGTTATCTTTATGTATACCGTATCCTAAAAGCACATCAGCTTGTTTAAAAGCTTTTACAGCGGCTACATAACCCCCATCATTTTCTTTTCCATGACGAACTAATTCCAAAGGCCCATTTTCATCACGAGCAGAATAGACCTTTAAAAGCTCAACTAGATTTTCATGAATAGGCGCTAATAGAGAGTTTTGTATCTGAAAAGTTTGCTGCTGCAGTTGTGAAATTTTTTTATTTAATACTTTATTTGATTTTATTAATAAAATAATAATCGTAATACTGAAACAGATACAAAGTATATTGAAAAGATTTGATTTAATTGTTTTCAAGATATAAGACGCAGTTAAATTGAAGCTAAGCTTAGAACACAAGCATGTAGTATATTATTGACTATCCAAGATATGCAAGTTTAAGATATCTAAAAAGAAATTATCCCCCATATTCAAAATACTTATGGAGGATAATAACGGAAACTCATTTTATTGAATTACTGGAAGTTGAGGAGCAGCTGTTCGCTTTGGCCCAGGAGTAGATTTTTGAGAGGTATCCTTTGACGCATAGCTTTTTTGTTGCGGCTGGGATTGATTGGTAGCGGTGGTTTGTCCTCCACTGGATGGCATGCTATTTTCTTGGTAAGAATACCCTCTTTCTTGAGGGCTTGTCCCGTCAAAATAACATCCTGATACCCCTAAAGCAAAGAGTGCAATGAGGCCATATCTCCATTTTATTGTTTTGTAATTTATCATAATTAAGCTTCCTGCATCCGTTAATTAAACAAAATATCAATTGAAATGAATTGCTATAAATACTTTATAGCCACTTTGGATTTTTGCCATTTTTGAAAAACTGATAACAAATTGTTTTTTTGATCTCAATTATAAGACAATTAAAAGATAATGCTTTTTACGTTTTTACAAAAATAGCCAACGCCCACAATAAATATAATGTAAAAATAGAGAAATAACCATAAAAACGAAAAATCCATATATTAACAAAGAAAATACCACAAATATAAATTTTCAAGAATACTTGAATTTATTTCTAATAAGGACTCGCAGTGGTTTTTCGAAATAATGATAGCTTAAATAAGAAACTCCCCAGGTAATGGCAATGAATAGTGTTAAAAAGCTGATACTATAAAAAGGTATGGCTAGATTTAACCAACCAAAAAATAAGGTAAGTATAATTTGGATAGGAAAATGAATCAGATAACTTGAAAAGGTTAAGTGACTCATTGTTTTAATCAGATTTTGAACTCTAGGCCATGCTTTTATTATTCTTGATAAATAGTAGAAACAAACCAGCATCATATTGATAAGTAACAAATATTTAACAGGTGTCAATTGCTTTAATTTGAGTAAATGCATTCCCGTTAGCACAATAGCAAGTATATAAACAAAATAAATACTCAGAAATTTATTGCGGTTCTGCTTTTCAAATTGTTGCAAATAAATTGCAAACAACCCCCCGCTGTAAAAATATCCAACACAATCAATTATTGGAAACGAAAAATTCGCCAGTTTAGCAAGGAGATAAAAGCCAATAAAAAAATAATTTACACTAGCTTTCAAGCCTAAAAAGCGCACAAAAATAAAAAATATAAAATAGACTGGTATTTCTGCAGATAGTGACCAAACAGGTCCATTAAAACTATGAGCGCCCTTTCCCACCCAACTACTTGCTAAAAAGAAATGGAGAAGGAAATTTCCAAGATCATTATTTTGATAGGTAAAATAATAATGATTATTGTAAAAATAAATCCAATTAAAAAATGCCACTAAAAAAAGAGTAACTAAATGAAGCGGGTAAATTCTTGAGAATCGCCCTATAAAGAACTTTTTACCACTTATTAACTTATTTGCTATACCCTCGCCATATTTCCAAAATAATATAAAACCACTAATGCACCAAAAGGTTTGGACCCGGTATTGCCACCCATGGCTGTAGAAAATATCTAAAATTGAATACAGTGGTTGTTGATGTTTAATAAATTGTATACCACTATTATGAGCAAAAAATTGATAATGCCAGAGTAACACACCCAGCGCTAAAAGACATCGCAGCAGATCAATTCCCAGGAATCTATCTTCCGATAGAGCTTCTATTCTCTGTAGAGGTTTTACGCATTGTTGAACATATTGCGTAGCATTAATTTTCATTCAGACTAAACACTGCGTTTTTTAATACTTTAAGCTGCAATAAAATACACTTAAAACAAAGTGATTTCATTATTTTTAAAAATCCGGTAATTACTTCAATCAATATTAGCCTAAGAGGCGATTAAGATTTACTAAGATAAGGTGTTTATAAATGGCTAGAAATAGTTCGATTGTTCATTATGGTTGAAAAGCCGGAGTCAACCTCTCATCATATTTATAATACGCATAAGAAATCGAATCTCCTCAAAAAGACTTTATATATATCGCTCTACTCAAAACAGAAAATATATAGAGGCCCCCATTTTGCTATTTTACCTTATCCGCTTATAATCAACTCATTTCACCATGACAAAGGACTACCATGATTTACCCTAACATCCTGGCCACTATAGGCCATACTCCCGTTGTAAAAATTAACAGACTTGGAAAAGAGCTGGAATGTGAGCTGTATGCCAAATGCGAATTCTTTAATCCTGGAGGCTCTGTAAAAGACCGTATTGGCTATGAAATGGTAGTAAAGGCAGAAAAGGAAGGACGAATTAAACCAGGCGATACTTTAATCGAGCCGACTTCCGGAAATACCGGGATAGGGATAGCCTTGGCAGGCGCTGTATTAGGCTACAAAGTGATTATTACCATGCCCGAAAAAATGAGCCAGGAAAAGCAATCCGTGCTCGAACGCCTGGGAGCCATCATTTATCGAACGCCAACAGAAGCTGCGTATAATGATCCGGACAGTCATATTTCTCTGGCTAAAAAATTACAAGCTGAAATCCCTAACTCCCATATCCTCGATCAGTATGCAAACCCCAATAACCCTAATGCCCATTATTTTGGTACAGCTCAGGAAATTATTGACGATTTTGGAAAAGATTTGCATATGGTTGTTGCTGGCGTAGGAACAGGTGGAACAATTACTGGCATTGCCAGACGCCTTAAAGAGTATAATCCCGCCATCAAAATCATTGGTGCCGATCCTGAAGGATCAATCCTGGGAGGCGGTACAGAAGTTAAATCGTATCATGTCGAAGGCATAGGTTATGATTTCTTCCCCGATGTGCTTGATAACACGTTGATTGATGCTTACATAAAAACTAACGATGCGGATTCTTTCAGTACTGCCAGACGGCTCATTAAAGAAGAAGGATTATTAATAGGTGGTTCAAGTGGAGCAGCCATGTGGGCCGCATTGCAAGCAGCTAAATCTTTAAGGAAAGGGCAGAAATGTCTGGTGATTTTACCTGACTCTATCCGTAATTACATGTCCAAATTTGCCAATGATGAATGGATGAAAGAAATGGGCTTTCTTTAATTGAAAGCCATGAAAAACTATCCTATTGCTATTTCATCAAAAAATGACTGTTGGCAATTCACTTTGAAAAAATGATCCGGATTGCCAACACAATTTAACCAACTGACATAGATACTGAAGAAGGTCGATTTTCTAAATGATCAAACAATTGATCAACATCGACTTGTCTGGTACTAATCCACCCGGCCAGCGCAGAAGCCAATAATTGATTAACACCATCCTTGCCTTCACCCGAATAATTCGCAGTAACCGGCTTGTTAGAGTCCTCCGCCAACCTGGAAAAAAATTCTGTCGAGTCAATAACCAAGCCTTTTTCTGAAGGTAAAAACTTAATGTAAAGATTAATCATCCTCTGGGTTGTTATTTCACCCAATTTAAGCATCGTTAGAAAATTCTGATACCATTGTTTATAGGCCTGTAGTAATTTTTTATTATCAGATGTAATTAAATCAACGACATCAGCGATAGTCTCTTTTCCACTCGCGCTTGAGCTTTCTACTGGTTTGGGAGGACTTACTGCCAATTGCCCAACATAAACAAAATCCGCTTTATTTTTCACGGCAGGGAAATACTTATTATTTTTCTGAACCTGAATAGTTATCCCGGGTTTTGTACTATTCAGATTGTCTCCCAAATACACTTCACGCTTCCTCAACTCCTTGCCATTTTCCACAACAGATAAAGTGATGTTGATCCCGATTGCATGAGAAAGTGCTCTCAAAGCGCTGGTCGGGAGTGGAGTGGATGGTTGGCGTAAAAATGATTTCAGCGTGTTGCGATCGAATTCACTAAAAATATCACGATAATTTAGAGGTTTTGCATAAATCTCATCTATAGCCAATTGGCGTAATACATAAGCAAAACATTCGACAATTTCCGACTTTCGTGTCCCATTAATCAACATACTCATGCGTTCGGAGGGAGTCAAATAAGGTTGACTTGGAATGTATTTAGGAAAATGAAAATAGAAACGCTCCAGTATTTTTTTCAAAGTATCATCATTAATACGAGGGGATCTCTTAAAATAATCAATTAAAGCAACAGCGGCCGCATGAAACTGCTCTCCGCCCACATTAATAAAGCTATGCTGTACTTGCGTACTATTATTTTCTGCTTTAAAGAACCTAGCTCTTGGCATAATGTTCTCCTATCCCAACTTATATCTTCATTCTAATCAATCCAGATTAAG
The DNA here is from genome assembly GCF_000586315.1 of Legionella pneumophila subsp. fraseri. Classification (GTDB taxonomy): domain Bacteria; phylum Pseudomonadota; class Gammaproteobacteria; order Legionellales; family Legionellaceae; genus Legionella; species Legionella pneumophila_B. The sequence goes on along the minus strand of NZ_JFIM01000040.1, from coordinate 9,094 downwards.
GAAATATTAACAAAGTTTTTACAGTCTACTGAAATTTTCAACACAAAAGCATTTCTCTTAATCACATCATTTTTAAACTGCCACTTATTTTATACCATGCCATTGAGCTTCATTTATTTCTGCAAACTGATGACTCGTCTCAGTGGATTTTAATAATAAAGAAAGTATATGCCGAGTATCTTACAGGACTTACGATAAACCCCAATCTCTTTGTTAAAAAATGTTTTTAATTCAGTCATTTAATTTATCTAAACCCCCTCATTAAAAACATTTTTTGCCTCGACCTTGGGGTTTATCGTAAGTCTGTCTTAAATATTAAGCATAAATAATGCCAATTTTATGAGACATTAATATACTGTACAAAATCAAGAGTTTATAGAACTAATAACAAAATCGAATGAGAATTTTAGGCAAAAATTGCCGTTTTCAAAATAATGTTATGGATATAATATAGTAGGAACATCACAATTCTAAATTCACAGCGAAAGGGGCAAGATGCGTCAAAGGATATCACTTAGATCTCTTGTATATCTTGATTGCTTATTTCAGGGCAAAGCGCAAACGTCTTGAGGAGCGGAATTTACATGCAGTAAATGAGCACCGCAGAAACGTTTGTAAAGCAGCAAAAAAATGAAAGAGACAGGTTATGCAAGAGAGCTCTTGAAAATTCTCTGACTGTGAATTTAGCAAGGAGAAGGGCATGGAAGATTATCAGGAAGATGATTTGGCTCGCATTAGAGAGTTACTGAGACATACTGGTGAGTTTATTGCCTATTTTGAGTTTGTCGAAGCGAAAATGATGGAGTGGCGAGAGGAAATTGAGCAGCAAGCTGAACGATTTCTACATATCACTCAATCTCTACAAAATGAATTAACCTCTATACAAAACCTTATTTCCCAATCAGGAGTAACCCATTTTAAAAAAAGCGCTGAAAAAGCCTTGGCCCAAGGTGAAACGCATTTGCATTCTTTAGAGAGAACTTGCAATCAATTTACCCAAATCTTTCAACAGCAACAAGAAAAAATCGAAAACCTGACAGAAAACTGCATTGACAGAATCGAAAAACATACTAACCAAGCAACTCAAACTATGGCTCTACAACTGGCTAAATATGATGTCCAACATTTTCACCGCATCGCCAACGAAAGCTGTGACCATGTCGATCGGGTTGCAAACGATGCAATAAACAAAAGCAATAAAATGCTTAATATGCTTCAATTCAAAGTAGGTCTTTTTGCCATGTTAATTACCGTACTGACTGCCTTCGTGATAGTCATTTACCTTAATGATGAAATGCCTTGGGAAATGCACCACCAGGCCATGAGCGAACGCCAGGCTGGTAAAGTTCTTCTTCAGGCATGGCCAAAATTAAGTCAAAAGGAAAAAGCAAAAATCTTGAATAAAGATGGCCTGAAGCAAGGATAATACTGTGCTTGATTACACTCCATCAAAAGAGATTTTTTTATGCCTTATCTTGTTTCTCATTCTATTTTGGTTTTGTTTTGATAAGGCAAGAAAAGAATTACGCATTAACCAATGGCAAAAAAAGCTAAATTTAAAACGTCATGCTCAAGTTTTTCAGCACCTGTACGGCAATATCAATGGCTTCATGATTTCCCGACAAGCAAGGAAAAATCAAGATGCAATAGAATATGTGTATGGGGAAATTGAATTTTTACCTTTCATTGCCTTATTATCAATGGTCAACATTGACCACAACACTGTTTTTTATGACCTTGGTTCCGGAACTGGCAAAGCTGTTGTAGCCTGCGCTATGGTATATCCTGTCCGTAAAAGTATAGGTGTCGAATTGTTCCCCAAGTTACACCAATGCGCTTGCGAACGTCTCCAGGAATTGGCGACTATGAAAGGCTATGCTGAGAATAGCAAAAAAATCTCATTTATATTGGGTGATTTTCTAACAGTCGATTTATCTGAGGCCACCTTAATATTTATTAATTCAAGCACCTTATTTGGTGCAACCTGGGAAGCCCTTAACACCCGCCTCAACAACCTGCCACAGCTTTCAACCGTAATCACGACCAGCAAAATCTTATCATCCAGTCATTTTAAGTTAGTTACTCGCGCTAAAATACAAATGAGCTGGGGTGTGGTTTTTGCATTCATTCATAAGAAAGAAAACTAATTTTTACTAACCAGCTTGAAAACATTGAATAATTTTTTACCCGAACTATACTTATAAAATCAAATGGGAAATTGTCAGCACCTAATGTGTCTTGGTAGCAGACATTAGACCAGTTGCTCAACTCGTGGAGCTTATTTTAGTGCCGAGCCACCCGTGCTTCGAAATACAGAGCGAACAGAAGCACAGGCAACCAAGCTAAAATAAAAGAGGATGCAATCGGTCTATTAAATACGCGACAAAACGAGGTGAGTATATGATTAAATCCGAACTCATTGAACACATCGCTGCTCGAATGACGCATCTTACTGAAAAACAAGTAGCCGATGGCATTAACAGAATACTTGAATTAATGAGCGAAGCACTTATCCATGGCCAAAGAATAGAAATTCGGGGCTTTGGTAGTTTTTCTCTTCATTACCGACCACCACGAAATGCTCATAATCCCAAAACAGGTGAAAAAGTTGTAACAGAGGCAAAATACAGCCCTCACTTTAAACCTGGAAAGGAATTACGCGAGCGCGTCAATTCGTCGCGAGCCAAATTCCCACTTTTGGATAAAGATTAAAACGTTACTTTTTTCATCCTAAGTGCGTGGCAATGTCACTCCAGTTTGCCCTTGGTACTTCCCGTTTCGATCACGATAAGAAACAGCGCAAACCTCATTAGCTTCTAAAAACAGCATTTGAGCAACTCCTTCATACGCATAAATCTTGGCAGGCAGAGTAGTCGTATTGGAAAATTCGAGAGTAACATGCCCCTCCCATTCCGGCTCCAAAGGAGTAACATTCACTATAATTCCACAGCGAGCATACGTCGATTTACCCAAGCATATCGTTAATATATTACGGGGTATGCGAAAATATTCGACCGTTCTTGCTAAAGCAAACGAATTGGGTGGAATAATGCAGACATCAGACTGAACATCTACAAAGCTATTTTCATCAAACGCCTTAGGGTCAACTATCGCTGAATTAATATTCGTAAAAATCTTGAATTCATTCGAACAGCGAACATCATACCCATAACTGGATACACCATAAGAAATAATCCTACCATTTTGGTTTTCTCGCACTTGACCGGCCTGAAATGGAGAAATCATCCCATGCTCGACGGCCATTTTCTCTATCCATCTGTCTGATTTGATTGACACGATATTCCTCTTTTCTTAAAAAAATAGATTTCTATCATAAAAGTTAATGAAACGAAAGTTTGTTTAGGGAAATTATCAAGAATAGGGTAGTTTATTCTAATAGAACGTTGATACTAAGGTGCTGGTATGGCCTGACATATCTTATCATCTGCGATATCAGAACCCTTCCGGATATGATAGTAATATGATTATAACTTTCTCTCATCCAGGCTTAGTATGATAGTCTCAGAACAGACTCAAACTCCAAGGCCGGCGCAAAAAAATATTGATTACCAAATGAGATTGGGGTTGCGCTAGCCTTAATTAATATTCCCTATTTTTTCTTGCCAGCCATAGAGGTTAATATATCGCCTAATTCCATGGGCATTGGGAAAATAATAGTTGAATTATTATTCACTGCTATCGTAGCTAAAGTTTGTAGATATCTTAGCTGCATTGCCTGGGGTTGCTGAGCAAGTACTTGAGAAGCTTGCAATAACTTTTCCGAAGCTTGCAGCTCTCCCTCTGCATGGATAACCTTTGCTCTCCTGTCTCTTTCCGCTTCAGCCTGTTTCGCTATTGCCCTTATCATGCTTTCATCCAAATCCACCTTCTTGATTTCAACATTGGAAACCTTGATTCCCCAGCTTTCTGTTTGGGCATCAAGAATTTTTTGCACATCACTATTCAGTTGCTCACGCTCAGCCAACATATCATCCAAATCATGTTGACCTAATACTGACCGCAATGTGGTTTGTGCCAATTGACTGGTTGCTTCAAAATAATTTTCAACCTGGATGATTGCATTTTCAGGTACTACTACACGAAAATACACCACGGCATTGACGCGTACAGAAACGTTATCTCTTGAGATAACGTCTTGACTAGGCACGTCCATGACTATGGTTCGCAAATCAACACGAACTACTTGTTGAATAATTGGAATAATAATTATCAATCCTGGACCTTTAACACGCCAAAACCGGCCCAGCATAAAAACCACTCCGCGCTCATATTCCCTAAACACCTTGAACATTGAAACCAGTAGCAAACCTATAGCTACCAGCATTATCACTAGAAATGGTCCCATCTTATTCTCCTTAATCCTTTTTCATTCACATGGAATAACCAACTAATAAACCGATTGATCTTCTTCTACTTCCAACAATAGCCCCGATGCCCGCGTAACTTTAATGCTTTTATTCGCTGCGATTGGAGAGCTTGAATGGACATTCCAAATCTCTCCTTTAATCACAGCCTGGCCTTCCAAATTAATATCTCCTAGCGCCCTGCCCTTTGCTCCCACCAACGTCTCAAGGCCATGCCTGATTTTTTGGTTTCGAGATTTAACTAACATCCCCAGAACCAAAACAAAAATCAGTATATTCAAAACCGCCATAGCCCAAATTGCTGACCATGCTATCTGAAATGCAATATGTTCCGTGTTCATCAACATAATGGAGCCTAAAATAAAGGAAACGGTTCCTCCTACACCTAACGCCCCAAAACTTGGAGTAAATGCCTCAGCTATGACAAATAAAATGCCTAAAATAATTAGGCCCAGACCTGCGTAGTTTATAGGTAACAGCTGCAGCGCATACAGTGCAAAAAGCATTGAAACTGCACCAACCACTCCAGGTAAAACATAACCTGGATTCACCAACTCAAAGAAAATTCCATAAATTCCAAGTAATAATAGCAAGTAAGCCACTGTGGGGTTGGTAATGACCGATAGAAAACGAGTTCTCCAATCCGGATTGATTACTTGAATATCCGGACTTTCGGTATTAATAGTTATTGTTTTATTATTTTGACTGACTTTTATCCCATGGACCTGGGACAATAAATCATTTCTATTTTTTGCAATATAATTGATCACCCCCTTATTGAGGGCTTCATTCGCTGTTATGGATTTACCTTCTGTCACTGCCTTTTCAGCAAAATCCGGATCACGGCCTCGTAATTGAGCAAGTGACCTTATTGTTGCAACAGCATCATGAGTTACTTTATTTTCCATCACTGATTTTTTTTTCTCATCTTTTTCACCTTCGCTAAATCCTGTGCCAAGACTAACAGGGCTTGCTGCGCCCATTTGAGTGCCAGGCGCCATAGCAGCCAAGGTGCTTGCATACATTAAATAGGTTCCGGCACTTGCAGCCCTTGCTCCAGTGGGACTTACATAAGTAATTATGGGCACATCCGAAAGTAAAAATAATTGGATGATGTTTCGTGTTGAATCATACAAACCGCCTGGTGTGTCGATTAGTATCACTATCAAATCAGCATCTTGAGAACTTTTAATTCCTCTTTCCAAATAATCTACTGTAGCCGGGCCAATTGGTCCCTTTATATTCAACTCTACAATTTTTGCTGCAAAGGAAGCTTGCAATCCAAGCAAAAAAAATAAGGTATATAATATAAAAACCCTGCTTTTTTGAATTAATTTGTTTAACTTCTTTCCAATCATTGTTGCAGTGGCCACTAGTTTTGTTACTATAGAGTTCGAATCGTTATTTGCTGACGAATAAACTCCATCTCTGTAATCTGTTTCTCTTTGTGCTCTTCTCGCTATGCCGGGCTCGGAAATAAGACCGCTGTGTTTGTTTTGCCCCTCTTGCCCAAAACCATCCTGATGCATTTTTACATCCCTTTAAGAGGTAGTTATAAAATAAAAGATAGCACAGGTTGAAAAACAAAGGGGGAATGAGAATACACAATTAAGGACTTTTCAATTATCAAAATAAGTTGCAATTAGCCTAATGACTATTAGTTTGCGATATAAACGAACATCTGGCTACACCAGCTTGTAACTTTATGGATTCGTTACAAGCTTCGGTGAAATAAAATGAGAATAATCTAGAAGAAAACGCCGATTTGGGCTGAAACGGTATCCGCAGATTTTCCTGTGCCTAAAGTTGGAAGATTGACTAATCCAGGAGGAGCTGCCCCGTTAGCGAACTGAGTTAGGCCATAGTCGATATCATGTCTGTACTCAAGACTCTCCACCGTGTCTTTCCAAATTGAAATATTAAATACTCCAATATAGCGTTGTTTAGGCAGATTTAATGCCAATGCTTCTTTTGTCCACTGATAACCGACTCCTATAGAGGCTGGTCTGTTAAAAGCCATAAAAGTCATACCCAATTCTGCTTGAGCAGCCTGAGGTCTGGCACCTTGACCATTAAAACTTAAATCCTGGGGTCTAAAACTTTGTATCGCACCAACCCATTCCAGAGTTAAATTATAACGATCATAACCAACGTGACCATGAACATCAGCTGCTTTTGTTTTACGGACGTTTTCATTACCGTTTGTTATGGAACCAAAACCGCCAAAGGTTGTTCCGACATTGGCGCCTGTGCTTTGCATACCGCCCGCATCAGCAACAGAGCTAATGAAACCGCCCCCTATCTCACCATTGATGTCATTATCAAATCCGAAAATATACCCCAAATTAACTCCGCCGACTCCTGAACGACCCAAAGTAGTATCACTTCTGTAGCCATAAACAGCAGCAAAAGGCCCTGTATCTGCCTGAGACTTATATCCGAAAATGACGGGTCTTGTTTTGGTTCTCGCCAAATTCATTGTTACAGGGGAACTTACCATTGCACTGGAATAGCGGCCAAAAGGAACATAGACTTGTCCTGCTGTAAAATACAGCGGGCTTTTATCCAAATTACCAATGTTCACGAATCCCATATTTAAATTAAACGCTGAATTGCTAACTCGTGGACCAATTGCCGGAGGGCTTTCATCATAGGCAATTGCAATATAGGCCTCGACATTTTCATTCAAGGCAGCAGCAACGTCCAGTTCACTTGAGCCCAGAGTAATATCACCATCTGTGTTGGTTGAGCGAAACGGATTATTAAATGTCGCAGCCGGCTCTGCTTTTCCACTTAATGAAATAATAGGCATATTAGGAATAGGATAGCCTATTTTTTGATAGGCCCTGTATAAACGTCTCCGCTGCTGCATTAAACGAACATCTCGGTTAATACTTGAAATGTTTACTATATAATCAGAACCATCAAACGCAGGCCTATCACCAAGGAATGGCGAGCTTACTACTGGAGTTCCAGCTATATAGGTAACCACTCTGTTATCAGCAATCAACGCCGTTGGATAAAAGCTGATAGATTCCGGATGGGCATCAGGCGCGTGCACCTCTACTTTGGATGAGTGATATTTTTCTTCTATGGCAGATCCCGATTTAGCCGTCGGCTCACTCTGTGGCTCTGCTGGCTTTGTGACAGCCTTTTGAGTTTGCGGAGAGCTCTTATGACTTGCTAATTGTTTTTGTAAGCGGTTGAGTTGGGCTTGTAAATCTTCTGCTTGATGCTGTAATCGTTGAATTTCACTTTTCAGTTGCTGATCTTGATCCGCATATAATGGCGATGATAAACAAGCGAGAGCCAAAATAAATTTTTTAAACTTCATGCGGGGGTACTCCTGTTTATTATTTTTACATCCTAAACGGATAGCCCCGGGATTATAACGCGGCAATTACTGGCTGGCTATAGGATCACTCCGCTAAAATTTAAAATAAATTGGCCTATTTGTATGCATTTATGATTTGTTGCCTATAAATCAATAAATTAGACTTTTGCTTGCTTAGATTTCGAATAGATTAGTGCGATTATATTTTTGTTTGATGTAGAATTGTTTGTACTATTCTTTAAGCAGAATTTTCAAGGAAATGCGCTCGTCAATGGTGAGCGCATTTAAGCAGGAGGTTTTTTTATTAGGCATTACCAATGTATTTTGCACCAATATATGGTCCATAGAGACCATAATCACTATTGGTTACAGGATTTGCCATATTCTGCAGGAATTGAGTATGTAGAGCATTGAAATAGTTCATTACCTGGTAACCACCTTCAAGGTTTAATACTCCTTGAGCCATATTGTAAGCATAATTTAACCCAAGCTTAGCTTCCAAACTTGGAACTATCGCTCTTTTGTCTGCGTATATGGATCGAACAACTGCGCCACTGGAACCAGTAGGCAATGCGACATAGCCAATATTGTATCTACCTTTACCGTATAAGACTGAAGCTGCGCCATTCGCCGTGACACTCAATGCGTTGGTTAAGGCATAAGCATAATCGATTCCTAAAACAGGCCCTACTCCTTTATAATCAGTATTATCGAAAAGGTTGACTCCGCCTAACTGAGGAAACGCACCAAAATAATAGTTCGTATTATCAATTTCAATATTGGCGTACTGTAAACCACCATAGAAACGCATATCCTTAACCAAGCCAAAATCGGCATGTTGTCCCATCACCAGGTTTACCTGCTCAAATCTGTTTTTGTATATTGCGCTAAATAACCGTGGGAACGCTAATGCAGGTGGCAATACAGCGATTCGCCCGATGAGACCACTAGGATTTGCAAAATCCGTATAGTGAGTCCAATTAAGAGTCACATCATTCCCTGTATTAAAATGATAAGAGCCTTCCAATCGGTATCCCCAATCCCAACCCTGATCATCGTCATATCTTGTAGGGGCTACGTGAACTTGTCTATAGGCCATATCGGCATCATAAACTGATTTTAGATAGAGTGCCTGTACACCTAAATCCCAACGTTTTGCTTCACAGGGAACAGTGACATTACCAGGTGTACAAACAGGTCCCATAGTACCTGCTAATGCATAACCACTTGCAGCCAATCCCAATAGGGCTAAACTTGTCTTTTTCAACATATGGACTCCATTTCAAAAAAAAAGCCCATCATTTTTGTGATGGGCTCAAAAAGAACTTAATTACTTAACAAATTACACATTACCAACATACTTCAAGCCAATGTA
>NZ_JFIM01000039.1 GCF_000586315.1 Legionella pneumophila subsp. fraseri | reverse complement strand
TTTCAGGCAGCAAAGGGGATCAGTTTATAGTCAGCAATGACATTTGATTGCGGAATCAAAGACTTAGATTACTATAATCCGATTAAAGTGCCCCTTCATTTGAGGTAGAGCCGAAAAAATGCGTAAAGCGAGTTAATTAAAACACCACTTCATCTGGAGTAGAGCCATTTTTCGTCCAACTCACTAGCAACTTGTGAGGGAATTAAAATTTCGTATGTCTATTCTTAAAAGATAGCTTATCAAAACATTCTCACTTTATGGATAATATTGCCATGTGCATGGATGATTTCAGAGGGTTATGTAATAATTTCTTTATGAATTATTTTTATTCTATTTTGGTATAAAATATACAGCTACCCATTCTGTTCTATAATAATAGAATAAACACACCTTGTATTGAGCGATCATAGTTTGATACAGGCTCTTAACGGAGGGAAAAAACTATGACCTCAGGTAAAGAAGAATCAACCTTAGCTTCTCAGAGATTATCCAAAGTGAAATATTCTCTTGATATGGCGAAATTAATCATTGCATGCAACAATAAAAAAACCATTTTTGGTGACATTAAAGACCAGCAAAATATAGAGCTTGTCAAATTAATCAAAAATAACGATGTAGAAAAGCTTGCTTACTGGTTGCATTTCAATTCATTTGTTAAATATCAGTTAAAAAAAGTTATCAAATCAGACGCAGTAGAAATCGGAAATCCCTCAACAGATTTGATTAATAAAGTAAATTCCATTTTGCTGAACTATCTTAAAGAACAACAAATCAAAGTAAAACTAGACAAGTATGTTGCTTCTGATTTTTCAACAAAAGATTACTTAAGATTACATGAGATAGCAGAATCCTTTAAACGTATGACTTTGGGCTCCTCTCCAGTAAAAAGTAATGATGTTTTACCTCTGTTAAACGCTAAAAACCGTCGCCTGAATGCATTAGGCCGTTCTCAAAATTTCGTTGCAGTGAGCTGTGCGAACTATGCTTCTCAATCAACTGTAAGAAAACTAGCTAAAAATATCAAGAACTTAAAAAAGGGCGAGCGCAAGCAATATGTGTATTATCATTTCAATGAAAATCATGCCATTGGATTTGATGTGGAAAAAGACAGCAATGGAGTATATAAAATTTTTTGTTTTGAGTCTGCTGGTGACTTTAAACACTATGAAGCGCTTGACTTATTGTATAAGGACCTGAGCAGTTTGGGATTAAAATTTGAGCTTAAATCCTGCCGGTCTCAACTCCAAAAAGACCAGTATAATTGTTCCATTTTCACGATGTCAGCTCTCAGTGAGTTAGGTAAATACGAGCATGTTTTTGATTATTTACCAGAGCAATATGAAGAAGACCAAGAGCCCAAACATACCAAAGAAGTAAAAATTCCAGTTAGCCTCATACAAGAAAGAGTTGTAAAGCTTGATGCCATGGATAAAATTGGTTGGATTAAACTGGCTGATATGCCAACCAAAATAATAGCGATGAACCAATCATATCATGCCATGGAAGCATCTCTTAAGCAATCAAAGGACTTCGATCTCGACCCAGCTACTTTTTGCGGTTTACATAAGGAAAAATATCATTTTGAGCCGAACAAAGCAGAATCAACCAAATACATCGATCGGCGAAGGAAAAACATTTTTCAAAGGGTAACTCTCTCAATCAAAACCATAGAGCAAGAAGCTTACCTGGAATTCCTCAAAAACCTACCACTCCTGGCCTCTATAAACAACGGCGAGGTGCCTGATTTCAAAAAAGAAATTACTGACAATAAATCAATGAGCCTGGATGAGAAACTCGCATACATTGAGAAACTCTTTTTTGTGATTGCCGAGGAAAAGAAGATTCGTCGATTCTCATCGAGTAATGATCTCAAAAATATGCAGCCTTACTATTTAAAGTCTCTATTATTATTGAGAAATGAGTATCTTCGCCTTTTGTCATTAAAACCACGAGAAGATTATGAAAAATATTTTCAAAACAGCGAAGATAGTAAATCATTACTGGGCTATCAACTGGAAAGCGCTTGCAGGGAATTATCTATAGTTGGCATAGAGTCTCTTCAAAGTGTCTTTAAAGAATGCTTTCCTAAAGATTTTGTGATCGAATATTACCATCAAAATAATTATTATGAAGATTTGAAAATTAAGAACCCAATCATGGAGTTCTTTACAAAAACTACTATCCTGGATGCCTCCAAAGTGTCTAAAGAGTTGGCTGTCTTTGAGAAGGAATACGGGAACGGCTCTGATTCATCGTTATTCATAACCACAAAAATACTGGATTTTATGAATGGAGCAATTCGATCATGCGTTTTTCATGAGCATTCAACCTCATTAATAAAAGCCGCATCAGGAATTGAACCCGATGCTTTATTGAAGTCAATCAGTTCATTACCTTCTGTTTCTAATGCTTATATTTTTACCGATGATGGAAAATTTTATTTTTACCATAAAGAAAACACACCGCAACTTAAAGAAATTGTTCTTGACCAACAACGATTGCAAAAAATTATAGAAATAGCCAAAAAAGAAATTAAATGTACTGGGTATAATCCAGAAGAGCAGTTTTCTTTAGGTAATGAAACTGTTAAAGAAGTTTCATCTTTTTTCAGGCGCCCTGCATTAAATCAGATTAGCTTACTCGTTGAATGCGCTCCTTATTCAAATAAAGAAAAGGTTAAAATCTATAATATTATGGAGGTAAGAGAAATCTACCTGCAGTATTTATCCAAGCTTTTGTCCAAAGACAAAATGTTGGCGGCAAAGCATTGGAATGAATGGAAAAAATATTTACTCGATTCTTTAGACGTGATGAAAAAGGATTACCCAATCTCTCAACCAGTACAAGATGTGATTAGGAAACTTGATGAAGCTGAAAAAGAATTTTTAACAAGTAGCGGCCAGAACAATCAATCCATTCAAAGCAAAATGCAGATCGCCCTCACGCGAGTCATCGAAAAAACGCACTCTTTTTTTAAATCCAAAACTCTTAAAGACATTATCACTGACTATTATTACAAAGAACCAGAAGAGGTAAGTGACTATGGGGATTCTAGACCCTATGCAAATGAAAATCACGATAATCTCAATTTTAAGCTCAAGATGTTTCATGTTCAAGATCCAAAAAATACCCGTTGGATAGAATACGAGCGTTGCAAGCCCCCTGTGGTACGAAATAATGAATTGGACTGGAAATTCAATTTGTCAATACATAAAGATGATCTACCGAAGGCTTTTCCAATTATTGCAGAACTTGCTACTCGCATGAATCTAGGCGTGTTTAAAGTCATGTCTCAAGGCCAAGCAAATCGCGTACAAAACTCTACAGATAAAAAGATGATAGGTCGAGAAGTAGTGCTTTATTGTAACCCTAACAAGGAATTTGATGCGTCAAAATGGATAGACATCATTATTGAAATCGAGAACAGTTTGAAAAAAGCCGGGGTAAGAACTTCTACTGACAGTTGCCCATCCTCTAATAAAAAGCTTGGCAAGTACACGAGTTATACTCATGAAGAGTGGACACATAAACGAATGGATATTGCCTTTACTGAAGGGATTGTGGAAACTGCACTGGAGGATGAGGATCTATTTTCTGACTATGAATACAGTGAATCAAGTGAATCCCCTGTAAAAAAAACCATGACATCAAAAAAACTAGAGTGATACCAACATTACATAACAAATGCGCTTAAATATCCTGTCATTTTATAGTTCAATAAAGAATAACGTGGTTCTATTCAACCCATTTTATGATGGTGTAGGAAAACCTATTCTATGTTCTTGTTACAATATTGGCTTATGCGTCAAAACCGACTTATATGTCTATGATATTCTTAACAAAATAGGTTAAGTTCTTTTATACATCCTACAATAAAAAAGGAAAAATATAAGACCTATCGATAAAGGGTATTTTGAGAGCCTGAGCAAACATACAGAAATTTATACAGAAAACTTGATAATCAACCAAAAATGACAAATAATTAACTACATGGTTTATTTTTACCAACTGAATTGGGCTATAAAATCCCAGTGTAAGACACAAACCCAAAACCAGCTATGAGGTCTCTATGCCTATCGATATCAAACAATGCGCAAATTTGATGACAAAGATGCCTTTTACATCTAAAAGCGGGAAAGAGTTAGCTCTTGCCTTTACAACGGACACCGCAAAAAAATGGGGGGTAGTTTTTTTACAAAGAATCAGAACCCCTAACGGATTAGGTACAATAATAGGAGAAAACAATGGTAATTTATGGGTATGGATTGATAATGATAGAGGTGTTACCTACTGGGACCATTTGAAAGCTAATGTGTTTAGCGTAGATGGATTTCAACCGGTTAAGAATGCATCGGTGGAACTCTATCCAGATGAAGTTGTAAAACATGTGGAAAATTTATTTAAATGCTCCATATCTGAACTAATTATCTTTTCTCAGGGTCTATTGTCATCGATTTATACCGCAAAAAGTGATTCAGAACTGGAAGACATAGAAAAAAATTGGGAGTTGTGGTTAAAGCAAGCAACCGAAGGCTTAAGCGCATGGTTTGTTTCTTTAAGACATTATCTGCAAGAGCATTCGCAGAGTCCTTTAGAGCAAATGCAAAAATATGGTGAGATTACTTCTCGAGTGACATCTATTCCTGGTTTTACAATCACAGAGTTTAACCCATCGTCTTTACAAAAGGAGATTAATGAGATTAAAGAACAAGCTCGTGATTTACAACAACAAAAAGTAGCAATTATTAAACAAATTCCTGCAAAAGAAGATCAAGAACAGATCGAAAGCATATTCAAAAATTTGGAACAATTATTAAACGATAAACTAGAACAACTCAAAAAATTAGAAGAGCAAAATCTTCAACAAAAAACTCTAACGTCTCAATTAAATAAAGTGTTGGATAACCACCAGTTTGCCGAATTTAACTTGCATGCTAAAAAAATTGAATTGACTGTAAACACTTTATTGGGAATAAAACCTAGATTACATGACAAGCAATTTATGGAAACTTACTACGTCATGTTAACTATGATGGCACAATACTTATATGAACAGGATATCAAGGAAAAACACAGTGAAATAAAGGATAAAACAGGCAAGGAAGAAGCAGAAGACAGTCTTGCACCTAATCAATTTACTGGCTTGGCACTCGCCATGTTAGCAGGTGATTCCACCATTAAGAAAGCCTATTATTTGCGATTAATAAAGCAATTGGATAATGAAAATACCGCAACCAAAGAAAGACCCGTATCTTTTGATTTGGAAACATGGGCAAACAAGAACCCTGTAGCGATGATTGCTTTGTATCGTTATTTATTCAACAACACTCAGTTTAAGCAACTTGAAAAGGATTTATCTCATAAGGATTATCCATTATTTCTTTTTGAAATTGTAAAATTAGAGACAAGCTTTATATTGGCTCTTAGCGACACGGAGAAGAACAATAGCCAATTCTCTATACCTCAGGAAATTAAATTTCATTCTCAAAAAGTTATCGATTCATTGGTCGAATTAATCCTTGATGGGAATAAAGAAACCGTAATCTGGCTAGAGAAACAAATTAAAAGCAATAAAAATCCAATTGTACAAAACGGCAAACTTTATACTGCATTGGCTGAATTTTATGCTACTCCCCCCCATGTTGATAACGAAAAAGGGTTGTTCTATTCCAATCAAGGGAAAAAAATCACTAAAGATACTGAAGAAAACAAACAATCGAAATTAGTGTTTGCTTTGTATGAAGCTATTGAGGGTGTAACTAGCGAAAGTCGACAATCAGCCGTGCAAATGTTAAAAAATGCTCGTGAATACCATTACTTAAAATTAGCCAGCCGTAAAAATCCTGAAGCAGCAATGTTTTGTTTAGAGTATTGCTTATCAAATAACCAGTTAGCCGAGACAAAGCAATATGCTGAGCTTGCTCGCAAGGCTGATCGCGCCAAAGCCGCTTATCTTGAAGCAATGATAACCAAAAGCCAAAAAGGTCAATTTATCCCTCTTTTGCTGGAAGCACTTGAATTCGGATATGCTCATGCTGGTTATGCTTTAACCGAAGTATTAGTGGATTTATTAGAAAGAAACCAAATTGAAGAGATTAAAGAGCACTACCTTAATTTATTACTTAAACCATTTGTTCTAAATAAACTTCCTATAACAGTGATTATTGGTATGATCATAGCAGTTTACGCTGATAAAGAAGGAACTCAGCAGCAAGAATTTATAGAAACCTGGATGTATAATTTACTTGTTATAGCTAAAAACAGTGAAGTAGAAAACAAAACTGATTTGGTAGTCACTCTTATAAAAGATTACCAAGGGCTTTTGTCTGATGAGGGATTATTGGTGGCATTAAGTATTTTGTCAAAGCAACGATATTTCGATAATACAGTTGATCCACTTTTATTGGATGCTATTGCACTAATTATTACAGAGAAAGACCAAAAAGGTCCAAAGCATTTCTTCAACCTGGCTATATATGATTTTCTTAAAAATAACACAAAAATAGTAGTTCTTTTGATGAATAATCCTTCAAGCAAAGAGATGCTGATGAAATGCGAGGCATTTACAAATTTTATCGAGAAAGAACATATTCCGGTTGAAGACACTGATAAGGTGAAAAGTCAACCATCTCTAACTAACCTGAGTCTATTTGGTGGTAATAACAATAACAATTTACCTGAAGAAAAAGATCTCTCTGCGGATGCTTCACAATCAACAATAGGAACCAAAAAAGGTTAACCATCCGCTTTTGTCATCTTTAATAACAGATGCGATGTTTTGAAAGAGCTTTATTTACAATCTCTTATACTTGAAATATTGCTTAAATGGAGCGAGGATTATAAAAATATCCTCACTTAAGCTAAAAAAATGAATTCATATGCTGCCAAAATTGTCCCGGTAGAAGAGCACATTGCCCAGACCACCTCCCCACAATTTATGTCTGTATTTTTATTGGTTCAAATTTTAAGCATATCAATTGGTGTGATCTTTCTTTTTGTTGCATTTTATATGCTTCGTCCAAGAAAAAAAGACCAAATGCTCATCCAGGATCAGTTTTTACTTTATTTAATCTTGGGGCTTTTTTTCATTTTTTCCCCTTTCCTGCTTGAATATCTTAGGTAATTAACAAGCGTAAGTCAGTCCTTGGCCTGACTTACGCTTGCTACAATAAATCAGAGAGGATTGCAATTGTGAATACGTTCTTTCAGTTCCTCGGGAATATTAGTATTAATGTTTGTTCCTTGATTTTTGACAAAAAAGGTACATTGGTTTAACAAAGATGGAACCTCTGGATTTCCACCTCCAAGCTCTCTAATGAGATTAGAGATTTTTGCTGTATGTGAAGGCTCAATTTCTTTGCCATTTTTATCGACCAAAGTAATTGTTTGCAGGTTGGGAAATACTGCTCGAAGTGCCTGTCGTTGCTCTTTTGACATGCTATTAACAGTATCATAGCTTAAAGAAATAGTTTGAATATGCGCAAACGAATCCTTAAGCCACTCTAAACAAACAAGAGATATTTGATGTAAGGGGTTACAGCACAAATTAAGTGAGGTCACGTGTTTGGGGGTAACAAAAGAGACTTGCGTTAATCCGAGCCCATTGCTACTCAAATCAAGAGAAGTCACACCGGGAGGTATTGAGTCGGAGATATTTAATAAATCACTATAACGTTCTGAGCCCAGGAAATTATTACTCAAATCAAGAGTAGTTATACCTTCAGGAATAGAGATAAAAGCTTGTACCACATTGTTGTCAGTTAATGTTATCTTATAAATCATAATTAAAACCTCATTAATAATGTAAATTATTTACACACAATGCCTATATTATGATATTATTTTTTATAATTAAAATTAATTGTTTATATATTACTCATACAAATTTTTTATATGTTTCACGTTAAAGTGAGATTTGATACGTGTGCTAAAAAAATTTTGCTGACAAGATCTGTCCAATTTGTCCTAATTGAACATTTTGTATTGGGATACCTAACCTTGTATTTATGAGAGTGTCTCCGCTGTCCTGCTTTCCTAGCGATTTTTAATACGTTATTAATCAATCAGAAAAGAATTGAAACCGACCATCAGACTGCACCAAAAGCATAAAAATCAACCTGGAAATTTTGGTATAAGACCTTGGATTTTTCGGAATAAGGAATTAAAAATGCTATTTAAAACAAAGAGAATCGAGACGTTAGAGCTTTATTGAAGTAATTTGGCCGCTCTGCTTTAACAAATGCTCACATCTCTTCATGACAATTTCCTGATATTTCTTTAAATAATCTTCTTCGTTATCAATCAAATTAAGTTGGGTTTCTTCTTGCAAAGCAGTTGTTAATTTACCAATCAAATATTTTAAATGTTTAACTACTAACGACCTTGGCAGCTGACATGTATCTGCAAAATCAGCCAACTGATAAGCATTAATATTATCCCCATCAAATTCATCCCCTAATGCCATCGCCAGAGCATGCTCAAATTCAGGATACATTTTTATATTAACTAAATCATAAAATGGCGCCAGTGATATACCGTTAACTCCAACAAAAAAACTGATATTTTTACCGTGAGCGTCACAATTAAATATCAAAACATTAAATAAAACCCAGTCGAGTATTTGTTGCTTGGTTTTGGCAGGATTGATACATTGATTGGCAAAATCAAATAGCTTGGGCAAACTGACTCCATCTCTAATATGAGCCACATCCCTGTTATTTCCAAAATTTTGCTCATATTTATATTCAGGGGGTAAATTCAATGCCTGACACCCGTCTATTAAATGACGCCTCACCACATTAGTGGTAACCCATTTCCTGTCAAAACGCTCCACTAATAAAGCAGGATGCTGACCAAAACGCTTCATCTGGGCATCAGCCACATTCAATCCACAGCGTTTAGCGAGCCACATACTAAGGAATTCATTTAAAACCAAATAAGATAGTTTTTGTGTTTCAAATTTAAGAATATGGGTAGAACACAAGCTACCTTCTCCAAAACCAAGTTGCCCTTCTTTATTTAACACCACATTAATTTTATCCTGTACACCAGCAACCGAAAGACGTGGCTTGCCATCCCAAACAATCAAATCATAGGGATCACGATGATTTAAACGCTCTTCTAATTCTTCATCAGTTATTAGGCGAAAATTAGCATGATCAGGAGTTGCTTGATTTGATGGTAATATCACTAATGACCCAGGTGTATCCAACCCTAAAGCTTGTATAAGTCCAAATGTATTGTATTTACTTAGATGAAAAATATTAACCAGTACTTCTAAGGGATTTCCTTCAGGTAATAAATTTCGCAGAAATCGTTGCACATTTAATGGTGGAATAATTTCATGCAAAGGCAGGTGTGGAGAAATTGCGTATCCTGTCTGTTGCCAACTGTCATGATAACTCCAATACAGCTGATCCTCGATAAGCGTGATATTGGCTATTTGACGTTCTCCGAGATAAACATCCAGGACTGGCTTATCTCCAGTCATTTTCATCCTCACCATTATCCATCCAAGGTTTTATGTAAAGACTTATTCCTAAACCAGAACAAATTTGTAATACACTTGCCAATTGACAGTTCGATTGCCCGTGCTCGATTTTCATAAAGGTTTCTTTGGCAACACCACATAAAGCAGCCGCATCTTCTAACCGCAAATCGCTTTGGGTTCGACGTGCTTTAATGACTTCCCCTAATAATTCCGCAGTTAATGGCTGTTGAAGATTAGGAGTCTTCAATTTTTTTATTTGCTTAGCCATATAATCCTACTATAGTAGACTTAATATGAGATTTCGATTTAATTTATTAATTAATCCTATTATAGTAGGATTAACTCCGAAAATACAATAATAAATCATTAAAATCCTATTTTACTAGGATTTTATATAATATGCACTTTTTAATCGACCTCCTCAATGACCTCTTCATGCCTATCATCTGTCACATTAAATAACCAAAGCCTTCCCTAATTAAGAGAGTATTCTTCTATGAACAACAAAACACTTAACCCGCGTTTTATAATTTTCAAAGTTATGGAAACCTTAGGGTCTTGGTTGTGTTAAATGAGTCTAAACCAATCCATATAATCGATGAAAATTATTTTTCTGCCAATACTACCGTTCCAGGCACTGGATCAGAGGGAGAAATAGCTTTGACGGGAATAGGAGTAAAGCCTATTTGCTGCAGCATGATTTTGTACTCATCTGATGTTTTAAAAACTTCTGCATCAAATCCATCCGCAAAAATATAGCTGTATTCCCAAGTCAGACAAAGATCATAACAACGTTCTTTAAAACCTTCACAAATAGCAACATGGCCTTTCTTTTTTAAAGCATGATAAGCCATATTCAATAATTTCCTTTTTCTGGAATTATCCCAGTCCCACAAAACACGCACGAATAAAATCAAATCAAATCCTGTAGGAAACTGTTCTTCGTTAATAAAATCACCCACAAATACACTAATGCGCTTCTGTAATCCCATTGCATCTATGTTTTTTTGGGCTATTTTTGCTGATTCGGGTAAATTGTAAACAGTAATTTTTAAATGCGGATAGGCCTTAGCCAGTGCACAAGCAATAGTGCCATCACCGCCCCCAACATCCAACACGGAGCGATATTGATTGAAATCAAGATAAGCCAATAAAGTTTGTATAAGTGGTGTTACTGTTTTTGTCATCCATGTTTCAAGGAAACTGGCTTCCTCCGCATTTTTCGGTGGCCAGGAAACATTGAACTTTGGATCAGTAAAACGCAATATATTACTTAATTTTTCGTTTGCCATCCTCTGCCAATAAAAATCATAATATTGTTTAAATCCCCAATATCCATCCCCTAACATCAATTGGCTTTTTGCCAATTGATACCCTACTTGCGAACCAACTGTAATCTTTTTTAAAAAATTTTCACAGCAAAGTAAATGTAACCATTTTTTTGCTCGAACAGGTTTCAGTTCAAGCGTTTTCATAATGTCATTTTCCAATAAATAAGGTTTGCCATCGAATAAACGAAACAAGTCAAGGTCAAACATAGACTCCAGCAGTTTCATTCTCACCCCGCCTGCAAGGAGTCCATAAAAATACTGACGTGCTTCAATATAATTCTCAGGATTATTTGGCTCTTCACTTTGTGCAACAATTACCGGCTCAGGCAATTTGGCATAGATCATATGATGATTAAAGCCCAACTCTGCAAAAATTGGGTTTCTATCAACATAAGTAATATAACCTTGCTTTTGTAAATAGGAGACGAGCTTTTCAACCCGATTATCAATATCATGAACTTCGATGCTCAATTGTTTAATAAACGAAAACTGCTCTGGCTTGATGCTGTTTATTACATCAAGCTCTGCACCTTCCACATCAATTTTTAGTAAATCAATGCGAGTGATCCGGTTTTTTTCAATAAAACGCCCTAATGAAATCAGGTGGCATCTCACTTTGGTTTCTAAGGTCTGGTGTTTATAGTTCTTTTTAATGAGATAATTACGCAAAAAAGGTAAATATTTTAATTGATAATAAAGTGGTTTATTTTGAAAAGAAGAAAGCTTTAACAATGTTTCATAGTTTAACAATGGTTGATAATTGGAGATGATTTTATCCATTGGTTTGTAAGTGGCAGTAACGGAGCTTTCCCCAAAGAGAGTAAAGTCGATACTACAATCTTTTGGAACATTTCCTATCCCGGCATTGTAAACATGCACGTTATGCTTAAACCTCGCCAAATTCTTTTTTAAACACTTAAAAGTAGCAGGGATAGGCTCAAAGCTATATATTTCAGTATCATAATGACATTGTTTTAAAGCAAATAAGGAAAAAATACCAATATTCGCCCCGACATCAAAAACAACTGCTCCGGCACTTAAAGTAAGAAAATCCGACAAATAACTCTTCTGATGGAAAATCTCATAAATCAAACCACTAACTTCAAATTCATTAATAAAATACAAGTCTCCAACACTAAATCGTTTTCGTGAAATGTCATCAGGCATTGATTTTTGTCCCTTTAATCAAAATATTTTGTCAATCCAACCAGGATCAAGCGATTTCCTGTATGGGGTGTTTTCCCATGCAAGCAGGAATAATTATCAACTATCATCACATCCCCTGGTTGCCAGGCTGTGGATACCGTATTTTTTTGTATTGCAGAGTTGATACAATCTGCTTCTTGTTTCGATAAAGGTTCGCCATCACCATAAAAAGCAGTATAAGGATGAAAGTAATTGTGTAACAAGATAAAACGAATAAAAGAACTAGTGATCTTGCTTTTGATGTAATCGCTGGTTCCATTATAATAATGATTAGCATGGTTACTTTGATTAAACCAGACTAATTTTCCGCTGATCGGATGATTCCGGCACGCAGGAAGCAACTGTTCGGTGATTAGCCCATTTCCCTGAATCCATTGAAATTGCGTCCCCATTTCCTGAAGCATCACTTCCACTTTACTTTTGTCATCGGTTTGGAATCGTTCCATCCATGTCATGCACCCAGAATTTTTACCTATTGAACGAATCATTTTGTATTGTATTCCGGTACCGTAATAATGCCTTCGATATAATATCCCTTTAGACTGCAATTTTTTTTGCAAAAACATTGGTAAGGAAAACCATACCTTGTTTCCATCAGCCAATACAGTAGCTCCACCTGTTTCCGGAGCATGAATGCAGTTAAAAAAAATGTGGCTGGGGAAATCCTGGTCATATGATTTTTCATTATGTAAAGCAAGATTAAAGCTTGGATGAATATTTATCGAGGTATAAATATTATCTGTAATACGTGTTCGAGGAATTGGGCAAAAATCATAAGAATAATTTGGCCCCAAATTGCTTGACTGGATCACTTCTAAAAATTGCTCAGCCGTATGAACATGAAACCCTCGCAAGATAATGGCGCCATATTTGAGGAGTTTTTCCTTAAACAAAGTATTTTCTTCTTTAAGAAATTGCTTTAAAACATGAACATTACCTTCTAATTTAGCTTGAGGCTGAATAACTAGAGGTAATTTTTGGTGATTCAAAAAAGCATAGCTAATTTGATGATAGGCCATAAAATTTCTCACTCACAATCCTGAGGTGTACTATCAGACTTTCAGAGTGTAGGTTCTTCCTGATTCTATAAGTGGTTCCCTATTTTTCACCTATATTACAAAAATTACCACATCATCTTTGAGAATAGTTATATTAAATAGTATAGGCACTGCCCTCAGTCATGCAATGAAAATCCACCAGATTCTCCCAAAGAATCCCTACTGAATCATCCAACTCATCTCTGGATGGCATCAACTTGAACCTTAATAATTTCTAACCTTGACGAGAATCCATTGCAATTCGATAAGTAATTGACTTACGCTGAAAATAATTCATGTCTGCGCTGCCTTTATAATAAAATATACAGGCAAGTTTTAAGCTATAATTTTCTTAGGTATTTTAATCTTCCTGATGACTGCCAATCAAAAATTAGTCCTGGCTATCGCTTGATTAAAATCCCTTTTAGGCAGTATCACCCCTTTATATGGGCTCGCTCATAGCTCATAACTTATAGTGTCAGGATAGCCCCTGGGGAAAAGGAGTAATATGTCTTTTTATCACCTCTTAATAAAAGAAATCAATCACTTGGTTAACCGAATCTATGAGAGGAATTATAATTCAGTGACTCCAGATCAATTGATATGGCAGCATATTCAAGACTACGAGAAACAGTTTCAAAAAAATCAAGAAGCCATCTATTATTCCAAAGAAATATTGGAAGATCTCATCAACAAAAGACTGAGAGCAATATTACTTCACGCAAAATCAAAATCTCCCTGGTATAAAAAAACACTGGCAAAAATTAACATTGAGAACTTTACCAGAGAACGATTAGGTGAACTCCCTACTATAAATAAAACCATTTTAATGGAAAATTGGGATGCAATTGTCACTGATCCCAAGCTTTCATTAAACCTGGTTGAAAAACATTTGAGTAAAAAAAATGATAGCATTGATACATTATATTTATTCTCCCGCTATCAGGTCGTGTCAACTGGAGGAAGCAGCGGGAAACGAGGTGTCTTTATTTATGATTGGGATGAATGGATTACATTTCATACGGCATTTATCCGCTACCCACTATACAATTATGAACGCACGCAAATAGTAACCGCAAAGCTAAATACAAACTCAAGAATTGTCAGCCTGTTTGTAACAAACACGGCAATTGCTGCCTACTCTTTAGCAAAAACCTTTGGGCGACGTGATGAAAATATGTATTTTCTGCCTATGGCTGTAACCCCATTAAACATAGTGATTACACGTCTGAATCAAATTCAACCCGATATTTTATCTGCTGGTCCTTCCTATATTCATAAAGTATGTCAACTAGTGCAAAAAGGACAAATAAAAATTGAGCCCAAAATTCTTTTTGTCGGAGGAGAGCCACTTTTCGAGCAGACCCTGACTTTAATCAAAGAAACCTGGCCTAAAGTAGACATTTTTAATGTATTTGGTTGTACTGAAGGGATGGTTGGGCTAAATTGCCGAGCGAATGTGGATGAAATGCATTTGAATGATGATCAATGCATTATTGAACCTCTGGATGAACAAAATCGCCCTGTTGGCAAAGGAATCATGGTTTCCAAAATGTATATAACTAACTTATATAATTACACTTTGCCATTAATCCGCTATGAAAATTCGGATGAAATATTATTTTTAAATAAAACCTGTGATTGCGGCATCCAGCATCAGCTTATACAAACTCCTAAAGGTCGGCCTGGATGTGATTTTAATTATCCTGGTAATATTTTTGTACATCATTCGCTCTTCTTAGGAGCACTTTTACCAGAAAAAAATATTCAGGAATACCAGGTCGAACAAACAATCGATGGGGCTAATATCAGGGTTGTAACTACCGGTTTTATAAACAAGAGCCAATTGCAAAAGAATATACGCTTAAGATTAAGCAAGGTGGGTTTGATGGATGCCCAAATAAATATCACTGAAGTACCTGAAATTAAATATTTGTATTCGGGTAAGCTGAATCGTTTTATACCATTGAATTCGACTGATAAATCATAGTGACAGGAATTATTTCCTGTATGATAAAATACCAGGATGAAAATACCGCTAACCGCCATTTCTTGATTTACTCTTGTTTGTCGATGAGGAAATCTCAAACAATTTAGATACCAAGATCTGTTTAGTCCAATTCCCGTCTGCACGTCTCAAAGCCTGTAAGGGATGGCCTTCGAGACGTGGCTTTCGCCACTCCTCAGGCCGAACGTAACCCAAAATGACATGTTCCTTGCTGCTTAAATTGTATGTGACTATTAACGAGCAAACCGCATCAGGTTAACTTTTAACGGGAATGAAAACGAAATATCAACAAAACCCTAATTTTCATCATAGCTACGCAAAACCAGGTGCGTATTACTGCCTCCTGCGCCATAGCTGGAAACACCAGCCAAATAGTGTTTTTTTACTGTAGGGAAATCTTGAAATTCAGTGGCAATGTATATAGGAGAGTCTTCCAACATAAAATCTGGGTTAGGGGTTTCAAAATTAATTGAAGGGGCCACAGCCTTATTTTTGAGCATAAGCACAGTTTTAATGATTGACGCCATACCGGACACAATGCCAGTATGCCCCAGATTACTAATTACTGAGCTTATTGGACAACAATGTGTCTTTTTAACGTCTTTGAACGCTTTTTTTAAGGCATATATTTCTGTTGCATCACCCAGTTTGGTTGAAGCACCATGAGCTGCAATATAATCCAGATCGCCGGGCTCAACCCCCGCGTTTTTCCAAGCTGACTGTAAGCAAGTATATTGGCCATGGATCCCCGGTGCCATAAATCCTTCTTTTGAAGAATTACCATCGTTATTCATGGCGGATCCGATAATCACAGCATGGATTAGATCATTATCCGCAATGGCATCTTCAAGCCGCTTTAGAACAACCAATCCAGCACCGTTTGAATATAAGGTGCCACATGCTGAAACATCAAAAGAATGGCAATGTCCATCGGAGGAAAACAAGCCATTCTCTTCATAAAGATATCCAACTTCCTGGGGTAAATCGATTAAGCACGCACCTGCAATTGCCATATCACATTGATGACTGTTTAACTCTCTACAGCTTTGGATTACGGCTGTCAGAGAAGACGAGCAAGCTGTATATAAATCGATAGAACTACCCTGAAATCCAAATTGATAAGAAATATATGGTGCAATGACTTTTGAATAATACCTTTCTATCGCTTTTTGAGTATCAATCGCCTGGTAGTAGGCGGCTCCCAGGAAATGGGAGGCGGGTTGATTATTTGCGCCAATATAAACAGCCGTATTTTTTATGTAGTTATTTGAATGATGCTCCTGACTTCTCATGGTGCTCAGAGCCTGATAAGTTAAATGCGACATCACTTTGCCTTGCACACCCAACAATTCAAAATTTTTGGTGGTATTTTCAAACGGAGCGGTATCGAATGACTCCAGGTCATCTAATATCCCTCTGTATGGTTTATAATAGGGATTAGCGATTAATTGCTCTGAAATACCTGACCGCTGTAATTGTTCTGAGGAAAATTTAGTGACTGCTTCTTTACCAAACTTCAATAAATCCCAATATTCATCAAGATCATTAGCCCCAGGAAATTTTACAGCCATACCAACAATAGCAATTTTGTTTGAGTAGTTATTGTCACTCATAATTTATGGCTCCATTTCTTTGGCCGCACCAAGAATTTAATAAATGCTAACTAGACGACGTACGACGGGTTCATAACATAAAGCATAGTTTATATTATTTCTGCAACCGGCTTTTAATTAAGTATAAGTCATTTTCCCTGATTATTTTTATTTCTCGGGCATTGCTCATGCTAAATGAAACTCAATAGTTTCTCTTTGTCTATTTTTCCATTTTCTTTTATTGGAAATGCACTTAACCATAGATAATGCTCTGGTATCATATAATCCGGGAGCCTGTTTTTTAAAAAGGATTTCAGTTCTGCGCTGCCAATCTTTGTTTGTTTGTTATTAGCAATCAGGAATACAACCATTCTATGATCAAGACAATCTACTTTCTCACAGACCACGACAGCATCATGGATGTTGGGATGCGCTAATAAATGATGCTGAATTTCTCCTAATTCAATACGTATGCCACGTAATTTGACCTGTTCGTCCTTGCGGCCTAAAAATAATAACTCACCCTCTTGATTCCAACGGACTATATCTCCAGTACGATACATTTTTTCTCCAGGCAAGTAAGGATTGTCTATAAACGATGCCTGAGTCAGCACTGGATTATTTAAATAACCCTGAGCCAATCCAACTCCGGAAATATAAAGCTCTCCAGGTTCGAAGCCGCTTGAATTTAACTGCTCGTCTAACACAAAAAATTGAGTATTTTGGATAGGCTTTCCAATGGGTACAGTGTCAAAACGTTTGTGCTTTTCACAAATAAAACAGGAAACATCTATTGTGGCCTCTGTGGGCCCGTATAAATTGACTAATATTGTTTTTTGATCTTGAAATAACTGGTTGAATAGATTAACACTTTTGGCATCCAGTGCCTCGCCACTTGAAAATACATACTTTAGAGAGTTTAAACGATTTATCGAAAAATCCTGTTCGATGTAACTTAAAAATATTCGTAATACGGAAGGTACAAAATGAATGACATTGATTTGATATTGCTCAATCATTTGAATAAACAGCTTGATGTCATGTTCTTTTCTTGGAGGTAAAAGTACTACTCCGGCGCCCACGATAGACCACCAACAGGTCTCCCAGACAGAGATGTCAAAACAAATATGTGTCTTATGAAATACTACATCATGACTTTGCAAGGGAAATGTGTTTTGCATCCATAAAATACGATTAAGCAAAGCTTGATGTGAAATCATGACCCCTTTCGGTTTGCCAGTAGTGCCTGAAGTATACATCACATACGCTAAATCCTGTTTTTCTCGAGGCAAGTTTAAATTATGGCAATCTTCATCGCTCACATTGGCATGAATGCTTAATACTTGCAACCCCGCTTTTTGGGGCAATAATGAATTATCACTAACAATTAGAAATTTGATTTGGCTGTCTTCAAGGATGGTTTGATTTCTTATGACCGGAGCCATGGGATCTATCGGTAAATAAGCACCTCCTGCCTTTAATACCGCAAAAATTGCCACCAGCATTTCAAAAGAACGCGTGAGTTGAATGCCGACAATTCCATTTAATGGCAACCCTTTTCTTTGCAGATACCGCGCGTATTGATTGGCTTGTTTATTAAAGGCATCATACGAAATTTGGCGATCTTCCAGATAAACCGCTGTATTTTCCGGGCATTGCTTTACCTTCTCCTCAAATAAGGAGCAAATTGTCGTGTACTGATCAGGGGATCGCATTGTTTAATAATATCCTCTATTTATTGTTGCAAAGCTTTGAAATGAGTATCTCGTGCATTTGTGAGGTACCTTCAATGATCTCCATTACCTTGGCATCTCTGTAATATCGCTCAACAGGGTAAGTTTCTTCAAAGCCAGCTGCACCAAATATTTGCAAAGCATGGTTAGATACAAAAACAACCATTTTTGAAGCCGCGTATTTTGCAATTAATGTTTCAGCTATGTATGCTGGATTTTTTTGCTGTCTAAGTTCTCCGGCATAAAAACACAATTCCCGGGCGGCTTTAACCTGTACCACCATTTCAGTTATCATTTTTTGAATGAGCTGATGTTCGTCTAATCTGCGATCGAATTGTTTTCTTTTTTGAGTATAGCCAAGAGCCGCATCCAGGCAAGCTTGCCCTAAACCAACACATCCATACGCTGTTGTATAACGTCCTTCATCTAAAGCAGTTTGAATAACACAGTTAAAGCCGATACCGATACTACCCAACAGATTTGTTTTAGGAATTCGGCAATTATCAAAAAAAATTTCTGCCAACATATTAGAACGTAATCCTAAAAAATTAGACATGGGTGTAATAATTAAGCCTGACGTGTCCTTTTCAACTAAAACCGCAGTCAGTTGGCCTTGGCAATTTGCTAAAACTAAAAACAAATCAGCTATTTGCCCTAAGGTAATGTATTTTTTACTGCCTTTTAGAATGAATACATCACCTGCATCCAACAACTGGGTTTCAACATGTTCCAAATCACTGCCTATATTAGATTCCGTTAAAGCCAATGCGGCTAAGGTTTCTCCTGAGGCAATCCGGGGTAACCAGATTTGCTTCTGCGCTTTCGAACCAAACTGTAAAAGTGACTTACTGACCATTCCTAATACTGTTAAAATATTTGCCAAAGAACAAAGCTCTTTAGCAAAGGATTCATGCATGAGACCAATGGTCAATTCATCCCATTCCTGCCCGCCAAATTGTTTAGGAATGCAAGCGCCCAAAAAGCCATTTTGGGCTAAGGTATAAAAAAAATCGCGCGGAATGTTTTGTTCTTTATCAAAAACTTTCGCATGAGGGTGAAGCCAATTTTCTATGAATTGATTAAAGAACCGTTGTTGTTTCACTTGTCGAGGCTGATAGTTGGGCAAAATTCCTCTCCTTAGTGCCTGTTTGCAATTCTACTCATATTGATAAAATCCTTTTTTTGTTTTTTGTCCAAGAAGCCCTGCATCCACCATATTTCTTAATAACCAGCATGGTCGATATTTTGGATCGTTTAATTCTGAATAGATGGTTTCCAAAGAATAGAGAACCGTATCCAACCCAATTAAATCGGCGGTATGCAGCGGCCCCATTTTATGCCCAAAGCATTGTTTAAATAAAACATCGATGTCTTCGATTGATGCAATGTTTTCCTGTACCATAAAGATGGCTTCGTTAATAAAAATCATCATGGCACGGTTACTCACAAAACCAACGGAGTCCTTAACGACGATCATTTTTTTATGGACTTGTTCAAGTAACGATCTGGTTTTTTCTATTGTCAATTCGTCAGTATGATATCCCTTAATCACCTCAACCATAGGCATCATCGGTGCCGGGTTCATAAAATGAACACCTATAACACGTTGAGGATGATCAACAAGTGACGCGATTTTAGTAATAGGGATGGATGAAGTGTTTACCCCCAAAATACAGGTTGCGCTACATTCTTCATTTAATACCTGATACAACGCTTTTTTCCGATCCCAATTCTCAGTGATATTTTCTATAATATATTCCGATTGCTTAAGTTCATCTAACTTTGTTGTAAAGGTAATTGATGCCAGGATGGTTTCAATAGAATGTGTCGATTCTAAGTTTTGAGTTAATGCCAGATAATGTAAATTTTTAGCGATAGTGGCTTTTGCTTTATCTAATTGAGATTGGAGATTATCGATTAAAGTGACATAAAATCCGCATTGTGCAAAAAGCTGTGCGATACCTGAACCCATTGTTCCCGCGCCAAGAAGAGTAAGTTTTGTTTGTTTCATGCCGTTTGTCCACCAACGCTTATCACAGCTATTCGTATTGAATTATAAGTAAAAGCTCAACTCTGGCTGTTTGCCCTAAATCCAACATAGGGGAGTGACCTATTACAATTATAGTTTACTGGAAATAAAGTGAGCGATAGCATCAATAGTAGTTAACTGGTTCAGATCAAATTCACCGACCTCAAGATCAATTTTATATTTCTTCTCTATAAAAACTAATAATTGAATGAAAAATAAAGAGTGCATTGCGCCTGTATCAAAAATATTATCCGAATAACCAATATCCTTAATTCGAAAAGAATTGAGTAAAAATAATTTTACTTCATTTTTAATATGGTCAACTTCCATCAAATCTTCCTGTTTTATAAGAATAGTCTTATTCAGATATTGGTAATGGAATTATTCATAATAATATTTTTTCCAGGAAAGTCAAAGTGCTAAACAAATACTTAGAAAGGAAGGGCATCAGAGGACAATGACTCAGCATCATTTTCATTATAGTTACCTGCTATACTTGTTGATACAGCGTGAAATGATAAGGACATCCATGAAGCAAACATCTATTGTACTTCAGGGAGGCGGAGCACTGGGAGCTTATGAGTTAGGCGTATTAAAATACCTCTATGCATCAGACAGTTTTTCGCCAAACATTATTTCAGGCGTTTCTATTGGGGCCATCAACGCAGCGACACTGATTGGGGCAAAAGACGATCCTATTCAGACTCTGGAAGCAATGTGGGAGGAGTTGACTGTTTTTTCTACCCAGATATTCCCAGAAAATGCCGAATCTTATCTGTCACTCTTTGGCAATGCTGCTTTTTACCATTTGCGTACCGATTACTGGTCTATGCCTTATTGGACCAATTTTTATACCACAATGCCTCTTCAGCAATTATTATTAAAATACATTGATTTTGACAAGCTGAATAGCAGCCCAATCCATCTAATTCTTACTGCAACAAATGTTACAACAGGTAAAAGCGCCATTTTTGAGAATCAGGGTACTAACCGTACAGAAATCACACCTTTGCATGTATTGGCCAGCGGCAGTTTGCCCCCTGGCTTTCCCATGACACTCATTGGAGATACTTATTACTGGGATGGGGGTTTATTTTCCAATACTCCGCTATCTCCGGTTCTGGAAAAACTCAATCCTGATCCAAACGTTGAAAAGCAAATTATTGTGATTAATCTTTTCCCCAGCCAGGGAAAAATACCGACTAATATGCCTGAAGTTTTTGACAGAGTATTTGAAATCATTTTTTCCAATAAAATCCGTTTTAATACCGAATTAACTGAAAAAATTAATGAGTACATTGAAACTATACAGGAAATTGAAAAGGTGATTCCTGAAAATAGCTTGATAAGACAGCTCCCGGGCTATAAACGACTGCTTAATTACAAATATATTCAGGATATAATTTATATAGAAAGCTCAGATGAAGAAAATGCAACCGCTTCTTTTGATTTTTCCCGCAAAGCGATACAAAGGCGCATTAACGCAGGATACAAAGATGCTCAGAGAATTTTCAATTGAAAGCACCCTACTTTGTTTGCTAATAAAATTTTTGACTCTTTGCAATATTAATTTCATTTTCGATAAAAACCTTCCGTAAAGCCGTTAGTTTTCAAGCTTCTTCTTTTTATGGATGATTTTAAAGCACTTTATTCTATTTTGAACCTGGTTCATCAATAGTTTATACAGTTGCTATCATTCGATAAATTTAATTCTTATTGTTTAATTTTTATATTTTATGATCGATTAATGTTCTATTAATTTTTTCTCGATATAATTTGCGTCAAACAAACGATTAGAACTCTAGTTCAAGAATATACAAACGACTGAGGTATCAAATGGCTAAATCCAAACAAGTAATCGAGCTTCCAAAATTGAAACAGATTAAGCAACATGCGGGTTACAAAAAAAATATAGAAATCGCAAGGAGCTTATGGAATAAAGCTCAACCTATACAAGATAACCATGCGGCAAAAAGCTATCTGTCGTTAACCAGAGGTTTACCCGAAACAACAATACAACAATGTGAAATGCGCGCCCTGCCGCCCGAAGGCTCTAAACCCAATCGATTGATCACTCCTGTTATTGATGCGCGTGGAGAAATAATCGGGGTGCAAACGGTCGATCTTAATCCAGATGGTACTAAGGTAAAACCTAAAAATGATGGTAAAACGATAATCGAAGACAGGCGATACATTGATTCCTTTGGTAAAGCGGCTCTGGTAAAAAAAGGTAGTGATCCGTCTCGCCTCTATATTGCGGAAGGCATAGAAACAGCAGCCTCCATAGTGGGGGCCCTTAATGGTGATTATACAGTAATGGCTTCGCTTGGCATTACCGAAATGGTTCATGCAATTCCTGTAATCCGGACTCAAGTACCGCCAGGCGCTCAAATTGTTTTACTTGCAGACAATGACAGTGATAAGCAAGCTGTTGATAACCTGAATAAAGCAGTTGCTTGTTTTCGCAAAGCAGGCCTGGATGTCGTTGTTGTAAAACCAAAAATACTGGATCAGGATTGGAATGATGTCCTGCAAGCTAAAGGCAATCAACAGCTTAAAGAAGAGTTCTGTTCCTTGGCTTCCGAATCATTACTTGAGCAATTTGATTATGAGGAAGGCGAACAGGAAACATTGGCTACCGCTCAAAAAACGGTGGCTACTCTCATTGAATTGCTAACGCCGATCGAGATTCAAACTCATGAAAGTCAATTTCTACAAATTGCTTTAACTACAATTAAAGAGTTTCAAATTCAACTCGAAAAATTAAAAGCAACTGCAGATAAGCTTCAGTTCAATAAAGGCATTAGCAAACTACTTAGCGAGTTAAAACAGGTGCACGAAGCGCTTACCAAGCTCAATGTTACTGATGAAGAATTCCCACCCCTGCCAATTACTATTTCTGAAATGTCCAATCCGGCTATAAAAACTCACCAACAGAATAAAAAACATTTTGAAGCAGCCTACCATGAATTAAAAAACAGGATAAGAGCCAATAAACCAATCACCGAATTGGAGAATCATGGGGACAGCAATGTTGATGAAGTCACCTATAACAAGCTGGTTAAAGGTTTAAAAGAATATGCATCGAATCACTCCGCCTTGGGTACCATACCAGCAACAGATACCGCAGGAGAGAGAGAAAAAATTGCTGCAGCACCTGCAAAAAACCATCTCGATTATGCTGAACAAATGGGTTTATTACTCCATCTTGAAGCAATGTACAAACGAGAAATTGACCTTGAAAATAAGGCAATAAAAGCCCTGACTGAGGAAGATAACAAAAGCTATGAAAAACAGGTCAAAGCGCAATTAGATACTATTAAAAGCGTTTTAGAATCACTTGAGTCGAAAATAGTCAGTCATTCAGAACAATGGGAGCAGGTTAGAGATCCAGCTATTCAGAAAGCGAAAAAATGCTACTTAGGTGACATGGAAAAAGGTAACTGGCTAACTCAATTGGTAACACAGTCCTGGATTAATGAACTATCCTCTTTTCATTCCGCCAGTGAATTTACTTATGAGTTAAATACTTTACCCCCAACAAAAAAAGTATGCTTTATTGAAGGTGAAGAACAAAGTGTCGACACCACTCTGGAAAATTTAAGAAATCAAATTATTGAACGCAGTGGTTTGCTAAACATGATTGATGCGGGAGACAACTCTCCAGAACAGCAATTATTGAAAAAATCAATTGAGTATTATGCTCACGCGCTGGCCATTTCAATGCAGCGCTCCTTTTTAGTTAAGATTCCTGGAACTAATAATTATCAGGAATTCGACGGCATCAATGACAAAGGAAAGATAATAGAACGCAAAGAAAATAATGGAACAGGCGAGGATTATTTACAAAGCAATTTTACGCAAAGAAAAATTAACGAGAAAATGAAATTTTTCAGGGCAGTAAAAACGCATCACCTCCATTTGATGTCCGAATTACCTGAAAATCCAGAACAATACAAAAACAGCTATATATTTCTCAAAGAGAGCGGTGTTAAGGAATTATATTATATTAAGCCTGATGGAAAATATGAAAAGGTAAAAATTAATGATTTCAATTTAATTGAAGAAAAAATAAAGGCTATTAACAATAAGGATACGAATAAATTAATACTCATCAGTAAGGAAGATATTAAAGAAATTATAACATTAAACGGAGGTCACGCCCCAGTCGAAGATTACCATAAAAAATTCACTGTTAAAGATGTGGCCTTAAAACTAATGGGAGGCAAACCCGCCTATCCATTTGCAAGAAAATGGTTTAGCCCTAAATTTGATGCTGATTTGAGGCATCAAATGAATATTGCTGCCAAATCCTTGCTCGTTGATGCAATCAATAATCCTAAAATTCACTTTGTATTTAACCGTTCACATGGAACCATTGAAGATTCTCTACGAAGAAATTTCTACAATGCAAACTTAATTCAAGAAATCAGTTTGAACGAGTCAACACAAGATGCGGGCAATGAACACGCGCTTGTAAGAAAACAATTTGAAGCCCACACTTTTTTCCATAATCAATGCAAAAAGCAACTTACAAAACATGGTGTTAGTATTCCGGAGTTTCCGATAAAAGCATTGGCTTAAAGCCGGAAAGCATTTACATGAATCTGAGTCAATACCAGTTCAAGCACGCAAGGACTCACTTGAACTGGACCTTATGAGAGCTGCATTGAATTGACCCTGTTGGCAGCTGTAGAGAAATTACGCCAAATTACAAACTTAACTTGATACCTTGCTCTGGTTTAATTAATTCTACGCCAATATCATTTTCCTGAGACAATTCAATTATAACCTGTTTTTCCGTATCTTCATTAGAATTTGAAAAGTCAGCTAACTTGGGTTTGATGTGCGTAACAACAACGGGTAAGCCTTGTAGTGAGTTTCTAAAATCTGAAGGATCAACAATCGATGCTAATTTTCGCAACTCCAACATAAATAGGTTTGGTTTTAAATGACCAAATAATTTGTCATTCGGCTGTGAATTTAAAAATGAACACTCCAGCATGATGGCATGAAGCTGTTTATTTCTTATGAGTGGCGCAATTTCTTTCCAAATATTCTCCAGGTTTGTTGATTTTTCAATGTGATCAGCACCAGTATCACCAAAATAGAGGACATATTCAGTTTTATAACGAATTAAAAATGCGCTTGATGCCATTCCACCATGACTCAAAGGGAATGCTTTAACGTGCAGATCAGTATCAGGAATAGCAGCCCACTGGAGTAATGGCAGAGTTTGATAATGCTGAAAATTCAAATGAGGAATTTCTCCCCTATCTCCAAAATTCCCCCAGACAGACCAATTAAAAATATTGTCCTGCAATGCCTGCATGGTTTCTTCACGTGCCATAATGGTTTGCTTTTCTCGTAATTCGGGTTGCGCCATCACAAGCCCCATAACATGATCAAGATGGGCATGAGAAATAAGGTAGGCTGGAATATGTTTTTGCAGCAAATCATCAACCTTTTTATTAGGCAGAGATTGTCTATCCACTGCGATTTCAAGCCCACGCACCAAAGTGCCCCCATCAAGGGCCGTATAATTTTTACTTTTGATAGCCTTTATTAAATAAGCTGATAAATTTCCATCTTTCAAACCACCATAAACTCCAAGAGGAAGAATTTCAAAGACAGGCGCACAATATCCTGCATTAGATAATAAAACAATAAACATGGTAATCAATAAACGGCGCATGAGAATTTCCTTTCAAATGATTCGGGTCAGTTTGTAAAATAATACCGTATTCAACCTTGCTTCAATCACCGTATTTATACGGTGGAAGTTCAACATCATAATGATTAAAGTGACCTTATAATAGCCACTTTCTGTAGTCTTGCAGGGATGTGATTGTGATAACCATTTAACACTGCTTTTACCAGTATTTCAGCCTTATTCCTGCAATCCATTTTATTCTTAATATTTTCTATGTACGACTCTATGGTCCGTTTGGATAGAGAAAGCAAAGCCCCAATTTCTTTTGCGGATTTCCCCCTTATTAATAAAAACACACATTCATGCTCACGGTCTGTTAATCCATAGATATTTTTATTGTCATTCAGCGTGTAATAATGGGGACTTAAATGCAATTTATCATCAAACTGCCTTAAAACTCTAAATATTTCATTCTTGGGATAAGGATGGCAAGAATAAATCAATCCCGTCACCTTATTGTCCTTATCTGTTAAAGGACATTTTTCCAGCAGGAAAACCTCACTAGTCTTCGAATCGAAATGCACTGTTGCTATTTTTTCGCCGTTTAATACGCGCAAATCTTGCTGCTGGAACATTTTATTCTCTTCAGTAGCCCAAGGCGACAACTCCTCATCTGTTTTACCAGCTAGCTCTTCTATATCACAAAATCCTTTCAATTCCAGCAGCGCTTTGTTTGCACCTAAATAATTGCGGTTTAAATCCTTCCAGCCAATATAGCCTGGAAGATGATCCAGCAAGGATATTTCAGGGGCCAACATTAGTCCTATCCTCCAATGAATGCTAATTTTGCGCGCGGATTATTAAGGGGTTAATGTCGCTATTTTAAATGGTAGCCTGTCCAAATCAACTGCCTGTATAACAAAACTGAAAGGGCTGACTTAATTGCAGTAGTTTAAACTTGATCTGACAGTTACCTGTTTTTCAATAAGTGTCTGTCAGATCAAATTTGAATTACTACACTTTATGAGACTGGAGATTGGATTTTTCCCTGTCTAATAGCGTATAAATTTCTTGAGCTGCCCTCAGTTCTGCTTTTACCTCAGAGGATAATTTTTGTTTATGTAAATGCAATAATACTTCATCAGCACTTGTTTCATTGGGTAATTGGTTTACTATTTTCAAGGCTTTTTCCAGTTCATTAATTTCTGCTTTAATTTTCTTGATTTCAAAATGCTTATCCATACCTCTAAAAAGAGTAAAAGAACTTTTTTTAATCACGTCGTTTTCAATGTATTTTTTATGATCCAGCCTGTCTTTTATACCTTTACCTAGAATATTCCCAGCAATTTCTTTAAAAGGCCTCTCTCTGATATTGCCCAATAAAAATTTTATGCGTTCAGTCTGAGACATCTCTAAAAACTCAGACCATTGTTTTTCCGAGTTCTCGAGAATATTTTCTAAATGCTTCTTCTCACTCTCGTCTAAAAAAGTTAAAAGATTTTTCTCCACATTCTGTCTCTTGTAATCGATGGTTGTATTTTTTGATGATTTGGATTGTTTACCTGATGTATGTCCACGCAAGTCCCTATACTGCTCTGCATTCAAACCTTTCTTACTGACTAATCGTTGCGCCTCTTTTGGTGATGTAATCATAAGACTGTCCAGAATAGAATCGATTTGAGTCATGCGATACAGATCCGGAGATTGCCTGAATAGTGTGTCAGGATTAATCAACTTTACCCCATTAACCATTTTGTAGTTGGCAAAATGTTCATTAAATAAAAATTTCTTTTTTGACAACAGCAAAATATGTTCAATGGTCATTCGTGAGCAATTTTCCCGGTCAGTTTGAATCAAACGAAAATGTTTTGAATCCTTCGCTTTTGGATCTCTATCAGGCTCTAGCCGGTAAGCATCGCAATCAGGAAATCGGCTTATGATTTCATCAAGCGCGGCATCTCCTGCACTATCATTAGCGGCATCTAAACAAAAAACATGGAGTTTTCCATCTACGATAAAAAAATCAAACGCTGTCCAATGGTGGTTGTCTGCAGTAAAAAGAGCGACTTGAAATCGGGTCGTTCCGCTAAAATCTTTAATGTTATTTTTTAACTTATCCAGGAACTTCCGGTATTCATCTTCCTCAAGCGCATTTTGTGGTCTACTCAGCACAAAACAGTTAAATGCCTCACCACGTTGATTCCGATTTTCTTTTTTTCTTGCCATAGCCAACTTAACGACGGAAGGGCCCCAGCGTGGGTTATTCAATAATTGCTCAAGCCACTTTTGATTAAGTTGTTCTTTTTCTTCTTTTAACCCTTTTTTGACTTTGGATTCATCTTCCATAGCCGCTTATCTTCAATCTAATTGTATATTAACTAGTATAGAACGTATAAAGCACACTGCGATATTTTTGTAATCCTCAAGAACTTAAGTCTGCAAGTGTTTATTGTCTATAAAAGGCAAAATTAGATCAATTGGGTTATAATATAACCACAAGCACTCACTATTAAAACGGAATGCTGATTAATTTTTTATCTAAGCGCAATTCATCAGTTCTTTCGACGAAAGGAGCAGCTTATGCATACAGAAATTGAAAAAGCCCAAAGAGAGATTATTGAGGCATTCAATGCCAAGCCAAAAAATGGGATAAATAAAATAAAAGAAATATGTGAACAATGTAAAATTTCTCCCAATGAAGAGATTGCCGAGTTCTTTCATCAACAAAGAAAAAATTTGGATTTAGAGGCAGTTGGGGATTATTTGAGTGGTCCAGAAGCAGAAAATCAACAGGTATTAAAAGCTTTTACCAGTCAAATGGACTTCAATGGACAGAGTTTTGTCGAAGGTTTAAGAACCTTTTTAAAAGCATTTAAATTACCTGGAGAAGCTCAAAAAATTGACCGGTTAGTTCAAAGCTTTAGTGAAGCCTATTCCAAGCAAAATCCTGATGTAGTTTCCAATGCGGATGCTGCCTATGTTTTAGCATTTCAAACCATAATGCTTAATACGGATTTGCATAACCCAAGTATTGTGTATTCCGGAGCGAAATGATCACCAATTCCGGCGGCA
>NZ_JFIM01000038.1 GCF_000586315.1 Legionella pneumophila subsp. fraseri | reverse complement strand
AATGCCGCCGGAATTGGTGATCATTTCGCTCCGGAATACACATACAAGAGGGGCTTCATGAACGAAGAGCTCTTAAAATATCAATAGCTGCTACTTTTCTCTTAGCCGTGGTAGGGATTTTATTTGGGCTATTGTCGGGTTCATTGGCTATCGTCTTTGACGGTATGTTTAATATGGTGGATACTGTTATATCAATCCTTGCCTTTTTTGTTGCCCGTCTTCTAACAAGTAAAGGGAACAGGAGATTTCAATATGGTTACTGGCATATCGAACCTATGGTTCTTGTTTTGAATGGTTGTATTCTAATACTGCTTTGTACTTATGCACTGGTAAATGCGATTGGCAGTTTGATGTCTGGTGGGCATGAACTGAATTTTGATTGGGCATTTGTGTTTGCTCTTTTGGTATTTTTTTTATCAACAGGCATGTATTTTTATTTAATTAAAAAAAACCGCAAAATTAAATCCGAATTCTTGCGATTAGATATTCAAAGTTGGTTAATGTCTGCGTTGATTTCCACTTCACTCCTATTGGCATTTGGCATCGCAACCTTTTTGCATGATGGAACCTACGGATATTTTACCCCCTACATTGATCCCCTTATTTTAGCGATTCTTACTGCATTTTTGATTTTTGTACCTATAGCTGCAGTCCGTGATGCCATGCGAGACATATTTCGCATGGCACCTTTGGATCTTGATAAAAAAATAAGAGAATTTTTAGATGAGCTTATTAAACAGCGTAATTTCAAGTCCTATACAAGCTACGTTGCGAAAATAGGACGTGCACAATTTATTGAAATACATATAGTAGTACCCATGGGTTACCCAATTTCGAGCATTGAAGCCTTGGATGAAATTCGTAATGAAATCACACTAGCTATTGGAGAAGACACTCCTCAACGTTGGCTAACCATAGCCTTTACTGCAAATGAAAAGTGGATTTAGCAAGTGTATTATTCAAGTTTCCATAGGAATATTTGCGAATATATACTACTGAAAAATTGGGGATTACAGCTAAGAAAGTTTGCTTATGGAACGTCCAGAAGAAAACGCCGGCAATTCTACTTGATTGCATCAAATAAAATATAGGAAGTAAATAGTCAGGCTACTCTGAAGATTCTTTAATAAGGAGTTCTATTGGTAAAGCTGCTTTCTAAAAACTCAAATGATTTCAACCGTTTCTGCCCGAAATCTCTTTTATCCTTTTACTGCCTTAAAAATAAAAAATTGGCATCTTCTGAAAGAGCCTTAAACCAGTTGAATGAAAAAACTTCAGTTTTTCACTGTCGCGATGATAGTTATTGAAAGATTTATACCGCAACTCTATGAATAAAGGCAATATTATGGGATAATTATTGCCCAATTTCGACAATATTAAACTACTTATATGAAAATAAGAGCAATTTCTTTGATGATCGCTATTTTTTTCCCCGTTGCTTTATTCGCCAGCGATGCCACTTGTCCTTTATCAAACGGAATCAATGTACATACTAAAAAGCGAATTTTAAATATTTGTAAAAACGGCTCTGTTATAAAAACCTTTAAAGTGGCTCTCGGGTACAAAGGCGTCGGTAAAAAACAAGCGGGAGATAATAAAACTCCAATTGGTTTATATGGGCTGGCTCATCCCAGAAAATCCAATCAATTTAAAGTCTTCATTCCAATTCTCTATCCAACTAAAAAGCAATTAGCTGCTGGATATTCAGGTAGGGATGTTGGGATCCATGGACCAGCCCAGACATCCAATTTATTTGGTTGGTTAAACAACTTACCAGGCTCAACACGTGGATGTATTGCTGTTGGCAAAAATAACTATATCGAGTATGTGGCTAATTGGGTAAAAGCCAATCCTGGAACTAAGGTTTTAATTATTTAAATTTCAGACGAAATTTGATATTGCCTATATATTCTATGTAGAATGCCCTGATAATGACCGTCTTAATGACAAAGAAAATTCATTTAAACCAGGCAGAGCTTCTAAAGAGTTACGGATTTGTCTAAAATTAAGGCTGCCTGTGCTATCAAATATTTTTAACACCTCAACAACTAAAGGCCTCTCTTGCCGGTCTACATCTTTTATTGCATTGCGAATGAGATGAAGCGCGTCACTAATTGATTGCTCGTCTTCTGTATCTACCTCTTCTATAATCGCTTTTATTTCTTTTAAAATCCTGGGAATTGAGCCATCCTCATTGCACATTAAAGGACACTCTAACAATTGAAATACCACGTAAATATTTGCTTCACGTTCGGTTGCCGGAATTTTCAGGATACTCATCGTTGATTTTTGATGCATAAAGTTCTGCGTATCAGTGTGTTCTTTTGGTGTATGCCTATCGTCTGCACGCACACTTTTCACAATGCTAAATTCGTATATCGGTAAGAGTTGAAGGTTTTTTGACGACAACGTATTGAAAAGAGGGAGTATCTCTTCAGACTTAGGGAATAATTTTTTATTGATATTAGTGATGGAGTGTTCGATCCTGACCATCTCTTTTTTTAGGTTGTCCTTATGCTCTTGCAAGAGTTTTTTAAACAAAGCTTTACTTTGGCCGTCTAAAGTCTGAGGCATTAAGGAGTCAAGATATTCTTGTTGGAGCTTGGGAAGCTATTTCTTGGGTCATTATATGACTGGATTTAAATTGACCCAATTGTGTGGTTAATGAATACACTTGTGGATTTCTGGTTGTGGTGTAAATCGATGCATCCAAAGCAAGATATGAAGATGGTGGGACTGAATTCAAACCCTTGATTATCATTTTAGCGAGTAATCCTGTCTCTTCAACTTTATACACCTTGGGAGGATATTGATTAATATCCATAAACCCCCAACCATTACCAGGTTTATAAGTCACCGCCAGAGTATGGTTGAAAGAACTTAAAAGCACTCCTAAAACATCTTTGCTTGAGCCAGAGCCGGCTTGCATGACGAAGCCTAATTCATCCAAATAATGCTTTAATTCTGCCTCATCAGGAATGAGTGCTTGAGAGTATACCTGGGTTAAACCTCCCAATGCGTTGATTTTATCTGATGCTGCGAGCTCAGAATGAAATGCAATATTCTTTTGGTTGCTATCAGATGAAAGCCCAAATAGTTCCGTATGGCGATAAGGCGCATGATACAAATCCAGGCTTTCAAAAAAAGCCAGGATATCCAATAAGTCCTCATCTTCTTTTGATAAATTTTTGCCCTTTTTTTCTTTAACCGCCTCCATAAGCTTAACTATATCTTGGCCTGAGGAAACAATTCGCTCGAGATGTTTAATCCGTTCATGAAACACATGCTCTTCACCCAAAAGGCAAGCCTCCAGCCAGCGGATAGAAATCCCATGGCATACTCCCTCAACATCGGAATATCCTAATTTTACAAAGCAAGCTAATACCGCATTATGAATATTCATTTTAGGAAATCGGGTGATAAATTGTATTTATATTATAGACACAAGCACAAGACATCGAATCGAGGTGTCAGGGGATTAGCCCCTCCGAATGCACCATATCAAGTAGAGAGTCTTACTTATGTAACACGGTATTGAACAATTGAAAATTATTTTTTCCTCCTACTTTCACCCTATATAATGCTTCATCGGCTTTTCTAATTAATGTGTCTAAATCACAACCATCATATGGATAAATACTTATACCAATGCTGCCTGTAATTGAAATACCATAACGCTTGATTGATATAGGCCTGCTTATAGCAATTAGAATTTTATTTGCTATTTCTATCACTTGGTTTACATTGGATAATTCGGTAAGAGCGATGATGAATTCATCGCCACCATGCCTAACAATTAGGTCAGTAGACCTTAAAATAGTTTGTAATCTTTTTCCAATCTCAATTAATAAAAGATCTCCAATATCATGCCCCAATTTGTCATTCACATTTTTAAAATAATCCAAATCCATAAACATAATAGCAATTTGCTTTTGGTGACGTTTCGCATGTGCTAATGCCTGGTCAAATGACAACTCTAATAGCTTCCTATTTCCCAAACCAGTTAAAATATCATGATACGCGATGTATTGAAGCTCTTGCTCTGCTCGTTTTTGAGCATCAATGTTTTGAATTTGCGAAATAAAATAGAGTGGTTTATTCTCAAGATCTCGGATTAAAGAAGCACTAAGTAAAATCCAAATGATACTACCATTTTTATGAATATAGCGTTTTTCCATATGATAGAATCTTATATCTCCCTCTAATAATTGCCTCACATAGCCTAAATCCAGCTCTAAATCCTCTGGATAAGTGATCGATTGAAAATTAGTTTTCAATAATTCTTCTTCTGAATATCCAACAATCTGACAAAGCGACTGATTAACTTTTAACCACATCCCCTCCAAAGAAACTATAGCCATACCAATAGCAGCAGAATTAAATGCAGAACGAAAACGTAACTCACTTTCCTCCAAATGAGCGTTAATTGCATACAATTTATCAATCAAATCTAAATTCTCATAACGTAATTTAAAATTCTTATTAAGAAGTCCATATCCCATCCAGGATATAATGGATACAAAACAAAAGTAAATCAGCAATGCAGTTCCAAGAAACCAATAATTAAGTGTATTTTGTTGGAAAAGTAAGATACTTAGAGGAATAAGGGTTAATGAAAAAAATAACAGACTTGCTAAAAAACTGGGCTGAAGAATATGTAATCCACCTGATGCGACTCCAATAATTATAATAATGACAATCATTTGATTTAACAGATCATTCTGAGGAATAAGAACTGAACCTGCTATTCCCCATAGAGCCCCATAAATAACAGTGACGCTTATTAACCATTTTAAAAGGTATTTGGATGGTAAGGGGCGATAATAATTAAAGAAAAGTAAACTTCCATGGAGAACAAAAGCTGTTATTACAGCTATAAACCATACAGAGAGAATTTCTTGATCTATTGTTTTATCCAAACCAATAAAAATAATTAATGCACATAAAAAATTTGCAGGAATGCTCAGCAACAAATTTTTATTTAGTAACATTACACGATCTGAAAATATTATTTCATTTATATTTTGAATCTTTGCTTTGGCCTTTTTCATTCAGCGCTCACTGAGATAAAGTGACAAATTCAAAACCTCAATTTGAACCCTACTGTATTAATCTATTGTATTAATATAGTACAAAATACTTAATTGTTAGAAGCAGAATGTGACATGTGTCGTAACTCCATGAATCTGTTATATTATCCAATTGCATAGAATAATAAGGTCAATTTAAGGTAAAATCCCTCTTCATCACTTTAATAGTCTATAGATTTATTGTATGGAAAATAAGAAAAAACGGGTCGTTGTCGCAACTGCCGGGACTTTTCTGGAGTGGGCTGAATTTACTTATTACGCCTATATCGCAAACATTATCTCCGCATTGTTTTTCCCAAAATTGGGAAATCATCTGGGTTTGATAGCAACCTTTTCTGTTTTCGCTCTCAGTTATTTTTTTCGTCCCTTAGGAGCCCTTTTTTTTGGGTATCTTGGAGACAAGATGGGGCGTCGAGTTGCCTTGCAATCTTCTATTATGCTGATGGGCTTATCTTCCCTGTTGATTGGTTGTCTTCCTGCTTACGACTGCATTGGTGTCTTAGCCCCAATTCTCTTGCTCATCTTTCGTTGCATACAAGGCTTTGCCGTATCAGGTGAATTTAATGGCAGCGCTATCTATCTGATTGAACACGATTCAGAAAAACCATGCCAGGCCGGTAGCTGGACCGGTTTTGCTTCCGCATTGGGCATGATGTTTGGCGGAT
Organism: Legionella pneumophila subsp. fraseri; assembly: GCF_000586315.1. Taxonomy (GTDB): domain Bacteria; phylum Pseudomonadota; class Gammaproteobacteria; order Legionellales; family Legionellaceae; genus Legionella; species Legionella pneumophila_B. Next base: position 26,824 of record NZ_JFIM01000038.1, on the reverse strand, counting down.
TGATGTCTACTTTAATTTATTTACCTCACATGCCAGAGTGGGCATGGCGTATCCCTTTCCTGTTAGGAACCTTGTCCTGTTTTTGTGCGATGTATTTTCGTAAAAATTTGAGTGAGTCACCGCCCTACCTCACAATAAATAAAGAAAAATCATCAAATCCCCTGAAAATTTTATTTAAAAATTATAAAAAACAATTAATTAAATCAGTATTGTTAGTAGCTGCATTAGGTATTTATATCTACATTATGAATGTCTATTATGCTTCTCATTTAGCAAAATACACCTCGTTGTCAGAAGCTCAAACCAAATTCGTTGTGACCTTGGGGCAAGGATTGGTTGTCCTATTCATTGTTTTAACAGGCATGTACGCTGATCAAACTGACGAAAGACATATTATAAAAATCGGTTTATGGGGGTATTTTATTGCGGCTCCTATTGCTTACCTGACCCCTCAAACGAATTCTTTGGTATTAATTCTCTTATCACAGATTCCCTATGCGCTATGCAATGCGCTGGTAGGCACACCAATTTTCAAATTATTGAATGATTTTTTTCCAACTCAGATTCGATACAGCGGTGTTTCTATTGCATGGGGAATAAGTATGGCTATTTTTGGAGGAACAGCGCCATTGGTTGCCAATTATTTACAATATTCACTCAAATTAGCCACCGCACCAATATTCTATATACTTTTATCAGCCAGTGTTGCCTTGCTCGTTCTGCATGATAAAAGGAGTTACAAGATTGCCCCCCTAAAATTATGGTCTGATAATTGAATAAAGTCAGTATCACCATTGCAAAAAAATGTCTATGCAAGCATCCAGGCAATTGGTAACAATTGCTGCTTAATAGGCTCTATTATTCGATTCATCATAGCCCTGTCTAAGAGCCTTCTTTCAATAGTCTTCTCTTTTCGTGCCAAATTTCAAAGGCATTATAGACTGTAGGCACAACAAACATATTTAAAACCGTTGAAGTTAATAATCCTCCTAATAACACTTGCGCCAAAGGGCGTTGAAGTTCCTTACCAGCAGGAGACCCCCACAACAGGGGTATTAAAGCCAGAGCCGCTGTCGCTGCTGTCATTAATACGGGGACCAGGCGATCAAGAGTTCCCTGTATAACCACTTGTTCACGTTCCCTCCCCAGAGAGCGCAATTGATTATAGTGGCTCACTAAAATAATCCCATTACGTGCCGCAATTCCAAACAGAGTAATAAAACCAATCATGGCGGCTACACTCATGTCACCACTGGCAAGAAATAAAGAAACAACGCCACCAATCAATGCCAAGGGTAAGTTGAACATAACCAACAATGCTTCACGAAATGTGCCGAAAGCCTTATGAAGAAGTATTAACATGATAAAAATTGCCAATGCACCAAACAGAACAATCACACGAGATGCTTGTTGTTGACTTTCAAACTGGCCGCCATATTGAATGAAATAACCAGCAGGTAATGAAACCTTTTCCTTAACCTGATGCTGCACCTCTTGAATCACACTACCCAAATCTCTCTCTTGCACATTAAAACCGATAACCAGAACACGTTGCACATTTTCTCGATTAATTGCAAAAGGTTGAGGCTCTAACTGAATATCGGCTACTGCACGTAAAGGAATTTTCGTTTCTCGATTATTGGCCGCACCATGGGCATCAATCAGCATATTTTGGATGGCCCTAACACTATCCCGCTCTGTTTCACCCATACGCAAATACAAATCAAATGTCCTCTGGCCCTCAAGAATACTGGATACCGTCATGCCATTGAGAAGGATTTGAACATCCTCTGAAATTTGGCCAATGTTGACACCGTAACGAGCAGCTTTATCTCGATCAATTTTAATGACCAACTGCGGTACATTGATTTGCTGTTCTTTATTAATATCCACTACTCCGGGTACGTTTTTTAAAATGGATTCAACCGATTCGCCTAATTCGTTAAGGGTAGCAAGATTATCGCCAAAAAGTTTCACAGCAACTTGTGCTCTAACTCCTGACAACACTTCATCCATGCGATGGGCAATAAATTGCCCCACATTAAATAGCGCTCCAGGAATATTCGCCAAATCAGCTCGAATACGTCGCAACAATTCATCAGGAGACATGGTTTTGTCTTTACCAAAATTCAGATGTACATCGAATTCACTAATATTCGGTGGTAAAGCATCTTCATCCAATTCACTGCGACCCGCTCGTTGGGCAATGGAAATCACTTGCGGATATTTCAATAACGTCTTACTGACTTGCTTACCCAAACGCATGGATTCATTCAATGAAGTTCCAGGAAGAGTACTCATCACAATAATAAAGTTGCCCTCATGAAACTCAGGCAAGAAAGAGGTTCCAAAAAAAGGAAGTAAACTCAAAGCAAAAACGAACGCTGCGATTGAGATGGCTAAAACTGTTTTACAATGGGCCAAAGACCAAATTAAGCCGGTTAAAAAATGTTTTTTTAACCAAATCACAAACCGCGTTTCCGTTTGCGTATGCTGAGCCGTTTCCTCTTGTGTGTCATGATAACGTTCGTCTTCGGATAAAGCATGCACAGCCACTTTAGCATCCTGGTTCTTTTCAGTTTTTCGCACCAAAAGGAGGTAACATAGGGCTGGTACCATAGTAATAGAAACGACAAGAGAACCTATTACGGAAGCAATATAGGCAATGGCTAATGGGCTAAAAATCCGCTCGGGAATTCCTGACAAAAAGAAAATAGGTAAAAACACCAGGCTAATTATGATGGTCGCATAAACTACTGAACTGCGAATTTCCAAAACCGCATCAAAAACAATTTCAATCGCAGGCAAAGGCTTTTCCGCCAAACGATTAAGTCGTAAGCGATGTACCACATTTTCTACAGTAATAATCCCATCATCGACCACTTCACCAATGGCAATCGCCATTCCACCCAAAGTCATGGAATTAATGCCAAAACCAAAATAATGAAGGACCAAAATACCTGCGATAAAAGAAACGGGCATAGAGAGAAAGGTAATAAATGAAGCTCGCCAATTCATCAAAAATAGAAAGAGCACCGCAATCACAATAACAGCTCCTTCAATAAGAGCCCTGGTTAGGTTGTGAATGGCTGACTCAATGAAATTGGCTTGACGAAATACTTCTGTATTTAATTCAACACCTGCCGGTAAGGATTTTTTTATATCAGCTAAAGCTTGCTCCACTTTACGTGTTGTGGTTAATGTATCAGCTCCATAAATTTTGGAAACAGTACCAATAACAGCGTTTTCTGCATTGAAAGAAGCATCGCCTCGCTTGATTTCACCGCCAAAAGCAACTGTGGCTACGTTATTAACAGTAATAGGAACTCCCTTGCGCACTACAATCAGTGTTTTTTTTATATCGTCTAAGGTCTTAATGCGCCCAATGGTACTTACAACAAATTCCGTACCCGCCTGATGAACAAACGCACCAGGTACATTTTGATTTCCTGTTGCCAAGGCTTGACGAACTTCTTCGACTGTAATGCCATAAGCCAGCAGGCGCTTGGGATCAAGCTGTACTTGATATTGCTTTACTTCTCCGCCCAGGGAAACTACTGAAGCGACTCCGCCCAAAGCCAGCAGGCGTGGACGAATAGTCCAGTCGGAAATCGTGCGCAAGGTTTCAGGGCTTGCTGTGCGGCTCACCAAAGCATATTTAAGCAACCACCCTACTGCAGAAGTGACTGGCAGCATCACAGGTGAGGAGACTCCAGGAGGAAGACGGTTGACTACTTGTTGAATCCGCTCATTCACCAGTTGACGATTGAGATAGATGTCTGTTTTATCATCAAATACCACAGTAATTGTTGATAATCCGACTGAGGTTTTTGAGCGGACACTAGCTACCCCCGGAGTCCCATTGATGGCACTTTCCAAAGGATAAGTAACCAGTGTTTCTACATCCTGGGTTGCCATGCCTGGTGCCTGGGTTTGGACTACAACTTGAGGCGGAGCAAACTCAGGAAAAACATCGACCGGCATTTGTTTTAGAATGTAGCTACCTAGCAAACAAAGAATAATCGTTAACGCCAAAATCAAGGGGCGATTATGTAAAGACCAGGCGATGAGGCGGGTAAACATTTAATGATGCTCCTCTTGCCCTGATTGCTGTATTTGCCCCCCACTCAACCAAAGTGTATAAAGCTCGCGATTACCCTGAGTGACAACAAGATCACCAGGAACTAAACCTTCAGTAATTTCTGAATAATCATCTTCTACAGCACCTACTTTAACATTCACTCGTTTGTAGGTACCACCATTTTGCACAAAAACAAATTGCTCGTTATCTGCTTGTAAAAGGGCAGTATTCGGCACAACGAGTGCTGCCTTATTATAAGTTAAAATCACATTAGCCCGCACAAACATTCCGGGTTTTAGGATCCCCTCCCTATTGTCCAAAGTAATTCGTACATTGACTGTACGGGTCATTGGATCAAGATTGGGCTCAATTAAAGTGACTTGGCCTGGAAATGTCTGCTTGGGATAACTTAAAGCGTGAATATTCACTTCTTGCCCTACTTTCACTTTACCCAAATCTTCTTCATACACTTGAGCTACGACTAATAATTTATCGCGATTACTGATATGAAAAAGAACTGTATTTGGCTCAACAGCCTGTCCTAAATTGATATTCCTGGCATCAATGATGCCTGCAATTGGAGCATTGACTGCAACACTCGGCGGAGGATTTCCCACTAATCTTGATTGCACTGTAGCCAAGCGCTGCCCAGCCTTGACACTATCTCCCAAATTCACATCAACCGCTGTCACACTCCCACTAATCCGGATGCTGACATCGGCTTGAGCATCAGGTAATAATTGAATTTGACCATTTAACCCCAGCAATTGCGCCATAGGACGATTGGTTGCCTGAACCACTTTGATGTCAAGCATCCTTGCTTGTTCCATGGTCAAATGAACTGGGCCTTTGGCTCCTCCTTCAACCACATCTATGTCTCCTCCATGCGCAAAACTCATATGCATGGGAAAAAATAAGCCAAGAAAACAGCCAGTCAAGATCGTCATTCTGATTTTAAGTTGCAATCTCATTTGCTATCCCCATTCCTTTGATACTCTAAATAAGAGCAAAACCCATCCGTTTTGCCAGGACCAATAGCCGTACACAAGGCGATATAGACTTGTAAAAATTTTTCTAAAGTATTGAGATAAGTAGTTTGCAAATCGTTTTGTTGTTTTTGCACTTGTAACACATTTAAAAAAGAAATTTGCCCATTTTCATAAGAATCACGAGCCAGTTTTACATTCTCGACAGTCAATTGAAGAGAAACCCGTTGTGTTTCCTCAAGGCTCTTACGCAAAGCTTTGATTTGCTCATAGTTACTGGCTATCTCCGTTGCAATACTTAAATCAAGGGCACGTAAAGACATTATCGCCTGGGTACCTGTGTGACTTGCTTCTAAAATTCGCCCTTGATTACGATTTAAAAGAGGAAGAGGAACAGAAAGCGTGACACCCAAAGTGCGATCAGGGGGTTGAGGAGGGCCTTCTTCCACCACAATTTTATCCTGCTGAATACCAACTCCCACTGTCCAATCGGCAAACCGTTCAGCTTTTGCCAAACGGCGATCAGCGTTGGCGCGTTCAATCAATAATGCGATAGATTGGCGATCAGGTCGATTTTTAAGCGCCTGTGCTTTAAGAGCATCTAATACCGGGAGTTTTTTTCAGCAGCAAAATCCATCTTAAGCGATAAAGATGAATTAGCTTCGCGTCCCATCAATTGATTCAGTATGGCATATTGGCTGATACGAAGACTACGCAAAAGATGTTTTTCTTGAACAATACGCAAATACTCAATGCGTGCCGCATTTTCATCCAGTTTTGAAATTTCTGCAGCATGATAACGGTTATGGATAACGTCAACCAATTCCTGGTTAATCTGCAACAAGTAATTTACCTGTTGTATGCGGCGCTCTGTAATCACTGCTGTATAAAAGGCATTAGCTACTTTGGCACTGAGTTGACGCTCGGCTTCCCTGATTTCTGCAACAGCTTTCAACACATCCAGACGAGCCACTTTTTTTTGCTTTGCAATACGTCCTGAAATAGGAAATGCCTGGCTAAAGCCAGCACTGCGCGAATACTCTCCTTCATCAGTGAATAAACGATCATCATTATTTGAAAGATTTAAACTTGGATTAGGCCAAAAACCTGCTTGTAGCAAGCGGGCTTTTGCGATAGATACGTTGTAACGGGCAGCTTTTAAATCCTTGTTGTTTGCTAATGCAATGTGGGTAACTTCTTTAAGAGTCAAGGCTTTACCTGCCGTTACCAGAGAGGTATACAGCAGTAGCAGAACTACTCCATAAGCAAACCGCCAAACACGATGATATTCCATAAACGATAGCTCAAAAAATCTATCTATCTTCAGTCAACATGGAATCGAAAAAATAATCTGTGGCAAGTGCATACATCAAGAGTAATGGACTGTGTTTTATTCGAAAGTAAGTCATCAATTAATACCTTCTTTTTATTATTGTATGATTTATTCAGGACTTACGAAAAACTCCAAGGTCGAGGCAAAAAATGTTTTTAATGAGGGAGTTTAGATAAACTAAATGACCGAATTAAAAACTTTTTTTAACAAAGAGATTGGGATTTTTCGTAAGTCCTGTTAGTATCTCCCAGCCAATGCAATTACACAAGAGCAGTAAAATAATACAGTCACGTTTTCCTGATGCAGTTTTTAGCTGGGGCCTCGCATCAATGAACGACTAAATACAGGTTGCTCTTCTTTATTTGCAGAATTTGCAGATGATGTAATTTCCCTAAGTCTTGTTTTGATACCAGATTGCTTTTCAATTAAATCTGATGCTATAGCTGGCGCACTAGCCATTTCAGCCACTGGTGTTTCAAATGGTTTTAATAACAGTTGAATCATAATTTCTTTATATGAACAGAAATCCTTAAAAGATTGCTCCGGATTAAAACTCCTTTTATTATCCAACTGTTTCAATAACTTAATGGTGGAAGCTATGGAATTAGAGCAAGCAGAGGGATTTTTTATTAAATAGGTATCAATATGAATTAAAAATCGCTGAACATCTTCTGAGAAACTTTCAAAACTTGGTTTTGAGTTTTTTGAATTATCCTCGAATAATTTATTGATTTGTGCGTTTAGAAAATCATAGGCCGCTTTGACCGACTCTTCATTGGTTTTATCATCTTTAAATGCGGAGCAGATATTATCTAAATACTCCAAAAATACCCTAAGATGATGTCGATTTGTCAAGGTCAACAAATCTTTCATATTCCAATAATTTTCTTTAAATCCTTGAATTTCTCCCAACAACTGTTTTTTGCTCATTTGATTTTTGTAAGCTTGTAAATCCGAAGCTTCGCTTTCTAGTTCAACTTTTCTTTTTAAAACTGGATTCGAATTATTGAGATATTCATTGTAATTCCTTTCAATGGCTAACTTTAAAGCCAAAACAGAACTGTATTGACTGTTCAAAATTGTATTTAACTTTGCCTCGATCGGATTTGGGCTAACTATTCGCCGGACTGTGGGTTCATCAGACCAATAGCTTGATGCTTTAAATTGATTTGCTTCATTAGTTGTAAACAAGAGAGATACCATATCCCTGGCAATTAAAATTTCCTGTGCCAAAAAGCGTTCCTCTTCTGCTTTCATTTCTCCGGCATCAATGATTTTTAATTGCTTACTCTTTTCGTTATATAAAATATTTTTGAAAGTTAAATCGCCATGGACAAAGCCTTTGTTATGCAGATTTTCCAAATCCGCTAAAAATGAAATGGCTAACTCCATTTTGTCTGAAAATGTCAATTTTTGAAGTGAGTCTATATCCTCAAGAAGTTCTTCCAAGGCATATCCCTCTTCTTTTTGCATAAAAAAACCTTGGTTTCCTCCTTGCAAATTGACTAATTCTGCAGTTGAATTGCCTGATAAAATCGAATAATTGACAGATTCTTGTTTTATTAGCTCCTCGGCATTGCTAAAGTTCTGATATAAAACCTTCAGTACATTCTCTTTAGGAAAAATTACCAATTCTTCATCCCATAAGTACATAGCATGATTACTCTGTATCACTACGCCTTTGGTTCCGCTCCCTATCTTTGGACCATTTAAAATTAAAAACTCAGTAATACCATCATGACGTTGATTTTTGTAAATATCATGACTTAAGAGGAATTCTATTTCATTTCCATCTTCATCGTTTAGCGTGTAAGGATGGTTGGCAAATAATGCGGACTGACTGGAACCAGACATTAAATATTGTTTAATTAACTGTTTTAGGATCACTTGATCTTCGGGGAAAGGTTGCTCCGCCAAATTTATGTGATAAGACATAATGCTCTCCTATAAGCCAATCAACCCTTATATTTGAACATATTGAAAGATATTAATACAATTAATTGTTTTGATATGTTTTATTAAACCTAGTTATATCTATTATTTTTCAATAAATTACTAATGATTCGACGCCTTGTTATAACCAACTATTTTTATTTTATAAATATCAATAGTGCTGTTAACCATTCCCGTTCATAAAACTGTTTATTTCTAACAAACGGTTTCCTTAACTATAATTCTATTAATAAAGAAAAAATATGGCTGAGCAATTCCAAAATGTAGTTTTTGGGCTTATTCAATCACCTTGAATAGGAATATAAAAATAAAAAAATTAATTTGGATTTAATTAAAAATGGATCTCAGAAAAATTAATCTCAATTTGTTATTGCATCTTGATACTTTGTTAAATGAACTCTCTGTATCCAGAGCGGCCGAGAAATCATTCATGAGCCAGACAGCAATGAGTCATATATTAAAACAATTGCGAGATGTATTCGATGATCCTTTGTTTATTAGAAAACCTCACGGACTTCAACCAACACAAAAAGCACTTGATCTGGCCCCCAAGATTAAAAAATTTTTAAATTACTCCAATGATATTTTTGAAGAAGATACTTTCGATCCAGGAAATGACAATTTATTTTTAAAGGCCGCTTCAGTGGGTACTGGGGAATATTTTATTTTACCAAAATTATGTGCTCATTTGGCTAAACATGCTCCAAAATTTGTATTAAAGATTTCTTCAATGTCAGAGTACTTGAGTCTGGAATATTTGTTAATGTCCGAATTAGACTTTGCAATAGCGCCTGGCTTTGTTGAAACCGGGAATAACATCATCAGAGAATTATTGTTTGAAGAGGAGGCCGTGTGCGTCATGCATAAATCTCATCCTCTGGCACATCAGGAATTAACTCAAGATATGTACTTGCAAGCTGAACACGTCGACATACAATTTAGTTATATGGGAAATGAAAATATACTCTATAAAGCATTACAAGGATATCATCAAAGAAGTATCAAAGTAATAGTGCCCAATATCATTGGCGCATTAGAGGTGGTTTACCATACGCATTTCATCACAACTATACCGAAAATCTTAGCTGTTGCTTTCAAAGACAGGTATCAAATTGAGCTACACCCTTTCCCTTTCCCTAAAAAGAAATTTTTAGTTAATTTTTACTATCACAAACGATTATCGAATCATAAACCGCTGCAATGGGTATTGGATATCATAAAAAAATATTGTTGCGTCAATCATGAAGCTTAGGCTAATTGATATTAAGGAGACAGCAGATTCTTCTCCCAACTGTTTTTTATAAAACAATATTCTATGACATCAGACAATTCATCAGTTCTATAAGTATAAAAAACCATGCGAGTGGGAATTATTCTGAAACCACAATAATATTCACTCATAGGCAATGACTTATCTTGAAACTGGGAAGTCAATATTTTTCTTTTATTTTCAATTAATTGCTTACTGGATATCACTTGTGATGAAGTAGGGGCATAACTATGAAATCTAATTTGTGCAAAAGGTGGATAGGAATCCCAGTATGTCTTATTTTCGTTTTCCGACAATGCCTTGGCTGAACCGTCAATCATGACTTCTCTTGCAAATAACTCAAACCAAAAAGTGAGAGATACCATAGGGTTATGGGTCATTTCGACAACTTTTCTGGTTCCTCGTTGGGTAAAAAATAATAAGCCTTGCTCATTGATTTCGCGAATGGCGATAACACGCCCATGGGGAATAGAGTTTTTGCCTGCTGTAGATAATATGGCATGCTGTGGATTAGGTGCTCCTTTTTCGAATTCTTCAGAAATCCATGTTGTTAAAAGGGTAATGGGATTGTTCCTGACCATAACTTGAATACCTATTGAAATATTTTCTGATCTTCATAATGATACTGATTAGCGATGTCTCATTACGGCGTTAAATATTGTGAGCCATAATTCACTTGCAGTCGATTGCTAACACGTCTTTTACAAAAAATCTTAACTATCATCATTGTGGAATTCGGGTTGTTGATAATCCCTGATTTGCTCGTTCAGCTCTTCTATTTGATCCAGAATTTTTAAAAATTTTTCTCCAAAAGGAGTCACAAAATATTCAACTCTGGGAGGTATCTCATGAAAAGTATTTCTGCCGAGAATCCCAAATTCAATATTCTTCCTCAGGCATTGGTTTAAAACTTTTGTTGAAAGTCCTTCAACGCTTCGCACCATTTCTCCTGGTCGATTGATTCCATTTCGTAAAAGAGAATAGATGGTCAAGGACCACTTACAACCATAGATAGCCTCTACCATTGATGCTGTCTTAATGGGAGCTTTTTTTTGTATTAATTTTTTTTCATCCATTTCAATAATTTGTACCATAAAGTACTTAGTGAACTGAAAAGTGCTTACTTTTTTTAATATTGTAGATCTTTCATACTGGATTGGACAGTGTTTTAATGAATCAGGAGAATCCATGTTCAATCAAGATTTAGCTATTATTATTGGCGGCTCTAGTGGTATGGGCCTTGAAACGGCAAAAAAGCTTTCAAGTCAAAATGTGGACCTGTTAATTACAGGAAAGAATAAACAAAAACTTGAAAATGCCGCAGCAGAAATACAAAATCTGAGGTCAAAATTAGATATTTTAGTTCTTGATCTTTATGACAAAGAACAGGTATTTCAATTTATGAGCAGCATAAATAATGAAATTAGAAGAATCAAATACCTTGTAAATGCTGCTGGTTATTTCAAACCCATCTCTTTTTTAGAACATGAGGAAGAAGATTACGATCGTCAGGTTAATCTTAATAAGGCGTTCTTTTTTATCACCCAGGCCATAGCAAAAAATATGAAAAAAAACGGAGGGGGTAGTATCGTCAATATCGGTTCCATGTGGGCGAATCAGGCGGTTAAGGCAACCCCCTCCTCTGCTTATTCCATGCAAAAAGCCGGACTTCATTCACTAACCCAACATTTAGCTATGGAGCTTGCTGAGCACAATATAAGAGTAAACGCCGTGGCACCGGCAGTGGTAGCCACTCCTATCTATAAATCATTTATTGATGAAGAGAGAATCGAGGAGTCGTTACAGGATTTTAATAAATTTCATCCTATCGGCAGAATCGGTAAGGCAACAGATATCGCTGATGCAATCGAATTTCTTTTGTCAGAAAAAGCAAGCTGGATTACAGGGGAGATTATGAATGTCGATGGAGGCGTAATGGCAGGAAGAAATTAATCAGCAAACCTTATCCAGATTTATGCCTGCGAGCATCAATAACAAGAGATTGATTTTTATGGATAACGTGAGTTATGGATAAGACAGCCATTATTTTGAATCGTTCGGGCTGAGGAGGCATTTATGCCGTCTCGAAGCCTTGTATGGAATTTAATGTTTCGTGCCAAGACTTCGAGACGATGCTTACGCATCTCCTCAGCCCGAACGAACCCTGGATATCGACTGCTTTTTTATAGAATCCTTATCCAGAGCCCACATTAGATAAATCTGAAACAAGGCATTAAAAATCAATCTTTTGCTATTGCTAGGCTTTTCATTGCTGCATGGAATAATTTGGCCATTTGCTTTTGGCAAACATTGATAACCATTACGGTCTAAAAATCTCTTGGGATCCTTGAGAAATTTCAAAAAATACTCCCAGATTTTTTCTCTCTTTTTCAAGAAAGTCCATGAATCCACTATATATTTTTTTATCACCAAACCAGGGATCGGTTACTTCAAACTGTCCATGGTGTTTCTTACCTAATAAGGTATGGAGTACCCCGGCTTTTATAATGATAAGAGTGGTTATCCCTTCAGGAAAATCTGCTTCACTTAAGGTAGCCAATGTCACTTTTTTTCTCATTGGTACTTCTTTCTTAAAAAGGGAATAGAGTGAAGTAATAACCATATCTTTTGAATATTTATTGCGTACAGCCTTTGATAGTTCTCTAATTTCGACACCGATGACATTCAAGTTGTACTTGCAAAAATAGGATGCAATCTTTTCGGGCGATGCCACTTTTCCGGGTTCTAACCAAATTTCTTTGTATATTTCCAATTCTTTGCCAGGCGTATAACTGCTGGGTTCAATAAGCCCCCTTTCAAGAAGTATTTTCATTATTGCTCTTGCAGTGCAAGAGTTTTCAAATTTTTGTGCATCCACCAAAGGTTCAATACCATCAAGTTTTGCTCTTAGTTTAGGATGATCTAATACAAAATTTGCGATTTCATTGGAAGTTACTATTAATTTTAAGAAACTTTTTTGATCAAGCATTTGAACGAAATCTTCTGTGGTAAGAAGCAATTTAATCGTATTAGAAGAGACATTTTTCATCTTTCCCAAAGTAATAATCCCTTCAATTGGCTTATCATGAGTGCTATGGATACTCTTAAATTGATTGACAAATTTCTCCAAACTGGCTTTGCTAATCGCCATGTCTGCATCTTCCCCAAAATTAAAATCAATACTTCGATAGATATTTTGACAGGATTCAATAGCGTTAAGCGTCAAATCCGGAAATTGCGCTGCTGTAATATTCAAAATCATAATAATACGCCTTCATATCTTAAAAACTCACACTAACTTGATTATAGGGCATTTTGTATAAAAATAGCCTAAAATAGCATCAAACTGATACAAATCTATCTTGTACTCGCCTATTCTGCTTCTGTTCATCTTTCATGAAATCCTGCTTAGCAAAACAATGAAGTAATGACTTAATATTCAATTAATAATCATAATGTAAAATTATGGGACTTTTAACCATCACTATTTGCTGCTATGAAAAAGAATTTTTTTTCTGCTCTTCCTGAAGAAACAATTATCAATACATTGAGTTTCTTAAAAGCGAACACCCTGGGTCGTGTAGCTCAGACATGTCAATTTTTTAATCGCCTGGCTAATGATAAACATCTGGAACTGCATCAACTCAGACAACAGCGTATAAAACAAGAGCTATGGGGAAATCTTATGGTAGCGGCAAGAAGCAATAACCTGGAAGAGGTCAAAAAGATTCTAAAAAAAGGAATCGATCCAAGCAAAACCAATAGCTACCACTTAAATAGAACGCCTTTACTAGCAGCTATCGAAGGAAGAGCTTATCAAACTGCCAATTACCTCTGGAGAAAATACACTTTTGATCCAAATTTTAAAGATAACTATGGTGATTCACCTATCTCTCTTCTTAAAAAACAACTAGCAAATCCAGCCTTCAAGGATAAGGAGAAAAAACAAATACGCGCCTTAATTAAGGAAATGCAAGAAGAAAAAACAACACAGAACAGGTGCCTTGTATGCTAAAGCTTTTAAATCAAACAGATCACGTTTGGTCTATGATAGATGTGATTTTTTTTCCAGCAAGAGTTTGCAGCAATAAACAAACTCATTAAATTGAGAGTCCTTTACAAAATATCCTGCTATATCCAAACCTGTTGTTGCCTGCTTATCCCGCATGTTACTTGATGTCGTGAAGATAACAACCTTAATGGAGTTATAGTGAATATGCGAACGCAATTCTCTGAGAAATTCTATACCATTCATTTTTGGCATCATGATATCAAGGACAATGATTTTAGGTTTGGATGCTTTGATCTTTCCAGAGAGTTGTTCGAGCGCTTCAACACCATCACGCGCTATATGAAAACAAACTGGAATACTCAATTTTGTCAACGCTCTTTGAATAGACATTAAATCGACTTCATCATCATCGACCAATAAAATATGGGTACACTCATCATTCTTAGCACGCATCGCCAATCTCCTTATCTTTTGGCCATAAAAAACGAAAGACGCTGCCTTTGTTTTTTTCTGATTCCACAGAAATTTTACCTCCTTGAAACTCGACTATTTTCTTAGCAATGCTTAGACCTACACCACTTGTTTCAAGTTTATCCCTTGGTTGTAGGGTCTGAAACAATTGAAAAATTCTGTCTTGATATTTTTTTTCTATTCCAGGGCCATCATCCGCTACAAAAAACTCATAAAACCGATCCTTTTCTTTTGTACCAATGATGATATGTCCATCTTTGCGGTGATGATGCCTGATGCTGTTATCGAGAAGTGCTGTAAAGACCTCTCTCAAAGGAAGCTCGCAAGTATTCAATACTGGCAGTGTATCTTCGAGTTGAAACGTGACAGTCTGCGGAGGATTCAATTTCTTTATGATATCAGTAATCAATCTATCGGTGTGAATTGTACGAACCTTATCAAAAACATATCCTGATTGAGCGTATTTAAGCAATCCATCGAGCAACTTTGACATTCGTGAAGCACGTTGACGCAAGAGCAGTAAATATTTTTTAGATTGTTCAGAAAGCATTTCACCCAGATCTTCTTCAATCCATGAGATCAAATGCTCCATAGCAGGCAGAGGCGCTTTTAAATCATGCGATGCGTGATAGACAAATTGATCCAGTTCATCTTCAGCTTTCTTCACCAAAATCAAATTAGCAACTCTGGCTTTAAATTCCTTGGCCGAGAATGGTTTTATCACATAATCCTGAGCCCCTTCTTCCAACATACGGGCAGTTAATTCATCGTCTGCTTTGGCAGTTAAAATAATAATTGGAGTTTTCAATAGCAGGGGGTGTTCTCTGATAGCACGCACCATTTCGACACCGCTCATATGAGGCATCATAATATCACTAACAATGAGATCTGGATGTAAAGCGAGCGATTTTTGCAACCCCTCCCGGCCATCAAAAGCACTTTCAGTACGATAAAAAGTGTTCAATATTTTACAAATAAAATGATTCATCTCCTGATTGTCTTCTACTACCAGGATCAGCGGTCTATTGTAATAATCTTCTTCAGCTGCCTCCTTAATTGGATTTACTTTATTTCTGAATTCAGCGAGACTCGTGCTTATTTCTTTTTCCCCTAATGATGGCTGGCTATAAGAAGAATAAACCTTTACATTTTGAGGTGCTTTTAATGGCAATTCAATTGTAAAAATGGCGCCACCGTTTTGAGCATTACTTGCCAGAATTGATCCCCCATGTAATTCAACGAAATCTTTTGCAATCGATAAACCCAAACCTGTTCCCCCTACCGTACGAGTTGTAGGTTCTTCAACCTGAAAAAAGCGCTCGAATATGGTTTCACAAAGATCAGGGGGAATACCTGGTCCATTATCTGCTATCTGAAGCTTGCATATTTCATGATTGATTTGCTCTAATCTAATCCAGACTTTCGCATTTTTGGGTGTAAATTTTATGGCATTTGATAAAATATTGATTAAAACATGCTGGATTTTGTCGGGATCTATTTGTGCTTGCAATTCATGAGGCAAATCCATTGAAAAAGTAAGCTTACGTTCAGGAATCTGAGCCTCAAACAATGCAATTGTCTGTTGAATTAATTTTACCAACTCAATATTGGCATAATGAAGAAT
The DNA here is from genome assembly GCF_000586315.1 of Legionella pneumophila subsp. fraseri. Taxonomy (GTDB): domain Bacteria; phylum Pseudomonadota; class Gammaproteobacteria; order Legionellales; family Legionellaceae; genus Legionella; species Legionella pneumophila_B. The sequence continues at coordinate 11,094 of NZ_JFIM01000038.1, read as the reverse complement.
CATTTTGCCAGCATCCAGCTTTGATATATTCAGCAAATCATTGACATGTTTCAGTAAAATTTGAGCATTATTTTGTATGCGCCTTAATGTGTTCTGAACAAATGAGGGAAGCTTTTTTTCAGCAAGCAACATTTCCAGAGGACCTAGTATCAGCATTAATGGGGTACGAAGTTCATGACTGACGTTAGCGAAAAATTGGGTTTTGATTTGATCAAGTCTAGCCAGATTTTTATTAACCTCTTCCAACTGCTTGTTTGCTTCCTGAATTTCCTGGGCACGCTGATAGATTTCAATCTCCATTTCCCCAGCCTTGGTACGCAGTTCCTCCATCAGCTTCAGCTGCACTGAACCGTTTTTTTTTAAATGGACAAATTCAGTAACATCCTCCACACGATGAATAATATATTCCACTTCCTGATCAGCCCCTAAAACCGGAGTATTAATAGGGCTCCAATAACGTTCTTCAAATCCCCCTCCTCGGTCTGCAGGTCTCTGAATATCATATTTTTGTATAGCCATTGTATCTGCTGATTTGTTTTTTAGAACCCTTAGTAGCGATGCATATAGGTTCTTAGCGCCTGTTGCCTTTGGATCGTTTGGATTATCAGGAAAAGCATCGAAGACATTTTTTCCCAAAATTTGTTTGCGACTCACCATTGTTGCCTGTAAGTAGGCATCACTGACTCCGACGATATTAAAATCCCTGTCCAATAAAAGGTATAAATCCGGCAGGGAATCAAATATGGATTTAAAATCAATATTTGATTTCGTATTTTCCCTTCGCACAGAGCATCCTCCTTCCTCTATGTAAGGCCTATTGACTATAAAGCATGACACAAGTCTTTGCGAGGCTGGCCATGAATCCAATGTGCAGTTTTCAACACAGGGTATGAATAGCCAATTAACCCTACTACTAATTATAATCGAGGATTTGAGACCTTACTAATTAGGAAAGCCTGGTTTCGATAATTGCTTGCAACCACCAACAAAAAGATGAGCCTCTTTCAGCCAGTACAACGCTTGCTTTAGTGGTTCGATCCCCTCTCAGCAATTTTTCTTCAATAGTCGCCCTATTGATTTAAGATCTTATCGTCAACAAAAACATAAAATAAATACAAAAAAACCATAATAAAATCAAAGTGTGCAAAGTTTATTTTAATCTACAATTAAATATAGGGTATCTATCAGTGAGGTTAATATGACAACTTCCAAGCTTGAAAAAACGGGTTTGCATGTTCATGAAAAAATCAAACATATGGTCAAGAGTTATGGAACGATGATAACCGGTATTCCTGCCGAAATATTAGGGCAAAATGAGGCAGAAATTTCGGTTGGATATGTAAAAAAAATGGGAAATATGAAAGAAAATATTGCTGAAGTAGTTCGAAAGTCTGAAATGACTCAACCCACAAACAGCTGCGGAAAAGCGAGCAATGAAGTGTGTGATTTACTTTTAGGAACAGAAGGAGCGAGCGAATTCGAAAAATCAAGCTATCAGGTGTTATCTGGGGATGGCAGTAATTTGAAAGGTTCTCTACCCAATAAAAATTTACTGGTCAGGGTTGAAATGGATCGATTTAATGCCCCTCAAAAATACCAAAAAATAAAAAGAGAGGAGTTTAATCCCGAGACCGTGGAAAAAAATAAAATTTATCTACTGGAAGATCAGCTTGTATATCTCGATATATTTGGAAAAATCATCGACCTTGGACAGACATCAGACACATGTCATAGACTATTTAATGCTATTACCACCCCTTTTTATCAAAATTATATTCTTTATGATGAGTATATTGATCCGGAAGAAAGTGCTGAGGAAGCAGCCATGTTTGAAATGGGTGAGATAGTTACAGCTAAAATGAAAAACATAGATTGTTGGACAGCAACCCATTCTTTTACTATATTTGTTCCTGAAGCAGAGAGTGAGGAGACACGCACATTGTATCCTTATCAAGCTTATTGGACCAGCCATACTTTGCAACAGTGGTTTTCCGGTGATAAAGATGAAAAATTATCACGCTTGGGTATTGATGGCTATATCGAAAAACTGGCTTTGTTAGGCACAACAACCGATAGCAAAATACGCTCCAGCATTTATGGAGAACTATTTTCTCCTCCAGGGAAAGAACATGTTTTTTGCACAGGGATGAACGAAAAATTCTCGCCATTACGAGTCAAATTTAAAGTCACTGAAGTCAATCCAGAAATAGCATTGCAAAATTTACAAGAAGTTCAAGAGTTTATTGATACGAATTATCCTGGCGAAAACGCGAAAGCTCAATGCGAACTTTATAAAACAAAAGCGCAAGAAGCGATGACTCAGCAACTTGAGATGCGACTTCTAACAGAGCCGACTCATCGAAAAGAATCAGTAACCCCCTATAAAGAAAAAAACACACAATCTTTCTTTAGCAAAAACTTAGATACAACCAGCAGAATAGATAAAATGATCTCATCAGTCATTACGATGGAAAACCTCAAGATTCTTGCAAAAGAAGCAGATACCCTCTCTGGAAAGGATCGTGAAAAGTTAGTGGAGTATTTTAAAACATTACCATCAGAGCAACTGGCAGAAATCAAGCCTGAATCAGAAACAGCTCAAAAAGCCTGGGATGAACAATACGGATTAGTTCTTCGTGATAAGTGATAAATCGAATCGGCTTTGTGTATTTGTCACTTGAACTGTTTATAATCAAATTATATTGACCTATAATATATCACTTTGATTGTACGTGGCATTAATATGACAAAAATAAAACTGGAATCGCTGGGTTTCATGGTACACAAAAAGTTGAAAAGCATGTCCCAAAGCTATGGAGTCATGATGACTGGTGTCCCTGCCGAGGTGTTAGGACAAATGCAGGCAGAGCGATCTATCCCCAGCATTAATAAAACAGGGAACCTTAAACAACAAATTGCAAAGGAGGTTTCAAAGGTATGTCATATGATGACTGAACCCACTCAGAGTTGTGGCCAAGCCAGTAATGATGTATGTGAATTGCTTTTAGGAAAAATTGAAGCGGAAAAATTCCATTTCACCAAATATGAAACATTATCAGCAGATGGAGACAATCTAAAAAATGTTTTGGAAAATACAGCTCCATCCAGCACTAACCTATTAATACGATTTGAAATTGACAGAGAAGACCCTCCCATTGTACTGGTCAAAACAAAAAACGAGAATTTCAATCCGGAAACCGCTGTGAGGAATAAAATTTACCTATTAGAAAATAAATTATATTTTCTTGACAAGATAGGTAATCTTTTTAACCTTGGACCAGGTAAAAAAAAATGTACGCAGTTATTCAACGCAATTGGAGACTCAGCAGAATATAGTCTTTGTGATCCTTTTGTTCTTGAAGAGCCTGAAAAACCTGAAGATTTTGCAATAAGTGAGATCGTCGATATCTTTAACGAACAAAAAGAGAGATTTGATTTTTGGATCGGGTCGCATTCTTTTACAATATATATCCCTCAAACGCTGGGTGAATCACCACGCCAATTCTATCCTTATCAAGCTTACTTTGGTTCACACACTTTACAGGATTGGTTTGTCAGCGATAAAGATGAATATCTGTCGCGAATTGGCATCGACAAGTATATTGAAAAATTAGCTGTACTAGGAAAAACAACAAACACGAAAGAACGCTCGGATATTTATGCAGAATTTTTTTCAAAGCGAGGCCGGGAAGCATTTTTTTGCGCCCATCTTAATGAAAAAAGACAACCATTACGAGTAAAGTTCAAAATAACTGAAATTAACCCTGAATTGGCATTAAAGAATTTACAGGAAACACAAGAATTTATTGATACCCATCCAGGAGAAAATCCATCAGATAAAGTAGAAAATTATAGAAATAGAGCGAAATTGGCAATGACTGAACACCTGGAGAGCCTATTAGACATCAAGCCTGAATCGAGCCCCTCTTTATTTTGGAAAAATGTCGATAAGAAAGAACAAGAAATGACGGACAGTAGCAGGTATAAAAAGGGACCAAGCTAGTCAATGAAACAATAAAAATCAATTAAATTATAAATTGTTCTAAAATTGTATTAATGGGTGTTTGAAAATAACGAAGGAGTTTGATTTATGATGAGTCGCGAAAAAACAGCTGGAACTTTTTTTAAAGATTACCAGAAAAAAAATGTAATGAGATTGTTACAAGACTCTCTCGAAAAAATTATCAACGAATGGCTGAAAACTGATGATGAAAGCCATACCAAACTGAAAAGTCTTCAAGAACTTTCAGAGATGGATATTAATGCTACCTCATTTGCTGAACACTCACCACTTCCTGATTTTGTTACGCGTCTCTGGCTGGATCCACATAAAGCGCTTGATGCCATGGACAAAAACATTTCAAAAAACGAAATCAGAAAGCTGATTAAAGAAACGGCGAGGGAAATAGAACTTGTCTTTACTCATCAAAAAGCACCCGACTACTCTTAATTGAAATGAGGATGGTGCTGGTATATTAATTATTCATTCATTTTGGCCATATCATTGGCCAAAATGATGTCTTATTGGATAAAAACATACACAGAAAAACAATTCGAAAATTGACTCATATCTAAAAACCCTTCTAATTCATTTGTTATGTTAAATTAAGTCTATGGAAGCGGGCCTCCAGAGGTTCGTTCTTTTCCACCACAAATTAATTTAAATATAAGGGGTTAAAAGATAATGTCATGCTATATTTTGGATTTAATCGAAACATTAAAAAATGATTTTGTAAAAAAAAATACCCCTACAAGATTTGACAGCGTCAAGTCTTATAGAGAATTATTGGAAAAATCAAAAATTAATCCCGCGATTGCAGAGTATATCACAGGCACTTCATCCGGGGTTATGTTGGTTAATTCCTATGAAAAGCTATTAGAACTCTCTAAAATTAACTGTGCTGTTGCTGATAATATGACACAAACTCAATTGGGTCTGGATTTAATTGATAGCTATGAAAAATTTGTGGAAATAACAAAGATAAATGCTAAAGTTGCTTTTAATTTTCGAATATTAAATTATCAAAGGTATACCAAGCTGGTCAACTCAAATAAACAATCTTCACAAACTGAATCTCTTTCAAACTTAAACACCGCAGAAAATTCCCAATTTTTTTTTAAGAAAAGCAGTTCTACCAAACAAGACAGAGCATCTATTACAGCAAGGCAGGCAAGAACAGTTCATGATACAGTTGAGTGTAATCTGGAGTAGAAAGAAGCTATCCAGGATACCCTCAGCGAGACTATAATGAATCAGAAACCATAACAGTAAGCCCTCAATAGCTATTTTAAAATTTAAAAAGGTGCATAATCCACCAATATGAAAAATCGACGTGATGAAAAAACAATGCTTGACCTCATCATCAAAGTAGCTGATGACGATGAGAGAATTAAAATTGTGATTATGAATGGCTCTCGAGCGAGCCCTTCAGCGAAAAAAGATATTTTTCAGGATTATGATATTGTGTATCTGGTAACAGAGGTAGAGTCATTTGTTCACGATAAAAACTGGATTCATCAATTTGGTGAATTACTTATCATGCAAACACCTGATGAAATGGATGGGCAATGGCCAAAATTTAAAGGTAAATATACTTATCTGATGCAATTTAAAGATTGGAACAGGATTGATTTAACCTTGTTACATATCAATCAACTGGAGACTATGCCCAGAGACAGTCAAAGTATTTTATTGCTTGATAAAGACAATTTGATTGTACCCTTTGTCGAACCTACTGATGAAGATTACTTGCCAAGCCCCCCTACAGAAAAAGATTTTGCTAACTGTTGTAATGAATTCCTATGGGTAAGCACTTACGCTGCCAAGGGGCTCTGGAGAAAACAACTTCTCTACGCAAAACACGTTTCAGAGCAGATAGTTAAAGAAGAGTTAATTAAAATGCTCATATGGCATATAGGAATCCGAACCAATTTTAGGCAACCGATGGGAAGTTACGGAAAATATATTGAAAACCACCTTGAACCAAAACTCTGGCAAGAATTTCTCAAGACCTATGTTGATGCTGATTATAAGAACATGTGGGCTTCATTATTCAAAATGTGTGAACTATTCAATGAGCTAGCGGCAAAAGTTTCAAGTTATTTTGGTTACTCATTTAATCAGAAAGAATTTGATAATGTGTTAGATTATTTGCATGATGTAAAAAACAATAAAATTCCACCTTAATTGAACAAATCCTCCTGGAATTAAAATAAATACTATTGAGATATCGATATTTATTTACTGGTTTTTAGTAAACGAATTGAGGTCACTCTAACAGGTGAGGTGGAAGAAATTTTAAAATATGAAGGAAATGCTATGCGTGTAACTCCAAACAATCGTAGTTTATCCGGCCGCAATAAACCACCAATCTTCTCAAAAATTTTATTCTCATATATGGCAGAACATCGCTGGAGTACAGCATTTTTTATTTTATTTGGCTTTTTTTGGGCATTTACCCTACCTTATATGTCCTACTTACTTGGGCAAATCATAGATGAAATAAAATTTCAAAATCCTGAACATGTTGACATCTTTAGCTTAGTCTTAATCTCATTAATTCTTTATGTTTCAATTCATGTTTTGCGAAGCTTGGGATATTACGTTCATGGTTTGTTTTCACTTATCAGTATTCCTGAAAAAAAGGCTAATCTGATTAAACAACTATTTAATCATTTGGGCAATCAATCCATTGGTTATTTTGAAGACAAGCACTCCGGGTATCTAACAAATAAAATTACCAATGCCAGCTCTAGCATAGAACCACTTATTTTTAATTTGTTTACGATTATTTATCCACAATCTTTAGCAATTATCCTGACGGGCATATTATTGTCTTTAGTCGTTCCATATTTTGGAATGGTTCTCTGGATCTGGGGAGCCACACTGATTATTTATTCATACCATTCCGCCAAAATTGGTAATGATAAAGCGATGCTCCTTGCGAATTCCAATAGTAAAGTCAACGGCCAAGTAGTCGATGTGGTCAATAATATCCACACAGTAATCTACAATGCTGAAATGGCTTTTGAACTTGATAGTCTGGATAAAGACATTCAGGATATGGTTCAAAATGATCGTAATTTGCAGCGTCACATGAGCAAAGTCATGCTGGTACAACATATTGCTATGAATATCCTCGTCGCTTTCTTTTTGATAGGGTCAGTGGTCGGGTATGATTACGGTTATGTCAGTATGGGAGATATCGTTTTTGTTATGACGTCAGTCACTGCTATTGCAGGCCTCACTAGTAGCCTTGGGAAATCCTTTCTCGATTTCGTTAATAATGCCGGACGTTTAAATGAAGGGCTGAGCTTGTTGGAAGATCAACATGTAATCGCAGATAACGCCAATGCTCAAATACATCAAATTAATAAAGGTGAGATTCAATTTCATGACATTTCATTTGCCTATCCCAATCAAAAACCAATTTTTCTAAATTTTAATTTGACAATTCCAGCAAAGCAGAAAATTGGAATTGTTGGTAGTTCAGGCGCTGGTAAAACAACTTTATTTAAGTTACTGATGCGATTATATAATGTAGAAAAAGGTGTTATTGCAATAGATGGCTTGCCAATAAATGCTTACACTAAAAAATCACTTTGTTCACAGATTGCAATAGTACCACAACATTTAACACTTTTTCATCGTAGCATTTACGATAATATCACCTACGGTTGCAATAATTTTGATAAATCAGATGTGATTTTAGCTGCAAAGAAAGCACACTGCCATGAGTTTATCTCTGAACTGCCACAACAGTATGACACTATTATTGGCGAGCAAGGTGTAAAATTATCAGGAGGACAAAGACAGCGTATTGCATTTGCTCGAGCTATTCTCAAAAATGCGCCTGTCTTGTTACTTGATGAAGCAACATCGGCCTTAGACTCCAGGACTGAACAGGTAATTCAAGATGGCTTACAAAATTTATTAACAGATAAAACCGCTCTGGTGATCGCACATCGTTTATCAACGCTCAAAGCAATGGATAGAATTATTGTTTTAGAAGATGGCAGGATCATCGAGAATGGAACACATACCGAATTATTGGAAAAAAGAGGAGCCTATTATAACTACTGGACACACCAATCAGAAGGTTTCATACAAGCATAAAGTAACATATCATCGTATCAATTCCTCCCGGCTTGTTTTTAAAATAGCAAGTCCTTACTGTCTCTTAATTCTCAAATTAGAAAAAACAAGAGTCTAATTTTAAACACTTAATATTTCCTTAAAACTATTATCCTATAATAAGGATACAAAGTGTGAATATTCGTATCCATTAGAATCAGTATTTGCATGTACAAACATCAGTTTGGGAGAAAGTAAAATGCCTAAATATGTAGAAGGGGTTGAATTAACTCAAGAAGGTATGCATGCTATTCTTGCACGTATGGGACATGGCGATATCACCAGCGGAAGCATTTATAATGGAGTACCGACTATTGACACAGAAGCCCTGAACAGGCAAGGCTTCATGCCCATTTTAACAGGAGTGGGCCCTAAAAGAGACTCTGGTCACTGGATCATGTTAATCAAAGGGCCTGGTAATCAATACTTTCTCTTTGACCCACTGGGTAAAACATCAGGCGAAGGCTATAAAAATACTTTATTAGCCCAATTACCCATAGCCTCTACTCTTTCTGTTATTCCCAATGACCCCGGATTAAACAGGGGACTCTGCGGCTATTGGGTCGCCTCTGTTGGATTAAAGGCACGTTCCGAACTCAATAAGGATAATCCTCCCAATTTAGAAACCCTGGGTCAAATCACCACGGATGCAATGAAGGATGAATTAACCGATAATGGTTATCCGAAAATTACCGGCTGGCTAAAAGCTGTCGCTGATAAATTTCCAGAAGGTGCTCCCCAACCTGATGCGAAAGCATTAAGACAAACCACTGAAAAAGATTTGCACATAGAGCTACCTTCTCCTGTTTCTCCCGTGAAAGACACAGCTCCAAAGGAAGTTTCTACAAAACCTACTGCACCACAAATAACCCTCAAACATTCCTTAGACAGTAAGTTATTAGAGAGCGATGATGATGTTCTCGAAACCATAAAGTATGTACATAAAGAGTATTTAGGAAAACCATATCCTGGCCCATTAAAAAATCCAAAAGCACCGGAAGAAGGACGACTTCCTCCAAATGAAGGGCCCGATCGAGGACCTCATGGTCTTGCTCATACGGTACGAACAATGGCTTGTGCCGAGGTGATGATAGAAGAAGCACGTAAAGCCAAACTGAGAGGAGAAACATTAGGTAAAGCAAAAAATGGTCAGACTTTAGCTGATGTAACACCAGAAGAACTGAAAAAAATTCTCATCGCACAAGCTTTTTTTGTGGTAGGAAGAGATGATGAACGTTCAGGCTATGATGACGTACACAAGAGAAATTTTTACGCGGAATATCATGAGCAAAGTGAGCAAGCGTTCAGGAAATACGTTGAAGATAACAAGCTCATCGGTAAAATATTTAAAGATCAAAAAGAAGTCGATTTCTATGCCGCGATTATTCTGGACAAAAAACATGATTGGGATGCCACCCCGGCACATATCCTGATAAACCAAGGCCATATGGTAGACTTAATGAGAACTAAAGCACCTGCCGAAGTCGCATTGGAACGTACCTACAATACGCTTAAATATACTTTAGGTTCGCAAGGTGCTGAAGTCGTCCTCAAGGCCCATCGAGATTTTTTCTTTGCCACTGGCGCCGTTGTTCCTCTAGTAAACCCTGAAGCAATCGATGACCCCAGCAGAGGTGGACCTTATGAAAATCCCTTTAATGGCGAGAAATACGTTATTGTAGAGGGTAAGGAACCAAAATCTACAAAAGACTTACCAAAACCTGTGGGTCGCAACTATCAACTGAAAGATAATGAACGATTCCTAACCATAAAGGAGTACTACGCTTTTCCTGATGTGCAGCAAACCTACCCTGGTTACAAAACACGTTTGGAAGCAAGCTCTTACTATTTCCCAACACCATTTGCAGGAGAATGTGAACAAAACCCTGCAAAATGCCTGGGGGCTATCCAAAAAGCCCGATCAAAACTACAAACGGATGCCATTAAAAATGGCTTTCAATCCAGTTCTGATAAAGCGAGAAGACCACCCAATATGGATGAAATTGCGGCTGCCCGCATCATTCAGCAAATCATGTCTAATCCTGATTGCATTATTGACGATCATGTGCGTATCAATGGCCAAGAACTTAATGAAAAATTCTTCCGTGACTTGCTGGCGAAATGCGATATGGCTGTTGTAGGTTCACTGCTCAACGACACCGACATCAAGAATATCGATACTTTAATGCGACATGAGAAAGACACTGAGTTTCACTCTACTGATCCCAAAGCAGTTCCAGTGAAAATTGGAGACGCTTGGGAAAATAGAATAAGAACAAAAGGTGGCGATGTCACTCAAATGAAGCATGATTTAATTTTCCTCATGCAAAATGACGCCTGGTATTTTAGCCGAGTCAACGCCATCGCACAAAACCGGGATAAAGGCTCCACTTTCAAAGAGGTACTCTTTACCACCTTAATGACGCCATTGACTAATAAATCATTAATGGATACATCTCACGTCCCCGCTCCGAAAAAACTGTATCGTGGATTAAATCTGCCACAAGAATTTACCAATAAATTAATCAATCAAGCCAATACGATTATTGCCAATACAGAAAATACGCTGTTTACTGATCTTTCTACTGAAACCTTCAAACAAATCAAGTTAAATGACTTCAGCCAAATGTCTGGCAGAACCTGTGCCAGTACAACCAAAAATATGAAACTTTTAACCGATATATGGGGCTCCAATGTCATTTTTGAAATGCTTGACCCGGATGGTTTACTACATCCAAAACAAGTAGGAACTCATATGGCTGGGTCAGAAGATGAATTTTCCGTTTATTTACCAGAAGATGTTGCTTTAGTACCAACCAAGGTAACTCTTGAAGGAAAAACAGACACAGGAGAAGATCGGTATATCTTTACACTGGTTGCTGTAAAAAGTCCTGACTTTATACCACGACATGAAAGTGGCTATGCGGTTGAGCCCTTCATGAAAATGCAAAAAGAGAAAG
>NZ_KK074224.1:14054-33425 GCF_000586315.1 Legionella pneumophila subsp. fraseri | reverse complement strand
CTTGAAAAACCGGTAACTGTCAGATCAAGTTTGAACTACTACACATTATTTGAAGACAGGCAATGATTCCATACCAGCTGATACATAAAATGAGTATTTTATTTCTTTTCCTTTGAGGCTGATAACATCCAATGAGCTTTTTCATGAGCCGCAACTCGATCACTTAGAATAGTCACAGTACCTTCGTCTTCATTTTCCTGAGCAATTTTAATTGCCTGATTCAAATCTTTTACTATCATCATATTATCTTTTGCTAACTCACTGACCATCTCATTAGCACTCAATCCGGAATCACCATCTTTAATCGTTTTCAATTGATTAAACTCGGTAAAGGTAGCAGGGGCCTTATGACCCATGATTCGAATTCGTTCTGCAATTTGATCCACTGCTTCCGCCAGTTCTTTATATTGCATCTCAAATAATTCATGCAAACTTTTAAATTGAGGTCCGGTAACGTGCCAATGGTAATTTTGTGTTTTCAGGTACAACGCATAAGTATCAGCAAGAGCAACTTCCAGCTTTTTAATTACTTTACTCATTATTCTTTCCTTGTTATTTATTCACGTTATTAAGGATAGTTCAAAATAGTTAAAGAACAAAATAGACATCAATAAAAAACCCGCCTTTACAGCGGGTTTTTTATTGGATAACCGGGAGAAAATTACATCATTCCGCCCATGCCACCCATTCCGCCCATGCCGCCCATATCGCCGGCACCAACACCTTCTTCTTTCTTAGGCAGCTCAGCAACCATACATTCAGTAGTCAACATCAAACTGGCTACAGAAGCCGCATTTTGCAGAGCCATACGGGTTACTTTGGTTGGATCAAGAATACCCATCTCAACCATATCACCGTATTCACCAGTTGCAGCGTTGAAACCGTAGTTGTCTTTGTGCTCAGCTACCTTGTTTACTACAACAGAAGCTTCATATCCTGCGTTAGTAACAATCTGACGCATTGGAGACTCAATAGCGCGACGTAAAATATTGATACCCATATTTTGATCGTCGTTATCGCCTTTCAGTGAATCAAGAGCTTTCTGAGCACGAATCAAGGCAACACCACCACCGGCAACAATACCTTCTTCTACTGCAGCGCGAGTAGCATGAAGAGCATCTTCAACACGGGCTTTCTTCTCTTTCATTTCAACTTCTGTAGCAGCGCCAACTTTGATAACAGCAACACCACCAGCTAATTTAGCAACGCGCTCTTGTAATTTTTCTCTATCGTAATCAGAAGTGGTTTCTTCCATTTGTGCACGAATTTGAGCAATACGAGCATTAATTTCAGTTGCTTTACCTTCACCATCAATGATAGTAGTGTTTTCTTTGGTAACAACAATTCGCTTAGCACTACCAAGATCTTCCAGAGTAGCACCTTCCAGGCTCTTGCCAATTTCTTCAGAAATAACTTGACCTTTAGTCAAAATAGCAATGTCTTGCAGCATCGCTTTGCGACGGTCACCAAAACCAGGCGCTTTGACAGCACATACTTTTACAATACCGCGCATGTTGTTGACTACCAGAGTAGCTAACGCTTCGCCTTCAACATCTTCTGCAATGATCAATAAAGGACGTCCAGATTTGGCAACACCCTCAAGTACTGACAACATTTCACGAATGCTGGAAACTTTTTTGTCAACCAATAAAATGAATGGATGCTCAAGTTCGCAGCTCATGTTTTGTTGGTTGTTGATGAAGTATGGAGAAATGTAACCGCGATCAAATTGCATACCTTCAACAACAGAAAGCTCATTTTCCAATCCATTACCATCTTCAACGGTAATAACACCCTCTTTACCAACTTTTTCCATTGCTTCAGCAATGATAGCACCAATCGCTTCATCAGAATTAGCAGAAATCGTTCCAACTTGAGCAATAGCCTTGCTGTCTTTGCATGGCTTGGACATGGCTTGTAATTTTTTAGTAACTGCCAATACTGCTTTATCAATACCGCGTTTGAGATCCATTGGGTTCATTCCAGCAGCAACTGCCTTGTGACCTTCAACAAGAATAGAACGAGCCAATACTGTTGCAGTAGTAGTACCATCACCAGCAGTATCAGAAGTTTTAGAGGCTACTTCTTTAACCATTTGAGCGCCCATGTTCATGAAGCGATGCTCAAACTCAATTTCTTTAGCAACAGACACACCATCTTTGGTTACAGTAGGAGCGCCATAAGATTTTTCCAATACAACATTACGGCCACGTGGACCCATAGTAACTTGAACTGCATCTGCTAATGCATTGACGCCAGCAAGCATTTGTAGGCGAGCGTCATCACCAAAACGTAATTCTTTAGCCATTATCATTGTCTCCTTTAAACAATTAGATTACTTCTCGATTACACCCATGATGTCGTCTTCGCGCATCACAACTAATTCTTTTCCATCAACTTTAACTTCAGTACCAGAGTACTTGCCAAACAATACCACATCACCTACTTTAACTGCTAAAGCACGAAGATCACCGTTTTCTAATACTTTGCCAGCGCCGACAGCAATGATCTCGCCACGCATAGGTTTCTCGGTAGCACTATCTGGAATAACAATACCACCAGCAGTGGTACGCTCTTCTTCCATACGACGAACAACAACGCGATCGTGTAAAGGACGAATTTTCATACTTTTCTCTCCTGATTAAATTAAACTTTAAATCATTTAAGTATTGCTTTCCTTAGGGCAAACAATACCGATGACAGCGATATGGGGACAAGAAACAAACTTTCAAGGGTAAAATCAAAAAAAATTTTGGATTTGGGATTACAGAGTCTACAATAATGTTTATTAGTAACAGTAAAAGATATCGAATGAAAAAATGGCTCTTATTATCCGTATTATTTTTAACTCCCCTTTTTGTTCATGCTGAGCCCTTGCCAGCTTCTGAAGTATTTAAGGTTAATGTAAAAAAAATAGATCCTAATACCTTTGCCATACAATGGGATATCTTGCCCAAGTATTTTTTATATAGCGACCGTATTCAATTAAATTCCGATAATGATGACATTGCACAGCTTGGAACCCTTCGCTTCCCTACCCCCTTAACCAAAACGGATAAACAAGGGCGAACCTTTAAGGTTTACCGCAATCAACTAACTCTTCCTGTGGGAGTCCTTGGCATTACCCCTGGAGAAACAATAGTCAATTTGCGTTTTCAAGGATGTGCTGACGATGGTTTTTGTTATCCTCCAGAAGTAAGGCAAATCAAACTGGCAATTAGCGATAAACTGGCTCTTTCCCAAGTTGATTTGGAAACATTGAAGGCGCCAGAGGAAGTCACCCCTGAAAAAACTGAACAATCGGAACAAGACATCGCTGACATTTTTGCGAATCATAATTGGATAATGATTCTGCTTATATTTTACGGGTTTGGCCTGCTCCTGTCCTTCACTCCTTGTATACTTCCCATGGTTCCTGTCCTTTCAGGCATTATTGTTGGTCATGGGAAAACTGCAACCACGAAAAAAGCATTTTTCCTGTCATTAAGCTACGTGCTCAGCATGTCCGTCACTTATGCCGTTGTGGGTGCTGTCGTTGCCCTGCTTGGAGCCAATCTACAAATCAGTATGCAGTCACCATGGGCTATCAGTCTATTCAGTCTGATATTCGTTTTGCTGGCCTTGTCCATGTTTGGTTTTTATGAATTCAAACTCCCTGATGCGTGGCAAAGCAAAATAGTGGGTCCAAGTCGCGAACAACGAGGCGGGCACTATCTTGGTGCAGCCATCATGGGATGTTTGTCCACTCTCATTCTATCACCATGCGTCACAGCACCATTAATCGGGGTTTTAACTTACATAGCACAAACCGGAAATGTATTACTCGGCAGTGTCACTCTATTTACCTTAAGTCTCGGCATGGGCACTCCATTGCTGCTGATAGGAACTTCTGCCGGTAAATGGCTACCTGAAACAGGAAGCTGGATGAATGCTGTTAAAGCTTTTTTTGGGATATTACTTCTTGCAGTTGCTATTTATCTGATGGCACGCATTTTACCAGCAGGTCTGGTCATGGGACTATGGGCTTGTCTCCTGATTTTTTCTGGTATTTACTCAGGTGCCTTAACCAAATCGAATACAAACCAGGAAAAGCTCTGCCAAGGCATTGGTATCATTTTGCTAACCTATGGATTGCTGATTCTCATTGGGGCTAGCATGGGATCTTCCAACCCTTTACAGCCTTTAGCCAACTTGCAAGCAGCTCCGACTGTAACCAATGCTTTTGAATCGGCTAGAGCCCAATCTGTTAAAAGTGTTGAACTGGCTATTAAACAAGCGTTTGGAAAACCAGTGATGCTTGATTTTTATGCTGACTGGTGTGCCTCATGTAAAGTGATGGAAAACACGACGTTCAAAGATCCTCGGGTACAAAAAGCATTGAGCCATTTTATCGTTATAAAAGTGGATGTGACTGCCAATAATAAAAATGACAGAGCATTAATGCAGCATTTCCGTGTAGTAGCCCCTCCGACTTTTATCTTTTTTAATGCTCAAGGCATACAACTCAATAATTTGAAAAGAGTTGGTGAATTGAACGCCGATGAATTCATGCAAACAATAAAAAACATTGATGCGAACTAAAGTAATCGCTGTTACTTTTGTATGAAATCAGTCGACACTTGAACGATTAAGCAGTATAATTCGCTCATTTTTTTTACAGATAGAAGTTTATGAATCATAAAGTAGGATTTGTCAGTTTAGGATGCCCCAAGGCACTGGTTGATTCAGAGCGAATCATTACTCAGCTTAAAGCACAAGGATATGAGTTGGTTCCCACTTACCAGGATGCTGGAGTCGTCGTGATAAATACGTGCGGCTTCATTGACAGCGCTGTCCAGGAATCACTGGACACGATAAAGGAAGCGATGGCTGAAAACGGGCGAGTGATCGTTACTGGATGTTTGGGAGCTAAAGCGGATGTGATTAAAAATGCCTGTCCTGATGTCCTGCATATCAGTGGCGCGCATGCCTATGAAGAAGTAGTCAATGCGGTACACCAACACTTGCCTCCTCCTGCAGACCCATTTACACAACTTATTCCCCCACAGGGAATAAAACTGACACCTCGGCATTATGCTTATTTAAAAATATCAGAAGGATGCAACCAAAAATGCACTTTTTGCATTATCCCTACGATGAGAGGAAAATTGCAAAGCTATCCAATGGCCCAAATTCTTACTGAAGCTAAAAAATTAAAACAAGCCGGAGTTAAAGAATTACTGGTTATCTCACAAGACACCAGTGCTTATGGCGTGGATACACGTTATCAGCAAGTCGAATGGCAAGGAAAAACAGTCAATACCCGTTTTTACGATCTATGCGAACAATTAGGCGAATTAGGAATTTGGGTGAGACTCCATTATGTCTATCCCTACCCCCATGTTGATGATATTGTTCCTCTAATGCGCGATGGCCTGATTTTGCCTTACCTGGACATACCATTACAACATGCCAATTCACGCATATTAAAAGCAATGAAAAGACCTGCCAGCAGTGAAAATACCTTATTGCGAATTGCTTCATGGAGAGAAATTTGCCCTGACATTACGTTACGCTCCACATTCATTGTAGGTTTCCCTGGTGAAACAGAAGAGGAGTTTTCCGAATTACTAGCCTTCCTTAAAGAGGCACAACTAGACAGAGTCGGTTGTTTCAAATACTCCCCTGTTGAGGGAGCCAAAGCAAATGATTTGGATAACCCTGTTTCTGAAGACATTAAAGAAGAGCGTTATCATCGTTTTATGCAAGTACAAGCAGAAATCAGTCGTGATAAATTAAAAAATAAAATTGGCAGCACTCAAACCGTTTTAATTGATGAGATAACCGACGATCAAATCATAGCTCGTAGTAAAAGCGATGCTCCTGAAATCGATGGTCTGGTTTATTTGCCTAAAACATCTGGGATTACCGCTGGGTCTTTTGCAGAAGCAATGATAACCGACAGTGACGACTATGATTTGTTTGGTGATTTGGAATATTCTATGACCTAACATAGCGAATGCTGGCTGCAATATGAGAGTAAAAAGCATAATGTATAGAGTAAGCAAGAGGATAGACAGTCATTCTTACCGAAATTAATCGATTACTGACCGCTTGTTTATCTTGTAAAAATGAACTCAACAATAATAATCGTAAAGGTCTGATGTCATTGAGTGAACGTTTACTAATAATCTACAGTCAGGTTGCAGTAACTACAACATCCAAGTTCATATTCGCCTCAAAAGTGTTGGCTTGACAATATCTTTGAAAAACAAGGCGCATAAAACTTCAAATTTCGGGTGAAGGAGGAGAAGGAGCCTCATCGCAAAAATCTGCAATCGTTTCTTCTTTTTTATGTTTAAAAAATCCTATTTGGCTCGTTCTTACCCCACTAAGATTGCTATCGGTTTTTAATTCACCGGTGTTTTCTAACATCTGATACAACCCAACATTTCCGTCGAGCATTAGAGCATGGCAATTACCAAAAAAGTCAGTTTTATCGGAAGAGAGAGACAATTTATTACGCACTATGCTGATAAAGGCGAAATCTTCGGTATATTGAGCCCCATATTTTTTTGATAAATATCCCTCAAATTCCTCTTGCTTTTCTGGAGGGATGTTCATGGATATTAAAAGCTCTTTACTGGTTGTACTGATTTCATTTATATTGACAATGTAATCATCAAATGCCTCTTTTAAAGCCGCTTTTTTGGCTTCACTAATAAATAACTGAAAATGTTGACGGGCAAAAGTTCTTATCTCCTCCAAAACCATGTCTTCAGTTAAAATAGTAATGAGAGGATGCCCTAAGACCGATTGAAAAAGCCTCCTCTTGACCCCAGAATAACAAGATGGCCTATCCCCTTCCAGGTCATCATACTCTTCCTGTTGGTTTTTTGAATTAATGCGCGTTTTATCCCAATTATGTGAACGACCAATGAGGGCTAGTTCTTCTACAAAATGGTCTAATCGGGATTCAATAGTATGCCCGTCAGTAGGCTCAGCCTCTTTATCAGTCGCAGCCAACCACAACATTGCAATAAGGGGTTGATACTCTTCAAAAGTTGACCATTTAGCGGAAGTTAGTTTATCGATATAAATATATTCCGCTTCAGGATGCATCCATGGATTAGGCTTAGCTAAATAACGCCATGCCGTGTGATTCTTATTTTGGAAATAAGACTTTAGGGCTAGCTCGTAATCCTTTTTGCTTAGTTTAATTTGTTTAAATTCTTCAAAATCCATAGGCAGGATAATTGTTCTTCCTTCCTCATTAATTATCGATGCTGGGTTGGCCATATACCTTTCTTTTAATTGATCACGTAAAGCTTGCATGAGCTTGGCTGTACCTACGCTCTCGAGAGTAGGCCGATAGCGCTTGATGGCCTCATTTAGGCGTGTTTTTTCTCCTTTTGTCAGCGAGGTCATTGACGATTCACTATCTCTGCTCAGCTGTGCTAAATCTAATTTTCCATTTACTTCATCTCGATAAAAATCGTTTTCTTCGCTCAAGACTCTCACTTCGGGAATATTTAATAAAATTGAAGCAGCTTCATGATTCCCTGTTGTCAAAGCAAGCCGTATCAACTCATTTGGCTGGTTGGGAGTAACAACGGTATGCGCTAAAGCTTTTACCGATGGTATATTCAATAAAAATTTAATCTCGTCATCCAGATTGCGTTCATTGCGACGAATCAAATTTCGTATCATATAAAAACAAATTTTGGCCTGTTCTGTATCCTGGATGTCAAATACAGCAGGGGGGGGTAAATTGATTGCCTCGCGATGAAGCACAGCAAGTCGATTTTCAATGAATGGATTAACGCTGGTAGTACCGTATTCATGCCTATGAGCTTCAGCATAGGCTAAACAGCTGCTGCTATTTGAAAGTAACCAATTACTGACTTCAAAATGTCCATTTTCTAAAGAAGCGCGGTAAGCAAAAAAATTATTGGCTGCTACCATTTTATCAAATAATTGAGGAGCTTTGGATTGCATATGCTTTAGTAATTCGATATGGCCGCCACTTGCTCCCAATCTGAATCCATAATAGTCCTGCGCCTGAATCATTTGGAGAATATAACCAGGAGCCTTTGTTTCCAAGTGTTTAATTACATTGATATGTCCATTATGTGCAGCTTGTTTATAGGCATAAAAATCATTGGCAAGAATCATTTCCAATATCTGACTGGAAGCCCAAGTTTCTAAACATGTTAACACATCCAGGTTGCCGTGCTCAGCTGCCTTTTTATATGGATAAAATTGATTATCCTTAATCATCTCCAAAATACCATCATTTCCACTTTCTTTTGCATACTCATTCAAAAATTTGACATTCCCTAGAATTGCAAATAATGAGAATAGATTATTTTTGCTAAAGCCAAGTATTTTTGCTGATTCAAGGAGTATTGAGAAATTCTCAAGTTGCGTTAACGCAATACCTAACCAAGCTTGCTTTTTTTTCCATTGATCATTGAGCTTGGGGAGATATTTAACTAACAGAGAAATTGCGTCTTTGCTTGTTTTGGCTTTCATAATAGAGAGCACAGACTCATCTAGAACTTCGTAAAACAGTTGATTGTCATGCCACATTGAAGCAGGGATCAATTTTGCATGTCTATGCTTCATTCGCTCTTCATGTGTTTTGAATCTTGCCATGGCCGCTCAAAAAACTTATAAAAAACACTATAGTATCAGAAAACCCATGCATTGATCAAGTAAAAATCACAATGTCAAGTGGTTATACATTCCATATTATATAATGATAGACTATCTACAATGAATTATGGGATCCAACTGCCTCTGCATACTAATTTTTATTTCTAAGAATCTTTCCAGTTTAATATTATTTAAATCATTGTATACAGTTTATTGCACTTATAAGGTGTTTTATTATATTGTTCCAAGTACTAGCTGTAAGTTTTGCACTCCTGCATTTATTCAGTTGACTTGTCATTGGAGGTATACCATGAGATTTTTTTCTGAGCAAAAAAAAATACTCAAGAGCTTGGGGTTATATTCTGATGAAATTGAGTATATTCTTGAAAAATTAATGAACAGAAAAGCCTGGATCCTATACGATGAACATGCGGATAACACCATAAAAATTCAAGTTTTTAAATTGAAAAAAGAAAAGTATTTTGCTCTTGTAAATTGTGAATCATTGTGCGGTATAAAGGATAAAGCGTTATTCATCAAACAAGGTGTCGAGTTTGCGCTTAAACAAAAAAACTTACCTGTCTCCTTTAATGATATTGCTGTAGGTGGCCTCGTAAGTGATGAAGGGCGACTAGGATTTCTTTCCAAGATAATGGGCCAAATTCCACCACCAGTTCATGAATATGTAACTTTTAAGCTACCAGGTGAAGCCAATGTATCCATTGAAGACCCTCGAACTGGAATTTTTGACACCACTGAAAAACTTCAATCCAGAGCTGACGATCAAGTTTGTTGTTTTGCGGCTTCCACCCTATTTTTTGCGTCCTATACCTTGTTGAAGCAAGGTAAGGCACCAAAGAGTACTCCCGAACTTTTTGCTGAAATTTATAGGAACAAGGATCTTAAAACCATGATTCAACAACTCGAAAATAAAGTTGAACATTCAACTCAAACAAAACAGCAAGTCATTGATTCTTTTATAGTGACTTTATCCAAGTTACTTCGAGATGGGGTAGACAAAACAGAAGATATGTATCAGGAT
Organism: Legionella pneumophila subsp. fraseri; assembly: GCF_000586315.1. Lineage (GTDB taxonomy): Bacteria > Pseudomonadota > Gammaproteobacteria > Legionellales > Legionellaceae > Legionella > Legionella pneumophila_B. Next base: position 23,746 of record NZ_KK074224.1, on the reverse strand, counting down.
TTACTCAAAACCCTATAAATTAAGTGAGTTGGTTTGTAATCGTTCATATATGACGCCATTACGTACATTGGCTTTGCCTTTATCTTCTTACACAATCTCTGGCAGCTATTATTCATACAGGCTATTCTGTTTATAATTTGTTATGCACTTGAACTTCATGGTTATTTTCCTCCTCAAATTCTTTATGCAAACGAGTTTTATATTTATGAGTTATTTCTCTAGTATCCCCTTTTTTACCCACAAGCTCAGGTTGTAAAGGTTCAACTTCAAAAACAGGCTTGTTAACAACAACTAATGCAGGATCTTTCTTGAGAGTAACTTCCTGACGCTCTTCCAGTACATGCTCTTCTACAAGTCCCAATACAACATTTTCCCTTCCTTGTACTTCAGCAGATTCCCTGGCAACAATTTTACCAGCATTAATCACAGTACCTTCAGCACGAAGCTCAGTAGAATCATCAAGACCATGTAGTTGTTCTCGTTGCACTTCCATATCATGCTGCACCTCATAGTACTCTGGAGGAGTAAACGTGAGATCAGCTGTCATTGATACTTCATGGTCAATAATTGCAGGTATATTAAAATGATTATCAAAAAACTCTGTTGGCTTCTCTTCGTGTACGTTGACATGGTTTTCCGTAGTGAAGACACCAAAGAATTTCTTAATGCCATCTATTAATTTTTGAATCGCATTCCATTGTCCATTTAATTCTTTAACCTTAGCTGTATTTTCTACTAGCTTTTCTTTAATATCAGCACCTTCACTCTCAAGTTGGGCAATTTCTGCTTTGCGTTTCTCCTTAAGCTCTTTTATTTTCTCATCAATCTCTAAAACATCATCATCCATTTGTGTGAGAATATCATGACTAACGCCAAATAATCTTCGCTTTTGTCCATCCAGCTCACTGAAATATATCGGACGATCTTTTACCGGTCTGTAATGTGGCAATAACTCTTCAACAAGATGTTTATGCCCTGCAAGCCGCTCAGCTGCCATTACCACAAACTCCTCTATTTCTTCTGGAGTGGTAGCCACATTTTGATTAATAAACGCTTGCTTGACCGCTTCTCTAATTTCGTCTTTAGAAATAGGATGTGTCTTATAATCCAATAATCTATCTGGAACTTTATAATTATTTTTAACAAGTTTTGTCTTAGCAAGATTTAGAACTTTTTCATAAAATTCTTTTTGTTCTTCACTTGGATTTTCGGCAACATCAATGAAATCTTGAATGATCATATTCTTGATGTCTTCTCGCATAGTGGCAAGATTCTTTTGTTTATTTGGCCCAGCCGTTGTAGAGTAACACAACCTGTTCTTAACTCTCTCTACAAGATCTTCAGAATCCTGATCATTTTTCTCTGCAAAGGTCCGAGTGACATTCAAAATTTTCTCCAGGAGTTCTGTTCGAGAAAGTTTTGGCATTGTGCTTCTAGCCTTTACAATTTCGCTTTCGACCTGTTCACTCCATTCATTGAAAGCCTTATTTCTTTTTTTCTCATCAGAGGTCTTATCATCCAGTACCCAAGAACTAACATCAAAGAAGAGATCCTTAAATGCAGAATTGAATTTTTCACCCCAGATCTCAACATCAGTATTAGGCTTTTCTACTGGAACATTTACCGTTTTCTTATTTTTCTTCCCTCCTGTGGTCTTTTTTTCTATAACTGTTTTAGTTGCTGGTTCCTGGCTCGCAGCAAATAGTGCCTCCATGGGAACAGTATTGTGATCTTCATAGCTTACAGAATCATGAAATCTCGTTTCTACAATGGTGTAAACTCTATTAATCTGCTCATCTAATTTTCTGCTTAACTCTTCCTGAGTCATTGCTTTATTCTTGTTCTCTTTAAATAATTTGTTTACACAATGCCCCACACCATCCTCAACCTCTCCAAACCATTGCCCATCAAGTTTGAAACCATATTCTGGTGAACCGTCTAGCTTCGTGCGGGAAAAGTTTCGAATATACCATAAGGCTTTACTACCAAAATTGCCCTCATAGTAATCTCTTACATCAAATAAAAATCGCATTCCTTCCGGGAAACGCTCAATTAGTTTCTTTGATCCGTCTTTTATCACATCTTCTCTTTGCTTTTCCAATTTTTCAATTTGATCACGATAATATTCGAATCTTTCATGCTTTCTAAGTCGAAGGTCTTGATATTGTTTTTTAAGATCTGTTCCTTTTTTCCTTGCCTCATCAAATTCCTTTTTAATTTGATCATTCACTTCATCAATTTTTGGGCGTTTCTCGGCGGAAAAACGTTCATTGAGTTTTGAAGATACAAATACTTCAGCCCGCCCCTCCCCTTTTCCTATGGAAATAGTGACACCAGACTCTTTATATTCTTTTCCATTTATATCAATATTTTTCAGTGTTTCTGATTGCGCAATTTGTATTTGAGTTTTCTTTGAATTTTTTCCAGTAAAACCCCATTCTGATAAATCAAATATTTTATCCTTGGCGGTAAGATTTTTAGTATCAGAATAATTTATCTCAAGTGAAGGTTTTAATTGTTTTTCAGTTAAAATTCCTTCAAATGATGTTGATAGTTCTTTAACCGTTTCACCAAATACCGGATTTCTGTAAGCGGCGAAATTCAATTTTTTCACCAGTGGATCTTTTAAAGATTCGATTACCGGACCAGCAATAGGTTCAAGCACTTTTAATTTGGAAACCTCTTGAAGTTTGGTGTTTCTAATATCGTATAAGCTCCATCCTTCTTGAGGAGCTGCTTTAAATCGGTTTGCCTCATCTTGGTTAATTAAAATTATTTTTGGATTACCCACTTCCCGAGCTACAAAATACCGAACAGGAGGCAGCGGATCTTCTTTTGTATACTTAGAACTACAACGAATAGGATCGCTATCTGTGAATAAATGCGTCATATGAGGTGTTTTATAGGCAAAAGGTAAGTTGCTTAGTTCTCTTGGATTTGCTAAATACGATATAGAGACCGGTTCGATAGGAACTTCATGTTTGGTCAGCACAGCTTCAACCACAACTTCTTCATTATTCACTTCAGAAAATGAATGGGTTTGAGTTTGACTTTGACTCTGGCTTTGACTTTGTGATTGACTCTGCGACTGATTCTCAGTGACACTCTCCGCTTCAGCCAAAGCATTACCACGTTCGGAAGGAATTACAAATTTAGGACTTAGTTGCGCTTTGCGTCTTTCTATAATTCTATCTTTCATAGAAACATAAGGATCGTCTTCTGGTTTTTCTCGAATCTCTCTGGCCTTTAAATTCAACTCGCTTCTTGCAATATCAACTGCTTCATAAAGCTCACTCATGCGCTCTTTGAACGACTTTTCTAGCTTTTCAATAAAGGCTTCCCTGGTAATTTCACCATATGTACCACCATATTTGGCCTTTAAATCACCCACACTACCAGAAATGAAGGGGGAAATTTTATTGAGTTTGGCAACCATTTTGCCAAACGCTTTGATTTGTTCATCCGATAATTCTGTACCCTTCTCTTTTAATAACTTGGTTATCTCTGCTTGTTGCTGCAAAATTGCATTTTTTATAACTGAATCTAACTCCATTGTCAGTACAGAAACATTATTTAGATCATTCTTCAGCTCTTTTTGTCTTAACCAAAATGCAACATCGTTTCCTGTAAGTCCAGATGGCCTATCACTTTTGTTAAGTTTCAGGTCGATAAATATCTGTTCTTTGACGTTATCGGGTATGGCTATGGAGAATGACTGTCCTGATGTTTTATCAACAATTTTCCTCATTCTCATTATAGCTTGCTTGTAGTCATTATTAGTCACTGTAAAGTTCAGGGTTAAATGCGCATGAGCTCCATCCATCTGCTTAATGTCCGCACCGCGAGAGTGACTTTGATCATAATAGGTAAAATAACTGCCGTTTTTATCGGAATCAGCTACCATTTCGGGAGTTAAATCAACTATGGTTTCTTTACCCTCTTTCAGGATAAGGACCTTTTTCATATTGGTTACATCATCGTAGAAAATAACCCCTTTGAGACTTTTTAGTGGTTCTTCTTTTATTTTTAGTTGTTTTGCAATTTCTAAAGCAACCCCACGATTAGAGATCTTGCATAACCCCCCTACATCAATTAAAGTTCTTGACTTGTCTGAAAAGGATTTAGCCAACTCTTTTATCAAAGAACCGGTGTAATCGCCAGAGCTTGTAAAACTTTCAGTATCAAGTGACGTAGTAGCTTGACAATTTTGTCTTCCCATAATACCTAAGGTCATGTTGCCATCGGCAGCAGGATCAAGCATGTTCTCTTTGAAATGAGAAGATGTATCACCAGCAGTTCCTGAGAATCCAATTACAACATCTTGAGTGGTGCCCATTTCATATCGATTACTGTTTGCCTTGCCACTATCAAATTTAATTTGCTCCTGAATAATAGTGCGAGCCAACATCTTCCTGAATGCCTCTCCCTTATCAAGCTCAGAAAAGTATTTTTCTCTTTCAGACTTTCTAAAAATTGGGTCTTCAATTTCTGATAACTCTTTAATTTTATTGAATATTTCTCGGAATTCAGGCTCAATTTGCTGCCCTGTGGAATCAAGGAACGGTTTTTCTCCAACACCGCTTCTGAAAGAATCGATTAAAAACTCTAAATGAGGTACCTCATTTATTTCTGTCCTGGGATCCAGATAATACAAGAAAGTCGTAATGGCGGTGACTTCCGGATTGTCAAATCGTGACCCTCTCGGTTTTGGCGTATTGGCGGCCTGGTAAGGAACCGTAATTAATAATGGTTTTGTAGACTTTGTTTCTTTCCCTGTTCTAAGAGCTTCATAATCATATTGCTTTGACCCATCCTGAGCATTTTCGAACCAAATTCCAAAGTCTGTTCCTGGTTCTTTTTCAGTAAATACACTCAGCATAATTGGATCGGTAAGCACAGCACGCATTAAATAAACTTGCGTACTATTTGACTGATTAACACCTTTGGGTTGCTCTTCTTCTAAAGAAGTTACGTACTTCAGAATACTTCCATCTGGATCCGATATTTTAAATTTCTCAAATAGAATCTCAGCCAATTTAGCCGGTTTTTTATCTTCTGCAGACTTGATAGTCTGAGTTATCACTTCCAGAGGATAGATTTCATCCGGATTAATTGATTCTTTAGTACCCGATGTATAATTTACATCTGTAGTTGCACTATCCTGAGTAGCATCTAACTCATCGAATACTGAAACTGTTACCATAGAACGGATTTCATTTAGTATTGAAATACACTCCATAATCTCTTTTCTTTGTAAGGATTCCTTGGGGTTTAGCTGGTTCAGCATATCCAAGAAAATTTTAGCTTGACACTCCATGGAGTTACGAACGCTAGGTGACTGCACCAATACTTCTCGATTTTCTCTGATTCTCTCATACATCGCGAGTCGTTTTTTCAGGTCTTCTTTTGCGTTCTGGAAAGACTTCAAACGAGGACTATCCAAACCCATCTCAGGTTCAGGATCAGACTCAATTCGATAGCGCTGGAAATCATCTTTTACAGCACGACCGGCTAACAAGTTACTCAACGTCAGCGACATATCGGATGTATTAGTTTCAAGCGCTGATTTTGGTACTATAAAGCGTACCAATTTATTAGCCTCAGTTTTATACAGAGCGACTAATGGTAACAGGGTTGTCTTACCAAATCCCATTCTGGCTTGGGCTGAATCAATTTTGTCTGGATTCAGTTCGTCATCAAGTAATAAACCACGGAAAATATTAACCTGGCGGGTATTGCATCGGTGACCAAATTCAGATTCAAACAGCAAGAATGCTCTTTGCATTTTTCGCTCTTGTTCCACTGCTTCTCTAGTTGCAGTAGTATCTAAAGCAATTTCAGAATCAAGTAAGCGATCAAGCGAATAATTTCGTTTTATATGCAACATTGCTACCGCTTTCGCATCTTGCCCGCCTTTGAACATTGCCTGAATGTCATTTAAATGATCTAACTCGGTTTTATAATACAACATCCTGGTCATCGCATTATTTAATGCTATCTCTTTCTGATGCAGGTCCGTTCCTTTGGGAAATTTAGAAAGTAACTTCGTAAAATCATTTAAAAGATATGCCGCATTTAGTTCAGCAAACGTAACACGTGGAGAAGTTTCAGCTAAAATCGATTCAATTTTATCCTTGGCATCCAAGTATTCATTATTGCATTTTTCCTGAGCCCCTGTGACTTTTTCAATTAATTCATCTCGGTTTCCTTCTTTTATTGAATAGGTACCACCACTCACAGCCGTCTGATATAAAAATGTCTCCAGTCTATCTGAAATATTGCGTATTTCGCTTTTTGAAAAACCTTTTTCCGCTAAATAACTTGAAATTTTAGGTGCAGAGTAGAATTCACTTGGGTGGCGTGCAAGCTGATATCTGTTCGAATCTTCAGATCCTACAGCACGAATCCAACCATTTTCCTTCATTATCTCGAACAAATCCGAAATATTTTCTCTACTTACGCCTCCAAGTCCATTATGACCAGGAGTAACACTCATTAATTTTTCAAGAGTTTTTTCATTAAAAACCCCGTAGTTTTCATAATAATAACCATCTTCTTGAGCTTGGATAGAATCTTTAAATGTACTTAAACCAGTCTTTAAGCGCATTTCAAGATCCAGCTGAGATGAATCAACGAGTTTTTGGGGATCCGTAAACAAATTAAATTGGATCAATGAGCGAGCACCTATTGATTCAATAGGCATGAATGTTGTTTTTGTATTTAGGCTAATTGGTTTAGGAGCACTCTTTTCAATCGCAGTGACCGGGGGGATAAAAAATTTATCCAGTTCCTTATCTTCATCTGCAAATTCAGAGTTTATTGAACGCCACAATTCAGAGAACTGCTCTAAGGGCAACGTTCCTGATAGTTTTTTAAGCTCTGATACTTCAGCCTTAAACTCAGTTAATAACTGAGCATAAGCTTCTCTATTCCATTTGTCTAACTTTCCATGAGCGCAGGCTGTTCGTTCTAATATATGATGCTGTAATTCTGTACCAATCAACATAATAAGAGCAGCTCTGTCTTCCATTGTGATACTTTTATCTTCTTTCTTCTGTTCCAGAGCCTGCTTAATATTCCTTAACTGATCGAGCTCACTTGAATTTAATGGCAATTTAGGAACATTAGCGCCCAAAAGCTTGGTTAAAATTGATGCTTTACCCTCTATCGTACCAATGTGAAGAATGCTTTGAAGGTCTTTAGTCGTTAATTCACTGCCTATGTCTCTATAAGTTCTCAGGTAATCTACGGTTGCATAAGCGCTGTTAAGCTTTTCTTTAGCCTGTAAATAATCAGTTTTTGCTTTATCATACTGAGATGCAAGCGTATTCTTGTCTTTAGCACCCTCCATAAATTCTCTGTAGGATTGATTCATTGCCTTTTCTAACTCAAGCACCCTTTCTTCTAAAGCCATGATTTGTGGCGTTTTAGTAACGAATACAAAGTATTCTGGAGTAGTGATTTCTCTAATTTTATTTTCACAATCCTTAATTTTTTTAGTTACTTGCTCTCTTGCTTGCTTACTGAGCAAACTGTTTCCTGTGAGCAATTTGATTCTGGATTCAGCGCCTTGAATTTGCTTCTCAAATTTTTCTTTTTCCCGAATACTATTCGTGTCATTTTTCCCTTCTATTTCCCTCAATTTTCCTTTACATTCTTTAATTTGCTCTTCTAAATACTCTTTACTTTGTTTCCTTATTTCCTCTTTCAGTTCCCTTACTTCATTTTCCTCAGAAACTGATAATTCTTTTGTTGTATAAGCAGAACCTTCCTTAATAATTGTAAGTTTTTTCCTTGCACCTACCTCAGTTATGAGATTACTGTCTGAAAGGAAATAACTCTTTGTATGTTCATCGTACAGTACATATTTCGCTATGGATGGTACGTAAACCGTATTTTTATCAACGCTAATCATTTCCTCTGACGGAAAAACATTTGCGAGTGCGTGAGTAATGGCTTTTTCTTCAGATTTCAATTGAACAGGAACTTGCCTACCAAGGTGATCGACAAAACTCCCATTCCAAACCCCATTTATATCTTTTGATAATTTTATTACTGGCTTGAAATCAGAAGTAAATCCATGAATCAACCCCGAAGAGTCTGTAAAATAATGCTCTACCTTCAATCTTCTTTGTAAGGAAATTGGAATCGAGCCCATATTATCGGGTTGGATGTACTGAAGGATTCTAGAATCACCATCCAAAGTATTGAGTTCTCTCTGGATAACAAGACTTCCATCTTTTTGAGGTGTGATAGATGCTTTAATTTTATTACCTGAATCCAATTCATCTTCACCTTCAACATAAATATATCCGCCGTCTTTTGCTTTGAATGGAAGATTCTCTATTCCCAAAACTTGTAAAGCAATATTCGCCTGGATGTGTGTTGGCATAACTCCTAGTTTGTTATTTCCAAAATAGATGGCACCATGCAAAACATCCAAGCTGTATCTATCACCTAATGAGATAAAGCCAGGAAGATCCTTAACAGATTCAGGAATCTCTTTACAATTTATTTTACGCCCATCAAATTTGTCATCTTTGACGTACTGATCGAACGCTTCTTTAAATTTTTTGGCTCGCCCATTTTCATTTAATGTACTTGAGAACCGATTCATATTTTCTTGAAGTTGATTTATATTGGTTTGAACCAACCCCATTTCTCGAGTAAATTCAAAATTCTTATGCAAATTGTCAAGAGTGTCCTCCGTAGCTTGGTCATAGGTCAATTGATAAGCGAGGTTTGAACAGATTAATTTCGCATAGAGATCATCTAATTTTTCTTGATCAAGAGGACTAAGTGGTGGAGTTTTCTTTTGGAAATGCTCAATTTTGAGAGCAAGAAGGTTAACATCTCTGGCAAATCCAAATAAGCGATCCGTTGCATCAGGTTCTTTGGGACTTAATGGATTTTTTTTGGTGATTGAATCAATAAAGTCATCTGATGCTTTAGTCGATGGGAAGTCGGTATTAGTAATTGCCTTGTATGCTTCTGGGTCTATATTTGCGCACTTTACCAAAAGCTCATTGATAAACGCTTCATGTGGCGCTTTCAGCGCGCAAGGATTATGTTTTTGATCCAACGGAATATTTTGTAGAAAATTTAACAGCTTACCTTTTTCATCTGCTGTAGCGTTTCGGAAAGCATCCAGGAAAGCTCGATCAAAAAATTCACGCCCTTGAGTACTGTTTATTCCATCAATTGACAGTAGAAACGCTTTATTTGAGTAATACGCGATGAATTGATGAGCTAGTATGGCGTCACCATTACGCATGCCCAGTCGATCAGCCAATTTACGTAATGCTGGATCGACAGATTTTTGTTTCCCATAGTCGGTTAAGGCGACTTGTAAACCTCTTTGTCCTTCATAGATACCCTCTAATCCAATAGGAGATGCTTGAATAGCAAGATCAACTTTTTTTAGCAAACTAATGTCATCGGGTTGGGTACCTATTGGGTCAAGCTCTTTAATTTTGTTGGACATTTCCTCATCACGAGGTGTTATCAGTTTTTCCCATTGTTTGATTATTGAAAAGAATTTATGGTTAACTGTCCGATCAACATTGACGTTAATTTGAGACAAGCTCAGTTTGATGAAATTTGTTAAAAGCTGCGAACGCTCGGCATTCTCAAGATTTTTGAAGGCTTCATTTAATGAGGCATCCTCATCATCCGCTTGATATCTCTCTAGC
>NZ_KK074224.1:0-13994 GCF_000586315.1 Legionella pneumophila subsp. fraseri | reverse complement strand
GGGGGATAGGGTAAATTAAAGATTTCAGCAGTCGCTGAGTTGCAAAACTCGGTTATTCGTTGTGCTTTATTTTCCAGGCCACCAAATGTTTTCAGCTTATGCAAATGGCTTTCAACCTCTTTGTAATATTTCGTGCAATCCTCTTCTGTTCTTCCCTTCGGTTTTGGTGTTGGATTGGCGCGCAAGAATTTTAAAGTATTACCATCGATAACCGTAGTCTGATACAGTTTCAAAAATTCCACTTCAGGTGGGGCATAATCGACTGTATCGACTTTTGCGTGCTGTCCAACTAACTCTTCAGGGGTTAACTTAACTGATTCAACAACAGGTTCCTTGACTTTTTCTCTCGCGCGGATCTTATCTAATAGTCCTCCGGCTTGCATGAGTTTTGATAAAATAACTCGCCCAGCATCCATTCGCTCTTTACGTTTAGCTTCGATATCAATAGGCTGCCACATCTCCTTAATTTGACTCTCGTTGAGGTTTATAGGATATCCGGATTGCATTAGAGCACCGTATTTCATATTTGCTTTTTGCTCTAGAAAGTGATGAAACGCATTATTAATTGCTGCGACCTGGTTTGTGGTATTCTGAAGTTTATTTAACTTCTCTGGATGCTCATGTTTCAACCAAATCAAAAACATTTTTTCAACCCATTCTTTCTTGATTGCATCAGGAATGGGTTGCTTGCTAATGCTCCCCGCAACTGTATCCAGTTTTATGTATTCAGCATTTCCGGTGCCAATTGAATCGAAAGTATTTGCACTATACTCATCCGTACTTAATATTACTTTTTGTTCGATAATTTCAAACACTTTTTCTTTTAGCTTCTGATTTAAGCTTTGGATTTCCTGGAATACTGAACCAAATAAGAATGTATTTTTTCCTTGTCTGTAAAACTCAATCCTCTCCTCAGGTGTTTGCTTATACATATCCCTATTTTTATCAATTTCCAATCCAAGCCGTCCTGAGGCGAGTTCGTCTAATATCCTGTATTCAGAATTGGCTTCTAAATGATTGCTAATTACTCGCTCACGGAATTTATTAACGTGATTGAGGCGGTCGTTTGCCTGTTCTTCGATATTATCGACTTCAAATTCTCTTATCGCCCCCTCCGTCTCCTTTTTAACACTATCCAACACATGATCACCCGTTCTGAATACTTTGCTTATAGCGTTGATAGTTCGCAAATCTGGGGGAACTTTGGTCTTTAACTCTTGCAATTTTGCCAATAGCGTTTTTGCTGTAGCGATATTCTTTTTGGGGCCAGGAACCTCTTCATCGATTTGAAGTGTTTGAAGTTTGGTTGCAATCGAACGCTGCAATGCGTTTAACTCATCCACTTCTTTATTTAAAAGATCCAAACGCGCTGTCAGATTTCTTAATTTGACTGAATTTTTGTTATCACCAATAAGCTTTTGCTCTGTTTCTATTTCTTTTTTAACTGATTCAATAAGTTTTTTAGACTGATCAATCTTTTCGTCCAGTTTTTTATTAAATTGATTCAACTTATCTATAGTTTCTTTCAAGTTTTTAGCAGTTTGGTCAATGCTCGAAGTCATTTTATCTTCAAAGGCTTTGATCTGATGTTTATATACTTGTTTTATATAGGTTTCTTTATAAGCAGTAGAGGCATTACATATGTAATTCAACAGATCAACAACTTTAGGATTTATAAGAGCTTCTCTATCTGCGCGTAAACGCTTGAAGTATGCATTAATATCAATTTCTTTTCGTTTACCATCTATATTTATCTCAATTTTAATCGTTTCTTTTCTGGATTCACCGGAATTAAAAGTAACTAGGTTTGCGTCGATTAAATCTTCTGTCGTAACACGGGATAAACGACTTGTTGAAGATAAGCGCTCTTTTTCAGAATGTATATGTCTTTCATTGACACTTAGTTTTTTAATTTGATGATTCATTAATTGAATGGTGGCTTTCCATGCGAGAAAATTAGAATGCTTACTTAATTCTGTTAAAGCATCTGTATCAATTTTTCCTTCTATAGTCTTTAATGGCATTCCATCAGATGGCCAATCTTTAGGCTCTTTATTGTAAAATGCCGGGTCAAAAATTGCTTCAATTCTATCCTGTTGTTTGTTTTCTTTTAAATACAAATAAAATTCTTTAGCATGACTATTAATTTTGTCATTAATACGATCAATAGCTGGTTGATTTGAAGTCTTCTTCTGAGCAATTAGCTGTTCTTTCGCTTTGATCAAAGCTTCAAAATAACTCTTATAGTACTCTTCCGTCGGCGGTGTTTTTAATTCACTCAGGCGCATAGATACTTCATACAACTCGTCTGGAGATAGTATTTCAGGTTCCAATGCCATTTTCCTCAGTGCAACAGCATAGGATCCACTTAGTAATTTGGTTGCTTTGTCACTTTGTGCGACACCTTCCTTACCGCACACATCATCCAATATACCTTGCCTTTGATCCAGCATCATCGCCAATCTAACTTTTTTATAGGTTGGTTTTCCTAATTCATACAATTCGCAAGATTGGGCTTTTTTCGCAAAACAGTTTTGCGTATTTTGCGGTCTTTGTAGTAAATCCTGAAACTCAGGAGGTGAATCATCAGAGGCGATTGACGTAAAATTTTTGATGTAATTTGAATAGACGTCTGATTGGGCATTTAAAGCCATCAGCTTTTCCCAATAGCCCATATGACTACGCTCTTCCATAGTGGTATGTTTAATTTTTAAATCAATATGAGTCTCTGCCCAGCCAGCCATTGAGTTGGATTTTATTAAGGTCCGTAAGTAATCCAATCCGTCTGAAGTGTATAATTTTTCTTGAGGAACAGAAAAAGTTAAGGCATTTCTTCTCATCGATTCTTCGCCCATGCGCCACAACTTGAAGACACCCGAAATAGTGCTAGCAAGAGCGCCAAGGCCAGCCCATAAACCTTTTTTAGCAAAGACATCCCTAAAGTCTTTAGCTCCTTCCTTGATAACAGAAAGCCCTCCTTTCGCAAGCGCAGTATTTTCTAAAGCGCCAGATGAATCATACGTTGACAGCTTGATATTCGCACCTTCTTTCTTGATGACTAACTGCATAGCATGACCTTCCAGGCCTGTCTCAAGATATAGTGACTCCCCATCCTTTAGATTTTTAATCGCTTCCTGTACAGCTCGGCTTGCTAACAACAGCTTGTTTTCAAATTCTTGTTGTTTTTTTTCAAAATCATGCTCAACCTTCACGTAACTATCTTTGGGTTCCCCTTTTTTGGGATATGTTGGTCTATACCCCCCCCAATCCGCACCCACAGCCTTCAGTATATGACTCAAGTCTTGGGTATTTTTCATAGTGTCGTAATATTTCTTAACTTGTGCTTTTTCTGTTTTTGTTAACCTCACACCATACTTTTCAAATTCCTCAGGCCTCTCTACTAGTTTACTAAACAGCTCTCGTTCCATGGAAGTGACCATATCTGGATCACCACCAGTAGAGCAGGCATGCTCGCCATTTAGAGGATTTTCAACGAAAGGATCAATGACTCCTTTAATCGCATTTTCTACTTCCTCGATGATATTGTTGTCATCAGTGCTTCTTGTTAGTGATTCAATAACAGTATTTAAATCGCGGTGATGTGAATTTTTTGTCCCTGCCATCATCTGCGACGCTATAACCATACCGAATCGAGAGTGTAATGAGGTCAAGACACTCGCTTTATCACGTTTTTTTTCACCACCAAAGCCAGTTAGACCTGTTGCCTTTGCGACCTCTTGCGCGCCTTTCAGGCGTAATCGATCTAAATGATTCTTATCATCTTCATTGAGTTCGATAACTGGGGGTTTTTCCCTGACTTCTGGCTCTGGGGGGGCATTTTTAAATAAACTAACTCCCTTGTAAATGCCATAAGGTATAGCTCCCAAAACAAAAGCAGTGACTTTTAATACGCCAGCTCCCAGAGCATTCGCCGTATCAGCAATCCAAGAGCCTGCTCTGGACCAAAAGCCTGGGACACGCTTAGGAGAATCTTCATATGTTTTGACTGACGGTTTATAAAGTTCTGCTTTAATTTGATTACTATGACTAATCAAGTTTTGCCAGAGCTTGCCCTGCCAATAAAGATTATTCCCATTTATCGTTCTCTCTTTTAACTCATTTTCCCATATTACAGAGTTTATATTTTCATCGTTTTCCCTTTTTGCCATCTCGGTTTGAACGCTGAGATACAATTCTTTTGCTGAATCATAGTGAAGCATCGTGCTTAGTTTTTTTTCAAGTACAAATAACTCATTGTAGGACGCTCTTTCCAGAAGAAGTGTTCTTTCAACCTCGCTGTTAAACCCCAAAATCACATTCTGAGTAATCTCATCAAATATCCCTTTCAGTGAATCACTAATGGGTGTGTTTTCTTGAACAGCTACCTTAAGAACTGAATCTTTCTCAGCACTGGCATAAATTTGCTGCTCACGCTCATTAAGAAGCGATCTTAATTGTTTTCTTCTTTCTAAATCTGTTATTTGAGGCAAAACACGAGAACGCATAACCTTGATTTGATCGATGCTCATCTTTTGCAAAGAAGATTCTGCCTGTTTTATGTCTAAGCCAGAGAGTAGACCTACAATTTGTTCAACGTATTTAGTCATCACAACCCCACACGATAGTTGTTTAAATGTTTCATAGTCGTGGGATTAATTCCCATTTAAATCCAAATTCATATTTATTGTAAATTATAGAACACTATGAAATATTATTTATCAAATTTTATATTTTTTACTTCTTTTATTAAAGTATACTCCTAAAAAATTAACAAAAAATTAACTATTTGATCTATTTAAATATATTTTGACTTTCATTTGATCATTGTGAATGGTCATATTCTGGATGCAATTAGACTGTTACCTTGTTTGAATTCGATATAATGCCGTGATAAGGAAGCTAATCCGATAGATTGTATGTGTGAGAAAAGCGTAACAGGCCTTGTCCTTGAGAATTTTTTAGAAAGAGGCTTTCCTATATCTGTTATTCCGCACCTAGCCCATTAAATAAAAAAGATTGGCACAGGATCTGGTTTTTGATCTATTACTCCCTTTTAGGGGTAGTAACTGTGTCAGCACCAAGTTATGGAATTAAAAATCCGGATCATCATGAACTGGTAGCCGGATTGTGTCAGGAAATAGGAATTCACGTTAATTTAATGGACAAACATCTCGTGATACTTGATTGCCTTGGCCAGAGGTATAGGAAAATTTATTCTGGAAATTAGGTGTGGAATATCTCATTCATGCAAACCGCTGCTGTCCGATCAAATACATTAAACAAGTCATTAAGGAAGAAGGCTCATTGACTTATGAAAAATTACCAAGCCTATGTTCATTCGGAATAACATCATTTTCATCTTTGGAAAAAATTAGCGGCAAAGCCGTTTATTACATGTTCACATTTAATCAAATAATCGCTGTCATGGGAGCTTTCCTTTCCTTTTGTTTAAGTTTGCACTTCCATCAAAAAAGGAAACTCTCATATTTTCATATGTTTATTTCAAATTAGCTCCAAGGTAATTCGGTCAAGCAAATCTTAGTTTGATAATTTTTTAGTCGATTCCTCTTTGAGAAGTTCCTCTATATCAAGTTTATCAACTAATATCCCAATAGAATGAAGAATTCTTTGTACATTTCTACAAGAAGGTGAATCGCCTGTCAAAATATGTTCTCGCTCAAGTAAAGGAGTTTTGGCCAAAGCTTCTTTTATAGCATTAGCTTGTTTTAGGCTAGTTCGAGAACCAAAAAAACCAGATGCTTTGTACTCACGCGTGGCAATCTCTTTTTTAATATCTTGCATTTCAGGTGAAGTTATTACTCGATGAACTTTTACCAGATCATGGTATCGAAGCAATAGGAAAAGATAATCATCTTTATTCTCTTCTACCATTTGTTTCATAATATCACAGAAATTCTTTGTTTCCTTGTCCATTGATCCGAAGCCATTTGCCTCAATGTTTTTAATTAATCCTTCAACTTTAGAACGTATAGCATCAATCATCGGTTGGCGTGATAATGCCTTCGCGTCTTTAAAATAAATCTTTGCAAGTGACTCTCTATTACACTCAACTAGCAGAAGGTAATTATTAGCATCCTCCATACCACGCTGCTCAACAAGAGACATCGCATTTTTCAAATGTTCTTGGCAATTGACAGTTGGCATCACAAGGCTCATTTGCTCATATACTTTAATCAGATCATCTAAGCTAAATATATCTTTTTCCTGAGAGGCTAAAAGGACGATTGCTTTAGCCGTAAGTTCAACTCCCCAAAGATCATGAGCTTTTAGAATACTGCTTAATGAAACTGATTTATCTGAGGCCGCCAGTACATGAGCGTAACTTTCTTTATATTGCGGATGAGCATTTAATAATTTTATAAATTCATCTAATTTATTTTTATTATTTTCATTGTTTGAAGATGGATTTAATAGTAATTCCTCTGTTGTCTTCTGGAGTAAGAGTATGTTATCCAACTTAAGTGAACTTCGATCTCGTAGATTAATTTCTACTACAGCGGCAATACGCTCATGGTGGCTTTTTAACACATTTTCCAGACTTGACAAATCAATAGGTTTTTTCAAATTTTCAATTTCGAATTTTAAATGAGATTTTTCAACAAATATTTCATTTTCCACTGATTCAACTTGGGTTGTTTGTGTCACTTTTATGTCTTCTCGGACTGCTTCAATTGATGGTTTCGGAGGAGCAAGAAAATCTCTTATCGCTTTATGATTATTTTTTTCAGCAACCAAGACTGCTTTTTCCAATAACATTGGCGAGATAAAAAATGATCGGTTGTTAGCCATTTCTTGCACCAAAGAAAGATTTCCTAATGCGATCTGGCGCAAAAAAAACTGTTCTTGTTTCGCTTTATTTTTTTGTGAAAAGATCTGTTGCATCAATTTGCGTTCGCGCGCTAAACCACCAATAACATCCATTTGCTCAACAATTGAATCGATAGCAATATCAATTTTTACTCCGTCAAGTGTTTCAGAATCAATTTGCCCCTTCTGAAGCTGTTCTATGTCAGTTAAAGGCAGCGCTAATTTAAAAAGATTAACTAATAAATCTTTTTGATAAACCTGGTTTTTTTCTTCATAAACGTCATCGCCACCAGAGGTTTTCTTACGAATTCGTTTTCCATCTTTGTCTCTAAGGGCATTCCCTTTGGAATCCAGTTCATAAGCAATAGTTTTCGTTTTGTCATATGGGAACTCTCCTTTACGTAAAAGATCATAAGCAGTCTTAAGGTCTTCCTTAATCATTGCCTCTGTATAATGATATGGTGGCTTATCCTGACTTAGAACCAAAAGAGGCACGTCATATTGATATTTCTTTTTAATTTCGAGAGCATGAAATGCTAAATTAAGGCGATCAAAAAGTTGATCACGAGTTGCATAGAAAGCTTGTGTAGCCCCTTTCGTATTCCCCGCTAGAATTTCATTATGCCCTCCAACCTCAACGCGTTCCTTTTGCAGTTGAATTAATTGACTAAGATTAATCGCATATTTCGAACTTTTTCTAGCAGCCTCAATATTAATACGTTCAATCATCGCTGAATAAAGTTCCTTTATTTCTTTTTGTGCGACTTTATTCTCACTAAAACGATCAAGATATATTTTCCGCTCTTGCTGAAGCAACATTTTAAAATCTTGCAAGGCTTCATCATTTGGTCTATAAGCTTTGGCATTAAGTACATCAAAAATCTTTTTCTTCCGCTTTTGCAAATGTTCTATGAGCTCTTCTTTAGTGCTACTTTCTTTTATAAGTTTACTCTTGTCCAAAGCAATAACATTAGTTTTTGGGTAACGCTTAGGCTGCCCGGATTTTTCCATCTGAGCATTCAAATAATTACAAAAGTCCAAGTTAGTTTTAGAAGAATCTTTTATCCAAAATTTATTCACTGTATCCATGTTCTCAGACCAGATATAGCGCTCATCTCTCAAATCAACCTGACGAACGTCTGAAAGAACACCAATAGGGAAATAATTCCATTTTTTATCTGGATAACCAGAAAATGGTATCACTTTACCATGAGGAGGTAGTAAAGTATGAGCCAATTTTTTAGTAAAAATCGTATTTTGAGGAGAACCTGGTTTGCCCACAACCCAACCATCAGCAACCTTGTCTTCAAACTTAATCGGCTCAGTTACAGGCTCTTGAAAACGAACTTCAGGAAGTGTTGTGGTCACTACTTTTCGTTCGTAAACTCGGTTTGTTCTTGGATCAGTGTATTTTCCATGAATAACCGGGAAATGTATGTTCTCTCGAATAGGGGGAGTATAACGCTCGTGAACTGGATCTTCAAACGATCTTAAAAGGTAATCATAATCTGGAAACGACTCTCCGCTCAAAGCCGTAGTTGAAACAAGACGCACCAAAGCCTGGCTATTTTTTATCATATCCAAAGCAGTAATATTACCTTCTGGATCAACTAAAAACTCTTCTCTGTTAATCACTTTAGACACTGTAACTTGCTTAAACTCAATCAATTTATCATCGCGCAATTGCTTGTAATGTTCCCTATTTGCTTCAATAGACAAATGGTGAGGCGAGTGTTTAGTAATATCCAGTTTGACACCAAAAAACGTATCATATGCTTCTTGAAAAGCTTGAGCTTGTTCTTGGCTCTCGAAAGAAACAATAACTTTGTTTTTCGGTCTATCGTGTTTTACAACAGAAATTATAGGTAATTCAACCTTGGTTACCCCTTTGACTGGAGTAATGGATTGCAATGCATTAATTAAACTAACAGCATTTTTATGATGATTAATCTTATGAGGGTTATCTTCTTGAGTGTTTTGGAAATCAAACATTCGTTTGTCAGTTGTTAATTTAGGAGCCGCTGTGATGTGTTTTACTATTTCTTGAAGAATTAGATGTTTACGATAAGCTTCAAGAGTTGAATTGCTTTTATTACTCAGGGCGAGGCTACCTTCTAAATTGTTATAATAATTATCTACTTGACGAGCTTTTTTAATTTCTTCAATTAGTTCCTCTCGTGTCTTTTTATTGATAGGGGTCTGGAATCGCTTGTTTATATCCTGGATAGCTAATAGAATGTTATCTTTTTGAGTGTCGAAAGCCTCCTGAGAAATCAAACCAAACATAGATTTCTGACCAGTTAACTGAAGAGTATCAAAGCTACAACGTAAAAACTTGAACACAGCTTCCAATTTTTCTAAATTGGCGCTTTTTAACGAATCTGAAAGACCAGATAAATCGACGTAATCTTCTATGATACCAATCGCTTTTGCTCCTCCTTTTTTTGAAGGGTAGAGCGGATAACAACGTGTTAAGTCGATACCATGGGCATCATTCATCATACCTAATTTGGCATCAGCAAGTTCTCGAACAGCACCTTTAGGAAATAATTTTTCGAGACTATATTTAGGAGTTTTATTCTTGTAAGATTGGGGTTTGGTTGTCAAATTTAGTGCTTCTTCACGTGAAATATCGTTCCCTAATTGCTTTTCTTTTTCAATAACGTAATCGATAAATACTTGTGGTGGATCATCTTCTCTTCTATCTATTCGATCTTGAATATTGGAATAACCCATAAGTTCTACAACAATAGCATCCCGATACATTGCATCCAGATTGTCTTTATACAGATCTGTTAAATGGGTACGGCAGTACTTAAGATACTCTCTTCCTGAGGTGGTTCTAAAACTCTCATAAGTTTCACAACCTTTAACGTTATCACCGGTGTCATTAAAGCCAGTTTCATCGCGACGGCCTACAACACTGAATAACATCATCATCTGCGACTTTTCAAGTTCTGTATTATTGTCGAGTGCTTTTGAATGTTTATTAAATTCCTGTTTAAAAGCATGAATCCCTGTGACAAGATAAGAAACTCTAACTGAATGTGTTAAACCATGGTTTGGACGATGAACAATTTGAGTTATCTTTGACTTATATTGTTTCTCCAAACGTTTTTCATTTAAAGTGGATGTGCCACGTTCAATGATATCCTCATATAATTTTTTTGCTTTTATTTTATTGGCATCAAATTCTTCTAATTTTTTTTCCTCTGCTTCCAGTTGTTCCTTTTTAACTTTATCCTCAGGAACAATGCTTTTCAGTTCCTCTTTAAGTTCATCAATTTTTTTTACCAGAACAGCTCGTTCCTTTTCATGTTCGGATTTTTGTGAATGGAATTGAAATACAATAGCCAGGTCCTTTTTATCAACTACTTTCCCATCTAAGGTAATGTCAACAAATTCGGTTGCTACTTTTCCCGATAAATGCACTATCTTACCATTCGCAAGATGAACCATTGATAACTGGTTAAACCATCTATCTACCATAGGAGATATGGAATAAGGCTTTGAAAAATGATTCTCACTAACATACTCGATAGCTTTGAGAAACCGATTTTGATTGATTAATGTTTTCATTAGATAATCTCAATAATAAAATGTATTCTTAATGATGCAATTGCATATTTTGTAACCATATGATTACTTAGTCTAGTCTATTTTCTAGTCTATTTTTTTGTTTTTTGTGCTTTTTAATTTATAAAATTTAATTTATAAAATTTGATTTCCTTTTATGAATTGAGTTATTATTTGATATATTGTTTGGATATATGTCATTTATGTATATTTTTTTGACAAAAGAAATGTTCAAGCCTATGATTGAGATCGAATAAGAAATCAAATCGGAGAAAGTAATGCCTAGAATAGAAAGAAATAGAAAAATTGATAATTTCATTAAAATTGCGTTTCAACGTATCCGAGATACAATGAGGTTACTAACATCTACATCAGCAGATACATTTAGTGAGGAAGATAAATCCCAATTAGATTTTCAATTTCAGGCTCTTTCTGCATATGAAGATAGAGTAGTTTCTGAATTCCGAACCCTGCAAATTGAAAAATCCCCCCCACCTGCCTCAGTACTCAGAATTTATCAATCTGCTCTTGAAGAGTCTAAGAAAGCAATTAATCATTTAAAAGGCGATAGTGAGAGCTGCGAGCTAATATTAACTAACTTTGAAGAAGTAACCAAGTTTTGCATCAATGTGCTCACTAAAGAGAATGGAATGAAATTTTTCGATACGAAAGGGCTTAATGTCGAGGAAGTCAAAAGGGTAAATGGTGAAATACAAGAATCATGGGAAACGTTCACCAAAGAAAACAACATTATTAACTCCCCAAAACAAATTTTCAGTAAAAATATGTAAGGTTTAATATTGTCCAAGCCGAAAAGAAAACACCAGTAATATGGCAGTGTTAATAAAGTAGAAAATGTAGAAGAACTTGCGAATTTTTCCCCGCCATTAAACTAGAGCTAACTCGTTATCATTATGAGCCACCACTCCATTCTTTAACTTTCCAACCCGATAATCTTCAATACTGACTTTTACCCATAAATAAAATCATGCCATTATATTAGAAATTTTATTTATGGGTAAAAGTCAGATTTTAATCCTATAGAAAAATTTTGGGCTAACTTAAAATCATTTATCAGAAAAATTATTGGCCAATTCCATTCCCTTTCTGAGGCTATCGACCATGCATTCAAATCGAGCATTTAAAAATCAAAATACTATAGTATTAGCTTTATTGGGTTGGTCATGGAACAGCTCCACTAGGAACTGGGTTGTCTAATGGTGCATATTTTTCTATTTCTGCTAAAGTGGCTTTATAGCCCGTAGTTAATAAATCATAATCTTTATTGTCTGCCAAAATATATTCTTTTGCATAAGCAATTGCATCTTGGGCTTGCTCATAAAGCCGGCTATAAACTTCGGGGATCACTTCTAAGTTTCTAGCGGCTAGTAGAAAAAGGGATAATGAGTGGAGCATTCTTGCATAACGGACTGGATAATTATTCCAACTATGTTTTTTAAGTGCTGCGAGATACATTGATATCGAGTTAATGTAAGTATCTGTGAATTGTTTGTCACGAAGTAAAGTTTGAGCTTCAACTAAATTGATGGAAGCATCATAATTTCTTTGCTCCCACATCCATTCTTTGGGAACATGCATAGGAAAAATCCACCAATCATAATGGTATTTTTTAGTGAAAAATTCATTTGGCTTTTCTTGAAAGAGATGTTTATAAGTATGTTGCTGAACTTTTGCAATGATATTTAAACGTTTATGTTGATTAAAATGCACAATTATCATTTTTTCTCGTGGAGTTAATTCAGGATTCTCTAAACATCTTTCAGTATATTCTTCAATTTTTTTTTGGTCTTTAAAAAATCTAATTGCTTTGTCAACTTCAGTTTTTGAATTGGACATAAACATCTCCTGTAAACTTTGTAATTTTTTGTAACACTATTGAAAAATATTTTCATCTTATTTCTTCAGATTTTATCCGGAAGAGGTGATACCTGCTTCCGAAAAATAATGTTGTATTTTTTCAGAATAATGCCGTTTTAAGAGATGGCTCAAATTAGTTGTATCGCCCCGCTCTAAGGCATGATGCAAATTTTTAAATAAAACGGGATTTTCTTTTTGAAAAATGATTTCATATTGTTCAGAGATATTCATTATGGGCACAACAATTTCTATTCGTGGAAAATGATGGTTTTTAATTTCCCTTACTGTTACACATTCAGTATTGTTCTTAATTAAAGAAGCAAGATCTATACGGGGATTATCATAAAAGGGATTTATTGCTACAAAATCATTTTCATTGGCTTCTTTGTATTTCTGACGAGATATTTTTGTAAATTGTAAATCCTGAAGCTGGCATCTGCAGGTCGTATCTGTTTCCAGGTCATAAACAGCTTTTTGAAAATGAATCGATTCTTTCTTTGCTGGCCACTCTCCAAGCAATAATTTTGTAAGGAAAAGTGAGATAAATTGCTCTGACGCAGAATACTCTCTTGCTCCAGTTGTCATATCATTTTTATTGTAGGTGCGTTCGTACAAATCTAAAAATTCAAATGGGATTAAATATCTTATTAATCCACTGTCTATGGCTTGAGACTCCAGTTTAATCATAGGGATTAATCGTCTGGATTCTTCTTCGATGAAGTACAGCTCATATACGGTGATATGTGACGTGTCATGATAAAGGGAAAGCGTGTGTCCACATTTGATAGCTAAAGGCTCTTGCAGATCAATGATGTCTATAAAATTATGATTACTGCTATCAAATCCAAAATAAAAGTCATCGCCACGATATAAATCAGTTCTTTGAGCCAAGATTGTGATTTTATCATGCTGAGTTAATATTTTGGCCGGTGAAGAAGAGTGAAGGCCAAATCCACTTATATTGATTTTCATAGAAAACCCCTTGACTAAGCCCAAAGCCATTCCTTTGCTTTCGGTATATTTCATCAGTAATCGTTTGCTGTGTTAAATCTGGCTAATTGATTTTAAATGTTATTCAAATTATAGACTATTCTCGTGAGAAAATGCTTGTTTTGGGTCAATCCCTTTTCCTAGCCGGATCACGCTTCGAAAAAAGTGAATTAATGATTATTGCAACGAACCAAGATCCCAGAACTGGTATTCCAATTTATAGTATTTTGATTTTTAAATGATCGATTTGAATGCATAGTCGATAGCCTCAGAAAGGGAATTGAATTGGCCAATAATTTTTCTGATGAATGATTTTAAGTTAGCTCAAAATTTCTCTATAGGATTAAAATCTGACTTTTACCCATAATTATTATTACCAGAAAATATACGTAGCATCATGATACTTTGCTGAAGCTCTTCATATCCTCGCCATAATGTCATTGCTCCCGGTAGGCTATCATTTTTCCTATTCAAAAATCCGCCTAATTTGCCTAGCCAAATAAGTGCTTGTTTTATATTGGGAGGTTTTTGAGGTACCTGAGTTGTTTGATGCTTGCGAATATAAAGAATTTGCCATTCTTCTTGAGATAAAATTTGAGTACAATCTGTTTCAGGAGCAGTTAAAGCCAGCTTTGATAAAAGTAAAATTTTATAGGTAATAATACTTTTTAAAGCAATATGACGTAATAGTATGGACCCCGCCACCTATCGAAAGGCTTCTA
>NZ_JFIM01000035.1 GCF_000586315.1 Legionella pneumophila subsp. fraseri | reverse complement strand
GGACAAGCCAAGGCACGTAGGCGGGGGCAATTGTCAACACGCCCTAGACAAAATAGAGTTTTCTAATTAGTTTATTAGGTCATTAATAAATGAATATATAGGATAAAAGATGTGGCACTTTTGCAGAAAAAATTTAAGTACTGTATTGTTATCTCTAATTTGTTTCAAAATTTTTGCCTCCGATACTATTGATATTACAGTAACTACCAAGGAAAAAAATGCCATTGCTATAGGTTACACGGTCAATGGAAACCAATATGGAGGTTTGGGCAATTCCTATTCAGGAAAAGGACCTAAAAATAAAGAGTATCAATTTGGATATAAGAAAGATTCCATTTTTGGAGAAAATATCTCTTGTGGTTCTATAACCTTAAATCAAGACAGTAAGGTGACTTTGGTCAATAATAATAATCAATGTATTGGCATTTTAGGTTAGTTTGTCTGTTACATCGAATAATTGAATAGTAGAGATTAATTTTTGAAAGGCAGATAGTGCCTTTCAAACAATATTCAGCTCAAAATAATCGAACTCCACTCGAAGAAATTCAAATCTGGAATTAACAGTATATCCTGCTTAAAGCAATCCAGAGCACAGCCCTATCCCCTGAACACAACATTTAGCACCAAAAAACACCAACAAATACAATCAATTGGATAATTTTAAATTCATATAGTATATTTAATATACATGAACTAAACAAGGATAGGCAATGAAAAAAATAATATTGGCCTTAGTTGTTATTACTGCTGCTGTATTACTGAGTAGCTGTGGAGGTGGATGCTGCGGTTCCAGCAATTCCTGTTGCAGTTATAATACAGGATGTTGTGGTGTGCAAAATTATTCGGGTATTTGGTATTGATTTACAGCGATAAAAACCAATAGTCTGAAATATGAAAAAAAACAGCTTGATTGCAATCTCGGAAGAAGGGTTTCACCATATTGCTTATACTGAATGGGGTATTTTTGAACCTGAATTACCCGCAGTTATCTGTGTGCATGGTTATACGCGCAATTCCAGGGATTTCGATGAGTTAGCGAATTATCTTAGCTCCACGGGACGTCATGTATTCTGCCCTGATATTGCAGGTCGAGGTGATAGTTCCTGGTTTAAAAATCCCCATCACTATAATTTT
Source organism: Legionella pneumophila subsp. fraseri (assembly GCF_000586315.1). Taxonomy (GTDB): domain Bacteria; phylum Pseudomonadota; class Gammaproteobacteria; order Legionellales; family Legionellaceae; genus Legionella; species Legionella pneumophila_B. The sequence continues at coordinate 32,747 of NZ_JFIM01000035.1, read as the reverse complement.
ACCCAATATGTAAAGGATATGACTGCTCTTATTGCAAGAACAAATGCGCATCAAATTGATTGGATTGGGACATCGATGGGCGGTATTATTGGCATGATTTTAGCTGCGATGCCCAATTCCCCGATCAATAAACTTGTTCTCAATGACATAGGTCCTCAAATACCTATTCATGGATTAAGAAGAATTGCTAAATATGCTGGTAAAGACCCTGATTTTAAAAGCCTGGAGGAAGCCAAGCAACATTTCAAAACCAGCTATGCTGATTTTGGAATTACCAATGAAGATCAATGGGATATTTTCACTAAAAACAGTGTAGAACAACGAGGTCCTAATCTTTATGTCTCCAAAATGGATCCGGCAATAAAAAAATCAAAATCAATTTTACAAATCATTTCAGAATTTTTTCGTCATCCTCATAAAGCACTGGAAGGAATTGTCTACGACATTAATTTGTGGTCAATTTGGAAACAGATTAAGTGCCCGGTTTTAATTATTCATGGCGTACGTTCTGATATCTTGACTTCAGAGATCATCACACAAATGAAAAGAACTCATGCTTTAACTGAAGTTTATGAAGTAGAGAATGCAGGGCACGCACCTGCACTGTTAAATTTGCCTGAACACAAAAGAATTGAGGATTGGCTTACCACTCATCAATAATCATAAATTATTAGCGGGATTTAAGCAAAACTCCAAGATCAAGACAACAAATGACAAAATTAAAAGCTTTTTAACAAAGAGATTGGAATTTTGCGTCAATCCTGATTATGTTAATTTAAAAAATTGAAATACTTGCCGCTTTAATTGGTTTAAATTAATTCTATGACTAAACAAGGTAATCAAAGCACCTGCCAGAACAAAGACGATACCCAACGCATGCCAAGGTTTCAATTCCTCACCGAGCAGCACTACTCCAAAGATCACCACAAAAACAGGCTCCAAAACAGATAAGATAGATGCCTTTTCCGAACTGATATACTTCAAGCTGTGCAGCATTAGCAAAATCGGTATAACCGTTGCAACAAGGCCTATGCCAAATAAATTCAGCCAAACAGGAAATGTTGTTGGAACTTTAAAGGTATGGCCGAGAGAAGCTACAATCAAACTGGTTACCATACAGCCTAAACATACCATCAGAGTTGATACATTTGGAGAAATTTTATTGTTTTTACTTGAAACAATATAACAGGCATAAAAAAAGGCTGAAGTGACACCCAGAAATATACCCCATAAATCAAATGCGACTTCATTCACATCAATTAACAATGCCATTCCTAAAAGGATAACAGATATGGCCAAGTAATATATCTTCGGTATTGTTTGACCATAGAAGAAATAATTTAATACCATAATAATCACTGGATAAGTAAAAAATATCACCATTGACAATCCAGATCCTATATAGTGGGAAGCATAAAAGTACAATAATGTCGATAAACCATAATACAGAACACCACTTAAAAAAGCGGTAAACATGGATTTATAGGTATCTTTAATATTTTTCAATTGAGGAATCAAAACAATCAAAATAAAAATGCTGGAAATAAAAAATCGCCAAAACAGCATATTACTTGCTGATAAATCACCATGAATAGCACTAATCCCAAAATAACCAATAAATCCGTAAAGAAATCCGGATAAAATAGCATAAAAGGATCCGCGTTGTTCTTGGGAGTTCATGATTGAGTTACTCGAAATAAGAGGAATGATCTAACAAATAAAAAGTTTTATTTTACTACTTTTATTCTATTTTGAAAATAAATAATTAAAATTTAAATCAAATTGTCAATTATTAATACGATTATAAGAGGCTATTCATCGCTTGATATACCGATAGTCCACAATGCTTTTGTCCAGTTTATTTAAACACACTATATTGACAACAAAATATACACAATGTACCATTCAAAAACTTCAATTTTAGCTCTATACCATTAAATGTTTCGAGTTTTAGTTTTTCTTTCTTGCATAGTCATTTTGACACCAAACACTATTGCTGAAACTAACCCCTGTGAAAAACATTCCTGTGTCGCTGTCATTGATGCAGGAAGTACTGGCTCGAGACTACATATCTATTCCTATGATATGGATGATACCAATACGCCAATTCATATTGATGAAATTTGGAATAAAAAAATTAAACCCGGATTCGCAAATATACAACCTAATTCTGCAACAATTGATGCCTACCTGACTGCGTTATTGGCTGATGCGCCAATCCATAATATATCTGTTTACTTTTACGCAACAGCTGGTATGAGACTACTGCCGCAATCACAGCAAAAAAAATACTACGATGAATTAGAATACTGGTTTAGACAACAATCGAGATGGCTGTTAGTAGAGGCAAAAACCATCACTGGGAACGACGAAGCATTGTTTGACTGGCTTGCTGTAAATTATAAACTTGATACATTAAAATCAGTCCAAAACAAGTCAGTTGGTGTTATGGATATGGGTGGCGCATCCGTTCAAATTGTCTTTCCAATGCCTAAAAATGCGGAGATTAGCAAACATAACCAGGTAGAACTCAATATCTATGGACAGAATATCAATCTGTATGTTCACAGTTTCCTGGGGTTAGGCCAAACAGAAATGTCACATCAATTCCTTAACTCCCCCTCTTGCTTTGCAAACGACTATCCTTTGCCAGACGGGGAGTCAGGACAGGGCAATGCTCCATCGTGCAAGGAAGAAGTAACATCATTAATGAATAGTGTCCATAAGGTAAATCAACAAATACAACCTTTGCTTGCTTTAAATCCCGTGAATGAATGGTACAGTATTGGTGGTATTTCCAATCTTGCCAGCAGCCAATTATTTCATTTTGAAAACAGCGAACTTACTAATCAAAGTTTGCTGCAACAAGGGGACAACCAAATTTGCCATCAGCAATGGGATATACTTAATGGCCAGTATCCTGACGATGAGTACCTCTACCAATATTGTCTTTTATCCTCTTATTACTACGCATTAATGGTTGATGGTTATGGCATTAACCCCAATCAAACCATCCATTATATTCCGCCAGAACAAAATCTCGATTGGACAATTGGAGTCGTGCTTCACCGCACTTGAAGCATTACAATTCATCAATTGAAAAATCATCAATTCTCAGGGGAGAAGGTTGACGGTAAAAAGCACATAAAGCATTACGAAAATGTAGTGCACGCTGTGGTAACCCCTGGGTACAATAATGAAACACCTGATTATAGATTGACTGCTTAAAGGCCTCAGTGTCTACTTCAGTCCCATTTAAATTATCAATACTTACCCTAAATTTATGTCCCGCGGCCATAGAAAGAATCCACTCTAAAGCCTGTGGCTTCACTTCCACCCTCTGAAACAGAGTTTGTTGTTCCTCATTGCGTCCATCAGGAGCATACCAATAGCCAAAATCGACCAGCTTTCTTCTTTCTTCTCCGGCAATAAGCCAATGAGCGCATTCATGCAAAGCACTGCTAAAAAATCCATGTGCGAAAAATAGCGCATGATAAGGCCGCTGGTCATCTGCGGGAAGATAAATCGGCTCATCTCCCCCTTTAACCAGTCGAGTATTATAGTCCTTCTCAAAACAATAATTAAAAATATTAATTAGATCTTCTAAGTGATGCACGAATCGTTACGAAATGATATTAATGACAATTGGACTATTTTATATAAAACTTAAGTAAAATACGAATGATTAGAGCTCTTTCTATCTAGCGAAGCCTTTGATGCTTCCCTATCCGATATTGATTATACTCTTTTTCCAAAGCAGATTTTAATTCTTTTTCATTTTCCATACCTATTTTGGCCACTAACGTTAAAGAGTGTTTGATATGCACAGCTTTTGCCTTGGGTATCTGAAGAGAAATGACTTCGTCATGCGAGGCAGAATTCATGCTTGCTAATAAGGCTTCTTTTTTAGATAACCCTCCAAAACGTTTCTCGGGTTTATCCTTAAGAGGAAGAAACTCTTTTTGTTTCAGAAGACAACGAGTTATCTGATAATAGGTATTAATTTGCTTATAAGTTAAATCGATCGCAGTTTCGTTCTTATAGATGTCCATTTCAGGATTTCTGGGTGTAGATGGATGATGAAGTTTGGCCAGTTTTATCTCATTCTCATCCGTCACTTTTTCGTTACCTTTTAAAATAAAATCAAACATCCCTGCCCAAGTGTTTTTGCCTTCTTCATTATTACTTAAGCCAAAAGACAAATAAAAAATTCCACTGGATATTGCAAAAGCAGCAAGAGTACCTATTGAAACAATAGCGGGAATAATTCCTGCGGTACTTAACCCTATAAGAGTACCAATAGTCAGTAAAGGAATTATACCGAATACGATTAACGGCCATTGCTCTGCAATATAGTGTATTACAGGTCTGATTAAGTAGGTATAGGGAGCCAGGCCAAAATAATATAGAACCCCTCTCCCTAAAGAATAAAGCCAGAAATTCCTTGTTTTCCTTTTGGCATTTTGTTGCTCAGCAGAGACATAAGTAAATTCTGTTTCAGCAAATCCGGCATAATTCAGAAAATGATCACAAAAAAGATTAGGACCTTGTTTATCTTTTGGAGGCTTGACATGTAAAATGTCCCACTCTTTTTTCCAAACCCCAAAAAAAGACACAGGATCGTTACCTTGCTGTTGGACAACAACCAAAGGTTTCTTTTTGATTTTATACCATTTATCGTACTTCACTTTATTATCAGTATCATGAAGTCCTGCGGGGTTTAAGGCATCCACTCTGGAAAGGTATTTTCCCATATCAATAGCCAAAAGCAGACTTAAAGAGCCTCCAAGGCTTATACCACATACATGAATTTTACTGTTTTGTTTTAAAATCCAGTCCTTAATTCTATCTCTTCCATTTTTATATAAAGAATAGCCAACCGTTTCAAATCCTTTCAAATCAGTATTTAATTGGGAAATAAAACCTTGACCAGCAGGATAAGTAGTTCCCATAAAAATTAAATGAGACTGGGCATTTGGGTTATCTATTGGCTCAAGTCCATAAGCAAAAACCCTATCATCATCTCGCAAAATCAGATCATTTTTTCCACGATGATTTGTAAGTTCTATGGGCTTGATGTAATAGTCAACCATAACCCATTGATCATTGATTCTCTGGGGAACTTTAATCGACTCGTAAGGATTTAAATCAAATAAAGGCAAATAACTAAGACAGTTACTAAGGTAAAGTTGTATTTGTTCATTTTGTTGCGAATTAAATTGCCTGCCACTTAATTGGGTAAATAGTGCATCAAACCCTTTCTGAAAGGCTAATCGAAACTCTTTCAGCAACAGAGGATCTCTTTGAAGGTAAATAGCCTTAAAGGTTTCCCAGGAAAATAATTCTGTCCATGAGGTATTCCAACCCATCATTAACAATCGCAAAGTATTACGAATCAGAACTGCCCTTTGCTCTTCAGGAGGTATGTTTTTTCTAGATTCGAACTCGGCATTCTCGACAAAATTTAAATTCAAACCACCTTTAAAACTTGTACACTCCATCACCATAAAAACCCCTGAATAACTTGTTTCCAACTATGAGTCCAAGACAATTAAAATCACGGGATTTTAAATGACTGATTTTCTACGAACCGCTGCTTGCCAACAGCATCCACAAAGTAAAGTGCGCTCTGGATGTCTCGCACAGTCCAGCGCTCGCAGGTTGCTAAACGAGTCATTTAAAAAGCAAGAAACTGTAAATTACTATTAATTAAAAGTTGAAATTTTAGCACAATAATAAAGATTATTGCTAATAATTCAAACCCGAAGTGCTTATTTTGCTCAAAAAGATGAGGCCGTCTAACCAGACAGCCAAACCCCATACTTAAACATTGGATATACTATAGCTTGCTCATTCTTTTAAAAAATACTATATAGAAGAAGCAAATTTAATTGAAATGAATTAATAACTGCAACTCACATTATAATTTTTCTTGCTGTAGTGACTTGGCAACTGAAGGGCGAGCTTGCATAAGCTCCATAAATTTTGTCAAATGCTCAAACTGAGACAAATCCAGTTTGAAATATTTTGCCCAGCTCACCATAACAAACAAGTAGGCATCAGGTAAACTAAATTCATTTCCCATTAAATAAGATCCTTTTGCCAAACGAGCATTGGTATAAGCAAAACGAGTGATGACCAAAGGCGTCAAAATTTTGGATTTCAATTCCTCTGAAACAGTGGGATTAAAAAACATTCCAAGAGACTTATGAAGCTCTGTAGAAATATAATTTAACCATTCCAGAGTATGATACCTTTTACTATCTCCAACAGCAGCCAACAATTTCTGTCCTGGAGTAGTATCTGCCAGATACTGGAGAATAACCTGATTTTCAGTAAGGACATCGCCGTTATCAAGAACCAGGGTTGGAACCGCTCCTTTAGGATTAATTTTGAAGAAATCATCTCCACCTGCTGTTTTTTTGACTTTTAAATCGACCTCTTCATCCTGAAAGTTTAATCCTAATTCATTGAGTATAATGCGCACTACTAATGAACAAGCACCTCTGCAATAATATAATTTCATGTGCACTCCTTTGATGATATTGAAATAACAATATTTAAGTTAGCATAAAATGCAGCAAAAAACTTGAAATGTAAAAAATCATATAGTGACAGAGGAAGGTCATGCATGAGGTCTATTTAATAGACTATGTCACTCAGGCTCTATACAAAGCAAAGATTCGATATGCTCTTACCCCCTGATATTGTCATAACAATATTTAATACGGGCATTTGGCATATCTGAGATCCCCCTCAATTTCATTAATTAATTTCATAGTAGCTGATTCCCTGACAATAAAAGAATCCCAAAAATAAGTTCTTCTTAATGTTTGTAAATCAACACGATTTTTTTCCTTCCACTGCTGGATACCAAATAGCAACTCATCAATAGATTGATTTTTCTGTGAACCAATGATTTGCAAATATAAATTTTTTAAGCTGTTGAATTTTCGCTTGGTCATTGGCGAATTAGGCTCAAGCACGGGCAACTGCTCTATTCTCTGATAGAGTTTCATTGCTATTAAACGTTTTTCTTTATTAAACCCGGGATGGATAGGCGGCGGAGGTAGAGGTAAAACATAAAAGGGGATATTTTGACTGGGCTTGCCATAATCCAATTGAGTTTTATAAGGCAAGTTTATAAAGAAACAAGAGGATATCGATGAAGAAACGGGTGTTTTTGTAACCGCCTCAATTAATTTTATTGCTGAATGCCGACAGGTATTGCTTGTATTGATTTCATGAACTTCTTCATTAAGCTCCTTCCAATGAGAACCAGCTGGGAAAACACAAGAACTGGTTTGCGAAAAGTAGACAACGTTTCCATTCTGAACAAACGGTTTAAAGCATTCAAATTGATTACTCTCAGTTTGAATAGACTCAAGATAATGAACAAATTCACAATACTGCTCATAACTAATGTCATAAGCTTGATAAGAAATAGGTACCGAACCTTTACGTTTTCTTGAAATTCCTTCGTCTTCTAACTTTGCTTTGCTACTCGCAAAAATTGCACCACCCAAAGCACTATAAATGCTCATGCATCGTTTAATACCCTTGGTTTGATTTGGTAAATCAAAAATCTTCCCTACTCTGCACAATAGATGAGGTACCTGGAAGTCATCATACACGCCTAGCATAATAAATGAGTGCTGATTGATTTTGCCTATCGAAATAAAAAAGTGATCTGTTTCTTTATTAATACAGATTGCCATGTGATTCAGTCCTCAACACCCAATAATGATAAATAATAAATTAGCTTGTGCATCGCAAGTATGGATAATTTTTAGCAATGACTTTGTCTATCTTCAAGCACAGTTCATGGATATGGTTACCCATTTTTGATTTCTCATTGCCAGAACCACCTTTCCCATTCAAAGCCACAACAACCGTTACATTATTACAAGGATTCCACAGATACATCACCCTGTAACCTAAGGTACTGCCCTGGTAAGTCCAAAAACGCTGCCTGGAATTTTTATCATAATAATAACCAACGCCCAATCCAAAACCGCTGGGGTCCTCTTCTGTAACCGTAGGAATAGGCAATCCTGATTTTATTGAAACCACTGACTTCAATTCGGATAAAACCTCGTCTCTGAAATCAGGCTCTATCAGTAAACCATGATATAATAACTGCACCCAACGACCGACGTCTTCAGTATTAGCAACAATAGCGCCTGCCGCACCAGCCCAGGATAAATCATTGGTTATCGTATCGATTAATTTTTCATTATCCTCATCGTAAAAATAACCATGGACTCGTCTATCCCTGATTGATTTTTCGACTTCTGTACCATGTGGCCCTGCAGGATAAAATGAATTGTTTAATCCATTGTTTGGATTAATAATTCGTTGTTTTAACTGATTTTCAAAAGTATCTTGAGTCACTTTTTCAATAACCATTCCCGCAAGAATATAATTGGAATTGGAATACTCATACCTGTTTTCTCTGTTGGTTTCTATAGGTTTTTCAGGATGCGCATAACCTAATAATTCCTCATCACTCCAGATAGCCGCCAAATTTTCTTCCATTTTTTTTGCAAATTCCGGATCTTCGGAATAATTGGGGATGCCACTGGTCATATTCAATAATTGTCTTAATGTCACATCTTTCCACTCTTTGTATTGAGGTAGCCATTTACCCAAGGGATCATCCAGTGATAATTTTCCTTCCGTCTGCAATTGAAGCAAAATCAATGAAGCAAAGGATTTGGTAATACTACCGATGTCAAACAAATTCAAAGGAGTAATTTCCTGAGACAGTGGAGGATATCCCATAGTTCCTTTGACAAAGGTGGCAACATCCAATGCATCCTTATTTTTCTCTTGAGGAATAAACACTGAGACAGCAATGGCAGTAAATTTTTCTTTGTTATGATAAACCTTGAAGTACTTGCTCATTTCCTTTTGAATTTTATGATGAGATACAACAGGAGATTCAGCTGCGCTGATATTATAAGGTAAAGAAGCCAGGCAGAAGGCAAGCAGGAAACCAACTAAGTTATTTATTTTCATGGCGAAAAATACATCAAATCAAGTAGAAAATTGGCCATTTTAACCTGATAGACTCAAATAGATCCATAAAAAAAACAGGAAATGTCGTGTTGAATATACGACACGCCTATTCGCATTCTCTTCAGCCAAGAGCAATGAAATCCAGCTAAATTGTGGCTTTCATTGCCCACTTGGAATATGAATACTTATCCAAATACAGATCTTTTTGCATTCAGCTTAAAATCAATAGATATTTAGATTCTAAACAGCATTGACTCTGGCACGTATTTTCTCCAAAGCGTCTTCAAGTCGTTTGATTGATTTGTCTTTACCTAACAAAGCCAATGTCATGTCAATGGAAGGAGATGTTCCGGATCCGGTCACTGCGACACGTAATGGTTGAGCTATTTTACCTAAATTCAAATCAAATTGCAGGCTCACATCATTGATGCATTCTTGAATTTTGTCATTTTCCCATTCGTTAAGTGACTTTAAACGCTCATGCAATACCATTAAAGGCTCCAGAACAACTGGCCGCAAGTGTTTTTTAACAGCATCTTCATTATAGTCAATGGTATCTGTATAAAAATACTGACTAATTTGACACATTTCTGCTAATGACTTGCATCTCTCTGCCTGTACTGCAACCAAATCCTTCAAATCGGGACCTTGATTCAAATCAATTCCTGCTTGCTCAAAATGCCATCGCAACGCGTTGGCAACTGATTCTGGAGAGTCACTTTTTTGATAATGCTGATTCAACCAATACAACTTATCATAGTTGAAACTTGAGACGCCTCGGCTGACATTTTTTAAGTCAAAGCTGTCTATCATTTCTTCTACGCTAAAAATTTCCTGATCACCATGAGACCATCCCAAACGGACTAAATAATTCAATAAAGCATGAGGTAAAATACCCAGCTCCTTGAACTGCAAGACACTTACTGCGCCATGTCGCTTTGACAGGCGTTTACCATCTTCACCCAAGATCATGGGCAAATGGGCAAAAACAGGTACCGGAGCATTCAGAGCATTGAATAAATTAATTTGTCTCGGAGTATTATTGATATGATCATCTCCACGAATGACATGAGTTATTTTCATATCCAAATCATCGATAACTACAGCAAAATTATAGGTAGGATGTCCATCAGAGCGAACTAAAATCAAATCATCCAGTTCGTTATTATTGACATGAATGTCGCCATAAACCTCATCATGAAAAGACACTATACCTGTATCGGGATTTTTAAAGCGAATAACATAAGGAGCTCCGCTATCAGGAAGGTTTTGATTCCTGCAATGCCCATCATAGCGGGGTTTTTCCTTAGCTGCCAATTGGGATTCTCTTAAAGCGTCCAATCTTTCCTTACTGCATTCGCAGCGATAGGCCTTTCCTTCTTCCAAAAGTTGTCGGGCTACTTGCTGGTAACGGTCATATCGTTCAGTCTGATAATAAGGCCCTTCATCAAAGTTGAGCTCTAACCAGGACATACCGTCTAAAATAGCCTGTACAGACTCCTGTGTCGATCGCTCTCTGTCTGTATCTTCTATACGCAGTATAAATTGCCCGTTGTGATGTTTTGCATACAACCATGAAAATAAAGCAGTCCTTACCCCACCAACGTGTAAAAAACCTGTAGGGCTTGGGGCAAATCGGGTTCTAACAGTCATAATATCTTCCATTGTAAGGAATAAAATAATCAAGCTATAATAGCTGAGTTTACCATTAACGCAAAGATTCAACTGCTGAATTAAGACTAAAAGGAGCTATGTTGAAAAGTATTGGTATTAAGTATCAGCTAAGAATCACTACTCTTATTCCTGCCTTTTTAGTCGCCTTGCTTTTTGCCTTTTTTTATAACGGTCTATTTGGTAAAGACCTAAAGCAACATATGTCCAGGCTGGGTGAAGCCTACATTAGACAATTACTCCCAGCCGCCCAGTATGCCATGCTTCGCAATGATTATCGTACATTGCAGGGTTTAATCAATGCCTCAACCATTAACCCGGAGGTAAAGGCTTTGGCATTTTATAATGCCGATGGCCGATTAATTGCTTATCGTGGTGGAAAACACTCTATCCATAAACCCTTCAATCCCCCTGACTTTACAGGTGACTACATTGAAAGTAAGCAAATTAATCCATTCACCATTAATTTTATAGCGCCGATTACTATCCCAAAGTTCAATTTGTACTCCAGCACAGAATTCAAAGAGCTTTCTACGCCTAAAATATTCCAGGCTGACGATATATTAGGCTGGTTATCCATTGACATTGATACGCAATCATTACTTATAAAACGCTATCAAATGCTTATTGTTACCATTTTCATTACTCTTTTCGGCTTACTGATGGGTTTAACAATTCATTACTTCTTATCTAAACGAATTTACATGCCTATAGCTCGATTGCGTCGAAGCATGAAGCAAATTTTAAGTAACGAATTTGAAACCGAAATTCGTGTTTCAAGCCCCGGAGAATTAGGAATAATTGAAAAAGGTTGCGCTCATTTGCAACGACAATATTTAAATACGGTTCGTGATCTGAATCACCATATTGAAATCGCTACCGCGGATCTGCAACAAAGTCTCGAACTTCTAGAAGAAAAAAATATTGAACTGTCACTGGAGAAGAAAAAAACTGAAGAAAAAAGCCGACAAAAATCAGAATTTATTGCCAACATGAGTCATGAAATACGCACCCCAATGAATGGAGTGATTGGTTTTACAAATGTTTTATTGGAAAGCAAGCTGGATCCTTTACAACTGGACTACGTTAAAACAATCAAATCATCAGCGCAGGATTTATTAAGTATTATCAATGATATTCTGGATTTTTCCAAAATTGATGCGGGCAAATTAAACCTTGATTGCATCCCGCTAGATATAAGAGGTTGCATTGATGAGGTTTTATCCCTGGCAAGCCCCAATGCCCACAAAAAAGGAATCGATTTAATCCCGATTACAGACATCAATGTGCCCAAAATGGTATTGGGTGACCCTTTAAGAATCAAACAAATCATCAGTAATCTGGTGACCAATGCAGTAAAATTTACGGACCATGGATACGTTCTTATACGCACTAAAATCGAGCAAGAGACAGATAAAGATTATACCTTGCTATTTGCCATCACGGATACGGGAATAGGCATTTCACCAGAGGATCAAACGAAACTGTTTACCGCCTTCAATCAGGCGGACACCAGCATCACACGCCGCTACGGTGGCTCAGGACTAGGCCTGGTTATATGTAAAAAACTATGTGAAGAAATGCATGGACGTATTAGTCTAACCAGTGAAATCAACAAAGGCTCCACTTTTAGCGCACGCATTAAAGTTGAAAAACTAATCGCTTATGAAATTGAAAAAAATCAAACTCATCGTTTCGCCCATTTAAAAATCATTTGCTTTGATGATAATCCCCTCCATTTGGAAGCAATAGGTAATGGTTTGGGCTTTTGGGGCATAGAGGCTATACGCGTTGATTCATTCAATAAGCTTTCCCGAACATTAACAAAACATAAAGATTGCAGAATCGCCTTTATTAACGTCAATCAAGGATGTGAGCGTCAAGCTGCTGAACTCATTGCCAAACATAAGCAAATTCCTTTCGTATTAATTTCCAAATGGCCTATCAATGATTTTGCGGCACTAGGTGCCAGAGGATTTCTTTACAAACCTATCAGCATTCAAAAACTTCAAGATCTCATCGAATCGATAGCCAATGAAAATCAAATCGAGAAAAATACGAACCAGGAACTGGATACTTTGCGCGAACAACTTCGCTTTCTTCATCCAGACTTACTGATTGCGGAAGACAATCCCGTCAATAAAATGCTATTAACATCCTTATTAAACAACAATACCAATATAACAACAGTTGATGATGGTGAAATGGCTGTTGCTGCTTGCGAAGATAAAAAATTTGACATGATTTTACTGGATCTGCAAATGCCAAAACTTAATGGGTTAGAAGCAGCTAAAATGATACGTCAAAAATCCCTGATGAATAAACACTCTCCTATCGTTCTCATTACTGCCAGTAGCAATGATCTGAGCTCCATCGATATGAAAAAATCCGGAGTTGATTTTTGTTTTCAAAAGCCTATAGATGAAAAGCAATTGTTAATCCAAATTCTTCGCATTGTTGATAAAACCAAACATGCTGCCATCGATTGGCAATTATGTGTTCAGAAAGTTTCAGGTAATCAAGCGCTTGCTGAAGAGTTCCTCGCCAAATTTATAGAAGAATTATATAAGAATCGTGAAGAATTTATTCAGTTAATGCATCAAAAAAACGTAAAGGGCTTGGCTGATTTAGCTCATAAATTACATGGTGCCTGTTGTTTTTGTGGTGTGCCTACTTTACAAAAGAGAGTATCTCAATTAGAGAAGCTTGCAAGACGAACAGCTAATGCTGATAATTTAAGCGAAGCCTTTACCGATTTAATACAAAGTATTGATGCGGTGATTAGTGAATATGAAAATCAGTACTCACAATAACATGTGATGAAATAAGGCCATAAAAACTCTCTTGTATGAAAACCAAAGTAAAAGTCTGTATCAACCTAATAAAATCATTTTAGCTATGGAGACAAAATGTCAGTAAAAAATGCAATCTACGCCCAGTCGGGTGGTGTGACCGCTGTAATTAATGCATCCGCTTGTGGTGTCATCCAAACCGCCAAACTATTTCCAGAGCAAATTGGTAAAGTTTATGCTGCAAAAAATGGCATTATCGGTGCCTTAAACGAGGAATTAATCGATACTTCATTGGAAAGTGAAGAAGACATTGCCAAATTGATGCAGACTCCTTCCGGAGCTTTTGGCTCCTGCCGCTACAAATTAAAAGACAATGGGGAAGAGTATCAACGCTTAATCGCTGTCTTCAAGGCCCACAACATAGGCTATTTCTTTTACAATGGCGGCGGGGACTCACAAGATACTGCCCATAAAGTATCCCAGTTAGGTAAAACCATGGGCTATCCTATTACCTGCATAGGTATCCCTAAAACAGTAGATAACGATCTGCCTTTTACAGACAATTGCCCGGGGTTTGGATCAGTCGCGAAGTACATTGCCATTTCAACCAAGGAGGCTGGTTTTGATGTCGCATCCATGGCTGCTTCATCCACGAAAGTGTTTATTCTTGAAGTGATGGGAAGGCATGCAGGCTGGATTGCCGCAGCAAGTGGGCTGGCCGGGCAAAATCCAGGTGAACCGCCGCACATTATTCTATTGCCTGAGGTTCCTTTTGAGCCGACTCGTTTTCTAAACAAAGTGAAAGACTGTGTAGACTCTTATGGTTATTGTGTGATTGTTGTATCAGAAGGTATCCGCAATAAGGAAGGAAAATTTCTCAGTGAAGCAGGATTACGTGATGCATTCGGACATGCCCAATTAGGTGGTGTTGCACCAGTCATCGCCCAATTGATTAAATCAGAACTTGGTTTTAAATACCATTGGGCAGTTGCAGATTATCTTCAACGAGCAGCCAGACACATAGCCTCGCAGGTTGATTTGGATCAAGCTTATGCTTTAGGTAAGGCTGCTGTGGAATATGCCGTAAAAGGATATAATGCGATAATGCCTATTGTTATTCGTGAACAAGATGAGCCTTATCAATGGTCCATAGGTCAAGTCCCTCTAGCTGAGGTAGCTAACCAGGAAAAGTCTATGCCACCAGAGTATATAGCTGAAGATGGCATGGGAATTACGGACGCATGCAAACGTTACTTGTCCCCTTTGATTCAAGGTGAAGCTTATCCCAATTACAAAAATGGATTACCGGATTATGTCCGACTAAAAAACCAGTTAGTGGCTAAAAAAATCAATCAAGATTAAGGGCGGCAGTAGGCTGGACGATATTTACTAATCAGGGTACCACCAGTGCAATCCCAAGTGAGTATTCTGCCTGTAGCGTCTAATGTAGGAACCATTGTAATAGTACCATTACCTGCGTTTGCTGTGTAGGTAATGGTAATAATGCCTTGATTACCAATGGCTATAGAGGCTACATTAATTGTTGGGGCAGGACTGGTATAACCCGTATCTGCCTGATTTGCTGGCAAAGTATTATCAATTAAACTCGTTTCAACAACAGCTAATTTAGCGGCCGAAGTCATTTCCAAGCCTTCGACCACTCTTGCTCTGATAGTATAGTCCTGATAGGCTGGAATTGCGATGGCAACCAGAATCCCAAGGATAGCGGCAACGATCATCAGCTCGATTAAAGTAAATCCTTTCGTTCTCATAACGCCACCTGGCATTGCATCTAACTGATATCACGCAAATACAATGCCAACTTTATGATTATAAAAAATCGCTCCGCTCACTAAATAGTTTGGCAAGCATTTTTCTCAGAACATTCCTGTTACGCAAATAATTCACCAAATAATTCACTGATAAAACCTGGCTAAATAAAAAAACCGCCATTAAAGGCGGTTTTTATACTTGATTTACCCTATTATGGTCTACAACTGGCAGGTCGATATTTAGCCAATAAGGTACCGCCAGTACAAGTCCAGGTTACGTCACCGTTGGCTTGTAATGTTGGGGTCATAACAATTGTACCGCCACCTGCTGCGGCAGTATACGTTATGGTAATAACGCCGTTGGCACCAATAGCAATTGACGCTACATTGGGCGTAGCAGCAGGAGACACATAACCTGTTGCAGCCTGAGTGGCAGGTAACGCGTTGTTGGTAATAGCCGTTTCAGATACAGCAAGTTTTGCAGAATCTGCCAAGGTCAGACCTTCAGTAACACGAGCTCGTATTGTGTAATCTTGATAGGCTGGTATAGCGATTGCTGCCAAAATACCGATAATCGCTACGACTATCATCAATTCAATTAAAGTAAAACCCTTTTGTCTCATGACCATCTCCATAGTTAACTATTCATTAGTATAATGCAAGCATAATGCCAACTACCAGCCAATATTCTAAACCTGTATTATTTTACAGGTTAAACAATCATTTCATGTAAAAAACACCGTTTCTTGTGCTAAAAATTCAGTGAAATGAATAGATAAAATATTTCATAAAATGAACTATTTGTTATTAAACAATAATAAAATGACAATTTTTGTCACATTCTGACAATTGTATTTAATTAATGTGACAACTATGCTTTAAATGTATATACTCCTTATTTTGCAAAAACAGAGTCGAGCAAATCATGATGCGTAAACTCCGCATAGAAGAAAAACTAATCTCCGCATTATCCCCCCTCTTTTTAAGTGTTGAAGACGAGTCCACGAACCATCACGTTCCTCAAGGCGCTGAAACACATTTTAAAATAATCGCCGTTTCAAATCATTTTAATGATCTGACTCGTATTAATCGCCATAAATTAGTTAATCAACTTCTTAAAGACGAGTTTACCTTGGGGCTACATGCATTAAGCATGCATTTATATACCGCTAATGAATGGACTTCTCAACAACAATCAGTACTTAAATCCCCTGCTTGCAGAGATGGCTATAAAAACAAATAATTTTAATGAAAAAAGTTCACCTCCAAGCTTGATTTATTTTATAATGCTTATCTTTTTATCAAATAGAAAAATCAATGAAAACCTGGTCCTCTGAAAAAATATCCGTCCTTGCTTTAGTGCTGCTCATCACCGGAGCGATTGACAGCATTAGAAATTTACCAGGTACCGCACTCTTTGGTTCCACTTTGATTTTTTTCTTTATTTTTTCAGCGATTATCTTTTTGATCCCGGTTGCTTTGGTCGCAGCCGAACTTTCCTCCACCTGGTCGGAGGAGGAAGGTGGCATTTACAGTTGGGTTAAGCATGCCTTTGGGGAAAATGTTGCCTTTTTCGCCATTTGGCTGCAATGGATAAATACTTTGGTATGGTACCCGACTATTTTGTCTTTCATAGCAGGCACAATCTCTTATTTAATTAATCCAGAACTAGCACAAAACAAATACTATCTTATTAGTGTCATTTTGATTATTTTCTGGTCATTAACCTTGATAGGCTTATCAGGATTACGTGCTTCTGCCACCTTTGCCGGCTTTTGTGCAATAGTTGGAATGATAGTGCCTATGGGATTTATCATCTTTCTGGCTTTTATTTGGTTAATTCATGGTCACCCTATTGCCATTGATCTGAGCCTCTCCAATTTGCTACCGCAATGGAAAAACACGCAATCCTGGGTTTCTCTGACGGCGATTATGACTTCTTTCCTCGGTATGGAGCTTGCCGCAGTTCACGTGCGCAATGTCAATAACCCGCAGAAAAACTTTCCCAAAGCGATGTTTTTTTCTGTCATTCTCATTCTGTTCACCATGATTTTGGGTTCACTAGCGATCGCTTTCATCCTGCCTAAAGACAAAATCAGTCTGGTAGATGGAGTGATGAGAGCTTTTAGCAATTTCTTACAAGTTTATGATTTGAATTGGCTAATGCCTGTATTGATACTATTGTTATTGCTGGGTACTTTAGGCAGCATGATCAACTGGATTATTTCTCCAGCCAAAGGCTTACTGATGGCAGCAAAACATGATTTTCTGCCTGCATCACTATGTCATGTAAATAAACATGGCATGCCAGGAAAAATTTTGATACTGCAAGCCATTCTGGTGACTTTATTATGCAGTGGCTTTCTCTTATTCCCTACAGTCAATGCGATTTATTGGTTGTTTACTGCTCTTAGTACAGAGCTGTATATGATGATGTATGTGATGATGTTTATTGCAGCCTGGCATTTGAAGAGTAAATTCTCAGACATGCAAAGACCTTTTGCTATTCCAGGAGGCAAACCGGGTTATTATCTGACATGCTTTTTAGGATTAATAGGTTGTACTGTCACTTTATGGGTCGGTTTTATTCCTCCAACGGAAAGCATTAATATCGGAGGAACAACCCATTACCGTATGGTTTTTTCATTAGGAATCTTCTTAATGCTGCTACCTGCCGCCTTGATCTATTTGCGTAAACGATACATTACCAAATCCAAAGCGCTTGATGCAACTGCTTAAATCATCGATAGGATGGTTAGATCCCGTGGACAAGCCACGGGACGTCGAAGATTAGTACAGTACTGGGTTTTCAGAGATGGATTTAATTAAAATAAGGCTTCAATGTTTGTTGCACATCGAGATTCAATTCGCCAGTATTTGGATTGATGGCACTAACCGTATCACCCAGATAACCTATCGCCCAGAAGTATAAATTATTGGTCCCTATGCCGCTTTGAGTAAGATAAGGCATCAGGGCTTGGGTAAAAAAGTTTTTCCCTTCAAAAGATTTCCAGGAAGCTTCTCCTAAAACAATGGGATACCCAGCCTTGTACAGGAAACCCCAACTCCAATCAAAACGCAGATTACTTGCATCACCAGGAGCCGTTTCCCAACCAGCCACTTCTTTTGGGTAAACATGGGGTGAGAAAACCAGGTGACCATTATTTCCCGCATTATCATCGCCCAATAGCCAACTGAGGGTTTCTGTGTCAATATCTGGAACCGCCAGTTGCAATTCATTACTGAATTTTTGTACATCAAATTGCGCTATGTTTTGTTTAGCTAAATCCTTATTCAGGAGGGGTTTAAAATCTTCGCCCCAGTTCCCTTTGAATGCTACAACCTCTTGATCATTACCACACTGCCCCGGATCACGCCAGTGTGCATAGCCAGAATCCTCTTTAATATTGGCTTTTGGCACGCAAATTGTAGGATTGTCCATATCATCATTTCCGCCTCCAGGTCCTTCAACAAAAAGCAACAAATCAGGATTGACCTGATGCACAGCTTTGGCAGCGGTGCCTATCACTTTAATCCATGAAACCTGACCATTTCTGGCTTTAAACCAGCTCAATTGATAAGGTTCATTAAAAACATCAATACCGATGACATTATCCAACCCGCGCTGTTTAATTTCCTGAGCTAGCAGAACTAAATCCTTCTCATATTGAGTCATGCTATAAACAGTTCCATCCCTCATTCCATCGCCATAACCATAACGGTGGTGAAAATCAATCATCACATTGATATTATGTTTTTTCATTTCAGCAAGTACCGTCCAGAAAGCCTGCTTCGGACTCACCGCTTTTTCACACGATTGGCCATTGGATTGCCAGGTTTTGCAAAAAAGACCATTACCGGTCTCAGGTTGTGTTTTGTCAGAAAGCCATTTGTTTAGATCGACTTCCCCGCTGTCATCATAAAGCACCCCTGGTTGTATAGGCAAACGTACAGTCTTGAATTGTACTGCTGTGCTGCTGTTTACACCAGAATCCGCCATATTCCAGGGATGAACCAATAAATCCATCAATCCGTTTCGAGGTTTGGATTGAGGCATGGTAATATTATAGAAAGGATTGCTCTGCAATCCCTGAAAAACATTGGTGTCCTGAAATCCTGACCAGGATACTCCATTGATGGTCACCCTGTTCCCGCTTTTGTCGTAGATACTACCTTGAGTGGTATAATAGGCATTCGCATCCAGGGTGAATGCAAAAAGTAAAAGCCAACTGGCATACTTAAATAGTTTCATGCGCTTTTCCTCATTAAAATAACTATAAAGTTATTGTTAAGTTGGTTAAAAGCTCATTATTTAACCACAAAACCACAATATTTGAACAGTATAATCATTAATTTTTCAAAAATATTACAAATGGGCTTACGGAAAACCCCAAAATCAAGGCAAAACATGCTTTTAATGAGGGAGGTTGGATAAACTAAATGACCGAAAACTTTTTTTAACAAAGAGATTGGGGTTTTTCATAAGTCCTGACAAAAAGATATCATTTCGATGTATTGAAAAAGAGTTAAGATTGCCACTCTATTATGGTGAAAATTGAGCAGCGACCATACAGAGTGGATAAAAACCATTTCCTCATAGAAAAAACCATAAACTACAATGAGTTATGCAAATAAGTTATACATTGGAAACATCAAGAAAATATTGTTTAGCCAAAATCAAATCTTCTTTTGTATTAATATCCTGTAAAGGTTCTTCACATGCTTCATCAACCCGTATAGAGCAACCTGACCACAGGATGCGCAATTGTTCCAAACACTCTATTTGTTCCAAGGTACAGGGTGGCCAGCTTACAAACTCCAGTAAAAAGGCAGCACGATAAGCATATAAACCAATATGCCTGAAGGTATTGGAATAAGCACTTTTATCATCTCTGTGAAAAGGAATAGCACTTCTTGAAAAATACAGAGCATGATTATCCCGGGTGCGTACCACTTTAACCACATTGGGGTTATTTAATATTTCAAGGCTGCTAACAGGCCAACACAAAGTAGACACAGGTGCGTTTGTCTGAGTTAAAGAGTAAGCGACTTGTTGAATTAATTTGGGGCGAATAAATGGCTCATCGCCTTGCACATTGACAATCACATCATCAGGAGCAAAAGTCCCCTTTGCAACAACCTCTGCAATTCGATCAGTTCCAGATTGATGCGTGGACAAAGTCATGACAACTTGAGCCCCAAACTGGGTAGCACAATTGGCTATCTCTTCATGATCAGTGGCAATAATCACTGATTGTGGTTCAGCCAGAAGCGCTTGCCTGTAAACTCGCTCAATCACGGTAATACCATTAATTTCTTGAAGTAATTTACCTGGAAAACGACTGGAGTGATACCTGGCTGGTATAATCACATGAAAATTAGGACTCATAATTTATCTTTCTCTTCCAGGGGAATCAAACGCGCTTCTTGTTCTAGCATAACGGGAATATCATCACGAACAGGAAATGCCAGCCTATCAAATTTACAGATCAATTCCTGTTTTTTAAACAGCAATTTTCCTTTACATAAAGGACAAACCAATATTTCCAATAATTTTTTATCCACGCGAATCTCCTTGAGTAACCTGATTACGCACATACACTGGTTGTGCCTGTGCCACAGAAACCGCCTTGATATCAGCTTTCTGTGCCAAGCGTATCATAGCAGACGCTGTCGGAAAAACAGTTAATACTTCACTAATTTGTAATTTGATCTGCTCTGGAAAATCCATCCAGTACAAATCAATCCCAACTCCGGCCAAAATAAAGGATTGATTGGCTGGCAACTGAATATCTTTTACTGCATTAATTCTGTCCTGAGCCAAGAATTGCTGCTCCAAAAAGTAACTCCAATACATTTCATTCATACGAGCATCCAAAACAGACAATACAGGTTGATTGAAATCCTCTTTTATTTCCCGAGCCGTCCAGGCAATTGCGGCTAAACTACTCACGGGAACAAGAGGCAGATCATTGGCATAAGCCAATCCTTTTGCAATGCTACAAGCGATTCTCAATCCTGTAAAACTTCCAGGACCACATCCAAAAATGATTCCATCCAATTGATTAAGACGCAATTCCGCTTGGGCTATCAACTCATCAATCATAGGTAAAATCAATTGAGCATGGATTCTTTGACTATCCTGCTCCTTGCTTATGATTTCGTCACCTACGAGGATGGCAGCACTGGCCAGTTCAGTTGAGGTATCAATCGCTAACAGTTTCATAATTTAAAGCCAACTCTTTAATAAAATGCAGTACTTTTTTTTCATCCCGGGTTTTCGGAAGACTAGGTAAACTGGCCAAAATGGTTCGGCCATATTCTCTACCAGTCAAACGGGGATCCGCTATCATTAACAAGCCTTTATCGGTGATGTCACGAATCAAGCGACCTACTCCCTGTTTTAATGCAATGACAGCATTTGGCAACGACAATTCATCAAAACCTGAAAGCCCTTTTTTCTTTAAATAAGCCATTCGGCCACGAATTACGGGGTCGACGGGATTAGCAAAAGGTAATTTATCTATAATAACACAAGAGAGAGCCTCTCCTTTGACATCAACACCTTCCCAAAAAGTGGAAGTGCCTAAAAGAACAGCATTTCCCAATTGCCTGAATCGAGCCAGGAGAATAGGCTTTGCCTCATCACCTTGAATCAAAAGTGGATATTTTAAAGTATTGCTCAGCATTTGAGCAACCAATTTTACTGCTTTATGACTGGTAAACAGGAAAAAGCAACGACCACCGCAAGCCTCGATAACAGGTAAAGCCTTTTCCAGCAAAGCGTCATAATAATGGGTATCCTTAGGATCAGGTATTCCTCGAGGCAAATAAAGCAGTGCCTGTTGCTGGTAATCAAAGGGGCTGGATAATAACAAAGTCTGCACTTTATCTAATCCCAGAGGTTTACAAAAACTATCAAAAGCCGATGCCATAGTAAGCGTAGCCGATGTAAAAATATAGGCACATGACTGGTGTTTTAATAATTGACTAAATGATTCAGCAACGTCATACGGGGTGGCATGAAAAACGAGAGTGTGTTTAAAACGTTCCAACCAACGAATTTTATTATTATTTTCCTCAGTAAAGGAAAGCAAGATGGCTTCCAAATCAAAAAGGCGTTCTTTACATCTTTTTAATCCGGGAATATCCGTGGCATCCTCTGACTCCAGGCATTGAACCAACTCATCCTTTAAAGATGACCAAGCATTCCACGCCTCCATAAACTCTTTATTTCGCTTAACCAACTCCCAACTGACTCGTTCCTCTCGAGCCGGTAAAGCATTTAGCAATTGGTCCACCAGTTTGTCTGCTTTATGACTTATGGACTTTAAAGGTTGATTGGCTAAATCCAGGATTGGCCACTCATTAAGCATATCATCCACCAAGTCTCTAAATTGACGTGTTCCCAGACGTTCCCCATTGAAATTCGAGGCGATGTCTGCAAGCTGATGAGCCTCGTCAAACACTACCACATCAACACCAGGTAATAGTTCACTGAAGCCTTCTTTTTTTAACTGGGAATCAGCAAAAAAAAGATGGTGATTGATGACAACAATATCTGCTTCCATCGCTCGTTTGCGGGCTTTCACCAAAAAACAGGTTTCATGATTGGGACATTCTGCACCAAGGCAGTTGTCGGTAGTGGATGTGACATAATGCCACACTGGGGAATCTTCATTAATTTCAGGCAATTCGGAGCGAACACCCTCTTTCATTTGCGACAATTTATCTCTGACATGGAGTATTTCATGTGCGCATTGAGGGCTTTGAAACTGCCCTTCCTCAGCATGCCTCTCAACTCGATATTGACAAATATAATTGGAACGACCTTTTAAATTCTGGACCCGTACTGATAAACCCAAAGCTCTGATCAAGGTTGGCAAATCTTTTTGAAAAAGCTGATCCTGAAGCGTTTTGGTTGCTGTGGAGATAAGTGCTTTTTTACCACTTAACAAGCATGGTAACAAATAAGCAAAGGTTTTACCTGTTCCCGTTCCTGCTTCTGCTACCAAAATCGATTGCTCAACAATGGCATTGGCTATAGCCACTGCCAAATCAGCTTGTGGCGCTCTTGCCACAAAGCCAGGAATTGCAGTAGATAGCCTTCCCTTCTCACTGAGAATTCGCCGACAAGTTTCAGCGAAAGTGGTTATTTCTTCCACTCTTTTTGCAAATGTTGAAGTTTATCCTTGACTTCTTCCCAATCCTTGGCATCAGAGGGAGCATCCTTTTTAGCAGTAATATTAGGCCAGGTTTTGGATAACTCGGCATTTAACTGTTTGAATTGTTGTTGTTCGTCTGTTAAATCATCTTCTGAAACAATAGCATTAACTGGACATTCTGGTTCACAAAGGGCACAATCAATGCATTCATCGGGGTGAATCACCAGGAAATTAGGCCCCTCATAAAAACAATCCACAGGGCACACTTCTACACAATCGGTATACTTGCATCGTATACAACTTTCCGTTACTACAAAAGTCATAGCAAACCTTAATAATGTATCTTTAAGAAATGACTCTTATTAAAGCATAAAACACCCTCCTGATGATAGAGGAGCATGATATTTTTATATCCTTTGACCCCATACATTACGTAGAACTAACCTGAAATCATAAATCCAAAACCAACGATATCAGATACACTCTTACTGATCATAAAATGTACTTGAAGTCTCGATAAAAAGATGTTAAATTTGCTCAATTTAAATCTACTTTGTTCAATAGTTTAATACGCAGCCCATGTAATTTAGATACCTCGGAGTACTTCATGCCTTTGAATTTACCACCTAAATCGTTTAAAGATATAACGCCCTTAGTGATTGCTTACAATAATGCACCTGAAAATGACAAGATTCAAAAGTTATTTTATTTGCAAAAAATCAATTACTTACTGAACAAAACTCAGCTGAATGATGCGTTGTTTGATTGGATAAACGATGCAGAAGAAGAGGGTTGGTTAAATGAGTTAGCTAAATTTTCAATCAATCCAAACGCATCCTTTTTTCTAAAAGGAATGCAATTTGCCAAAGCTGTTTCTGAAGAAATAAAAAATAAACCTGAAATTAACAGTTCTGAGACTAACATCTACCAACTCATGCAAGAACGTGACAAACTGTTAAAGGAAGATGAGTTTGAAAAATGCGCTGCTCGCTATATTGAAATTAATTTTCTCCTGAATGAATTAGCTCTACATGATAAAAAAACAAAAGAAATTGTAGAAAGACAAACAGAAATCCTTAGGCTTGTAGCTCCCAAAATAAAAGCAATTAAGGGCGAATCTATAGACAATTTGCCAGTTATACCTGTTTATCAAACCAAAGAACTTGGCAATCATGTGAATAATTTTAACTTCAAATTCACAATGAGTGGATGGGATGCCCCTTTTGTATTTCGTGTAGAAGACAGACATGAGTTAGGAAAAGAACAAGAGCTTCATTCCTATGGTGTATCCAAGTACTTTATTGAAGATTACTCTGTTTTTATGATGCGATTTAAAGCGGAAGATGGTTCTACTGTGTACAAACCAGTTATCCTCAGTCAATTCGCCAATCAAAATAATTTGGAAGAAATCGCCAAACAGTTAAAAGATGGTAGCCCCAAAAATATCGCTCCGCGAATTGGATATTACTTTGTTCAGTTAACTGACTTTTGTCTAAAGTTAATAGAAACTCATAACTATCACCCTGACATTAAGTTAAATAATTTTCTGGTTCACAATAACAGAGTACTGGTCAGTGATAGAAAAACGTTCACCACGAGTGACAATCCTTTAGCCAGTGAAATTCTAACCAGTCCTTTATTTGCCCCGGATGAATTTTTGAAATGTCTTTCATTTAGCAAAGAAGGCGACTCTGTAGGCTACAATCGCAATGCCCTGTGGAAACGCATGAACATGCCTCAATTCATGGCCTTTCAACTGGGAATGGCTTTAAAACAATTCCTGATTTTAACGCAATTGGACGAGTTGCCAGATAATTTTAGAAATCCCGATCACAGTGCGGTATCTCATTTCAAAACACCATCCAGACAAATCATTAATCTTTCTCTTCTGGTTCAGGAATTGACTCGCCTTGATCCTGATAAACGAATGACCATTAAACAATTCCAGAATTTGCTTAACTTCAGAAATTTACCGCCTGATGCCTTTTACCAGAAAGTGGAAGAAATTTTCCCCTCTTCCCAATTAGGGATTGCAGAAGATATTGAGGCTCTTAATAAAGTATTGAACAGCGATTTAAAAGGTGAAGCGCTTTTGAAACAAGCTAATCCTGTTTTCACTAAACTATCGAAATATGATCCTAAAGAAACCCGATTGACCCGTCTAGCTGAAAAATTGGCAATTCGATGTTTTAACGACGTGTCAAAACCTTATTTTCAGAAACTGTCTGGTTTAATTGAATCAGCGATTGAAAAAGATGTTGATGAAATCAGACGGCTATTAAATCCTCAATCCAATAGAGAAGGGCTTTTAAAGAAAGCCAGTCCCATTTTTATGAAACTCTTTGAAAGACAGCCTGAAGTACCCCAATTAACAGAGCTTGCAAAACAATTAGCGACTCAATGTTTTGATGAATCGTCAAAAAACTATTTTACACGTCAACTGCCTTTATTGATTGACGAAGAATTATTAAACCAGGATTGGGAACAAGCCCCTTGGTATAGAAAAGCACTGCATTGGGTGAGTTTTGGATACTTCAGGGTCGATAAAGTCACAGAAATATCCTCTTTGAAAATACCTGAACATGCAAAGGGTAAAGAATTTCAGACTTATTTTTCACAACTCTTATTTTTACCCACTGAAGAAATCAAAAATATGTTTACTCCCAAAGACAGTCAAACAGCCGATTTTCTGCTTGGTTATATCGAAAAGGAAAGAGAAAGAAGAGAAATGGAAATTCCCTCAGTCAAGATTCCTGTTGATTTAAAAGGAGAAGAGTTTCAGATGCACTTCCCACAGCTTGAATTTTTACCTTCCAAGGATTTTGAGAACATTGGTGAAAAAGAGGGTGAGCATCTTGAATGTTTTATCTTTGCCAATCTTCAAGAAATACTCTCGCATAATAACAGTGATTCATCAGAAAAAAATAGTACTAGCGAACCCACTGACAGCGAAAGTGAAATAGATTTAAATGTTGGCAACGCAGCAGGAACAATTATAATTGCGGACGAACCAAATCCTGCTGAAACCAAACCGAAGAAGAATGACAATGATGGAATAAAACAAAATAATCCTGCCAAAACCAGTCCTAAAGGAAAAGTTTCAACTCCAGAAGTTGATGAGCATCCTAAAAAGAAAACAAAAGATGATGATGCTCCCAAACCCAAAACAAAGCGTTCTGTACACTTCTTTGATGAGAGTAAAAAATCCAAGCCAAAGGAGAAAGAAAATGCTTCTCCTGCTGTTGATGAAACGCCTTCTGCGAAGAGAAAAAATGTCTGCAGGATAGATAGCGTTAGGTCCACTCTTTTCAGAGGAGATGGCAGCCATAGACAGAAAACCAAAGAACAAAGACCCAGGTTATCCGAAATAGCTTGGGAGCCACCAAAACCTAATCTACAATAACAGACAGAGACTCGCCTGTTAAAAGCGCTTTGTGGCTGCCCTGAATATCTGGGCAGCTAATTTAATAAATGTCATGGTGGATTTGAAACTCCATTTTCCTTTCAAGGTAAAAAATTATACATAATTTTTAACAACAGCATAAAAGTCTGTCTATATTTATAGAAAAGAGTGTACAAAAATCAGAGTCAAAATAATGACTTATTTTTGACTGGGAAATAATAAGAATAACTAAAAATTTAAAGGAAAACATTGAATAGGAAAAGCATTTTTATAAATATGGAAATAAGTCTAATTGATACTATAAGGAAATAGGCAATGGACGTTGGCCAAAAGATAAGGATTCTAAAACGTTATTTAAAAGAAAAAAGTATCACGCCAGAGGACGTCAATCTCAATGATCAAGATCTAACGGCCTATGCCGGGCTGGATAGGCTATTAGATTATATTTCTATACATAACAATGGATTGTTTGACTTCGCAACATTGGAATCTGATGAAAAGCAATGGAAACAATACGTTGATATACTTAACTATTCCGCAACATACTCACCTGGCTCTCCGCCTGTTGTAATTGATACTAGTGAACGCAAAGCTCAATTTGGTTTGCAATATTGGCGCAATACGAGAGTAATCGAGGCACTGCCAAGAGACAACTATTACGCTCGTACAGTCACTTTATCTACAGAAGAAAATGACGAGTTTGATCAGCTGATTACAGAAAGCCGGGCTAAATTGTATGAGATATCCCAAACTTTACCTGAAACTCCTGCTTTTAATCCAGCCAATATTGTCCAGGTGAATAGCCTAATCTCTTCGATTAAAGAAAAACTGAGCGCTTTAACAAGCAACAGCTCTCAAATAACCGTTTTACAAAAAAAACTTAATTTACTGACAGATTTAAATAAAATTAACCAACTTGAGAGACTGACTATTCCTCAGGACAACGGCTCTAATTTGAGTTATTGCATTCTTGCAGAAACTGTTGAGGGAGTGACTGAGAAAATATCTTTAATAACACTTGCCAAAGTGAAAGAGCAATTGGGACATCTTTGCGCTCAAAATGAGCTTGATTTGGATAGTTATAATGAGTCCAGAGAACAATATTATAAACTTGTTACAGAAGGTATACTCAAATTACCCAAACGTGGCGATATAAAAGAAGTGCAACGTGAAGCCATTGCTCTTAACATCTCAAGATTAATGGGTTTGGATACTACTTCTTCAACAACAGTAACCTACAATGGTCGTCCCGCTTTGTTTATACCTTTTGACAACATCAATCTATTAAATGAATTTTCTTTCGGTAAAATTTTTAAAGTTGGCATGGGATTAAGCGGACAAATTTATACTCACTACTCCACAATTAAGCCATTAGGGGAAGGTGTCCAGTCAGATCTTTACATCAAGGATTTTGGTAATGCTCTGGCATTACTTTATTTATGTTGCGATACGGATGCCATAGGTGGATATTGTAAAAACAAAGCATTAAGAAACTATAGTAGTCTCTACATTTTCGACCAGGTCATTACGGACACTGACAAATTTATCCTTGATTCACGAATCAGTCTTCAACCCAATCAGTTCATTATGAAACATACCCGTCATGGGCAAGGGAGAAACAGAACTTTAATAGAAGATTCTTCTATAGTGACCAAATACGCCAGTATCATGCAACTGAAAGAGTTAAAGCGCATTATTACCCAATACTGTGATCATATTTCCTGGCTACATCATAATCGTACTCAAACCATTAAAAGACTATTGCAAGAAGAGCTTGCAAAAGATGAACGAGTACGTTTAACTGAAGAATTAAACGATATTGAAATTTTGGAAAAGGACGTTGAACAAATAAAAAGGCAAATTCTAATTCGCATCAATAAAATAGCTGAAATACTGCCTCAAACGACTGGTGTCGTTGGTTTTGATACAATACGACAGTGTTTAATTCTGGAGAAATTGTTGCACAACCCGGTTCTCTACTCTGATGACGGAAGACCTTATAAAAATCCATGGACAACACGACAAACGAATACAGTACAAACGATTCATGATTTACAAAATGGAAAAATACAAATTACGTTTAAATTCAATATTCCAGAAGACATGGTCGATTTTATCAAACGCCATGGAGGTGGAGACTCCCTGAGTATGACATCGCCTAAAGTGATAACGATAAGTAAAGCCCACCTGGATAGCCTTAGGGAAAACATGTTACATCCTGAACATTCACCTGAATTGTCTCTTAATACTAATTATTTAGACGATAAAGACCTCTGTATTATAAAAATGGCTTATCGCATAGGTAATAGAACCAAAATTTTAAATGCTATTGCAGAATACCGCATCCTTATGAATAATGAACAGGTAAGCTTCCATAACAAAATAGAATGTCTTACCCAAACTGAAGCAAAAATCAAAGCACTGATAGAAATGGCAAATGACAAAGGACTGGGCATGCACATTCTTAAAAAATTCTATTTTGATGCGCAACAACGACTCCAAAAATTAATTAACCCAGAAGTGATGCCCCATGATATTAGCCAAGCCTTTGCTGCAGCTCTTAAACTGGACAGAGTATCAGAATTCAATCAGGTTGTGAGAGAAGCTATTGTCCAAAATAAAGTGACTGATACTCAATTTATAACCTTCTTGTCAGACTGCATCAAAAAGGAAGCTCTTGCCACAAATTATAAAGAAGCACAAAAAGAAAGCAGAGCATTATCTATTGAGGCACAGCGCATTATAAATCATTTAAAATCGCCTGTAGTTCCTTTAATTGTTCAATTGGGTGGACAAGTATATTCACAGGCTGGATTAGCAGACGCACATACGGTAACCAATCTTGAAAATGACTTACAACTCGACCGTGAGAAACCAGATACCGTGTCAATGACTACTTTGGACTTACATGGAGTTATGACTAAAGAAGAAATAATTAAAAATGGAATGACAGTAACAGTTTAATAGATGTCTTTTAAAACTCTCTGTGAAGCAGCAAATGAAAAGAGATACGTTTAAACTTGGAATGATGGAGTGACTATGCCAGTACATGAAAGACGTCAACATTTTCGTATTGATGATCACATCTATTTTGATTATCGAATTCTTGCACCGGGTGAATTTTGTTCCGATATGGAAATCACCAATCAATTATTAGGTGAAAATGGGCAAAAGTACATGGAAGCAGCGCAATATTTTCAGGGTATTGATTATGAACTGGCTGAGCTAACCCAGGTCATGGCAGTGAAAGAGCCTGCTCTGGCGCATTATCTTAATCTTTTGAATGCCAAAATTGACTATCTATCTAGACAAATGTTAATGGCGAGTAAAGTTCAACTGCGTAAAGTCAACATCAGCCTGGGTGGCATGGCATTTAAAACAACAGAACAGATTAAAGAAAAAACCAATATAAAAATCATCCTGTACACAAAACCCAAAATGATACCCATTATTGTTGATGCCGTAGTGGTGTATAGTCAATATCAAAGTGAGACGCATTACCGCACAGCGGTGGCTTTCTGTAATTTGACCAGCGAACAAGAGCAGTTACTTTCACAACATATTTTACAAGCTCAAATAAAAAGCCGTGCTGACTAAGATAGAAATGCTGTGGATTGGAAGTGTTTTTTCTAGGATAATGAGCCTTTATATCAAAATAAAGAGGTTATATCCATGAGCAGAACAGTATTTTGCTGCAAATTAAAGCAAGAAGCAGAAGGCTTGGAAAAACAACCCTTCCCTGGTGAGTTGGGTGAAAAAATTTTTAATGAAGTATCAAAACAAGCATGGAATATGTGGCTTTCCCATCAAACCATGTTAATCAATGAATACCGCCTGAATTTGATTGAAGCCAGGGCTCGTGAGTTTTTGAAAGAAGAAATGCAAAAATATTTTTTTGGCGACGGTTCAGAAAAACCCTCTGGCTATAAAGAAATACAATAAAGGATTAATTTATGTTTCATGACTTGTTGGAAGTTAACGAAGAAGTACTGGATGCCATTAATGACAAAAAACCGGTTGTTGCCCTTGAATCGACCATCATCTCTCATGGAATGCCTTACCCCGATAATTTAACTACAGCCATTGAAGTTGAAAATATTATTCGTAAACAAGGTGCCGTTCCAGCTACTATAGCGATGTATCAAGGGAAAATCCGCATTGGTTTAACTCAAGAGGTTATGGAGCATCTCGCGCTTCAAAAAGAGGTAATAAAAGCCTCCCGCAGAGACATTTCCTTTGTTTTATCCCGTAAAATGACTGCCAGCACTACGGTGGCAGCCACCATGTTTTGTGCACATATGGCTAAACTCCCCCTATTTGTCACAGGTGGTATAGGAGGCGTTCATCAAGACGTGACGATGAGTTTTGATATTTCAGCCGACCTTATAGAGCTATCCAATACACCAGTTACTGTGGTTTGTTCTGGCGCAAAATCAATTCTCGACTTACCAAAAACATTGGAAGTTCTTGAAACGTTTGGGGTACCAGTCATAGGTTATGCCACTGATGAATTCCCTGCTTTTTACAGCAGATCGAGTGGAATACCCGTTCCACAACGATTGGATTCTGTTGAGGAAGTAGCAAATCTCATGTTATTTCATGAGAAATTGAACATGAAAAACGGAGTAGTTGTCGCAAACCCTATTCCGGAATCAGCCGAATTATCAGATGAGGAAATAACCCCGTACATTAAACAGGCTCATAAAGAAGCCAAACACATGAGCGCAAAATCATTAACGCCCTTCTTGTTAAAACGTATTGCTGAGTTAACTGCGGGCAAGAGCCTGGAAGCTAATATTGAGCTTATCAAAAACAACGCTTTACTAGGCGCAGAAATCGCCATAGCCTACCAAAAAAAATTATTTTCAAAAAAAACCTAATCAACACTTGACTCAAAGTCCATCTCGGAGTTTAATAGCAAGCCTTGAGTGGCCAGATAGCTCAGTCGGTAGAGCAGAGGACTGAAAATCCTCGTGTCGGCAGTTCGATTCTGCCTCTGGCCACCATTAGAATTCCTGGCTCTTCCCCAAATACGGGGGCACTTCAATCAACCACAAAGCACTCTAACTCTTAATCTATAATTTTCAAAATTTCTAAACCCATAAGCCCTGCGTTGAATTAGTTTCATCTTTCGATGAAACCCTTCAGTTATTCCATTGTTCTTCGTAAAACGAAGCATTCTAACGACTTCTTCTCTCCATTTAAATAGTGTATTCCCTAAAGTTCTAAGGGATTGAAAAGCACTTTGTCTTAAATCGTTAACCATTTCCAGGAATTGCGGTAATAAGCGTTTGCATTCTTTGGCTGTGCAATGCTTCCTGGTTAATAGTTCATGCAACTGTTGTTTAAAATCATAAATTGCAGCAATCGCGGGTTGCTGTTCCAGGTAACGGTCGCGTTTGCTTAGACCTAATGACGTTAGATTCTCTGGCTTTGTTTTCAAAGCCATGTGTGTGCCTCTTTGATACTTCATGGCCGGATCAATCTGATGAAAGGTTTGCATGCTCAGTTGGTTAATTAATCGGATGACATGAAAGCGATCAGCTACAATCTTGGCATTAGGAAAGTACCGCTTCACTAGTGCACGGTAACTACTGCTTAAATCAATACAGATAACTCGTACGCGCTCTTTACCTTCCAATGCTTTAAAATAACCCTCCAAATCACGTCCTGAGCGGCCTTTAACAATATCAAATACCTTATGTTTACCTAAATCACACAGCGTGGTGATATAGTCTTGCTTCTTTGTAAATGAATGTTCATCGATACCTAACACCCTAGGGCATAAAGGTGAGGTAATTCGCTTCTCCTGTCGTTCATAACCATAATGTCAATACCGATTGAAAAATGATCCTTTTGCCAGATGAAAATTGATCCCCCCGGGTAAAAAAATTAATCAGTTATATTATTTTGCTCCTCCTTT
>NZ_JFIM01000034.1 GCF_000586315.1 Legionella pneumophila subsp. fraseri | reverse complement strand
TGCCTAACGGAATTAGTGATCAAGTCCTCCGGAATACGCAATTAGTGCTGATTGTATTGTGTTCATTCTCCTTACCTTTGGTAAGGTTATTTTGCTCGTCTTTCTTTTTCATAATACCCGAAAAACTATAATGCATTATTTAAGTATAGCCAGCCTGATTCTAAAAGGTAGTAGAGTATTCTTAAATTTTGCCAGCCATAATTTAATTTTTGCTTATTAATCAATCTATGTGGTCGAATTTACTTCGCAAGCAGTTCTCTTTTTAAACATCTTTCGATTGAAATTATTTATAATTTTTAAACATATAGTTCTTTATTTAATAATTACTTAATCTTTTTAGATTACAATTAGAACAATTTTTATTTAAATAAATCAGTAATGACTTTTTTTAATCTATAAGATATGTGGTTATAATTATGAAAGTACTCTTCGATAAAACTGCCCGAAACAATTCGGGATCCGGAATAACTTCTTCCAGCAAAAATAATGAAATATGCACCTCTTCCATATGCATGAAAAGCAAATTACCATCTGAGGTGGTAGCAGAGCATTTACATGGCTTGCAATCCACGATGGTTGACCGACGAAATCCTGATCTGCCTGATAGTAAACCACTAATGAAAGCAGCAAAGGCTCATGCCATTCTTAAAACGGGCACAGAAATCGATATGTTAACTGCCACTGGAATAAGTGAGGATGATTTACCTTCTGCAAAAGGCGCTATTTCCTTAACTTCCCCGGAAGAATTAACTCTGAAGGCAACCTGGAAAAATAAAAACCAGGAAAGAGGGGGCAGTGGGAGGGATGCCAGTGTTTTTGGTGGCTTGGGGGTACTGATTATCTCACCTGATATGAAAGTAATGAATATCCCTAAAATGAATGCATTGGCTGTACCTGCATCATTTTTAGCTAAATATGGTGCCGAACTGATCCCTCTGGAGCAACCATTTACCCTGGATGCTGTTGATAAATCGTCGCTGGAAAACCTGTATCTGGTTGAGTATCAATGGGATGCTGATTATATTCAAGACTACGTAATGAATGTACGAGGTGGTGGTGGATTGTTTGTAGAAACACACCCATTTCCTCATGTTTTTACACCCTTATCTCCTGAGTGCCGCGGCGCATTGATTCTGGGATTTGAGCGCAAAGACGGGGCATTTGATTTCGCCGCTTTTGAAATACCATTTGGCTATACCATGAAAATTGCCAGTAATGTAATCCATGGAGACTCTTTCTTTGTGGGGCCTTATGCGATCGCATTAACTGAAACGGAATTGGCTGACTCTGTTCTTTTGAAGCAAGATACCTCTCAGCGTGACATACAAAGAGTGGCTCAAATTCCTACCAAAGCTTTTGCGGTTTTTTTATTTGAGGAAGTTAGATTAGCCAATCAGATAAATCGTAAAATGATGGCTGATAAAGCCCATCATGAAGGTTTTTCTGGAAAAAGGTTGGGGTTCTTTAAAGAATCTTCTCCAAAGGCACCTACTGAGGTTCGGACTTCATATCCTGGTTCGAACCAAAAGTTCCTGTGAATGTATCGCGATGGTTTATTTAAAGAAATCAGGAATAATCTGTTTGCCTAAAATGGATCCAAAACGATAGCCACTTTCATGATAATCATGCCCAAGCCATACCAGTTGATCAATTTCATTCGCAG
The DNA here is from genome assembly GCF_000586315.1 of Legionella pneumophila subsp. fraseri. GTDB lineage: Bacteria > Pseudomonadota > Gammaproteobacteria > Legionellales > Legionellaceae > Legionella > Legionella pneumophila_B. Next base: position 43,217 of record NZ_JFIM01000034.1, on the reverse strand, counting down.
GTTTAGGAACACGGTCCAGAGTGACAATATAAGTGCGCATCACCAGCCATTTTTCCTCATAGATTGCCTTGTCTTCAAATTGCTTATAAAACTGAAATGATATGATATCGGAGTCAAGTTCTTCTTTGATTTCTCGACGCAGAGTCTCTTCATCAGTTTCATTTTCTTCCATAACGCCGCCTGGAACAATAAATTCCATGGGTGGTTTTCCTTTTTTATGTACAGCAAGTAACTGATTTTGTTCATTAAAAATAAGTGCACCGACTTTAAATATTGTGTTTAATGTGCGCATTGAGAGATCGCTCCAGAAACATGGGTTAGTACGTCAAAAGCGGGGTTGCTGATCACGTATTGAGATATAAAAGTTTGTTTACATAGTAAGCAAACCCTGTGCTTATGGGCGCAAACAGACCAAATCCCCTGATCAAACTGTTCCTTACCGCAATGAGGACAATACACGGTTGTCAGGTGTAATGCTAAATTGGGCAATGCCAGTTGGATTTGCAGAACTCGAATCATTTCGATATCCAGTTTATAACCAGCTAAAGAAACACTACCATAAGTATTATCTATAACTCTTTTGCCACTGTCATTGTAAGCATGAATATGGATAGCGCTTTCTTCCAGTCTTTTAGCAGTCCAAATAATTGATGGATTAGAACCCCAAATTTGAATGCCGCCACTGTAGCGTTCGGGATCAATTACAATGGTGCGGTTGGGGATAACTGCAGGCCTTTTAACTTGCTCATCTCCTATCAATTCTTTAAGTAACATAATTGGATTGCTGATGCAGTCTGTAGTTGTAGTCGTGATTTCACCACAATGATTACATTGATGCTGGCGTGATGGCCTGACTGCAGCGTAGCCAACGGAAGTAATCAACTGAGAGCAGTGCTGACATGTTAATGATGTAATTTTGATATCAAAAATGGCGGACATGCTGAAATGAACAGCAGCTTCCTCTGTAATTGTAAAAATACGATATCCGGAAATAACTGTGACATGGTCATAGGTTGCGTCTATCACTTTTTTAGACGAATCGGCAAGACGCGCGTGAACATGGACACCTCGATCAAAGCCTTGGTTTGACGTGTCAAAAAGAGCGGGTAATGCACCCCAAATTGCAACCCCTCCCGGGTAGTGATCAAGGTTGAGTGTCAGATTTTTGGTATAAGATGATGTTTGAGTTTCTGTCGTCGCCATAGGATACCTCGTATTAAAAACGAAAGTATCCCTCGACCAAAATTATGTCTTTGTATCCAGCACCGGAGGAATCGAGACTTGCTGAAGATCATAACTTTATAGGCAAGGTCATTGTATCGCTACTATTGATTCTTTACAAGCAACGATATCTGAATCATTTCCTGGTAGTTTATAGGTGTGAATGATAAGTATCACATAATCAATCTATGCGAAATAAAAAACGCCTTAGTGTATCCAATATTTTCTAAATGTATTACTATAGACCAACTTGGTTGGCCTTTTGTTTTGGATGGTTTATGTTTGGTGAATTATTTGCAAGTTCAATCGTGTTGGGTATTCGTTATTACTCAAATCAGGCGTATCAGGCTGTAACAGGTCTTTTGGGGCAAATAGAACGATTTGGTATTGGCTATACCAGAGAATTTATTCGTGATCCTAAATCGATGATCCAGTCATTAACTTCTAAAGCACGAAGCAGTGAAGCAGGATATAGTGTTGTCAGTTTGGGATATTTGGGGGGAAACTACGCGGTCATTACACCAAAGTCTCAATCTCAACTGACTGAATTATTGAATCAATTTGACCAGGAAAAATCTGGTCGAAGAGGGCATGCATCTTTTAAGTTTTTTTCTGGTAATGATTTTTTTATTATTTCAGATACTGGACACGCAGCCCTTTCTTCTCGAAAGAACCTGTCTCGTTTTCTTGTGCCCTCAAGACTGGTTAATCCCACTATTAAAGAAGTAGAAAAACGTGTCGATTGTGATGCAGATATCCAACTTCGACATACAATCTGTGGAATTGTTCGCGCAGTGATGGTGGAAAATATGCTGGGCATCAAGCAATTACCAGAAAATACTTACGATGTGATGGCATCTTATAGAAATGATGTCAAGAGATGGGGGGCATTTCCTTTTCCTGAATTACTCAATTTTATGCCGAGCTTGAGGCAAAAACGGGATGTGTATCGAGCTTTTTCAAAAGGTATTCTGGAGCAAGAGTTTGAAAAACTGGTTGAAGTACTTCATTCCGATCCTCAGCCAGGAAACACAAATTTAATTGCAGCTTCTGTGGTTAGTTTATTTAAAGATGAAAACCCGACTCTTTCCAATGAAGAACTGCTCTCTGCCTTAAGATCTTTATCCAGTGAAGACATTAGAAAATATTTTGAAAATCCTATAGTTCAATCACTTCCGATGATATTAAAAGCAGCAGACAATCTCACCGACGCCATTGTTTTGTGTCTGGAGCAAATCGCATCAGATCCGGACAAATTTGCGATGCTTCGTGATGAAATGGACCGATCGTATTTGATAATCGAAGAAGGAATAGATATAAGAACTCTTAAATCTTTACCGTTATTAGATGCCTTTTATAAGGAATCAGTGCGGTTTGACGCGCCTGTAGCGGTGCCAAGATATACTCAAAATGGCTATTCATCGGATTCAATGACCATACCACCGAATACAATGATGATATTTGATTTGCATGCTTTAGCTAAAGGTGAACAATACTGGACTAATCCTAAAGAGTTTGACCCTACCCGTTTCTTACAAAAGGACATAGAACAAGTTGCTGAAGAGGGGGGTATGAGCAGTAACAATAAAAATCATACCGTAGGTCAGTTCCCCTTTATTCCCTTTTCAGTAGGACTGCGCAATTGCCCTGCATTTGCAGTGACCGAGTCCTTATTTAAAGTAATGATTGCCAAGTTTGTTGCAGACTACCAACTTCAATTAGTTAAAAAAGATGAGGATGATTCAACATTACACATTACTTCCAGAGATAAATCTCTTGGACTAATGCAATAACATTAGAAAGAACAATAGCTTGATATCAGGTAATGCTGCCTGTTTGGCGGTGTTACCAGTCAGGTAAGCATCTGGATGTTTTCAAATTTCTTATACTAATATTAGGAGAGAACGATTGCCGAGAGGATAACATGGCGATTCCTTTTAAACGAATTAACTTAAATCTCATATTACATCTGGATGCTCTACTCAATGAAAAAAGCGTGAGTGCTGCTGCAGAGAAAGTGTTTGTCAGTCAACCAGCCATGAGTTCTTCTTTAAAACAACTGAGAGAGCTATTTAAAGACCCGCTATTAATTCCTGGTAAAGGGGAATATTTTCTCTCTCCAAAAGCTAAAGAGTTGCAGCCACAATTAGAGCGAGTGATGTTTTTTATAAGAAATATCCTGCAGCCTAGTGAAAGATTTGATCCCTTTCAAACTAAAAGATCATTTAAAATCGCTTTGCCGGATTACGTTGAATTAATTTTGTTACCTTCCCTGATGTCGGCTCTTGAAAAACTGCCTCATATTGTGATTGAAACAACAATTCAGTCAATGGCTGATGATCCACACCTGTTTATCGATGAGAATGTAGACTTGGCAATAGGAGCTATTAATGAAAACTCTCTATCAGCACAACTCAAAGTTAAAAAATTGTATGAGGAGGAAATTATTTGTTTTGCGAGCAAGAATAATCCACTTATAAACAAGCCTCTGTCTTTGGAAGATTACATAAGCAATAAACATATTGCATTTAGTTTTAATCAAGAACGCTATAGTCACTCCGCTGAGTATTTGTATAAAAGAAAGCTGGTACGTAATGACATGCTCTTTGTAAAAAATATCTTGCCTGCTATTTTTGCCGTAGCCAATTCAGATGCTGTGATTTCCACGGCTCCAAGTTTTTTAATTAATATATTTGCCGGGCAATTTAATCTGGGAATGCAACCTTTACCCTTCGATCTGGAGCCAACACCTATTTACCTTGTGACCCATAGCAAGAGTCAGTATGATGAAGGCGTCGCCTGGTTAGCCAAACTGGTCAGTTCAAGTATTAAAAGTCCTTCCTGCAGTATAGGTCTCGATTGATGAGATATCTGATTTTTCTGTCTCCTTCTTTATCTCAACAGGTTCATCCTGAATGGACGTATCAGGATAGCTATCAAAGCTACCTGAGGATGATTTAATACCCAGTCGAGTAGTTTTTCCGCCTAATTCAGTGAAATTTCTGGCAAAGCCCCATTTTGCAAAAAAGTAGTTGGCAGCCTGTTCCATTCGCATGGTCTTAGGAATGATTTGTTCGGCAAGAATGTGCCCATTATGCGAGTTAGCGAAAAATACCACGGCATTTTTCTTATCCTTGTCCTGCAAGTCGATTATGACCCAGGCTCTGTAATCATTCATATCGCCTGAATGGTAGGCTGTGATAGCTTTTCCTTCATCATTGGTTTGTAATCCCCAGCCTAAGCCCCATGCAACACGTTGCAAAATAGTATCGGGTATGTTGCCTTTGGCTATTCCGATTGCTCCTGCCAACCCCTTATCTTTTGTCATGTCAGTGTGGGGAACAAAGGGATTCTCAATCGTACTGTCATGGATTAGGTGTTTGACGAAATTGGCATAATCTCCTGCTGTAGTCCATAGAGAATTGGCTGCGCATGGTTTGGGCCCATAAGTGCTATGCACCATACCGCAAGGTTGAAACACATGTTTTTGGGCCAGTGTTCCAAGATCTGAACCAGTCAGTTTTTCAATCACTTGTTGCAAATAAATAATTCCAACGTTCGAATACCCATGTTCTTTTTCTTGAGAGTTGGGCAGGAACTGAAATTTCATTTCCCCATGAGCCAGTCCGCTCGTATGCGACAGCACCATCCTGGCGGTTAGTGCTTTAGAAAGAGCAACGACAGATTCGTCAGACAGGTCAAATGTCATGCCGTCAATATTGAATTCTTCCAGGGGGAGAATATGGAAAAGGGGAGTATCCAAATCAAAGCTCTTTATAGTGTCAGGCAGAATAAATTGATCATAGCCTGTTTGAGATGTATTATTTGCATTGGCTTGTACCAATTTTTGTACCAGATAAGCAAAGAGCGGTTTGCTTAGAGATGCTGCGCCAAAAACGGTGTCTGGCTTCACTTCGGTTGGTGGCATGCGACCTGTTAGAGCTGCAATGAATTCATGTTCATTGCCATCAGCCAATTGATAGGTTTCGGTGCATTTTGCATGCAACATTTCATAGGCTATTTTATTTGCCTCTGTTAACGCAATTTTCTGAACCATTTTTGCTGCCTGGTCAACATAATAAAGTTCCTTGTTAAATGCAATGACCGTGTTTTTAGTCCCGATACCTAATTCATTTTTAGATCCAAGAACCAACTCCTGAAATGGGCACTGGGTGGGATCTTTAGACATTTTGACAAGGCCACATCCATCTGTAAACCCTATCTCCTGGGTGGAAATGATTCCTTGATTATTGATATAAGCAATGGATACACCCGGGATCTGGGCTTTTTTCATGGTATCTTTTAAAAGAAGTTCTTCTATTTTCATGTAAGACATAAGTTCACTCAAAAAATAATTTGGTCATAAATTATACTTTGGGTATTAACGTGTTCGATTTACTCAAAAATTTTTTTTCGCAAAAATATCGTAAAAACCCGTTAATACCTCGGTTTTTGCTGCATTGCTACAACATAATGCAGACGATTAATTAACCCCTACTTCATCGCTTTTGAACTTGTTCACAAAAGCAATAGAAAGAAGCTTCAAGACCATCAATCAGAGAGGTTTGCAGGTTTGAATGCTTTCCGTTAACTCATCAGGAATGTTCAAGTCCTCAATGTTTGTTTGATGTCTTTTGGCAAAGTGAGTTGCCTTATTGAAAAATCAGGTTATGCCAGTGGTCTATTTTACAAGCGGCTTTTTCTGGTCTAAATATTAATTACTAAGGATTAATATTGGACAGCTATGAAAAAATGGATTATCAGTGTTTTGCTGTTAATAGTCATCGTCTTATGTTCCTACCCCATTATTGGCATAATGGCCTTAAGCACGGCGAAAAAAAACGTCGATAATATTCCCAAGAATCCCTTCCTGACTTGGCAATTAAAAGATAATCAACGTGGATGGTTCTGCTCTACCGCCATTTTGAATTTACTTGTTAATTTGCCTGCCCAGGAAAACAAAGACGCACAGGGTAATGTTACAGTGCAGCCGGCGCTTCATTTGAGTCTGGATTTGCCTATGATTGTACACCATGGCCCTGTCATCATGACTAATAATGGCTTGCGTTTTGGTCTCGCCTGGGTCACAACCAAGCCGGAAACCCATTATGGGGCTTTGATCAACTATTTAAATCAAACCGTTGTGAGCTATAGTTTGCCCTCAATTAATATGCAAGGCACGAACAATGGTGATCAAGGCAACTTTGTTTTCGTCTGGCAAGGCTTAAGTGCAAACCTCAAAGTCAATCCCAAGGTTGACAAGGCCTCTGGTCATGTGACTATGTACGGTATGAGTACGAAAGTGCAAGAAACCGATGTCAGGATTGGTAAAGTCAAAGTCAGTTTTGCATTGAATCGCTACACGGACGATTTATGGCTTGGTGATTCATCTATCCTGCTGTCTTCTGTTTCTACCATCACTAATTCACAGCCAGTGTTTGATTTGCAAGATCTGAGTATGGATGCCTGGGCTGGAATCAACAACAATTTACTGGATTTTAATTTGCAATTATCCCTGAATAAATTTCTAATGAACAATAACAGCTATGGTCCTGGCCAATTAAAAATCGAGCTTAAAAATCTGGATCCTAAAGCGATGGCCAAGCTCAATCAATTGAACTATGACTATCCTTCCAATCAAATCGCGATCCTGGCTGAAATTTTTAATCTGGTTTCCAAAGGTGCGACACTCAGTCTGAATCAGGAGCTGGATACACCACATGGGCATTTGTCCAGTTCGATGAACATGGCTTTAACCACGAATTCATTCAGCAATCCTGAAGACCTCTGGCAAAATCTGAAAGGCAATGGTCAGTTTAAAGCGCCAATCAAACTGGTCAAGCAGCTATTATTGGAATCAATCAAATCAAAAACAGCTACACCAGCTGATGTGTCTCAATCTCAGGCCACACAGCCTGATTCTGACCAGTCGGTTGATGTCGATGCAGATGCCGATAAGCAAACAGAAGCACTCTTGCAAAAATTGGTGAGTCAAGGTGTTTTAAAGGTTGAAGGCGATTATTATCACGCTTCTTTTACTCTTGAACACACCAAATTTACAGTGAATGGTCAGCCATTTGATCCAGCGTTATTGAATTAGATTTGCGGTTGGGCAATCAGCCCAACCTGCACTGATGCGATGATAATCTATCTCAATCACAAGAAAATCCAGGCGATGAAAACTGTGGTAGAATAAGCACTCAATTTTTTGCCCGCTGCATAGTGAATCATGATTATCGGAAGACCTGAAAACAGGAAGCTAATCTGGTATACATCGGATGTGATTCATTATTACATTGATAAACAATTCAAAGAGCCAGGTCATGAGTGATTTTAAATTTCAACCTCTGAGCATCAATGATTTAAATCAGCTTCATCAATGGTTTCAGGAGCCAATTATTAATCACTGGTATGCGAGAGATAAAAACTGGTCAATCAATGACATCAAAGAAAAATATGAACCAAGAATTGTAGGTACGGAGCATGTTCCAAGTTTCATTGTATATAAAGACGATTTGCCTTTCGGGTTCATCCAGTTTTATTCGCTCACAGAAGACTCTTTACCCGATGGAATTGATGGTTATGAGAGTCTTCTTTTTCAACAATACAATCCCGGGGATTTAGCTGGAATCGATTTGTTCATCGCCGAAAGCCAAGGGCGAGGCAAAGGGTTAGGAGTAGAACTCATTAATTGTTTTATTAATAAATTTCTGACTCGTTTCAAAGCCATTGTTATTGACCCAGATGTTAATAACCAACAAGCCATTCGTTGTTATGAAAAAGCGGGCTTTCAGAGAACAGATTTCAGCCAGGATCCAAACCATCTCATCATGATAAAACCCTTGCCATTGACTACAGGGAATTAATGATGAGCTTATTGAAAATAGGACGTTGTTCTGGAAATTTACCAAGGGTTTTAAATGATAAAATTATTTCGTTTCACAATTTTTTTATTTCTTGCAAGTTGTTTGATTTTCGCACGGGATCTACAAGCTTTTCCCACTCCATCGGGGTCCAATCAGGATAAACTGGCTTATTTTCAGTTGGAGGCCGAAACATTTTATTCTCCAAAACCGGTGACTATTGAGGGAAATCCTTATCTCACGTATGAGGTTTTTCTTACCAATGTGGGTGACTATCCCTTTTCTTTGGAAAACGTTGAGGTATTAAATGGTAGGCAACCTCGTAAAGTTCTTTTTTCCTATAATCAAGAACAGCTGCGAAAGATGATTTATTCTTTTGGTGGTCATTCCAAGAATTTAAAATTAGACCTGACTTTAAGACCGGGCGAGCGTGGTTTATTATTTTTTATGGTGAAATTCGATAGTCTTGGTGAAATACCTAAAAAATTAACGCATCGTTTTCATCTTTACTCATCGAAAACCCAACTATCCGAAGAAGAAATCAGGTATTCTTTCCTGGCTGCTCCCACTCATGTAAAAACTACTCAGCCTTTGGTCATTGCCAATCCTTTGGATGGAAAGCATTGGATGGCAATTAACGGCCCATCAAATCATTCTTTACATCGCCGTGCAAGAGTTGCAGCCCATGGGATTGTTTATTACCCCGAGCGGTATGCAATCGATTTTATGCAGTTCGGGTCTGATGGTCATATTTATAAAGAAAACCCTTATAAAAATGACAATTATTACAGTTATGGCGCGAATATTTACTCCGTTACAGATGGTAAAGTGGTCGATGTTTACGATGGTGTTCCTGATAATACTCCACCTGGACGTGATTATCCTATTACACTGAGTAATATGGCCGGTAATTATGTGATTATTGAAATTGCAAAACAACAATATGCTCTATATGCCCACTTAATTCCTCATAGTATTAAGGTCACCAAGGGAGAGTTCGTTCGTAAGAATCAATTGATTGCAAAATTGGGTAATTCGGGTAATTCCGACGCACCGCATTTGCATTTTCATGTTATTGATAAACCATCTCCTTTAATTGGCCAAGGGATACCCTATGCATTTGAACATTTTTCTACAGAAGAATATCGATTTGCCGGCGATGAGTGGGAATCCCCTATTGTCTATGAGGGGAGATTAACAGAACATCATCATGAGCTGGTTCATGAAAATGCTTTGATGAATTTTGAAGAAAAATAATCGAATATTAGACGATAAAAATAGAGTATTTTAGGAAGACGCTTTTATACATGAAATATTAAATAGGTCCCTGGCAAATTGATGCTCATAACATGGAATGTCCCATAGTCTATAATATGAGGTAACGTGAGTTGTGGATAAGACAGGTCGTTGTCTTGAATCGTTCGGGCTGAGGAGGCATTTATGCCGTCTCGAAGCCTTGTATGGAATTTAATGTTTCTTGCCAAGGCTTCGAGACGATGCGTACGCATCTCCTCAACCCATACGGCCTCTGGATATCGACTGCTTCTTTTATAATCCTTATCTATTACGTTAGATACATTATTTTCTCTATGGGATTCTAAAGATTACCTATTTTGGGGAGCGCAAGATGAAAACAGGACGTTTTGATCAAGCCCAAGCTGACGCGTTTGCCGAGCGTCTTTTATCCATTCTCAATGATGCCGCATTGACATTGATGATATCCATCGGTCATCGAACCGGTCTGTTTGATGTCATGGACGGGCTTGATTTTGCAAGCAGTGAAGTCATAGCACAGACGGCTGGCTGCAATGAGCGTTATGCCAGGGAATGGCTTAATGCCCTCGTGGTCGGAGGCATTGTAGATTATGATGCGCACGCAAAGACCTATCAATTACCAGCAGAACATGCTTCTTTTCTGACCAGAAATTCTTCACCACAGAACATGGCAGTGATAGCTCAATTTATTCCTGTTCTGGCCTATGTGGAAAATGGCATAGTAGACGCTTTCAAACACGGTGGCGGTGTTCCTTATGAGGCTTACCATCGTTTTCATGAAGTCATGGCAGAAGAGAGTGGGCAAACGATTTTATCTTCCTTGACCGACAAAATTTTGCCTATGGTTGACGGTCTGGTTGATAAACTGAACCAGGGAATTCAGGTGCTTGATATTGGTTGTGGCTATGGGCGTGCTTTGATATTAATGGCTAAAACGTATCCTCAAAGCCAATTTATCGGCTATGATCTGTGTGATGAAACCATTGCTCATGCTTTACACTCAGCCAAGGAAAATAATGTGCACAATATCCATTTTGAAAAAATGGATTTGTCGGTCTGGGATGAGCTGGGCAAATATGATCTGATTACCAGTTTTGATGTGATTCATGACCAGGCCAAACCAGCGCAGGTACTGGGTAATGTGTTCAAAGCGTTGAAGCCTCAAGGTATTTTCCTGATGCAGGATATCAAAACTTCCAGTGACGTGGCAGGCAATGTTCATCATCCATTGGGGGCATTTATTTATACCATATCCTGTATGCATTGTATGACGGTGTCTCTGTCTCAAAATGGCTTAGGTCTTGGTGCGGCCTGGGGAGAGGAGCTTGCCGAAAAAATGCTGGTTGAAGCGGGCTTTGGAAAAATTGAAGAGCATTATCTGGAACATGACATCATGAATACCTACTATGTGATGCGTAAATAAAATAAGCAGATTATACAAGAAGTCTAATGACGTTTGGGGCTTTTCTTTTGAGGTAACATGTACTCTTGTCAGTGGACAAACCAATTAACAGTTCACTGTTAATTGGTTAAGAAGGATGTCCTGTTAATCAGGCATACATCGTTTGCCGGATTTCATTAAACCGGGCATCATCTTTCTCTTTCATTTTTTCAATGGTTTCTAACTCCTCTTGCTCCTGTTCCTGTTGAGCTTTGAGTTTCATGAGTTCAATCATATTTTGCGTTTTTAATTCTTGCAAAATAGCGGCTAATAAAATGTCTGTAGTTGTTTCCAGGCTGATTTCTTGCGTGGGTTGTTTTCCTTCCTGTGGTTTTTTTGTTTCCAGTGTTCCCGATGAGGGGGTTATTTGCTTTTGACTAAAAAAAAGTGGTGATCCCGAATTGGAATAAGTTTGCTTGGTTTGATTATCTCCATCTTTGAGGTGAGTGTTTTTCGCTTTGTTACTCATGGTGATCTCCTTTTCCTTGTGAGTCCCATTCAGATTAATGCAAATCTTGAGTTAAATGCAAATGTTTTTTTCAATATTTATAAATTTTATGTTTTTATCGCTAATATAGATCATTAAGATCAGGTTATGTGCCATGTTTTCTATTAATCTTTCAATAGTTAATAAAAAGAACATTAGTTCCTCAAAGGTAGTCTTCGTATCCGGCTTGAATATAAGAGACAATTCTCAATAATTGATAACGCTTCGAGATTTTCCTGGAATTATTCTATACTTACATAAGTAAAATAACAGGTTAGCATATGAAACATAAACGATCTGAAACTCAAGACATTGATGATGCCATCATAAAAACTCTAAACAAATTATTAGAGATCGAGTTGGCAGGGGTAGTGCGCTATACCCATTATTCCTTTATGGTGTTTGGTTTTAATCGCATCCCTATCTGTAAATGGATGCGTGATCAGGCTCAAGAGAGTTTGAACCACGCTCATCTAATCGGTGAACTCATTACTCATTTTTCCTATCATCCTACGCTTAAAATTGGTAAGTTATTAGAGACCCATGAACATAATATTAGTAATATTTTAGAAGAGTCGCTTGAGCATGAAAGGCAAAGCCTGGATTTGTATTATCAATTATTACAATATGCAGAAAACAAGTCGGTGTTAGTTGAAGAATTTGCAAGACAAATGATTCAAGAAGAAGAAATGCATCTTGGCGAAATATCCAAAATGCTTAATTCCCCCGCAACTTTCAAAGATTAATTTCAAAGATTAACAAGATTTGTTTCTCCTTGTCGATTATTCCATTTCTTGTTTGACTACGAAGAGTCAAACAAATTTTTGGTATTTTTTATTTATTGACAAGAGTAAACAAAGATTGCTCAAGACTATCAATCAGTGAGAATTGAAAGTTCGAATGTTTTCTTTTAATTCCTCAGGGATATTCTTTTCCATATAACCTGTTTGATGTCTTCGGGCAAAAAGAATGCATTGATTTAGCAATGATGGAGCATCTGCTTTTCCAGAAACTTCCCTAATGAGGTTAGCGATTGTTATAGATGGTTGAATTTCATCGCCATAATCATCCAGCAAAATGATTTTTTGCACATTGGGAAATACAGAACCCAGTGCTTTTCGTTGTTCTTTGGACATTTCTTTGACATTATAAAAGCTCAAGTACACAGTTTGCACATGCTTTAACGAATCCTTAAGGAGTACTAACTTTTTAAAGGGTACTTCATTCAAGGAGTTGAAGCTTAAATTAAGTGACACCACGTGAGGAGGGATACTGGTAAAAATTTGTGATAAGTCATTGCTGCTTTCCAGGTCGAAATAATTCATTCCTAAATCCAGTGAAGTCACACTGGCAGGGATAGCCGCAAAGGCCTTTGCTAGCTCGGCACCATGGATATTGCCCATGCCATTACAAGACAAATAAAGCGAAGTTACATTGGTTGGGATAGCAGCAAAGGCTTCTGCTAACTCAGCACCACTTCTTCTGTCGAGATTATTAGAGCTTAAATCAAGAGAAGTGACATTGGCAGGGATGGCGGCCAAGAGTTGTGCCAACTCAGTACCGCTTTTATCGCATAAGTGATTGTTAGCCAAATCCAACGCAGTAACGCTGTCAGGTATATTGGCAAAAGCCCTTATTAATTCAGCATTGTTTATACTGCCTAATTCATTCAAACCTAAATCAAGCGAAGTGACGCCATAAGGTATAGAGAGAAACTCTTGCCTCAGGTTGGTTCTCCTGGTTAATACTAATTCGTAAAGCATTATGAAAATCTCCCAATTAATGGATTATTGTTTATTCATAATGGTTATAATATATGTTTATTGAATATAATTAAAATAAATTGTTTGTATGTTGTGTATACAAACTTCTTATACAGGCTGTACTAAAGCGAGTTTGATTTGGTGAAATCGGATTTAAACCTCCACTGCATAGAAGATAGGAATTACTTCTGAAAATAGGCAAAAAACATTGACTAATTAAGAAATCATATGCACAATTGTTGTTCAAAAAAACAGGGGGTGTTCACTATGCCGAATTCAAGAGTACAAATCTGGTTACAAAGACAAATTGCCGCAAGAACTTTTCCTCCCAATAGAGAAGACTGGTATGTCAAAAATGGGTTCGGTAATTCAGAGATGTCATTGGAAGAGCGTTTTGCCTGTTTTGTAGAAGCAATACGTCAAGTGGATTCTCCCTACCATGAACAATTATCCAGTATTGAATTTGAGCGCTTTGAAATAGAAGTGACCTTGGCCAATCAAACAACATGTATGACCGAGGTGATAGGTTTTCAGAATAATTCCAATCAATCAAGCTCCACACTTAATGAGAAGTTCAAGGTGGTTGGAAAGGGAAAGCATGTGATTTACTTCACTGGAATAGGAACGCAATACCAAGATTGCCTGATTGATATAGCAAAAGCCGTGCAAATAACGGGAGCACATTATTACGCTTTTGAATACCCGGGCATGAAAAAACTGGGAGGTGAAGTATTGGAAGCCAATGATATGGTTAACACTGGAATAGCATTGGCCAATACCTTGCTTGAAAAAGGCATATCAATTGATGATATCCTTTTTCAAGGCGACTCCTTTGGTGCAGCGGTAGCAAAAAAAGTCAGTGATCAATTCAAACTGCAATCCAATGTTACCGTAAGATGCATTATGAATAATACCTTTTCCACCTTTCAAGCTGCTGTCGAAGGAAATCTGGGGCTGTTCTCCACTTTGCGTTATACAGTGCGTCCTCTGCTTCGTTACACGGGTTGGGATATTCGTCCAGGAGAGAGCTATGGCCAGGACACACCCTACCAAATTCATATCAATCATACAGGTGATCTTACTTTAGGGGCAGGGCATGCAACGCTTGCAGAAAGTGTTGAATCCAATTCTCAGCTTGAACATTTCGTTGATCCCTGTCCTGAAGATTACCGTATTAAAAGAGACACCTATAAGCAGTGGCATTGGGCTTCACTAAGCGAACAAGGAATAACATTTCTTGAGACAAAATATGGCAGAAACAGTGATGGCCAACTGGATACGCATCTGGCCGATTTATATTTGCTAAAGTATGATACGGGTCTAGGGGTTTATGAGTCTTTTATTTGTAAATACCTCGAAGACAGTAATGACTATATTGCAAGTCACCCGCAAAAACTTTCTCTTGACGAATTACCCAGACCTCTTGAGTCTGAAACAGTTTCACTAAGACAATTGATTGTGTCTGTGTTACCATCAAGACCTAGTATAGCTGGTTTCTTTAGTCGTAATACACCTGCCATAGAGGAGGTGGAGACAGAGAAGCAAGAGCAGAAATCAATTGAGTTAAAGTAGGCTGTACCACTTACCCGTAAAACAAAAACAACAGCTTGGATATGGATAAAAGGATTATTGCGGCAGCCTCTTTTGGTACCTTGTTTGAAATGTACGACTATGCCATTTATGGGTTTATGGCGCCTATTTTGGCGCCGCTTTTTTTCCCCACTACCGATAAACACACTGCTCTCATCGCAACATTTGGTGTTTTCGCCGCAGGTTTCCTTGTTCGGCCATTCTCTGCTTATTGGTTAGGGAATCTGGGTGACCAAATTGGCCGCAAAAAAACATTGACTATGACTCTTATGGTTATGACTTTTTCATCAGGTTTTATTGGTTTATTACCTACTTACCAAGAGGCTGGCATTTTTGCTCCAATATTGCTCACGCTCTGTCGATTAACTCAAGGGGTTTCTGTAGCAGGAGAAATGACCTTAGCCAGTATTTACATTTATGAAAATGTGAGCATGCGCCATAAAGGTTTAGCAGTCAGCTTTGTCACCTTGGGTTCGATTTGTGGGCTGTTGCTTGCAATAATAGTAAGCAAAATAACCATGATATTTTTTTCCAAACAGCATCTCGATTCCTTCTGGCGCTTCCCATTTTTAATAGGCATATTCGTAGGTTTTGCCGGACTTTATTTGCGAAGTCAAACCAGAGAATTAACCGATTTTGCAAAAGTAGTTGCTCAAAGACAATCTCATCCCATACTGAATGCCTGGCGTTATCGGAAAAAAGCAATTGCTGCTATTTTTCTTTTGGCAATTTATTGTAACAGTAGCTTTTATACCTTCTTTGTTTATATGCCTTCCTATCTGCAACAGCAGGAGTTGCCATTAACTGCAGCGATGGATGTCATTATCATAGGGATGATTTCTTATAGCGTGGGTCTCTTATTATCAGGTTTCACCTCTGATGTTTTAGGCAGACGCTTCCCTTTGGCGGTGAGTTTAATTGCAACTCTATGCAGTGTTGTAGTCATAAATTATTTAATTAATACAGGCACATTATTGCAGATTATTATCGCCTGCAGTGTGTTAGCTATCATTATCTCTTTTTTTATTGGAAGCGCATTTATCGCCAGCCTTGAACAATTACCACTGGAAGAGCGGGCCAGCGGCTTTACTTTATTTTTTAACTTGTCTAATTCTCTATTTGGGGGCACAGCACCACTCATTATTTTGCTATTAAGTTATGTGTACATACATTTTGCATTTTCTATTTATTTGATGGTAATGGCTTTATTGACTTTTCCTGCCCTGTGGTTGATTCAAGAAAAAGGCACGAATTAATTTATTAGTTTATGGTACGAAAAACAGTGATCTAACACAAAAATGTGCCCAGTTTGGTTGCGTAAAATATATTTATCCTGACTGTGGCCATATGGAATTTGGACTCACCTTATAAATTAAAAATCTATAATATTTTTTCTGTATAGCTTATCTTAAATCGTACCTTTAATACTTGCCCTTATAAAAAATTTCTATTTATGAAAAAAATAGTTTCCAAAATTGTGGATTCTCAAGCCAATTGATTTGCCAGATACTGCACCAGTTTTTATTTCTCCGGAAGAAATGCAAAACCTGAAAAGGATTCTCAATTTAATACATACAGGATTTACGAAAACCCCCAAGGTCGAGGCAAAAAATATTTTTTAACAAAGAGATTGGGGGGTTACCGTAAGTCCTGCCATAACAAAAAACAGTTTTTCAGCACAGTAAAAACACTCATTTTTTAAAAATTTCAAATCCGCTAGATATAAGAGGCTAAGTGCACTTCAGTGCTTTCTCGTCGGCAATTCATTAGAGGGATGAACGTATTCCGAAATTTTTTGTCAATTATCAAGAAGTGGTTGAGGGCTAATGTATTGAAGTAATAAATATAACTATTTTCAAAGAGAAACAAATGAAGATAAATAATAAAATAAATAATCAGGATGCAGATCAACAATCCAGCCAATATATTTATGTGGAAAAAAAAGAGGTAGGTGGTATTGATACAGAAATAACCACTCTATCTTACTATCCTATTCCTTGGGATTCTTCTTCAGAAAGACCACTCGATTATTATGAAAAACAATCAAAAATTATCACTTACTATAAAGAAGATATTGATCTGGACGGTGATCCATTTAGCAAGAGAATTGAAATAGAAATACCTGAAGTTGAAGAAGGTGAAAACAGGCACCGAAGAATTAAAGTAAAAGTTGATGGAAATCCCATAATTTTTCAAGATAACAATATTCTGGATATGGATGAAACTTTTAATATCCGTGATGTCAATTTGTTAATGCATATGGTTCTTAACAATTTTCATCCCAAGAGTAACTCAACCTGTTTGCAAACAATCACTCCTTTTATTCATCTACCTGGAACTGGCGGAGATGGGGATTATGAATTTAATCAAAAAAATAATGGAGATGTGAGTAAAGTTCTTCTTCCATATGTCCAGGAAATGTGTTCGCTAAACAACAGTTCTGTGGTTAGGCAGCTATTAATCCCAGTGGCAACAAAAGGCGGTCTTCATCACTGGAATTTGTGTATGTTATTTATTGATGAAAATAATATTCCTTCACTTTATTATATTGAATCAGAAAACTTATTAGTTTCATTTGATTACTACACTTATATGTATTACATGGAAGATTATAAAATGCATATCTTTCCACAGGTCAATGAGTTATTGGCTAAATTTCACTATCCAGCAATTGATAAAGTCAATTTTTGTCAAGCGAAACAATTTAGCCAAGAAGGTTGTGGTATTGCAATGGGTCTTAATATGCAAAAAATACTGGAGGAAAATTATCCTCAGGTTATTTGTCATTCCAGTACACAGAGAAAAGAGGTTCCGAGTCGTGCAGAAATAAGGCGTTTATCAAGTAATGTGAGTATTGAAGAGGATGCTTTAATGCGAGTAGAGCTTGCATTTAAAATACAAGCGCGCGCATCCATTATTGCAGAGCAGGCTCTTGATGCAAAGATGGTAGAAAAAAAGAGCCTGGTTTGCAGTGAAATTTTAAGTGATTCACGTAGTTTAAATATAAAGGCTAAAGAAGCATTTGGTTTCTTTCAATCAGCACAACCTGAAATATCACCTGAAATGCATTCGACTTTGGCACAAAACAAAGACAATGAAGAGGCATCTCCTATATTGATGTAAATGCTCAGGCATGTCGTTTGTGCTGAGACATAATATAAGTAGATCTCTTGCATGATCTGATTATTTTGTTTTAGGGCAAGGTACAAACGTTTTGAGGAGTAGAGTTTACACGCAGTAAATGAGTACTGCAGAAACGTTTGCAACGCAGCAATAAAATGAAAGAGTCAGGTTAGGCAAGTAAGGTCTAATACAAACTATCTTAAACGTTCGCTTTTGAAAATAACATTTTGTGATAATGTTGTATGTTTAGCTTTGATACGGTAAAAGGTAATCAAAGCATAAACATATGCGCAACATTTTCTTCTGCAATTATCTGTGGCATGTAAACTTGCAAAAGATTATGCCAAATCAAAACGATCGGCATTCATAACCTTTGTCCATGCAGCAACAAAGTTCTTTACAAATTTTTCCTTGTTATCATCCTGAGCATAGACTTCAGCATAGGAGCGCAGAACCGAATTAGAGCCAAAAACAAGATCTACTCGAGTCGCTGTCCACTTGATATCGCCCGTTTTACGGTCACGAATTTCGTACAAATTATTGTTGCACGGTGTCCATACGTTGGCCATATCGGTCAAGTTGACAAAGAAGTCATTAGTCAGGGCACCGATGCGGTCGGTGAATACGCCATGTTGGGTATTGTTGTGATTAGTACCCAACACGCGCAGGCCTCCAACAAGGACTGTCATCTCATGGGCTGTCAGTCCCATGAGCTGAGTGCGATCCAGCATGAGCTCTTCAGGATGGACATCATATGCCTTCTTAAGCCAGTTGCGATAGCCATCATGAAGTGGTTCCAGAACGTCAAAGGATTCTGCATCCGTCATGTCATCGGTTGCATCCCCACGGCCAGGAGCAAAGGGAACGATAATGTCAAAGCCAGCTGCCTTGGCAGCCTTCTCGATACCGACATTTCCGGCAAGTACAATCACATCTGCCACGCTTGCGCCTGTATCAGCAGCGATGCCTTCAAGAATTCGCAAGACTTTAGTCAGGCGTTGTGGCTCATTGCCTTCCCAGTCTTTTTGTGGCTTTAGTCGTATACGTGCTCCGTTCGCACCACCGCGCTTATCTGAGCCGCGAAAAGTGCGCGCGCTGTCCCATGCAGTAGAAACTATTTCACCGATGGTCAGATTGCTGGCCGCAATTTTTTCTTTGGCGGCAGTAATATCATATGCCCTGTTACCAGCAGGCACCGGATCTTGCCAAATCAAATCTTCTTTAGGAACATCAGGGCCAATGTAGCGCGTCTTCGGTCCCATATCACGATGAGTCAGTTTAAACCAGGCTCGTGCAAAAACTTCTGCAAAATAGTCGGGATCTTTGTAAAAGCGCTCGGCGATTTTACGATAAACAGGATCCATTTTGATTGCCATGTCAGCATCAGTCATGATCGGATTGTGCCGGATGGCAGGGTCTTCAACGTCTACTGGTTTATCTTCTTCCTTAATATGGATGGGCTCCCATTGCCAGGCACCAGCGGGGCTTTTTTTCAGTTCCCAATCGTAATTCAGCAATAAATAGAAGTAGCCATTGTCCCACTGGGTAGGGTGAGTCGTCCATGCGCCTTCAATACCGCTTGAAACGGTATTACGGCCGATGCCTCTGGTGGTTTTGTTAATCCAGCCAAGGCCTTGGTCCTCAACATCAGCGGCTTCGGGATCGGGGCCCAAAAATTTTGCATTGCCATTACCATGACATTTGCCAACAGTATGTCCTCCGGCAGTCAGAGCAACGGTTTCCTCATCGTTCATAGCCATACGCCCAAAGGTTACACGAACATCCTGCGCTGTGCGCAGCGGGTCAGGTTGACCATTCACTCCTTCAGGGTTTACATAAATTAATCCCATTTGTACTGCCGCCAGCGGGGTTTCCAGGGATTGGCGGTCTTTATCATTATAACGCTTGGCGCCTAACCATTCTTGTTCTGAACCCCAATAAACATCTTTTTCGGGATGCCAAATGTCTTCGCGGCCAAAACCAAAACCGAAAGTTTTTAGTCCCATTGACTCATAAGCGATGGTGCCAGCCAGGACAATCAAGTCTGCCCAACTGATTTTGTTGCCATATTTTTTCTTGATGGGCCATAATAAGCGACGTGCTTTATCCAGGTTCACATTGTCAGGCCAGGAATTCAATGGAGCAAAGCGTTGATTGCCTGTACCAGCACCGCCGCGGCCATCCGCAACACGATAAGAACCTGCAGCATGCCAGGACATACGAATCATTAAACCACCGTAGTGCCCCCAATCAGCAGGCCACCATGGCTGGCTGTCAGTCATCAAAGCGTGCAAATCCTTTTTGAGCGCTTCAAAATCCAGTTTCTTGACTTCTTCACGATAGTTGAAATCTTTTCCCATTGGATTTGTCTTGGTGTCATGCTGATGCAATATATCCAGGTTCAAGGCATTGGGCCACCATGCCGTGTTGGATGTTTCTGCAGATGTCATCCCGCCATGCATCACCGGACACCCGGTTGCTGTATTCCCAACTTTTCCATCCATAGACACTCCTGGTCGCAGATCATAATTCACTAGAGACCTAACTATAGCTTAAGGGAGGGCAGCTAAGCAATCGAAGCTAAGACACTGTCAAGCGAGAGATTACAGAGTGAAAAATGCCGAATCCGTAGCAAAGAAAATCACTGCTGCTAGTTCTTGTTTTTCATTTTTCCTGATGCTGGAAGGTATTCGTAACCTACCTGGTTAAACTTGACTCTTATAGGGTTGGTAGTCATGATATTTCTGTTTACAATGCAAAAATATAATGATTTCGCTCTGCTGACTGGCGAATTGTTTGCCTGCATCAAAATCATAAGGACATGTGAAAATCAGATGAATAAAAATTTAAGTGCTTTGAGTTTACTTTGGATTTCAATTACCAGCATGGTAGGCTCAGGCTGGTTATTTGGTTCTTTATATTCTGCTCATTTTGCTGGTCCTGCTGCCATTATCGCTTGGCCACTGGCAGGTTTTTTACTTCTGTTTGTTGCCTTGTCTTACGCTGAGTTAGGTACGATGTTTCCACAGTCTGACAGCCTGGCTTGCCTGCCTTTATACACTCATGGACGTTTGACTGGCATTATTATGAATGTCATGACCTGGTTTTCCCTGGCCATTTTGCCAGTGATTGAAACGCAAGGTGTCATTCAATATGCCAGTAATTACATTCCAGATCTGGTATCCCATGACGCTTTGCACTATCGAAATACGCCAGCAGGTTATATGCTGTCCCTGGTTGTATTAATGAGTTTTGTTTTGTTTAATTATTTTGGTATTGGTTTGTTTGCCCGTATTAATGCCGCATTTACTATCTGGAAGATAATAATCCCTATTCTTACTATCGCAAGCTTGGTAACCATGAGTTATCACCCGGGTAATTTTTTTCAGCACGGTGGTTTTATGCCTTATGGCTGGCAGGGCGTTATGGCAGCAATGTCAAGCGGAGGTGTGCTTTTTTCACTTTTAGGGTTTCGACAAGTGGTTATCATGATGGGTGAATTGGAGAAACCAGGACAATACATACCTCTGATTTTGGGTGGTTCACTAGTGTTCGTGACGTTACTTTACACTGGTTTACAATGGTCCTTTATTGGGAGTGTTAGCGAACAAGCGCTGGAAAAAGGTTGGGTGAATTTATCTTTTACTGGTGATGCAGGACCATTTGCCGCTCTCGCTGCACTGGCCGGCATGCTTTGGTTGAGCATTTTATTGTACGCCGATGCTTTTATATCACCTTATTCCACTGGTCTTGTTTATTCAACCACAGCAGCTCACATGCTAAGCAGTATGGGCTCAGTTGTTCCTGCACCTGTAATTCTTACCAAACAAAACAGGTATCAAGTGCCCTGGGTTAGTTTAGGCGTAAATTTCTTACTCGCTGCCACCATGTCGCTCGTGTTGCACGGATGGCAAGAAATGTCGGCTTTTCTTGTGGCAATATTAATGATTAGCTATTCCATAGGGCCTGTAGCACTGGTTTGCTTACGTCAGCAATTACCGCACTATAAGCGTCCTTTTCGTTTGCAGGGGAGTAACCTTATTGGCTTTCTCGGATTTTATGTTTGTACAGTCGGTGTTTATTGGGCAGGTTTCCATAGCGTACGAAAGTTATTGGTGATCACTATTCTGGGAGTAGTGTGTTCTTTCCTCTATTGTCTTATGAAAAATACACATCGGGAGATTGATAGCAAACAAGCACTATGGTTTATATTCTATCTTTTTGGACTTGGTATTTTCTCATTTCTTGGTAATTATGGTGGTAAGCATATCCTTCCCCAGTATTGGGATTTGTTGTATTTATTAGTTTTCAGTTTGCTTGTATTTGGTTTTGCTCTATTGTCCAGAAAGCCCAGTGCCCACACTCAAAACATGGTTGCCCAAAATACACACACTAATATAACTGCTCCTGCTTTCTCAATTGAGCGATATGATATTGCTTGATTAGAGCCCTTAATGATCAATATTATTCAATATTGATCTTGACAAGATCATTGTGGATCACAATAATGCGATTGGTTTTTTAAAGTCACTTTGCTGCAAGGATTGCCAGCCTTAACTAGGAAAAAATATGAAAAATAAAATAGTTTTGTTGGCTCCAATCTCTTTATCCTTTCTTTTCTCATTCCCTACTTATGCTGCGGATTACGAATTTAATGGTTTGTCATTAAGTGCTTCTCTAGGCATTCTGTCAGGTAACGCCCATGAATATGTTTACCATCCAGAGACAGACACCAAGTTAAGCCAGCTGGATTGGCGCATAAAAAATGCTCCGATAATAAAAGGGGAATTAAATTATGATGTCCTGGATTGGCTTAGCATGAATGGTCGAGGTTGGACAACCTTGGTAAAAAATAAGGCTGCTATGGATGATTATGATTGGTTCAATCCTTATCAAGAAACCTGGACTCACTGGTCTCATCATGAGGATACGTATCTCAATTATGCGAATGAGTTAGATATGAGCTTAAGGGCCTGGTTGATGCAAAAACAAAATTACAAGTTAGGTCTTGCCACTGGTTATCAATGGAATTCCTTTGACTGGCAAGCTACTGGAGGCTGTTATCAATATAACGGAGGGCTCTATGCCGGTTGTTTTCCCAGTGATCAACCTGGAATTGGATACCAACAAAAATTTAGAACTCCTTATGTTGGTTTGGCAGGGAAGTATTTTGTTAATAATTTTGAGTTTAGTGCTCTTTTAAAATTTAGCGATTGGGTTTCAGCTCGAGATCATGATGAGCATTATGCTCGCAACTTAACATTCAATGAGCGAGGAAATAGCTCCAGATATTATGCGGCAACGGTTCATTCTGGCTACTTTTTGAAATCTAACACGAAAATTTTTGTCGAGGCCTCTTACAATCATTATTCTAATGGGAGAGCGGATACTGAAATAATTGACAATGACACGGGCGAGCGCAGTTATTTCGGTGACTCAGCGGGTTTATCCAATAAACACTATACCGTCGCTCTTGGTTTACAATATCTTTTTTAAAAGGCTCAAATTCTCTAATCCCAATTAGCAAGCGGCAACCTTCTTAAGTTCTGGCTTCAAGACAGTTGCTGCATGCGTTTGTTATTTCAACAGTATCCGGATATGGATCTGAAATTATGCAAACTGAAGCTGTATGCCCGAGTTTAATTCTTCTTTTGATTCCATGTTAAACAGTGCCGGCATTTTTTCACGGATTTGCTCTATAAGCGTTTCATCTGAGCTTTGATTGTTTTCAAGCCGAATTGTTTCATGTGAAGGATACTCAAAAAATATATCCATTTTGTTAGCATAGCGCAGGCTTACTTTGCTTTCCTGGTTGCGAAATCGATTGGTGATGCGGCTTGCCCTCAGTACGGGAGTGACATCAATCATTACAAATTTGAGCTCGGATATGGCGTTTAATAACTTGAGACGGTGCTTGTCGAGATACATGGCTTGTGAAATAACAAAACTCTCGTTCGGTGTTTTAGTTTTTTGTATCTTGATAACATCAATCAAGACATCGACAAATTCATCGATCATCTCTGGGGTCATTTGTTCATCTTCGATTAGACAGTCACGCATTTTTGGGGTGATGTGGTTATCACCATCGATATGGACGATACTTAGCTGTCTGAGCAGATCTCCAATATAACTTTTGCCCGAGCCAGTTTTGCCAAACAAAAAATAGATGGTCATTGATCATAACCCTTGTAATGTATGTTTTTCATATCAGGTAAGTGAATAAACATACCTTAAAATCATGGAAATGTGTACTTTCTTAGTCATTGCCTAACCAGAGAGGACTTGGTTGTCAGAATTAGACGATGGATTTATAACCAATCCATCACAGAAGTTTATCACTATAATGAGCATTTTTCTCTTGCACTTGGAGGGCTTATAACCCTTAATCTCAAACGAAGCTGCTTTTCAATTTCAATCACAGCAAAAAATGTAGCTCCAGTTAGAACGATTAATACTCCATCCCCAAATGGAACATTTTCGGTAACAAATATTGTTTGCAAAGGTGGGAAATAGGTGATTGCAAACTGTGCTACAGTAACCACTATGATTGCTATCCAAACTACTTTTGTCCCCTGAACTGCTTTCCAAGTGAGTGAGGTACTATAAATATTACGAATATAAAACAGATGAAAAATTTCAAGTACCACTAGAGTATTCAAAGCGATTGTGCGAGCCAACTCAATCGAGTAACCGCGATCGAGTGCATAGAAATAGAGTCCAAAAATCCCGCAAATGAATAAAATGGAAACCAGAATAATGTGCCATACTAAACTGCCGGTTAGCAGAGGTTCATTTCGAGGACGTGGTGGACGATGCATGGTGCTTTCTTCCGTTGGTTCAAAAGCCAGCGCAATCCCTAAAGTGACTGCGGTAATTAAGTTAATCCATAAAATCTGAATTGGTGAAACTGGCAAACTGAGTCCCAAAAGTATAGCTAAAATAACGGTCATTGACTCACCCGCGTTGGTAGGTAAAGTCCAACTGATGACTTTTTTTAGGTTGTCATAAACAGTACGACCTTCACGAACGGCTGCGACAATAGAAGCAAAATTATCATCCACAAGTACAAATTCCGCAGCTTCCTTGGCTACTTCGCTGCCTTTTTTGCCCATGGCAATTCCTGCGTCTGCTCGTTTTAACGCAGGAGCGTCATTCACCCCATCACCGGTCATGGCCACAGTCATCCCGTGCGATTGCAATGCCATCACCAGCCTTAGTTTATGCTCAGGACTGGTTCGGGCAAAAATGTCTGTCTCCAACACAGCATTCTTAAGTATCGCATCATCCATATTCTCCAAATCAATGCCTGTTAATACCTTATCCAGGTTTTTAAGTCCTATTTGGCGACCAATGGCTAATGCTGTGCTGGCATGATCTCCTGTAATCATTTTGACCTGAATGCCTGCTGTATGACATTGTGCTACAGCTTCAATGGCCTCAGGTCTTGGAGGATCAATTAACCCAACCATCCCAAGTAATGTCAAACCATCCTTAATATCGGCAAATTCCAAAACGGTGTGTTCTGGCTTTGTTTTTTTAACCGCAAAGGCTAGTAATCTCTGTCCTCTTGCGGCAACCTGCTCCATTTGTCGCTTCCAATAAGGCTCATTTAAAGGCTGTACTTTTCCCTGATTGATTTGTTGATTTTGACACATCTTCAAAATTTGCTCAGGGGCACCTTTAACAAAGATCATCGCATGATTCAAATGATCGTGGTTTAGAGTGGCCATGAACCGATGTTTGGCATCGAAAGGAATCACATCGGTTCGTACCCACAAAACGTTTTCTTCTTGCATAGCCAGTCCTGCTTTACCGGCAAATGCCAGTAAGGCGCCCTCCATAGGGTCGCCTTCTACAGTCCAGTTGCCTTCCTGGTTGTGAAGTGCAGCATCGTTACAAAGTATGGCGGCACGCGCGAGTTTCTTAAGCAAAGGATATTCATTGTTATCAATGGCTTGTTCGTTTAAGGTAATTGTTCCTTGAGGCTCATAACCGATGCCATCCAAAATAAATAGATGATTACTGGTGAGGACAGAAGAGACAATCATCTCATTCAGAGTCAGGGTACCGGTTTTATCAGTACAGATAACCGATACGGAGCCTAAGGTTTCGATGGCGGGTAATCGGCGCACAATGGTATGTCGTTGCGCCATCGTCTGTACCCCAATGGCCAGAGTGATTGAAAGAACGGCGGGAAGACCTTCAGGGATAGCAGCAACTGATAAACTGACCACGACCATAAACAATTCGGCAAACGGATGATGTTGGATAAAATAACCATAAAAAAGAAGCAGTGCAGCAATCAACAGAATAAATAAAGTGAGCCATTTTGCAAATCGCCCAATTTGTAGGACTAATGGTGTGGTTAATGACTCTACTTTGGATAATAAGCCACTAATATGTCCTATTTGGGTGGATGATCCTGTTGCTACAACAATCCCTTTGCCTTGGCCATTGGTTACCAATGTTCCACTAAAGGCCATACAAGTCCTGTCGCCTAATTCTGTATCTTTTGCGACAGGATGAATTTGTTTTTCAACAGGAATGGATTCGCCTGTTAATATAGCTTCCTGAACCCTCAAACCATGAGATCTTACTAAGCGTACGTCAGCAGGAATTTTATCTCCTGCCTCCAGAAAAATAATATCGCCTGGCACAAGCCGCTCACCGCTAATACGCCGTCTCTCCCCGTCGCGTAATACTGTGGCAGCGGGAGACAGCATTTTTCGAATCGCATCCAGCGCTTTTTCCGCTTTTCCTTCCTGGATAAAACCTATCAGGGCATTGATGATAACAACAGCTATTATAACAGCGGTATCTACCCAGTGTTGCAGGAGGGAGGTCACCACAGCCGCACCTATTAATACATAGATGAGTATGTTGTGGAACTGGAGCAAGAAGCGTAAAAAAATACTTTTTCTTTTTGGTTCTGGCAAGCGATTAAAACCATAATATTCTAATCGCTTTTTAGATTCTTGCTCACTTATCCCTCGCTCTGTAGTGTTTAGCGTAACAAGTATTTTTTCTACTGATTGCTCATGCCAAGCGGGAGCTGAAATATGTTGTTGTTCCTCCATTATCTTTTTGTCCTTTTCCTCTTGTTGGCGGTCCAACGCTCAACTGATATTGCTGAAATTATAATATTTAAAAGTATTTTGCGCATTTTTCGAATCATGGTTGTTTCAGTGTTAACCAGTCTTTTGGTAAATCCGAACAATTCCGTCTTGGGAGCAGTATAGCTGCGAAGTAGAAAAATAATCTTTGACAAAATAATTTGAACTAGTTTAGCTGCATTCCTACTTTGACAGGATTCATTATTTCGTCCATTGCTGAGTTGGCCGTTAAGGCAGCGCGGATTTTTCGAAAATCGCAACAACTTGGATTATTCAATGCGTTGATGATGTCGTGCGCATTTTCATTATAATTATTATCGCTGTTGTCAGCTATTTTTCTTTTGATTTCAATAATAGCATTGGCTATATTTTCTTCATTTGATGGATCGATCTTCCCCACTATGTCTCATATTTCCTTTATGATAGTTGGAACTGAACCACCTTGATTTCTCAGCAATTCATCATTCTCTAGTACTGTGTAGACTGCCAAAATATTTTCCTCTCTTTCATTGGCAGGTATTTTCATTATACTGATACGGACTTTTGCTTTATTAGGTAGAGTTGGGCTCTCTTGCCTACTGACTGTTGGATTTTCTAATGTAATATTCATGTTTGTTTTTGTTGCCATCTGCAACATTTCTTTTCTTAGCCATTCACGGTTAGCATCTGTATCATTTTTAATTGTAAGATGTTCAAAATTAAATATTGAATTTATTAAAATCTTTGTACATGGCTCTTAACAGGTAGCTGTCAAGAGAATGATTATGTAACCGGGAATTGTTTGCGAAATGTTTTTGTAAAACATCCAGCATGGTATGTAAATCTTGCGCTTTGTTCAGATCATTCTTTAAATCATTGGCCCGATTTTTGCCGAAATCAGTATAATTACGTAACCAGGTGAAAGCACCTGAGCTTTTTTGATAATCGTTTGCTTTGCTTTCATTATTGCGCCATCTAAGGTATTCATCTACTGCGCCAATCAGAGTTTTTCTAAGTTCAATGGCTTGTGATCGATTGTTGTTTTGCTCTTCCAATGACTTACGTTCTCTCATTTCATTTTTTACTGCGTCAATTTTTTCACTTGAAAGACCTAAAAGGGCTCCTTGTTCGCTGATGTCGTTTTCCTTATAACGCATTGGATTGTTATTTTTGCGGAGGAATGCCATCACTTTGGTTTCATAATCAGGAATAATATCTTTAAGCAGTTTTGTAGCAACTGAATTAAAGGAGGGTTTTTCTGATTTTAAAAGTAATGAACAAAGGTTGTTAAAAATATCATCTCTGTGCTCTGGAACAATACTTTCATGTAAGATTAAACCTAATATTTGAGGAATTTTCGAATTAGTCCTCTCATCTTCAAAATGTCGAAAATTCTCTTCGGTAAATTGTATTAATTGTCTCCACGCTTCTGAGTCTACTTCTATATTTTTTGCCAGCTCCACAAATAATTCAGGCTCTATTTCCTCTATTTTATCTTCAAAGGAAAAAACCATAAGGCCATCATTAGTCATAGTTGTGAAATGATGTATTTGTGCCTGCTCCTTATTGGCATTTATTTTTTCCTTGTCTGCACGATCAGCTCCTGGTATAGAAAAGTAAATTCGGTACGTATCTTGAGTTACCACATATTTTCCAGCGATTCGTGCCGATTGATAATGAGGTTCTTCCCAAGGGTCTGAACCGAAAGATCTGAAGTTGTCTGGGTGTAAATTTGCTTTCTTTAAGCTTTGAAGTAAAAGATATCCTAAAATTTTTCCAAATTTAAATTAAGAAATATTAGAAGGTTTTTGTTTCGCGTTGTCTTCGAGATTAGCAATCCATTTTTGAATGATATTTTGATATTGCCCTAACTCATGTCCAATCAAGAGATTTATTCGTCCAAAATCAGCCGGAGGGCCAATAGATGGTTTGGCAAATTGAACCATTTCTATCATCCACAGTGTTTATTTTATAATTATTATAGGACATTTTTTTGATATGTTTTTAATCTTTTCCAGGCTCTTGGGTATAATCTGCAAAAGAGTGATAGCCAAGATTTAATCTTGATTTACCAACATGGATTATAAGATTAAGTGCAAAATTCAATCCTGACCATAAAATTGCACTCACCCGCAGAGTTTTCCATGTGTGGGGTCAATTATTTCCACTAAATTTCTATCTGCCGCCCTATTTCAAAAACCGATTCAGGGGGAAGATGAAAATAGTTACTCATGGGAAGCGCGTTGCGATGCATAAAAATGAAGACGGTTTTAATGTATTTTAACAGAACATTACTATCATTTCGGATAATAATTGTCTCGTGACCAATATAATAGGTAATGTCTTTGACATTGATGTCATAGCCTTGATTTTGTAATTTTTTTAACAATTTGGGAATGTTTGGATGTTCCATAAAGCCATAATTGGCCACAGCACGCCAAATGCCCTTTGCTACTTCCATAATTTGTAATTGATCATCGGATTTACACCATGGGATGGACAAGTTGTTAATTTTTAAAATAATCACCTTATCCTGCAATACACGATTTTTCTTTACATGCCAAATCAGGATTGGAGGAATGTCTTGGTCTTTGGATGTAAGAAAAACGGCTGTTTTAGCCACACGCACTACCCCCTCTTTTTGAATACTTTCCAGAAAGGAATCGATCGTTATATTTTTTTCTTTTTGTTTGATTGCGATGGTTTGATAGCCTTTATGCCAAATATACATCATGAAATAAATTAAGACTGCCAATGTCACTGGTATATATCCGCCATTGGCAAATTTTGTGAGATTAGCCACAAAAAAAGAAGCATCGACAACCAGGAATAATCCAGCAACAAGCCCTGATTTGATGATACTCCATTTCCATAGTTTATGCAGAGCAATAAACAAAAGAATAGTGGTGCAGAGCATAGTGGCTGAAACAGCAATGCCGTAGGCAGCAGCTAATTTTTCAGAACTACCAAATCCAATAGTAAGTCCAAGGGTAGCCAGCATTAAAAGCCAGTTAACAACTCCTATATAAATTTGACCATAACCTTCTGAAGACGTTTGTGTGACTTGTAATCTGGGCAGCCAACCCAGTTGCATTGCTTGTCTCGTCATGGAAAATGCTCCGGTAATAATGGCTTGGCTGGCAATAATTGTTGCGACGGTGGAGAGAATTATTAACGGTAATAAAAAATCACCTGGGCACAGCATGTAAAAAATATTATGCTCTGTGGATGCTCCTTCCAAAACCAAAGCGGCTTGTCCCAGATAATTGAAGATAAGACTTGGAAAAACCAGGCCAAACCAGGCACAGCGAATTGGAGCAGTACCAAAATGTCCCAGGTCGGCGTATAAAGCTTCTGCCCCAGTGACACAAAGAAAGACTCCACATAGAATAAAAAATCCTGTTGTGCCATTTGAAAATAAAAAACTTAAACCATAGATGGGGTTAATCGCCGCTAATATAGAAGGGTGTTGGATAACCCCTCTTGCCCCTAAAATACCAATGGTTAAAAACCAAAAGGCCATCACTGGACCAAATGCTTTTCCAATAGTGGTGGTACCTTTAGGTTGAATAGCAAAAAGAATAATGAGAATGATTATTGCGGTAGGCAAAATATAATACTTAAGTGACGGGGAAAAGATCTCCAGTCCCTCTACAGCAGAGAGCACGGATATAGCCGGGGTAATTGTACCATCTCCATAGATTAGAGCGGCTCCCATAAGTCCCACTGCAATAATGAAAGGTCTTTGCTTTAGCTTTAAACTTAAAAGGGACATTAGCGCGAGAATCCCTCCCTCTCCATCGTTGTCAATCCGTAAAGCAAAGTGGATGTATTTAACCGAAGCAATGATTATCAGAGTCCATATAATCAATGATACGGAACCCATTATGGTGTTTACGTCTGGGGTTCCCCCTCCAGCCAGCAATATCACTGTTTTAAAAGTATAAAGAGGACTTGTTCCAATATCTCCGTAAACTATGCCTAAGGCTGACAGACTCAATGCTCGCAATGTAGGATTTGAGTCTTTCTGTTTTTCAATGTTTTTTGTTGAGGGCATTGAGTTGGCTCTCTTATTAAGTTTGGCTCAACCTAAAAGGAGGGGCTACCTCCAATAGGTGGCACTTTGATATTAGATAAATTAATCTAATTCTTTGAATTTGCAATAGAAAATAGATTAAAGTGTCTATCCATCTTTAATTATTTTTATAAATAAAGGATGTCGCAATGTTTTCTGACAAGGCTTTTTCGCAAATAAAGCTCAAAAGTAAATTTATTTTTTGTTCATCTGCCATAGATTTTGGGTAGATTGCGTAAAGATTAATATCTGGTGAGGATTCATGGGGTAATACTGGAATTAATGCTTTATTTTTTATTTCTTCATAAACTGAAAAATAAGGAGCCCACAGAAGCCCTACGTCTGCAACTGCAGCTTGCTTTAAAACACCAGCATTATTGCTTTTTAAATTTCCCGATACATGAATGATTTTTTTATTAAAAACCCATTTATTTTGAAGACCATAGAGAGTGTTAATCAAACAATTATGCTTTGGTAACTCGTCGATTGTCTGAGGAAGTCCATATCGAGTAATATACCCTGGCGAAGCAAAGACATTTCTCTTGATTGAAAATAATCTTTTGCAAACCAGTTTTGCATGTTTAACATCATCAAATGAAATGGCCAGATCAAAGGTAGAGGAATAGAGCTCTTTTGTATCCGAACCTACAATAATATCTATTGCAATCCTGGGGGATTTGCGCATAAATTGAACACATAATGAGGTTAAGTAGGGAATCGCCGGAGTAACAGTAAGATAGAGCTTGATTACACCGTTTAATTCGAACTGATCGGGTGTTGCAATGACCTTGACTACTTCTAGTTGCTCGAAAAGATCTAATGCCTTTTCATACAGCCTATGGCCTGATTCAGTCACAATTAATCGTGTTGTAGAGCGTATCAACAAGGTAACTTTTAATTCCTCCTCCAGCCAGGTTATTTGCTTACTCAATTTAGAGGGGGATATGTATAATTTTTGTGCTGCCTTTGAAAAACTTTTGCAATCAACGGTTGCAATAAAGCCTTTCAAACAGGATAAAATATTCATCTTGAAATTTTCTTAATTGAACTCTTTTTAAATGGTATAGACCTGGATGACGGTTTTGTAAATCAACAACAATGATTTCTCCGACAGAGAAAGCTGATATTATCTTTAAAACAGCAGCTTAAAATTCTGCAGGACTTACGAAAAACTCCAATCTCATCGTTAAAAAAGGTTTTTAATTCGGTCATTTAGTTTATCTAAACTCCCTCATTAAAAACATTTTTTGCCTTGACCTTGGAGTTTTTCGTAAGTCCTGTTCTAGTCACATTACCTCATGAGCGATTCCAAAAGGAAATTTTTTTAACGGAGACTAGCTATAACAAGTCTCCGGTTCCAAGTACTTATTCAATGAGATGAAAGCATAAAATTTTTATACCTTATTCAAAGAAGGTTGAGAGGCTAAATTCAATTGATCTGAATTATCCGCAGATGCGGCAGTGCCTGAGAAAAATGAATGATCATTCAAGGCACTTTGTTTTGCTTTTTTAGTGAGTCTAAACTGATGAGAATCCTGAAAATAAGAGAGAAGTTTTAATCCAAAGTTTAAGTGAGCGTGCTTACCGAGTACACGATTATATAAAGCTTCGGGCTCTTTGCCTGTTTTTGGAGAACATTGCTGCATTAGTTCACTGGCATGATTTCTATTGATTTCACCCCATTTTTTCAGAATGGCAGCACCATTTTGAAAGGAAAATTTATTGGAAAAGAGAGGGTTATTAAGAGTTTGTTGGTTTAAAAAGAGATTGGCAACAAGAAATAAGGTGAGTACTCTCGTTTCTTTATAATTGGATGGTTCTGCTGAAAAAACACTGGGTATTAACAATTTAAGTGGTACGAATACAGGATCTATATTTGCAATCACAAAACATAAATTCCAGCTATTGTATAAATTCATCCATTGTTCATCGATATGAAACTGAGATACTTTCTTTGGTGAGTTATCAACTTTTAACTCAGGTATCAGTGAATAACCTAAATCTGAATCAAGCTTAGTACCTTGAGGTAAAGTAGTTTCAGCTAATTTAAAAGAAGTGGTGTATTCTTTTTCTTCCATTATAGCAATTAATCCCAAACCAGCTTGCGCGTTTGGAATACCACTGGTATTTTTATTGTGGCCTGTAGAGTCCTCCCATACTGCTTCTAAAATGTTAACCCCCATAGCAGGTAAAGTGCTTGTTGATGCAACATCAAAATTAGCCAATTCGATATCAGCATTCCATCCAGATAAACGATTTTGACTTACGAAATCATTGAGATCAGCCTGAGTTTCCGGATTTGCACCCATCTGTCGATGAAATATAATGCTTGTCAAACCAGGATCTATGGAAATCAGTTTTAATCTTTCAAATAAGGTGGCACGAGAAGGTATTCCAAATAAAAAATTGTAGAAAGGATTGCCTGTGGCGCCTCCCCCCCTTTGCTTCATCATATGGTTATAAATATCATGAGCGAAATCGTTACTATTAGCCATAGTAATGGTTATTGCCTCTAAAAGGCATAATAAATTAATTTGTAGCTGTATCGTAGAAGAAGCATTTTCGATTTCAGCGTCATCAATTAATTCGTTTTCTTCGATATAGGCAAGTAAAGTACATAAAGATTTATTTTTTAAAATATCTGATTTGATCTTATTAATTAACGGATTCAGATCAATTGCTTTTCTTTTAATTGTTTGGATAAAAAATTTATATTCTTCATTACCAGTGTTTATATTATCCAGCCCAAGCGCTGATAATAATTGCTTCATTATTTGAGGATTTGATTGGGGTACAATACATCGCTCAATACGGTTAAGAAAATTTAGCGCCCTTGTTTTATTTTTCATATTAAAAACCTAATTTAAATCTAAGTGTGTGTATTTTACACATATTGGGTTTTTTTAGAATGTGCTCATTTGGAAAAAAACGGTTTCGAAATTAGAAATAGTAAAATAAATAACCATGTGATATATTTTTTGTCCTTTTTAATTAATTTAAGGTGAATTAAATGTTTCCTCCACTACAAGATCCCTGGTCCGAATTAGAAAAACTTGGTTTTAACCCGGATTACCTGGAGCGCCTTAAAAAGCGAGCCGCCACTTCTATAGAGTTGACTAAAAATATAGAAATGTTAGCAGGCTATTATGAACGATTTAAAGCGGCAGGTTTCACTGATCGCGATTTGGCGAGGATTGTGAGCCTGGTCAGTTTCACTTCTGATAATCGTCTATCAAACATTGGAAGCCGAATGATGTTAACTTTGGTTTGCGGAGGATTAGACTTATTAAAAGCTCCTCTTAATTTCAACTCACACAACTTGACTAATATGATGGTTAGTTTAAATGGTTTGGAAAAA
Source organism: Legionella pneumophila subsp. fraseri (assembly GCF_000586315.1). Classification (GTDB taxonomy): domain Bacteria; phylum Pseudomonadota; class Gammaproteobacteria; order Legionellales; family Legionellaceae; genus Legionella; species Legionella pneumophila_B. Next base: position 8,929 of record NZ_JFIM01000034.1, on the reverse strand, counting down.
TTACGACAATTAGTGAAAATTAATCAGTCGTATATGATCCCATTCAAAAATCAAGCAGAATTCAAAGCGGTTTTTGAGAAAAAATGTAAAAAATATCCAATGTTGAGAGTAGTGTGGTGTTATTCTGACAAGGAAGAATTGTATCTGGAAAATAGAAGACAAGATGCAATTTATAAAGATTGGCTTAGCGAAGAGGAACTGCATCAACTTTTCAGATTACGCCGTGTGTCTAAATCACAAGATCTTTACTATTGGGAACGTGATAAATTAAGACCAGCATTTCTTAGCGATAACTATTATTCCAGAGAAGATCTCGGGCAAACACGGGAAGAGTTCGAAAAAGCACTAGACAATGCTGATGCAGTGGAATCATGGTGTGACTCATGGGCAAATCCTTTTGATCAAAACCCAATCCCTAAACTGGCAAAGATATTAGTACCATCTAATCAAAAAAACACCAGTAAAATACCTTTTTTTACTGCTGTTGATAATAATGAAAAAAGTAGTGTTATCGATGAGCGATACTCTAAGTACTTTTCAAATTGTAGTAAATAAGCGCTTGGCAAGAATGAGTCTTGCCGAGCAAGGTCGAGTGAAGGCTTTTTAAGCTGCTCATTAACTGACTGATAGCCTCAATAGGTATATGGTCATACACAGTGACTCCGTTCAGCTTAAAAGCTATTAACTCGCCATAATCATAAATTACCAGATGAGGCTTGAAGACAAAAAACTACCCCATTGACGATTTTCCCTTTTTTGCAATCCGTTCAAATTTAAATGGTTTACGTCAATAGCTGTTGCATCCACAAAATAAATATCTGTTCTCTACTTGAATTATGTTACAAGGCACGATAGCCTATCAAAGCTTAATAGTTAGCTTAATCAGCAACTCTCGATCCCTCCGATGCTGATGTAATAAGTGGCTATGTGTCGAGGGATACTTAAATATAACAATATTGAGGTATCCTCTATGCAGAACGTCAATCAAACAACTCTATTCCATACAAACAAGGAAACTCTAAAATTTTCAATCCTCGATTATGCAGGCAGGCTTGCTATATGGGGTGCACTGCCGGTTTTGCTTGATACAGGTAAAAAATGAAATCATCTGAAATTTGCCCATTTGGCCCTAAATTACAACAATATTGGGATAAGCGATACGATTATTTTCATCGCTTTGATGAGGGGATTCAGACAGACTCTGAAGGCTTGCATACCGTTATGCCTGAAGAGGCTGCGCTTACTCAAGCCAAATTATTCAATAATGAGAAGATTGTTGTAGATGGTTTTTGTGGTATTGGCGGGTCGGCTATTGCTCTTGCAAGAACAGGTAAAAAAGTCATTGCTATCGAAATGGATTCCGTCCGTTTAGCAATGGCTAAAAATAATGCTCGTGTTTATGGTGTTGAACATCTTATCACGTTTGTTCATGGAGATTTTTTCGATGTTGCTGCTGAGATAAAAGCGGATGCTGTCCTTATCGACCCGCCATGGGGATGGCCTCGTTACAGAAAGATAGAAGAATTTCATTTGCAGCATTTTAATCCGAATGGAAGTAAATTGATCAGTTATGTGCTTGATCATTTCAATAAAATTGTATTACGTGCACCAAAAACATTTATCACTTCAGAATTAGATCAATTTAATGTCAACTATGAGATTCATTCTGATAAGCTTCATCATTCAATCATTTCTATTTCTGTATGCATCACTAACCATTCCAAAAGGAAGCCTGGATAGTGTTTTTAAATGCCAGATGAGTCCATATCATTGCTTGCTATCCAAGTACGAAAAAATATTTGCCAACAATGTACCTATTGATGAAAATGAAAAAAACCGCCAATTGTATTTGGCAAATGCTCCTCGTGCGGAAATTAGAAAAAACGCGCGTTTATTTGCTCAAGCGGAACGCACTCATAGTGGACAATTCTTTTTTAGCGAGGCCATGCCTAGAGAATTACGCATAATAATTGCTGGCTTAACTCGAGACTCCTGTTTATGTAATGAAGAAGAAGCTAATCAAATCGCACAAGAAAATTTCAGTCGTCCAATGAAAAATGCCCAATAATTTTCTATGAATTCCCCAACTCTGGCTGAAAAGGTAGGAATTACATGAATCTTACAGAATGACTTGATTTTTGTTCCTGTTCTTGAGTTTTTTCGTTTTTCAATACTTCCGCAGCCGCTACCAGGTTCACAAGTAATGGTTGTAATAGAGCAAATCTGAGAGAATACGTTGCCTTGCTATTGTCATCCAGACTTAAATTGACATCCTCAATAGCCTTATCGATAAGATTAAGGTAATATTTTGAATGCTCTGACAGATCTTTTGTAGAGCCAGCGGGCAATCTATGATAGCTTATTGCTGAGCCATATGATTTGCTTACCATAGTTAATTCTTGTATGACCTTTTCAGGGTCTGCCCCTGCGAATAATTCCGAAGCAGAAAATACTGACAGGTTCACGAAACAAATATCCGAAGGACAGAGCCTCTCTGGATTTAATGGGTTTTTCTTTTTTTCAAAAGGAAGTTGAAAAGGCATGACATTCTCCGTTTGAGTTTAAATAAATTATAGTATAAAAATATCGAATCCATTGCTGTGACGCTTGCACCAGACTAATCTGTCTTTGCCTTACCATCTCTAACACAGCCTTTCTTTGGCGCTCTTGCCTATTCATCATCAGTACTCCCATACAAACAGTCTCCTTTTTAGTTGTTCGCGAACTGATAAGGTAAATGAATATGACACTTTCATGGAGTTACGAGAGCACATAAAATTAATGGATGGAATTAAGTATTTCATTTAACTTACGTACGACATCTCTTATTGAGGAAAATCGGGTTTGTTTAGGGGGGTGAGAAGGATTTACTGGTAAGTGTTCCATCTCTTCATAATTCTCCAAATACCTAATAATCTCTTGAAGAGATTCCCTTATTTGTTCATTTTCCATGATTTATCGACCTTTACACCCATTCATTTAATTATAGATCAATAATTATCTTTTTTGAGCATAAATTAAACTATAATTAAAGTATGAACTGATTCTTTAAGGAAAACCATCATGTTAGGAACAATTTTACTAATTCTGCTCATCCTGTTGCTTTTAGGTAGCGTACCGCGATGGGGATATAGCAGGAGCTGGGGATATACACCGATGGGTCTTATTGGACTTATCCTGGTTATCTATCTGATACTTGTTCTATTAGGTAAAGTACCTATTGGGTTCTAATTGGAATTAGCCTTAAACAACCAGAATATGCCATATAATCAATAAAATTGTAGGAAAGCAAAGTATCCAATCAGGAGAGTAATGTGGTAAAGAGGTTGGCTTAAGCACAGATAATGAGGCTCTCATGTTTTTTGGCATTTTAAACCTAACGCTTTGGGGATATGTTTTAGCAACCTTTGTTTTAACTCAAATCACCATTGCCGCGGTGACTCTTTATTTGCATCGTTATCAAACCCACCGTGCTTTAACCATGCATCCAATAGTAAGCCATTTTTTTCGATTCTGGATTTGGTTAACAACAGGTATGGTGACAAGAGTATGGGTTGCTATCCATCGTAAACATCACGCAATGACAGATGTTGAAGGAGACCCTCATAGCCCCCAAATTTTTAGTATTAAAAAGGTCTTTTGGCAAGTTCCTGAATTGTACCGGGAAGCAGCAAAAGATAAAGATATGATTGAAAAGTATTCTCATGGCACTCCAAACGACTGGATTGAACGTAAACTGTACTCTCGTTATTCCAGCAAGGGTATACTGCTTATGTTTCTAATTGATTTGCTGCTGTTTGGTTTTCCTGGAATTACTATTTGGGCAATACAAATGATTTGGATTCCACTGTCAGCAGGTGTAGTGAATGGACTCGGTCATTATTGGGGATATCGCAATTTTGAATGCCCTGATAGGTCAACTAACGTATTTCCTTTGGGCATTCTAATAGGTGGAGAAGAACTTCATAATAATCATCATACCTACGCTTCGTCTGCTAAATTTTCTGTGAAATGGTGGGAATTCGATTTGGGTTGGTTTTATATACGTTGTCTATCCTTTCTAGGGCTTGCCAAGGTAAAAAAATTACCTCCCAAATTGGCCAGGGAAGATACCAAACAATGTGTTGATTTAAATACTGTAAAAGCCATCATTAGTAACCGTTTTCAAATTATGTCCGATTACTACAAAAGGGTAACTATTCCTATTTTGAAAAATGAAAAACGCAACTGTAACTATATTAAAAATAGAAAAGAATGGCATTTATTTAAAGAGGCTAAACGCCTATTACGCCAAGAAACTACAAAAGCTAATGCTCATTTGCAAGTCTTGCTCAATCGTTTTGAGCAATTACAGCTTGTCTATAATTATCGCCAATCATTGCAACAGATTTGGTTAAAAAAAGTATCCTCTCAAAAGGAGTTAATTGAATCTTTAAACCAATGGTGCAAAAAGGCGGAACAATCAGGCCTGGATGTATTGCATCAATTTTCTCTGCGGCTAAAAAGCTACGTTTTAATTGGCACAGATGGCTCATCAGTGTAACTGCTGCAACCAAAGTCCCGAAAGGGATTGCAAGTCAGTATTAATAATGGCTAATTTGTTGATGTAGAGTTCTGCCAGCTGCGGGTTATCAGCGACTTTTGCTAACTTGCCCCAAACAATATGTGCTTCATTTTTATCGCTTGGGTTAAGCATCCATGGCTCGGAATATCTATCCTTCAGAAAGGCAATGGCCATATTATTTAAATCAATAATAGCCGCAATTAACACTCGTTTTGCATCTTGGGAATCGTGATACACCGATGCCATGCCGAGCACAAAGTCGTAATAGATACTGGCTATATCATGAGGATCCGCGTCTTTTAAGAGGTCAACAGTTATTTTTTCTGAGGGCCAGCGAATGATAGGAACTTCATAAAACCCATACAATTCTCTAATAATCGGTAAAGGATTTGTAATACTATCTCCCATGCTTTCGTTATCAATTAATGAGAATACATTGGTTTCAAGATTATAAAACGTATTTTCAGGGTGAAAATCATCATGAATAACGGTCACTAAATCTCTTGGTGTTATAAATTGATCATGCCCAATAATCGTTTTATGTAATTCACTCGTCTGTTGACCTATTCGATAAAAAACATCTTTTAAGGTGTTAATATCTTTATGTTGTAGTAATTCATAAGTCATTATCTTAAATAATTCTTTTCCTTGAGCTGCTTCTAAAATTGCAAAGTAATAAGTCTTCCGATCATTCTTAACCTCATATGAATTAATGGTTTTACTTAATGTAACAGTAGCCGCTTGTGGATTATTTTGAATATCAGGAATTTTTGAGTAATTTTGTAAAGCAAACAATGCTTCTGCCTCTTTTTCCGTGCCCAGGCCTTTGAGAACAAATTTCAATTGGTTATTGATAAACATCAAATAGATAAAATGGTTGGTCGCTCCTGCTTCTAATTTTTTGACCGTAATCTCCTTTTCATCAAAACCATTTTCTGCTGCAAAACGTCTGGCAACATAAAGCGCAACATCTTGATCCCAAGCTTTAGTCACTTTTGAGGACATCTCCCCAAAATCATAACGCTTAATTCCTGCTGCATTGGCATTAGCTAATAAATAGAAAGATAGAACCAGAGCAATGAAAACAAGATTAAAAAAACGTAAGGATTTGGACTTAAGGGGGAGGGAGTACAATTTATTTATCCAATGAATCAAAGTCGCCCATATTGTACATATGTTGCATTCGCAAATCAATTAATAAGAAGTGCCATCTTGGTTATCTCACTATGTCCAGCGACCAAAAAAATCGAAGTGGGATCTAGCTAAGCCTTGATTTACCAGCCTATGCGTTAAAGCGTTTGCTCAATCATAAAATGAATAACGATGTAGCCGCATATATCATGAAAGATGTTGAACGGCTGAGGAAACCTATGCGACAAGTAGCTAATTTTATACTTGAGCATATGAGGAAGACGGCTGATATCAAGTTAATCAAAAAAATTTAATCGCTTGCATCGTTGCTCTAGCAATTGGAGATATTTTTCCTGCATTTGTTGAGATAAAAAACTGAAACCAACCAGCTTTCGCCATTCAGGTATTATTTGATGGAACTCTTGTACGATCCCATCGATGACTTTCTGATTTAATCCTAATTTTTCAATGGCGAAGTATTTAAGAAAATCACTCTTTGTTAAATTATTTTTTTTCCCTTTTAGAGACAAGGCTATTTCTTCTTTTGTGTTTTTTTGAGCAATAGTTGAGTTAAGTAAATCATAGGCTGGTGATATGGAAATTTTTCTATCCTTAGTAATTAGGGAAAAATTTTTTAGATGCATGTCTTCATTGCCGACCAGGAAATTAAATAACGTCAACTTAAATAATTTCACGAATTCAATTTTGGGGAATGTACAAAACTGTTCTACGACTGCAATGACTTTTTCCATAGAACTTTTATATTTTGTATGTCGATCTTCACCTGATAGCTGTGCAAAATCTTCTAAAGCTAACTTTCTATTATGGCCTATTCGATCAAACCGTTTAATAAAGTAGGTCAAACTGTTGTCTTTAGAATAAACTAAACCATGAACCGGAACTTCAAGGCCAATGGTTTTTGCTAGGGTCATAGTAATGGCTTCATTTTCCGGCAATTCTGGATAAATATCACTTTGTGGTTTTAAAATATAGTGGCCATTTTGATCCACAATTTCAAAACATCCCTCTTTAATCTTTAGTTTTGCGCTTAGTTTCTTTTGGACACCTTGAATAGACATCTTTCCTACTCGAGCAATTGCTTCCTGACGCTGCTCATCAGCACTTAAATCTAATGGGCTAAGATTTTTTAATTGAGGAGAAAGCAAATGCAATCCACGTTGCGAGTAGTTTTCCTGGTCACTAATCCTTTCATAAGTAATAGGACAGCGTTTCATCTTAGTTCCTCAATAGTCACTGCGCCTACGACATCTTGGCCAACTATTACCAATTGACCAAAATAGTCATTTCTATCAATTTTATATTTACGTAATAGTGCTTCAAGCATAATGCCTTCAGGAAGTAATCCTTCAAAGAAAGGAGGGAATACGTCAAAATAATAGACCTTATTGGTTAACGGCATTGTGAGAGAAACAGGCGCGCCCTGATAATCATCAAAGTAGGTAAATTGATATTTTCCACCTTGTAATTCTTCTAATGTTCCAGCCTTAATGCCATTCACTGATACGTATGCTTTTCTCATGAATTATTATCCGTTGTTTGAGGAAAAGGCGTTTCAAATTTCATTTGGATATTTAAAACATCTAACACTTTTAGCAAGGTGTTCAACCGTACTGATTCTTTCCCTTTTTCAATATCATATATAACCGTCTTGCCGACACCCGCTAACCGGGCTAATTCTTGTTGCGATAAGCCGCTTTGTTTGCGGTAGTAGTGGACTAAATTGGCTATCTCGTGTGTGCGCATGGAACACCATAAATTAATCATATATTACTGTTATAGCAGTAAAAATGATTAAAATAAATTTATTATTGCATTTTTTTGCATTAATTCACCATAAATTACTGTTATGGCGGTAAATTTACTCGATTTTCTAATTTTCTGTGTATTTATTTATGTTAAATTTATAAAATTACTGTTATGGCGGTAAATTTATTCGAGGATAACAAAAAAGTCATAGGTCCAGCCCTGTCCCCACCTTCAATTTCCCTGTTTAGTGCACTGGGGACATTTTATAATGTGGGTTTCATGGTGCATTTTATCGCCATTTAGTTTTTATTATTCGCGATTTGCGAGTAATACCCCCTGGTCATGGCCTATTAAAAGAGACCTTTTCTGTGATTTTCTAATTAAGATTTGTGTTTTATATCAATCTATAGCTAGTTCGTAGAGTAGGTTTTAACTGATTATTTCAGATGAGATTTCTTAGCTATACTGAGAACCATTTCCCGTAACCAACGATGGCCAGGATCAGCATCATCTTTTTGGTGCCAATATTGATAGCAATTAAAACTGTCAACCTCAAAGGGTACAGAGGCAATACTTAATGGTATCAAATGGGAAAGCTTTTCAGCTACTTTTCGAATACTTAATGTAAGATAATGAGAGTCAGTAAGAACAAATAAAGGCATGATCCCCTGTCCTAAGCTAATAGAAACTCGTTTGTCATGTCCTAGTTGACGTAAATAGCGATCGAAATAATTGTAAAAAGGAGTTTCTCTTAATGAAAATTGAATTAATGGGTACTTAAATAGTTCTTCAATGCAAATTTTCCCTTTTTGGATTCCTGGATGGTTGCTTCCCCCAACGATGACGGCTTCATCCTGAAACAATTTTTGTTGCTTTAAGCTTTCTGGAACTCTCTCAAACATACCAATCATTAAATCAATATCACCGGACTCAAACACTTCCACCGTATTTAAATAACTGGGATGTTTGATATTTAACTTGACTCCTGGAGCTTCTTGTTCCAATCGTTTAATTAAACTTGGAGTCAACAAAATAGACATCAAATCAGTCATGCCAATTGAGAAACTTCTTTCTGAAATTAAGGGGTTAAAGGTCTCTATAGTATTAAATAATGTTTCAATGAGTGAGAGAGCTTGTCGGGCTTTACCGATCAATGAGTTAGCTAAAGGAGTTAATTGCATAATACTGCCTTGGCCACGTACAAGCAAATCATCATGGAAATGCTCACGAAGTTGCTTCAAATAAATACTCATTGAGGATTGGCTTATGCCCATTTTTTTGCTAGCAAGAGTTAGATGACGACAGGTTAATAGCGCATACAGAGCGCGTAATAAATTGAGATTAAGTTTATCCATAAAACATCATCCATATATAGCGACCTTAATAGGCTTAGGATTACTCTATTTTTAATGGCTTTTTGTTTGAGTGCGTATTCCGGAGGACTTGATCACTAATTCCGTTAGGCAT
>NZ_JFIM01000033.1 GCF_000586315.1 Legionella pneumophila subsp. fraseri | reverse complement strand
TACTCATTTCAGATTCCCTGTCAAATACTTTTTTAAATTTTTTTAATTGTTTTTCTTCAGCTTATGATAGATAAACCATATCGATCTTTAAGTGCTCATCTTGCGCATATTTTTTTCTTGCGCTATGCTTGCGGCTCTTTAATTTTTTAGAGATTTGATATGTCCAAACTTATATACCTTTTATTGATGATATTCTTTCTTAATCCTGCCTGGGCTAATACCCATTACCATCAACATCCTGTTTCACCGTTAGCTAATGCGTTACGTACTGGAACAGACACTAATGGGAATGCATTGTATTTGTGCAGGGCAAAACTGTTTAACAGTATCCAGCCAGGTAAGACATGGGCCGGATATGGCCGATGCAATGTACCTTATGGTGGCAAAGAATATGTTCTCAGCCAGTTTACTATACCGAATCAGAAGGAGTTTGGACGATACAGTTGGGAACTCAATGCAGAGCATGCATTGTTAATGGGTAAAGATACCAATGGTAATCCTTTATTCGTCTGTCAAAGTAACTTCAATGGAAGTATTCAGCCTGGGAAAACATGGCCAGGTTACTCACATTGTAATATTTCTTATGGTGGTCGAGAAATTATTACGGATAATTTTAGAATACTGAGCAGACCATCTGAAATCATTGTAAGGGCTCAACCACCCGTTCATAGACATCCCTCACCAAACAGACATTATCATTATTGATCAATATCAAGTTGATATTCTTTCATATAGGCAGAATGTCATATCGTATTGGTTTTTGTCATCATGCTGCCGAAACTCCTTGCTTCGGCAGTCCCATTCCAATTCATTGATTTCTGGAAAAAATACATCGGCCATAAATTGATGATGTATCCGAGTGATATATAAGCGATTAGCCATTAATATAGCTTGAGAATAGATTTTGGCTCCCCCGATGATCATTACCTCTGGTGCGTGAGCAGTTTCATTGATAGCCTGCCACAAAGAATTGACCACAATAACACCCGGTATTGACTGAATCGATTGACTAATCACAATATTTAGTCTGCCTGGAAGAGGTTTGCCTATTGATTCATAAGTTTTTCTGCCCATGATAACAGGCTTACCCATGGTAATCGATTTAAAGTGCTGTAAGTCGGCTGGCAAATAACAGAGTAGTTGATTGTTAATACCCAATCCTCCTGTTTCATCTATGGCAGCAATCAGGCTAATCAGAGACATTTCATTTTATCCTTGTCAAAGCCATATCTTTCGCCATCTTAACCGCCGCAAGCATACTCCCAGGGTTAGCTTTGTTCTTACCAGCTAACTCTAATGCGGTTCCGTGGTCGACAGAAGTACGAATGATCGGCAGCCCCAGAGTGATGTTGACTGCTTCATTAAATCCTGCGTATTTTAGAACTGGCAGTCCCTGATCATGGTACATAGCCACATAAGCATCACAGCTATTAGTATGGTTAGGTATAAACATTGTATCTGCTGGTAAAGGCCCTGACACATTGATACCTTGATGTTTTAAACTATTTAAAGCTGGAGCAATAATTTCAATTTCTTCTCGACCTAAATATCCTGATTCTCCAGCATGCGGGTTCAGACCAGCCACTTTTATTTTGGGGCTTTGAATTCCAAAATCATGTTTTAATGAATGATGCAATTGTTGAATGACCCTTATGATGAGCGGAGAGCTAATGGCATCAGACACCATACGCAGAGGAAGATGTGTTGTGACTAATGCCACTTTCATTTGAGAACAGGCCAACATCATCACCACTGTTTCCACCTCAAAGAAATCAGCAAAAAACTCCGTGTGGCCAGTAAACGTAATACCGGCTGCATTAATGTTTGCCTTATGAACAGGCGCTGTAACTAATGCAGAAAACTCCCCTTTGGAGCATAGCGAAGCCCCTAAAGTCAAAAGCTCCATAACATAAGCCGCATTTTGCGGATTTAATTCACCACTAATGACCGGTGCAGCGCATGGAACAGGCCATACAGTTAAATATCCTGCTTTTTTTTCGAAGCTTTGATGAGGGCCGTACTCTAAAAATTTAATACTGAGATTTAACTCACTGGCTCTTGCCTCTAATAAAGACAGATCACCCAATATCACTACGGGCAAATCGGTTTCTGCCAAAGCCAGGCATAAGTCCGGGCCAATTCCAGCAGGCTCTCCACTACTAATAAGCAGTGGGTTCATGCTAAATCCTTATCAACTATATTAATATAAGCTTGAGAACGCAAATGTTGTTGCCAATTTTGCACTGCCTCTACAAACTTACGCTGTTGTAGAAATTGCCTGACCTGTTGCTTCTTAAAAGCTTCTGAATCATCCTTCTGTCGGCGTGCAATCACTTCAATGAGATGCCAACCATACTGAGTTTTTACCGGTTTACTGACTTTATGTAATGGCAAACTGTTCATGGTTTTTTCAAACTCTGGAACTAACTCACCAGGATTAACCCATCCTAAATCACCGCCTTTCACTGCACTGGCGGCATCAAGTGAATACTGTTTAGCCATAAGAGCAAAATCTTTGCCTGACTTTATTTGCCGGTAAATGTTATTGACTTGCTTAATTGCTTCAGATGGCACCATGCTGGCATCGGGTTTAAGCAGTATATGTCTGACATGGGTTTGAGTGATCACATGACGCTGATTCTCACCGCCAACAGCTATTAATTTGATCAAATGAAATCCATTCCCTGCTCTTATCGGGCCGGCTACCTGACCTACCTTCATGTGCACTACTTCCTTAGCAAATACCTCAGGCAGTTCAGCCAAATGACGCTCACCTAAATCACCACCTTCCAATGCAAACTCTCCACTTGACTCTTCTATTGCCAAACGGCTAAAGTCTTCCCCTTTTTTAATTTTATTTAATAAGTTTTCTGCTTCGATTTTAGCTCTTTGTAGCTGCTTGGTCGTTGGCTCTTCGCTTAAAGGGATAACAATATTTTTTAAATGATAAGTTAAGTTAGAATTTTCTATGCGACCTGAAGTTTTTAAATATTGTTCCACCTGCTCATTGGTAACAATAACATCTTTGCCTACTGCTTTTTGTTGAACCCTGGAAATTATCATTTCCTTACGAATATTTTCTCTATATTCTTGCCAGCTAATCCCTTGCTTTGTAATTTCATCACGCATTTGCGATAAATTTAGATGATTTGAAGCCGCAATTTTTTCAATCGCTTCATCAATTTCAGCATTATCAATAGCAATACCATTTTGTTTTGCCATTTGCATTTCCAGATCTACGTCTATTAAATGTTGTAATACTTGCTTACGTAATACGGATTCATCTGGCATTTGCATATTTTGGGCGATAATTTGCTTTTTGGATAGCTCGACTTGAGCATTCAATTCGCTGGAAGTAATGACGTCATCATTCACTATAGCAACCACTTTATCTAATAACTGCTTTCCCTCAGCGAAACATATTCCTGAAAACAAAACGCATACCAATGCTATTCTTTTAAACATGCCATAATCCTCTTTTACATTTTTCGGGCAATTTATGTTATTCTTTGTCAAAATACAAGCAAGTTTGCTTAATTTACACCATAATTCATAAAAAATAGATTAAAATATTCTCAACCTGTATTAACCTCAACACCCAAACCTGTCTCGCTTTTATTGCGCCATTTATCATCGGATTTTAACGACGTCGGAAGGGGTCATAGTATCCTGGAATATAGGTATTCAATATCCCACTGGGATCACTGCTAGCTACTGATCCTAAGCCTTTTAATAATATTTGCAAATAAATGTTGTTATTGTACTGAGGCTCAAATTCATCATTTAAACTTCTAAAAGTTCGCCCTCCTAAAATACGCATAGCCCAGCAACAACTATCATATTGAACGCCAAGAAATGACATCATACTGTAATTTTTACTGATATTATAACTATAAGCTCCAATGCCACTCCATTTTTCACTCAGTGGCCAGGCAGCAGATAGAATGGCTTGATGTAAAGCATTATTTTCAGTGTCATTATTTCTTACTTGAGTGACGTCACCATTAACCAAATAACTATACCCACCATTGATAATGGCATTACGTGCTGGCTGATAGTGCAAATTCAAATCCGCGTTATTGGTGGCCTTTGTTGCCGGATCCCAAATATAATCCCCTGTTATTCCCCAGGCTGGATTAAATTTATATACAGCCCTTGACGCAACAGGTGATGTTCCAAAAGTAGAAGATAAGTTTCCAAAGGTATCTGGATTATCGGTACAAAATCCGGTAGGACTTTGACAAAGTTGTACTCTTCTCTCACTGAAATATTTAATTTGACCAATAGAAAAATTCGCTTTCTCCGCACCCGTTTCATCTTCTAACCACCTTGTGGTTAGGGCATAACTTAGCTGATTGGCATCTCCAATTCTATCAAACCCTGAAAAGCGATTGGTTCTAAACAATTGATCGACATTAAAAATCATAAACCCGGAATCATAAACCGGAATAAGTGTTTGGTTATAAAAAGGTACTCTTAAATAGAATAATCTGGGTTCTAAAGTTTGTATGTAATACGTACCCTTAAGATGCAAATCACGTTCGAAATATAACCCGCTATCAAGACTGTAGCGAGGTATTGTCAGGTTATAATTAGCACGAGGCGTAACCCAAGTGTAATTTCTTGAAACATCGTAATAATTTTCCACAAATTGTACCGAAGGAGTAACATATCCCCATGGCTTCGTCATTGGCACTGATAAAATGGGATTCAGATGAAATCGAGGTCCTTGAGGCATATTGTTAAGTGCTACATTCCATGAATCATTAGGCCAGTGAAACTGATCATATTGACCCAGGATATTTATATTGGCATTAAAAGGTAAATCATCATAATAACCCCGTGCCATAAGTTGCGGTAAACGTTCATAAACAGGGGAAACCGGGATTTCGTTAATCGGGTGCAATGTTTGATAACTTTGCCCCATACCCCTGAAAGTCCAGTTTTCAGTTTCATAGGTTAAATCCGCTTGTCGTAATAATTGTCTTTGAGTTACCGATGCCAAATTTGTACTGAAATCTTGCAAGTAATAATCATCAGAAACCTGTTGAAAATTAACATTTAATTGAAGATTAGGGAGAAACTGGGTTGAGTCGACCAGATTTACTTCCCAACGATTCGTGGAAAGACCTCGAATTTGAGGGAACTCTATCTCATTATTTTGTAAAAATCGGCCAAAGGCTTTATCTTTTGGTAAAAAATTTCCATTAAATGTTCCAGTGCCCTTTGAAGTCAAATACCTAAATTGCCCCCCCATCATCAAACCACGTTCTGTATAAAGATGAGGAACAAGGGTCATGTCATAATTTGGTGCCATATTCCAATAATAGGGGATACCTAAATCAGCCCCCCCCACATTGGAATAACCCACTATGGGCATCAAAAACCCTGATTTTCTATCTCTATTGGTAGGAAAACTTAAATAGGGAGTATAAAGCACTGGCCATTCATGGATACGTAATTTGGCATTTCGAGCCACACCCTTCCCTTTCGCGTTGTCTATACTGATGGACTCCGCCTCGATAGCCCAAGCCTTATCTTGAGGCGCGCAGGTAGTGTAAGTTGCCTCTTTCAAAAAGTAATCTTGATTTGCAAAACGCTTGATTAAACTCGCCCTACCCCAGGCAGGCAGCAATGCATTGCTTCTATTCGTATTAAATCGATACAGAACGTCTTCTACTTCACCTGATTTATCTTGAGGATACACAATTGCTTTTCTCGCGATCATCATTCTATCAGGTTCCAAATAACGCACATGATTCAAAAATTCAATTTTTGTTACTTCATTTGTTTTAGGATCTCTATACACATAAGCTGTTTGAGCATTAACTATTCTTTGCCCCTGCTGCATTTCTACATGCCCAGATAAGGTTGATCTTTGCGTACGATAGAAGGAAACCGTATCTGCCAGAATACGCACTTCATCTGGGTTAGCTAGTGGCGTCACCGTAGTGGGTTTATAAGAACCGAGACAAACCGGGGAGCTTGGATCCGATTGCCAACCCAAACATTGGGCAAATTTAGTTCTTATGTCATCTGTTAAATCGACCTCTCGCGCAATCACGCACGCTTGAATGGGTTCATTTATCAAGGCAGCAGAATAAGCTAAACCTTGATAATTAATCAAAGACAAAACAAAAGCAGCTATCCCTGCAACCATAAATACCCATTGCACGGAAAATAAAGATTCAGAATATTTTTTAAACAACTTTTTTAAATGACAATAGAGTAAGCCTCGCAAGAAGGCGATAAATGATATAAAACCGTATATAATTAGCTTTTTATAAAACCTCATGTTCACAGCTAACAAAATACCTTATTATTTGTGCGCGAATGAAATTACTCTTTAGATACGGGAGTATATCAACCGCACTCTGGAAATAAAAACGGGAAGTATACCATGCATGAAAGAGAAAACGCACTGAAAGAGTGGTTGGCTCAAACGATTCAACAAAAAGACTTTGTCCTCGTTCCTTTGGCAGGAGATGCAAGTTTTAGAAGATATTTTCGTATTCAATATAATGGATTAACTCAGGTAGTTATGGACGCTCCTCCAGAGAAAGAAAATATCGATCCTTTCCTGCATATAGCGAACGTTCTCGATAAAACCCAAATACCCGTCCCTGATATTCTGGCAATAAATAAAAGAGAAGGTTTCTTATTACTCAGTGATTTAGGGGATCAATTATTATTAAGTAAGTTGAATCATGAAACGGTTGATAATTATTATACCCAGGCAATCAATTTGCTATTACAAATTCAAAAATGTTCCACTGACGATCCTAAACTTCCCTTATTTGATAAAAGCTTCATGCTCAAAGAAATGAATTTATGTTTGGAATGGTTCTTGAAAGCCTATCTTTCTCTTGATTTAAAACAAGACGAATTACAACTTTTTCAACATACCATCGAGTGGATAGCCAGCGAAGTAGCCACTCAGCCAAGAGTCTTCATTCACAGGGACTACCATTCAAGAAATCTGATGTTAGTTAAAAATAAGGATAACTGTTTAGCCACTATTGATTTTCAGGATGCCATGCAAGGTCCTGTTACCTATGATTTGGTTTCTTTACTCAAAGATTGCTATATTTCATGGCCGAGAGAAAGGGTTTTAGAATGGGTATCCTGTTTTCATGAAAAATGCCCCCTCGCTAATATTTATTCTCTAACCGATTTTATTCGTGCCTTTGATCTGTGTGGTTTACAAAGACATTTAAAAGTGTTAGGTGTTTTTTGCCGTCTGTATTTGCGTGATAATAAAGCAGGTTATCTTGGAGACTTGCCTCTCACGTTAAAATATGCGTTGGAATGCACAGAAATATATGACGAATTACACCCTTTTTACAATTTTCTGCAAAAACGAGTTTATTTACCATGAAAACCGCAATGATTCTTGCAGCAGGACGCGGAGAACGATTACGCCCTTTAACTGACAAAATTCCTAAAGCGCTGTGTACAGTAAGAAACAAACCTCTAATTGAACACCATATCATTAACCTGGCCAATGCCGGCTTTGAACGACTGGTAATCAATCATGCCTACCTGGGCGGGCAAATTCGCCAATACATAGGAAATGGAAAACAATGGGGTTTGAATATTATTTATTCTCCAGAACCACCTGGCGGCCTGGAAACCGGAGGGGGGATTGTTAAAGCGTTGCCTTTACTGGGTGATGAGCCATTTTTAACAGTCAATGCCGACATTTATACTGATTTTGATTTTGCCAAGCTCCAACTCAAAAATATTGATACACTTCATCTTATTTTAATACCCAAAAATCCTTCCCTGCTTCATCATGGCGATTTTGGCTTAATCAATGAATCCTACTTAACCAATACAAATCAGGCCTACACATTTTCAGGTATTGCATGCTATAACCCAAAGGTTTTTGCCAACTGCAGACAAGGAAGGTATTCTGTTACCCCTTTACTCAGAAAATACGTGGAACAAAATAAAGCCACCGGAAGTGTTCATTCAGGAATTTGGTATGACATAGGCTCATTCGATAGACTACAGGCAGCAAATCAGTTCATCTAAAAGCCAATCTTGGTTTTTAGGTGAACCAATATATTCCTATCTGATGGATTGAGTGGTTGGAGCTTCAGCACCGGATTCAATTTCTTGCCTGATTTCTTCTCGCTTGGTTTCCACTGCTTTGGTTTCTGGATAAGCTCGTTGCACCACCTCCGTGCTCACGCCTTTATCTGCAAAATATTTGGCGACTCCCTTTTCGCTATCGTTGATTAATTGTCTGATTTCCTGTGGATCTACTTTGGTTTGGTTGCCTGTGTTGTCTATTTTAACAACCGCACCTCCTGAAATAGCAAGACCATTCTTGGCAAGCCATCCTTCTAATAATCCATCCATGGTTTTCAACTGATCTCCTTCTACCATTTTTCCATTAGAAGAAAACCCTCGCAATATTTTGGCATCGTCCCCAATAGCAACTTCGAGTTTTAATCCACTTGGTAACCCTTCCAAATGGCTTGCCAAAAATTCGGCTTTGTTTTCCTGCGTGTTTTGGTAATCTGAAGTTGGCCTTTCTTGGCCAGACCAAACTTGAGCAGAGGATAATAATTTGAATTTAACGAATTGAGCGTATTCTTTTATTTTTTCCAGCATATCATTACATTCTGGTAATAATTTCGCTTTCGTTAAAATCTGCTCAAACCTTGTTGCCATGTATTCAGCGGCTTCAATGGATGTTTCACCTACTTGCATCGCTTTTAATAAGGCATCTCTTGTGGGCAGTGTGTATTTTGGCATAACTTACTCTCAACAATGTATATTTGGTCCAGGCAATATAGTTTAATTATAGCAAACCAGCCTCATTTGGATTGATAGCTGGTTGGTGAATCGATGTTAAAAGTCTGTAAAAATCACGCCAAGGGAGATTTCATTTTTTCTATCACAGAATGCAATGTCTTCTTCTTCATGGAGTCGAAGGTAAATTCATCCACTAAAATGGCATCCCAACGCGCGTCTTCAACAGCAAGCAACTCTTCCATTTCCTGTTGTGACAACTGGCCAGACTCTACTTTTTCTTTTAACTTCTCTTTCAACTTACTCCACTTATAGCGCTTCAAATCACTCACTTTTTTGCTTAATCCATCCGCTTCAATAATAAGCTGTAAAGCATGTTCCATACGATCCACAGGCTGCTTGGAATCACCACTGAGAAAGACCGATTTTTTCAAACGGTCACGATAATGATTGTTGCCCGTCATCAAACGAGCCAACTGATGATCTAATTTGTCTGAAGGATAACGCATGGTTTGCCCAAATGGAAACGCAACTACTCGGGCAATAAAACCTAAAAACTTGGAAGGGAAATTGTGGCAAAGTGCAATCATGGATTTTTGCGCGTGGTAAAAACAATAGCTTACTGCCCATCTGGCATGCAATTGCTCATCGGGATGGTCTTGATTTAATTGAACATTTCGTAAAGCAGCCATTGCCATATAGAGATAAGACATGCCATCGGCCAATCTTGCAGACAATCGCTCCTTGCGCTTTAAATCACCTCCCAAATAAATTAAAGACAGATCAGCAAGCCAGGAATAGGCATAACTCAAACGCGCCAGTTTCTTATACTCTCTTTTCATTGAATTTTCGGGAACCGCAATAAACAAACCACTTGTCCATGCTGAACAGATTGTTTTAGCAAAATTCTGCATAAAATAATGAATATGCTTCCAAATTATCTCTCTAAATGCCTCTTTATTCTCACTGGAGATGGCGTAGAATTCATCACGAATAAACGGATGACACGCCATAGATCCCTGCCCAAAAATCAATAAATTGCGAGACATAATATTAGCCCCTTCTACCGTAATAGAAATAGGAACACTTTGATATAAACTATTTAAGTAATTGCGTGGCCCAACAACAATGGCTCGTCCAGCATGAACATCCATAGAAGCATTCACAGTGATTCGTGCCAATTCCGTATTAAAATATTTGGTAATCGCTGAAGCTACAGAGGGTTTCTTATGTTCATTCACTGCAGCAACCGTCAACAACCGAGTAGAGTTGATTAAATAATTCAAACCCGCTATTTCTGCAAGTTTTTCCTCTACTCCTTCAAACTGAGCGATTTCTACATTAAATTGGCGACGAATTCTGGCAAAAGCACCTGTTGTTAAATAAGAAATAGAAGAAGAACCTGCCCCAAGTGCTGGCAGAGATATTGAGCGCCCTATAGATAAGCACTCAACCAGCATTTGCCAACCGGATCCCGCTTTCTTTTGACCACCAATGATGGTATCAATAGGCACAAAAATATCTTTGCCACGTAAAGTTCCATTCATAAAGGGCTGATCAGCTGGTAAATGCCTATTGCCAATTTCAAGATTTTCAGTATCTCTTGGAATCAGCAAGCAAGTGATGCCCTCCTCGCCTTCACCCTTCAAAAGCCCATCCGGATCTTTCAAGTTCACGGCCAATCCAATTAAAGTCGCAACAGGAGCTAAAGTAATCCACCGTTTATCCAAGGTGATATTTAAGCCAAGTACTGATTTCCCATCTATCTTCTTTTTAACTACAATGGCTTCTGACTGGATGGAGGTCGCATCACTTCCAGCCCCTGGCTCTGTCAATGCAAAACAGGGTATCTCAACACCTTTGGCAAGACGTGGAAGATAATATGCCTTTTGCTCTTCGGTTCCATAATAATTTATTAACTCACCCGGGCCCAGGGAATTAGGAACCATTACCGTCACTGCCGCTACTCTTGAGCGAGTTGCAATTTTCATTACAATATCGGAATGGGCTCGAGCTGAGAATCCTTTGCCACCGAATTCCTTTGGTATCACTAATCCTAAAAATCCTTTCTCTTTAATGTAATTCCAAACCTTGGGAGATAAATCATATTCCTGACTAATTTCCCATTCATCCAACATACTGCACAAAGTATGAGTTTCATTATCCAAAAAAGCTTGTTCTTCTGCTGTGAGCTCTGTAGAAACTGCTGATAATCTTTGCCAATCAGGTTTTCCTGTAAAAATATCTTGTTCCAGCCAGGTATCCCCCGCGTTTAAAGCTTCTTCTTCCGTTTTAGAGAGCTTGGGCACCGATTTTCCTGCGGTTTTATACAAATAATCCCCGATGAAAAGACGTAATGCCTCTACTCGAACTACCAGCACGGCAGCTATAATAAAGAACCAAATGAATAAACCGATAATCCAGGGGAACCCAAAATAAAATGTTGCGGGAATGAGGTAGATTATGCTTCCAATTTCCCAAACCAATGGATTAATTCTTCTGGACAGTACTACCAGAGTAAAAGCCAAATAAATTAAAAAGAACACAATAGCCATAAAATACCTTCCTTTGCTATTTTATTAAGAGGTTTATAGAATAACCAGTATATACTTTTTACGCTTTATTTAGCGAGCAATAATCCTTTAAAAATTATAAGAAACATTGAAGTTAACCTTGCCAAAACAAATCAAATCATCTAGCGTAAGCAAAACAGAAAATAAAATACTAATAATGCAAAGACTGGTTTGGAACTTTGAATTTTCCTCTGAACAAACAACACCACTTACCACTTTAGGTCATGATGCTCAAGACAATCTAAAATGGGAAAAGCGCTATTTTTGGCCTACAGATCAAATCATCCGTTTAAATACTATTGACAGTTCGTTGCTTGATCTAGCCAACTATCAGAAAAAACATAAAGAAGACTATTATTATTTACTGCCTGACTCTGATCATAATATAAAACAAAGACGTAACGAATTATTGTATAAACCTGTTATTAAGCAATCTGGCTCTGCACTAGGTTTTGGGCCTAAAATTCATCTTGAAACCCCACAAACTCTCTCTTGCCATGGCGACGCTGGGCAATTGAATCGACAAGAACTATTGAAAAAAATAAAAGAAAAAGGAATCGTTGTTTTTGTTAAAAAAGAAGCTTTTGTTTTTAAATTCCCTACAACGCCAACTGTCAAGCTTGAGCTTGCTCGTCTTGAAGTCAGGGATAAAGTGTATTTCAGTGCCTGTATTGAGGGGAGATCATTAAACCTGGTAGAAACCATCAGCGTCCTTTTATTCGGAACCCAACCTTCTTTTGAATACGTTACCTTCTTAAAAAAGACTTTAAAAATATGATAAAAACTTTCATTGAAATCATTTACAGTTTCGGGAAAATTGGCCTGATATCCTTAGGCGGCGGCAATTCCATGTTAAAATTATTGGAATATGAGGCAGTCACGTACAGGCACTGGATAGGAAAAGAAGAATTTGTAGGTATGTTAGGTTCAAGTTTTTTATTCCCGGGATTAACTGGAATAAAACTGGCCGCACTAATAGGCTATAAAGCGGCCGGAATAACCGGTTTAATTCTTGCGATCATCTGCCTGAATTTACCAGGATTAATCATGGCTCTTGTGGGATATCAGTGGCTTAATTCTCATAACGGTCCAATAACACGCAAAATTATGATCTCGGTCCAATACGGCGCTTTGGCCTTGTTAGCGGCCGCTACATTTTCAGTAGTTCAAGGTGTTATTGACGTCTATTATTCTATTCCTATGGCTATTTGCTGTATTTTGTTTTTTCTTGCCCTGGCCTTTTGGAATCTATCACCCTTTTATGGCTTTTTAGCATTTATAGCCGTATGTTTTTTTGTGGTGCGTTAATATGAAAACAAACACTATCGCTTTTAATCCATTTTTTGAATAAAATTCAGGAAAATATTAATTTAAAGGAAAATTATGAAAAGGATTTTTTTTGTTGTATTTTTGCTTTGTTTAGAAACCGCTTGCAATACAGCAAAAAATAATCCTCTCCCAGCGCAATTGGCAGATAAGGCCTTAGTGCCCGGATTTAAAGAGGTACGCACTGATTTCACCAGCAGTGATGACCCAATAATTAAAAAGCAATCTCTTGAACGTGTAAAGCAACTGGCTAAAGCTTACCCTGATACCATGTTCCATCAAAAAGGCTCTTTCAGCTTGCTGATTATTTCAGGTGGTGGTGATTATGGTGCTTTTGGTGCTGGATTATTGAATGGGTGGACAAAATCCGGTTCTCGGCCAACATTTACAACCGTGACAGGTATAAGTACTGGGGCATTAATAGCACCTTTAGCTTTTGCTGGCCCCAAGTATGATGCTACATTAAAAAAAGTGTATACAACCATTACCACGAAGGATGTACTGAGTAATAAACCTGTATTATGGACTCTGTTAACAGGAGGTAGCGCCCTTAAAGGAACCAAACCATTACAAGACCTGATTGCTCGTCATGTCGATGAAAAATTGCTTAATGACATTGCCAAAGGCTATTATCAAGGGCGACGGCTTTATGTAGGGACATCCAATCTTTACTCTCGAAAACTGGTGGTATGGGATATGACCCGCATTGCGGCAAGCAAAAACCCCGAGAGAGTTCAGTTATTCCGAAAAATTCTGCTTGCTTCTGCCAGCATTCCCGTGGTCATGCCGCCTGTTTATTTTGATGTCATGGCCAACGGGAAACCCTACACAGAAATGCACGTCGATGGCTCAACAACGTTTGCTGTCTTTTTAAGCCGTCTTGGTTCTGATATTAAAACTGCGAAAAAACATTTCAAACTGAAAGAAAAACCAAACGTTAAAATCTACGTGATTCGCAATAACCAGAATCAATTCCATTACAAAGTAATCAAACCTAAATTATTGGTCATTGGCAAACGGGCGATAGAAAGCGTCACCGCATCCCAGGGGGCTGCCGATGTTATTTTTGTCTATCTTTGTGCACTTATAGAGGGAGTTGACTTTAATTTAGCTAATGTTCCGAATGAATTTGATTCAAACTCGGAAGAATTGTTTGATACTCAAAGAATGAATCAGTTGTATCAAATTGGTTATTCCAAAGCGGTAAAAGGTTACCCCTGGCAAAAAATTCCTCCCGATGTAAGGGCTTTGCATGGTAACTAAATCACCTGGAAACATGAAATGAAAAAAACTGGAGTTCCGCATGGATATTACTCTGGATAATCCGGATTATTATATTAATAGAGAATTTTCTGCTATAGCCTTCAATCAGAGAGTGCTGATGCTTGCTAATGATGAACGCGTCCCCTTATTGGAAAGGATGAGATTTCTTAGCATCTGTAGCAGTAATCTTGATGAATTTTTTGAAATCCGGGTGGCTGGATTGAAAGAAAAAATAGCCATGTCTTCAGGCAAATTGACCATAGATGGATTACGGGCTGATGAAGCATTCAGCCAAATTAGCCAAAAAGCTCATGCTTTAATCGATCAGCTTTACAGTATCTTTAACAAACAATTACTTCCAGCTTTGCGTAAAGAAAACATCCATTTCCTTGAAACAGAGCAATGGACTGATGACATCCATTTGTGGGCAAAACATTATTTTAAACATGAAATCTTACCCGTTATAAGCCCAATTGCTCTTGATTTGGCTCATCCTCTCCCAAGACTTATCAATAAAAGTTTAAACTTTATCATTTCACTGAGTGGAAAAGATGCTTTTGATCGTAATATCAATTACGCAGTTGTTCACGCCCCTCGCTCGATTCCTCGTATGATCCATTTGCCTTCAGAGCTCTGTGGAGACGCCCATTATTTTGTTTATTTATCTTCCATTATTAAAACGCATATTAATAGCTTATTTCCTGGTATGGAAATCAGTGGCTGTTATTCATTTCGGCTGACGCGAAATAGCGATTTATTTTTAAGGGAAGAGGAAATAGACGATTTAGCTAAAGCCGTACAAAGAGAGATATTTTCCCGTCATTATGGCCATGTCGTGAGACTGGAAATTGAAAACAAATGCCCCGAAAAAATTGTTGATTTTCTCCTGCAAAAATATCATTTGCGGCATGAAGACACCTACTATTGTGATGGGCCTGTTAATTTACAACGATATATGAGTGCCATTAACAGCATCGATAGACCTGATCTGAATTACCCTGCTTTTACCCCACAATACCCCAAATTCTCCAAATCACAACGTAATTTGTTTAATGTTCTTGATGAACAAGACATTCTATTACATCATCCCTATCAAGCATTTGATTTAGTCATTGATTTTGTCAGACAAGCAGCTTCAGACCCTAATGTACTGGCAATTAATCAAACACTTTACAGAACCCACTCGGAATCAGTGATGGTCGATGCGCTGGTTAACGCCGCTCATTCCGGAAAAGAAGTAACTGCTGTCATTGAACTAAGAGCCCGTTTTGACGAAGAGTCCAACTTAAAATTGGCTAACAAGCTGCATGCTGCCGGGATCCTGGTACTCTATGGAGTAGTAGGCTATAAAACTCATGCGAAAATGACTCTGGTTGTTCGAAGAACGCATGGTAAATTAAAACGATACGTGCACCTAAGCACGGGAAACTATCACGAACAAACCGCCAAGAAATACAC
Organism: Legionella pneumophila subsp. fraseri; assembly: GCF_000586315.1. Classification (GTDB taxonomy): domain Bacteria; phylum Pseudomonadota; class Gammaproteobacteria; order Legionellales; family Legionellaceae; genus Legionella; species Legionella pneumophila_B. Next base: position 30,461 of record NZ_JFIM01000033.1, on the reverse strand, counting down.
AGACCTGGGATTATTAACCAGTGAACCCACTATTACTTCTGATGCTCAGCTTATTTTTCAGCAATTAACAGGTCTTGGGAAAGTCGTTAAGCTAAAAGCCTTGAGCCATTCACCCTTTACCTTGCAAAAAACTCTTTTACAGTACATTGAGCAATGCGCTACTGCCGCTACAGAAGGTATTGATACTGAAATCATCCTGAAAGTGAATGGATTAACTGATAAAGTGACCATTCAAGCATTATATAAGGCATCACAGGCAGGCGTTAAAATTAATCTTCTTGTACGTGGTGTATGTTGTTTAAAACCAGGATTACCTGGTGTGTCTGAGAACATCAGAGTCTTGTCTTTTATTGGCAGATTCCTTGAACATCATAGAGTGTTTTATTTTCGCATCAACGAAGAAGAACATTATTTTTGTTCCAGCGCCGATCTGATGGAAAGAAATTTATATAATCGCATTGAAATCATGTTTCCCATTTATGATGAGGAATGTCAAAAAAGGATAAAAAACGAAATCATTAAAAACTATCTTAAAGATAATAACAATGTTTGGGAAATGCAAAGTGACGGGGCCTATAAGCATATCTTGCAAAGCGGCAGCTGCGCTCAGGAAAAATTAATTGCGCTTTTCGAGGAAGAAGATAAATCAATTTAGTCTGAAAAAACCGCACTAGAAACAACGCGATTGAGTAAAACAATAAGTAGCCCAGATATATCGAGCTATTTAAATCAGCAAGGTTTTACTGGACCTCCCCGGTTCTTCTCGCGCCAGGCGGGGCAATAAATATCCTGGCACAAGGGATTGTAATTGATGGTAGATTGACTGAGCCCTGAGAAAAGGCATATCGAAATGTGCTGAACCTTTCACTTTATCGAGTAAATGCAAGTAATAAGGCGTGATCCCGTAATCAAAAAGCGTATGGCTTAGCTTTGATAAAATCACTGCATCATCATTTACTCCGGCTAATAAGACGGATTGATTCAGTAAATAACAACCTGCTTTCTTCAAATCAGAGCAAGCCTGCAATACACTCTCATCCAACTCCTGCGGATGATTGCAATGAACAACCATCACTTTCTTAAAACGTGTATTTGTTAATAAATCAAGTAATCCTTTGTCAATACGTTCTGGTAAAACAATAGGAATTCGAGTATGAATTCTTAGAGTGTGTACATGCGAAATTTTTTCCAAAGATTGGAGTAACTCTTCTAGAACCAAATTGGCAGCGAGTAATGGATCTCCACCACTTAAAATAACTTCGGTAATACTGGGATCATTTGCAATGTAGGCACAAACCTCTTTCCATCCCTGGCGACCAGGATTATTCGCTTGATAAGGAAAATGCCTTCTAAAACAATAACGGCAATTCACTGCACAAACACCGGTTAAAGTCAACAAAACACGTCCGTGATATTTATGCAATAACCCTTTAATGAGGGTATTACTTTCACTTAGAGGATCGATAACATAACCTTCTGCTTCGGCAAGCTCTTCTTCTTTTGCAAGAACCTGTAACAGTAAGGGATCCTGAGGATTTCCTTTTTGCATTCGGTTAGCAAAACCTCTAGGGATTCGACTTGGAAATTGTTTTTCAGCGAATAAATTTTCTCCGGATCTCGGCAATTCCAGGAAATTTAATAAATCAGTTGTTGAAGTAAACCCTTGTGCTAAAATTTTTTGCCAACTCAAAGAGGTATCTCGCATTAAAGTTACAGACTTGATAAACTGTGCGAACTTTAGCGAAAATACAGCAAAATCTCAACTATGGAGCAGAAATGGCAATCTATAGCACAAATGAATTTAAAAACGGCTTAAAAGTAATGGTTGATGATGCTCCGTGCAGCATTCTTGACTGTGAATTTGTAAAACCCGGAAAAGGTCAAGCATTCACTCGCATAAAAATTCGTAATCTAAAAACCGGACGCGTTGTAGAACGTACATTTAAATCGGGTGACACCTTACCCTCTGCTGATGTGGCTGACGTAGAAATGCAGTATCTATATAATGATGGCGAATACTGGCATTTTATGGTTCCTGATACGTTTGAACAATATGGCATAACTGAAAATGTATTAGCCGATGCGGCACAATGGTTAAAGGAACAGGATATTTGTGTAGTGACCCTATGGAATAATGAACCTATACAGGTGACACCACCAAACTTTGTCATTTTGGCAATCACTGAAACAGATCCTGGATTAAAAGGAGACACTTCTGGTGGTGGTGGAAAGCCAGCCACATTGGAAACAGGTGCCGTGGTTCGCGTGCCATTGTTTGTTCAAACTGGCGAACTGATTAAAGTAGACACCCGCAAAGGCGAATACGTGTCTCGAGCTAAAGAATAATTATTAACAGGAATAGCCTTCATTTGATTTGAAGGCTTGCCTTGCCTACCCGGAAATTAGAAATCGTAATCTCCCCCCCAATATCCATAAGGACCTACATAAGAAGGTGACGAATAGTAGTTATTACCCCAATAAGGACGATTGCTATAATATCCAACCGAATAAACATAGTCATTGCTATAACCTGATTCGTAAGAAACATCATCAATAGCCACACCATCAACCGCACATCCAGTTAGCAGGAATAATGATGCGCCAGCAGTGATTGTAACAATTAACTTATTCATAATTGCTTCCTGGCAATATAACTGTTCTTTAATTATAAGATAGTATTATTAATTGCTCAAATTGCTTTCTTTTAATATAGATAGGTATCAGACTTGCCTTCAATAAGACAGAACTTACGATAAACCCCAAGGTCGAGGCAAAAAACGTTGTTAATGAGGAGGTTTAGATAAACCAAATGACCAAATTAAAAACCTTTTTTAACCAAAGAGATTGGGGTTTATCGTAAGTCCTGAAGAATTAAATTTGTTTCAACAGAGAATAAAAAGAGAGTTTAAGTACAGGTAACGACTTCCCGGTTTCTGAGCCGCAACTGAAAGACACTGTGGAGATTTATGTAGAGCTTCAGGTTTCCTACCCTTTGTAGGCTTACACACCACCCTCCAAAACGACCTCCTAATCTGGCACTACTTACTGGTTCAGCCAGGATCAGTCATCACCTATATTTAAAATAATAGACTAACAGCCCCATTATTGGCAAATTTTTAAACAATTATTCACCAGATGATTATCTGCCTTTCCTTGACAAATGATTTGCAGAAGCCTGAACTGTCGGCATAATAATCATTTGCTCAATATCGACATGCAGAGGTCTTGTGGCGCAATATAAAGCAGCATCAGCAATGTCATCAGCCATAAGCGGTTGAAAATCCTTATAGAAATCTATAGCTCGCTGTTTGTCTTTCCAGCGAACCTCGCTAAACTCAGTCTCAACAGCACCTGGCGCAATTTCCGTCACTCGAACCGCACTTCCTAACATATCCAGTCGCATGGATTTTGATATCGCATGAACAGCATGCTTGGTGGCCGAATAAACATTTCCATTAGGATAACACTCATGACCTGCTATGGAACCGATATTAATGACATGCCCGCTATTTCGTTCTAACATCCCTGGAAGAATTAGCCGGCTAATATAAAGCAATCCTTTAATATTGGTATCTATCATGGTGTCCCAATGCTCCAATATTCCTTGATGCAAAGGCAAAGTATCCAGAGCCAAACCCGCATTATTGATTAACACATCAATAGAGCGCCACTGACCAGGTAACGATTCGATTTGTTGCCTCACCAAATCTTTCTTGCTGACATCCAAGGGAAGAATATAATGTTCTTGATTGTTATGATGTTTTAACTCGCTGGATAATTCATGTAAACGTTCAACTCGCCGTGCCGCCAAAATGAGTCGTGCTCCTTGCGCAGCAAAAAGTCGGGCGCAAGCCTGTCCAATGCCGCTGGACGCACCGGTTATCATTACAATTTTATTGTTTAAAAAATTCATCCTCTCCCCCATCATTATCAAGTACAATATATTTACCGTTAAATCGAACCAGAACTTGAACAAAAACAACAGCAATAGAGTTCATTACAATCAAGATGAGCGCTCCATCAAATTCGATGAAACTCTTTGGGGATAGAAATCACAGGATCCTCTCCATGATCAGAAGCCATAGTCGATGATTGCATCAATTGATTTGCCAACTTAACTTCACTGAAACCCGATATCCCTACCCCTAAAGCATTTACAAATTGAATTGTAAATTCAGTAGAGTCTTCGTCATAGATTTCTGTATTGGTAAAACAAGTCCAGTCGGAACGTATTCCAAAATACTCCTTCCTGTTCATTTTTGCAAAGCAATAATCCCGCAAATCTCCCACAAAATTTAACCAGGGATCACACACTATATCGTTATCAATGATTAAAAAGGCATGGTTGGAAATGGTCATAATAGAAATTGGAATGCAAGTGGAAAAATCAGATAACTTATCTTCAACCAATTGCATCAATAAACGTTGAAATGCTAAAAAGGCTTGCTGCATACAATTTCCTGACTGTAGATCATCAATAATTTTTGCGCATTTTAAAAGACGCTCCAACAAACTGATTTTGGTGTTACTCAAAATCTTATCGCATTCTGTCTGACAGAGATAAACCAAAGGCGCAAAAAACTTATTTTCTTTTTTTTGATTGGGAATATTACACGCTTTTATATTGTCATGAATGTATTTGACAATCTCCAGTGCTGTTTTCTTAATTTGTTCTTTGCTCATCAATTTTCCAATTATAAACACAGGCGGTTCTTATTTTGTTATCTATTATACTTTTTTAAATCAAAAACCGCTTGTAAAGTGACAAAAACATATCCCGTTAGGTTAATTTAAATGCAAAAATTAATATTATCTTAATAATTAACTTATAAAATAGCAGCCTCAGTGAGCCAGGCTCTGTTTTTACAGCAGTCCAGCTCATTATTATCAGAGGTTCAATGTGTCATATCGTAATTAACTATTAAAAGAGAGTGTAACATGTTCACAAAATCCTGTGCCAAAGCGGCTGATAAAAATAGACAGGAATTATTTATGGATAGCCTTTTAGGTGATTTTCAAAAGATGAAAGAAAAAGCACTCAATCAGCAACAAGAAAAACGCTCCAAAAAAAGAGAGCTTCACTGCAAATCTTCTGAAAAAACAAAAAAGCCGAATCAGCATGCCGCCCTTACTCATTCTCAAGTTCAGGAAGTTAAAGCAAAAGTCCGGACAGTTAATGATAAATTCCATCTCAATGCTGAAGAAAAAAAACTCTGGGAGCTGATTCTGCTTGGCAATCAATTGGCACAAAACATCAGTTCCTGTGATTTACCTACCGATAATGAAGACGATGCGTCACTGGTTAAGCTAACTCAAATTTTCGCTGATGAAACTCTGGAAAGAACTGATTTGACCTGGCTAAATAAAATTCTGAAGATTGCTCTGTATAGCAGAGGCTCCGGTTTTGGTAATTGCCAGGAAAAAGCTTTTTTTGCTTTTGCACTTCTGTTACACCAGGCACAAAAACCAGAAAGCCTAATTTACTCCCTGCGATTAGCGACCTTTAATAATCATTTTATATTAATTGTCAATGAACAGTTTTTAATGGACCCCTGGTTAAATTTAGCTTTCCCCTTATCAAAAGGTAATCAACAACTGGAAATAGCTTACGTTTTTGAGGGATTCGGCCGACTTGTGAATTATTTTTCAATCAATCAGGAAGGTCAATGTTTTACTCATGCGGTTCGAGAAGGAGGCACTACAGAGCGTGACACATCATCTGAAAAAGACATGGCAAACTGTATTCATTCGCTACTTGATCACAGGGATTATTTTGATCTATCAATCGTTTCGGAGAGAGAAATTCATACCAATACAAAAAGAAGAAAATATGAGCATCAGGAACAAGAAGTGCCTCAACCTAGACAAGAAACAGCCAATCAATCCACAGAAACAGTAAATATTGACTCAAACCATAACACTTGGGATAACAAACAGACAGCAGACGATTTTCTAGAGCAGTTTGAGCAAACACACCCTGTCTACAATCCAGCTTTCTTTTCATTTGGTCAAGAGGATGTTGGTTTAAAACCAGACCTCCAAAAGAATTTATTTAAATTTTAAATCATCACTGTTTGTCCCTTTTCCCTGAACTGGCCGCTGTCTTTAAAGGCAGCGGCTACTTTGAATGAAAACAGAAAGACATAAGACGGCTTAAGCGACGGTGAATCAAACCAATTCTACTTCTTGCTCAGCCCCTGTTGTACTATTGCCTGCACTGTAGGAGTGAGAACCAACCCCGGCTAAACGGCCTTGAGACACAATCAAATATTCATCCCTAATTGGTTTGTTCCCTAGCCAACACTCTAATATTTCTCTGACTCCCGCGGCATACCGCGCTTGTGCGGACAAGGTAGTTCCTGAGGTATGTGGTGTCATGGCGTGATTTGGCATCGATCTCCATGGATGGTTTTTGGCTGGAGGTTGTGGGAACCAAACGTCTCCGGCATAACCAGCCAAATGCCCAGATTCCAGAGCTTTGGCCACAGCGTGCTGATCGCATATTTTCCCCCTGGCGGTATTGATTAAATAAGAGCCTCGTCTCATCTGTTTTATTAATCGCTCATCAAAAAGGTATTCTGTTTCCGGATGCAATGGACAATGAATCGATACCACATCACAAACTTTCACCATGGATTCAACAGAGGGGTGATAAGTCAAATTCAGTTCCTGCTCCAACTGTACTGGCAGTCTATGCCTGTCGGTATAATGCAGTTTTACAGCAAATGGCTTTAAGCGTCTTAAAACAGCCAATCCAATTCGCCCTGCAGCAACACATCCCACCTGCATGCCTTCCAAATCATAAGAGCGACTGACGCAATCCGCGATATTCCACCCGCCATCAATTACCGTATTGTATTGGGGAATAAAATCCCGCACCAAGGCCAAAATCATCATTACTGTATGTTCAGCAACGCTGATGCTATTACAATAAGTGACCTCACAAACAGTGATATTATGTTCCATGGCTGCTTGCAAATCGACATGATCTGAACCAATACCTGCTGTAATTGCCAGCTTAAGTTTAGGCGCTCTCTCAATACGTTCACGAGTTAAATAGGCTGGCCAAAAAGGTTGGGAAATGACGACAGTAGCGTCTTTCAGCTCCCTGGCAAATACTGAATCAGGGCCATCCTTATCAGAGGTTACTATAAATTGATGTCCATTGCTTTCAAGAAATTGTCTCAGTCCCAATTCACCACTAACAGAACCTAGCAGTTCACCTGGAATAAAATCCATCGAATCAGGAGCAGGTAGGCTTTGACCATCAGGATATTGATCCAATTCTGGAATGGATTCTCTGGCATAGTTTGGAGGAAAGCCACCCTTGGGATCATCATAAAGTACACAAACAATTTTTTGCTGACTCTGGTTGAACATACCTGACTCCTTTTCATAGTTTGAAGTAAAAACATCCTGATTTTTTTACAGTGCTCACTATAATTGATTTAATTCATTCATCTCAATAAAAAACTATTCATAAACGAATTCATGATCTATTTTAGAGACTATCCGTGATGTATCATGAACAATGATGACCTGAACAATTATGGAATAAATAACCATCTCAAAAGAAAGGAATAAGTATGTCAAGACGTGAGTGGCCCGCCAATAACTACGCCATTGGATCTTACATTCAAGCGACTGTGGCTGAAGAATATTTACCCTGCCTGAAAATGAAGCCTGACGACAAAATATTGGACATCGGCTGCGGTAACGGCGCTTTTACAAAAAACATTCTTATGAAAGTGCCTCAAGGCTCTGTATTAGGCATAGACGCTTCCGAGAATATGTTACATTTAGCCCAAGACGTGAGTAAGGAATATCCTAACTTTTCAGTCCAGAAAGCCGATGTACTCACAATGGACTTCCACTTACAATTTGACTATGTCGTCTCTTTTTGGTGTTTGCAATGGGCATGTGCCAATATTCAAAAAGCATTTTTAAATATCGTTAACGCATTGAAACCCGGGGGAAAATTTCTTACTCTTTTTCCAGCAGGAGACGATCCGTTTATCATGAGTTATTACGCTTTAAAAAAATCAGGGCAATTTGTATCCTTGCATGATTTTATCCCTCCCGTAGATTATTCTCACTTAAACAATCTGGAAAAAAAACTGGAGTCGTTAAGCTGTCAGGAGCTAAAAGTAAAGCTATGCCGGCAATCCATTACCCTCCCTTCCCTGGATGTTTTCAGGAAATTCGTCAATGGCATTGCTTTTTATCAAGAACAATTGCCCAATGAAGAGATACAAAAAATCAACGAAGCTATGGTTCAATATTACGATAATGAATGCCAAGCCAAATATCATGGTGAATATCAATTTAATTTCACTATCTATTTAGTAACCGGCGAAAAATAAAAAAGTAAGCAAACAAAAAAGAAGACTTGTTCTACGACTATAGATCTCCAGATAAAATGGGGGAGTAATGCACTTAAAACGGACTTTATCATTAACACTGCTGGCCTTTTATGGACTTGGAACCATATTGGGCGCGGGAATTTATGCCCTTGTTGGTGAAGTTGCAAAGGAGGCAGCACAATTTACCCCTCTATCCTTCTTAATCGCCTCCATCATCGCTTTTTTTACTGCCATTTCTTATGCGGAACTAAGCTCAAGGTTACCGCTTAGCGCAGGCTCCGCTCTTTATGTGCGGAAAGCATTCCAGCAAAGGTGGCTATCTGGCTTAATCGGTTGGATAGTGATTTTAACAGGTGTGATCTCGGCAGCCACCCTATCCCATGGCTTTGTCAAATATTTTCAATTGTTTTTACCCTTACCGCCTTCCCTTATCATCACTATTTTAGTTGTCATTTTAGCGGGAGTTGCTGTTTGGGGTATTCGTGAATCAGCGACTCTTATCCTGTTCATGACACTCATGGAAGTGGGTGGATTATTGATGATTATTTATTACGGTCGTTATTCATTAGCTTCTATCGACATCCAATCCTTCTCTTTTCCTCATTCTTTTGATGGGGTGCTTATCGGAGCTTTTATTGCGTTTTATGCTTTTATTGGTTTTGAAGATATGGTGAATACCGCCGAGGAAACAATAAATCCTGAAAAAACTCTTCCAAAAGCTATTTTTCTTGCTTTAATATCCGCAACCATTTTATATGTTGCAGTCGCCTGGGTTATCGTCTCGACCATACCACCCAATGCTTTAGTCACAACGGACATGCCCCTTATTGAAATTATTAAGCTTCAGGGACAATCCCCCTTGTTGTTTTCAATCATTGCACTAATTTCTATTACCAATGGAATTCTGGTGCAAATTATTATGGCTTCGCGACTTATTTATGGTATGGCTAATCAACAAAATGCCCCTCAAATATTCTCCTTTGTTTATTCCAAAACGCAAACACCAGTCAACTCGACCTTACTGGTGTCTCTTATTATTTTACTATTTGCCTATGCCCTCCCTATTACAACCCTGGCCAAATTAACCAGCAGCATCATATTGTGTATTTTTATCATCATTCATGCCTCATTAATTAAAATCAAACTGACAGAAAAAAAACCACCAGAGGCTATTTCATTCCCTATTGTTTTCCCGATGATTTCCATTTTATTAACCCTGACATTTTTAGGCATACAGTTTTTTTTAAAGTAGATTATCTCTTCTAAATCTTTAAACCAGTGTCGCATAAATTTTGGGAATCGACAGAGTCATTGCCTGTTTTCAATTCACTGCCCTTCTTTGCCTGATGCCTCGATTTTGGCCTAAACGTTATGATGATCTTGCCATCCTTATTTAGAAAGCGCTTAGTGCCTCTATGCTATACTTCTTGTAAAAAGGCAAGAATCCTATGGACATTAGAGACATCAAATCCTTTCTCGCTGTCATTGAATACCATTCCCTCACCCTGGCGGCTAAAAAATTGCATGTCACTCAATCAGCCATGAGCAAACGCATTCGAAAAATAGAGGACGAGTTAAATGTACGTTTGATAATTAGCGAGGGTTCCAAATTAATTTTTACTGAAGCAGCCAAACAGCTTATCCCTTATGCCAGGCAAATGTTTTCCGCACATCAAAATATGGTCCATACCCTTAAAAACTCACAACAATTCACACAAAGCATCATCATAGGGGCTTCGGTGTATGTTTCTCACTACGTATTGCCGAGTTTTTTTAAATACTTAAAAGAAATCAATCCTGCCATCCAAGCGCATCTGAAAACCATTAGTGAAAAAGAAGTGGAGTATATTCTGAACCATGGCACGGTTGATTTGGTTATCTGCCCCGCACGGGAAGTGTCTGAAAAATTATTGGGCGATTCTTTGCTCTGGGAGGAAAAACTGAATTTGGTTGTGGCAGTAAATCATGAGCTAGCCCATAGAACTTCCGCACTCTCACTCTCAGAACTTTCACAGTTCCCCGCCATCTTAACTGAGCAGGGGGCTGCGCTGCGTGATAAAATTGATACCCTATTTGAAAAAAATCAACTGGTGTTAAACCTGGGTTTTGAAATGAGTACTATTGATGCAATAAAATCTATAGTAGAGTACGGTTTAGGCTGGAGTTATCTGCCTGATAGTTTGCTATCAGAAAAGTTAAAAATCTTAAAAATAAAAGACCTTGAACTCACAATCCCATTTCATGCTTATTATCTCAAAAAAAGAATCAATGACCGCTTGATTAATGACTTACTAAGCAACTTCAAAAAATGGCAAAATCGTGATAATAAACAGGAATGAATTTGCGCTTTTTCTATATGAACATTGCAATAGATAACCCTCCTCTTCATTGATCCTTTTGAACATAGACTATAATTAATCATAAGATAAACCCGAATCACACCATATGATGAAAATAGAATCATTTCAATACATTCAAAACCAGGGGTGGAGTATCCCAACATTTCCTGAACTCGACTCCGAGAATACCTTAATTTTAGTTTTTGCCAGTCCCGTATTTAGGGCAAACAGCAAACCAATTGAAGAATTGGCTCAAGCCTATAAAAAATCAAAAATCATAGGATGCTCCACTGCAGGAGAAATTTTTGGGCCTAATATTTTTGATAACAGCATTTCGGTTGCAGTAGTTCAATTTGAGTCAACGAAACTTCAATTGGCAAAAACAGAGGTTAAAAGCACTGAAGAGTCTTATGAGGCAGGAATTCATTTATCAAAATCATTGCATCAAAAGCAAAATCCCCAAAGCATATTTGTTTTGTCCGATGGCTTAAATGTCAACGGTTCCGAATTAATTAAAGGATTAAACCAGCATGCTGGCAAAGGGGTTATTATTACAGGCGGTCTGGCAGGAGATGGTGCGGATTTTAAAAATACCTGGATTATTTACGATGGAAAAATTATAGACCATTGCATTGGGGCAGTAGGGTTTTATGGTGATCAAATCCATGTAGGGCATGGTTCAAGAGGAGGTTGGGATATTTTTGGACCAGAAAGAGTCATTACACAATCTAAAGCAAATATTCTCTATGAACTGGACAACCAGCCCGCGCTAAAACTTTATAAAACCTATCTTGGTGACAGGGCTTCTGAATTACCAGCGGCAGGCTTGCTTTACCCGCTTGCTATCCGTAACCCATCTGCACCAGATTCTCAACACATTGTGCGCACTATTCTGGGAGTCAATGAAGAAGAGCAATCCCTCATTTTTGCTGGCGATTTGCCTCAAGGATACTATGCTCAATTAATGCGTGCCAATTTTGACCGCCTGATTGTCAGTGCCAATGAGGCGGGAGAAAACGCTAATGATAGACTTTTTAAAAATGGAAACTTGAATACACAACCTGTTTTGGCAATCGATATCAGTTGCGTCGGCAGAAGATTGGTATTAGGTGAACTTACGGAGGAAGAGACAGAAACAACATTACAATCACTGCCTCCTAAATCGATACAAATTGGCTTCTACTCTTACGGTGAATTATCACCTCTGGCAACAGGTACCTGCGAATTGCATAATCAAACCATGACCATTACGACCCTGTTAGAGAGTCCATAAACCAAAAAGGAATTCAGTAATAATGACAGAAATGCATCGGTTGTTGCGGCGACAGTTAAAAAAACTTGGTTTTACTGTTGATGGATTACCACAAAATCTGGAGAGTTGGACTCAATTTATTGCACATATCAATAAAACATACTACGAAAACGATCAAGACCGCTATTTATTAGAGCGCTCTATTGATATTTCTTCTAAAGAAATGAGGGATATTAATTCGAAACTCGAATACGCCCAAGATATAGCGCAAATGGGATATTGGCATTATGATGCAAACACAGATACTGCGACATGGTCCAAAGGACTATTTAAAATTCTGGGTTTGCCGCCTAGTAATGCGGCACTGAACTATTCTTCATTTTTGGATATTGTACATCCTAATGACAAGGCAGGACTAAAAAATGTGGTCGAAAAAGCCCTCAAAGAAAAAGAAGATTATGATTATGAGCTAAGAGTAAGAAATGCAGACAATGAGTACAAATGGTACCGAACCATAGCAAGAGCCAACCCGGAGAAAAATGAAATTTCCGGGGTTTTGATGGATATCTCCAAAAGAAAAATAATTGAAGAACAAGTTCTTGAACTGAATAATAAACTGGTTTCAACAGCTCGTCTTGCCGGGATGTCGGAAGTAGCCACCTCGATACTTCATAATGTGGGCAATATTTTAAACAGCGTCAATGTTTCTGCCATTATTCTGAAAAAGAATATATCCAACATTCATTATAAAAAACTGTCCGCTATAAAAACCATGCTTGACGAAAACATCAATCAATTAAGCGAATACTTGTTACAGAATCCAAAAGGTAAATTGATTCTTCCCTATTTGGACGCGTTATCGAAAACCCTGCATGAAGAATATGAAGAAAACATGAAGGAAGCCAACAGTCTGGAAACTAACATTAATCATATTAAAGAAATCATAGCCATGCAGCAATCATTGAGCGGCTTATCGAATTTAACAGAGAAAATTTCAATCCATGATGTGATTCTTAATGCGGTAAAATCAGTCATATTGGACAAACATCAAATTGATGTCCGTATTGAGATTGAACCGGATATCAATGAGTTTATCACTGACAAATCCAAGTTATTTCAAATTCTTACCAATTTACTCGCTAATGCGAAAGATTCTGTTTTATTACACGAAGCGAATGATTCCAGAAAAATTGTTATTTCCATCAGGAGAGCAGAAAATAATCATATTATGATTAAAATAAATGATAATGGCCTTGGAATTCAAAAAGATAACCTGGATCGAATTTTTTCTTTTGGATTTACAACCAAAAAAAATGGTCATGGTTTTGGACTACACTGTTCCGCAATTTATGCACGGGATCTGGGTGGTACGCTATACGCTGAAAGTAATGGCAATGGCAAAGGCGCCCAATTTATATTAGATTTACCCATCAATCCAAAAACCTTGGGTACGAGGTAGAAATGAGCACTGAATCTTTTCGCATTCTGGTCATCGATGACAATCCAGCGATTCATCAGGATTTTATGAAAATCTTAAATGTCAGCAAGAACTCTGTATTATTAAATAAATTTGATGCCGAGCTGTTTGATGATGAGACAGAACAACTTGGAATTTCTTTGCCTGAATTTGAAATCGATGTGGCGACTCAAGGCATTGAAGGCATAGAAAAAGTGAAACGCTCACTTGAAGAAGGCCGGCCATACCCGCTCGCCTTTGTTGACATAAGAATGCCCCCGGGGATAGATGGGATAGAAACCATCAAACGCATTTGGGCCATTGATCCACAAATACAAATTGTTATATGCAGTGCCTATTCCGACTACTCATGGGAAAGCACAGTGAATACCTTAGGCTTAAGTGATAATTTATTGGTATTAAAAAAACCTTTCGATGTGATTGCCGTAAGACAGCTGGCAAGCGCGTTAACACAAAAATGGGTACTTGCCAGAGAAACTCAAAAACACACTGAATTTTTAAATCAATTGGTAGAGGAAAGAACCGAATCTTTGCAACAATCCTTCTCCTTATTGAGAGCAACGATTGAGTCCTCTTCGGATGGCATTCTGGTTGTCGATTTACAAGGGAAAATCGTTGATTACAACTCTCAATTCGTCAAATTGTGGAATATACCCGAATCCATCATGAAAAAAACCAGCGAATCCCAACTCATTCAGTATATGTCAACGCAATTACTGAATTCAGAACAGCATGCCCAACATGTTAAAGAATTTTCTATTCACATCGATGATTCCAGTATACAAATTTATCATTTTAGAAATGGTAAAGTGGTTGAATGCTGTTCCAAACCGCATCGCGTTGGTCTGCAAACAGTAGGCCGTGTATGGAGCTTCAGAGACATCACTGAGCAAACGCGATTAAAGGAAAAGCTGGAGTACCAGGCCACTCATGACGTATTAACCAATTTACCCAATCGCTTGTTATTAATTGATCGTATTGAACATGCTATCAGCGGTTATGCCCGCCATAAAATGAAATTTGCCATACTATTTTTTGACTTGGACCGCTTTAAAATGATCAATGACAGCTTGAGCCATGAAGCCGGTGATCAATTACTGTGCGCCGTCGCTGAACGATTACGTTCTTTGGTGCGAAAAGAGGATACTCTCGCCAGACTTGGTGGGGATGAATTTGTAATGCTTTTTCAATCGTTTAATTCTGAAGAGCAAATTGCCGGAGTAGCTCAAAAAATCCTCCAATCCTTTCAAAAACCATTTCATATCGCTGAAAGAGACATCAATATTCATGTCAGCATCGGTATTAGCGTTTATCCAACAGATGGCAAAACAGTAAACACTTTACTCAGTAATGCGGATATGGCGATGTATCAGGCAAAATTTCGCGGCGGTAACCAATTCTCATTTTATACAGAGAAACTCAACAAGAAAACAAACCAGCAATTTCAGCTGGAATTGGACTTGCAAAAAGCGATTATCCATCATGAGTTTTTCCTCCTTTACCAGCCTCAATTTACAGTTAATACTCATGAGATTCGTTCCATGGAAGCATTAATCCGGTGGAATCACCCGCAAAAAGGTATTATTTTACCCTTGGATTTTATTCCCACTGCCGAAAGTTCAGGGCTTATCGTACCAATAGGGGAGTGGGTTTTGCGGGAAACCTGTAAACAAATTGGTACGTGGCGCACAATGGGGCTGCCTGAAATTCGTGTCGCTTGTAATGTAGCAAGTAAACAGTTAAGACAACGAGATTTCCCTGCAATGGTGGAGGATCTTTTAAAAGAATATTCAGTCGAACCTCATTGTCTGGAGCTGGAAATTACTGAAAATGTGATTATTGACAAAGAAATACAAAGAACGATCAAAAAGTTGAAATCACTGGGTGTGTTGATTATTTTAGATGATTTTGGCACAGGAAATTCCAGCCTGAATTTATTAAAACAGGTCGCTGTCGATAGTCTTAAAATCGACCAATCATTCATTCAGAATATTTCAAAATCGCCAGGAGATGAAGCGATCATTGATGCGATTATTGCTATCGCACAAAGTATGAATTTTAATATCATCGCCGAAGGAGTCGAAACGCAAAACCAGCTTAAATTCCTCAAGAAAAGGCGATGTAATGACATTCAGGGCTTTTTAATGAGCAAGCCTATACCACCAGAAGAGATAGAAAAACTTCTGCAAGGAAATAGGACAAAATAAGATAAAAATCGGATTGGCATCTACAAGAGCTATCCGATGGATTGCAATTATAGATGCAAGACAAATTACACCGTAATCATAACGGTTTGATCACGTAAATCATTCTCATCATAATCCATAACATCCACATCCATGACTTCGATATCCATTGGTTCTGGACTCAAATGTCTCCCTCTCCTCCTGGCTTCACTAAAGAAACCATAGTTTGCCTCACCTGAACAATGATAAGTAATTTTCGGTTTATGATCTTCTATAGCCTGTTCGAGCTCACGCATCAATTTCATACCACTATGGTGAAGTTGGTACACATCATCCGTTTGCAGTTCTTCTACAAGCACTGGTTTCGGATCTTCATCCGTATTTTCTTCCATGTATGGAGTATCAAGATTTGCAAAAATTTTGGAAGTATAATCACCAATAGATTTAGCTTTTACCAAGGTACAATTCATGTCTCTCAACTTCCAGGAGAGGTCATCAAACACAGCTGGGCTTGAGCACTCACTTTTTACCACGTCAATCTCGGAAAGCATTTCAACAATTCTCTCATTTTGAAAAGGAGATACTTTGAGAACTGATTGATTTTCTGATAGCGTTGATTCAACAAAATTTACCAGAGGTTCTGAATTCTTATCCTCATGAAACTGCTTCGCAATAGAGCCACCATGTGTTGTGACAAGTTCTTCATACTCTCTTAAGAGAGTCGTGTATTCGAATATGCTTTGCGGGAGATAAACATTACTCATATAATCATAATAAGCTTTAGACCAGGTTGAATGGTCATTTTGTAATTGATTAAGAAACCGATTATGTTCTATATCCAACTGACGTAACTTCTCCTGAATTCTTTCAAAATCGCTGACAGAGTTATCGTAAGCGTCTTTAGTATATATCTGAACCGTGAGAAGTGCTGGTAATGCGGGTATCAAAGCAGTTTTGAATTGTCTTTTTAAATTATTGTGTGCATTGTATGTCGTTGAGAGATTAAATAATCGCTTAAATTTTTCTTCACAATCTTTAAAAATCAAGCGACTCTCGGAACTCAATTGCTTCCGATCAATAGAGTTAGGGAGGTTATTGGATATTAATCCCGTATATATTGCACCTGCTCCAAACAAATCTCCTTTAAGATAGCAAAAATTCATTAGTTGAATATACATATCATAATAAAAAACCCGCAGAGTAGGATCTTCTTGCTGCATCACCGAGAAATTAATCAATGCAGATAAATTGTTAAAGTAATCACTCATCTTATCGATATTTTGAAATTTCTCTCGCGAATCCCCAGGTTTTTTTTCCTTAAAATAAATGAGTTCTTCTCTGGCAATGTTGGTAAGCAATAAGCGGGAATGATCCCTTATGGATTCACTCAAATTATCTAAAAATTGCTGAGCTTGTAATGTAATCGCGGTTCTGTCATTTTTACCATGCTTATAAATTTGCTCGAAAAGATTATTGAGCTCATTTTCCATCTCGCGATATGCATTGCTATCTAAAATTTTAGGCATATTGATTTCTCTATTATTAAAAAATATAATTAATGACAAAAAAATTCATTTAATCGTCAAAAAGGCATGTAATTGTACTAAAATAAAATATAAAATGCAATGTGGGCTAATAAAATACAATTCTGCTTTTGGAATTGCATCAATCAGTAGGTATTGCAATCACAAATTGATACTATCCCGAGCAGACAAGTTTCAGAGAAGGCCGCTCTAAAACGAGCCTCGATGATTAGAGGCATATTTTATCAACCAGCGGTTACACTAACCAAACTTTGACTAGAAAGCTGCTCATGGTGATGTATCTCTTCCTTGGAGCCAAATGGCTCTCTTCCTTCAGGTATCGTGTTAAAAAATCTATGCTGATGGGATAATATATGTCCGGATTCAGTATATCCCGTTTTCCTATCCCATTCTTTTTTCAGGGGAGGTTTCTTTTGCTGAGGGATTGTTAAATCTACTTTTCCCTTGGTTCCTGTCGACTTCAGCTGGGTAATATATTTCTTTTCAAAATCCTTTTCTGCCTCATGGAGATGACCGGAACACAAGCCAGGTGAAGTTTTTTTAGCATATGCCCCTTTTTCGGACAGGTACTCAATTAATTTATCAGCATTCCCATCTTCCCAACTGAGACCAGATGTTAAAGGGCCCTCTTCATTATCTTCATGATGTAATAATACAATTTTATCATCCATAATGGGCATGGCCATTTGTTCCATGACACTTAAACCACCCCCACGGATAACCACACAGTTACTACGCGTCATTATCGGTGCCATTTCAACGTCAGATTGATTCCCCAGGAGAATAATTTTTTTACGTATCTCATCACGCCTGGAGGCAGGATAAGAATTGATGATTTGATCGATACGTGCTGCAATGGAATCATTAAGCCCGCCGAAAAGAAAAATATGCTCATACCCCTGATTCAATAAATACTTCGCATAATCAGCTGAAGCATTTGCCGCCAGAGAGCCTATCATGATGGAAGCAATTTTAGCATGCGGTTTGATTGTAATTTTTTCTTTACCATTTAACACTGGCAGTGCACTTTGCTTTTCCTTTTTATAAACATTAAAGTGCAAATCAAATGCCTGGGTCTTATCCAGGTATTTTGTCAATGAGGGGTCTTTAAAGGCATTGCGAATCATTGGGTTATTGCGTGGGTCAATATTATGAACCGCTTTAAAGCCTTGTTCTTTGCCAAAATGCGCCTCTTTAAATGGTTCACTCATATTTACTGCATGTATCTCCATCAATTGTCTTTGCTCTGATGTGAGTTCCTCCAAATTATTCATAAAATGAATACAACCCAGTGAAGGCAAATCGGTCATATACTGATCAATAGCAATAGGCTGATAGGAAGTTCCTCTTTCAGCATTGTATACAGGCAGAAATACCGTATTGTAGTATTTAACGGCATCGCAAATAGCTCCCAAAGAAAGTGCCTGTGTGGAAATTAATCTTGTGTAAGGAGTATTCTGTTTCGCCGCATGCATAAGGCGTTGTAATATATTTTGATAGACTATATTCCTGTTATCCTCTTCAACATGCCCCTTGAAGCTTATCATCGTTTGAATGTCTTCAATACTGGAAGTCAAGTGAGTCGCGTTATTGAATGCCGTGTATTCATATCCCTCCGGGTATATATCCAACAGCATGTCCACATAAGGACGAGTTCTGCCTGTTTCAATTCCATTTTCTTTTTTAGTTTCACTCTGCTGTATTTTAGACATTTGATCCCAAAAGATGGAGGAGCTCGGTAAAACGGGATATCCGATAAACCTCATAACTCCTTTCAGTATGTCTTCCAGGATAGGAAGAGAGGTAAACCAAACACCAATACGAATCAGAACAGATGTAATTGAGAAGGGCTTGTTTTTGTAAAGTTCCGCATGATGCTGCGTAATGACAACATTATCTGTTTTACTCTGTAAATCATTAATGATGCCATGCGTGGCTGAGATATGCCCTGTTCCTCCACTGCTGGCAATAATTAAGGGACGCTCTTTATGATTAGATAGTTGCGATGGAATCCCATCTATATCCTTTTCCCCATCTTCAGTCAAAGCCACTGGCCGTTTTGCGCGATCCAATTGAAATTTTTCCCGCAAGCGGTCAAGGAAATAATCATGATTGGAATATTCTTCTCGATGACCAAGCTCAGCTACCAAATCTTGTCGGGAAATAAAATGCGGGCCTTTGTATTTTGGATTTTTTAAAACACTTTGACTTGGTTTAAAATGGTGAGAAAACTGATCATCACACAAAATTTGTTTTTCTTCCTCAGTAAGCGGCTGATCAGTGGATAATTTATATAAAATAGAATTAATTTGAGAATCAACCAACGACGCAATGGAACAGAAGTGATCGTGAATTACTCCATCGTACAAACCATTGTCTTTATCCCGCACAACAGAATACATTTTATCCTGAGCAGGTATTCTATTCCAGGCTTTGGTCACATCAACTGGCCATCCTGCCAGCCAAATTAAAGGCGTGAGTAAAGCATAAACTACACCAGCCAGTAGGAAGCGACCATAAGTCAAAGGGCTCCACCAATTTGCTGTTTGTAACTCAGGTACAATAAAACCAAATACTAGAGAAGAAAGAGAAGTAAAAGAGCGTTCATTATTCAACTTGACTTTCATGCCCTTCTCATGAAGTTTTGCTGCGGCAATTGTTGCTACCGCCCCACCTATACACATACCATCAAGGCAGATGTTCTTAGGGTCGGCACCAAGGCTAATTAGCCTTTGCACCTGAGCCAGAATATCGTCGACAAGATTATTTTCTGTCCAGACAAGACCGCGACTGTAATCTACGCCTCTGTAGTTGAAGCTGATGGCTGTGGCGCCCAGATTTTTTGCCGTATAGTTTAAATCCTTTATCCAATTGATGAAATTTTGATCCCGCGCAATACAGGTAATAATAAACTTGCGTTCCCCCATTGGTTTTTTTTCTTCGTCTTCACCTGTAACTTGCACTGAATCCAATTCAGATCCATCAGGAGTTTTTAAGGTGAAAAATTCAATATTAGGTTTGCGTTTTGTTGTATATGAGACATAACCATATTTTTCATGCAGTTGTTCATAAACATAGCCTCTCATTTTAGGGTCCAGGAACTCCAATCCCTTCAGATGAATTTTTGACCAATCGAATGCCCTGCCTTTGCAATACTTTTGTTTTGATTTGCCCTGAACAAGCGCATCGATCTCGGCAAGCAACTTGTTCACATGATTGATATCATTCTCATTATCGTAATGTAATCTTGTACGTAATCTTGGTGTTACAAAAGGAAGAGCCGCAATGGTATTGGCTATTTTAATCAGCGTGTCATTAAACCATTTGTGAGGAGGCCGTTTTTTGAAATTAATGACAACAATATCATCCTCTGGATTATTGCTTGTTTTTGTAAGATGTATTAAACGTTGTTGCGGAATATTATTAGGATTTAATGCCACATGAGTAATATTTCGTGCCAAGAAAAAAGAAACGACCCACCCAGGTAGCCTAAATGGGGCCTTCAGAATATCCAGTATATGTTGCCAGAATGTTTTTTTTTCTTTTTCAAGACTGTAGTAGTTGTATTTTTTATGCATATTAACTTCTAAAAATTAATTAAATCAAAGTGGCACTATCTATTGCAATCCTATAGGGTTAATATATATGCAAACAAATAGTAAAAATTGTGCACATTTTATCATGTTTTATTACACTTATACAATCAGAAAATTAGAACTTTAGGGTTATTACCATATGTTTCTAAAATTGCTGTGCAAAGTATGGGACTATATTTTTCAAGTTTTAAAAACATTTCAAGATTCTCTAGTTAATAATGTTTCTGACTGTTGTTATTCTAACAAAGCAACCTGAAGCATTTATTAACAGATACACCTAATTTGCGACATAATGAGACCTTGCATAACCTGACATCTCTCTCTAAAAAAAGCACGTGCCCCCGAACTTTTTTGCTTTTAACTCAGACCTGCTAGAATGACACAAAATACTTGCTTTTATTGTTATTTTGTAAAAAAATCAATAAATCTTCGTATCTTAGGCTGTAAATATCGGCTTGCCTGATAATAAAGGTACACCGATAAACTGGACTCTTGGAATTCAGGCAAAACCTCAATGAGGCGCCCATCTTGCAATGCTTCAGCCACTATGTATTCATGTAATTTGATAATTCCCATCCCAAGTAAAGCGCACTCACACAAAGCACGACTATCATTGAGCCATAACACAGGTTCAACATAAATCTGCTCATTGTCTTTAAATGTAACCAAATTATCAGGATTTCGCATGCTGTGAGTGATATAACGGTGCTTCCCAAGTTCGGAAGGTGATTTGGGAATACCATTTTTTGCCAGATAATCCGGCGATGCGCAAAGCACATACCGTGTTGTAGAAACTCGCTTACGCACCAGTTCAGGGGGGCCCTCCATAGAAACACCAAAAAGTACATCAACGTTTTCCTGAGCTAAATCAGGAAATCTTTCCGCCAATTCAATTTTAATCTGCAATTTTGGATTTAACTCCATGAATTCTGGTAAATAAGGGAGAAGAAATCTCATAGCAAAATAACGGCTGCTAGTAACATTTAATATGCCCACCGCTTCATTCCGACTACTAGCAATCGCTATTTCTGCCTCATTTAACTCCAAAAGAGTCTTTTTGCATTGCTGATAATAGCGAGCCCCGATGTCAGTTAATGATAATTTTCTAGTTGTTCTCACCAACAGCTCTGCTTTTAGCTCGGCTTCAAGACGTGCAATCTGCCTGCTAACAGCGGCTGTAGATACGCCAAATTTTCTTGCGGCTGCTGCAAAACCATGCTCTTCAACAACAGCAATAAAGTAAGTGATTTGATCAAATTTACCCATGATTTCAATTTTATTATTGCAATATAGTTAATAAATGTTAATTAATTATGATATTGTTAATTATTTTGTCAATAATTATACTGTTCTTAACTGTTAATCGTTAAAATTATTCTCATCATGTATCCAAAAACCAAACTTTCTTTCGTGACTTTATTGTTGCTAATTTCTTTTGCTTCCGTAAATGCTGTCTTATTTACACCGGCCTTGCCCAACATCACTGTATTTTTTGGGATCACAGAGCATGCCGCGCAACAGACTATCACCAGTTTTTTGATTGGTTACGCCTTAGGCCAACTTATTTATGGCCCTATAACGAATCGCTATGGAAGAAAAAGAACACTTTATGGCGGTATTAGCTTGCAAATTATCAGCAGTATTTTATGTGTATTGGCCGGAATGTTTGCCCTGTATCCATTACTTGTTTTAGGACGGTTTCTATTAGCTTTAGGATCCGGCGTAGGACTAAAAATGACTTTCACTTTGGTTAATGAATCCTATCCACCCAAATTAGCCGCACAAAAAACCTCCTATTTGATGCTGGCTTTTGCGATAGCACCCGGTATGAGTGTTGCGCTTGGGGGCATTTTAAACTCTCATTACGGCTGGGAAAGTTGCTTTTATGCAGGTATTGTTTATGGACTCATCCTGCTTGCGATGGCCACACAGCTTCCCGAAACACAAAAAAGTCTTCAACTCAATGCTTTTCAAATGAAGCATCTGCTTCATGGATATGTAAGTCAATTTAAAAACAAACCTTTAATCTCTGGTGGGGCACTAATGGGTGGCGCGTCCTGTTTTGTCTACCTTTTTGCAGCGACGGCACCGTTTATTGCTATGAATTTGCTAGGCATGAGTACAACAGAGTATGGCCTTGCCAATATTTTACCTTCCTTAGGCCTGACTCTGGGCTCAGTCCTGTCCGCTCAATTTGCGAAAAAATACTCGCAACGTGCAGGAATCCAATTGGGCATTTCAATCTCAGGGTTTGCCGCACTGGCAATGATGATAGCCGCATTGACCCATCATTCAGCATTCATCAAGCTATTTCTTCCCATGATATTTATATATTTGGGACTGTCTTTTATTTTTGCAAATGCTTCGACATTTGCTATGAGCCACACTTCCGATAAAGCCCATGGCTCCGCGGTAATGAATTTTATCAATATGGGATTGGTTACTGTGGTTATCTTGGGATTAAGCGTATTACCAATGTCACAATATTTATTACCAGCAATTTATATTATCCTGTGTATCTTAATGATGGGACTATTCCTATACTTCATAAAAAAACAATGAAATAAAGTAACTCAATTTCTTCAATCGACAGGAACAAGGAGTTATGATGAATATACAACTGAATCATACTATCGTGTGGGTGAAAGATCGTGATAAATCAGCTCACTTTCTCACTGAGATTTTAGGCTTACCCGAAGCAACTCCATATGGCCCATTTCTTGTGGTTGAGATGAGTAACCAGGTGAGCCTTGATTTCTGTGAAACAAATAAAGAAATTGCTTCTCAACATTATGCCTTTTTAGTAACAGAGACTGAGTTCGATGCCATTTTTAAGAGAATTTGTCAACTTAAAGTGGATTATTGGGCTGACCCGGGACAAACCCGATTAGGTCAGATGAATTATAATGATGGAGGGCGAGGATTATATTTTGAAGACCCCAATGGGCACCTTCTTGAAATCATCACGAAACCTTATGGTAGCGGATCTTAAAAATACGCCGGGGGATTTCCTTCGACATCAAATTGTAAATTTGAACTGTCAATTAGGTTAACACCTTGCTTGATAAATTCGTTTTTTATTTTTATGAAATCATACTTCACAAGCGCTTGAGTTGCATCCTCAATCAAACTACAGCAAAATCCCTCACTGACGGCATCCTTAATTGTAAAATAAACACAAATGTCAGCACATAAACCACAAAAATAAAGTTCCTTAGCGCCTTTTTCGCGTAGGTAACCGGCCAGTCCGGTAGTTTTCTGATGCAAATTATCATAAAAACCACTGTAGCTGTCTATATTGGGGTCAGTTCCTTTTCGAAAAATGGCTTCAATAGGATTAGTATTCAATTGCGGATGAAATTGAGCACCAATACTGCCCTGGACACAATGGTCAGGCCATAAAGTTTGTTCCATATCACCCAGTTTGATTTTTTCAAAGGGTTTCTGGCCCGGATGATTGGAGGCGAAACTGATATGATTCGGGGGATGCCAATCTTGTGATGCAACAATCAGATCAAAATAGTGCAAAATGCTGTTAATAACGGGAACAATAGCATCACCATTCGGTACTCCCAGTGAGCCGCCTGGCATGAAATCATTTTGAACGTCGAGGATGATTAAAGTCTTCATAAATTTACCTTGAGTGTTCAGCTATCAGCTGATCTCTCTTCATTTTAAGCTCGGTGCTTAAACCCACTTTATAAATATGAGGATTAATAAAACGCTTGTATTCGAACGGCAATCTAGAAAAGCTTTGTTGGCTAAACCTGGCTATTTCTCCAAGTGATTTTTTAGGTAGCAACCGATTGCCATTTTCCATCACTTTATACAGTAATGCCTCTTGTTTATAGTGCTTTATCGAAAGCGATTTTAGAATTTCAAAAGGATGATGCATCATATCAATTTTTTTTTCTGTTCTCAGAACCACAACATCCGCACCTCGATAAGTCCCATCTTTTTCGAGTACCCTGTATACTTGCTTTTGATAAGGAATGGTAATCTTTGCAGGGGTATCTGATAATTTAATACTAGGTTGGCCATTTACAAATGCCAATTTATAAACCCCATCGAGAGCCGCATCCGGAGCACCAATCGCAAGATTGGTCCCCACACCAAAAGCATCAATAGGTGCATCCTGCTCTAACAAATTTTTGATAACATACTCATCAAGTTGATTGGAAGCGGTAATAGCCACATAGTTTAAGCCAGCCTCATCCAACATGTGGCGAGCTCTTTTGGCTAACCATGCCAAATCGCCACTATCCAGGCGAATGCCTTTGAGTCTATGCCCTCTCTTCTCCATTTCCTTAGCTATTTTGATTGCATTGGGAACACCACTTTGTAAGGTATTATAAGTATCTACTAGCAAGATGCAATTCTCTGGCCATGCTTCGGCATAATCAGAAAAAGCATGTATCTCACTATCGTAACTCTGGATAAAAGAATGAGCCATAGTACCCGATACAGGAATTGAATAATCACGTCCGGCTCTGACATTGCTTGTCGAATCAAAACCACCAACTATGGCTGCACGGCTTGCAAAATACCCTCCAGCACCCTGTGCTCTCCTTAATCCAAAATCAATTAAAATACGTTCCCCGGCAACCTGTCTGATGCGCCTGGCTTTTGTCGCAATAAGCGTCTGAAAATTAAGAATATTTAATAATAACGTTTCTATGATTTGCGCTTCAATCAAATTGGCTTCGATACTCACAACTGGCCGAGTAGGAAACACAACATCTCCCTCGAGCGACGCATACACCGTGCCATTGAACTTAAACTGTTTCAAATAGTTAATAAAATCAGGATGCATGTTCTGCTGTTGTAAAAACTCTATATCTTGTTGTTCAAAACGAAGTTGTTCCAGAACATCCACTAAATCCTCCAGACCCGCAAAAATCGCATAGCCTCCTTTAAAAGGAAGAGCACGAAAAAAGTAATCAAATGTCGCTTTATGCTCATGGTACCCTTTTAAAAAATAGACTTGAGCCATAGCCAATTGATATTGATCAGTGTAGGTTCCTGTGATGTTTATCATGTATATCCTTGTCGATTGAATTGCATTTATTTTGACTATGCGTGGCATAAGTTAAAAAATTAATATGGGAAAATCACTGGTCTAGTTTCTTTTACTCTTAAACAAAGACAAAATAGCTCTTGTGAGTTCCCTAAAAACTTGACGTACCACTTGTCGGAATAAGGTGTTTTTACTTAAATTATTCAACACGGAGGAATTGTTTTCTTTCTGACTGGTCTGTTGTTTTGCAACTTGTTGATCAGAGATTAGTTCAGACAATTTCTCTTTCGCAGAGGGCACATCTATCATTTGATAATATTTAGCGAAAAGGGACGATTGATTCAATAAAGCCTTTAACTCATCATTGCTTAAAGGCCCCATACGCGATTCAGGTGCTCTAATCATCGCATGAACTAAAGGCGTTGGTTGACCCTTGGCATCCAAGGCACTCACTAACGCTTCCCCTATACTTAAAGTAGTGAGTAGTTGCTCCGTATTATAGTAATTGGATACTGGAAAATTCTGCGATACCAATTTTAAAGCTTTTCGATCTTTTGCAGTAAAAGCACGTAATGAATGTTGGATTTTTAACCCCAATTGGCTTAAAACAATCTCAGGGATATCGTTAGGCGTTTGAGTACAAAATATCAAACCAATTCCTTTGGATCGGATTAACTTAACTATTGTTTCTATTAAATTAAGTAATGCTTTACTGGAATAATTAAAAATTAAATGCGCCTCGTCTATAAAGAGAACCAACCGTGGTTTGTCCGGATCACCTAATTCCGGCATTTGGCGATAAACATCAGACAGCAATTTCAGCATAAAACTGGAAAATAACTTAGGTTTGTCCTGCATATTTAATAATCTTAGTATCGAGATAACACCATGGCCATTCGCATCCGTTCTCAACAAATCTTGAATAACAAAGGAAGGCTCACCAAAAAACTGTTTGCCTCCCTGAGACTCAAGCTCGATGATTTTACGAACAATAGTACCAATAGATGTTGAAGCTATTCCGCCAAATTGTGCGGCAATCAGCTGGTTGCCTCTATCCGTTTGAGCAAATTGGAGCAAGGATTTAAAATCATCCAAATTAACCAAATTCAGTTGATTCGCCCTGGCATACTCAAATAATACAGTCACTACTCCCGATTGGGTTTCATTCAGATCCAGCATCAGCGAAAAAAGCAATGGCCCGAAATCATCAATTCTCGCACGTAATGGAACCCCAGGGTCTTCCGGAGTAAGCGTCAATAACTCTACTGGAAAACCTCGGGGAGTAAAATCGATATGTAACTGCTGGCCTCTCTCCACTAATTTAGTAGAAGTTTCACCTGGCATAGCCAAGCCAGAAATATCCCCCTTAATGTCCATCACTAAACTGGGTACTCCATTTAGGGATAATTGCTCAGCCAATACCTGCATGGTTTTTGTTTTACCTGTTCCGGTAGCACCTGCAATTAAACCATGTCGATTAAAAGCCTTTAACACTAAGTGAATAGGTGTTTCAGAGAGTAATTGGCCATTTAAGACAATGCCACCCAATTTTAAAGAGGGTAGGCCGGCAGACACATAAGGCTTCCATAGATCATCATACATAATGCTTATCTTCTTGATAATAAGAGTTTTTAAAAGTATAGAGGATTCATTTTGATTCACCAACTTTTAATCTGTCTTGAGAGCTCTTTAACATTGAGTCTGGCAGGATGTGTTGAAAGCAAGCATAAATGACACTAGGAAAGAATGAGTTGCTCTTTGAGTAAATCCACTTTTAATTTTTCAAACAAATTACTAAACGTTTCACTAAATTGAAAATAAGGGTATTTTGTTTTTTCAAGTTGAGCCATTGAAATATTAAAAGGGATATAAGATTGTTTTGCCTGGAGACGTTGGAAAATTGGACAAATCGCATCGGCTGCTTTGGCTATTTTTGCCTCAAGACTTTTTCTTTCCTCAAACTCATGCCATAAACCATCCAATTCTATCCCAAATGAAGGATAAACAGCCCTCAGTTTTTCAAGCGCTTCCAATTCTACTTTTTCCTTATCCTTTCTTGCTTCCATATCAAAAGCCAAAACATCTCCAGCATAAATTTCAACGACATCATGGATAAGAACCAACTTAATAGTTTTTAATTCATCGACGTCTATAAATTCTCTTTTTAATTCATTCATAAGAATGATGGCTATCATAGAAGCCGACCAGGAATGCTCCGCTGTGCTTTCCTTTCGTTGAGGATTAGTTATGGTATTACGGAAAACAAGCTTCAACTTATTCATTTCCATAATCAGTTGGTACATCTTTTCAATCTTTTCCATATCTTGATTCATTAAATGCTCAAAAATAACCTATATTAATGGATTCTGATTTTATACTCATTGTCCAGAACAAAACCTGAATTATATATAGAGATAGAATATAAACAAGGCAACGGCGAAACAGAAGACTAGCTAGCCACGAGATACTCACAGTCTATTGGAAAACCCGGGCTATTTAAAAATAGTTTGTCAATATCATTTAAGTCTCCTATTCTTAAACTATATGAGGAAATTAATCGTATAGGGATGAGCATTGAAATGCATTCGTTTGAATCAATCGCTATTGAATTTGATTTAAAAAATCATAGTATGCAAAAAATTGCGATTGAGGATTTAAACATCGATTATCAGGATAAAGATAAAATTTATTGGATACATAGCAATTTAAACCAAAAAAATATCTTTAAAAAATTGCGAGAGAAATTACGATTACCCGAACAAGTGATTCAATTGTGTGGAGAAAAAGACAATAGATCCACAACCATAGATATCGATGAAGCGCTCACTTTGCAAATTCAAGGCTTGTGCTCAATGAAGTTGAATGACAGTTATGATGCTGATTTTGGCAATTTGATTATTCATCTCACACCCAATTATTGCTTTACTGCTTCTAAAACACTGTCGTCTGTCTTGTTTGATCTGTTAAAAAGCTGCCCAAAATCCTTACCCTATGCTAAAACATCTTGTTTTTTGTTATTTTTGCTTCTGGAAGGAGTAATTAATGATTACGCCAAAATTCATTTGGCTTATGAAGAATTGGCTGATCAATTGGACGCGCAAGTTCGTACCACTAATAAAAACACCTATTCGCAAGTTTTGGAATTAAAGCATGGCGTCATGAAAATTAAGCGTTATACCATAGCGATAAGAGAAATATTAATGCGCCTCACAAGCCGAAATATTTTAGTCATCTCAGAGCAGTGTCGAACCTCTTTATATAATTTATCGAATCACTGCCACCTTATTGTCAATGAAGTCGATTCTCTTCGCGATATGCTAAATGGCTTATTAGGACAAATCGATAATCAGTTGATGCAAAACATGAATGAAACCATGAAAGTATTAACCGCTTTCGCAGCCATATTCTTACCTTTAAGTTTAATTACCGGCATTTATGGGATGAATTTCTATTGGATGCCGGAATTAGGTTGGAAATATGGCTACTTTTGGGCCCTTGGATTGATAGTGCTGTGTGCTTTTGTATTGTTTTTAATTTTCAGAAAAAAGAAGTGGTTTTAGGCTGCTTCATAGAGCTACCCGACACTAAAATTTTCCCCTACTCCTTTGACTACCCGCCATGCACATTCAGCCCCATGATAGCTAAGCGCCTGAATATCCGGTTGCGCAGGTCCATTAGCGGTGATAACAAACACACAAGCTTTTGATTGAAAACCCTGTTCTTCGCTAACAGCCGTTAAAGTGTAAGCCAGATTAAAATCTGCGTCTTTACTGAATTTAAGTCCATAATGCAAAGGATTATCCTGAGTCAATCCTGATTCAGCAATTTCTGCACATGAAGGCTCAACAAATTGGCCATTCTGACTGATCATTTTTAAAGTGATTTTCCACGACCCCGATTTCGATGTCACTTCATGCCAGGTATGAGCTCCGCATGCTCCAATTTTCTCAAAAGCGTATGCAGAATTTAAAACTATCCCAATCATCGATGTTAAAAAAATTCTTTTCATTATATTCCCTGTAAAAAAACGCCGAATCACTCATCCTTCATGAATTATCGCAACTTGAAGACATGGTGTAATTCCAGTAAATGAGAACAATAATACAAACGAGAATTATTTGCAATTGCGCGACTGATTCTCAAAATTAATCCTAATAACCCCTAAAATCAGCGATTTGCTTACTGCGTTATTAACTGATAAAAATAATAGAACTATGATGTACATGGAAAAACCATCAAAATGACCAATACAACAGACTTTTATCGACTTACTCCTCTAGCCGAAGCCCGTTGGAAAAGAATTCTAATCAATAAAATTACAGTGCGAACTTTGAGTAAAATATCTTTTTTTATCATGATAGTAACTATCATGATAACTCCTTTTAACCCCTCTCATGCAACAGATAACAAACGTAAACCGACGGTCATAACCGTCAGTGAGGAAGAATTCCAGGTCGATGGTAAAGGAGAAAAAACAAAGGAATTTAAACTCACTTTTACCCATCCGGACGGCACAAAGGACAACAAAGGTTACTTTGCCAATAAAGGAGATATGTTTCATGTTTTAGTTGAAAATAAAAGTGCGTCGCCAATAACCCTGCATTGGCATGGATTAATTGTCCCAAGCGATCAGGATGGAGTACCTGACGTAATAGTATGGACCCCGCCACCTATCGAAAGGCTTCTA
>NZ_JFIM01000032.1 GCF_000586315.1 Legionella pneumophila subsp. fraseri | reverse complement strand
AAGCCGAGGCACGTAGGCGGGGGCAATTGTCAACACGCCCTATTTAAATTTAGGTGGTGTTTTCTCTAAAGGCAGTTTTTCGCTCATTTGCTTTTCTTCAGGATGACTCTGGAAAAAATGGGGGGACTTTTCACTTGTAGCTGGTCTGGATGTAACAATTTGGGTCTCTTTTTTCAACTCAGGTGATGCGCGAACCGCGCCGCATAAATAAAGAGCTTTAGGTTTCATCTGTTTTTCCACTGTATTATTTCGTCCGTTTGCCAGCATTATCTCGCCAAGATCTTTTTCTGTTAATAGGATTTCCTGAGACGGATCGGTGTTTGCCACAACAACGAGTGGAGTACCTGTATAACCCCAACCTTGGTGAACAATAAAAGTTACTAACTCAGGATGATCTGGAAGAAAAACACGTTGAGTCCATTCAGGGAAGTGAGGATTGGGTAGCTGAGCCAGAGTTTTATTAATTTCAGAGATATAGTCTGACAAATCAAATCGTCTCAGATGCTTTTGTTGATGATATTCAACAGGGGTTGGATCAAAAACATTCACTGGTTTGGTAGCGCCATATTCATCGCCGTATTGTAAAATCCAGCCGCCATCAGAACAAAATGCGCTGACAGCCAATTTTTCGCGCATGCGTTTTGCAAGCAATTCATCATCCTGGATACCTTTTTCCATCAGTTGCTGAGTATAGCGTGGTTCATCATGAGAGCCAGGAAAACCAATTGTAGGACCAACCTGCTGTAATAATCCTTTATTTTGAGTAAACCAATTGTCATCCTGTTGCCACAAGTCAAATGAATAGCCATACCCACCTTCGGGGCCGGGCATCCAGAACACACTATTCATCGTGTGGGTTACAATACCTTTCAAAGCAAGATTTTCTTCCATATAACCCCTGCCTATCGTTTCTCCAATAATCAGTGGGTCACGTTGAAATTTGCGTTGGCAAGCCTCCTTTGCAATTTCTGTTAGCCGAGACAATACCTTGTTATTTACCATGGCTGGCGCATCAATACGTATTCCCTGAAAGCCAAGATGCTCAATATTATGCTCGATAAATGGTTTCCAATAATATTCAATGATTTGTTCGCGAATGACAGGATCATCATAGTTAAACGTTGCCACATCACACCAGGGATTATTGGTCAATGGATTGTAATTTTCGTCCATGTTATGCATCACCAAATTTCCATTTGGGTGACGTTTAAACCATTTTTTTGTATCGATATTGTATTTTTCAAGAAAAAATTTATCGCCATTCACAAAACGATGATCTACTGCCAAGTGTCTTGCGACCAAATCAAATACGGGCATTAAACCAAGCTCATTTGCTTTTGCAGTGTATTGCTGAACACTTTTTTCATTTTTGGCATAGCGAGGATAAATTGATTCATCCTGCATGGCATAAGGACTATGAATACGATTAGCCATGTTAGGGATAGGATTATATTGGCAAGGCGTATAAAATGGGTTGACCCAAACTTGCTTAAAACCCATCTTCTGAATTCGCTGCAAATCTTCCCGCATCGCATCAAAATCTTGATACAACCCAGGGTATTGGTTATAGCAACAAATGCGTGGAAACATGCTGGCTTCTCAATTTCTGTTTCTATGTCTGTGAAGTATAGTATAAGCGCAAAAATAGAACTCATTGCGTTGTTACTTCTCATTAATTTCCTATGCTCATTTAGAAAATTAACCAAAGTGTATTGTGTGCTTATTTGGGATATGGTATTTACTTTTATTAAACACTTTGTTATATTTTGTACTATATAATTTAAAAATTGGTCAATTTAGCAGAAGTCCCATGTCATACCAAAAAATAGAACTCAGTATTTCATTATCATTAGACTCCCCAAAGTTAGATGAGTCTGATTTTATATTGCTCTCAGTTAAGTATCTTGAAAAATCACTCGGTAAAAAGAGAGAATTTGCTGGTTTTTTTGAAGACATAGAAAGACTATATTTTAAGCAGAATTACAAGGAAGCAATTGAAAAAATATTAGATTTCTGTAAAAAAAATGAATCCTTATTAAGTCAAAAAGTTGTCCAGAGGCTGGTAGAGGTCGCTCCTAGATTAAAAAGCAATCCTAAAGACAATGAAAGCAGAAGGCTTTATGAAACCTTGTATGCAGATCACCTTGAATCGGTCATTAAGCAAGAGAGTGATCTTTCTGTATTTAATGAGTTGAGAGACAGTTATAATGCGGTAAAACCTGAGTATGCAGTAACTCATGAGACCGAAATCAAAACGTTGGATGAGGCCAAGCAATTCATTTTATCCTTTGTCATGCTGAATGATAATGTTGAGCTGTCTTTAAAAGCGCAATCAGAGCGATACCCCAAAAAGGACAGATCCAGAGAAGAATTGGGGAATACTCCCTCTGCGAATCCGGGAATTATGAAACCTAACTCCCCCAATTTTTCTGATAATCTGGTGCCTGCCAGAGATGTGCCCAAAATAGCTATTAATGAGAAAGTAGTGGGTGGATATTCAAAAACAAAGCCTACTACTCCTTTTGTTGCGTCGCTGTCTGGTACAACTTATTCACTCATGGTGGTGTTAAAAGACTATATTGAAAAGCATAAAACAGACAAAGACATTGAAAAGAAAGTAAACCAGATCATTAATTTATGGATTTCCAGTTATATTAAGGAAGGTTATCACAGCTATAGTGAAGTTGTTGATGTTTTGACAGAACCGTTTATTCAATCCACTTTTGATGAAGCAAACATTAAATTAAATTATGGTGTACTGGATGAAACGCACGCAGAATTTCGTAAAGCTCAGGATTATGTTTTTGGTATGACAATCCGATCAGCAATGCATCATGAACTACTGGATCGATTTAAGAATAAAGAAAAACTTCAAGAGGAAGTAAAGAATTTTGAGACTGTCTTAAATAAACTCAACCAGAATGTTGAAAATACAGGTCGCCACAGAGAGACACTTCATAAATTAAATGAGGTATTTCAGGATTGGTCTGCAGGCAAAAAAAGCTATGATGCTTTTAAAAGTGAGTCTAATCAATTGATTCATGATATTGAATCGGAAGAGCAAAAAAGTAATCGTGGTCTTGGCTCTATGCTGAAGAACCTGGGAAATTATCTTTTATACTTGATTACCTTTCGTTTTTTGAAAGAAGACTATCAAAAATCGTCTAGTCCGGCCACAATGCTAGTCACTGAGTTAAAAGATAGATTTGAGCAAATAGATCATTTACATAAAAACAGCCTCTCTTTAAGAAAGGTAACACACCCCGGTCCTAAAAATACTTCATCATCTGATGAGACAGCAGACGTTCGCAAATCAGCTGTCGATACTGACAAGCCTAGTAAAAAGCAAGACAGTGAAGCAAAGGAGACATTAGATTCTGAGCAATTGGATGAAGTTCAAAGACAAGATGACAAAAGCACTCGTTTACAATAGATCTCTTGCATAACCCGCCCGCAAATGTTTCTGAGGTGTTTGTATGTAAACTACACTCCTCGAAATGTTTGTGCCTTGCCCTAAAATAATCAGCTTAGGCAAGAAGGCTAATGAATTTGGGTTATGCATCTAATTAAAAAATTTTTAAATGACTAAAAAAGTATTTGCAATAAAACTAGGCATATATATATTTATCAGGCCACATTCCAGTTTTGAAAACGGCATATCAGGTTTTTACTGATTGGAATAGCAGTCATTATGTGTTATTATTATACGCATATTGATTAATTAAATTCCTTTAATTGAGGAAATAGAGTTGCGATTGTTTCAGTGCAATCAACACATCTGTAGGGGAAGATTTCCAGTAAGCATGCTTATTGTAAGGACTTCGTGGTAAGAAACATTAATACAATTTTTGGATTAAGTGAGAATATAATGGCCTATCAATTATTGCTCAGTAAAGAAACCCTGAATAAAATTTTACAATACAAACAGAATATTGAAAAAGGGCTCGCTAAGCCTGGTAAATTTTTTCTTGAAGAAATAAGTAAACAAGAAAAAAGTATTTCTGAAATGGATATCACCACATTTACTCAATTATTAATCCAGTCTAAAAAACCACAGGTTTTTGCTGAAAGCCAAGTTTATCATGATGGGTCTGATTGGACATTGGTAGAAGAGAGTATTCTTGGAGATATTAGCGTCAATATGCCAGTCACTATGTACAATGACGGCGGGCATGGCTCCTCTTTCAAGAATCACCCAGAGCCAATTTCCGGTTATTTGGCGTATGTGCCAGGCGCCCTCTTGGCTTCGGGCAGTGGACCGACTTCAGATATGAATGAAGTGCTTGATAGCGGCAAACTAAATCAAGACAAATTAAACGCTTTGTATGAGCGACGTTTATTACCTCAACTGATCCATTTTAATGAGTTGGCGCGACAAAATGAAAAGAAGGCAGCAATTACTATTCCTGGAATAGGAACAGGGTGTTTTTCAGGCGCTTATTATGATGTGATTAAACCCTATGTCAGAAATGCATTAATCCATATTTTTGAGAAGCATAAGGATTCGTTACCTTTCATCGATATCATTCATTATGATCCTTATCTGGGAGATGAACCAGCTGAAAAGAAGATTGGCCATATGTCTTTTCGCGTGAGTCCTTCTGGTGTGGTTCGTGGCTCAACAGGGCAACTTGCCTACCCCTTAGGCAGTAATCCAGACACACACATACTCGTTTCAATTGTTGCCTGGGATCATTTTTCCTGGCCTGGAAATGATTATTGGGGCGGCGCTCGTCAAACAGATGATGGTGTTAAAGCCGCTAGCACCGATACCATGAAGCAAGTTACAGGCGCAACTGGTGTCTATGATAAAAAATGGGGTCGATATTTGCCTCCAGAGTCTTTTACTAAAGACAGGAAAGGTATGAGTGACTGGGGTGATTATGTCAGAGAAAATGGCCTTGTATTTAATGGTCCTGTTTTAGCTCTGGATAAAAGCGGTAAATTGGATACACTGGAAAATGTCGCGAGCCGTTCCAAAGCAAAAGTTGAAACTACAACTGCAATAAGTGATCTTGTGCGTGGCATGTTCAGTCTTTTTTCTCATAGTACTACGACAGAGCCATCAGCAACTCCGAGAGAAGATGAAACGAAAAAATCGGGCCCTCAGTAATAATTTTGACAAATTTTTTTAGAGTAACAATGGGTCTGACTTTTGAGGTTGGACTCTGTTACTACTTGCAGGACTTACTAACTCTATCCCAATCTTTTCGTTAAGGAATGTTTTTAATTTGCTCATTTGGTTTATCTAAACTCCTATGATAAAACATAGTTTGCTTTGACCTTGAATCAACAGACGACTTACTGGCGTTAATTGTTTTGGTTGTCAGGAGGTATGATTATGTCTTGATGCTTTTTTTAATCAAAATGGTGGTTGATGTAAGAAACAAACATATAAAATCATAGAGTTCGAGGAGCTTGCCAATAGCAGTCAGCCTTGCAATTTTATCTTGAACTTTGGGCATTACGATGCTTAGGTTTTTAAAAAATATTTTAATAAAAGCTTAATTATGGCAAACACAAGTAATTTATGTCATAAAACGCATTTGTCGATCATTGTGAGTGAATAATCTCATGAAAGAAAAATTCATTGGGCTTCATAAGAGAGAACTAAATACCCCATGTCTTGTGATTGATTATGAAAAGCTGAAATACAACTTAAAAATGATGCAACAACATGGCTTCAACTGGGATATAGGAATAAGGCCACATTGTAAAACGCATAAATGTTCTCAAATCGCACGTTTACAACTTGAATATGGGGCAATAGGGATTTCTGCTGCCAAGCTATCAGAGGCTGAAGTCTTGATATCTAAACGAATTACAAATGTTTTGATTACTTCACCGATTGTATCCGAGGCCAAGTATTCAAGATTATTTAATTGTCTTAAATCAGCGCCTGATTTAATGCTGGTTGTGGATAACAAGGATAATATTCGCACGCTTAATGAACTCGGTAAATCTCTAAACCAGCCAGTTCATGTCTTGCTTGATATAGATTCAGGTATTGGCCGAACCGGCATTCATCCCGAGAAAGCATTGGAATACGGTCATTTCATCAATGGGATGAATTGGCTCAAGCTAAAAGGAGTTCAATGTTATGCAGGCCATTTGCAACACATCCAAAACTATGAAGAAAGAAGAGCGTTTTCTCTAAGCATTATGGAAATGGCCAGCAAGATTGTTCAGAATTTTAGAGATGCTGATCTTCCTTGTGAAATATTAACCGGTACCGGAACTGGTACTTTCGATATTGATGTCGAAGCGAGCGAAGTAACAGAAATCCAACCTGGCTCATATACTGTAATGGATGTTGAGTATGGTGCAATTGGTTCAAAAATTCATCCGTCGAGATTTTCCCTGTTTAAAAACTCGATGACTCTTTTAACGAGTGTGATAAGCAGTAATCGTAAAGAGCACGCCACTGTTGATGCAGGAACGAAATCGATTTATGTCGATCCCCATCATAAACCACATATTATTAGTCATCCCGGACTGGTTTATGATTGGGGTGGGTTTGGAGATGAGCATGGCAAGGTATTTTCTTGTGAAGGCGGAAGTCATTTCCTGCAAAATGGCGATGTTTTAGAGCTTATCGTTCCTCATTGTGATCCGACAATAAACTTGTATGATAAGTTTTATATCACAGAAAATAATGTTGTTGTCGATATTTGGGATATCGACATGCGTGGAAAGTCACAATAATCTATACTATTCAACCAGGTGTTTGAGTTTCATATTTTTGCTAAACAGGGGGAGGGCCACGACGCCCGATTAATCCCATAATAAGAAATATGACAAACATCACCAAAAATAGAAAGAATAATATTTTTGCAATTCCAGCGGCAGCCACTGCAATGCCGCCAAATCCAAACGCGGCTGCAATAATTGCAATGATAAAAAAAATAAGTGCCCAACTTAACATAACAGTTCCCTGTAAAGATTATCCTGTTCATTAAATTATAGACTAATAATGGTCTACAATTAGACAAAAGACAGTTAATCAGGGAAGAATATGCAAACCACTAAAGCTCACTATAGCAAGATATTCTTTGCCTTATTTCTTTTTTTCTTCGTCAGTTCAAGCGAGCTATTTGCCTGCCCTTGTTTTAACATGGGCTTTTTACACGTAGCCTTTTTGGATGATAAAGATACAGAATGTCGCATATATAAAGAAGGAAGTGTCGTTTATAAGATCGAGATTTTTGATAAGGAAAAAATTGCGTCAAGTACCCATACCCAATGTACGCTGAATACTGAGCATCATGATGTTTTTATGAATTATGATTTTCATTACCTCGATGATCATGGGGATTGTATCAGAGAAATATTGGACGCATGTAACAAACTAAAAATAAACTCCTTGCATATGGATGATGAGTAAGACAGGGCAAGGTGAAATAGGACAGGGATTGAATGATTGGGATAATCACCCGGATTATAATTAAGATTAACCCGGGTTAGGCTTATCTTGAACTCAATGTAAACTGAGGAGCGACTTCGAGTTCTCTTCTTTTTTCATCGATAATGGGGTTTAATATTTTTAACTCAGAAACTGCTTTTGATTTTTGATTTTTCCAGAAAGCAAGATGTGAATTTAATTCATTTAATTTTTTGTATGTCGTGTCGATTTCATTTTGTAAATTCCAGCTATTGTTATGGTAGCAATCGAAAGGTGACATCCCAAGAGCTGCGAGTGCTAAATAGCGTTCTGCTCCAGTACAAGAGTCGCTCATAATCGATGAGCGATTGTTTTCATATTGTTCTTGTTCAATAACGATTTTTCCATAATTTTGAGAAAGCTCTTCCCGTCCTTTTAAAAGTCCGGATAGTTTTTCTTCACGAGTGGATATCTCTTGAGTCAGTCTATCAATCGTGTTTTCCAGATTTTCAAAATGAGGCCCATAGGAGCGATTAATTTCTATTAATTGTTCCAGGCTTTTTCCTCGGAAATATTGACGAAGTGTTTCAGGAGTTTTATGTGGGAATTTAGACATGTTTTTACCTTTTTGAATCAAAATCAGCATATCTTAGCATATGCTTTTTGATCATATCAAACACATATGCTTCACAGTGAGTAAATTAAGGGCTTTTGTTGGTGGCGGGGTTCATTTTTTCTCAATATCAATCAGGAAGAGTATTTTTTACGAGTTTAAAAATACTCTTCCTGATTGTTGATACTTATGATTATTTCAAATGAAATTATCTTAAAACTGATTAGAAAGAATAATGGTAATCGTCAGACAATTCTGGTCCGCACAGTGCATCACCAAGTATTGCAATCGGATAAGTCACGAACATGCTGGCTACCGCAAGCAACATGGCTATTGAAGACAGGGTAAACGTAAAAGCGCATAGAACTGGTAATACCGGAACAACAAAAGTGAGAACTCCGCAGACAATGCTGGCAGCAAGAGCCTTGGATAAACAATCTGCCTCTTCAACCTCTTTCGATTTGACGATGGATAGAAAAGTATTGGTATAGGGGGAAACAGCAAATTTAGTACATCCCCAAAAGAATGAGCCGTATTTTTGACCTAACGAGAGAGTCATTGACATTTTTTACTCCAATTTAACTTAAATTAGGTCAGCAATTATAATTCAAATTCAGATTAAAACCTATAAAAATAAGCATTAAATTAATAAATTTGTTCTATTTTTATCTATTTTTTATAGAATTTTTGATTTTAAAGGTAGAGCCAATGACTTTCGAGTTAGTATTTATTGAATAATGTAATATTCGAAGAACAGTGCCCTAATCCAAATGATCAAGGGGTAGGGCGGTCGTGTCAGAAACATTGCGTAATATAAAGCTGGAATGAACACTTGCAACGCCATTGATGCGAGTTAATTTTCCTAATAAAAACGCTTGATAAGCGTTTAAATCAGGCACAATTATCTTCAATAAATAATCAGCAGATTGACCTGTAATCAGGTAACATTGAATGACTTCAGGGAAAAGTTGAATGGTTTTTTCAAATTGATTCATAATCTCAGGCTGATGGTTGTTTAACCCTACTAAAACAATGACGGTCAATTTTAATCCTATTTTTTCTGGCTCAAGCAGGGCAACCTGTTTCTTAATATAACCATTATCTGTTAATAATTTGACTCGACGCAGGCAGGAAGAAGGTGATAACGCCACAAGGTCGGCCAATTCCTGGTTATTGATTTCGCAATTTGATTGGAGTATTTCAAGTATTTTTTTATCAGTACGATCGAGTATCATAATTTATGCAATGAAAATGGCATTGATATTTCTTAATATAGAATTATATTCCAAAAAAATCTATTAAATTAGAATTATAGT
The DNA here is from genome assembly GCF_000586315.1 of Legionella pneumophila subsp. fraseri. Classification (GTDB taxonomy): domain Bacteria; phylum Pseudomonadota; class Gammaproteobacteria; order Legionellales; family Legionellaceae; genus Legionella; species Legionella pneumophila_B. The sequence continues at coordinate 38,808 of NZ_JFIM01000032.1, read as the reverse complement.
TCAAAATAGAGGGGGTTTATTTTGTTTTTTGCAATCCAATTTCAATGGAAGTAAGATAAAATACCTTATGACAATTATTTGATCTCTGTGATCTTTTATCTGCTTTTCTGAGGGTGATTATGTCTGTTTCGCGAATTACTGCGTGGTTTGTTTGGATCATAGTATCCATATTTTACGCTTATCAATATGTTCTAAGAGTTATGCCCAATATTATGCTGGACGATATTACTCAGCAATTTCACATTGATGCTACAATTTTTGGGCAATTTTCCGGTATTTATTACATTGGTTATTCTTTGATGCATTTGCCTATTGGGATTATGCTCGATCGTTTTGGCCCAAGAAAAGTGATGACAGGATGCATCATGTTGACTGTGATTGGTTTACTTCCCATTTTGTTTGCCGAAAATTGGGTTTATCCAGTGATAGGAAGAGCTCTTATTGGTATAGGTTCATCGGCTGCCATTTTAGGAACATTTAAAATAATACGCATGACTTTTAAGGAGAAACATTTCCCAAGGATGCTGAGTTTTTCAGTCATGATAGGACTTATTGGCGCGGTATATGGTGGAGGTCCTGTAAGTTATATGTGTCAACTTATGGGCTATAAAATGGTGGTGGAAATATTTGTAGGCATAGGACTAGTGCTGGCTGGTATTACCTATCTGATCATTCCCGATGTACAGCCTTCTCGTCAGGATAGCGTGATTTCTAATATCAGAATGGTTTTTGGTAATAGTAAAGTGATCCTATTGTGTTGTTTTGCAGGATTGATGCTGGGGCCACTTGAAGGTTTTTCTGATGTATGGGGCTCTGGCTTTTTAAAAATGGCATACAGTTTGAACACAAACACGGCAAATTATCTTCCTTCAATGATCTATATTGGCATGTGTTTTGGTGCTCCGGCCTTGAGTCTAATTGCAGAAAAAACAGGGTATTACCTTGGAACTATCATCGCATCAGGCGTGGTTATGTTTTTGGTATTTGCTCTGCTTGTCGGAGGTGTTCTGACTGTTCCAAGTATAACAATAAGTTTTATCCTGGTTGGTATTTGTTGCTCTTATCAAATTTTGGCGATTTATAAAGTATCCACTTATGTTCCCGATAATCTTGCGGGGCTTACTACTGCAATTGCCAATATGATTATTATGATTTTTGGGTATGGTTTTCATTCTGTGATTGGTTATGTCGTCAATATGTATGGGGGAACACATGCAGCTCGCGCTTTTGTTTATGGAGTTGGGGTGATTCCTGTGACATTGGCTGTTGGCGTGGTGGGCTTTTTGTTTCTGGCCTATCAAGAGAAAAATTTTACCCCGGATGCTTCCTTTGCCTCTCCTGAATTACGATAATTACTGGCATTTCTATCTTGTGTGGTAATAAATATCAAAGGAGGCATAGCCATCATGTATATGTTGTATTTTCATGTTCCAGAAACTCATCTTGACGTAGTAAAAAATGCGGTTTTTGCGGCAGGCGCAGGGCATGTTGATAATTATATTCATTGTGCCTGGCAAACTTTAGGTGAAGGTCAGTTTATGCCTTTACCAGGTAGTCAGGCATTTATTGGAGAAATTAATCAATTGGAAAAAGTGCCGGAATACAAGGTGGAAACGATTTGCGCCGGAGAGAAAATCAAAGAGGTTGTTGCTGCTTTAAAAAAAGCTCATCCCTATGAAAGCCCTTCTTATCAAGTGGTACGTATTGAGACAGAGTTTTAAATATCAGACAGGGAAATTTAGGCAGGTTGAATCACCAGATGGTTGATCAATTAGTAAGAATTTGTTTCTTCAGGATACTTGTTCAATTGAGTATTCATAGATAATATCTAATGATTGATGAACCAATAGTTCAAATCCATCTTCAATCTACATAAGCTGCTTTTGAACAGATAGGGAAATACTGGTATACATGTTGAAAATCCTTGTTCTCTTAAGTTGTTTGATTCTAAGCTCCTGTCTGGTCGGGCCAAATTTTAAAGAGCCCAAAAAAGATGCGGCCAATTATTGGCTTACTTCAAGCCCTGCAATAAAACAATCCGCTTTTCAAAATGCGAATTGGTGGAAAGTCTTTAATGATCCCACTTTAACCGCATTAATCGATAACGGTTATCACAACAATCTTTCCTTGCAAATGGCAGGAGTACGAGTTTTGCAAGCAAGAGCTCAACTTGCTCAATCCGTTGGGGAGCTTTATCCCCAGCAACAAGCTATGGTAGGAGATTATAATTATAATCGAATTGGGGGCAATCAATTACAGGGGCTTCTTCCCCCCGATTTTTTAACGGCCAGTCTTGGATTTTCCGCAAGCTGGGAACTTGATTTTTGGGGAAAATACCGAAGAGCCATTCAATCTAATGATGCCCTGTTCCTAGCTTCTCTAGCCGCTTATGATTCCGCATTGGTTACTCTCACGTCAGATATTGCCAGTACTTTTATTAAAATCCGCACCAGCGAAGAATTAATCAAAGTAACAAAAGCGAATATCCAGGTGCAGGCCATGAGTCTTAAAATCGCAAAGGACCGTTATTATGGTGGTCAAACCAGTTTACTGGATGTGGAACAAGCGGCAACAGAACTTGCGGAAACCCAATCAAAACTGCCTCAATACGTCAGTGACCTCCAACATCAAAAAGATATTTTGGCTGTATTGCTTGGCACCACTCCCGATAAAGTGGATGGCTTGCTTAAAAAAAATAAAGGGATACCAAAAGCTTCGGCGATAGTGGAAGTTGGAATTCCCAAAGAAGTGATAGCGCGAAGGCCGGATGTCTATCAAGCCAGAATGGAGGCTATAGCCCAATCAGCCGCAATTGGCGCCGTGAAGGCTAATCTTTATCCTTCACTTTCATTAGTCGGGACTTTTGTTTTTGCTTCAAATAATATCGGCAATTCTACCATTAGTGACATATTTAACTGGTCTAATCGCAATATAGTCGCAGGTCCGTCACTGACATGGCCTTTATTAAACTATGGCCAAATCACGAATGCGGTGCGGGCTCAGGATGCTGCTTTCCAACAAGCCTTGCTCAACTATCTTAATTTGGTGCTCAAAGTGCAGCAGGAAGTTCAAGATAACATTACTCGCTATGTTGAGGGGCAAAAAACAGTCTCTTCACTTAAAACAGCCAATGCTGCTGCCATAGAATCGACAAGACTGGCTTTAGTACGATATAAAGAAGGAGAGGCAAATTATACCACTGTATTGAATGCAGAACAGCAACAATTGCGAGTACAAACTTCGCTGGTCAATGCCACAGGAGAGTTGTCTCTAGCTCTGGTTGGCTTATACCGCTCTCTTGGAGGCGGTTGGCAAATACGAGGCAAGAATGATATTGTTTCAAATCAAATAAAAAGTGAAATGGCTGCTCGTACTAACTGGGGCAGTTTATTGAAGCAAGAAAATCATTTGCCTCCAGACTCCAACGGGCAACGAATGAAACAACTATATTTACCAACCTGGTGATGAGAATGAACTCTCAAAATAAACAAAATTTAGTTAAAACCGTAGCTATTGTATTTTTTGGTATTGTCTTTGTTTATTTAGTATATGACCATTTTTCAAGAACCCAGGTACCAACACTGGCACCACCAGTCGTGATCGTTCAAAAGCCCAAATTAGTGAATATGGGGCAGTATGTTACCCAGACAGGCAATACAGTAGCATTTCAATCTGTGGATTTGGTGGCGCGTATTGAAGGTTATTTGGACGCCATAAAATTTACTGACGGCGCTTTTGTCAAAAAAAATCAGGAATTATTCATTATTGAACCCGAGCCCTATCTTGAGCAATTGCGAGCTGCTGAAGCCAAGGTGGCGGCTCAAAAAGCGAATTATGCGTATGCCAAATCGGAGTATGCCAGGCAGCAACGCATGTATAAACAAAATGCCACTTCGCTTAACAGTGTTGAAAAATGGAAAGCCAAAGTTGAAGAAGCCCAGGCGGAAGTGGATAAAGCGGAAGCCGATGCCAAGAATGCCGCAATTACCTATGGTTATACCCACCTTTCAGCTCCTTTCGATGGACGGATGGGAAGACATATGGTCGATGTGGGGAATTTGGTTGGACATGGTGCAGCAACAGATTTGGCTACCATAGAACAAATTGACCCTATTTATGTTTATTTTAATTTAAATGAACTGGATTTAATCAGGATTAGAAATGCAGCGCGCAAGAGAGGATATAAACCAATGGAACTGGTCAAAATCCCTGTTGAAGTGGCTTTGCAAGATGAAAAGGGATTTCCTCATAAGGGAACATTGGATTTTGTAAATACTGGTTTAAACGCTTCCACTGGAACCATGGAGTTTCGTGCCTTGTTACCTAACAAGGGATATCCCCTGGTGCCTGGTTTATTTGTGCAAGTCAGGGTACCGATATCTGAACCTTCTCCAAAATTAACAATACCTGACACCTCTGTTCAATACGATCAAATTGGTCCCTATGTCCTTGTGGTTGATAAAGATAATTATGTGCTTACCAAACGTGTAACACTTGGCGGGCTAGAAAATGGGGTAAGGGCTATTACTAAAGGTCTCGATGCTCAAGATAGAGTGATTGTTTCCGGGTTGCAAAATGCGACTCCCAATCATCAGGTTACGCCTAAAACGGAGCAATCTGAGTAATTATGGCCAAAAAACTGTAAGAATTTAAGACCCGTTATTCAGGGAGCGAAACAACTGAAATGATTTCCAAATTTTTTATTGAAAGACCTGTTCTGGCCAATGTCATCGCCTTGTTTATTGTATTTATAGGAATAATAGCGATTGCTGTTTTGCCTGTGTCTCAATATCCTGCCATTGTTCCTCCTACTATCCAGGTTACCACCAGCTATCCTGGTGCAGATGCAAAAACGTTGATTAATACTGTCGCTTTGCCAATTGAGCAACAAGTCAATGGGGTTGAGGACATGCTGTACATGCAATCGACAAGCACCAGTGGCGGTACTTATACTTTAATTGTCACGTTTGCCATAGGCACTGATCTGAACTATGCTCAGGTGCTGGTGCAAAATCGAGTACAGGCGGCGATGGCTCAATTGCCCGAATCAGTGCAAAAGCAAGGAGTGGTCGTTCAGCAAAAATCGACTGCTATTCTCCAATTTATTACTTTGACTTCAAAAAATAATGAATACGACGGCGTGTTTCTCGATAGCTATGCGACTATTAATATGCAAGATGAGTTATCCCGTTTGCCAGGAGTAGGTAATGTCGTGGTTTTTGGTTCAGGAAGTTATGCGATGCGGGTTTGGCTCGATCCTAAAAAAATGCTTGCTTTTTCTTTGAATCCAAGTGATGTCTTAAATGCCATCAGTTACCAGAACAAAGAGGTTTCAGCGGGACAACTGGGCGCTCCTCCAACTGTTGGTAAACAAGCCTATCAATTTACTGTGAATGTGCCTGGACAACTCTCTGATCCCAAGGAGTTTGAAAACATTATTATTAAAACGATTGATACCTCACCTGATGAAAATTCTTCTGCCAGTAGCTCCGCTCAGGTAGTACGTATTCGTGATGTAGGGCGAGTTGAGCTGGGATCCGAGAGTTACAATCAGCTTGCTAATCTTAATGGTAAACCGACAGCAGCTATAGGTATCTTTCAACTTCCTGGCGCCAATGCGTTGGATGTTGCAAAAGAGGTTCGTAAAGCGGTGGCGAAAATGGCGAAACAGTTTCCTCCGGGGCTTGAATATTCTATTCCATTTGATACCACTGTTTTCGTCAAGGCATCGATTGAAGAGGTATACAAAACGCTCTTTGAGGCAGGAATTTTGGTTTTAATAGTGATTGTTGTATTTCTACAAAATTTTAGGGCTTCACTAGTACCTGCGACAACGGTTCCGGTGACTATCATTGGAACATTTTTTGCCATGCTGCTGCTTGGCTATAGCATTAATTTGCTCACTTTGTTTGCTTTGGTGCTGGCTATTGGAATTGTGGTGGATGATGCCATCGTTATTGTTGAGGGTGTGACTCAACATATTGAAAAAGGCCTATCACCTAAAGAATCGGCCATACTTGCAATGAAAGAATTATTTGGCCCAATCATTGGTATTACTTTGGTATTAATGGCTGTTTTTGTACCGGCTGGTTTTATGCCCGGTTTAACGGGGTCAATGTATGCGCAGTTTGCTTTGGTTATTGCTGCAACTGCCTTTATAAGCGCAATTAATGCCATGACGTTAAAGCCGACTCAATGTGCTTTATGGTTAAAAGCTCCTGATACGAGTAAACCGAAGAATATATTTTTTCAGGCATTTGATCGAATTTATAATCCCATTGAATCAGCTTATGTAGGGTTTATTGAAAGGCTTGTGCATCGTAGTGGCAAAGTTTGTTTTATTGGAATCATTCTGGTGGCTTGTGCCATTTATGGTCTGACGCGTATTCCAACCGGCTTCATTCCCATGGAAGATCAAGGTTATTTGATGTTAAGTGTTCAGTTGCCGGATGGCGCCAGTTTGGGACGTACCGATGAAGTCGTGAGTAGATTAGCTAAAAAAGCATCGGAAGTCGGGGGGGTAGATAATGTGATAGCCATTGATGGTATTTCATTATTGGATAACAATTCTCTGCTCCCTAATGCCGGTGTCATCTACGTTATATTCAAAGATTGGAGCGTCAGAGGAAAGTCAGAAAATTTACGAGCTCTTTATACCAAATTCAATGCGATGGCCAAAGAAACCCTCGATGCAAAAGTGTTGGTGGTTGTGCCGCCTCCTATCCAAGGCTTGGGGATGTCAGGGGGATTTCAAATGCAAGTTGAATTACAAGACGGTACTTTTGATTACAGGAAATTACAACAAGCTACTGATCAAATGATCAATACAGGACATCAATACCCGCAGTTGCAAAACCTGATGACGACCTTTCGCGCGAGTGTACCTCAAGTTTCAGCACCTATTAACAGAACCAAAGCCGAATCCTTAGGCGTGCGCGTCGCAGACGCCTTTGATACTTTGCAAACTTATTTAGGCTCTTCTTATGTCAATCTGTTTACAAAATTTGGTCAGGTATTTCCAGTCTATGTGCAGGCTGATGCGTCCTCACGGATTAGCAGCGAAGATTTAAGAAACTACTATGTAAGAAATCAATCCGGTTCCATGGTGCCTTTAGGTACTCTGACAGACGTAGATCCTGCAGTAGGCCCCTCAATTATTTCTTTATATAACCTTTATCCTTCAAGTAACATAAATGGGGTTGCTGCTAGAGGTTATAGCTCAGGTCAGGGAATCCAGGTTATGGAAGAATTGGCAAAGGAACAATTGCCCCCAGGAATATCTTATGAATGGACCAGTACGGCTTACCAGGAAAAAGTGGCCGGTAACCTCAGTTATTTTATTTTTGCCTTATCTTTAGTTTTGGTTTATTTAATTTTATCAGGTCAATATGAAAACTGGCTTATTCCATCTGCGATTATCCTGAGTGTCCCTTTGACTTTGGTCGGAACAGTATTAGCTCTTGGCAGTTTGGGCATGGATAATAATATGTATACTCAAATTGGCTTGTTGCTTCTGATTGCACTGGCTACAAAAAATGCTATTTTGATTGTTGAAGTAGCGCGTGAACAACGTGAAATTCATAATAAATCGGTTATTGAAGCGGCAGTGATTGGCGCTAAAACACGGTTTCGCCCTATTCTGATGACGTCTTTTGCATTTATCATGGGGGTTATGCCCTTGGTTTTTGCAACAGGGGCAGGTGCCAATTCTCGGCGCTCAATTGGTATAGCTGTGAGCAGTGGTATGCTTGCCTCAACTTGCCTCGCAGTTGTTTTTGTGCCTGTTTTTTATGTATTGCTACAAACCTGGCAGGACAAGAGGAAGGCAAAACATTAATTCATTTAACGTAAGTCCTGAGATAAAGATTATATAAGAACCAGTCGATATCCAGGGTACGTTCGGGCTGAGGAGATGCGTAAGCATCCTCTCGAAGCCTTGGCATGAAACATCAGATCTGATACAAGGCTTCGAGACGGCATAAATGCCTCCTTAGCCCGATCGGTTCGAGATAACAACTGATTTTATCCATAACTTACGTTAACTTACAGCGATAGAAGAAAGCTGTGAGAGCAACTAAAAAAATATTCTTGCTAATCTCTCGCAGCTAAATAGTGTATCTCTATACCTGATGATTTAATCAATTTAATATCATCAGGCTATATTTTTTGCCCAAGGTTATCTCTAGGTGGTTCATGATTTCCTCTGATTTCACCCATAGCTTTTCTAAATTCTATTACTGCTTGTGGAGAAGTGCTCTGAACTGATTTTATTAGCTCATTGAGATTTGATTCCTCGAGCTTTTCAGGAGTAGCAGACCATTTTTTGATATTATTTCTTGTAAAATGCTCAGGAGGAATTTTGTCAGCCAATTGACTGAGTTTTTCATGGATTTTCTCATCAATTGCGTTCTCTTCTTTTAATTTGGAGAGCAGCAGGGTATTTACTTCTTTAAACAGTTTGGGGATGTCTTGCTCCAGAAGCGTTTTCTTATCCGTTGATTTATTAATTTCCCTGTATTCCAAGCTTAAATAGCTAGCCACTTTAGCGGCCTCTTCAGGATTCAATGTCTTAAAGAATTCAATTGCTTCATCATTATGGCAATGAGAAGGCAAGTCCCTGACAATTTGCTGAACCGTAGGATCTTGTATCTTTTGAAATTGTTCTTCCATTTCCAGAGAGATAATTTCATCAAGTTTTGTTGATTTAAAGGCATACTTATCCAATTGACAGATATCTTTCAATTGATCCCGAAATAATTGGACTTCCTTTTGCAGAGTACTTTGAAACCAATTGGATTCGGCAGAAATGTCTCTGTCAATTTTATCCAGTGTTTCTATAGAGTTTAAAACTTTTTCAAGGACCTGGCTTTTCGTTAACGATTTACTTTGCAGAAGTGTATTGATTTCTTTAGATACTCTTTGCAATTCTTCACATTGGGTCTCACGGGCATCATTTCTTGAACCTTTAAACCACCATTCGCGCCCTCTTTTTTCATTGTAAATTTTAGCAGTGAGTTCCAATCCTTCGGCGATTTTGTTTAATTCCACATCCAATAATGGTTTGGAAGAATATTTTGACCAGGTAATCGCGCTTAGATTATCGTGTTGTAAATTATCACGAGAAAGCAATCTTAAAAGATCTTGTTTTTGATTCTTTGGTATACTAGTGCTCTTTTCCAACTCTTTTTGAATGGCTGGCCAGTTACGATTGTAAGCAATGTAATTTTGAGTTTCTTTTGAAAGCATGGAATAATTTGGAACACCTGTGGGTGAGGTAGCAACCAAATAATCCAATAATTCCTTTGGTTTATTCTCAGCCAGCAGTTTTACAATTTCTTTCTTGAATTGATCAAGCTTCTCATATCCCTGAGCCACCACCTCATTCTTGTGATGTAAGCGATTGGATGTTTCTTCCTGGAGTGCTTCTTGATGACCAGCAAGATCACCAAGGGGGTGTTTGCCTTTGGTTTGTCGAGTAAAGAAATCCAGAAAATGACAACTGATTCTGCCTTGATGAGAAAAGATATTGCCTTTTTTATCCGGATCAGCGACAAAAAACTCATCAAAATGTGGAGATTCCTTAATCGTATTATAATGTTTTGTAAATTTATCAGTGATTTCTTGTTGTTGTTTGCCGGTTAACGGAGATTTTAATCCCAGCTCGGCATGGTTGCTGTTAATATAGTCGTATATAATTGGTTCTATATCTGCACCTTGCGTAAATCCTTCCTTTACTCTTTTCGCAATTTCAGTAGCATGAGGCTCTTTGTCGAAAAATTCTCCAAAGTTAGCATCCGATAATTTGTTTGTTTTACAATAAATATTGGCTTCGGCCAATAGGTACTGAACTCTGATGGATATCTTGTCCGCATCGCGGTCTGATGATATTTCTTTTGCACCATCATAGAAAGGGCTGGATGCTTGAGCTACCCAGACAGTGGAATCTACTGTAGCGTCGAGAATAGTATCAATCCAATCACCAATTTCAGAGTCGTTATCTACAAGCATCAAACTTTTTACTAAATAATCGTAATTTATTTCTTTTCCTCTTGGATCTTTAGATAAAGATAGTTTTGAATATTGAGGATCACTTTTTACTAACTCTTTTACAAGTTCGTTTTGAAGATTAGTAATTAGTTCGTTTAATTTTTCATCTTTTTTTTCTCCATCAATTCTATCTTCATCTTTATAATGGCTAAGAACAGTGCTTTTAACTTTATCCCTAAGTGATTTTTTATTAATTGGAGTTGGTGTTTTATCTTCCGGGAACAGTGTTGAACGCAGGCGATAACCTAATCCCTCGTATATTGGAATAGGAGCTTGTCTTGAGGGCGTGTCATATTTGGAGATGTTTCTTTTCACATTGAATAAAGGGGCATCAAAGCGAGTGAATTTATCGTTGTCATATGGAGAAAGTCTCACAGCGAAAGCATTTTCAGAGGATTTAATGATTTCCTTTACCCCAGAGGGTAATTGTGGAATCCCTCCTGTACGAAGTTGCTTGATATCATTTTGTTCATCATATTGTTTTTTTAGTACTTGAATTAATTCAATGTATTTTTCAATTTGTTGTAAGCGTTCCTTTTTCTCTTTTAATAAATCGTCATAAGCGTGAGGTGAAATTTTCTTTTGACTATTGATGGCTTTGATGTCTTCTTCCAATTGCCTTTTGTATTCACTGAGTTGGTGTTCAGCAGAATATTTAGTCTCACCACCGTGCGCACTACCATAGAAAAATGTGATCAACTCAACTGCTGTTTGACAGGTATTATCCAAACCTATTTCATCTCCTCCTACAATCGGTAAAAGGATATGAACTTTGTTGTTTTCATCAACATATAGATAATCACAACGTTCCGGTTCTTTGAATTTGATTACGTCAACCATGTTTATCACCATTTTCTAGTGTCTTGTTTATAAGTTCATTATAAAGACATTTTGTTTTTAAAACAACATAAAAGAATTGTAATTAAACTTTTTGTTTGATTACACATATCCTTCCTATACAGCGGTATTTTTATATTCCCTATCGCTTGATTACATAGCATCAAGTTATATTACTCTTAACGGTTTCTCTGGGTGGCTCCTCGCTTCTTCCTGTCATATCTTTGATGGTTTCTCTATATTTTCTTGCCATTTCAGAAAGTGAGCCATCAGATGATTTTAATAATTCGCCGAGATTGGACTCCTCAAGCTTTTCAGGATTGGCAGACCATTTCCTGATATTATTCCTTGTAAAATGTTCGGGGGGTATTTTGTCAGCTAGTTGAGCAAGTTTTTCATAGACCCCTTCTCCCAGAACACTATCTTCTTTTAATTTGGATAATAGCTGCATGTTGACTTCTTTAAACAAATTGGGGATATCCTCGTTCAGGAGCTTATCCTTATCTGTGGATTTATTAATCTCACGATATTCCAGGCTTAAATAACTGGCTACTTTAGCTGCTTCTTCAGGATTCAATGTCATAAAGAATTCAATCACTTCATTATTATGACAATGAGAAGGCAAGTCTCGGACAATTTGTTGGACAGCAGGATTTTTAATCATTTGAAATTGTTCTTCCATTTCCAGAGAGATAATTTCATCAAGTTTTGTTGATTTAAAGGCATAGTTATCTAATTGACAGATATCTTTCAATTGATCTCGAAATGATTGTACTTCTTTTTGCAGAGTACTCTTAAATAAATTATATTCAGCAGAAATGTCTCTATCAATTTTATCTAATGCTTCTATGGAGTTTAAAACTTTTTCAAGAACTTGGCTTTTTGTTAACGATTCACTTTGTAGAAGAGCATTGATTTCTTGAGATACTCTTTGCAATTCTTCACATTCGGTCTTACGAGCCGCATTTCTTGAACCTTTAAACCATTCACTTTTTCTTTTTTCATTGTAAATTTTAGCAGTTAGATCTAAACCTTCGGCGATTTTATTTAACTCCACATCCAATAATGGCTTGGAAGAATATTTTGACCAGGTAATTGCACTGAGGTTCTCGTGTTGCAGATTATTACGAGAAAGCAATCTTACAAGATCTTGTTTTTGGTTCTCTGGTATGTCAGTAGTTTTTTCGAGCTCTTTTTGAATGGCTGGCCAGTTACGGTTGTAAGCAATATAATTTTGAGTTTCCTTTGAGAGCATGGAATAATTAGGAACACCTGTGGGGGAGGTAGCAACCAAATAATCCAATAATTCTTTTGGTTTACTCTCTGCCAGCAGTTTGACGACTTCTTTCTTGAATTGATCAAATTTTTCGTACCCTTGAGCGACTACCTCATTCTTGTGATGTAACCGATTGGAAGTTCCTGCCCGGAGTGCTTCCTGATGATCTGCAAGATCACCAAGGGGATGTTTGCCTTTGGTTTGTCGAGCGAAGAAATCCAGGAAATGGCAACTTATTCTGCCTTGATGGGAGAATATATTCCCTTTTTTATCAGGATCAGCGACAAAAAATTCATCAAAGTGAGGAGAGTTCTCAATAATGTGATAACGTTGAGTAAATTTTTCAGTAATTTCCTCTTGTTGCTTGCTGCTTAACTGAGATGTTAATCCCAGTTCGGCATAGTGGCTGTTAATGTAATTGTAAATAATAGGCTCAATCTCTGCTCCTTGAACAAGTCCTTCTTTCACTCTTTTAGCAACTTCAGTAGCATGGGGCTCTTTATCAAAAAATTCACCGAAGTTAGCGTCCGATAACTTGTTGGTTTTACAATAAAAATTAATCTCAGCCAATAGATATTGGACTTTAATTGACATTGTATTTGTATCAGATTCAAATTTTATTTCCTTTTGCTTCTCATAGAATACACTAACTTTTTCAGTACCACTTTCACTTTCCTTTTTTGGCCAATAATCAGCTTCTGTTGTAGCACCAATAACTCCATAAACCCAATCTTTCGCGGTGGAGTTGTCATCTAACGTACATGCTATGTTTTCCAAATAATCCAAGTTAAGTGGTTGGTGATAGGTATCCTCATCCACTTGAAGTTCGGAATCAATTTTCTTGTACTCTTCTAGAACGAGTTTTTTTATATCCTCAAATTTTTGATCACGATCGCCATCTTTTGTATTAAAATCTTTGTCAAGTTGCGCTAAAACAGAATCTACGATTTTGTCCTTCAGTGATTTTTTATTAAAAACAATAGGAGTGTCTTTATCTGGTGGTAGAAGCTCAGAACGCAAACGAGCCCCTAATCCATCAGTTGCCCGTTGGTATCCCCAGCTTCATATTGAGATCTGTTTCTTTTGAGACTAAACAGAGGATTATCAAAGTGGGTAAATGAGTCTGGTCTATCCGGGGAAAGCCTTAAAGCAAAGGCATTTTCAGAAGATTGAATGACTTCCTTTACTCCAGAAGGTAATTGCGGAATTCCTTCTGTGCGTAGTTTGTCTATTTCTCTTTGCTCATCAAATTTCTCTTTGAGTACTTTGATTAAATCAATATATTTTTCGATTTGTTCCAGGCGCTCTTTTTTCTCTTTTAATAGATCTTCATAGGCATTTGGTGAAATCTTTCTTTGAACACCGATTGCCTTTATATCATCTTCCAGATTCTTTTTATATTCATTTAGGTGATGTTCAGCAGAATACTTTGTCCCACCATGCGTTTTTCCATAGAAAAAGGCTAATAACTCACCTGTTGTTTCACAGGTATTATCCAATCCTATTTCATCCCCACCTACAATAGGTAAAAGAATATGGACTTTATTATCCTTATCGATATGTAAATATTCGCATCGCTCCGGCTCTTTGAATTTTATTTTGTCAACCATGTTCATCACCTTATGCTAGTGCTCTAACTATAAGTATATTATAAAATCATTATAAGTATTTAAAAATAAGTCTGATTGTTAAAAAGATGATAAGATTTGTGTTTTTTCTTTCAGTATAAAAAACTAATCATTGTTCCTCATATACAAGAATTGAGCTCACAATTTGAGTTATCTAAAACAATCGAATATGAGACTTTGGATTAAATCATTGCAATTTTTTGGTTTATACCTATTGCAATAAATTGATAAATAATTGCACTTGTTATATAATAAACCCTCATTTTGTTTATGGAAGGAGACCATTGTGCCTATAGTTCTAGATTCTGATGTGTTGGAAGCGGCGGAATATGTATATAAAACACGCTTATCTCAGCCTTACACTGAGGTGGGTTCTGAATGGGAGTATAATTACAAGAATCCAACAGCGACCTTTGCAAAAGGGGATGGTCATAACTTGCAAAGGTATATTACAATTGATGGCAAGCAGCTTCATCGCCCCATTCATGGCTTAGCCCATACTATGCGCACATTGATGTACAGCCAATTGATGCATTGCTCCTCAAAAAAACAACTTTCTCCACACGTATGTCAAGACGGGCGAACAATCGCCGATCTCAGTGAACTGGATCTTAAAAAGATAAACATTGCTCAATTATTTTTTGTAGCCGGGCGCGAAAGTGAAGCTTCTTACGGTGATGCTTATCATCGTTATCATCTGTATGGGGCTAAACAGTTCGAAGAATATGCTCGCAAGCATTTGACCCATCTTTTTTCAGAAGAAGAAATCGAATTGTACTCACGATGTATAGAAGACAGAGAAGGAGATAGTTTTGATGGCACTCCTGAAGGTTATTTAATTCACTTATCGCACATGATCGATTTGATGCGCTGCAAGAGCCCGGTTGAGGTTTTTTTGGGGCACTCAAAAGGTGTTTCTGGCATTGTACCTACACTGATTCATTTGTTTGGCAAACAAGACGGCTTGGATATTATGCATTACGCACGAGGCTTGTTTGCGGCTACAGGTGAAGCAGTCCCCTATATTGATTCATCTGAATGGCTTCATTTGGGAGTTGATCCAAGTCGGGTTCAACGCGCGCTCACTGTCGTTGGTGATATCAATGTTCCTGGGCAAGAGGCCGATGCTAAAAAAACAGCGCAAGCCGGTTTTTCAGTGGACGGTTGTTATTCCGCGTTAACCAGCGTGCCCACCCCCTCTTGGTATATGAAAGATTTGAAGGAAATCGATGATGAAGTAATCGATCTTAAGGAAGTTGATGACAAGGAGATAGAAAAGGAAGATAAGCTAATTGCTCCTCCACAGGCAATAACGACATTAAAAACAGAAAAGACCGACTCTTTTGTCGAAAAATATCTGAAGCCATTTATGATTTGGAAAAAGCCAGAGCTACAAACGACTCAGCCAACAATGGAGAAGACTAGTAAACCTTAGCCTGTTTTATTTAAAGTAGGTAGAGAAACGGATTCACTTAGGGAATTAAAATACAATGAGGTGTTGTAACTATGTTTAGTTATCTGGATAAATTATTAGATGGAATATTTGGTTACCAAAAGCCAGATACTAGTCAGTTAAGCACCTCAACGCCACCTACTCTAACTACTGTTCCTTTGAAACAAGAATATTTTGTAAAAATTGGGGAAAGTGAAACACAGGATCTAGGCTTACTGCCAGTGGTTAGCAAGCGACATAATCAATCAGTTCCCTTGGAGGAAATTCCTTTTGAAGATACCAGACTTGAGTTGATTGAGCTTTATATTGCATTGTTAAAACAATATGTTTTAGATGAAAAACTGCAGAGCATCCTTGCGCAGTATCTTATATCGCATTATCTTTTTCTAAAAACCATAGCTGCCAGTGAGAGAAATAAAGGTCGTAAAGATCTGTATCTTAATTTATCTCAAAAAGTGGCTGATTATCTTGAAAAAAATGAATCTAAAATATGGAGTATGGCTGTTGAATGCACTAAAACCAGTGAGTATCCCATTGTTTCCTGGATAAAAAATCACCAACTTCATTTCAATTTTATAAGAGCTTTTATACTGGATAACAATAAGAAACCATTGACACATAATCAACGTGCATTTATGCAGCAGTATAGAGATTCCACTGCTTTTTTCTTTCCTAATCAGGTTTACCTGGCTTGGCTTACCCAATCCTATGAATCAGATTCTATTTTGAATCCTATGTACCGTGAGAGCAGGTCAACGCATTATTATCATGCGAACATTACTGATAATCTCTTGCTAAGAACACGTCCCAAAGAGGTCAATTTTGGCTCTCAACATTTTTTCCAAAAAGGCAAAGGCTCCGTCAAGAATAGGTTTCGTTTCAATATCAATGACGGGAAATTACTGCGCATACAGGGAAGAACATTACTTTTTAGCACGGATAAAGGCAATGAAATTATTGCCGTAAAGGTGCAAAAAAAGGGGGAGCCGCAATCTGCTTTAAGTAGTGAGTTTCAAATGGCAGATTATTTGTTAAAACATCAACGCCGTTTGAATTTGCAAAGCCAATTACCTATCCCTCTCAGCCAGTATTCAATTAATCGAGCGGAGATTCTCGAAAAATGCCGGAAATCACCTGGTTTTGAGAAATTCGAGAATTTGATAAGTGATGCAAAAAACCTTGAAATTTATGTTTATAAAGCAACACCTTCTTATTTTACTTATCTGCATGATAAGCAGCAAAGTCTTAGGCAATTCACTTCTTCAGTGCAGAAAAATGTACATGATCTTTTCGTGCTCCTAAGAGAGGGTATAGTATTTCCTTATCTGGCTGATATGTTTCATACTCATATTGATAAGGGTAAAAGGAAAGACAGGGGCCGATATCAGGCCTTGGTTGAGCTTTTAAGTGCCTTGCAATCACAAATGGGTCGCCTTGATAAATGGCAGAAGGCAGTTGAGTTTGTTAACTTACGAGTCAGCGGTATTGCTGATTTGGGTGACAGCCTTCCATTGACCAGCTTTTTGACAGTTTCTGATTGGACAAAACATTATCATGAGGAATTGCTAACGGGTGCTTACCATCCATCTTTTCTATTTCTCGATAAATCGAGTGGCTCGGTTCGATCCTTGTTCAACAGCCGGCGCAAAGTATTTGGTAATTATTTGTATCTGAATATCATCGCTGAGTATCTATTAGTTATTCAATTGGCAATTGGCAGCTATGGCGATAAAGTGACCCGCAAAATGGATACTAAAAGTAAAGCAAAGGTTTGGGAGCATTTGGGGGAATTGATGTTTTCCACTTGTGCTGAAGCAGTTAATTTGATAACTGGTATGCCCAAATCCAGAGCGCTTGCTTTTATAAAGCAAAGAGCGAATGTGAGAAAACATATTCAACAAACGTTGTTTTGGATGACTCCGGATTATTCAAATATGGATAGTCTGAGTATTCAGTCTCAACAATCCAATATGTATTCAGGTGAATCAGATTATGAAATAAACGGTGATTTAGTTCCGGGACTGGGCTTGAGTCTTGATGGCATCAATCAGGATTTAGGTGATTATAACCAGGCAAGCCCTTTAAGGGAGCTAGAGAAATTATTATATGCTACAGTGACCTTGATAGAGGGGACCCAGCAACTGGATAAGCAATTTTTTCAACAGTTGGATGAAACCGAGAAAATGATTTTGAGTGCTGCTGGATCTGATAAATGTTATCAATCTGTTGCAAAGCTCCTTGACCTTGCGCGGCCTGGTTGTCAAATGCAACGAAGATTAGCTTTTTCTTACTATGAAACAATCAAACGAATATATCCCTATCAAAATCCCTCAGATGTGAGATTTGAGCTTGTTGCAAAAGAAGAGGCAATTATAAAAATCCAGCGTTTTTGGCGAGAACATAAAAAAGAAAACCAATCGCTTGAAAAAGGTTTTGATTTTGATAGAAACATTATTCCGTCTCAGTCGTCTTTATGAAAGCATCATTTCAATTTTGAAAAAAAATACACTCATAGCTATAATGAGAAATTTCCTGTTTTCGTTAGCAATTGGCTTTTGATGCAATTTCTTACTATTTAATTAAATCAAGATTTTATTATTTATCCAAGAAATTATGGTGGAAGTTTAAACTGAATATCAGATATGATTACGCTTTGAATTGACAAAAACAAGACAAATAACGATACTTTTGTTTTTATAAAGTAATCAGTTTTTTTAAAGCGATCAAGAATATTTTATTGATTAAATAATGTTCAAATGGTATAATGATTAATTACCTTGCTGGACTTAACCTATTTCATATGAAGTGTGAATCATGCCTGAAGAGACAAGCATAAATTTACCAAAATCACTCAGCCATTTTCTTGTTCAATCCGATTTGGATTATAAGAATTCATTGAGGTCGGTTCCTTTATTTGACGTTAAGCGAACTATTTCCTGGGATGATAACCTTAGAAAAATGTTTGCCTCAATCTTTTATCATTTGAGAGGACATTTTATAAATTTTTTGTGGTATGTTGCCAACTTTGCTGATAACGAAGCTTCAAAGCAAATTATTATTCAAAATATTTATGAAGAAATTGGAATTGGCAATCGTTTTTCTCATGAAAAGCTTTATGAGCGCTTTGCAAAAGAATGCGGTGCTGATATTCATGATGAAATAGTGAATGAAACCAACTATATGCCTTTTGCCAAAGAATTTAATAAAGCTCATTTATCCTGGTTGGCGCAACATGATCCTAAAGATCATTTGTGTGCTTTTGCAGCTTATGAGCGTTTGGATAATCTTGATTATCCTTCTCTTGTTGAACTTGCCAAATCGATGCAAATATCTCAACATGGCATGACCTTCTTTAATGTTCATACCCACGTCGATCATTTTGATACCACGCTACAATTGATTGTGCCCATATGGGAAGAATCTCCTCAGCGGTTGATAGAGTCATTTCATTTTATTCAAACTCATCAGTTGAGGATGTGGGAACAGTTTTCCAACGTATTATTTAATTAATATTCTTTAACATAAGAAATGCCAGAATTTCTTATGTTAAATAGGAGTTAATCAATTTTGGGAAATTTTAAAGTGAAATGAGCGAATTCATTTTTTTTCCCTTTACAGGAAATATCACCACCTGCTGCTTGCATCAGAAGTTTACAATAGGCTAAGCCTAAACCAGTCCCTTCTTTTCTGCCAGAATAGAAGAAATCAAAAATTTTTTCATATTCTTTATGATTTAAGCCTTTAGCGGTATCCTTTATATGAAGGTAATTAAAATTCTCTTTCTCCCATCCTTGTTCTAGCCAGATAGAGATTTCCCCTTTATTGGTTTCCTCAATATATTCCAGACTATTTTTTAGCAAATTCCACATCATATTTTTAAAACCCACTTCATCAATCCATATGGAAAAATCATTTTTATCATTTAAATGAATCAAAGATTTTTGGTTTTCTTTGAAAGGGTATTCTTCTAAAGACGCTTTGAGCAATTTTTTGATGGAGTAAATCGAAAATGTACTGGTATCTAATTTGTCTCGTTGAATATTATTTAGTTGCATGCGAATTAATTGATTACTCATTTCTATGCCACGAGTAATTTTGCTTAAATTTTCCTTCAGGTCCTTTTGAACTTCTGGATTATTTAATCTTTCGACAATCAATTCCTGTAATTCAGCCTGTAAATAAATACTGGCAAGTGGCGTTCTTAAATCATGAGCGATACTTCCAGCCAGCATACGCATACCTGATAAACGTCCGGCATAGGTAATTTCTCTATCTCGTGCAAACAAGGCGCCAATGATGATTGCTGCAATAAACGTAACAATTAAACTAAAAAGAGATATAGTTCCCGGGATATAGACAAACAGATTATTTGATAAAATATAAAAATGAAAAAAAGCAAGCCCAACACCTGATACAAGTAATATAAGAGCTCCCAATACACTGGAAACTAATAAAAGAAAAAAGATAGCTGATACGCAATTCATTAACCAAAGGGTCGAACCATTATTTATGAGGGTCAAATAAGCAAAAAAATAAGGCAAACAAAAGAGCAGAACTATATACCAAAAAACAGGTAGAAATTTTAATAATGGTCTTGGCCAAAATTGATTAAATGCCAAACAGGCGCAGAGGAGAGCCGCGGTGATACGTAAAATAAACTCTTCTGTCAGTTGAAAATGTTCCAGTTTCCAGAAAACTCCGAAAAGAGGGTAATTAATCATCATGACGATGCCAAATAAAGTGATTTGATGGCTTGCGTCTTCAGTTTCTTTTAATAAGTATTGGTAAATTGCAGTAAATATATTTTTTAACCTTTGCATGATTCCTTAATTATCTGAGTAAAAAATTTTGGTATTGTTTGGGTATTAATCTTATTAGTCCTGAACATTGAACAGTAAGTATAGGATTAGAAATGCTTGTAAATCATGAGTATTTCAATGATGAACCCTGAATGATACTACCAATTAGAGTTATGATTTCTACGATTTCCTGGACATAAGTTAATGTATATTGCTCCCAATTAAAACAAATACCAAGGATACCATAATCTCTGTTTTTTAATACTAATATTGCTTTTCCATAAGTAAAAACTCATATTATTGAGCTTTAATTTAATATGAATTGTTCTATCCAAAATACAGAAGTCTGAAAGATAATATTGGTCAGTTTTAGCGTTATATCACAATGCCATAAAGAGAATATCAGCTGATTTTTCTCGGACTCTGTTATAAGATAGTTGGTCGAATTATGTTGTCCTCATCGCCCTTATCAGCTATCATCATGCTGTCTTTAAATCTATTTTCAAAGGTCTTTACCGCACTTGCTTCCTTGGCATTTCGCACCGGATAGGGTAATGCTTCTGAGGCTAAATCAAGGCATCGAGCTTTAATTTCTGATATGGAATGCAAACCAAATGCATTACTGGTCGCTAATCCCTTATTAAAGTAGGCATTGTAAATTTCTCGTTCAGAATCTGTCTCTAATAATTGCGCCAAATGAAGTTGTTCCCAGCATTCTCTATAACATTCAATGCTTTCTGCCTTAAGATTCAGGCGTTGATAAAAGCCGGCAAGATAAAAATACGCATTAGCAAGTAACAAACACCCTGGTGTTTTGTGTTCTTGTATTGGAGTACTTTGGCTAGTTACGCAATTGTATAAAAGGTCGATATTTTCTCTTTTGGAATCATTTTTACAACTGCTAATTAAGAACGTCAAAATTTCCTGTGCAGCATAAAAGCAATTAAATGTCGAGAAGGACAGTTTAAGATAATCATAATAATTCCTGGTGTCTTCTTTTTGTTTTTCCTTTAATGCCGCTAAATATAAAACATAGCCACAATAGAAATCGGCTCTTGATCGCGCATCCGGGTTTCTAAATTGAAAAGTATGATCTTTCTCTAATCGTAATTTATTAAATTTATTGACCCAGAATGGCTTTAATGGATCGCTATCTAGTAGCGTTTTAACTTTGACGTCACTAGTGGCTTTGAGCATGGCTAAATCAAACGGTTTTAGCCTGGATAGAGTCGCAATCACATTATCTGTGATGCCTTCATCGCAGATTAATTTTTCCAATTCTTTCAGAGTATTAGGCATTGGTTTTCCTTTTGGCATATCAAATTACCAGTATTGATTCTTTAAGTTTATTATTTTCTTGTTTAGTCTCCAAGTCACCACGACGTGAGCCAAAAAAGCCTAACTCAGGGCAAGAGCGTGACAAACTTAGGCGCGGGGTCTTGATATCAGTAAGTCCATCTAAATTATCTATTTGAGCCTGTAATGGATCAATTGTCTCAAATAACTCATCAACCTCTTCTTTAGCAATTAAATGACCGAGTCCTATATTCTCTAATAAATGATCTACAGCATTTTTGAGTGTAAAGCGTTCTTTTAACAACTTTTGCGCTTCTACCACTGTTCGATAATTATCGGAGTTTTCTATATTATCACATGTTAATTGATTTTTTTCTCTTGCAACAATGGAGTCTAAAATATCCTTTGGATCTCTGGATTCTGATTGTCGCTTATAAGCAGAGTCTGGATTTTTGATTAGCCACTTAGGTAGAGGTTCTTCCGCATGCTCTTCTTTAAATTCCTTTTCCTTCTTTAACAGACTGTATTTACCATAACGATATTCTCCAATATCAACGGCATTGCCATATTTGCCGCCCTTAATAAAAATATCGTCTGTAACAGAGCCAAATTTAGTATAAACAATACCAACGTCTAATACGCTGATAATTGCCGAGCCATTGTTTCTCATGCCCATGTCGTCCATTCGACAAACATATTTACAGTTTTGCTTTAAATCCAGCAATTCATGCGGCTCACACCAGGGATATATTTCAATGTAAGGATTGTTAAGAACAGCCACTTCTTCCTTAACCTTTGCATTTAATTCCTTAACTAAATTTTTCCAATAATCTCTGCGCTGGCTATTATTGAATCGATTATCATAGGGATGAGTTTTTTGATAAGTTTTGACCGCTGTTTTACCAAATCTTTCAACAACTATTTGCTTCATTAAACCTTTGTCTTGTGGGTCACCTGCCAGTTTTACAACAGGTACTCGTTTTATTTTTTCACGAATAGAAATTGAGTCATCTTTGATCAGTTGAGCCAGCTTTAACGCTTCTTCAAATCCTTTGCCAGGACGAATTGTACCAAAGGATAAGATATTGGGGGCTTTAGCTACCACATCCAAAGGATGATCCGGTTCAGTACTTAATTTTTGTGATGCTACGGTTAATCCAGATTTTCCTTTTAAATCATATTTATCAACCGGATATTTATCTAAGTCAAAATCTTCCCCAACTTCTCTTATTTTTTTTGCAACACCAGTCGGTTCAGTGGTATTGCGCTTATCACAATCACCATAGGTAGCAGCAATGACCGCATTTTCTCTATCTGCGGCATTAAAGAATTGCACGCTGTTTGCCTGGCGCATTAAATCATGAGTATATTGTTGTAAATAACGTCGAGTATAGTTTTGTTTGTATTCATGAATTGTGATATTGACTTTAATACCCGCCTCTTGAAATTTTTTGATGTCTTCGGGAGTAATAAATACTCCACAATCTGGTGGACGAATATGAATATCAAGATGAGTATTCTCATCAATAGGTTTCATTTTGGCAATAATGTTTGCAATCACTTCGGGTTTTATCGGATCACGTCGGTTTGCCTGATAGGCTAAATGAAACCCTTCACTTGCAGAGAGCTTTCTTTTACTATAAAAACCGCCAAGCTTTTCATTTGCAGACAGGTAAGGCTCTTGGTGCTTTGCAATCAAAGTTTGTAATTCTGAAATTAATTTGTTTCTGCATCCCTCTTTATTGGCGATAATATCCTGGGTGTTTTTCAGTTGGTTTTTAACATTTGTATAAGCGTCAATTGCCTTTTCAACATTCTGAATTGATAATGCCTTGATAAAGGTTTGTTGGTCATAAGTGGTGCTAAATCCATCGTTGAAAATAATATTGATAAATTTTAATTTATCATGATGGTCTTTTGTTTCATTTAGCGCTTTAAAGCAATGGGGATACTTGTCCGCTACAGCCAGACAGATGCTGTTGAGTACCTCTAACTTCTTGATAATGTTTTCAACAGATTCTTTTAATCCAGCAAAATCATAAAAACTTCTGAAACTTTTATCATGCTCTAAATCATAAGGTAAACTGCTACTGTGGAAGTCATAGCTGTACTCTTTAATTCCAGTCAGTTTATCTGTTAATTTTTCCAGCTCTTTTAAATTTGCAGGGCCTGTAAATTGGCTTTTAAGTGCCTTAAAATTATTGAGCGCTTTTTCATGTCTGCTTAAAAAACTAGGATTAAATAAATGAGCCTCAATATATTCATTTAAGGTGCAATAATCTTGAATATTCTCTTTGTTTTCCTTATATGATCTAGTCAAATACGCTAATTTGGATTTTTGTTTCTTAATTTTACTCAGATCAGCGTTATTATCTTCTATAGCTTTTTCTAATTTGACTTTTTTCGTATCCAAAGAGCTAATGATTTCATCAACTTTTGACTCATCAAATTGGATAGGTTTTTGAGAGTAAATATCCATTATTGTAAGTGATTGCAGGCTGTTATCGTGCTTTACAATAATTTTTGGTGTTCTGGGACTAACCGTTTTGTTATTTACTTCCTGTGCTTTTTCTGGAGATGAAACGGCATCTTTTAATTTATAACCGCTTATTACTGTATTTTCGTTAGCAACTGGCTGTAATACTATCGCGCTTGGTATAGTATCTTCTGGAATGGAAGTAGTTCCTGTTGGAAATGGGATAGAGTAATCACCTTTGTCTTTTTTTAACCATTGACAAGGTATATCTTCGTAATTTTCAGCAAAACCCAATTCCAAAGAGGCTGCGTATTGCCCATCACCAGTTTTTGCCTCTTCATCAAAAGGCGCAGTTAATAAGTATATTTTAGTCATAAATTACTGTAGTAAAATTTTTGTCATGACGAATATTTTACATTAAGAGTATTAAATGAACATTAAGAGATAGGATCACTAAATATAATCAGGAATAAAAACATGATAATATCTTGATAAAATTACGAATTTTTTTAGCTATATTTCATAAATAGAACTTAAAAAAGGCAATTATTTACAATTTAGAGTATTAATTCGAGGTGATATTCATCAAAAAAATTAAGTAGGTGTATGTCCTATAATATGGAAATTACTTTCTGTAAAAAAACTTTCTAGCATCGTGGCTAGGGCTTTGGGAGAAAGTCTATGAAACCAGGCTCGAGAAAACTGGGTTATTGGGAAGAGTTATGTCAATGGGGAAACGATAAAGATCATGGAAATGGTTTAATTGCTGCTGTTGCAAAAATCACTGTTTCTGATTTGGATTTGGAGCGTTTAACCAACGCGCTCAGGTTATTACAAATCCAGCAGCCATTGCTTAGAGCTAAAGTGATGAAAAGCAATAAACAGTGTCAATTTAATGTAGAGGAAGGTGATGCTGTTTATTTACCATTTCAAATCATAAAAAGGACTTCAAACTCTGTATGGAAAGAGGTGATTGAATTGGAATTAAATCGACCTCCTCGCAATCAAGATTATCAATGGCGAACAGTTCTTATTTATAACCAACACGGTAATTCTCATGAAATCCTGTTAATCGCAGGGCATAATATTGGGGATGGCATCTCGGTAGCCTATTTTTTCGATACTCTCTTTAGAATTTACCAGAAAAGTGATTCAAAGCCATCCTTCCCTCTCTACCCCCCTGTTGAGGAGCTGGTGCAACACAAAAAAGGGCAAAAATCTTCTCTGCCTCCTGCATTTTTACCTACTCCGATTTATTACCATAATTATGTCCCTCCTGGCAAACGAATAACAAAAAATCATTATCACTCTGTTACACTGAAACAAACCAGAGCACTTCAAGCGTTCAGTAAAAACCACAGCTTTTCTCTGAATGCGCTAATTAATGCGTTGTCCTTAATGACATTAACAAAAGTGCTTGATCAACCTTTAGATACAACATTGCACACTCCGGTTAATTTGAGAAAGTGGTGTGAACCTGTTATTCCAGAAGACTATTTTGGTTGTTATGTGTCTGTGGTGACTACGTATCATAAACAAGTCAGTATAGAATCAGGTATTGTAGAGCTTGCCAGAGATTATGACTATCAGTTAAAGCAAGAGCGATTGCCTGGTGATGCTATATTTCCAGTTCATCACAGCAGGCGGGATATTATGGATGCCTTGTCATCATGGGAGGGTCATAGGGATCGCTTTTCAATGGGGGTGACCGTAACCAATATTGGTTTGTTACCCTTTAATACTCAATATGGTCATTTGAAATGGGAAGAAAGCTATTTTTGTACATCCCGACAAAATGCAGACATACCTGTTTTACTCAATGTTCTTACTCTTAATGATCAACTCATGCTGTGTTTTACCTTCACAGAACCAATGTGCAGCGCTGTGTTTCAAGAGAGTTATGTAAAAATTTTTATATCCAATATGCGAGCGTTAACAGACTGTTAGGTCACTGCCTCTTTGCTATCCATATCCGAGTTTCTCGATTCAGTGGTCAATCGGCTAAAATGCCATGAGAAAAAGAGGGCTCCAATTCCTGAACCTATTAATCCCAGTGGAAGAGCGTCAAGATTCGTTATCAACAAATAGCCGGTTAGAATAGTTAAAAGAGAAGGGCCAATTAAACGTATGGTGTTCATAAAAGCCATAACTATGCCTGCATTTTGCTTAAAGTCCGTCAGAGCGATGGATATCGTTGGAGCAGCACTGACACTAATTCCCAAGTTGGCAATTAACGAAAAAGACAATGCGAACAGGCTAAATCCAAACAATTTGGAAGTAATCAACATCGCGGTACCACCAAGGATAATGAACCAGTTCCCCAAATAGATGGTGGTTATAATGGGTAATCGGTCACGAAGCCAAATACCCAGATAGTTTCCAAAAATAATATTTAAACCATTCAGAATAAAAATAAGTCCATAGGCAAGGGGAGAGTAATTGAGTACCTCGATAATGAGGTAAGAGGAATTGATTACTGTGAGCATGACAGCAGAAATACCAAACATTAAAATAAATGATGCGCACCATAGAGAGGGTATATTGAGTATGGCTTTATACTCATTGAGTATTTTTTTTACCGAGAACTGCTCTTGGGGAGGTGTCCAGAAAGGGGATTCTAATAAGGAGAGTTTGGTTTGTATCAATAGAATAAAGGCTACAACTGCCATTACTATAAAATTAGCTTGCCAGCCAAAATGATGAAAGATAAGAGCACCAATTACAGGTGCAACAATCGGTGAAACTGAAACAGTCATGGAAATATAAGACAGCACTTTGGCTCGAACAATCGTGTCTTCAAAATCACGTGCAGCGGAATAAGCAATGAGATTTGCACAGCACAAGGCGAATCCTTGTAGGGCACGACCACAAATCAGCATAGTGATATTTAGCGCAAAAGCACACATTAAACTCCCAATTAGGGCTAATAAAAGATTTCCAGGGAGTAGGCGTCGGCGTCCAAAATGGTCTATAAGTGGCCCCCATAAGAGATGAGTCATACCATAGACTAACAAATAAATACTTAAGGTTAATTGCCCCATACTTGGGGTGATATTAAAATAATTCGTTATGAAAGGTAGTGATGGTTGATAAAGATCAAAGGTAAGCAAAGAAAATGCAGAAAGCAAACCAAGGAATATAATGGAATTATGTGATTTAGGCATATAAGAATCATTCGTAAAAAATTATACGATTGTAACCAAATTCGGCTTGCTTTTGGAAGGAAATATTAAAGCAAGTTGGCAACTGCCAACTTGCTTTACTCAGGAACAGAACGTTTTTCTTCAAAAAAAGTCACCTTCCCTGTTTTAATATCATGAAGGCCCGCTACAATCCCAATTTGTTTATTCTTAACCAATTCATTCAAAATTGGGCTTTGTTCTAAAATATTTTTCACAACATGCAAAGCATTCGCTTTAGCCATGTCATCAATCAATTTGGGATCCGAGCAATTATCAATGCCCGTGCTTTCCATGCTTGGTTTTACCACAGGCTGGATTTTATTGATAACATCAGTCAAGTGTCCTAATTTGACATCTTTGCATGCCCCTGCAACAGCACCACAGGAAGTGTGAGCAAGGACAACTACCAAACGCGCCCCCACTACTTTTGTTGCAAATTCCATACTTCCTAAAATGTCATCGTTGAGAACATTACCCGCAACGCGTAAAGTAAATAGGTCTGCCAATCCTTGATCAAAAAAGAATTCAGGAACACTGCGCGAGTCCATACAATTCAAGATGACCGCAAAAGGATATTGACCATATGCTGATTGCTTGGCTTGTTGTAGATAATCTCGTGCCAAAGGTTTATTGCTTAAGAAGCGTTGATTGCCATCTTTTAAACGTTGCAATGCCTGCTTGGGAGTCATTTGTTGTTGTTTAGCCTGGGTCATGGTTTTCCCGAGTATGGGGATATCTGTTGATGAGGCATAGGCTAGATGGCTTGGGCTCCAAAGGATATTGCATAAGAAAGCAGCTATGAACAGTTTATTTGGCATTGGTTAACTCCTTGTTATTTTATTAATTGTCCTAAACTTTTATTTGCGGTTATTGATTAACTCAAATAAATCCTCAATAAGTGTATCTGGATATTGATTGACAATGAGCGTGTTTCGATCTTTTGAGTGTAAAAAACCTTGATTAACAGCATAGTCTAAAAATTGCAAAAGGTAATCGTAGTAACCAGACGCATTTAGTACGCAGCAAGGTTTTTTATGGTATCCCAATTGTGCCAGGGTAAACATTTCAAAAAATTCATCCAGAGAACCTGACCCGCCTGGCAGTAGAATAAACCCATCAGACAATTTACACATCAATACTTTTCTTTCATACATTGAATTAACAACATGTAATTCCGTTAAGCCATCGTGCGCTTTTTCTGTGTCAACAAGAGATTTTGGTATAACACCGATGACATTAGAGCCATTTTTTAACATGCGATTCGCTATTATTCCCATCAAACCGCTTTTTGAGCCACCATAAACCAGGGTAATACCACTACTACTTAGAACATCAGCCAGGTTTTCAGCCGATTGTTTATAGACTTCAGAATAACCTGTGTTGGATCCACAAAAGACAGCGAGTTTGTTAATTTTGTTATTATGGAGCATTTTAAAATTCCAGATGCAATGTTTTATTTATAACATGAAATGACGAAATATAGTTTACTTTTAATGAGTTAATGTTTTCACTATCAAAATTTATAGGGTTTAATTTAATTGCCTCAATGCAAGCCATTGTTATTCACCTGCGTAAAGACATTGATTTTTAGCATTTTCTTCACAGGCTTGAGTGCAATCACCATAATTTGTTTTTTCGCACT
Source organism: Legionella pneumophila subsp. fraseri (assembly GCF_000586315.1). GTDB lineage: Bacteria > Pseudomonadota > Gammaproteobacteria > Legionellales > Legionellaceae > Legionella > Legionella pneumophila_B. The sequence continues at coordinate 10,172 of NZ_JFIM01000032.1, read as the reverse complement.
TATTGATGCATTGATTATAAAATTTTTGGGCGCATAGTTCCTGATCAGATTGTTGATCTTGTATGTCTACTTCTGGGATATCTCCTGCTAAAACGGAAGAAAAAAATAATATTGATCCAATAAACACGAGGAATTTGCTCATAATCTCGTTTTCCCTGGTTTATTTAATCCAAAATAGATTAAATATTATACTATTAAATATAATAGGACTTAGGAAAAACTCCAAGGTCAAGGCGAAAAATGTTTTCTAGTGAAGGCGTTTATATAAACTGATTTATTGAATTAGATTCGTTTTTATAATAAAAATAGATTGAGATTTTGTGTGAGCATCTATAGTTTTTTCTGAAAATATTTCCAGTGATTCAAATCTGCCATGACAAAATATATCGATTTAAAACAATTTTTCTGCTTTGATAAAGAGTTGCTATCCAAGCCAGGGATGTTTTATTTAAGTTTATCGATATAAAGTCATATCCTCTTATAATAAGCTTAATTTTAAAAAGCTTAATTGATTTTGTTTCAATTCTTCTTGGCAGGAAGGTTTGGGGATGGTTTTTTTATCCTGTGGCGCAAACCACAGTATTGCGCATTTGTCTTTGTATTTGACATAGTTCGCTTTATCAATTCTGCTCATGTATTTTTTATTGGCATACGCATTGTAATTATTTTCAGCAGAGGCGGCTTTTTCAAATTTTTTTTGGAAATGGTTTAATTTATCAGCTAAAAATAGAGCCTCTTTCGAATTATCCCATGGTGATGTCAAAGTTTGAGTAATTATATTAGGGCAGGTAAAGGTTTCGTCAAATGAATCAAAGAGAATGCTCCATAAACTGAATGATTCGTATGGGCCATGGATTTGAGAGATTTTTTTAATGAATTCGCAGACTGTATTGCTGTGAAGCTTTAATTGTCCGGTTTTTCTGGCTTCTTCCAGAATAAAAAATTGAATGGTATGCGCCCATTTCCCATGCTTGGGGCCTGCGCCAAGATCAGCAGATAAGTAACCCTGTTTTAGAAGAACGTTATTGAATAAGTCTGCAGTTAATTCACCGCATAAAACTGGAGTGTGATTAGGGAAATGGAAATTGGGGCTGGTTTCATAAGGTATCTTATCATTAGGCTGAGCTTCGTGGTTAAAATGATTTTTACTTCCCCAGTCATCAAAAAATTGTCTTAATGTTTTTTTCTCAGGTTGGTTAAACTGATAAAATTGTGTCACCAATTTTTTTAAACCTTGTAAAACCAGCTCTTCATTACAAAAGAATTGGCATATAGACTTGGCATCTTCTTTCAAGGATTTTTCTAATGTTTCGTATCCAAAAGAATCCAGATATTCCTCATAATCATTGGTATCTGTCTCTCCATTTCGAATAAGTTCTACTGTCATAGTGATGCCTCCAGCTGCTGTATGAGTTATTGTCAAATACCGATTTGAGAATTATTTGAGGAGCTTAATTCTTTCTTTGAACTAAAGGATTATTAATTAATCATAAACTGATAAAAAAAGAAAGGAGTATTTTGTTGCTATTAAATTGCGGTCTGCTCATTTCGTGATAAAATATAAGTCCAGCATTAGGGGTGCCAATTGATAAGTTGGCTGAGAGGATCACCCAACCCTTTGAACCTGATCTCATTAGTCTGAGCGGAGGAAAATGTGTCAATTGTTATTTTTTCTGGAATAGTTGCTTTTATTACTTCGTTTATTGGACTTTTACCGCAAATCGTTAAATCCTTAAAAACCAAATCAACTGAAGATCTTTCCATGATGATGTTAGTGAATTATCTTGTTTGTTCGCTGGCTTGGATCATTTATGGAAGCAGCACAAACTCATTTTTTGTAACGAGTTCCAATGTAGTGGGTTTGATAGTGAGCCTTCTGCTGATTTTATTAAAAAGACGTTATGATGCTCGATGTAATTAATTTTAAAAACTATCGTTCTATTTTATGTCTTAATGGTGATTTGCCAGATCCCCACTTTTTTCATAATAAAAAGCTGCCGGTCATTGCAGCTGATGGTGCCGCTAATGAGTTATGTAATCTTGGTATTTTTCCTGATTTAATTACTGGGGATTTGGACTCTATTCAGCCTGCTTTGTTGGAAAACCATTCTTTTCTGCATTTACCAGATCAGGGGAGTACGGATTATCAAAAGGCTATGGATTATTTAAAAACTCATGATCTATTGCCGGCTATCGTTGTGGGGATAAATGGAGGATACCTGGATCATATTCTGAATAACATCAACATTTTTATGGAAACAAACTGTCTTTTGTACTCGCCTCCTATCAAAGGTTTTGTCGTTAATGAAAATTTAAAGGTTAATTTCATATTACCTGTCCAGACTAAAATCTCCTTGATAGGGATTCCGGAAGCGGTTCTTTCTTCTGATGGTCTGAAATGGGAGTTAAAGCGCTCGCCTCTTTCTTTTCCCGGAAAAAACTCCTGTTTCAATCGAACTCAAACATCTGAAATTAGCCTGGAAGTCCATCAAGGTGCCGCACTGGTTTTAATTTATGAAGAAGTGATTGAGGATGCTGGAGTTTCACCTTTATAAGGACTTACAAATCCTCCCAACCTCTTTGTTAAAAAATGTTTTTAATTCAGTCATTTATTTTATCTAAACTTCCTCATTCAAAACCTTTTTGCCTCGACTTTGGTGGGGCGTAGTCTTGTTTATAATAGACTTCTATTGGCATAACCGGTCTCTTTCATCACTGCAATTGCTATCAGGTGGATTACCATATCAATGCTTACATGTTGAAATCCATTTGTCTCCATGCTTCGTACAATATGATTGCTACAGCATTTGATAAATTGAGGCTACGATTATTTTCTCTCATGGGAATCCGTATGGTTGAGTATTGGTTTAGGATTTCTTGAGGTAAGCCACAAGATTCCGGGCCAAATAATACCATGTCCTCCTCCTTATAATCGATGTCACTATACATCACTTTTCCTTTTGCGCTAGAGCAAAATAACCGTCGTTGTGAATGAGACTGCAGGAAGGTTTGCCAATTCTCATAATGCAATATTGAAGCCCATTGATGATAATCAAGACCGGCTCGTCGCATTTGCTTATTTTCCAAAGTAAAGCCTAATGGGTGAATCAAATGCAATTGAGCTCCGCTATTGGCACAGAGTCGAATGATATTACCGGTATTTGGTGGAATTTCTGGTTGATAAAGCGCAATATGGATCATTTGGTTTTCCAGTAAAACTCTAATTTCCATTTTAATGGATTTATTAAAGATCATGTAAGTCCTGTAAGTAAAAATCAACCAGGGAATTGATATCTCTAATTTTTTGCTCAATAGGCTGTCTGAATTCCACATAGCTACTACAATATTAGTATGCCAGATGAAAGTTTTTGGTGTTTGTTGGGTATGATTATTCTTGAATAGTTGTTGAATATTGAAAATTCGGATTAAACTGGGCCAGGAAGTTAAGGATTCATCATGGATAAGAATCATAATACAAAAAAAATTTTATTTAAAAATCGTTTTGTCTTATTGGGATTTGGTTGCGTTGGTCAGGCGTTAATGCCTTTAATCTTTGATAAATTTGATATTAAACCATCACAAGTAACAATCATTGCCGATGAACGAGCAAGAATTGAGGTTGCCCAAAAATACGGAGTTTCATTCAAGTTACAACAGATTACTCCTGATAATTACCTTGACGTAATTGGTAGTACACTGGAAGAAAACGATTTTTTAATTGATGTGTCAATCGGCATATCAAGTCTTGCCTTGATCATACTATGTAATCAAAAAGGAGCATTGTATATCAATGCAGCAACTGAGCCATGGAAAGAAGAATTTGTCATGGAGAAGCTGGCCCTTAATCGTCGAACCAATTATTCTTTGCGAGAAGAAGTACTTCGCTTAAAGGATAACACTCAAAAAACAGCTTTAATTACTCACGGAGCCAATCCGGGGCTCGTTTCCCATTTTATTAAAGAGGCTTTGTTGAATATTGCAAAGGATAATGGTCTTACCATTGACAGGCCTCAAAAAGCATCAGAATGGGCTAATCTTGCGATGATTTTGGGAATTAAAGTAATTCACGTTGCAGAACAAGACTCTCAAGTAACTTACCCTCCAAAATCACCAGGTGAGTTCGTTAATACCTGGTCTGCTAACGGCTTGATTTTGGAGGGACTGCAACCTGCTGAAATCGGGTGGGGTACTCATGAAGTTCATTGGCCACATGATGCTTATTCTCATAGTAATGGACCTCAATGTGCAATCTATCTGTCTCGCCCGAGCGCTAGTGTAATGGTTCGTTCATGGACTCCAACATTGGGCGCTTTTCACGGGTTTTTAATTACTCATGCAGAAACTATTTCACTTACCAATTTTTTAACATTAAAAAATGGATCTGAATTATTGTATAGGCCAACAGTTCACTATGCCTATAATCCTTGTCCCGATGCCAGGCTCTCTATTTTTGAATTAAAAAGTAATGAATGGAAACCACAAAACAAGAATCGCCTGATTCTAAACGAAATCATCGATGGATGTGATGAATTGGGTGTGTTGTTGATGGGTAATAAAAGAGGGGCATATTGGTATGGTTCAACCCTTTCTATCCAGGAAGCAAGGCAAATTGCTCCCTATAATAATGCAACCAGTTTACAAGTTGTAGCCAGCATGATTTCAGGAATAATCTGGGCAATAGAGCATCCTGATGAGGGTATTGTAGAACCAGAGGAAATTGATCATCAATATATTATTGATATTGCCAAACCGTATCTTGGAAAAGTCGGTGGTTATTACACGGATTGGACCCCCTTAAAAAATAGAGGGGAGCTCTATCCTGAAGAAGTGGACTTATCTGACCCCTGGCAATTTTTCAATATAAGGGTTAATTAAAAGGAAGCAAACCTACTGAATAATCAATGAACTATAAATTATCGCACCAGTCCGATCAATTGGACTGGTGATTCAGTAGCATTGATTATTTTCCATGGCAGGGCAAGAGTCCAGGCGCCAATCGGTGGCATGTAATTCGCATTGGCAACGTTTTCAATAATGTATTTACCTGCTTGTAATAACAGTTGATGCACAGGATAACCTGAGTCTGCAGTATCAGGAGAAAGCGTGTCTATGCCAATGCCAGCAATATTTCTTTCAAGCAATAGTTGGGCTGCGTGAGCACTAATACTCGGAAAAATCAAATTATTGCGATATTTGTCAGGATTAGACCAATGTTTATCCCACCCGGTATAAAAAAGTACAAACTCATTTTTTTTTAATTTCCTATATCTTGCTTCGAAATCCAGGATATCCTGTGTGCTAATCTGATAATGTTCATCTGCCTGATGACAGACATTAATCAGCACACTTTCTGTGAGCAGATAATTACAGTGCAGATCAAGATCAGTAATAGAGGCGGCTCCTGGAATACAATGAGATGGAGCATCCATATGAGTTCCAATCCCCAAAGGTGAGTGTATTTGTTGAACTCTGAATTTTATCTCCGTTGTACATTCTTCATAATCAAGAAAATTACTGTGATTAAATCTACAATCCAGATCCCAGCCAGGGGAATCAGGTGAAACAGGGTGCGTTAATTCGATTATTTGAAAAGGAAATTTCATAGTAATTTGAGCAATCGATGGGTTGTTTCAATTAAATTATCATAAAAAGAATTCGGATCAATGAAACTAATTTTTAATTTGATCTTTGCAAAAGAGTGTCAATTTATCGTTTTATTCAAATTTTACAATAATAGATTCGATTCAGCGTTCAGCATTTGATACAACTTGTGACATAAAAGAAAAATGAGATAAGCTATTTGATAAACCAATTAACTAAAGAATATCATTTGAATATGAGTGTTATTAAGACAATAAAGAACATCATATATAACCCTAATGTCTACATTGCAATGGTTGTCGGGGCATTTTTGGGAGGGGTGAGTGGCGGTGCTTCCGGGTTATTTTCCGGTGGATTCATGGGGCGCGCGTTTCAAATATGTATGGAATGTCCTAATCAGTTATTGGGTTTTAATATAGGTATTTTTGATCTCAATATGGTTGCCGGGGCTATTATTGGAGTGGTTATAGGGGCTGCTTTGGGTAGCGCGATTACTGGCCTGGTTACCACCTTTCATGTTTACAGAAAACCTACTTTACCAAAAACAGTATCTCGCGATAACATACACGAAGTATTAATAAGCTCATTATGGATTAGTATTGAAATATCCATTGGAATGATTTTAGGTTCCGTCATAGGAAGTTTAAAAGAACCGGGTATTGGGTCAGCGATAGGCGCTCTCATAGGTATTATTCTTATGTTATTAGCTACCTTTTGGGAAAATAAAGTCAAGAAGTGAGAACGGGGCTGACTCCATCACTTTGGAGCCTGACCCTGATTGGATTAATTATTTTGCTTTTTCAATTTTAATTGTTTTTACATTTTCCTTCGCTGCAGTTTTTTTAGGTATTGTGATCCATAACATACCCTTTTTAAAAGAGGCTGTTGCTTTATCCACATCCGCAGATAGCGGTAAGGAAATGGTGCGTTCATATCGCCCATAGCTAATTTCACGACTGATATAATTTTTATTTTCATCTTTTTTAGAAGTTGTTTTCTCTCCTTCAATGGTTAATCTGTTTTCACAAAAAGATACTTTAATATCTTCTTCACCCATACCAGGCATTTCTACTTCTATTTTGAAGTTATCTTTGTCTTCAACGATATCCAAAGACGGAGTAAGAGAAATATGCTCGAATTGCTCAAGATTGGCACTTCTTTGAGGGTCAAATAAATTATAAAAATCACTCATAGCATGATTGACCTCTTGCTGAAGTCTTAAAAATGGACTCATCAGAAGATCAGTTGTTTTACCTGGTTGATGTTTTCTTAAGCTGCCCATGATGTCACCTCCTTATTCCATAAATTGAAGTATCAGTTAGTTGTTAAAAACACCTAAAGTAATATTCACCAGCTTATCAATGTAAATATAGTATCTGGGTAAATTATTTTCAATAATTATAAAATTATTTCATAGTGATTGAATTTAGTATTTTTTGTCTTTATTTGGTATGGTTAAATATTGCCTAAACCAATTTTTAGCGAGGCGAGCTACTTCTTTCAAAGCACCGGGCTCTTCAAATAAATGAGTTGCACCAGGGACTATTTTTAATAGTTTATTACAGTTTAGTTTTGCCAGGGATTGTCGGTTTAATTCAATTACTACTTCATCATATTCACCTACAATCAACAGGGTAGGAGCGCTAACCGATGATAAATACGTTCTTGCCAAATCAGGACGCCCTCCTCGGGATACGATCGCCTTGATTTTATCTGGTACTTGAGCCGCTGCAACCAGAGCAGCCCCTCCTCCTGTGCTTGCACCAAAATAACCAATTGGCAAGCAGAAGGATTGAAGCTCATTAAGACACCAGTGAGTTGCTTCTACGAGGCGCGATGCAAGCAGGGGGATATTAAAGCGATATTCACGAGTGTAATTATCGATGTTTTCTTCATCTGGAGTTAACAAATCAAATAATAAAGTAGCCAGACAGGCTTGATTCAAAGATTGCGCAACAAATTGGTTGCGGACACTAAATCGACTGCTTCCACTGCCATGAACAAACAATACTATTCCTTGAGCATTCTCAGGAATATAGAGCAATCCATTAAGAAAATAATGGCCACTTGGAATTTGGACTGGGTGTTCAAGATTGGTCATTAGAGCGTTCATGATTTGAATATTCCTTACAATCAATCAAGTATTCCCCCAATGATTTTAGTTTGTTGTAATAGCTTTTGATAATTATAGCTTTATTTCATAACAATAACCCCGGCTCCTCTATACCTGCCATGTCTTAAATCATCCAGTGCTCGATTAACTTCAGTAAGGGGATAGGTTTGAACTTTTGTTTTAACTGGAATTGTAGGGGCGAGGAATAGAAATTCTTCCCCATCTTTGCGAGTCAGGTTAGCAATTGAACAAACAGTGCGTTCACCCCACAATATTTCATAAGGGAAGCTGGGAATATTTGACATATGGATACCAGCACAAACAACAATACCTCCTTTCACAGTATGGCGAAGAGCCAGGGGAACTAATGCACCAACGGGTGCAAAAATGATTGCTGCATCAAGAAGATGAGGTGGTGATTGCGTCGAATCTCCAGCCCAGACAGCGCCTAATCGGTATGCAAATTTTTGAGATTTCTGATCACCTGGGCTTGTAAACGCATAAACTTTTATTCCTTTTTGGCAAGCTACTTGAATTAATATATGTGCTGCTGCTCCAAATCCATATAGACCTAAATGATCTGCATTACCAGCTTTTAACATGGCACGATATCCAATTAAACCGGCACAAAATAATGGTGCTGCCTGATGATCTGGGTACCCCTCGGGAATAGGAAAGCAAAAATGGTAATTTGCCACACAGAACTCAGCGAAACCACCATCTATTTGATATCCGGTAAAGCAGGCTTGATCACATAAATTTTCCCGGCCAGAAGTGCAAAAATTACAGATCCCGCAACTGCCACCTAACCAGGGGACTCCAACTCGTTGTCCAATCGCAAATTGCCTCACAGCGGAACCAATCTGTTCAACAGTTCCTACAATTTGGTGGCCTGGAATAAGTGGAATTTTGGGATTTTTCAATTCACCATCGACCACATGCAAGTCAGTTCTACAAATCCCACAAGCCGATACTTTAATTAAAAGTTCATTTTCATTTGGATTAGGTTTATTGACTTCTTGATATTGCAATGCACATCCCGGTTTTTCCATGATCATGGCATGCATGGGTATTCATCCTGTTTTTATCCTCTATCTTACAATTATAGTAGGGTGGGTTATACTTACTTAACGTATTCAAAAAGTAACAATATTTGACTCGATGATATTGATTTAATAGCTTGCCTGGAGGACATTATGAGAATTGGAGAGTTCTGTAACAGGGATGTGGTAATGATGAATGGTGATGAGTCTGTAAAACAAGCTGCTGAACTGATGCGTGCTCATCATGTTGGCGATATCGTTTTAGTCGAAGAGCTTAAACGACGTCGGGTTCCGATTGGAATTGTTACAGATAGAGATCTGGTTGTAGAAGTCATGGCCTTAGATGTTAATCCTGAAGAATTAGCAGTCCAAGACATAGTCACTCGCTCAGTTTTGTTAGCCAGAGAAGAGGATAGCCTTATTGATTCATTAGCGCTTATGCAAGAAAAAGGAGTTCGCCGATTACCTGTTGTCGATAATGATGATGAGCTCGTTGGTATTATTACCATAGATGATATAACGGAATTACTGGCAGAGATGTTACACAAAGTAGTCGGTGTTGTTGACAGGCAGCAAAAAGTTGAAAAACAACAACGATCTTGATGATTAATTTGGAAAAAACGCTTCTTTTTCGGAATTTACTTTGTGAATTGCAATATTTTTCCAATAGACGACGAATATTATGAACGCTATACGTGCTTTTTTTGCTATTTCACTACCATCATCGGTACAGGACAATATCTCAAGTAATCTGGAGCCATTGAGGCAGATGGTACCAGTTCACTCCATAAGGTGGACAAAGCCAATCCATTTGCATATCACCTTGCAATTTTTACAGAGACTGGAAACAGAACATATTCAGGTCTTGATTGAAAGAGTAAGTAATGAACTTAATCATATAAAGCAATTTGATTTAGAATTGGGTGTTTTAGAGTGGTTCCCTTCTCCCAAAAATCCAAGACTTATTTCATTATCTGTAGGTCCACAAGATAGACTAAGGGATTTGTCTCGAATGATCGGTCAGGCGATAGGTGGTTTAAATTATCCTGTAGAAAAGCGTCCTTTCAGAGGGCATTTGACTGTAGGTAGAGTGGTGAATTTCAGCCCAAAACTTCAACAATTGTTGCAAATGAAATTTCCTCTCATTACACCAGTTCCCATTAATAAATTTTATTTAATTGAAAGTAGGCCTGATAAAGAAGGAAGTAATTATTTTCCCTTGGCACAATTTGATTTAACCTGGTAAAAGAGAATGGCTGATTTGCCAATTGGAACGATTCTTTGCCTCTGTATCCAACTTATTATGCTCAAGTGTCTTTATTATTTGGCATAGGATGAATTTAGGGCGTGTTGACAATTGCCCCCGCCTACTTGCCTTGGCTTGTCCCTGAATCTACTACACATCTTGTATGTAA
>NZ_JFIM01000031.1 GCF_000586315.1 Legionella pneumophila subsp. fraseri | reverse complement strand
ATGCCTAACGGAATTAGTGATCAAGTCCTCCGGAATACGCATTTGATTCACAGTTGGCTCGTAACTAAAAGTCTTTAATATGAATTTAATGTATAAAATAGTTTAAGTCCAAGCACCCTGCCTGTCTTCTGCTTTGGGTATGAATATTAATTCTGCAGATTTCTTACTCTCTTCGCTAATATCGGGTGCTCTTGCTACACTATAAGTAAGCGTCATCAATGTGGGCATGAACGGTGCATGTGGAGTTAGGACATGACGAGATTAATCAGCATTTTATTTTATCTGTTCATCATGACGAATGCGATGGCCTATACCCCTCAATTTAACAAATCAGAGCAGCTTAAGAAGCTGACTCCATTGCAATATCAGGTGACTCAAAATGGGGCAACGGAAAAATCATTTAATAATGCTTACTGGAACAATAAAGAGGAAGGCATTTATGTTGACATAGTATCAGGAGAACCTTTGTTTAGTTCTACTGATAAATACGACTCAGGAACGGGTTGGCCCAGTTTTACAAAGCCAATCGATATATCGTATTTGGTTTTTCACACAGACAGAAGCTATTTTTTTATTGTGCGTACGGAAGTTCGCTCTAAATACGCAAATTCTCACTTGGGTCATGTCTTTAAAGACGGGCCAGAACCAACCGGGTTGCGATATTGTATGAATTCAGCTGCCTTGAAATTTATTCCAAAAAATGAAATGGAGCAAGCGGGGTATGGGCAGTACCTTTATCTGTTCAATAAAAAATAATCTGCCCTTGTTTTTCCAGCAAGTTAGCCTATGGAATTCATTAAGCTCAAATCAATGTTGGAATAGAAATGAGCGGAACTTGCCTTATGTTCCCCAAATTATAGTCTGGCTGAGGGTGTACTTAACGATCCTAGTTGAATGCCAATTAATGCAACGTCAATTACATTAATGAGATTAATCAGCAATTGATTGGCTCTTTGGTTTTTATTGAGGAAAGCCCATTTATTCTCAGCCAAATGTCTGGACTCAGTGCGGTAGTAATCTGAGAACAAACCATTACCTACGTTCTCTTGCCCAATGCGTAAAAGAGCATATTTTTGAATCAGCGGATGGTCACTCTTCGCTACCTTCTGACAAAAATCACGAAATGAAATGGACATTTTATCCTGATAATTTTCTATGTAGTCTTTCTGCATCATTTCAAAGAGAGAGGAATGTCCAGTATCAAGCTCCGAATCTTCCTGCAGGGAGCGTAATATTCTTGTCAGCATCTCGTTGTATTGTGCCGGGCTTGCTTTTTGCAAGGAGTTTTTTCCTTCCAGTAAATCTGTTTCATCCAACTCAACGGAATTCATCAAGACTTGAATGCATTCCATCGCTTCTTCGTAGTGAATGGTGGTACCGTAACTTGAGCAAGCCAGTCGGAATGCCTGCACAGTCGGTTGAGCTCCCATCTTATATAAGCGTAAAGCCAAATCTTCATGTCCTAGCCGCAATAAAAATTCAGCCGGTCGCATCGCTTCGAATTCAAAATTGTCTTGATTGTTGATAATCAATAATTGTTCATCGTGAGGAACTTTATTTTCAATATAACTCATGAAGTCATGCAGTAAGTGGATAATCTCATAATCCCCCAAACTGGCTGCTATCAAGCTTTTGAGAGGGTTATTGCCAGATTTGGGATGTATTAAATTGAGGTAAGGAGATTGATCTATGGCGGTAAAATCGACTCCTTTAATCATTAACTCTCTAAACAAGGCAACCATTTGAGCAGAAGAAAAATTTAATTCATTGGTAGCAATGATATTTGCCAGGGTTGTTGTCAATTCAATGTCTTTATTTCCAGGATTTAGGTAACCATATTCTCGTTTGGTTGCGAAAGTTGTCCAATGGGGAGGGGTATGTTCATCGCCTTCAATTATCGTGTGGCTTTTAACCTTGATTCTTTGATTTAAATAGTCGCAGCTGTGACTGCGAATGCAGGATATGAGCAGGTGATATTTCTCATCCCTGTCCACTGGGACATTTAACAGGTCCAACAATTCGCTATCTTTAATGATTAATGGAGCGTCTACCAATATTTGAGGTGAGTTGGCTTTATTATCATGATGAAAAAAACTTGGAATTTTTTCTCCCATTTTATTATTTCGCATAGTTAGGAACCTATTTCAAAAAGTTTAAAAGCGATAGCTGATGCAACAAAAGCTTCGAACCCATGTTTGTTTGTAACAATCAACAGATATGTTTTTAGTCCTATTTTAGTCATGATGATTTCATATTGATTATATTGTTTATATTAGTCAAGAAGATTTTCATGCTATCTGATCAGGACTTACAAAAAAAACAAGGTCAAGGCAAAAAATGTTTTTAATGAGGGAATTTAGATAAACTAAATAATCGAATTAAAAACTATCCTTAACAAAGAGCTTGGAATTTTTCGTTCTGCTGATGACAAATTGGGGGTTTAAAACCTGGTTAAAAATCCGTGGAGTGTTTGACAGCAGGTATAAATAGTATGAGGTGAAAACCGCGGTTCAGTTGTTGCAGTCCTATGCCTGTGAGTGGTTGATTTAATATCCAGTGCCAGGGTAATCATTCCATTGAAAATAAAATTAAGGCAGTCAGTGCGAAAACCATCCCTAATCCTTGTTTTATGCTTAATTCTTGTTTGAGAAAAATCATACAGAATATTAAAGTAATCATGGGATACATAGAGGTGACCAAAACTACCGGCATGGTGGGACCATTGCGTAATGCCAAAATAAAAAAAATACAGGCAATCCCGTTAGCCAGGCCATTTAGCAAACCATAAGTGCTCCCTTTAACAGAAAGCTCAGGTTTAAAACCCAATAAAATCAAAGCAATAATCCCAGAAATTAAAACCCCTATACTTGAATAAAAAGTGATGGAAAGGGGATTAATAAAATTAGCAGCTCTTGTCCCCCAATATCCCCAGGCACCATAAAGAAATAATGCAGCCAAAGAAGGAAAGTACCAAGTACTAAAATTCATAATTTTATCTTATCAAGCAATTTGTTTGAGGTTTGTTCAGGATAACTGTTCATTAGTGAAAATAATACTGTTTATTACTAAATTTTACTTATTATCATGATGAGCTGTGGTTTACAAAAACGCTAATTACCAAAGTAGTTTATTTTTCTGAATAAATAATAAGCAAAAAATCCATGACTGGGCATTTATGGATTGAACGAGGAGTCTTGTTCAGATTTTACAGAATAATAGTCTTCAATTAGTCTGAGTTCCCCTAATTTAGAAATTTTTACTTCTTCTGCATGAGTTTCACAGCGATCAATATAATCGTGGAGCAAACCGGCAATATGTGATACCAAACGATGAGAGGACATGATAGAAAGATGGCCGTGGCGATCTAAAATGTGTAGTGAGTCAGGGTATTTATCGACGTATTCTTTTATATACCCTGATTCTCCTGGTACAATCGCATCTTCCTTTGCAATAAAAAAATGGTAGGCGCTAATGGAGTGTTCTACTATCTCTTGTTTAAGTTGTGCAAGAAATTCACTATCAATTTCCATTTCTCTAACGGAATCAGAAAACCATGATAATGGTTGTACAGCAAGGTAAGAACCATTAAATGGAGTACCTACTGTAATGATCAGCGGGACTTCAATGCAGGCTTCTTTAGCTAAAAACTCTGCAAAATAAGAAGCAACCAGCCCACCTCTGGAGTGCGCTATTAAAATGATGCGTTGATGATGATTAGCCTTTATTTTATTTTTGAGTTGTTCAGCAAAAAATTTGATACTTTTTCCCTGGTAACGTTGATCAAAGCCCAGTAAATTCAGAGAGCAAATTTCATCAGGAAGTCTAGTCGTAATCAAGCGTTCAGCAACACGTTTAAATGCCGCAGGCTGATCAGCTGTACCATGGATAAAATAGATCGCTGTCCCTGTATTATTATCTTGTTCGTTTTTGTAATTAGGATTTTGATAGGATTGATCGCCAGAAGGAGAGGTTAACCAATAATAAGTATGAGCAAATATCCCCGTGGTGGAGATGGGTTGTTTGGCTTTTGCAGTATTGAGAGCGCGCTTCAACATGGTTTAATTCCTTTTTTATTGTGGAGCGTTGGGTTCCGAAAGTCGGATACTGTCAATAATTTCTCATCAATATAGCGTAACATAGGGCAATTTTAAATCATGTTTTAAAGAGTTATCAGCGTCAGTTATTCAATGAATTGGGATTCAGTTAAAAATTCATTCATATTCTCTAGTGATTTGTTTTCATCATTGCATTCCCAGTCAGAAGCAAAGATGTTAATGAAAAAGCAGGCGTATCTTTTAAAAACTAAAAGATGTTTTATAAGAATTTGCAAATGGTTCTGCCAGGAGATGAGAAATGGCATGTCTATTTAGATCTCTATCTCTTCTGTATTTTAAACTAACCTCAGGTTTTTCCAGCGATTGACTGAGGAATTTTTTTAAATCAGCGTTAAATTTCTCAAACAGGGATTTATTACTTGTCAATAAACCCTTTATTTGGCGTTCTAAAGCTAAGGCAAACCACGGAGTAGTGTGGGGAATGATTGCATCTATAATTTTTTGCAATCTTTCTTTGTCAGTACTGCTGTCTTTTTTAATTTGAGTAATGATTACTGCAAAATCGACATGTCTTTCGAGAGTGGCATTAGAAATGATTATTTCAAATTGTCTGGGGGATAATACTTTGGCAGCCATTTTACAATAAGGCTCTTGAGTGTTTCTAAAAATATCCCAAAACTTGTTATCTTCTATGGAACTTTTTAATTGAGATTCTGATAAATTTTCTAGAATAATTTTCAAGCGGTTTTTTCTGTTCTCTATGAACGATTTATGATTTATTGTCTTGGACTCGATCATCCAAAGGTGTTTCAGTATATCCTTATAATCGGGTGAAGAGGCTTTTTCTACAATCATTTTAATTCTGTGATCTGGTAAACTGTTTAAATCATCAATTATTTTTTTCTCATTGATGATGTACGTTGTTGCATTCATTTCACGCAGGAATGCATCAAACGCTTCATCAGTCCAATCTTCTTTTGCTGCAGGTATGTTGGTAGATATTGGTTTGGAGATAGCGGTTACAGAAGACCATTTTGAGAGGGGAGGTTTGCTGTGGGTTGTATTGGATGGCAAGGCAGGCAGGGACTGGTAACGTTTTCTATATGCTTGAGTATTTATACCAATATAATGTTCAGCTAATTTTGCGAGTTCAATCTTAAAAGAAGCGGAATGGGGTAAATGAGCAATCTGATCGATTAGGGCTATTTTAATTTTTGTAGAGGCATAAGGCATAATAGAAACAAGTTTACCTAACAAATAAGCGCTTGGTTTCAGTTTTTTTATCATTAAATTGAGAATGTCATGCTTTTTGATATTTGAAGCAAACAATGCCAATTGTTTACGATTTAATGTGTTAGCTGCAGCTTCAATATAGGAGTCTTTATTTAAAAGATTTAAAAAATCAGGTGAATCAAAAGAAGCTTTTAACTGATCTTCTGATAGAGCTTCCAGCATCACTGCAAATTTATCTTTTCTGTTTTCTCTTTTTGATGGCTCAAATTCAAAGCCACTAAAATAACGCCATAAATAATCCAGATCGCTTGAGCCAAACTTCTTTTTTTCTTTAATTGGACTGAGTCTACTGACAAATAATTTAATGTCTTTATGAGTCATCTGGTTCAGTCTGCTCCAAAATTCATGTTTTAATAATTCTGAGTTTTTCATTATCTCAATTAATTTTTCAATATCTTTTTCCTCTGGAGGTGATAAATTCTTCTCCTCTTTTTGCGGGATAGCCAGTGCCTCATCTTGTGCTATGAGCTCATTGATTTTTGCCGTGAACGCCATAAGCTCTTCAGAATTGTTGAAATCATGGGATTCAACTGTTTTAAATGATTTTGTTTTTAATTTCTCTTTAGGTTTTGTGAAAAAAACATTCTGCGTATGAAGAGTATTGGGTTTGATAATTGGCTTCGTGTCGGTCGAACTACACGGTTCTTCTAACTCTTTTTTAAATAATGATTTTTGTTCAGTCGTTTCTTGTATCTTATGGATCGCTTTTGTTAATTCTCTTCTAACTGTAATGATGTCAATTGAGCCTGTAAGGACAATTTTTATTCTATTAAATACAAAATCAAAAAGCTCTTTTCCGAAAACCACACTAGTGGCCAAATCAGCGACTGCTCTAAAACAAAATAACGAAAAGGTGAAGATAAACCTTACGCTGCCAATAAAATCAATGGTGATAGAGCCGGATTGAGCAGATGGGTTTCTTTTTTTTTGAGTTGAGGCATGCTGGCGAGACTGTTTTAAAAAATATTTCATTATATTAACTAATATCCGTATGGTTAAATTTAATGTAAAAGTAACAGTTTATTCTATTCACTAAATCATCCTGAGAATTCGTTAATAGAATTGAACTCATACAAAATATGTATGTTGATGGATTTATACTAAAACATCAAGCACTCCATATTGACTTCTTTGAAGTCAATATGGTTTATTTTGTATAAAATACAGCTTCAAGCCAATTATTAATGGTGATTATTTTTTAGGTTTTCTTTGTGATTTTGGCTTGCTGTTTTCACCAACCGTTGTTCCAGGATGTTTCTTTGCAAACTCTTTGGTGACGTATCGCCCAGTTCCTGCATCTCTATATTTTGTCATTTGAAACTCCATTTTAATCTGTGCCAATGGAAGTATAGCAAATACAGTTAGCAAGAGTAGTTTTGGTGAAAAGAGGCTGTTCTATTTGCTCATCCCATACTTGTATGTAAACTAAATCCCTTAATGGATATAAGGGATTAGACATGGTCAGATTTTTCAAAGACAGGGAAATTGAATTCAAAGACTTACCAGAGGAATATTACAAAAAACTGTGTAATGCTCTAAAAGCTACTATGTCAGTGTGCATCGCCAGCACTTCTGCATTAGTTATTAATGAACTAAGCGCAAAAATCCATAAAGATAGAATGACTCAATATGAGGAAAATAGCTCTGTTGCTATTCATGGTATCGGTGAGATAAGAGTTTTCCTGCTCAGGATATTTAAACATCTTGAGAATAACAAGATTGATTTTCTGGATGGGAGGGCGGCAATAAAAAATACAATGTCAAAGGGGATGGCAGGAAATTGTGAACACCAGGCTTTTTATCTTGCTGCCTTGCTGAGACAACAAAATATCCCTGCGCTTATTTATGATATTGAAGACATTAATCATACTGTAGTTATCACTGAAAATTATCTCCTTGATCCATGGATAGGTGAGATTTTTGTGCTTGCCGATACGGATCTCAAGCAGTTTTACGGGTCGTCACTGAATATGAAAGCCTCATGGCTAAATCGATTATTAAGTAATAAAAAATTCAGCTATCCTGATGAACTCACTCTTCAAACATTAAAAGAATATTTTGTACAGCAAGAAGACCAATACAAAATCAGACTTAACATTTTGGATAATAAAATGGGTATGGATCATAAAATACCTTGTGAACTATCTTATTAAAAAGGTATTGGTGCCTTATCAAACCAGCGATGTCGGACAAGGTGCCCGACACTTGCAACGCTTGGAATACGAGTTGTGTTTAATGTGAGTGTCCAGGAGCATGAGCATGCTCGCCTGTGTTTTCCTGTTCAGGTTCATGGCCCTGATTCTCAGGCACCAGGAGTATGTTAAAAAATAATAATGTCATTTGTTGCTGATTATTATTATTATTCATAGGCGGTATCAAGGAAAACATCAGGAGAGGTAGAGGGAGCGGCATTGCATTATCCTGTTGTTGACCAGGATTATTTCCATGTTGTGCAAAGAACAGCGGTTGATAAAAAAAGAGATGGGGGTTTTGCCCTGCGTGAGCAAATTCATCCTGTAGTACCTCTCGTGCCCAGTTTTCAGTTAACTCTCTCTTAACAGAATCACTAAATTGCTTAGGTTCAGTTTTATCAGGATCAAGTGCAAAAAACTCTATTACCTGTTCTTTGGTTATGGGCTGATTGGTTAACTTATCCTCTTCAAAAAGGGACTTGTTACTCGAATGATCAATTAATGATTTGGCAGGGATTGGCCAGTATTTCTCCGCGTGGGTAGTTGGATCGCTGGGGAGATGTTCCAATCCTGATGAAATTGCTTTAACGGTGAATTTATTATCACCAATCCGAACCAGGTAAACGATCGTGTTTTCATCCAGCACAGTATCTTCTTGCATAATAGGATCAAAATAAGTTGGCATAATAATAGTCCTTTAGCTGTTATTTAATCTCAATAGTAACTTATAGGATCAAATTGACTTTTGCAATACTCTTGACTCATTATTTAATCAATTGGCATGACTTGATTTGCAAATAGTTTTGATTAAATACAATTCCCATAACTTGTTTGTTATCAATTTAGGCAAAGGGCAAGGCTTATTAGTCCTTTACCCTATGGAGTACACTCAACATGTTGAATTTATTTCAGGAAATCATGGCTGGCTTTTTGATAGGTATTCAAAAAATTATCCTGGACAACGACGGCTTTGTTATTGACAGCTTGAATTGTTTCTGGCTTGTTAAGCACACCAGTTTTAAATTTCCAACCTTTGGGAAGTTGAAGTTTATTACCTAGTTGCCTGAGGGCATCCATTGTTTGCGGATATTTTTGAACACTATAGGATTGCATTACAAAAACTTGCCCAGTGGGGTCAATCAATTCAAAGACAGGTTTTCCTTCTTGATAGATCCATGTTGTTTTACGGTCTACTTCGTGGGATTGATATGGTTTGTTTTTAAATAAATCTATTAAACTAAGACGCAAGATGCCTGCTTCCCTCATGGGAATTCCACTGATTGTTTTGATGGCAGGATTTATCAAAGACGTGTTTTTAAATCCATCAATTACCCAGTATCGAGGACCATTAAGATGAACAAAAGAAGATCCTGTTTCCTTTTTTACTGCAGAAATAGAAACTTTACTCCATAATTGCTCCGGGCAATCATTTAATCCCCAAGTATTATAAACAGCATAACTAGAGATGGTTTTTGATAGGATGATTTCACAATATCGTTTGCCACGCATATTGGATGTCTCAGCGCCATAAGATAGCAAGGGAACAAAAAATAAAATGAATAAAAATAAAGAAATCCCCATAGAAAAGGGATGAGAAAATTTTAGATTACGCACGACTATCTCCTTGTCATTATTTATATCTATTTACACTTTAATTTATAACTCATTGAAAGAAAAAATATTTTTGATTGAAATTCATTCTTCAATATTTTAAATGGTAATTGAATTAAAAAATTAAATTCATTAACTCTTTCAGGAAGTTATCTCTTAAGCCATCAAGCTTTGCAAGTTGTTTGGCCGCTTGTTTTTTTTGCCCTGTCTGAATTAGCTGAATTATTATATTTCCCAACTTATGTTCCTTGTGATGCAAATCACACACTTTTTTAAATCGTTTTTTTTCTTTGATTGTTTGTTGATTTTCAAAAAGCCATTGTTCTATTGGACATACTTCAAGTGATAATTCAGGTTTAGGAGATTGATTATTCTCTAAATAAAGTCTGATTGATTGAAAGATAAGATAGTGTTTTATGGAGATTTCGACTAATTTATTTAATACGGTTTGCGAAAACAGGCTTTCCCCCCATTCTGGATCAAGTTTCCAATTTTTTATCCATGGAATTAATTTCTTGGGAGGTATGGGTTTGGCAATAGCGTGTCCCTGGATTAGATTGCAACCAAACAAGCTTAATAATTTCCCATGAGCTACTGTTTCAACCCCTTCTGCAACCAAGACACGCCCAATGACCCTGCAAAACTCAATCATTATTTTCAGAATTGCCAAATCTTTAGGATTATCAAAAATATTGATGATAAAACTTTGATCAATTTTAACTTCAACGGTACTGAATTCTTTAAGAAAGGTTAAAGAGGCATAACCTGTCCCAAAATCATCCAGAGAAAAGTTAATTCCTTTAGTCTTGCACTCGGCTATTATCCGGGAAACTAGCGCCAAATCTTCAATAGCTTCTGTTTCGAGAATTTCAAGCATGATTAGGTGATGAGGAACACTTGGGTATTGTGCCAATGTATCAAGCAGTTTTTTGACAAAATTGGGGCTCTGCAATTGGTAACCACTCACATTAATATTGATGGGTATTTTTATGTTGCATGCCAGTAATTTTTCAATTTGCTGCAATACCTGATGCAGCACCCAATCACCAAGCTGTAGAGAAAGAGGGTGATTATTAAGATCAGATAAAAATTGTTTGGGAAGTAAGAGGCCCTTTTCTGGATGCTGCCAGCGCAGCAATGCTTCCAAACCTACTACTTTAGCTGTCTTTAATTCCACGATAGGCTGGTAATAAATTTTCAGTTCATCTAATTGCATCGCTTTAGAGACAGATTCAATGCGTTTATTAAATTCTATAATTCGCTCTTCAACCTGTGGATCAAAAAACTCAAAAATATTAACACCGTTGATTTGAGCTTTATGGCGGGCAATTTCTGATTGTTGTAGCAGGTCCTCGGCACTGAATGCGCTATTTTTATAATATGCGGTTAATCCAATGATCGTTTGCAAAATAATAGTTTGGTGATCAATGTAATAAGGACAAGCGAGTTTTTCTATCATTCTTTGTGCAATGGAAGCCATCACTTCAATTTGGTTTTTTATAAAATAAACAACAATAAACTCGCTTAAACCGATACGTGAGAAAAATATTTTTTTAGGTGATGTTCGATCAATACGGTTAACTGTTTCCAATATGATTTTATCGCGAGTATCAGGGGGGAAATCTAACAGAGAGTTTTTGCTGTTTGAGTCAAATACTCTAATATTAAAAACGATGAGTTCTTCGTTTTCTTCAGGCAATCCGCTGATAAGCATCTGAAGTCTTTGGGTGAGTAAAAATTTATTTGGTAAACCTGTTAAATAATCATAATATTTGAAATTCTCAATTTGTTGTTCTTGTTTTTTTATTAGTGTTAGATCATGGTAATAACCAATGTAGTTTATCACATCCCCGACAGAATTTTTGACAGCCGAGATGGCTAAAAAGACAGGAAATAACCTTTTGTTTTTCTTTTTAGCCCAAAGCTCACCACTCCACTGTCCTTTTTCAGCCAATATCTTCCAAAGTTCCTTGTAAAATTTCTCATTTTGCTTTCTTGAATGTAAAATGGCCAGTTTTTGGCCTATGACTTCCTGTTCTATATATCCGGACATTTTCATAAAAGCGTTATTCGCTTCAAGAATGGTGCCTTCCGGATCGGTGATAATAATGCCTTCAAAAGCTGAACTAATACCCTTACTTGAAATGGTTAAAAGTTTTTCTTTTAATTTGAGTTCTGTAACATCAAAGAGAGAAATAATCCATACCAGACGATTTTCCCAGATACTTTTCCTGACATTCATATGTGCTGTTAAAACTTCATTATTGGATTTTAAAATTTCAACTTCCTGTGTTTCATCTGCAGCCATAGGGTATAAGAAATTAGAACCAATGAGTTCTGTACGGATAACGCCAAATAATTGAATTACATAATCATTCGCATAAAGAATTTGACCTTCATTATTAATCACCAACACTCCTATAGCCATTTTTTCAACTAATTGATACCAGAAGTTTTGAGTGTTTACAGGGTGGTTTGAAATCACGATATCACCTAATCCATTTCCAGAGCAGCGATAACTTTTTGTGTATCGGATAAATCACCGATGATTCGACGTTCGGGCAAAGGCTCTTTTTTAATTAATATCGGAGTTGCGAGAATTTTTTCTTCTTCTGCTATCCCCTTGTTTTTACATAGATCTACCACATCAACATCACACAAATCAGCAAGCTTGGGGTGTGAGCATATCGATTGCAAATTAATAATGGCACGTTTTGATATAGCACTATTGCCAATCACAAACAGTTTTAGCTTAATTCGAGTCATTCAATTACTCTCTTAGCAATTTATTCGATTCCATTCGTGTAATAATCTCTTGCTCTTGGGCAAGCAATTTATTTTTTTTAGACATTAATGCATTCCGTTTAGCCAGATAACCTATTTCCTGAATTTTTTGCTGGGCAAGCAGTTCCTCTTCAAGAACTTGTATTTCACGTTCAATGCGTTTAATTTCCTGTTTTCTCAGATGGTATTCTTGTTTTTCTCTCAATATACAGGCTGATTTTTGCGAGCCAAATACCATTTGGTTATCACCAATATAAGGTTCTTCAATGCGAATTCCCTTATCAGTTACATAAAATTCCTTGATTTGATTGGATGTTTTTATGCCACGTGCTTTGGCGATGTGGATTAATCGATTGAACTCTCCATTGCTTTGTGTGTTCGTTAAGCGAATCCAGATTTCTGTTAAGCTGGATAAACCAAGCTCACTTTTTTCTTCAAGGTAATCAGGTATTAATTCAGTAAAAAGTAGGGTTTTATTGTGAGATTTCATATAAGAGACGAAACGTATGAACAATCTCTTAACTTCTGTTTGATTCCCTAAATCCAAAAGCGAAGAAAGAGGGTCCAATATGAGGACATCAAATTGCTTTTGTTCTGTTAAATTAATGATTGA
This sequence comes from Legionella pneumophila subsp. fraseri, assembly GCF_000586315.1. Taxonomy (GTDB): domain Bacteria; phylum Pseudomonadota; class Gammaproteobacteria; order Legionellales; family Legionellaceae; genus Legionella; species Legionella pneumophila_B. The sequence goes on along the minus strand of NZ_JFIM01000031.1, from coordinate 38,348 downwards.
TATAATATGATCCTCCAGCCCCATTTCTACAGAGCGTCTGGAGTTGATTTGTAACTTTTTTTGAGTGATGCATTTCATTAAATCAATGTTAATGGATTTGGCATGGTGAATTAAATCACTAGGGGTTTCTTCAAATGAAATGAACAATACTTTCTTTCCTTGTCGAACGGCTGATTGGGCGAAACTTGCTGCAAAAAGGGTTTTTGCGGTTCCAGAACGTCCAGTGATTATTCCCTGAGATCCAATCGGATATCCCTTGTCACCCAACATTTTATCCAAGGATTTTATGCCGGTACTTAGATATTCACTCGAAGCTATTGTATCTAATTTTGTATTGGTTATGGGAAGTAATGAAATGCCATTACCAGTAATAGAAAAGGGATATTCATTAGTGCCATGAGATGAACCACGGTTTTTAATGATTCGCAAATAGCGCGTCATCAGGTCGTTCTTAACTTTTTGTTTCAGTTCAATAGCACAATCGACAACATATTCATCATAGAGGTTTGTTTGTAAAATCGTTTGGTTTTCAGCAATCGTTGTGAGAATGGTAAGATTTTTTTGCCGCCCCCACTGAAACAATCTTAAAAGCTCATAGTTGGGATCATAGTTTTTAATACCTAAAAGAATGGACTGAAGTGAATCGATAATTAAGGTATCGGCTTTGATTTTCTGTTGCGCCTGTTCTATACGAAGTAAAAGGGCGTTGATATCGAATTCTCCAGCCACTTCATCTATCAATATAGGTGTAAAATCAAGAATTAACAGCTTACCCTCTTGCAAAAATTTCTTAATTTCAATGTTGAATCCATCCATGTGAGAAATAATTTGCTCTGGCGACTCTTCGCAGGTGACATAAATGACGCTGTTGTTTGACTTGAGTTGTTCGTAGGTAAAAAAAAGGGTGAAAATTGTTTTTCCTGTGCCAGGACTACCTTTGAGGAGAGTTGGTTTATTCTTCAAATAGCCGCCATTTAAAATATCGTTTAATCCCTTAACTCCTGTGTTTACTTTATTAATATTCACATTTTTGTCCTCAAAGAAATTCGTATCTTCCAATAAACCATTTAAGTTGCGATTGAGATATTGTCTATTAAATTATAGTACAACTTGTTATCTAAACTGAGCTCTCTTACTTAATATTCTCTTACTTAATATTAAATCGAGTCTTTACATGATTGATTTGGCATCTCTTTGCTATCTAAGAACATCTCATTTGTGGATGGCTTTGGTCTTCCTTTGCATTGCCATCATCAAGAATCAATTGTTTTGATGTGATTTTAAGATGAAAACCAATTGTAAAAAAATTGACAATTTTTATATAATTTATCGTTAAATAAGAAAATTGGAGAATTGGCCAGCAACGGTTAATGGTCGTCCTACAGGATTCCAAACTTATATTAGCTATTTAAGACCTTCCCAGGTTGTCATTGGTTATCCCTCGCCAAATGCTAATGGTGGCAGTGATGGTTCACCGTTTACTCTGACAGCTACAATCAAATGGGTCATTCAATGCCTTAACACGGCGATTGCAAGCAATACCAGTTGCGGTGTTTACACTCCGCCAAGAGCTTATGGGAATATCGGCTGGGAAGTGACTTATGATAAAAACACAGGACTTACGAAAAACCCCAATCTCATCGTTAAAAACATTTTTTGCCTTGACCTTGGAGTTTTTCGTAAGTCCTGAAACAATCAATTCAAATTTGCGAGATAATTGAAAAATTGTGTTATTAATGGTGTTTGTAAGTAATCCAATTGGCCAAGTCAGGCTTTAGAGCCTGACACTTAATTAGAGAGTTTGGTGCAGATTCTTTCCATATCTCGATCACGCAAGTGTCTATCTTGAGGAAATTTGTAATTGGCAACCAGACTTTCTTTAGAAATTTCAAATATTTTTCCATCAGCTAAATTGGTATTTAAAGTTTCTCCACCAAACAGGGTAATGCGTTTTCCATCAAAACGAGAATTAAAATATTTTTTCCAAAACACATCCGAGCCTGGTTGAATCATCATATGAATGCCTTTGTCCATTTTAAGAGCATATTTAATGGCTCTTGAGGCAAGTTCACTTCCTAATCCATGTCCTCTGGCATTATTGTCAACATAAAGCTGGTCTATTTCTAGCAAATTTCTGCTTTCTAACCTGTCCGATGAGGCGAGTTGAACATAGCCATGTATCTCTCCTGTTGATTTATGCCTTGCTGATATCTGTGTATTGCCGTTTTGCATGGTCGAGATTTCAAATTTATAAATGGCCATATTTTGCCCTCATAAAAGGTCATATAATTTTCACTTAGTATAACATATAATCTATTTTGCGGATTTCTATTAGTTGAGTACGGACAAGTAGTTATTCAGAATTGTCAATCGCACTGAGAGTCTGAGATGCTATGTCTTCTATGATATCACTGTCAAAATAGTTGGTTAAAATGACAACAGTCAATTGCCGATCTGGAAAATAATAGTACTGACCTTGATATCCTGAGCTTGCTCCATTATGGGACCAGGCTATCTCCCCATCAATTTCTTCACGTCCTATCCCAAAACCATAATCATCTGGAAAGGTAAGCATCATTTTTAAATAACTTGAAGATAAAAGTATTTTATCTTTTAACAATGCCTGGACAAAGAGATTAATATCTTCAGCTGTGCTAATTATTCCGCCATCAGCTAAGCCGAAACCATCATCATAGTCTGTTACGTCAACCACTTTACCATCTTCCAGAGTATAGCCATGTGTTGACAAATAATGATGGTCATCATCAAATTCTTGTTTTTCTATATAAGTATTTTTGAGATGAAGAGGTTTCAGGATGTATTCCTTAATTGATTCAGCATAGGATTCTCCTGTCAAGTTTTCAATAATTAATTGCAGTAGCAAATAATTAGTATTGCTGTACTCATAATCTTTTCCCGGCTTAAAGTTAGGCTTTTGATCGTAGACTAATTTAATGCATTCCTCAGGTGTCCATTCCTTGTCTACCATAGTATCAGTGAGATCACTGTAAGAAGCATAATCCGTATAATTAGGAATACCACTACGCATTTGCAGTAATTGTTGAACTGTTACCTCATCTCCATTCGGTATGCGTTCAATATCTATACTATCTGGTAATAAGTCTGCAATATTATCATCAAGATTTAACTGTTTATCTGCAACCAGTTTTAAGACAGTTACAGCCAAAAAGGTTTTACTCATGCTGGCAAGACGAAAACTGTCCATAATATTCATTGGAGTTTTATTGTCCTTATCGGCAAACCCTGCCGCGACAGAAATTGTGCCTATGTCTGGACTTGATATCAGTAATACAGCTCCGGGAGTTAATGAGTCTGCGAGATTGTTTTTTAATATGGTGTGTAATTGCTTGGTCAGGGAAGGGCTTGCAAAAGCAAATGGACAATTATTAAAGATAATAAAAATGAAAAAAACATAAATCAATTTCCAATTGCACGCATAACAGCTCATTGCTACTCCAATATGGCAAGGGATTTCTCACCCAACAATTGAGCGATATCTTAATTCTAGCTGATTTCAGGACAATTTCTTTACTTCCTGTGTAACATAGAGTGTTCTTCCAAGTTCAAGATGAATCAAGGCGTACAAAAGGCGATGTCTTGATTTTTATTTGTGTCTTCGTCATAGTGCGAAACCCAGGTTAGCCAATGGCCGCAAGATATAACAAGAATTTTTTACATAACCTCTCGTTTACTTTATCTCAAGGAGTATGAATACATGGTCAACAAGATTTGCCTGAGTTTCGCACTATTAATTAGCGTACCTTCGATTTTATTGGCAGAAGACAAGCTGATTTTTGCTGTGGATATTATTCGTCATGGTGACAGAACGCCGATTGTTGCTTTGCCTACTGTAAATTACCAATGGCAAGAGGGGCTTGGCCAGCTTACGGCAGAAGGTATGCAACAAGAATACAAAATGGGCATGGCATTTCGCAAAAAATATGTTGAAGAGTCACATTTGTTACCTGAGCACTATGAATACGGAACCATCTATGTCCGCTCTACGGATTATGCACGAACCTTGATGAGCGCTCAGTCATTGTTAATGGGGTTATATCCACCTGGAACTGGACCAACAACTCCTTCAGGTACTTCTGCTTTACCTTATGCTTTTCAGCCTATTCCAGTATTTAGCGCACCGTCCAAATACGATGAAGTTATCATTCAGCAGGTAGATCGTAAGGAACGGGAAAAGCTAATGGAGCAATATGTTTTTTCTACCAGGGAGTGGCAACAAAAAAATAATGAATTGAAAGAGAAATACCCATTATGGAGCCGTCTGACTGGTATTAAGATTGATAATCTGGAGGATCTGGAAACAGTTGGTCATACCTTATATATTCATCAAATCCATAATGCTCCTATGCCGGAAGGATTAACTCCTAGCGATATTGAAACGATTATCAATTCCGCTGAGTGGGCTTTTATGGCGCAAGAGAAACCTCAACAAATAGCGAGTGTCTATAGTTCAAAGCTGATGGCTAACATAACAAATTATCTTAATTCCGGAAGCTTGCAAAAATCTAAACTAAAATATGTTTTACTTTCTGCCCATGATACTACAATAGCCAGTGTATTGAGCTTTTTAGGCGCTCCTTTGGAAAAGTCTCCCCCTTATGCCTCAAATGTTAATTTTTCTCTCTACGATAATGGAGCAAATTATTACACAGTAAAAATTACCTATAATGGCAATCCGGTTCCTATTCCAGCGTGTGGTGGTTCAGTTTGTGAGTTACAACAGCTTATAAATTTGGTGAATGATTCTAAAAATTCAGTGTGATTACTCATCGTAGCGGTATCTGACCGGGGTGAGTGAGTCTAACGGCCTCAAACTATCTGTTGTTACAAGGGGGCTACAGCAACTGGTTTGAGCCAATTCGCGATATAGCCCATTTTTCTTAAGTTAAGATTATCTTAATGTTTTTGTTTTATAATTAATCACTGTTTGAAAAAAATTATCACTAAATTGGGAAGAGTTATGTCTAAATTAAGAGCACTGGAAAAAGAAGCGAATGAATTGGCTCTCATTCTTGATCAGGCCCTGTTGAGTCAGTCAACAGAAGTTAAAAGGAGAGCATTATCTCAATTTGAAAATTCAGAATTAATACAAAACAAAGATCAATTACGGGTTTTTATTGACCCAGAGCACCCTATTGTGAGCTTAATTATACTTGCTACAAAGACCTTGCCTGAAAAAATAGAAAATCTGCAAAAAAAAGTGCGTTTGCTCGAGCTCCAATTGGCTGCTGAAAATGAGGAAACCCTTGATGAATCCATTTCAGATTCTGAAAGTGTTGATTATGATAACGGTATTGATGGAGAGAATGTTGTTCCTGTGACCGTTACTCATCAAGAACCTGTCAGTGAGCCTGACACAAGATCGGTGGCCATTGCACGATTGAGAGAAGCGTTGAAACCTTATATCGATTCTACTCAAGAAAGGACATATGAACATTATTATGGAATGGCTGGAACACTGTTCAGTTTTTTTGGAGCGGCAGGTTACAGTAAGACAGACAAACTAAACGCTATCACCAAATTATTTCAAAATCTTGAAACGGAAGGAGCTGAGCCACTCAATGATACGGATAGAGATATACTGACTACAGGAGTACTTGGCACTACCATTATGCCGTTGTTAGAAGATGAGCATATTGGTAATGAATTGAAAGATTTGCTATCGATAAAAACCGATAATGTGAATACAATTTAAAAACTCATATTTGATCAGGTGTTTTCCTGTTCATTCGATGTCGGATCAACGATCCGACATCTTAGGCAAAATTCCTGACATATAAAAATCTCTTAACGAGATTCGATTTTAAAGCGTATCTTTTTATCTGGGCTTTTAAGTTATTGATTTTAGATCAAATAGTTAAGCCTATTTAAGGGTAAGAACAGACTGCTCAAGGCCATGTTCTGGATTGTCCTCGGAAAATGCTTTGGAGTTTGCGTTTCGTGCAAAATGTAATGCTAAATATCCACCTACCAAAGGTATCAAGTAGCTCAAAAGTCCTATGGAATTATATACCATAGTGTATAAACTAGTTTCAACTTCACATGCGTCAACGGTACCACCCCATCGAGGAGGTTCTCCCCAATAGTATTTATAGCAATCTGTTCTAAACGCATCTGGGTTTTTATCTAAACCTACTTCTCTGGGAAACCATTCAAAAAAAGTGCCCATAATTTCCATTCTCCTGAATATATTAATTCTTATCATTCTTTGATGCTTGATACACACAACCAGCTATCCCATTTCCATATGAAAATAAGCACTTACCGCCCTGATAAAAATCAGTTTGTTATAAATAGTTGCTGGAGGAGCCATCAGCATATACCGAAACAAATGTTAGAGCAATATTAATAAAAAAGCGTTAAATAGACAGGGTGTTAAATTTTCGCCATAGAGCAGATGATCACCGTTTCATTTCGTTACATAATGGGGATATATGAAATAATTATAACGACTGTTAGTGCGCATTTAAATAAAACATTTATAGATTCTCTAATTAATTTTATACTAAACAGGTACAACATAATTAAACAAAATTGGCCTAAGCCTTATGTTTTAGGAAGTGCTTTATACAAGCTACCAAGAGGAGTATATTTTATAAGACACGCTCACGGTTGGTTCAGGAATAGAAACAATACATATCAACGGACTCCAGAGAAGCTTTGTAGAGCAGGAATCGTAATTTGATTAAGACATTTATCGATAAAAAAATGCAGCTGCTATTCAGTTGTCTTATTTTTTTTATCTTCACTACTCATGCTAAAGCATTTGAAACACGTGATGTATGGGATGTTTTGCGCAGTGAATTTAAGATGAATCATGAAATCCATCGCCCAGAGGTTCAAGATCAAATACGCTGGCTGCTGGATCATCCTGGCTTTGTGACCAAGGTCTGTAAACAGGCTGAGCCCTATCTCTATCATGTAACTCGAGAAATACAAAGACGAAATTTACCAGGTGAGCTGGCATTACTCCCAATGATAGAAAGTGCTTACGACCCTTTTGCTTATTCAAAAGTTGGTGCTGCAGGTTTATGGCAAATAATGCCAGTGACGGGAAATCAATTAGGATTAATACAGGATTGGTGGTTTGATGGAAGACGAAGTATTAATCATTCAACTGACGCAGCCCTGACTCACTTGATGCACTTAAATAAAGTGTTTAACGGAAACTGGATACTCTCCATCGCAGCTTACGATGCTGGCGAAGGAGCCATAGGCAGAGCTGTAAAAGCAAATAACCCTAAGGGGGGTAGTGTCAGCTTTTGGAATCTGGATGTACCTAAAGAAACACAAGTTTATGTCCCCCGATTTTTAGCTCTGGCTGAAATCATGAGCAACCCTCGAGCTTATAAAATAAATCTGCCTGCAATACCATTTCGACCTTATTTTGAAGAGGTGAATATTGGCAGTCAAATTGACTTGAATCATGCGGCCAGTTTAGCGGGCATTTCGGTTAATGAATTAACCAAATTAAATCCGGGCTATAATAGATGGGCTACAGCACCCTATAAGCCCTTCACTTTGCTTATTCCTATAGCAAAAGTGACTCAATTTTATTTCAATTTATCCCGTTCACCTGTCGATAAACGAGTGAGCTGGAGAAAACATCTCGTCCTTCCGAGGGATAGCTTACAAAGTATTGCCAGACAATACCATACGACAGCTTCATTAATAAAAAAATTAAATCGTCTGCCAGATGGCTCCATACGACCCAATCAGGTCTTGTTAATTCCGAGTACCAAGAATACTCCTGTATTACCGTTCCATGAAATTTCAAAGTCAAAGTTCTTAAGGCAGACGCCAATAAAAGGTAAAGTGTACAGAGTCATACATATTGTCCAACCCAATGAAACGTATCATACACTCGAAAGGCTTTATAAAGTGACATCTCAAGATATTGTGAAATGGAATCATATTGGCGCAGGAGTAGCATTGGTAAAGGGTCAGCAGTTAATTATTTGGAAAAAATCAAGCGATCTTAAATAGAACAGCGCTTTCGAAAAAACTGATTTTCGTGCTTTACTCGAAAATTTAAATACCCATTATATATAGCAATTTTCACAATAACCAACTAATGATGCAGATTATACACAGAGTTTGCACCAAAATATTCGTTGTAGATATGAAGGTAGGAACCATCTTTTTCCATCTCCAATAAAATGCGATTGATTTTATCAATCAACGCCGATTGGTTTTTAAGAGCTATGATCCCATAGCCGCTTCCTATCGGTATTTTATCGCCAATCAATTTTAATTGATTGTCTTCAGCCGGGTTTAGATTGTTCACGATGAATCGTGACGCTTGATAGTTGATTAAGATGGCATCAATTTCTTTTGCTGTTAGTGCATTAACTAATTCTGCAGGATCTGTGAACTCTATAAGAGTATTGGTAGTTTGGTATTTTTTTAAAAGAGGAGATTGATGAAAATTAATCTTAAAGAAACCAATTTTTTTAAAATTGATATCATTCAAGGTATTAATTGAGTTGTTTTTTAATGTTAGAAACTGACCATCACTGGTTAAGTACGGTAAGCTGTACCGATAGTTGTCAGGTAATGATGTCGTGATAGGGGTTGAACTAAAAACAATATCAAAAGTACCTCGATCCAAGCCTTTTAACTCACCTTCATTAGTAATAGGTATGTATTCGCATTTTTCTTGCAAACGGTTGCATATTATATTCATCAAGGCGACTACGAAACCATAATAGTGATTCGCTTTGTCTGATTTTGATGAAAAAGGAGGGGCAAATTGTAAAATACCTACCTTGAGTGATTCACTATGAACAAGAAAATTGCTTATAAACAAAAGTATAAATACTATCCGTTTCATAAATTGGGTCTCTTGTTAATCTGGTCCATTTTTAATAAGAGAAGTTATCTTTTTTAATTATAGGGCAATAGTTTTCATTTTGGATCGGTTTTATTTTAGTGAAATAAAATATTGTTAGCTGCGCAATCAAGAGGTTTTTCAAGGTAGGGCTTGGAATGGATTGGGCAGTATCCGATTTAGAGATGTCGTCAAATGCAGGTCACTGCCCTCTCATCTATTTTCCAGCTTATAGATTACAATAAGAAAAATCCTGTTCGTCTTTGTGATCAAATAAAAATGGTTTTATTACAAGGTCACTAATTGTTTTTAGATCTTCCATCATGATTTTTTTTGCACAGAAATTAATGGTGTACTTGATTAAAATTTCTGAATCCTTTTTGCCAAGCTCAGGATGCTCCTCTTCTGAAATATCAGACATTAGAGTTGAAAATTTGTGGCTTTTAGTTATCCCGCTTAAATAGCTTTTTGCTACGGGCTGATGTCTTTTCAGTTGATCCTGGTAGTAGCCTAGAATGACCTGGAGGTATTCTTTCAACAAACAAACATCACCGTATAAAAAAGGGTAAGGTTCATTATTTTCTACTGCCTGCTTGAGGCGATCATAACGAGCTTCCAGATCCTGAAGGAATTCTTGATTGTTACTTACTTTGGGGTTGAACTTGTGATGAGAAAGAAGAGTACTGCTTTTAACATTAAACAATTGCTGAAAATTAAAGATAAGCTTTGAAATTTTTTCAAGATAATCTGTTGTGCATAATATTTGATAGGCTTCCTGGCTGGTTAATGGAATTGTTTTAGAAAACAGTTTCATACGCATGATGTGATCTCTGGTTGATTTAGATTTAATTTAAATCTAAATGATTAAAATTCTGCATTATATAACATTGGGTTAGATAAATAAATAAACATAATGATTTTTTTATGTTCTTTTTGGCTTTTGTAATTTTAGCTGCTGGTTGCATAACCAATCCTAGCCATTTTGCTCTAGTGAGCATGGATAAATTATTCATTTAAATCAATGATATATCAAATATTTGGCTGAATTTTTTTCTGTTTACTCTATACTAAATAAATCGATTCCAACAAGAGTTTGTATCTATGATTCTAAAGCCGGGAAAGTTATTGGTGGCTACTGCTTATCCGGATCCACCGTTTGATATTGAACAAGGTGATGGTTTTGATAGTGATTTAATAAAAGAAATTTGTCGAATTTTAAATTTGCAGCTAGTCCAGATCAAATATGAGGGAGAAAATTTTAATGATATTTTTTCAGGATTGGCTAATAAAGAATACGATGTTGTCATTTCAGGAACGACCATCACACCAAACCGCTCAAAGCAAGTGCTTTTTTCGAACTCCTATCTAGAGTTTAATCAAGGTATCGCAGTTAATACTGAATTAAAGCCAAATGTTTCTTCTTTTTGTGATTTGAAAGGTTTGGTTGCTGGTATACAGAAAGGGAATACCTCAGACGAAGTAGCTAAGGATTTATTACGTAAGAACATACTCAGCGATATTAAATATTATGCATACAATGAAATAGAATTGGCCATACAAGAGCTGGCTGCTGGTAAAATTGGTTTAGTCATTAAATTATATCCTGTTATTTCCTGTTTAATTCGAAACTATCCCAACCTGGCCGTTCCTTTGCAGGCTGAGACACATGAAAAACTTGGTATCGCGTTTGCTAAAGATAATTTTAAACTCCGAGATAAAGTCAATATTATCCTTGCCGATCTTGTGCAAAATGGCACTTTAAGTCGCTTGCAACATAAGTGGATACGTAACGCCTAGGGTAAATGAGGCCAATGTCAGTTACAACTCAGGAGATAACCTTATTTAAAGACAGGACTTACGATAAACCCCAATCTCTTTGTTAAAAAATGTTTTTAACTCGGTCATTTAGTTTATCTAAACTCCCTCATTAAAAACATTTTTTGCCTCGACCTTGGAGTTTTTCGTAAGTCCTGAAAGAATCTTATTTTTCTCGAATCGTGCTGCAAATATTTTTTTCAAATCCTCTTGAACTTTTATAGAGATAAGTTAATTATCAGGTTGAGCTCTAAAGATCCAATAGAGTGTTATTGGTGTACAAAAGGATTTATAACATGAAAATATTGAAAGCCACCGAAAAAAAATCGCAAAAACCCACTCCTAAAGAGAACAGAGCTTTAGCGCTTCAATTGGTACAAAATACTGAGCCGGATAGAACGTATTATCTGAGAAGTACTGTAGAAGGAATAGGGAATTTTCTTTCTACCCGCATCAGGGAGCTTTATAACACTTTAGCCATGACTTTTTCTTTAGACTCTATGGATTGGAGCAGTTTTAAAAAATACATTTGGCCAACTATATCTTCTGGGGCGGCATTGCTTCTTGGTGATTATCTAACCCGATCCATGAGCGAATATCAAACGGGAAGTCCGGAATATGATTTTATTTTTAAATTTCTTTTTGGTGCAGCGATATTAGGTTATTGTGCTTTAAACCGGATAACAGACAGGAAATTCACTTCCCAGGTTGAATTGTCTGCTGCTGTGGCTAGTGAGGTGATGGCAATAACTTACATGTACAGTTCCGTTTTTAAAGGGACTACCTATTTATTGAATGATAGTATTTCTGATGAATATTCATTAATTGCCGGGCTGGGAACCAGTGCCTTGCTTGTTCCCAGCGGGATTTCTTATCTAACACAAAAAATACAAGAGATTTTGGTGCGAATCCAATACAATCGAGGAGCACAGCGTTCGGATACAGCAGTGATTTCAAGCGGGCTTACACCGATATCCAATCTGTATTTTCAAATCAACCACTTTATCGCCAGCGAACTGATGATCAGTTCACGCGCATTTCAGCTGGGGCTCATTTCACACAATATTCGCTATGCGGATAGAATAATGCAGAAATTTCGTAACTTGCCTGCATTATTAGCAGATTTGGCGCCATCGACTATAAAAAAAATGCGCATCCAGCAACAAAAACTTGAGCATGATTACGAATACAATCATAAGTTACATCAGGTTTTACGATTTACTGCAGATGGTCCAATGTTTATAAGTATCCCAAGGTATCGATTACGCACAGGGGATTTGGTTTATTGTGATAGCAGTATCGATTTGGCTTGTGTACCGCTCTCTGGAGAGTTGGTTGCCCTAAAGCGAAATTTAAAAGGGGAGTTTACGCAAACGCTCGAGCAAAAAAAATTCAGCGTTAATCTTAAAGCCCAAAATGGGGAAGATGTTTGGATAGAACATGAAACCAAGCCTGCTTTTACTTCACATTATAACAAAGTGGATTTGCATGCAGTCAGAGACGGCAAACAGGCAGGGGTGTTGGTAGGTGATAAGTTAAACTTGTATGGTAATGACAATATTTTTATTCAAATTAAACCTGAAAAAGAACTTTTATTAAGCAGTAATTATGAGAAAAAAGCGGTCATTAATGAAATTATTGCCGAACGAAAACAAAGAAGTGTTTTATATTCTATTTTAGGCTCCATTATTATGGCGGCTTTTTTACAAAGGGATATTACTGCAATGCCTGCAGAAACCTTAAGGCTTATGTTTACACTCTTTCAAACTATGATTCCCTTTTCTGAAGCCTTTTTACGGGAAACTGTGAATAGCCGTTTGATGAAAAAATTGAATAGCAACCTGGGGGAACAACCTTTTGGGACCATAGACGCTCTTCGTGTGGTTGATTTATGTAATGCTCTTGGTGGTTATTATCGTGACAGATTTCCCAATGGTGTTGCCATTATTTCGGATAAAACCGGAACTCTTACAACGACAAGAATGGATGTATTGGGGTTATGGACTACTGATATGCTTCCTCAGGTACAGAAGACATTAAAGGAAAAAGAAGGCTTGCTCCTGCCAGAAGAAACACAATGGCTGCAATCGTTTGAAGTGTTTTGCAATGCTTTTACAAACAATAAAAAGGAATTGGAACCTGAAGAGCATGCCATTTTGGAATTATTCAAATCCTTATTGAATAATCAGCAATGTTTGGAAGTTGCTATTCATGGCAATAATCATTTTAAAAAAGTGATTACCATTAGAGAAACCCGGAAAGAAATTGAGACTTTTCATCTGGGGTTATACCGTACTTTTGGTGGACGCTTGACTCTGGTTCAGGATGGTTCAAATTATTATCTGGCCTTTTGTGGGGTTCCTAAACAAGAAGCATTTAAAGAAACTCCTTTATTAAAAGCCTATACCACTATGCAAAGTCGTACAGGTGTATTATCTCGTGATTGGTGTTTGGCTCGAGGTAAGCTCAGTGAACATGAGTTTGCTGCTCTAAAAGAATTATTTGGCAAGGATGATAAAAAGGAGATTGAGCATTTTATTTTGGAAAAGAGAATCTTACTCGAAAGTTTGGGGTATTACGGTACTTTTATTATTGATAATCCAGTAAAAAAAGGGGCAGAAAAATTTATTGCCCAATGTCGCGAAATATCCGTTCCAGTTTTTGTAGCAACAGGAGATACGACTAAAGCAGCAGAAAATATTGCCAAAGTATTGTGCCCGGCTAATGCAGGAAAAATTCTTACTCTGCGTGCTGATCAGGTTGATGAAAAAGGTATGGAACTTTTAAATGAAGAACATTATCCATCTGATTCCACAGTCATATTTTCAGGCATTAATGAAGCAATATTGACTAGATTCCAAAAACTAATGGATAGAGAGGGAGCAAAACGTCCTGTCATTATTTTTGCTGAAATGAGCACTGAGGGAAAAGGTATTTTAGCTCGTTATCTTAAGGAGCATCATTATTTTGTTGTCGCCAATGGAGATGGTACCAATGATGTCATGATGATGAAAAACTCGAATGTGGTGATAGCTCATCATTCAGATGATGGAACTTTTGCTCCAGGTGTGGATGGTTTATCCAATATTAGTGAGGAGCAGCTAAGACGGTTGTTTGGTTCCCAGAAAACTTTTTATGAACTGTTTGACATTAATCTACCCAAAAGTCTGTTTGTTCAAAAATTTGCTCCTCTAGCCAACTCGCAGGAAAAACCAACCATGGCTCTGGCGCTCAAAAGTGGAAAAATGACGTTTGATTTGGCTAAAACAGTCGGAGCAGATGTCACAGAAATGAATCAGCAGCATTGGTATAGTGTCGTTTTTGACTTATTGTGGTTGTGGATTGCTTTTTATGAGATAAATGAAAGTTCCGATTTGCCAATGGATAATCGGAACATTAATGCTTCAAGATTGATTTCCAATACTATGGGGATTGCTTTGATAATTGCTGTTTTTCAATCCCTGGCCAATTATGCTCTGTTTAATGAATCTACAAACTTAAGCACTATGCTGCTTATGTTAACTTTTTTGCCTTTCATTCTTAAAAGTGTTTTTTCAGGCTTTAGAATGGTTCAGGATAGTTTGTACCCAAAGGTGGAAATAACAGAAGTTGACGACGAGGAAGAGACAAGTTCTAATAGATCCATTTTGAGTTATTTTGGAACTTTTTTTTCACGCAAGCCTGCAAAGGAATTAGAAGGTTTAAATAATGCCCCTGCATTAAAATAGCTCCCTTGCATAACGGGGCTGTTTTATTTTGTCGCTCGGTCGTAAATAGTTCTGTGATGCTTATTGACCTCATGCAAACTGTGCTTTTTTAATTTTAAAGATAATCATACAGTTTCTTATGATTGATTTTTCCACTATTGGTCAAGGGCATCTCATCAATAAAGTATATTTTTGCAGGTATTTTATATTGAGCAATTTGCTCAAATAAGAAAGAATATAATTCTTCTCTTGTCAATTGGTTACTCTTTTTCACGACTACAAAAGCAATTGGTACTTCTCCTTCCTTCTTGTCAGGTACACCAATCACAGCTGCTGCGCTAATCGATGGATGTTTATAAATGGCTGCTTCCACTTCTCCCGGCATAATATTGGAGGTATTGCGGATAATAATGTTTTTAATCCGACCCTTATAATAAAAATTACCTTTCTCGTCCTGTGCTCCGTAATCCCCTGTTTTAAACCAGCCCTTTATGAATGCTTCGCGGGTTTCTTCAGGATTATTCCAATAACTATGCATCACCATATCGCCTTTTACCTGGATTTCTCCTGTTTCACCACAAGGTACTTCCTCTCCATTTGCGTTCACAAGACGTAATGTGACTCCTGGTACTGGTTTGCCAATACAGGATTTTTGAGTCAAATCAGGGGTTCTGCAGACAGTTAACCAAATGGCTTCAGTCATTCCATAACCCACTTGAATTGGTTTACCAGAACAAGCCAGAAATTTGTCCTGGACTGCTACGGGTAGTGCATCTCCACCTGTATAAATTCCGCGAAATGATTGAAACGTTTCTGTATTACAGCGTCCAGAGTCTAATAATTTTATATAGGTATCAATGTGATGTACGGCGAGTGTTGGCTTTTCATGTCGCACGGTCACAAGATACCAATCCATATCAAAACCATCATGAACTAACGCGGTACCTTCTCGTGATAATGTAGAGAATGTTTCGATAAATCCACTTACATGGCATTGTGGCTCACAAATTATCATTTTGTCTTCAGCCGTAATGTTTTCCATTGCCAATGAAGTCGAGTCAAGCATCGCTTCAATGGAAGAAAGCGTATGAACAACTCCTTTGGGTTCTCCCGTTGAACCGGAGGTATAAAAAATTACTGCAGGCGCTTTATAATTTATGTGATGTTTTGGGCAATTCGCTGGTGCACTTAATAATTCATTAAAAGATAAATAGGGATGATTATGAGCTTCACCTAGCACAAAAATTTTTTTAATTCCCGTCGCTGACCAATTGATTTTCTTTAACAAAAATAACTTCTTTGCTTCGATAATTAAATAAATTGGTTGGGCATCTTGCAATACCTTTTCAAACTCAGGTGGGGCATAGCGTCGATTAACAGGCATTGCTATGCATCCTGATTGAAAACAGGCCAGGTAAATGGCTATGATTTCAAGGCTATTGGGCAGCATAAAAGCAATGCGGTTTCCTGAAAGTGCTGCATTTTGAAAGTGAGATGCAATACGATTTACAGTATCAAACAATTTCCCATAGGATATGGGTTTGCCTGTAATAGTCATAGAACATTTTTTCATATCGCATTCGATCTCTGAAAAAATAAGCCGTTCTATTCCTCTTTTAATCATGATGTTTGCCTGCTTGATTTGTTACTTTTTATATTATGGGTAATATTCCAGCTTTTTGCAGTCCATTTTTCAGCATATCTTAAAAACTCCAAAACATCTCGAATGTATTCTTTATTTTAATGCTTAATTGTTATTAATATAACCTTAATGTTTTTATAATAGACTATAATGGTTTTATATTGGACAGCACGAAGCTAATGGAAAGTTTCTTTCAAAATCAAGAGGATTCCCGTTGATCATTATAAAGCACTCACAATTGAGCAAAGTAAAACAACCTTGCATTTAAAATAATAAAAAAGCAGATTGTATATAATTTTTCTCTAATTTTTAAGATAAGCTAATTGAGTATGACTAATGCCTACTGGAATCGTTTTAAGTTCACAATCCCCTGAAACCACAAGCATCTTTCCTCGTCGAGGAGGAACTGCTGCTGG
The DNA here is from genome assembly GCF_000586315.1 of Legionella pneumophila subsp. fraseri. GTDB lineage: Bacteria > Pseudomonadota > Gammaproteobacteria > Legionellales > Legionellaceae > Legionella > Legionella pneumophila_B. The sequence continues at coordinate 21,899 of NZ_JFIM01000031.1, read as the reverse complement.
AATAAACCATGTGACTGGTTTTCCTATTATTAAAATGCATAGGGATGCCCAGGCTCGTCCTGACGAGCGAAAATACTTTAATCAAATTAAAGATGGCAGTTTGGTTTTCATTACCGGACATAGCAATACTACTCTGGATCATCTTACCGGTGATTATGTCCCCCCATTAGCGACTCCGATTCAGCCAATGAGTACCGATTGGACCTATAAACAGTTTAGAGACCTGATTCTGAAGAATGGAAATCTCAAGGCAGGTGATACGATAACGATAGTTCTCTGGGCATGTAATGCTGGTGAGGGTGGTCTAAGTAGTGGGGCAGCTTTATTGGGGCGCTTGTTCAGGGAAAAACAAATCAATACAAGGATTATTGCTTCAGCAGCAACTACTATGCGATTTGATGGTCATTATTCCCCAACTCTAGAGGGAACTCCAGCTATGGAGTTTGTAACAGAGAATGGTAGTAAAGACATCCGTATTTTTGATTTTACCGAGGAAGCAACGATCGAATCGAAAAATAAAGGGCGTCTTTATGTTACCAATAATGGGATTGAAGGTTATAACTTGTACAGTCGTAAACAACTAGAATCTCTGGAAAGTGAAAAAATATATAAAGTGATGGAGGAAATATTTGTTGACCGACATTACAAGGAAAACATCAGAACTGCTGAAGAAGTAAATCAATACTTTTCCAAGTCCAGCACAGACTTTATATTGCGCTGGAGTTCAGCCAATGAGTCTGATACTGAAAATAAGTATGTCTTCATTGCAGCATCTTTTCAAGCTTCTGATGGAATTCATAGCATTCGCTATGGAATAAACAAGAATGGAGAACTTTTTTCAATTAATACGACTAACAACAAAGTCACGCCAATTGACATTTTACCTCAGGGTATAATAGCTACTCTGACACAACACATTACTGAAAATGAAGAATTGGTAGAGAAATCACTTCATGGGCAGTCAACCCAAGAAAATCCGGATTTATTAATGTTTGTTACTCCTTTGCAAGTCCAGGAATCACTTAAATCTCATAGAGAAACAATAAAGAAAAAACATGAAAAGAAACCCAGATTGAGTCACGGCGAAACTACTGCTGTACAAAAAACAAGACAGCATGTATCTGAACCATCTGGAGAAAAAGAAGAACCCAAAATGGATTTAAGTAAAAGGCAACGAATACCCGTTGTTCGGGGAGCACGGCCTCAGGAACGTAGACACGAGTTCTTTAGCGATTCCCCCAAAAAGACAGCTGAACACAACAAAATAGAGAAAGATAAAACGACATCGCCTTCGCGAAATCCAACCAAGGGAGGCTAGCTGGCAAGCAAAGTGTTGTTGGTGTTGATTAAGACTATGCCATTTTGACACAAGAATTAGTGGGTGTATTTTGATATGGTGTGATAGAGGGTTTTCAGTCAATTGTTACAGATTAAAAATAATTAATCCTACAGCGTATAAACTTTCACTTTATGAACTCTTCCTTTGATAGAAATTTCTCCTAACTCTATAAATTGAAACATCGTATGGTCTGTTGCAATATACGTGTATTCACTGATTAGGATATCTGTGTTGAGTTTTTTGGTGGCACTTTCTATTCGGGAAGCCAAATTGACAGTATCGCCAATAGCTGTGTATTCCATATGTATATCGGTTCCAATATTCCCGACAATGGCACTGCCTGTATTGATACCAATACCAATTTGTATTTCAGTGCCTAATATTTTTGCCCAATCGGCATTGAGTGATTTCATCGCTTCTCGCATTTTTAATGAGGCATGGATAGCATGGTCTTCTTGATAGGCGTCATCATCAGGTGAACCGAAAATCGCTAAAAAACCATCTCCAAGATACTTATCCAATATTCCATGTTGCGAGGTAATAGCTTCTATCATTTTCTCAAAAAAATGATTTAAAAAATCGACTACCAATTCAGGTTTTATACGCTCCGAAATGGTTGTGAAATCGCGTATATCACAGACCATAATTGTGACCTTACGTCTCTCGCTAAATACTTGCGGTAACTCGCCGGATTTCACAATTTTTTCTGCTAAAGCATGAGAAATAAAACGTGTTAAGCTTACTTGCAGCATGTTACGCTGTCTCAATCCTTCAGTCATTTCATTGATTACTCGACCCACTTCCGCGAATTCATCTTTTGTCCTAATGTCGAGATGCTGTTCAAGATCACCTTGGGCAATATTTTTGAGTGCGGTTGTAATTTTTAATAAGGGTTTATTAAACCACTGAAAAAGTAACCAACCTAAAAACATGGCAAATAAAAATGTTGAGATAAAGACGGCAATACCTGAGTACAGCAAGAAATGAAATCTTTGGTTAACCGAACCGGCGTCTACGTCCACCCGGATATTTCCAAGGTATTTCCCTTGCGCGTCTTTTATTGGATATAAAGCGGTCAGCCATTTACCCCAGATGTCTTCAACAAATTCGGGAAGAACGACAGGAGACTCATAATTTACATTAATTGTTTGCCCTGATTCAGTCTTAAGTTTCATGACTGTGCCCAATTCGGTTTTATCTATAATGTTTTCTTCAGGATCTACAGCAAATCGAAGTACCTTGGGATTATTAGAGTCGGGAAATAAACTATATATGAAATTGACATAAACATCTTTACGGCGATTTGCGTTACGTACTTCAAGAAGTTTTTTTTCAAGATCTTTGTAAAGAGGTGAGTTTGCAGACGTATCCAGATTAAATTTCTGAATATCCTCCGGATTCATCAGAACGGCTGTTGCCGCAGCTATGGATAAAGCGGATGAGCCTACTTCTTTGTATACTGTTTCTTTACCATATTGATAAGATAAAAACAGAAATATGCCGTTAGTAATAATTACAATGAGCAGCAAGCCAAGAAATAACTTAGTTCGAAATTTCATTATTTATCTACCATGAGCAGATTAATTATAAGTATTGGATAAAGGCCATGAGAAGTAAAGACTACAGATTTCTGGAGATCTTTACCAATCTCCAGAATGACGTGGTTTTGGATACAATAATACTTCCCAAAAATATAATTTAATTAAGACAGGATAATGATTATTTGGGGCCATTGGAGCCAGGAACAAGCCAATCATATATCGCAGCAGCACCTGTCACTGTATTATTAAAAGCATTTTCGATTTCAGCCTCACTGGCTCCACGCTGCTGGAAGAGACCGAGTCGCGTCACTGAATTTTCAACTGGCCGTTTACTTTCCCCTACTTCGTGAGAAGCATAAAGTACTGCGGAAGTAGCGAATATGGATGCAAACAATCCCCATCTCGAATCGGCATAATAAAATGGCCATAAAAGCAGGTTTGTTATTCCTACCACTATCCCTGCTTTTTTCAGCTCTTCTCCACTTGGTTCATTTTTTTTTGGCATATTAATTCCTTTTTAGACAAAATTTCAGTTCAAACTATATTCCAGATAATAAAAATTGCAAGCAAAATTAATAGAATAGATGAATCATCTTGCTAACTTCATGGAATGGAAAATCAGATTTGCTGTTGGGGGTATTACAATGCAGAATAAATCGTTTAAACATTTATCTCGGCGCAGAGTACCCCCCGTGAATTCCTTTCTTGGAAAAAACAATCTGCCATAATTGCAACATTCTGGCATCAAAAGCGCCAGCACAAGAGAGTAAATAATAGTTCCACATACGGAAGAATTTTTCGTTATAGTGGGATTTAATTTGGTCCCATCCCTGGTTGAAATTCTCATGCCATGCCATTAAGGTTTTATAATAATCAGCTCCAAAATTATGCCAATCCTCCATGACGAATAATTTTTCGGAAGCTTCGCCTATTTGCATGATGGATGGAGTCATTCCGTTGGGAAAAATGTATTTTGAAATCCAGGGCGTGGCTTTTGTAACACTTTCATTTGATCCTATAGTGTGTAATAAGAACAAACCATCATCCTTTAAGCATTGATGAACAATCTCCATGTATTTTCGGTAATTCTTGTAACCAACGTGTTCAAACATCCCTAAGGAAACTATACGGTCAAATTTTTCATTTAAATCCCTATAATCCTGAAATCGGATTTCAACCGGCAAATGGGCACAGCGTGTTTTAGCTAACTCGTATTGTTGCTGTGATATGGTTATGCCGACTACGGATACCCCATAGTTTTCAGCAGCATATTTTGCCAGTCCTCCCCAACCGCACCCGATATCCAACAATTTCATATCGGGTTTAAGACAGAGCTTTCTGCAGGTTAGATCGAGTTTATCGAGTTGGGCTTGCTCCAAATTTTCAGCCTTTTTCCAATAACCGCAAGTGTAGTTCATATTGCTATCCAGCATAATTTGAAACAAATCATTCCCTCTATCGTAATGATGTCTGCCAACTTGCAGGGAGCGTTTTGGAGTTTGCAGGTTCAATATTTTGGATAAAAAGACTTTAAATGCCAGTTTAAAATTAACTTTAATTTGGGATTCAAGATTTGCATTAATCAGTTTTGAAATTAACAAATCAATTCGTTGACAATCCCACCAACCATCCATGTAGCTTTCACCTAAGCCTAAATCGGCATCACGTAATATTCTGGAGTAGAACTCATCATTATAAATTTGTATATCCCAAGGTGTCTGGCCATTGATATTGATATTGGCTAGATGAAGCATGTAATTGACAAACGTTTTTGCTTTGTTTTTTTTAATATCCATATCAAATTCCCTTTTTCTAAAGGATGTTTAAACATTCACAGAACGTAATATAATCAGCCACTCAAAGCGTCTATAATGGCTGTAACAAGATAATAAATGATAATCAGAAAAAACAACACAATCGAAATCAAGGGCAAAATAATCGTAAAGGTACGAATCAAAACTGCTGAAATTTTATTTGAACAAAGATTGGCCGATCCCCAAAAGGCTTTAATTAACCAGATGTATAAGACTATGCCATAGGAGAAGAGAGCCAAGGCTAATATATTATCCAGAGATAATGGTTTAGATGCCATTAACAAAATGGCAAATAAAATATAGAATCCAATATACGCCAGGCCGCCTTCAAGCAAAAAATAATCACCACCTGAACCAAACAGAACTTCAGAAAATTTAAGTTCCCCGTTCCATCCCTGTTTAAAGTAACGAAACATACGCATCCTGTTATGTTGTTTATAATTTTTATTATAAACCACGCTTAAAAAATGGATTAAAATATTTTGCAATAACGGGTGTTTCTTTTACTTCATTTCTGCCTCAATAACTAAAGTATTTATTAAGTCACCTGCCGACATAGGCCGGCATAATTGAGCTGATTGTCCAGCCCATAACGACATAAAATCAATATTATCTTTTTCCCTGGCTTTTTGCCTCATTACCTGGGTTAATGCATTTTGAATGGGGTAGTCGAGGATATTTATTTTCCTCTTATCCATGCAAGTAATGAATTTATTTCGAATTCCACGAGCAAGCTTTCCCGAAAAAGCACGTGTTAGTACAGTATTGTCTTGTTGCTGTGATAACAGGGTTTGTTTGTATTTATAAGTGATGCCAGCTTCAAAACAACTTAAAAAAGCGGTTCCTATTTGCACACCAGCGGCACCAGCATTCATGGCAGAAACTATGCCTTTACCATTCATGATTCCTCCGGCGGCTATCACTGGAATTTGTATTTTCTCTATTATTTGGGGTATCAGATCAGATAGTTGAATCAAAGCATCCTCTGCATTACCGATGAAAGTGCCTCGATGCCCTCCTGCTTCACTTCCTTGTGCAACAATGGCATCAATACCACTGGCTTCAAGTATTTTTGCCTCGTGTATAGTGGTTGCTGTTCCTATTAAAAATGTCGCATTTTCCTTCAAGTGTTTTATCCACATGGGCTTTAATGTACCGAATGCATAGCTAAAAACAGGGATTTTTTCTTCAATCAGGATTTGCATCTGGTCAACAAAAGATTGGGAGTAGGGCTTACTCACGGGACTGATTTCAATGTTTAGCTCAGTGCAGCACAGACTAATATCATCACAAGCTTTTTGAATTTGCTCTGGTGTAGCATGATGCTCTTCGGGTATAAAAAGATTAACAGCAAAAAGTTTACTTGTTAATTGGCGAATTTTTATAATCGCTTGTCTGATCTCATCAGGTTTCATATACCCTGCACCCAGAGAGCCCAAACCACCACTGTTAGAAACTGCTGCAACCAACTCTGGGGTAGTGGCTCCTCCTGCCATAGGTGCTTGAATGATAGGAAATTGAATACCAAGTCTTTCAGCTAATTTTGGATGGTGCATAGTAAGTAAAACTCCAAAAATTGGATAAATTTTTTGCCATATTTAATTTGTTTTCCAAAAAAAGGCGGGTTGCGAGATGTTCTTTGGAATTATCTAATAACCAATAACTAAAAGTAGCCAGATAAATGATGGTTAATCCGGTTTCTTGTATGGCACGTTGAATAAAAGTCTCTCTAAGACCAGCCGCTTCACGCCACCATTGAACAGTTTGGCTGATGCGTTTGATTGCAGGCAATTGAAGGTGAAGATGACCGGGCTCTAATTTATGAAATATCATTTGCCGGATTACTTTTTGCTGTCCTTCGAAAGTACTTAGCCAAGTCATTAATAAATCATGAAGTTTTTCTTTGGCTGTCAGCAAATCAAATTTTGGCTTTAAGACAGCATTGAGCATGGTTTCGTCAGCACGATCAAAACAGGCATCAATAATTTGCTCTTTTTCCGCAAAAAAATATCGGATCGTATTTAAATCGATATTTAATGCTTTAGCGATATCAATCAGCCTCACTTTTTCCCAAGAGGTATCCTGGGCAATGTCTATTGCTGTATTGATGATCTCATTTTTTAGTGTTGGTGCTATTTTTTCCATGAAACACCTCCCTGCCTCTTATTAGTTTATTACTAATTTTATGATCAGGATTAATTTTTGATGGTTTTGGTAGTTAAATTAACTATAAGTTAAATCAAAAAAGACTATTGGTTATTTCAATTAGTCTATGCCACACTTATTTTTATAATATCGGAATATTGAATTAAAAATGAAGAAAATAATTTTATACTTGTTTGTCGCTATTGGAGTTTACGCTGTCCTTCTATTTGCGTACAACATGCTGATAAATCGAGCCGGACAAACATTATATGGGGGTGCTCCAGCAATGGGGAGTGCCTATCCCATTGTTGAAAAAGTTAATGAGGTACCAGGTGGTTCTGGTGATAGCAACAATAATCCTTCTGCTTCAGATCAAGTCATGAAAGGAATGATAATTCGTAATGCGAATATCACTCTGGAGGTCAATGATCCGACTAAAGTTATTGATGAAATTATGCAGATGGCTGAGCGAGAGGGAGGATATGTAGTAAACTCTAACTTAAGACAGGATAGCTTCTATGTTGGTGGGAATGTAGCTCAAATCAGTATCAGAGTACCAAGTAATCGTTTAAACAATGTATTGCAAAATTTAAAATCTTTGGCTGTTAAAGTCATTGAGGAATCGATCACGAGTGAAGACATTACCCGGCAATACGTTGATCTTGAAAGCGAACTGAAAAATTACAGAGTCGCTAAAGATCAATTAAATAAAATTATGCAAGGTGCAAAAAATACTTCTGATGTACTTGCTGTCTATCAACAACTGAGTGAAACGCAGAGAAAAATTGATGTGATAGAAGGGCAGATTAAGTACTACAAGGAATCTATCGCATATTCACTAGTTACAATTTACCTGCAGATTGATCCTGCGATAAAAAATACACAAAATTCCACATGGCAAATATCTGAAGTTGTGATGAAATCTTACCAGGCTTTAATAGATAATTTACGGCAGTTTACTTATGGAGTCATCGAATTTGTTATCTTGTTTGTCCCAATGATCTTACTGTGGGGAATTATTGCTTTATTCGTATTTTGGATAGGTAGGGTAATTTATTCTCGTTTTAAACAATAGAATTTGCAGCGTATTTCAGATTTTGATTGAAGTAAGAGCTAAATACTCCCAACAGGATAGTTGGGAGCAAAAATAATCTTTTAGTTTAAACTTTAGGGCGCATATATTCGTCATTAGTCAGATCAAGGCTTATCGGTTTGGAAGTATTTTTGTCAGATAGTACATAATTTTTAGCCATTCTATCCCAGAAATACATACCACCTAGGACCAACGTTGTTGTTGCTGTAACTCTCGCACTATCAAGTGCTGCAGTCCTGGTTGCTCCGCTTAAGGTCTTTAACATACATTTCCCAAAAAATGATAACATATTTTCCGTCCTGATTAGTTAATTAATTATCCTGTTAATTATTCATCATTCATTCTAAATGAATTTCTGCCTAATGCAATACATTTCCCTGTTTATATGATTAAAATTAAATCAACCATATCTTTTTTAACGTCATGTAGATTAAATAAGTACAATTTATACCGTAAAACGTATTGTTATTTGTTAAGGCACAATGATGAAAAATAACATCCTTGTTACTCTTAATTATTTCTTGGCAGGGGATGGGGATGGAGTCTCTGACTCAAGCTCTTCGATTTCGACTCGTCCAGGCCAAATCTTTTTCAAAGGTTGAGGACCCATATATTCATCCATACCAAAAATGAGGGCAAAAGTGATGGCTGCTTGAGGAGCTCTTACCGCTACCTGTTGCAAATAGTTCACTTTAAAAAAGGTCATGAACGCATCTTTAAGACCAACCGCTTTTACATGTGATTTCATTTGACCAAACATGGTATAGGGTGACACAGTAACTAAACGGTTATTTTCAGCCACTTTGGTTTGCAACAATTTACTATCCGCATAAGCATTAGGGACGGTTGTAAATAATGTCGCAATGACACCAGAAGTAGCGCCGCCTAATATTTTGTTATACAAGTCTTTATCAAACTTATAAAATGAACTGACATAGTCTCCTGCAAATCCTATCAATGCAAAATTGACCCCACCGGCAAAAGAACGAGAACCCCAGTTGACTGAAGTTAATTTCCAAAAGTTGGAAAGGGACCATTTAAAGTTTTCAGCATTAATAACGCCGACATTTTGCAATCTTGCTTTTCCACTTAAACCATTACTAACCAATAGATCAGCCTGAGAAAAGAATATGGTTCCCAACCAACGTTGACGGAATGGGGCTTCGAATTCTTCCTCTTCTGTTGCTTTGTTCGTTTGTTTATGGGTTACAGCCACAGCACCGCGTTTTTGACCTGCAATAGCATAAGGAAGGAATCCACGGTACATGCCTCGAAAAAGTCCTCCGCTCAATCCAGATGGAGTTCCAGATTGTGAAAATTGCAATTTGTTTAGCAAGTATTGAAATGGTTGAGTTCCTGCAGAAACAGTGAAAGAAATAGCTCCTGTTTTAAAAACTAAATTGGCCATTTCATAGGGCGTCAACAGATAGGGTGAACTATTACCCTGTTTCTCTCTACGTTCTTGCATTGTAAATCCTCTTTGAATCACTTAAATCAATGTGCTGTAATGATAACAATTTATTATTAAGCAAATATTAACTGGTATGAAAAAAAAATATTAAGTATGAAAATAATATGTAAAAAATGAGACAAATAAGACCACAAAATAGATTAAATTTATACAAATTAAGCATAATTATTTTCTTTTTGAATATAAAGTAAGCATTTAATCTTGCTTTCTGAATTTTAATTCGTTGAGTTAATGAAGTACTTCATCTGGATATTTAGTGCTACTTCACAACAGAAAACTAAAAAGCAAGTTTTAACTGTTCCCAATATTGATTATAAAGCGCTAGTGTTTCTTCGCCGATGTCGCGTTGGAAATAACCCTTCTTTAGTATTTCGTCTGGCGGATAAACCACAGGGTTATTTTTTATAGGTAATGGCAATAATGCTCTTCCTGCGGCATTGGTAATCGCATGTCCTTCCTTTAGTGCAATTTGAGCGCTTGTTTCCGGTTTCAGTATAAAATTAATGAATTGGAGGGCTTCTTTCAGGTGGGGCGGGTTTTTAGGGATAGCTAAACAATCCACCCAAATCACAAAACCATCCTGAGGATAAATGAACCCAATGGCTTTATTTTCTGTATGTGCTTTGAAAGCATCGCCATTCCATGCTGATCCAATAAAAGCATCCTCATCTATCATGATGGCTTGAATGCTATCACTGGCAAATAACTTAATATTAGGTACCAATTGTAAGAGATGCTCATAGGCTGCTTTTATATGGCCTGGATTGATATCATTGGGATCAAACCCCAGGCTCATCAGGGCTATGGCAAATATTTCGCGTGAATCATCAAGTAACATTAACTGATTACGCCACTTTTTATCCCATAAGCCTTGCCAGGTTTTTGGCGGGTTCGATACAGAATTATGGTTAAAGAAAATCCCGGTTGCTCCCCAGATGATGGGTATACTATAACGGTTGCCCGGATCATAATCATTCTCGACAAATTGTTTATCCAGATTATGAAGATTCGGGAGTTGTTTGTGATCGAGTAATTGCAACATACCTTGTTTTTGCATGCGCTCTACAAAATAGGCGGAGGGGAGGATGACATCGTAAATAGTTTTTTGACTGGCTCTTAACTTGGCGTACATGGTTTCATTGCTATCATAAGTCGAAAAATTAACTTTAATTCCTGACTCTTGTTCAAATTGTTGAATGACTTTTTTAGGGATTTCACCTCCCCAGGCATAGACATTAACTACTGGATTGGAGAATGCCTTAAATGTAAGAAGAGCAAGCAACAAAGAAATAATTTTCATATCAATTTACCTGACAGGCGATGAGAGATAATAACGAGAATCATCGATAAACCAAATGTAATAGAGCACAGTGCATTGAGTTCAGGAGTGACTCCAGCACGGACTAAAGAGTAGATGGTCAAAGGGAGTATAGTAAAATCAGGCCCTGCCACAAAATAACTGATAATGACGTCATCAAATGACAAAGTGAAACTTAATAAAAAAGCGCTTAAAACAGCAGGCCACAATAAAGGGAGTAAGACCCTCGTTAAAGCATAATAACGACTGGCACCGAGATCGAGGGCGCCAAAATAAATGTTGGGATTTAAAGTATTTATTCGCGAATTAATGGTTAGGATAACAAAAGGAATTGAGAAAGTAATGTGGGCGGCTAAAAGACTCAAGAAGCCAAGCGGCACTTGGGTAATATTAAAGAAAATCAATAGGGCAACACCCAGGACTATATCGGGAATAATAATAAGTAATAGTAATAAGGTGTACAGGATCTGGCGGTGTTTTGTACGAAATAAAAATAAGTTAATTGAGGCCAGTAACCCCATTGTTGTAGCGATTAAAGAGGAGGTAAGACCCAGGATGATGGAATTGAAAACGGCAGACCACAAGCCGCGGTCATGAAATAGTTCTCTGTACCATCGCAAAGAAAAACCATGCCATTGTAATGAAAATTTAGCATCGTTCACTGAATAGAGCACCAGTATTGCTATGGGAATATAAAGAAAAGCATAAACTAAAAAAAGAAACAGACGTTGTGTCATTGTTTTCATCGAATGACCTCATTGTTCTGTCGCCGAAAAATGAACATTAAAATAAGCAAGACGGAAGTTAATAGCACACTGGTAGCGGCTCCCTGCGGCCAATCGCTTAGGACAAGAAACTGATTTTGAATTAAATTACCTAATAAAATGGATCGAGCACCGCCTAATACATTAGGTATGTAAAATAAAGTCATTGCTGGCAATAGAACTAACAAGCAGCCTGACAAGATTCCTGGGGCTGTGTTAGGCAAAAATACTCGAGTAAATATCGACCATTTGTTTGCCCCTAAATCTTTGGCTGCCTCGATTAACCTGAAATCGAACCGTTCCATGTTAGTAAAAATGGGTAGAACCATGAAAGGGAAAAGATTGTAAACCAAGCCAATAACGACTGCAAAATTGGTATAGAGTAGTGACAAGGGAACATCAATCAAGTGCAATTTCAGCAATAGGTCATTTATCACCCCTTTATATTTCAGAATTGCAATCAGTGCATAAGTTCTTATTAATGAGCTTGTCCAGAAAGGTATGATAATCAACAGCAATAAAATAGATTGATGTTTTGATTTAATCATTAGATAACTAAAAGGATATGCGATGATCAGGCAAAGCAGGGTAGTGATAGAAGCCATCAGCAAGGAGCGGAAAAGGATTTTTGCAAAAACAGGGGTGAACAAGTCAAAATAATTTTCCAATGTAAATGGCAAGGTAACAAGATGAATGCTGTCTTGTGATAAAAAGCTGGCAACCAGCACCATCAACAAAGGAATGAAGCCAAAAATAATTAACCAAAAATACAATAAATACAGGGCGAATGATTTAGCCTTCATAAGGTAATAAAACCTCCCAGCCAGGCAACCATTGTACCCAAACGGTTTCATGGAGTGTGTATTCGAGCTTATCATCGTCTTCATCAAAAAACTCTGAAGCATTGATGATTTTGCCTGATGACAATTCCACTTTGAGATCAACCGTAGAACCTTTATAAACAATATCAACAATGCGACCAGGCAACATTCCTTCTGTCTTTTCGACCTCAGATAAGCTCCAAACTCGAATGTCCTCTGGACGCACGATCAAATGAAGTCGGTCGTTAACTTGATAATTGCCAGTGTTTTTGCAGAATAATTGTATTCCTTCAATGTTCGTTATGATGTCTTGATCTTTTATTGACTGAACCTGAATATCGAATATATTCGCTTCGCCAATAAACATGGCAACATGCAGGTTTGCCGGTGTTTCATAGACTGCTTTAGGTGTTCCGATTTGTTCAATGTGGCCGTGATTAAAGACGACAATACGGTCAGACATTGATAAGGCTTCCTCCTGATCATGCGTTACAAAAATAAACGTCATATTCAAGGTTTTTTGTAATTGCTTCAATTCGGATTGCATGGCTTTCCTAAGCCTGTAGTCAAGGGAACTTAATGGCTCATCCAATAACAGCACTTGAGGTCTGTTGATGATAGCTCGGGCAATGGCAACACGTTGCTGTTGGCCTCCACTTAATTGTTTCACATTTCGTTCTGCTAACAATTCAAGTTGCACCAGTTTTAATGCATCAAGGACGCGCTCTTTGATTTCCTGGTTAGGAGTTTTTTTGCAGCGCAAGGCAAACGCGACATTTTCGAAGACTGACAAATGAGGGAAAAGAGCATAACTTTGAAAGACAGTGTGCACATCCCTTTTTTGTGGTGGTAACTGATTAACACATTGACCATTAATAAAAATATCACCTTGCGTTGGTTGCTCAAAACCGGATATAAGGCGAAGAAGGGTTGTTTTTCCACAACCTGAAGGGCCAAGCAAGGTTAAAAATTCACCGTCATTGACGTTTAACGACACATTATTCAAAATTGGCGTATTGCCGTATGATTTATAGATCTGACGGATTTCAATGAGCGGTGTTGTCATCTGCTTTATTAAATAAAAACTGCAATTATGTGCGCTGCGACTGATCTTGTCCAGTCAATCACAAACTTTGTTCCCAATATTAAAAAATTAGTCAATTATTATCTATTTTTGTGTTTTGTACATGAGCAAAAAAATCAGTCATGCCCGCGTAGGCGTATATGACCGATTTTTTTGCTTATGCACAGAGATTTCGCGGCGGATATCATGACTTTATCCAGTAGATCATTTATTGAATTTTCCAATCGTCAGGATTGTCATGGGGTAAATTTTTGAAATGCTCCAGAAGTTCGTTCAATCCCTCACGTCCTGTTGTATCTATTTTATTTTTTGCAACAAATTGCCTTCCAAAAAGATTGCTTTGATAACATAAATCAGGATTCTCCGTGTCAATGACTTCAGCAAATACTTTGGCCACTTCGGCCGCAGTTTGAAAAACAGTATTCTGATGGAACCATAGGTAAGCTTGTTCCGTAAAATTTTTATAGTATTTCTCAACAATATCGGAGCGAGAGCCTTCAAATCGAGTCAATTCTGTTGCAATTGGCCCAGGTTGGAAATTAATTACTTTGATATTCCATGGAGCCAGCTCAATTGCCAAGGATTCTTGTAATCGTTCAAATGCTGCAAGTGCTGAAAAATAGATTGCTATTCCTGGAATACTAAAGGGAACAGAGGTAAAAATCGTGGAAGTCGTTGTCAATAAGCCTTTTTTTCTTTCTCTCATTACAGGGATGAATCCCCTGATTAAAGCCAATGGGCCAAATACTTTGGTTTGATAAGTTGTTAATACGTCTTGAGTGGTTGCGCTTTCAACAGGGCCAATAACCACATTCGCCGCATTGTTAACTAATACGTCAATATATTGATATTGAGATAAAACTTCTTTAATAAAGCGGTCAATTGAATGTTCATCGCATAGATCTAATGTTTTTATATCTAAATGGCTGGAGTTTGAAATGTTTGCTTTGTCAATTTGGCTCGTTTCAAGATTTCTCACTGTCGCAATGACTTGATATCCACGATTTAGCATTTCACATACAAGATTATATCCTACACCGGATGTTTTTGAGCAACCTGTGACCACCGCTATTTTTTTACCCATCTTCGTCATATCCCTATACTGATGTTTTTCTTCAGCGATAACCTGATTATAGCCCTTTTATTTATTATCGATTTTCCAAACGCTTAACTGATTTTTTGAAAGCAGAAAAATATTGGTTGAGAAAATAAGGGATATTCAGTGATATATAGTTTATTACCGAGATTAATTGCTCTCGTTTGATTATTGGGACATTTATTCTGATAAGGATTGACAATATTGGAGACAGAGGAATTAAAAAAATCCCGTATTTACCTAAGGTAAATACGGGATGTCCCTTCAAAAGAGGGCAGATATATTACATTGTAAAACGGTTTGATTCTTCGTTTTCTTCGTCTTCTTCTTCCGTTTCTTCATCTACTTTTTCTTCACTCTCAGATTCAGAAGATGAAAATTCTGATTCTTCTGTTTTTTCTGCTTCTTTCGCATCTGTTTCTGCTGCCAGTTCGTCATCAACATTTAAGTTTATGCCTTGCATCAGGAATTGCAGTGCCAATAGACTCATTATTTCCGGGCTGCCATCCATAGTAGCAAATACTAATGTATCATCCGCCTGAATATCCATAACATGGAAGTGAGCGTGGCCCTTGGGGCATGGCATGACCATGGCATTAGGAGTAAAACCAAAAAGAGTCAATATACTGCTTTTGGGTTGTTGATTTCCTTGCTGGTTTCCCTGTTGATTTGTTTGCTGATTATCTTCTTCAGAACGTCTTTCAGTTTTTGGTGAGGCGGGGGGTGTTAAAGGCATAATCATTACTCCTAAACTAAAATTAAATCCAAAAAATACTGCCCAAAAAAGATAATCTAATTAAGAATCTATCTTTTCGGCGACAAGTTTACAATTAATTTACAGAGTTTGGTAGAGTAATTAAACAATTTTTTCGTATTGAAATAAAAGACAAAATTATTTTTGCAATATGTATGAAAATTATAAAAAACGCATTTAATAATTTTTATATGATTATATAAATAACAAAGAAACCTCTGCTTAGTTATTTTTTGATTATACTTAAAGATAACCATCAAGAGGAGATGAAGTTTTGGCTGACTCCAGATCATCAATTCAAAGTATTTTGGAAATCGATAAACGATTTGATGAAAAATATTATAATTATTTGGTTGATGATAATTATTTAATTCCAGCAGAGGCCGCTGTTATAGCCAATGGATTATCAATATTCAAAAAAGAGTTTGAGAGCGGAAACTTATTCACACAGAGAAAAGACAATCATGAGTCTTTCAATCATGAACAAATCCTGCAGTATTATTTGGAATTGGCTCTTATTTGTGGGCGTCTTGATATCATTAAATACCTTATCGATGAACTTCATGTTTCTTTATCTGAGGAAAAATTATTGCATTTTCTATTTTTGCACAATCCTTATGAAGGAAATAAATACTCTCAAAACATTGTAGAAATTTATAATTATTTGAAAAATAAGAAGGCAATTAGAGAAAATAATCAGCTATTAGAAGATGTTTTTTTAAGGGAAGCTAAAAAAGGTCATTTTAACGCAGTAAAAGCGATTATAGAGCTTAAAATTATACCTGATATCAATGTTACCGACTCCGATGGGCATACAGCATTTTTTTACTGTATTTTAGAAAGTAAGAAAAAGCGATTTTTCTTTAATCCTAAAGAATTAGGAGAAGTAGATATTGTTTTATCAGTTCGTGATAAGGAAATTCTTGAATTGATGGATCTGGTTGATGCAGCCATTTTGGCAATGGAAGATCGAGATGAAGAAAAACTGGTGAAAATAAGGAAAGTGCTTGTCGACTCTATAAATAAAATTCCTGAGACATTAATAGAGGATTGTTTGATACGGGCAATTGAGTTGAGTGATGTCAAGATGATTCAACTTCTGTTACCTGTATGTAATCCTGAGCTAAAGTTCTTGATGTTAGATAAGGTCAACTCCGTTGAAGCGGGTATGTGCCTGATAGAGTATTTTATAAGAAGGGGATTTCATATACCCGAAGCAAGAAGTTTGGAAGGTTATGCGCACAGGTTAGGGTTAAACGAATATAGTGCTGGTGCTGAACAGGCAAACAGGTTTTTGTTACATGCGGTCGGTAAATATGTCAATCAGACAGACAATAGTGAAGATTTCAAACCTATTTTAAGGGCACTACAAAAGACAGTGCTATTAAACGCCATATCAAATGTGGAAGTAGCGCGAAAAATTTTATATCAAAGCTATATGGAAGGAGAACCTCTATTGCTCACAGTAGGATGGACTCAACATGGCGTTGGTTTATCTATATTGTGGGATGAAAAGTCAAATAAAACTTATCTTGTATTTTCTAACCGTGGGCAGGGAGGAATAACGTCATGTCTTACTGAGCAGGATTTAATTGAGAAGAAAGATCCAAAAGCTGGTTCCGTTATCTATGAGATAAACGGTAAACTGAATGAAGAGTTTTTCTCTCATTTTGAAATAGGTGAAAATAAATTGGGTCTTTTTCGATATCAACAGAAATCATTTGAAAAAGATATCAGGAAATGTCTTAAAGAGGCACGGATTTTACACCCTTTTATTTTTGCGTCAGCACAAAACTACGCCACCTGCGGTTATGTTAATACGAAACAATCCATACGCGGTTTCTTATGTGTTTTTGGTATGACAAGAGGCGATTCTTTGAGTGAAGAGTTAATCGATAAAATGAGTCGTCAATATAAAGAATTTACAACTCATGATAGAAATATAGCTTGTTCGGAGTTAATTGAAGATTTTCAGATGAAACTTAAGTTTGATTCCAAGTATATTCTGAAGGAATATCAAGATTTCATTGTCAAATTGATTTTATCGCATTGTACATCGGATAAACCAGAAGATATTGAGCGAACCAAGCGGTTATTTGCAGTGTTACCAGAAGAGATACAGGAAAAGCTGGCTTATCTGATACCTTACCATATCGTAACACAGAAAGCCGATAAGTCATCAACGTTGCAAAATCTCAGCCTGTTTAGACATCATGAAGAACCTTCCTCCCAAAATGACTGTTTTTTATATAGCCCGGTTACAGTAATTGCTGATTCCGTGGATAACTTACTGGATAAATATCGTGAGATGAATACACTGCTTAAATTTTTAGAGTCTCAGGGCTATACAGAAAAAGATATTCCAAAAATTGTTTTGGAAAATAATTCAGTCCGTATTCATACAAAACCGGATAGAGATTTTAAATATGAAGTAAAAGAACTTTTTCCCAAAGATATCCAGGTTGTTAATGTCCAGGGAAGATATGAATTTGTTCTCAAGGATTTAAAAGAAGTAAATTGTGTGTTAAACAACTTAAAAAGCAAGGCTTCAGATAACCAAAGCGATTTAGATCTTGGAATATAGGACTTGAGAGAATATTGGGTTTAACTGTTTTATTCTTTATATGAATCTTTGATACAGCCCTTAAGTACCACCAGGAAGCAATATTTTAAAGAATTACCTAAGGATTTCTCATGAACCCCTACCAACAATTAGAACAACATTTTAAAAAATATTACGATTTTGAAAATTTAGCAGCCATTGTCTCCTGGGATGAAGCAACAATGATGCCAGCCGGTGGTGGGCAGGCGCGTGCAGAAGCGTTGGCCACTTTAAGTGCTGTACAACATGAATGGTTAACCAATAAGAAAGTAGGTGACTGGATAAAGCAGGCAAAAGATTTACCCGGTTTATCATTATGGCAGCGAAGAAATATCTATTGGATTGATAAGCAATATCAGCAGGCAACCTGCATTCCAGCGCAACTGATAGAAGAGTTTACGAATGAATCTTTGATATGTGTTCAGGCATGGCGGGAATTACGAGCTAAAAATGATTGGCGCTCATTTAAACCGTACTTTAAAAAGTTATTTGAAAAAGTAAAAATGATTGCCGATATTAAATCACAACGATTTAATAAGCCTTGTTTGGATGTCTTAATCGACGAATACTCCCCGGATTTGGATTGCAAGGCCATCACCCCGGTTTTTGATATCTTGAAACAAGAAATACCAGCTATTATTCCCAACGTTATCGAAAAACAAAAAAGGCGAGATATTAAAGTGATTTCAGGTGATTTTTCTGCGGAAAAACAAAAGCAATTTGGGATTGAAATCATGTCTCGATTGGGGTTTGACTTTAATCGTGGCCGATTAGATGTTAGCCACCATCCGTTTTGTGGTGGTATTTCAGATGATGTTCGCATGACAACCCGATACAGCGAGCAGGAATTTATATCTTCCTTAATGGCAATTACCCATGAAACAGGTCATGCCCTGTATGAGCAAGGCTTGCTAAAAGAATGGAGTCGGCAACCTGTTGGCCATTCATTGGGAATGTCTGTGCATGAGAGCCAATCGTTGCTTATTGAGATGCAAATTTGTCGAAGTTTGGACTTTATAAGTTTTTTGGTTCCTATCGCGAAAAAATATTTTAAAGAAGCTCAAAATATAACTGAAGAAAATCTTTATTTTCATTGTACGAAAGTACAACCTGATTTAATTCGTGTTGAGGCAGACGAAGTCACTTATCCACTACATGTAATACTGCGTTACGAAATCGAACAACTTTTGTTTTCTTCGGAGATTACTATTGATGATTTACCAGAGGTATGGGACAACTTCATGAGAAAATATTTAGGATTATCAACCAAAGGGAACGACAAAAATGGTGTGATGCAAGATGTTCATTGGCCTTCTGGAAATTTTGGCTATTTTCCAGCGTATACGTTTGGTGCATTAATTGCCGCTCAATTGTTTTCGGCGGCCAAAAAAGCAATCCCTGATATCAATGATCAAATCAAATCAGGTGACTTTCAATCGTTGTTAATTTGGCTTAGAGAAAATGTTCATCAAAAAGCAAAGTTATTTTCTTATCAAGAGTTATTGCATCAAGCAACAGGCGAAAACTTAAACCCGCAATATTATTTAGCGCACATTAGAGAAAGGTATTTATAGAACAGGGTAAAGTTAGATAAAATTTGCAGGTTGTATGATTTTAATCAAGAGGGTTATCAGATGTTACTTTTTAGTTTAGCAATGTCCAAACACAAACTCATTTTTACTAAACTGTCTGAGTGTATGGAGTATTTGGATCTTGTTGCAACATGGGCAGAAGACGAATGGGGATATATTCGTAATAAAGGGGTAGAGTTTCGTAAAAAAATCCTGTCTGATTTGAAAGAGCATACTTATATAGGAACTTTTAATGGACAACCCATTGCCATGTTCGTTTTATTCGATAAAGAGATGAGTTCGGAATTTAACTATGGAAGATTTAAACCCCCGGTAGTGAGTGAGTTGATGTATGTCTATATTGATGAACCTTATAGAGGAATGGGTTTTGGAAAGCAAATTATTGATGAGGCGAAACAATTAGCTAGCTGTTCAAAATCGGAATACATTATGTTGGATACTTTAAAACCTGGCTTGAATCGATTTTATGAAAAGAGCGGGGCAAAAGTGATTGCAGAAAATCAATTGTTTTCGCATCCAACTGATGTATTGACAATAAAGATATAAGTTGTGATCTCTATCATGGGTAAGTAATGCTCTTTTTTATGTGGACATGAACGTATTATCGTGTTTAAGTAATCATATATTCAATGGGTACAATAATTAATCATGAGAGTAAATTTCTTCTCGGTTAATTATTTCTTCTTTCATTAGACCTCTTGCCCTAAAACAAAAGAGATAGGTTGGGCAAGAGGTCTATTTTAGAGTCAAAAGCATTGTCGAGCTGCTTCAGATGGAGCATGCATTATTAGAGAGGAGGGAAGAGGCTTCATTTTTTCTTAATTGTTTTATATAGCATCTGTATAGGGATTTTGGGAGCGATAATATGGCATTAAGTAAAGAAATTCAGAATAAAAGTTTAAGATCATTAATCCAAAAATACGCCAGACAACTTAATGAAACAGACAAGAAACTCATAGAGCTTATCAATAATCTCGCTGCAGCAGATGATATTCCTTTGTATGCCCAAAACCAAAATGTTATCAATTTGTTAATTAAAACCATTAAAGACAGCCAGTCTGAACACAGTCCGGATTTGGAGGGAACTTCTTATTTCATTTATGGATTGATCACTGCAGAAATGGAGGCTCAATCTGAAATAAACCGCCAAAGACATCTTATGCAGGGACGTTTTGATGAAACAGCATTGTATTTAAGAACAGAGCGTGATCAAATGCAAGATCATGACATGACTCTGCTCATGCCAAAATCTCAGGGGCGTATCGTTGTGATGGCAGTTCTCAATCGCTACGACTCTCATTCTGCTAATGCGATTATAGACACTTTGGCAAGTGATGTATTCAATCCTGAAGTTCATTACATTATGATACCTGTTGGACCCGGACATTGGCGAGGAGTTTATTTAAGCAAACCCCAAGGCGGCACTAGCGATACAGCTTATGATCTTGAATTATTTGACCCTTATGGGCCTGAAGGCGCTGCAATACTTGATGACTATGTACTTGATTTATTAAACCAGTGTGGCGTTCCCAAAGAGCTTGTGAATATACGGCATACGGGTCCGAAACATCCGCAAGGTGATGCTTACTCATGTGGGGATTTTACTTGTGCCTATAGCCATAAGAAAATGAAAGAATTTGGAGCTCCAGAAGGTAGTTATAATCCGATTCTTATCGATACACTGGATAATTTAGGTAATGAAGATAATGTGCTTCGTATGGCAACGCGCGAAGAAACGCAAGCCCTTGTTGATAAAGACAGAGGAAGACAGCACATTCATCCTGCTGTTCAGTCTATGCGGGCTGCAGATAAAAAAGAGCCAATATCGTCCACTGACAAACTTAAAGCAGGAGCAAAAGGGTTATCCTCCGAAATTGAAAATACTAATAAATCAAAAAAAACAACTATTCGGCAAACTGTTAAAGATAAAGAAAGTCAATTATCACCGGCTATGCGAACAGGTCTTTTTATAGGTGGGGGTACATCCGCCTCAGGAGGAGCAGGGGCGATTGTTGGCGGACTCATAGGTTTTTTCCTTTTGCCAGGATTGGGTGTATTAATGGGAGCGATAGCGGGAGCTTTTATTGGTGCAGGAGCAGGTTTGTTGATATCAGGTATTATAGCCAGTGTATTTTGGAATAGAACTCCATTAAATATTATAAAAAACCGTGAGAGTAACACCGAGATTCAAGGCATCGATTTAAAATCAGACTCTGCGGGTAAACCTGATAAAGAATGCTCAGAAAAGGACGAGGAGCCTATCCACACTCCTCCTTTATTTTTCACTCCCGCTACGCAAGAGAGAAACACAAATGACATGGCCGATGAGTTGAGTTCAAGCGGTCCTAAAACATAGAAAAACAATCATAAATTTATTTTATGGATACCGCTGGCAAGCAGCGGTACGTAGGCGGTGAGGATGAATGCGTATTCCGGAGGACTTGATCACTAATTCCGTTAGGCAT
>NZ_JFIM01000002.1 GCF_000586315.1 Legionella pneumophila subsp. fraseri | reverse complement strand
AATGCCGCCGGAATTGGTGATCATTTCGCTCCGGAATACACATCAAAAGCAAATAGAAAATGAACTCGCCTTAAAATGGGCTCTGGAGCATCTGGAATTAAGTGATGAATTTAAAATCATTAATCAACAGAAAATTATTGAAACCTCTTATTCAACTGTACATAGAATCACCACTTCCAAAAATAATGTTTATTATCTAAAACAAACACCGGAAATGTTGTACCTGGAACCCCAAACAATAGCCTGTCTTCATGAACAACGATGCCGCCATATCCCAACAATAATTGCGAAAAACAAGCATTTACATTGCTTTTTGATGCTGTCTTGTGGCGAGGAGACCTTACGGAATCTGTTTAAAGAAAAAATTGATTTGGAAATGCTTAAGGCAGGGATTCTAAATTATACTAAAATTCAACGAACATTAGAAAACAAACTGCCACAGCTCATAAGATTGGGTATTCCCGATTGGCGGCTTGAAAAATTTTCTTCACTTTATTACCAGCTGATACAACAAGAAGAGCTATTAATAAGTGATGGCCTATCAACAGATGAAATTACCTTCCTAAACAAAGCCCACGAAATTTGCATTAATTTATGTGAGTCATTATCCAATTACCAAATTCCAGAAACGATTAATCATTGCGATTTTCATGAAAATAACATGGTTCTTAATCAAAAGACAGGAGCCATAAGCATCATTGACTGGGGAGAAACTGTTATCAGCCATCCGTTTTTTTCTTTAAATGGTTGCTTGTGGAACATGACTTACTTTTATCAAATAAAACAAACCGATAAAATATATGAAACATTGCAACGACAATGTATTACTCGTTGGTTAGATCTGCATGACGAAACTGATTTAATAGATGCGCTAAAAATTGCCAACCAACTCAATGGAGTTTTTGCGGCATTAAGTTATAAGCGAATTTATGACGCAACTATGGATCAATCACTAACCGTACAACAGGAGCACCCTGGCTCCATAGCTGGCTGCCTAAGATCATTCTTAAACCATTTTCATTTAGCTTGACTGCTACATCAAGGCTATATTTGCTGAGTTTCGCTAAGTGATCTTACTGACTCACTGCTTCTTGACACTCAAATTGTTTAAAAAAATCCACCTGCTCTTTAAGTACAAAAGGATGGGCCTGGACATGATCCAATGTGTCACTGACGGATTTAATCCACACAAAATCACTATATTTTCTAAAAGAATGATAAGCCATTTCAGCTCCGGCATAAGGTACATCACGATCACCTTTAGTACCTACCAATAACAAAGGGGCTGTGGGTATAAAGTCGTAGTGGTTGAAATTAATTTTTAAAATCTCGGTATTTCGATCTGTCTTACTAATAATTCCATTAGAGAAATCAGGTTGAAAAATAATTAGGGGATTTTGTGGCAAGGCTTGAAGAATTTCGGCAACAGTATGATATCCATCCATCAATTCTGGAATAAGCGTATTGTATGGTGGAACAAAAATTTCATCAAAATTAGACCAATAATTCTTATAAGTTTGCAGCGCATAAAAGAAATAAGCCAGATAGGCAGTAGCTCGAGGTCCTGGTTCCAACATCACAAAATGCATGGTTTCTTCCCAACCATAAGGAGCTGAACCTGGGGCAACCGCAGTGACAGGTAAATCAGGATACTCTTTTGCAAGCATTTGAAACATAACAATAGTTGAAAATCCGCCCTCTGAATAGCCAGCCAGATATAACTTATCACTGATTGGGTAATGTAACCTGTTGGCTAACTCCTTAGCGGCAAGCAACATGTCAATGCTACTGCTGGCAAGAGTTTCTGCCTGAACATAAGGATGAAGTGTTAATTCATTATCGCCCAAACCAAGATAATCAGGCATCACCGTCATGTAACCTGCACTATTGCCATAGGCAGCAAGGTATATATAGTTTTTTTCATTATTTCTGGAAGGTACATCATTGCGTTCAAATCGGGTGCCATGTTGATAGCTAACAATTCCCACTTGCCCCACAGGATGAGTTGGCATTGCAACTAATCCTGAGGCAATAGTCAAGCTTCCATCTGGTGCCCGGGTTTTATAATTAATTTTATATAATTGCAGATCATAATGTACTGAAAGCGTGTCTAAAGGCGGCGTTTTTTTTAAGGTAATTTCTGCTGTTTCCCTGGGGAATTCACCAAGAGATATATAATCAACCAGTTTGTCATGATCCAAAGCAGCATGAGAATTAAAGCAAAAAATAATCCCACAAAATGTAAAAAAAATCCCTTTCAATACACGCATTGTTTTCATAACCATCGTTAAAAAAGATGCAGATAATTACATGTTTAATAAGAAGAATCAAATGAATCTGACACTTGCATTACTGCTAATGATACAATTAACCGATTATCTATGGCTGGCGAATTATTCCAGATTCTTTAAAATAAAACGAAGCTTTCCTATTGGGAATAACCAAGTGTTCTATTAGAAAACATAGAAAGTTAGAATTATATAAAAAGGTTATCTATGGCAATTCATCCGAATAAAGAAATTATCCAATGGGGTTGCCAATTCCTTTCATCTCATGGTTATAAACTAAAAAACAATCTGCCAGAAACTGTACAAGATACACCTTGGTCTTATGTCGCTCGTTTTGCAACATCTGATGGTTACATTTATTTGAAACATACACCAGAACAGCTTGCACTGGAGGCAACCATTATCCAAACTTTGCGAGATCAATTTCATGCCCCTGTTCCCAAAATTATCGCACACAATGCTGAATTAAATTGTTTTTTAATGAAGGATGCAGGCCAATCTTTGAGAGAAATTCTAAAAAAGAAATTCGATATGGTATTGCTTCACAAAGCTGTTAATCAATTTACATTACTTCAATTGACTGTTGCAGATCATGTGGATGTTTTTCTTGATATTGATGTTCCTGACTGGCGCCTGGATAAATTACCGGACTTATACATGCAATTGCTGTCTCAAAAAGACATATTAATAGCAGATGGACTATCAGAAATAGAAATTAGCAACTTGGAAGCATTGTGCCCGAAGGTTTTTAATTTATGTAAAAAATTATCTGGCTACTCTATCAAACAAACGATTGTCCAACCTGATTTTAATGACAACAACACACTCATAGATGATGTATCGCAAGATATCACCATCATTGATTTGGGTGAAATAGTGATTTCGCATCCATTTTTTTCCTTGCTAAATTGGTTGCAACAAATAAAAAAACATCATGCACTAACAGACAAAGATGATGCCTATCTGAAGCTCAAGAGTTTTTGTTTTAAAAATTATATAAATTTTGAATCTAAAAAACGCATATTAGAAGCTTTTTCGATAGCACGCCTATTATTTTTAATTTATGGATCATTGTGCTGTTACCGATTGATGAGAGCTTGTGATAAAGCAAGCTTTACATCATCATTTCAAAGACATGGAAGACCAAGCATTCCCTTGAAAGAATTGATGACAAAATTGATATCGATTGACTAAGGCATGACAAGGTCCAGAAAGAGTAAACCTGATACAGGCATCTGAACATATCGCTAAAACTCACTATAAGGTGCGGCCAGCGGTAATAACACTTTTATTGCTTACGAAGACTTAGAAAAGATAGCTAAAAACGGTAAACCGTTTTTTATCCCACCCAACTCAAAAGAAGATGCTTGTCTATCTTGTGGTAATGGGCGTTTTTATAAAGGTTCATTATCAGAAATCCGTATGCAGTTAGCGCTTGACCTAAAAAAGGATCCTGATAATGAGCAGATGAAAACTGGTTTGAGAAGAATTGAAAGTGAAATTTTTATGAAACCTAATTTAGCGTTACCCAAACAGGAAAAAGACTTCACTAAAGAAGAAATAACTCCACAAGAAAATACTTACACTACTCCAAACCCATTTTCAATAAAACCGAAAAAAGAACCTATATAAGTCTATGTAATGATATGCTTAACCACTTAGAGCCAAATAATGAGAAATCTTGATAAAGAGATGAAACTTAATGGTTAACAATATAAGCCTTCTATCAATCAACTAAGCCAATGTTTCATCGCTGTCAAGACAAACAGATAGACAAAATTTGCATAAATCATAACCCCAAGATACCCTATAATGAGAAATAGCCCATCTTTTTCTATCAATCCCAAGCTAATAATAATTAATATGGTAGCAAAAATAAAATTACTAAATGGAATTGGTAACATCAATAATAGAGCAAGGAAGAAAATAACAATTCCATTGATTATTTCCATAAAGCGGGAAGTCATAAACAACCATCTGGGTTTTAAAAAATATTCAACTCTAATCAAATAAGGAACGGTTTTATGTATAAACTTGGTTATTGTTTCCTGGTGAATAGTTCGTTCCGCAATAATTTTGGGTAGCCACATTGTTTTTCTAGCAAAAACCATTTGAAATGCAAATAGCAATATTGGAACACTAAAAATCAGGGAGATACCAGGAATAAATGAAAAAGGCAGAGCGCTCGGCAATGCAAAAAATAAAAGCACAACTCCAAAAGCACGCTCTCCAAGCACTTGCAAAATTCGTTGATAGGTTACTTCCCCTTTTAAATCCTTATGGTTTGCAATTTCTAAAAGGGTATCAGAAGAGCGCTTAATGCTTTTTTTCATAAAAAATCCAAATCAAAATATATATAGTTAATTTACCATCTGTTTGAGGAAATTTTTACCTTAAGAACTTTTGAAGCACATCTTTTCTCTATGTCTGCAGAAAACACAGGAGTACTTCAAGCTATGATGTGAACTTAACGAATTCTTGTAATAAGAAAATGATTAAAATAATAGCCACCATTAGAATAAGAATTTTAAATCCTAGACTTGCTGACTCCTTAATCTGTTTATTAGTTTCTGAAGACGCTTCTTTTGATTGTTCTTCATCAATGTTTGCGTCTTTCAGCAAATTTTTCTTATCAATATTCCGAGAAATGTAATAGGAAAAATACCCTGTAATTAAGCTAGGTATAAAAAAAGTTAACCAGACAAGAATTTTACTTACAGGTGAAGAATAATAATATGTGTCTTCCAGGTATGCCATCATCCTGCTAACAAAATCGGGAACATTATAATGCAATTCCCAGATTAAAAAAGGCATTATAAACAGACTAAAGAACAAGAGAACTAAAAAAATAATCAAACAAATTATTCCCATTACAGATAATTTGCTATTGTTATCATACCAACTATTATCCATAGGTTCCTTCCATAAAATGCCCAGTTCACTAAAATTATTCTTTTTAAATTTTAAAATATAAGCATCCATAATATAACAGGATATATTTTAAGCAAACTTTTGAAAATTACCGTCCGCCAACACCACCTCCCCCACGACCACCCCCATATCCGCCATGCCCTTTATGCTTTTGGTGTTCATGTGCAGCCGATTGCCCATCAGCCTGTAAGGCATTACCGGCATTGGATGATAATGTGCAAGAAGCCAAAATGAATATTGAGCTCAACGAGAACATTAAAGCAATAACTTTCTTAAATCTTCCATGACCAAGCATCGTAAAACTCCTGTTGCATTTTGATTAGAATTTA
Source organism: Legionella pneumophila subsp. fraseri (assembly GCF_000586315.1). Lineage (GTDB taxonomy): Bacteria > Pseudomonadota > Gammaproteobacteria > Legionellales > Legionellaceae > Legionella > Legionella pneumophila_B. The sequence continues at coordinate 277,995 of NZ_JFIM01000002.1, read as the reverse complement.
TACGTGTTTTACAAAAAATTATCTTGCTCTTCTTATCCTCAGAGTTTTTTAGTTCATTATTTTTCTAATAACATTAAGTATAGACTTTGTAATGCATTGTGCCATCTGTAGCTGACTTCAAAAAATATCTCTTGGGTCATATAGCAACTTATAATTCGATAAGCTTTGTGATGAAGAATATTTTTCGAATATGTCAAATTTTTGAGTACTTTCTTACTGAGTATGTAGACAAGCATTTACCAGGGCGAGGGCCACACGTGAGTTCGGGGGCAGCAGCCAAAAAGCAAAAGCTGCCCCCTGAACTATTTCAAGCTATTAATCTCCTTTTTGATACTTTTTTACTACGTTAAACGTCTATTCGCTTTAAAGAAATTATGCTATAGCCTATTGATTGAATGTTACAATAATCGATTATTTAACTCATAAATGAACTGAAATGAGTTCTACTATATTTATAATTTTATCCGCAATACTCCATGCCGCATGGAATACCTTTGCTAAACGTAACTCAGCACCCTACTACGAAGTATTGGGAATTATGAGTTTTGCAACTATATTTTCACTTCTATTTATTCCCTTTTTCTCTGGTCCTTTGTTTGAAACATCTGATTCCTTTTTATGGGCGCTAACCTCTGGTTTATTTGAAGGGGGTTATATAATCACATTAGCTATCAGTCTTAGTCAGTCTTCACTTGGAAAAGCCTACATTATTATGCGAGGGAGTGCCATGATAATTGTCTGGTTTATCTCTGCATGTTTCCTTGGTGAAAATATAAATTTATTTAATATCCTGGGCGTATCCTCTGTCCTTTTGGGATTGATTCTTACAAGTCAAACCTTTAACAATGATGAATCAAGGCAATTATTATTCCCCATTCTATGTGGTATTTGTATTGCGGGCTATCATTTATGCTATGGTCGTTCTTTAGCACATGGTGCAAACCCGGCCGCACTTTTTTCTGCAGCTTTATGGGTAGGCTTGCCTTGTGTTTTTCTCTTGATGAAGAAAAAACAAAGGCAATTATTCAAAGAACAAGTCAAATCAAATTGGAAAATAACTTCTCTAGGGGGAATTATAAGCGCATTATCCTTCTTACTATTTTTAATCGGCTTGCGTCATTCTGAAGCGGGACTTGCCCTTACTCTCCGTAACACCTCAGTAGTCTTTGCGCAAATATTTGCTTATTTTATTGGTGAAAAGATATCTCAATACCAGTGGGTTGGAGCGTGCCTCGTAGCTTTTGGCGCTAGCATAATCTATCCATACTAAAAATACATGGATCCATTGAGCATTTGGCCTCCTTAAGCTGACAAAATAATATTCAGATCATTGTTTTAAATGAGCACTTAGATTATGTATTAAGCGGTTGCCGTCTTTTAGGGCGCGACTTTAAAGAGTTGTCTTTAGAAACTTAAAATCGTCTTAAAGAATTCTTTAATAGCAAAGTATTAATGGATAAGCTGGCAATTTCAGTCACTCAGCCTCAAATTGATTATGAGATGGGTGTATCTATGCTTAAAATGATAAAACGAGGATCCAATGATTAACGTAAAATCCCGTTTGCAAGCAAACGGGCTACGGCTTGCTGTCATGTCATACTTCCAAAAACGCCTCTGCCTTCTCAGGTGATCATGCCCTTCCTGACTGCAAATTAAAATTAAAAGCTTCGGACACAATAATCAATGGGGTCAGGCTCGATTGATTTCTAGTTACCAATTAGTAACTAATTGTTAATTGAAATGATCTAGGGTATTTTTTAAATGATTTTAACAACAAGGAGTACCAATGAAACGACAAGTCATGTTAACCCTAGCCAGTTATTTAATGAGTCATGCCGCTTTGGGAGTCGCAGGATCCGTTCAGGAAACGAATAAACAAATCGTAACGCAGTTTTATCAAAAAGCATTAAATGAAAAAAATTTTGATGAAGCACAAAATTATCTGGGGTCCTGGTATATTCAACATAATCCGATGGCACAAGATGGTTTGGATGGATTAAAAAATTATCTTACTTATTTAAAAAATACCTACCCTCAATCTCATAGCGAGATAAAACGCATCATTGCTGATGGAGATTATGTTGTGGTACATGTTCATTCTGTATTGGAGCCGGATACTAAAGGACGGGCCATTATTGATATTTTCCGCTTGGAAAATGGGAAAATTTATGAACACTGGGATGTCATACAACCTATTCCTGATGAAGCAGCCAATAGCAATGGCATGTTTTAAATAATCAACAGTGTAAAACTCTGAAGTATTGCCAGTTTTTGGCTCTACACCAAATACGTACATAATTACTCATAATTATTAATTGCCGTTATTCACTCCACTAATTTATATACTGCAAGCTTGTATACATCAGGATCATGAATACGAGTTCGGGTCAGAGCCTGAACGATACCGTCATAATTTTACACAATTATAATTTCCCCAATCTAAGGCATAATTACTGATATAAGAAAAAGCTTGTATCAGTGGTTTTTTACTCACTTTATAAAAAGTTAAATGCTTCTAATGAATTAGATCACGAACTACCATGCATGTCTATTCTTCATATTTTACAATCTGCTGTTTTATATATCTTTTTTTAAAATTTGACGGGATTGATCAGGATTTGACCCTAATTCAAATCAGTGTAACCTGCCTCTTTTTAGTGGGAGTTCAACAAATAAGCCAGCTCTTTAAAATCATGCACAATCATATCCGCATTGGCAAGCTGATCCCTGCTCAGGGTTGTCAGTAAACCCGCAACCAGCATTCCTCCCGCTTTCGCAGCTGCTACGCCGTGTTCCGAATCCTCTATAGCCAAACAGTTTTCAGGCTTGGATTGCAAACGATGCGCTGCCAGCAAATAACCTTCTGGAGACGGTTTACCCAAACTCACATCTTCCGAACTTACTATCGTTGTAAAAAACCTAGCTAAACGGCCATAATGAATTTTTTCAAGAATTTTTATTATCGAATAACGATTGGATCCGCTGCAGATACCGATTTTTCCATATTTTTTCTCTGCTCGAACTAAAAACCAATCCAGATCCTGAGTCATAGGTAATTGCTCACTGTTCTCGATTAACTCATTATAAACTGTGACCTTGCGTTCTATAAGTCGATGTATTTCAGTTGAGGAGAAAGCAAGACCCTTATCATTCAGTATTTTGGGAAATATACTGATATCGCTTAATCCCAGGTAATGACTCATATATTCTTCATAATCAAGACTAATCCCCGATTGATTCAGTACTTGGACTATCGCTTCAAAATGCATGGGTTCACTGTTAAGTATTACACCGTCAAAATCAAAGATTATCGTATCTATCATGTATTGCCTCAGTAGATTGACATTGTTAAACATATGTATTGTCAATTACCCAAGAGAAATTACTTTCATATTATTTTAGACAACTATTCTTAAAATTTCTTGTATTGGTCTGCTTAATCAAAAGTAGTATAGGAATTTTTAAACCACCTATTTCCTGTTTTTCAAAAGTAAAGAGCTTAAAATAGTAACAAGAAACTATTATTTTTTATTAACACCCAGACCATTTTCATGAACAATTTCGCATACCATCCCTGCACTACTTCATTTTTATGTACTATTTGTGCCCATTTATAAATCCGGGTCGACAACAAGCCTTATAATGATTTCATGGCCATTTACTCTTTGTTTATAGTGTCATTTGGCTAACTACCTTGGTTGGTGATGCACGAATACCTAATGATGCTTTAATTGATGCCTGCGATTTTTGCTGTTGATTCATGTGCGCCAAAATTTTGTGAATCAGCCTCTGCTCTTCAATACACGCAATGATTCTTACATGTGTTAAGAAAAGCATAGAAAACTTACAAAAGAAAACTTCAATCGAGGCAAGAAATTTAGTTTGAAATTGGAGTAGCCATCCAAAACATTATGCAAATGAATTTACAAACAATTAAATCTCTTGATGGTAAAATCGAATATGTTTTTATGAGGAATTACTTTGGCTGTCATCTACTACATTTATAAAATGAGCCTAATTGATTAATAACCGCAGCTTTCTTAGAAACATCCAAAACTTCCATCCAAGGCATATAGTTGTTACTTGTATCTATATAAGAGACTGTTCTTTGTCCCATAAAAGCTTTTAATTCTTTCAATAAATTTGAGCCGATCCCTTTAAAACGATGTATAGGGCTTACACAAAGGTGATTAATAAATACTTCCGATTCAAAATCCGTGAATAAGACAATGCCCACAATGTTATTCTTTATTCTAGCAATAATAGCATATTTGTAATTTTCTGGTTTCAGCATATAAGCGGCTAACTCGGTGCTGGTCATTAAAATTCGATTAGTCTTGATAAAAGCAGCGGTTTCATTAAAATCTTTAGCGCAAAACAAAGAGTAACTAACTCTTGCTTTATAATTCAAATAAGTGTCATCAAAAAACATAAATTGCAACATTGTCGATCTGGATGGCGTATATTTAAATACATAACCCGCCAAATGTACAGCATGAGTGCTTCAAAAGACCGGGATTTCATCGTAGTTCATCAGGAGCTGACCTTAAATCACTATTAAGGGAGTTAATTTCTTTAGAGAAAAATAGAGTTTCTTAATTTATCTAACTTAATTTTTTGACTTATTTAAAAATAGGGATCTCACCTAAACATTTTACAATACCTGACAAATTGTAAGTTTTAGTAAGTTCCATTTTGGAACTCACTGCGTACAAAGCTCACAAATCCTTTTTAAAACTTTTCGAGATTTAAAAAATAACGAGTCGCTTTAAGTTCGCCAGTTCGTTTGAGAATATTTTTTTTAACCAAGTCATTTAGATCTCTGGTTGTTGTAGCGATCGTTGCGCCAGTAATGCTCATATAATTTTTAGCACTTAAACCACCTACAAATCCCTCAGGCCCAGCATGAAATAATCTTAATAACACCTTTTCTTGCCTTGGATTAATTTTCCCTTCCGCTTCCTTTAAAATAACAGATTTTTTAATAATAAAATCAATATAAATATAAGTGCTTTGTTGCGCCTCCAGAGCAATGTTCGCAAACCATAAAAGCCAGGATGTCAGGTCTAGGGTTTTACTTGCTAAACCTAATTGCTGATAATATTCCTTTCTCTTTTTTAATAATATTTTTGCCAATACCGTCATGACGGGTTTTGAAAAACCTTGGGACAAGGCTTTTTCTGCTATAGCCCTCCCTATTCTTCCATTCCCATCTTCAAAAGGATGGATACTCTCAAACCATAAATGAGCTATTCCTGCTCGGGTTAATGCGGATAAAGGCGCTGAACCGGTTGGAGAACTCCTTTCGAACCAATTAATAAATTGATCCATTTCAGCGGGAACACATTTTGAAGAAGGCGCTTCAAAATGGATTTTTCGATCATAATCAGGACCAGAAACAATTTGCATTGCTTCTTCATGGCTACGATATTGACCAATATTTTCCAAATGATGGCTATTACCCATTAAAAATTGATGCCATTCAAATAACACCTGATGTGTTAGGGGACTAGAAATCGTTTGGTATAAATTAACCGTCATTTTAGCGATCCCACGCTCTGCCAAGCTGGCTCTAGGAGCTTCTGTAAACAAGCCTAACTCTTTTTTTATAGAAGATTGAACACTGTCTCTATTTAAATGTTCTCCCTCAATTTCAGAGCTATCCACAGCATCAGTACACATTAGATCGATAAACAAATTTTGCTTACCTTCTTGAGAAATATGTTGCGAAGAACCAATAATAATACCGGCACCCTCAGTAAAAGACTGTTCAAACGCAACTAATTTATCAGAGTCCCAAATAAAATTAGGCCAATTCTCAAGCTGCCAATTCCATGTCATGATTAATAACCTCTCTTTTTATTAATCAAAATATAGCATAAAAATGATTAATAAAGTATGGTTTTATTAATCACTGCTTGTTTTTAAATAGAGTTAACAACCTGGCATTTCCAGATTCTGAATTGAGAGTATATCTGGGAGCAGGCCCTGCTTTTTGACTTCTGACTAGAAGTTGGCAAAAAGCAAGACCTGACCCTGATGAACAGGACAAATTGAATTTCTTCTATTTGATTTTCATTACCATAAATAATTTGGCTATCTGGAATAAAGTCTAAGTTAAGTTGGTTTGAGTACTTCCTATAACAATCCGAGTTGCTGCCTCTCAGGATATTATGCATTGGCCATCTTAAATTCCATAAACTCGAAGGTGGTTTATATACATTGCTGTTAATGCAAGCATTTTCTATGCAATTGCGGTAACGTGACCAATAAGATAGTTCAAAAAAACTCTTTTCTAATATTTCACTTGATGATGAAAGAGGAGAAAAAAATTTACAAAGCTCTAAAAATTCTTCATCCTTCAAATTTCCTTCAAGAAGACGAAGTTCAATATTAGTCCCATAGGAAAAAAAGGTTAACGTTTTCGATTTTGAGTAATCATAACCAATCCAACAAATATTTTCCTCATTCAATACATAAGGCTTCATTTCCCAAACCCAATGATCGTATAAAGCAGCGTGGTCTAATGCTGATAAAGGCCCAAAGTCATACAAAAATTGCTTACATCTTAAGAGTGTATTTTTATACTTAATATTGTAACAATAGGAAGAGAAATGGGCTGAACACCAAGCGGACCATTTTTTAAATTGATAATGACTTGGTTGTTCATTATAGGGAACATCCTCTTCTCTGAGTTTAAAGTTAGATAATTCCACTTCATCAGAATTAGGGATAAAAATAACAAAATTTACTTTTTCTTGAGCTTGAGTGGGTCTGATTTCATGCAGTAAATTCATTTCATAATATCCAACCATATTAAAACAGATGCTTTTCTATAATTTTGGCAGAGTAAATTAATCTGTATATCTAGATTTAATCTGACAATTTCAACAAATGAGTTTTGACCTAATATAACAGCACAGCTACCAAAGCCCATCTATAAGATGTTAATCCTTGATTTGAATTTCCGATGCAAAACGCCAGTCATATCCATAAGCCTGTTTACGATAACCATAACCGGTTGTGCAGGGTTTATGCAAACAAACAGAACTAATTGATGAAACACAATTCAAATTTTTAGCTTTACCATTTTCTACTAGCCATTTAGCTGCTGCACGCTGGCTAGGAAATGTTTTTAAAATTTCTCCAGATTGTAAATCAATCATACAAACCGATTTACTTAATTTTGCTGCGGCTGCAGTAGCTCTTTTTCTTACATTTGCATTGGCTTTTTCATGATTTTTTTCGCTCCATTCTTTTAGTGATGCTTTACGTTTTTCATTAGCCTCTGGAGTTGTACGTAAGCAAATTAATTTTTCTTGCCAAGCTTGATGTTCCTCTGGGTTATTCTTAACCCAATTTTCAAAACTGGCTTTTCGTTTTGCTTGGCATTCTGGTGTTTTAATTGCTTCATGATTATTTTTTCTGGCTTCAGCATACTCTTCAGGATTTTCTGCTATCCAGTTTTTTATTCGCTCACTAGTCATTTCGCGATACTTTTTATCACTCATAACTTCCTTAATCCTTTGACTACGCATACGAAGAGCTGGGGTATCTCCTGATTGAAAAGCATTTTTTGATGCTTCAAGCATTGGTTGAAATTGTTTAGGATGGTTTTTCATATACTCACGTTTTTTTTTGCTTGTTTCAGCAATTGATGGATATTTAGTTGTCCCACCTCCACCTACTACAAGATTAAGACACTTTTCATCAGACAAAAGCTCTGAATCAACTAGTGATGATTCAAGTAGTTCAGTTTCCTCCGCGGTTTCGCATGATGCGATATAAAAACGTACAAATTTATCTGAATGTCTATTGAATTTATTTGCAAATTTTAATCCTGACCCTTGATATCGTTTTAATTCAGACCATTTGGGGCGATTAGCTTTACCGATATAATATTCGCCGTTTTCCACATTTATTTGAATATAAACAACTCTGTAATAACCATCAGAATTGTTTCGTTTTCGAACTAATTCACTTGGGGTTAACACATCAAACCAGCGATTTTTAATTTCAATTCGTTCTTTATTAAATCCTAATTTCGCTAAATTTCGATCAACATCAGTTGAATTGAATAAGTTTTGATCCATAGATAATTCAATGGGATTAAATTTTTTCCAGATTTTGATATTGTCATTAATTTCAATAATCATATTTTCAATATTAACTACTTCTTGCTGTTAGCCGTCAAATTAGATTGGAACCAGCTCACTACAGTCAGGTCATATCTTGATGTTTACAATAATCAAATTATTGTTTGATTGAACGTTCTTTTTCAGCCTCTTTCGTTTCATTTATTTTGTCATTACTCATAAAAAAACCTGTTATCGACGCCCTTACATGGCTACCGGCTGAATTTTCTACTTTTTTTATACAATGCAGAATATTATTTTTAAAAATAACCAACCTGTTTGGTTTGGGTACAATATAATATCCAATTCCATCAGCAGCATACTTATTCAATTCAGCACTATTTAAATGGTATCCTACCTTTTTCATATTATTATTGATTAACGTCACTTCGGGATAATTAAAGTCAAGTTGAGGAGTAGGATTTATTAGTAGCTCAGCTCCCCAATTTATGTCCCAAATTGGATGGCAGTAATACACATATGCACCTGAAATTTTGTACTTACCATCTGTATGCCAAGAAAGTCCTGAACCTCTAGGATATAGATAGGGTCTAGCATAGAAAAAATCCCAATCTCTATCCTTGAAACCAATTAAATGATGATACTCAGACGAGCTTGTGATTAGTTCTTGTATAAATAAATCAATGGTTGAGTTTGTAGGATAAACTTGCTCTGTTGTGCAAGCCTCAGGCCTAGGATGAGAAATAGTAACGTTGCCCCATAAAGGAGAACCATCCTCAAGACTAAAAGCATTTACCCATCTAGAAGAATGGATAAACTTAAATTTTTCAGTTTGAATAAAATTCCAAATTTTTTCAAAAGATTGTAACTCTAGGAAGTCATCGATGACTGCAAGTACATCATTGTTTAGAACTATTTTCATATCGATACTACTTTCAAAGGAGATATTTATCTCCTTTGATTACCAAGGCATATATTCGTCCTTGTCTTCATCGTCATCAATTCTATTAGAATAATATATTTTCATAACATCTCCTTATTAATATCCTTGAATAACAGGTTCGGATTATAGTTTTATTATTCCACCAAAACAATTGGTTTAAGTAGTATTTTTTTACACTATGATCCAAATAAACTCACAAAATGATTATTTACATTATATTTTGTTCTCATTTAGATCGAATAAATTTAGAAAGATCCGTTCAACGAAGAGGTCATGTGTTTAGAAACTTTGTGCTTGATAAAATGCGGCTAATATTTGAGAATGCCCCAAAATAACCGTTGTATTGATATCAATTAATGTCTATCAATTACATTTGAAAAGTGGTACCAAAAAAGGTACCAAATTTTTTAAATTTTTAAACTGCAATTTATAACTTATTGATTTTATTATGCCGCTGAGAGGAGTCGAACCTCCGACCTCTTGATTACGAATCAATTGCTCTACCAACTGAGCTACAACGGCATAAAGGAAAGTATACTTAAGATTGCTTATGTTGCAATACTACACCTAAGGTCCAATCAATATTCTTGCTATTCGGCATGAAATTAACTTTCTGGTAACTCTTAAGTCCATAACCGTGAACTAATAAAGCGTAGAGGTAGGAAGGCAGCATGCAATAGTTGAAAACCATGAGGTTATCTGGATAGAGGTCTTCAAGAGTTGACCATTTTTGATGGCAAATGCTTTGATCAGCAAAGGAAATAAGATCACGATTGGTAAAATATTGGTTGTCCAGAGAAAATAGTTTGTCATTCAGCATAAAAGTAATGCCGCCCAAAATATACCATTTTTCAATAGGGTTAGCGGCCAGTACCGATTTAATCTTTCGGCTTACAGAATGAACACTATTGACCAAAATGGCAATTTCATCTTTACAAGCATAGGCATCCCCTCGAGCTTGCCGCCCACTTGGTAATTCGTATTCCTCTGGAAAACAGAATTTTAAATCAAAAAACTGATGACCCATTTCATTCTGACCAAGACCAAGAAAACTATGCGAGAAAACCGTATACTCTCTGCCGTAGAGACGAATTGTGGTTGTATGCTCATGATCCACCAAAGAGGGATTTAAAACAGGAATAACAATCTGAACAGAAGCTCCACCAATATCCATCACACCAGCCAAAGGTTGCGACTCTTGTTGAAACAGGTTTAGTTGATAATTGGTTGCAAGCCAGGCAAAAATACCTTCCTCTGTGCCAGAAATAGTTCTTGCTGTCACAAGTCGCCAATAATATTGCCTGTCAAACCAATCAGCTACCAATTGATTGACGTTTCTGTGGTGAGTTTTAGGTAACAATCTCATACCCGCAGTGGAATAAAAATAAACTGGCATCAAAACAGCTGGGGCATCTGAAAACAATTTCTCCATATAAGCCGACACCGATTTGTTTTCATGCTCAATTGTAGATAATCCAGGAACAGCTTTTCGGTTCCAAATCTCTCTAATTGCAATGGGTGTACTTGTTTCATCCAAATCATAAGCGTAAATGTGTAATCGTGAACTGGAACTTCCAGCATCAATTACTGCAATGCAATGATGATTAATACACTCGGATTTGTCTGCATAAGCAGATAAAGGTAGAAACAAAGAGATACAAATTAACACGCTCCATCGCAACATAGTCTTTCCTTAATTCACATCAAATAACGCATTTATCCTACATTAATTGGCTTTTTTGGTCAAAACAGGAACTGAATTTGCAAATATAAGTGAAACACCTGGATATCCATATCAATGTGAAACTCAGTTTTTCCATCAAAATGAAGAGAGATAAAAAATTAAAAATTAATAAAATTGTTCCTTTTAAAAGTTCAAAATTTATGCTATAAACGCGAAATTTTTCATTTTGGAGCAGCATTTCTGTTATTTCCATGTAACAAAAATGATAGTTATCAATTAGATGAAAAATATTTTTTAATCCGGAGCAGTTTTAAATTTATATGGATAAATATAACATTAGCTCTATTATTTTTACTAACATAGTGAGAAAAAACAGCCCGTGAAGACTAATATTCCAACCCTATCAAAACCCATTAAAGACAGTGGTTACAGACGTGGTTTAAAGGATCGTCATGTCCAACTGATTGCACTAGGTGGAATTATCGGCTCAGGATATTTTTTGGGAACCGGTGAAGTAATTAATCTTGTTGGTCCCTCTGTTTTTATTGCCTATTTACTTGGTGGGTTAATAATTTACCTAACCATGTTATGTATGGGTGAATTAGCAGTTGCTATACCAATTTCCGGCTCTTTTGTTACTTACACTTCTGATTTTATATCCCCAACTGTCGCTTGTGGCGTCGGGTGGTCATATTGGATTACCTGGGTTGCCTATATCCCCGCTGAATGTGTTGCCGGGGGGATCATAATGGAATTGTTTACAGGAGTCAGCGGCTACATATGGGTGATATGTTTTGGATTAATCATTACCTATATTAATCTTGCCAAAGTCGATACGTTCGGTGAAATTGAATTCTGGCTTGCATTAATTAAAATTATTTCATTGCTAGCCTTTGTTTTCCTGGCAATACTCATTTTCTTTGGTCTCATTCATGGCTCAGAACCACCCGGTATGATAGGATTTAAGTACCTGTTAGGTGATGGAGGCTTGTTACCTAATGGGGCAATGTCATTATTGACAGCCATGGTTCTTTTGCTGGTCAATTATCAAGGATCTGAAATCATAGGACTTGCAGCGGGAGAATCAGAAAACCCCGCCCGTATGATCCCTCACGCCATCCGCAATGTTACTTTCAGAATCCTGTTTCTCTACATCATTCCGGTGTTTTGCCTGGTTTTAATTTTTCCCTGGCAAAAGGCGGGATTATCCAACTCTGTCTTTGCTGATGCACTTAATTTCTACGGATTGAAATGGGCAGGAGCAGTAACCAGTTTTGTCACTCTTTCTGCAACCTTATCCTGTGCTAACTCAGGATTCTATGGTGCCGTGCGTTCTTTAAATGCTTTGGCGCGAGATGGTATGGCTCCGCATGTCCTTGCCAAGTTTAATCAAAATGCAGTCCCTCAAAATGCCGTGATTGCTACACTAATTGGAGTTTGGATTCTTTTAGGCGTGGGTTACTTTTTTGGTCAAACGAAACTCTATATCGCTTTATTATTAGTATCTGGATTTACTGGTACTCTGGCCTGGCTTTCTTTGTGTATCGCACAGATCAGCTTTAGAAATCGTTTGTATAAAGCCGGTTACTCTATTAAAGATCTCCGTTATGTAACACCTTATTCACCTTATACTGGAATTCTTGCTGTTATATTAATGGTTGGATCCTTGTTTTTCTTACTGCTAAATAAAGATCCAATCTATAAATTATCATTTATCATTGGTGTAGTCAGCTTCATAATACCGGTCATTATCTATAAGGTATTTGATTTATCCAAGGTTAGGAAAAAAGCTTTGCATGTGAAAAGCCGTGTCAAATTCCAGGATTTATTTCCGCCACAGTAAATTAAACATTACTTTTGAAGTATTTCAGGGCATGCCAAAATTCATTTTGGCATGCCCCATTCCTACAATAGCAGCAACCAGCATCAATCAAAACCATTGTTACATACTAAGCTTTATCGCTGTATCAGGAGAATGAAAACCCTCTTTGATTAATTGATAAAACAGGATTTTAACCTCTGGTGTGATAGTCTCAGGAGAAGTTAATAATTTATCCTTGTTGGCAACAGTCTGTTTCTTTGCGAATAAACCGGACCATTTATTTGAAATAGGCAGAAGTGGTTGTAGATTTTCTTTCTCTGAGCTGGATGCCTCGTTCAGCTTAAATTGATGAGTAATCAATTTGACCATATCAGTTAGACATTGGCAGTCTTTCAAACATTTACCGTAATCAGCTAATCGCGATTTAAAATAAGATTGCATATCCAGTTCCGTACATCCTAACAACAAGGGGCTTTTAACTTCAAATAATCTCATTAGGACTTCGATTTCAAAAATACAGGCATTGGCTTCAGTATTGGGAATTTTGGCAGCGACATTAAAAGCATGGCCAGTTTCATGAACAATCGCTCCAATAATTTTAATTGCCGGCTGGAACAGTAAATAACTTTTAAAAACTATTGTTCTATTTTCAACCCATTTTTCATGAGTCGTACGCATTAACTTATATGTTTTAGAATTCACAAAAATTGCCGGATTATTACCTACTCCTAAAAACTCGCTGGGAGGAACAACATCGATTTCTAACTCAGGAATCAACCCATTAGTACCATTATCAAGACCACCTTCACCCAACTTCCTACATTCCGAAATAAGTTTTTGTATATGTTCCAGACTTACCATAATACCCCTCCTTATTGTAAGAAATCCCTGCAATCATAAAGAAATCAAAGATAGCAAACTGATCAAAATATGTTTCAATCAATTCATTATTTGGTATTAAAATTATTCAGTCAAGATTTTTTGTGAATTGTTTGAATATACTTTTTTCTTAAAGGTAAATTTAGAGTGTGTATGACACTTCCATTTACTCAATGGAAATAAATTTTTGAATTAATAAAATCTTTATTCATGAAGTTAATTTTATTACCCACATAGACTGCTCTAATCAATTGCAAATCTGTGCTCTTAACATAATTCACACATTATTTACTAAATAGAAACTTTTTAGTGATTAGACCTTGAGTTTTTTACTCATTATTGATACTATTTGGGCAATTTATTATCTTTTGGCATTATCAAGGTAGGTATAAACATGGGTGGATTAACTAGCGAACAATATTACAGTCAAGTAGTTGGCAAAATTGGATATATCGCCAGATGCATGCAAGACATTGATCCTGAGAATAATTTGAAAAAAATAAGGGATGATTACCAGGATATATTGATATGGACAGAAAAAAATTATCGTTTTGAGGAAATCTTGGAAGCCAGTAAATCAGGAAAGTGCCCTAATGATCTGGATGCATTAAGCCGAAGATCTCTGGTATTACAAGAATTAAAGCGGCTTGTTTCATTAACCAGTCCTTTCAAAATGAAAATAGACCTGATTGAGTCTGAATATGAAAAGATGAAAAGCCATGCGAATTTATGGAAAAGTGACTATTATAGCAAACTCAATGAGCTCACTCGATTAACAGACTACATCAAAAATGCAGAGTCTACCCCTAAAAATCATTTTCTAAGAGCAATGACCTCCGTTTTGCAAATGCAGATAGCCCAATATGGAATTACACAAGATAATGACTGCATCAACCTATTGTTTAAACAGGCATTGCATTTGCTCGCCATGGGTAACGAAAAGATAGATGAGCAATATCTCTTGTTTAAAAGGTATGTAAAAGAACAGCCTGAAGAATCACCTTTTGAAGGCATTTTGCCTGCGGAAGACCAGAAAATTTTAGTCAAAGCTATGATAGATTATGCCATGCCGAAACTTTCAAGCAAGGTTTTACAAGATAAATTATCGGCACTATCCAGTTCTGATGAATTAACAAAAACATTACTTGATAGCATCGACAGAATTGTTGAGGAAAACGAAAAATTAAATGCTTTAAGCAAAGTCAAATTAGGTAAATTTAGCCTGGATATCAGGGAAATTGAAGAGATTTACTCTCAAGCTCTGAAAATATCACCACAAGATGCTTTGCAATATACTGCTCAACAATGTGATGCCCAATTATTAAGCATGGCATTTCCTGATTCCCAAAGTTACATTGTTGAATCTATATCGAACAAAAAGGCCAAGGCCATTGCAGAGCTAATCCATAGTAAAGAATTTATTTATCAAATTATTAAGACAGAAGTTTTTAAACAAGTTGATCCTAATGAGAAAATTCGACTACAAGCTGCAACAGAATTGTATCAGCTTCTTGGGAGAACCATGGATAAACAGATCCATCTTTTTGCCAAGATGAATCTCGAACAAATTAATGAATATATTCAAACTAAAACCAAATCAATCCTGGACAAAATTCCTGAAAGAGTTGAGTTATTAACTTTTATGGGCTTTGAAATTCCAACTTTCAAGGGAATTGAGACACTTATGACCGCTCTCTCCCAATCTGAGGATCAAGCAACTGTCGCTATAGCTCAGGAGTTTTATACGAATATAAAAAATGCAAAAAACCAATTGTTGGGCAATAAACTGATTGAAGACATTGCTCCACAGGATGTAGAGAAATTTTTTAATCACTGTAGTCAATACGGTGCAGAAGCCGCTCAAAAGCTGGCTGACAATCGCCCAGTATTGACAAAAATAGCCGATATTTTGACAGCCATTGCCCGTTGGGCGATTAGTTTAATAGGTTTCAACACGCCGCCACAGTTTTTGGCTCCAACCAGAACTTGTGTTGATCAGGTATCCGATGAAATCAATAAAATTAAAGTTAAACTTGAAGATACTTTGGGAATCTTGCAAAAAGCACAGGAAGAAAGCCTAAGCCTTTAATCTTTAATGAAAGATTAAAGCGAAATTAAAAAAATATTTGACATGGAATATAGCCGTTATCAAATAGGCTCCCCGGATTACAGCTTTCTTATAATCCGGGGCGCTCTTTATGATTAGATTATGCATCCGATACGTAATGGGTCAGGCGAGATTAGCAAAGATTTTTCTACTCTCTCTCCCCAACAATCTCCTGCGAAAAGCATCATCATACTACTAAAGCCCCTAGGTCTGGAGAGAGCACCTCGAGGTGAAATTAAAAATCTGTGCTCAGTTCAAGATTAAATGTTTAATAAAACTTCAGGGACGTTGCTTGGTATATATTATACCCAATTAGTTAATTTAATTACTTTTTGAATAATTTTAAATCAAATGCTACCTTTTAAATATGGGTATATAAGTGGGGTAGATATCATGACAAGGTCAAATACTGAACAACTGGAGGAAGAATACCTTAACGCAAGGAGAGAGTATTGTATGGCAATGATGGACGTACACGACAAAGCAAGGGCATTGCTGAGTGAAACTCCAATAGATGAAGGTATGAAGCAAGCTATAATAAACTCAAGCGGGGTAAAGATCCGGCCTAACGAAACACAAGATGAATTCGATGAGCGCTTCGAGGACGAAATGGGTTTAACAATAGATGACTACATTGATTTTGCGCTTGATGTATTGGAAAAAAAATTGGAACCCGCAAGGCAAAGTATTGTAGCTGCTGCAAATAAAGAACTTGGTTCTCTTACTTCTGGACAATCTGGTTCGGCATGGGAAGATTTTCAACACACGATCCACGAGGGAGCAGAATATAAAACTATAGAAGTGGCGAAGTGTCTGCCTGAGTCTGAGCGTTGCATACAAGCTTTTAATCAGGCTAAGCTGGCATTTCGTGATGCAGCCACAAATTTAATACATGCAGAGAAACTGGAAGAACCGGAAGAGCCAAATCACGGCCCCAGGTTCTAGAGCAAGGACACAGGAAGACTCAAGAAGCTAAGAAATTATTTTGCTGTTTTCATTTTACCATCAAATTAGGAGAAAATGGAGTTTTAAAATCATCATAAGTAATTGCCATAACACACGATCTTGATTGACTACATTAGGTCTATTGCTTAAGCTTCAACCATAGGTTCCAATTGAAACTCAGGTACTAAACTTTTTAACAGAACGAGCAATTCCTCATCCTGGTGCTCAATACAGGCCGCCTGTATCATTCGTATGGTTTGTGTCAAATCATTCCAATCCAGTTCACGAAATCTTGCTTTGAATAATTTTTCATGTTTTGTTGAGGTTAACTGCTCAGTCTCATGAAACAACTCTTCATACATTTTTTCACCAGGACGCAACCCTGTGTATTCGATCATGATGTCCCTTCCTGGCTCTTTGCCTGCTAAGCGAATCATTTGTTCTGCAAGATAACTGATTTTAACAGGTTCCCCCATATCCAGGACAAAAATTTCACCACCCTCCCCATTCACCATAGCTTGCAAAATTAACTGGCAAGCTTCTGGTATAGTCATAAAATACCTTTGCATATCGGGATGGGTTACAGTTAGTGGGCCACCTTCCTGCAACTGTTTTTGGAACAAAGGCACCACACTACCTGCTGAACCCAGGACATTTCCAAAACGAACCGTAATAAACTGGGTTTTAACTCGTGTATTTAAATTCTGACAGTAAATTTCAGCGACTCTCTTGGTAGTTCCCATGATATTCGTAGGGTTCACTGCCTTATCAGTGGAAATTAAAATGAATTTCTCCGTTCCGAATGTCACACTGGCTTTAGCAACAACCTGAGTACCTATGACATTATTAAACACAGCAACCCGAACTTGATGCTGAAGCATGGGAACATGCTTGTAAGCAGCCGCATGAAATACTATTTCAGGTTGAAAGCGACGAAATAAGTGATTGATCGCAATTTCATCCGTCACACTGACCAAACTTAATTCAATAGGGATTCCTGGAAAATTCTTTAACAACTCCTGTTCAATTTGATAAAGGTTAAACTCACTATTCTCAACGATTGCTATACTTGCAGGCTCTAAAGCCATAACCTGACGGCACAATTCCGAACCGATTGAGCCACCACCACCGGTAATCAATACACGTCTTCCCGCGATTGAACGAGCAATTTTTTCCCATTCGAGCGTCACTTGATCCCTGCCCAACAAATCCTCAATGTTCACCGGTCTCAATGCATTCACTTCAACTCGACCTGAAGCCAAAGCTGAAATACTGGGCAAAGTACTAAAAGACACATGACTTTGCTCACAAAGCGTTACAATTCTTCGCATGGTTGCCGATTTAGCAGAAGGTATGGCAATGAAAATCAAATCCACTTCATATTGATTGACTAACTCGGTAATTTGATTAGTCGTTCCTAGCACTCGCACTCCATGAACCTCTAATCCCTTCTTACTTTTATTATCATCTACAAAGCCTATGGGCTGATAATAACTGCTTCTTTTCAAATCACGCACCAAGCCTTCCCCAGCCTGCCCGGCACCGACAACCAAAACTCTTTTAGATTCAAGTTCTCTGCTTCCTCTGCCAGGCTTATCCCAATGCAGACGGATCACCAATCTTCCCCCGCAAAGAATGGTAGCCAGGATAATACAATACAAGGGAAATACTGATCTGGGCAGATGCTGAAGAATTGAGCTTAAGTAAAAAACAGGGATTACCAAAACCATCGCTGTAATAGTAGCCTTCAATATCCTGATGACATCATTGAGAGAGGAAAAACGCCATAAACCTCTGTAAATCTTAAAATAATAGTAACAACTAATCTGAACAATTGATAATAAAGCCAAAGCAATAAAAGAATGGGTGGACGTCAGACTGCTGGGATATGGCTGCATATTATAGCGCAACCAGTAAGCAGCATACCAGGCAACCGGTATTGCAGCCACATCAAACAAAATTACTGGTAGTTTTGCAATGATTTTTTTTGTCAACATGATTATTTTTTGCATTATAAAAACCACAGTCTGTAATCCTTTATAAAGGAAAGATCGTACACTATGTTACAGTTTCCCGCATCAAAAATTAGCAAACAATTCATATCGGTATTGTGAATCAGCGCTACCAAAAGAAAAAACCCCGCTCAATTTGTATTTTTTATTATCATCAAGCAATGGCTTTAAACAAGCATCACCAGGAGTATAAATGACTTCTCCTTTATCAGTAAGTGAGGTCAAAATAATTATCGAGGGGTTTTCCTCTAAAATCTGATGACAAAATAATTCATATCTATTCACAACAGGAAATTGAGCCATTTTTTTATTATTCAAACAGTAGGAATCAATAAAAGTCAATTCACTTAAAAATGGAATCAAACCAGAATCTGCCAATACCACTTTATCTTGACTCCTGGCATGAGTATTTAACCATTGAACAACACTTATTCGTAATTGCTCTCCATGTACCGGATTCTGGCTAAAATAGCGATAATCACCAAGGGACATTTTAGGTATAAACAGCAATGCCAGAAAAAAAGCGCTCACATACAATGCCGCTTTAAAGTAATGATCTTGTTTTTTGAAATATCTTAATAAAAGATGACTTATACCCTGCCAAGTCAGAGGTAACATAAGAGCAAACGCTGGCAAGAACAATCGATTCTCAAAAGCAACAATGGGATCTGCTTTTGAAAGCATTAATAGATAGATAATACTGGGAGACCATAAAAAATAATGTCTTCTGTCCTGAGCATAAAAACAGGCTGGGAAAGCCAGAATAGCGAATGGCCAAATTAATTTGAGATAATTCAAATCCAGTGAATAGGATATTCCATTAAAGCCTTTGCAATACACTGAGTTAGGGAACAATAACCCGTAATAGTTCCAGCGCCATAGAAAATAAGGCACAAAGACCAATAAGATAGTAGTCGCAAAGCATGCTGCCCCTCTCCATGGCCTCTTACCAGATAACTTATTCTGATCCCAACTTATTAAAAGAAAAAAGAGAAGCATTAAAGCTGGTGTTTCAGGCCTTGTCATTCCTGCTAATGAAAGGAACAATCCTGCCATGATAAAACCACTTGTCTTAAAGGTACCTCGAGAAGCAGGATAAAAATGGTATCCCAATCCACGAAAGGCAAAATAGACTGAACCACTAATCAGCGCCTGATAAACAGTCATTTCAAAGCCGCTAACTGACCAAATAATTTGTCCCTTGTATAGCAAAAGCCAAATACAGGGGATAAGAGACTCGCGTTTGGCAAACCAAAATCGACTGATAAGAAAGATAAAAAGACAGGTTATAAGTAATCCAGCAAACCCGGCGATTTTTAGGGTAAGAACCGGATTAATGTGTAGAACAATGGATATCGCCCCCAAAACAACAAAGCTGAAATTGGAATAGCCCTCCACCGGTTCAGCGTTTAAATTCCATAATAAACCATTTCCTGCAGCCCAGTTTTTGGCATACCGCAAAGAAATATACATGTCATCGATAGTGAACGGCCAAATGGCCTGGATTTGTAAAACCAGCAAATAAACAAACAAAAGGATAAACAGACTGTCATACCAGCGCCACTTCACACTCATCAATTCAATGCCATGAAAGTCAAGATAGCAAAGCACCAAAGATTTATTCGAGATAATCGGTCACTTAAAAAAACATTGACCGGATCATCATTCTCTACATCCTGAGTGGCAAGCCAGGCAAAACGCCATAGTGCAATAGCTGCAAAAGGTAAGGTTAAAATGAAAAAGAACGATTCTGCCCTGGCATAAATAGTGTAAAACAGATACGTAATAAAGCAGGCTATTCCGGTAATAACGATAAGTCTTTGCAGAAAGACGGGATTATATCGTCGTAGCACCTTACGAGTTGAATTTTTCAATCCCAACTGCATTTCCAATTGCCTTTTATTTAATGCGATAAACAAACTCAGCAACGTCGCTGCAACAGTTAACCAGGCCGATATAGCCAAATCAATTCCTATTGTACCGGCCAAAACTCTGAGCATAAATCCCAGAGCAATACAAGCAACATCAAAAACCGGAATCAATTTTAAAACATGGTTATACGCAAGATTGATTATCAAATAAACAATTAAAATGACCACTAATTTTTTTGAAATAAGCCAACCCAGCGCAAGTCCAATAACCATCAATAATAGCATTACAATGATCGCGTCAAATAAAGTAACCTGCTCGCTGGCAATAGGCCTGTTGCATTTAAAAGGATGTAAGCTGTCTTCAGTTCTATCCTGAATATCGTTATAAATATAAACAGCGCTTGCAATAAGACAGAAAGAAAATGAGGCCATTAATGCCGGGAACAAATACCCTGGAACAGGAGTATAAATGAAACCAAGCATAACAAAAATTGCTTTACTCCAATGCGATAAACGCAGAAGTAAAAGATATTGGTATAACTTATCCATGTAACTTATCCTGATGATTTTATTTGCCAATTCCATCATACAAATCTACCCTTCTCTCAAAAACAGCTAAAACAGTTCTGTCATTTCTAATCAAAGTATTAATGACCGCCTCAATCAGGCTACAGGACATGGATTTGTTTTCAGTTTAAATTAATTTATACCCTATACAGGGCAAGATCATATCAATTTAAGTTGATTATATGCCATGATACTTTATAAATTTGAGTCTGTGTTTGTCAGTCCCGCCTGCGCGGGAATGACTCAAATTTTGCATTCTGTAATCAAAATATGATTTTGCCCTAACCCCCTATAAGAGTAACATATCTAACTCAAGGCTAAAAATAGTATAATCGCAAAAAAATCATCATTTCAAAGAGTTAAATCATAAATAAAATCTGTTGCATTACCTGATTGCAACAATTTAGTAAAAATTAATCAAATCAGATTGCATTTAACCAGTGAATCGGTAAGATAAAAAACACACAAATAAATTTTCAATGGATATGAGGTTAATATGCGCTATATACTGCCAGCAGGAGCTCTTACCAGCCTTAACTTTTTACGCCAAGACTATAAAACAGAAAAACAGGTGGATTTGGATCAACCCCCCTCTTTAATTGGAGTACCTACTTTTTTTGGAGGCACTGATGTCGTATCCAGAGACAAACAAACCAAATTTATAAAAAAAATGATTCTCGTTCTTCGAGCAAATCTGGCGAAAGAGGAAGAGATCACTACTCCCGAACAATGGGAAGCAAATTTAACTGCCTCAAGAGTAGTCATCGCAGCCTGTTTATACGTACAATCGCAAATTTCATCCCCAAAAAGCAACTCAAAATTATATAATTTAATTAATAAAGATTTAGGCATTACGGATACTAACTATTTAGATGAAGAAGACAAGGAAATATGCTTTTTAGCCGCTAATCGAGTGATTAATTCTTCTTTATCCGCTTTTAGTGATGCTAATGCTGCTATACGTAAAGCCAACGTAAAAGATTTACCCCCATTTACTGAACAGGAATGGAGTGAGTTTTCCAAATTTGTTGCCAGTGTGAGTATAAAAAAAGTATCTACCAATCCTTACAAAGACTATCCCATCACATCCATTACCCAACCGATGTTTGGAGCCGCTTTTTCTTACACGGGAGCAACAATTGGTTATCTTGGGGGAGATGTCATTAGCCAATCCTCCAAAGCAATGTCAACCAAACTGCAAATTACGACCATGGTAGGAAGTACCCTGTTGATGCTTGGTACAACCGGGCCTATGGGTGTCGCATTATTCTCTCAAGTCATAGCAAGCAAACTAGTTACTGCTTTTTTCAGTATCAGTTTGGCTCATGTTTTAGGAACAACCATGGGAATTCTCGGACAGGGCGTAGGCATGGGCATCGGGTTACCTTTGGATTATGCCTATAGACTGTTATGGAAAGCCAGTGCCACCATCATAAATTACTACAGCAACTACCCTAATACCTCTCAGATGACAGGTATTCGTATTGCTGATGGCAAATCCATCATTAATGGCATAGTGATTGAATACACTCCAAGCTCTGATTTAAAAACTGAAGAAGGACAACAAACAGTTGAAATTACCGAAGAAGGGAAACTCCTTATCAATGGAAAAGAAGTCACGATTCCTGACGGTGGAGTTCAACTTCCTCTTGAGTTAATTAATGAATTAAAGGCTCAATTGAAGTTACAAGAGAAAAAAGTTACTGAAGAAGATTCTTCAACTTCCACGCTGCTTACAACGCTTTAATAATTAAAAAGTTTCATAGTGTCGGTGTGGGTTGAGCTGAACTAAATGCTCAACTCCACAAGTGCTATCATCAAAAGTATGTCTAATAACGCATTACCACTTGTTCTTCCCCTAAAAGATTGTTCAATAGCCCAATTAATTCATCGCTAGGTGTCACACACCATTGCTGGCCAAGATTTAAATTAGCTTTTGCAACATCATTGGAATAAGCCAGTTGCACTGGACACCTCCCTGAATAAGTCTTTAGTAAGGATTGGATGGAAGGCAATACGGCAACATTGTTTTGATTTAAACGCAATTCCATGCAACGAGCGAATTTTGTTCGGGCTGAAGCAATACTTAAAAGTTGGTTGGCAGTCATTTTAACACCACCATTGTAATCATCAATGGCAACTTCCCCCTCAATTACCAGCATGTTGCCCGTCATTAATGGTTCAGAAAACTGTTCAAAAATCTCACCAAAAACTACAGCATCAATCCTGGCAGTCGCATCATCCATTCCGATAATCACTAATTTCTTACCACGTTTGGTTATGATTTTTCTAATCGCTGCAACCTGAGCGCAAATAATCGCTTTTTTATGTAAGGACGGATTTAATTGGCTAACAGGAACAATAAAATCCCCCAATTCACGCCTGTATTGATCAGCAGGGTGACCGGTAAGATAAAAACCTAATACTTCTCTTTCACTTTCTAATCGTTGAGCTTCCGACCAGGATTTACTCTCTATATAATTTTGTTCATCCGCTTTGTCCTCTAAAAGAGAGAATAAATCAAATTGCCCACTCGATTGGTTTTGATGTTCTTTTTCTGCTACTTTTAACGCTTTTTCCAATGACGCAGTTAATACAGCCCTTTCCACTTTCCAATCATCGAAAGCTCCACTCTTGATCAAAGCTTCAATCACTCGCCTGTTGACTTTGCGTAAATCCAATCTTTGGCAAAAACCAAATAAATCCAAATAGGGTCCATTCTGGTTTCTCTCCTGAATAATACACTCAATCGCAGACTCTCCAACTCCCTTTATTGCTCCGAGACCATAAATAATTGTCTTTTCATCTGATACAGTAAAATGATACATGGAGTTATTAATAGAAGGAGGCAACACTTGTAATTTCATGTGCGCGCATTCATCAATAAAAGTTACAACCTTATCCGTGTTATCCATATCAGAGGACATCACTGCAGCCATAAAAGCCGCAGGGTAATGTGCTTTTAACCAAGCAGTTTGATAAGCTACCAAAGCATACGCGGCAGAATGTGATTTATTAAATCCATATCCGGCGAACTTCTCCATTAAATCAAAAATATGGGTTGCAACCTGCTCATCCACTCCTCTCGCAACAGCACCCTGGGTAAAAATTTCCCTTTGCTTTGCCATTTCTTCCGGTTTTTTCTTCCCCATGGCTCGTCTTAACAAATCAGCGGAGCCAAGTGTGTAATTGGCCAGAACCTGGGCGATTTGCATTACTTGCTCTTGATAGAGGATAACCCCATAAGTAGGCTTAAGAATTGGTTCCAAGTCTGGGTGCGGATAATCAACTCGAGCCCTGCCATGCTTCCTGTCGATAAAATCATCCACCATCCCTGACTGAAGAGGACCTGGTCTGAATAAAGCAACCAACGCAATAATGTCTTCAAAACAATCGGGTTGAAGCCGGCTAATCAGCTCCTTCATACCCCGAGATTCCAGCTGAAACACAGCAGTGGTCTTACATGCTTTTAATAACTCAAAAGTAGCATCATCATCCGTTGGTATTTGGCTAATATCAATTGGCGACAGCCCGGCATTTTCACATTGCTTATTAACTGTAGCCAGAGCCCAATCGATAATGGTTAGTGTTCTTAATCCTAAAAAATCAAACTTGACTAATCCAACCGCCTCAACATCGTCTTTATCAAATTGGCTGACTATTTGTGTTGACCCTTCTTCACAGTAAATCGCTGTGAAATCAGTCAACTGAGAAGGTGCAATAACTACTCCTCCGGCATGCTTGCCTGCGTTACGAGTAATTCCTTCCAGCTTCAGAGCAAGATCAAATAACTCCTTTACTTCTTCCTCTTCTTCATATCGTCGGCGAAGCTCCTCTTCCTGCTCCATCGCTTTACTTAAAGTAATGCCTAACTCAAACGGAATCAATTTCGCCAGCTTATCCACAAAGCCATAAGGATGACCTAAAACACGCCCAACATCTCTCACTACGGCTTTTGCGGCCATAGTTCCAAAAGTGATGATTTGGGAAACGCTTTGCCTTCCATATTTTTCTGCCACATATTCAATGACCCGGTCACGGCCTTCCATGCAAAAATCAATATCAAAATCAGGCATGGAAACACGTTCTGGATTTAAGAATCGTTCAAAAAGCAGCTCGTACTCTAAAGGATCCAAGTCAGTAATCTTAAGGGCATAAGCAACCAGAGAACCAGCACCGGAACCTCGGCCTGGTCCTACTGGAACCCCATTTTGCTTAGCCCATTGAATAAAGTCAGCAACAATCAAAAAATAACCAGCGAAGCCCATGTTATTAATAACATCCAGCTCAATTTTAAGACGTTTGTCATACGCTTCTCTTGCAACAAGCGCCTCATCCTCAGACTTGTCTCTAAATAATTGTTTTAAACGTTCTTCCAAACCAATTTCAGAAAGATGTGATAAATACGCTTCAACAGTAGAGCCATCAGGTATTGGGAAATTAGGTAGGTAATTATGGCCGATCTCGAGTTTTACATTACAGCGTTTACTGATTTCTACCGTATTTTGTAATGCACTGGGGAGATCCGAAAATAAAAGCTCCATTTCATCTGCTGAACGCAGATACTGTTGGGAACTGTATTGTTGAACCCTCCTGGGATCAGCCAACGTATAGCCTTCGTGTATACATACTCGAGCTTCATGAGCATCAAAATCATCCTCATTGATGAACCTTACATCGTTGGTTGCAACAAGGGGTAATTGCAATTCATCCGCTAACGCGACCAACTTCTCATTATAATGCAGCTCATCAGCCCTTCCGGTTCGCTGAATTTCCAGATAAAAACGATTCGGAAATAAACTCATCCAATGTAAAGCACGTTTTCTTGCCAAGGCATCATCGTTTGCCAGTAATGCTTGGCCAATATCGCCAAACTTTCCCCCAGACAGAGCGATTAAACCCTGAGAAAACTCTGGAATCCATTGTAATTGTACTCTGGGTTGGCCATGGTATTGCCCTTCTTGATAAGCTTTGGAAACCAGACAAGTTAAATTTTTATAGCCTGTAGTGTCTTGACATAATAAAACCAAAGAAAAAATAGTATCCGGGGTTTCCAAATCATGGCACGGTAAATCACTACCGATAATGGGCTTGATTCCCGCCTCTGTCGCACTTTTGAATACTTTGACAGCAGCAAATAAATTACAAAAATCTGTTACAGCAACTGAGCTCATACCCCTTGCAGGTAAGGCCTTCATCAAAGGTTTAATCTGCACTAAACCATCGACTAATGAAAATTCTGTATGTACTCTTAAATGAACAAATCGTTGTCGCATAGAGGATTAACCCATTCACGATAATTGGGAAACTTTACCCTAAATTCCGGAAATAGGAAACTAACAGATATTGTCTATAAATGAGATTGATGCGGGTCAAAAGCATCCCGTACTGCATCTGCAAACAAGTTCATTGCCAAAACCAATATGAACATTAATAAAAAAGCTGCAAACATAGGCCACCATACAACAGGATCACGCGCCAATTCAAGCCGTGCCCCATTAATCATATTCCCCCAACTGATAGTCATGGGAGAAACCCCTACTCCCACATAGGTCAATACAGCTTCTGCCAATACTAAAAAACTGAAATCCAACACCAAGGTAATGATGACGATATGCATGACATTAGGCACCAAATGTTTGCGAACGATGGTAAACCAATTACTGCCTAAAGCGCGCGCGGCCAAAACATAATCAATTTCCCGCAATTTCAACGTTTCTGCTCTCAAAAGACGGCACAGACTTGTCCAACTGGTCACTCCAAGAATCAGGCAAAGCGCCAATAAACGAGCATCGGCACTCTTGGCCAGAGTAGTAAATTGCTCAGGGTGGTTTGCTATATAGGTTTGCAATGACAATACCGAAGCAGTGATTAATAAAACGCCAGGAATAGAGCTTAAAGTAGTATAAACATACTGGATAATATCATCGACAAGTCCACCAAAATACCCTGCTGCGATACCCAGAAACAAAGCCAGTGGCAACATGAATAGAGTTGTTAAAAAGCCAATGATCAGCCCCGTTCGAATACTTTTTAAACTGAAATAAAAAATATCTTGACCAATTTGTCCAGTACCCAACACGTGAAAATACCTTGATAATCCATAACCAATAGTTACGGCTAAAGTAAGTATGGCCACTGTTACTATGACACTCACTTGAGTAGGGCTTAAGATAAAAATATTTTTGTATCCAAAACTAAACTTTATTAAAACCAGTAATAACCAACTACCTAAAATCATCAAAATGCTATAGGTTAAACCTTTGATTATTACCGACTTGATAATCAGCGATTTGTCTTTTTCATTCTTGATAGAGACTGGTGGATATTTCAAGCGAGGATAGATCTGAGTCGTTACACCATTAATTAACTTCGTTTCACTCATAAATTGATTTAAAGCCATAGGCGCTGAATAGGTTTTCTCATAGGTACTTCCTATGGGTGCGAGAACTTTATCCAAAAGAGACTGAGTTTTTTCTGTTTTATCATTGATAGACTTGATATGAATAGAGTCCAATACTCCTATTGTTAAAAACAACAACAACACAATTCCAGCACTGATTGCCAATGGCCTGTGTAAAATGATTGCAAATGACAATTTGATGTGTTGTTTTCTAAGACTCATCAAAACAGTAAATAAAACTACCATCAGTAAAGTAAGAAAACATTTGTCAGTCCAAAGCAATTCAAATGTCATTTTTGCCACATACTCCTTGGTTATCAGGATAATCGCACTCGGGGATCAACGAGAAGGTATGAAAAATCAGTCAAAACCAACCCTATGATATAAAGAACCGACCCCAAAAAAACCATAGCCCTTACAATAGCAAAATCTTGCTGTTGTATCGCATCAATAATATAACTACCCAAGCCCGGCACACCAAAAAATGACTCTAAAACCAAACTTCCCATAAACAAAGTAGGAATGATGACCACAATTCCGGTTAAAATAGGTAACATGGCATTTTTTAATACATGCTTAAATAAAATCCTTTGCTCAGAGAGTCCTTTTGCTCTTGCAGTTTTTACATAATCCTTATTAATTTCTTCCAAAACCAAGGTTCGATACCAGCGTGCCCCAGCCCCTAATTGTCCCAAAACAGCCACTAGGACTGGCAAAATTGTAAATTTCAAAGCATCAAGGCCGTCATCATAGCCTGAGATAGGAAACCATTTTAATATTTTTCCAAAGAGATATTGCCCACCAATGATGTAAAACAAACTGGATATGGACATGAGGATAATACAAATAATCACCCCCGATAAATCAAGATAAGTCGAACGAAAAAATGCCATAGCCATAGCAAAAATGATATTCACCAACACCGCAAATAATAAAGTAGGTAAGGCAATGGCAAGACTTGGCCACATTCTGTAAGATATATCATGACTGATATCCCTTCCGGCATCTGAAACACCGAAATTAAAAGTAAACAACGTAAGCGATTTTTCATAAAACAAAGTCTGTTTAAATTGATTCAATCCAGTTTGTTCTGCATTATAAAATAATGGTAAATCGTAGCCATGAACAGCCTTCCAATCATCAATGGCTTTTTGCTCCACATGTTTATTACCTAAATGCATACGAGCCATATCATCTGGAGAATTCACCATGAAAAACAATGCAAAAGTAATAAGATTAATACCAAACAAAATTGGAATCGCATATAAAACTCTGCGCAGCATGTATTTAATCATTTTAATTTAACTCTTTCTGCCGGTTGTTTTTCTTTCTTTAAAAAAGCGATGAAAAGGGGGATTACCAAAGCAAGCAATAGTCCAAACAGCACACCTAAAGGCCAGAATACTGGTTGATTCCAGATTCGTCGCAACTGGTTACGTTCAGGAACATTAACAGAAACATATTTTAGCGTATTGAGAGAAATCGTATTGGATTTTACATTAGATACCCAATCTTGCGATAAAATAAAATCTTCAGAATGCATACCCCATATCCATGGAGCATCATGCCGGACAATTGCTAACATCTTATCAATTAGTTTTTGTCTTTGTTGGTCGTTTGGACGATTCTTCATCAAATTAAACAACCTATCAAATTCAGGATTTTCATAATTCGATGCATTTTCACCACCATATTTGACTTTTCCATTTTTTCCATAAAGCAAAAATAAAAAATTTTCGGGATCAGGATAATCGGCATTCCAACCCCAACTAAATATTTGAGCATGACCTATCCGCATCTTTTCCTGGAAACGATTATAAAGGGTTGCTCTAATATTGAGGTCAATCCCTATACTTGCAAATTGCTTTCGCATCCAGTCAAGCCTTGCCTTATCATCAGGCCCTCCTGTTGTCATCACATCGTAATGAAGAATTAAATGTTTACCAGTTTTCGGATCAATCCCTCCCGGGTACCCTGCCTCAACCATTAATTTCTGCGCATCCCTTAAGGGTCTTCGTTTCCTGGCATTGTTCACCCATTGATAAACATAGGGATTAATACCCTCTTTACCTTCTTTGTACCCAAAGATACCGGGTGGAATAGGACCTTGTGCCGGAATACCTCGGCCATTAAAAAATATGGCAATATTTTCATCAAAATTAACCGCGATAGAAATCGCCTGGCGTAATTTTCGCGCTCTTTTGCTATTGCCTCCAACGACGCTGTCAAGCATATTAAAGCCAGTATAATAGACAGACGGTTCCAGGGTTTGTCTTAAATATATTTTTTTATCTTTCATTTCCTTACTGAGAATAGGCTCTCCAAAGCGATTAATATGGATAGCCTGATCAAAACTGTCAGCACTTATCCCTGACATATCATAGTAACCTTGCAAGAACTTATTCCAACGAGGTATGGATTCCTTTTCAAGGGTATAAACGGCTTTATCAATTAATGGCAAGCGTCTTCCCTGATTGGTTAAATAACCTGCCCGTCTATCGGCATCTGAGCCATTGACAGGAAAATATACTTCTCTGAAATTGGGATTTTTCTCCAATACCATGCTTCTATTAGGATTATTTTCAGTCAGCATAAAAGGCCCTGTACCTATAGGATACCAACCAAAAGATAAGTTTTTATCATCCATATCTTTTTGGGAATAAAATAAATCCGCTTCCCAAGGGACTGGAGCAAAAAAAGGCATGGCTAACCAAAACAAAAATTGTGTATATTGCCCCTTCAATGTAATCTCAAAGGTGTAATCATCTAATTTTTTAATCCCCTTCAAAGGATACTGACGTAAATCTATAAAAGAATTTTTATTGGTCGCTCCTTTAGGAAGACTATCACCATACTCCTTGAAACCAAGAATGTAGTGACTCATCAATCCATATATAGGAGAACTCACAGCCGGAGTAGCCAATCTTTTAATTTGATAAATGTAATCATCGATGATCAGCTCCCTGGTGCCCGTGTATTTAAAATCTGACAACTTGCTAATATCATGCTCTTCCAAATAATCTTCTGATAAATGATGATATCGATAAGAGCCATCCTTCTTCCGGGCCAAAGCAGGATGAGGTTGATATAAAATCCCTTTTTTTATTTGAATGGTATAGACACTGTAAGCTGGTTTCGTATTATCTTCTGCCGGGACAGGGTTTCCCTGTGCATCCAAATATCGAATCGTGGGTAACCGGGTAGCCGTTAATGGTATTAATTCATAGGGTCTTTTATAGTAATCATACTCCAGCAGCGGCTCATAGATTTGGGCTATGAAAAGATATTCATTGGAAGAATAGGAGCGTGCCGGATCCAGGGTTTTTGGCTGTTCATTAAAAGAAGAATAATAAATATTTTCATTGGCCTCGCTCTCAGGGTAAGGATTATTGAATACCCAAGAACTGCTGTAAGCCAGATTGACACAGCAGGGCATTAAAAATAACATGAATTGAATTAACAAATATCGCCGCACTTAATTCCCTCGTGCCCACCAGTCAATGTTACAAGTTCAAAATAACCACTTTACCTGATTTATTTAGCTCCATCATAAACCAAATGACAAAGAGCTGGCTACTCATGAATTGACCCGTTTTAAAAACTCATCTTCCTCTATAACCGCTACTCCCAGTTCTGTGGCTTTAATTAGCTTTGTACCGGCCTCGCTCCCTGCTATCACATAATCTGTTTTGGAAGACACACTTCCACTCACCTTTGCGCCTAAAGCCATCAACTTTGCCTTTGCCTCTTCTCGCCCCATACTACTCAGGGTTCCAGTTAATACCACTGTTTTACCATAAAATGGATTTTGTGGATTAACTTGTACCTTTTCAGGCTTAGGCCAATGAATACCCAACTCAAGAAGGCGGTTAATCACTTCAAGATTGTGCGGTTGGGCAAAGAAATGGACTATATGAGAAGCCGCTACTGGGCCTATGTCATTCAAAGTCATTAATTCTTCAATCGTTGCCGCTTTCAAGCTCTCTACATCGCAGTAGTGCTCCGCTAAAACCCTTGCGCCGGCTTCACCGATTTCTCTGATTCCCAAAGCATAAAGAAAACGATTGAAAGTCGTTTTTTTACTTTTTTCCAAAGCGGATAACAAATTTTTTGCTGATTTCTCTCCCATCCTGGGCAAGTTAGCCAAGGTTTGCAAATCGAGCTCATAAAGATCTGCCAAATGGTGGACAATACCCTCATCAACTAACTGATCAATCAAAACACTGCCAAGCCCCTCAATGTACATTGCTTTTCGAGAAGCAAAATGCCACATCATCCTTTTTAATTGGGCTTTACAATATAAACCACCAACACAACGGGCAATTGCCTCATCTTCTTCTCTTACGACTTCAGAACCACAAACTGGGCAATTTTTAGGAAGCTCAATCTTCCTGGCATTATCGGGACGCTTTTCCAAAACGACAGAAACCACTTCAGGGATCACGTCACCGGCACGACGAATAACAACCGTGTCACCAATACGAATGTCTTTCCGGGTAATTTCATCAAAATTATGCAAAGTCGCATTACTCACTGTAACACCGCCAACACTGACTGGCTCCAAACGCGCAACCGGTGTCACAGCACCTGTTCTGCCGACCTGGAAATCCACAGCTATCAGTCGAGTCATTTCTTCTGTGGCGGGAAATTTATGGGCACACGCAAATCTTGGCGCACGAGAAACATAACCTAATTGCTGTTGCAAGGGGATACTATCAATCTTATAAACAACCCCATCGATTTCAAAAGGCAATTGATTCCGTTTCGCTAACAGATACTGATAATAATTTAAACAACCTTCTACTCCAACCTCTTTCCTCGTTTCCGGAGATACTCTGAATCCAAATTCCTTTAATAAATTCAATTGCTCCAAATGGCTGTTAGGTAACTTATAACCCTCACAAGCCCCTATACCATAACAATAAATAGCCAGTGGGCGGTTAGCTGAAACCTCAGGATTTAATTGTCTTAAACTGCCTGCAGCAGCATTTCTCGGATTGGCAAAGGTTTTTTCACCCAGCTCTCTAGCCCTTGCGTTGTAGGCCTCAAAATCGGCTTTAGGGATATACACTTCACCCCGCACTTCGATCAGTTTTGGAGGATTATTCGCCCTTAATCGTAATGGAACTGAAGCAATAGTCTTGATATTTGCCGTGATGTTTTCTCCTACAGCACCATCCCCACGAGTTGCGGCATGAGTCAAGATTCCACTCTCATAAGTCATGTTCACTGCCAACCCATCCAGCTTCGGTTCACAAGCAAATACCAGTTTTTGGTTTGGTTCATCCAATTTCTCAATTGCTCGCTTAATGAATGCTTTTAATTCATCAGCAGTAAATACGTTAGACAAAGACAACATAGGTTGCTTATGGGCTACCGGCATAAAAGCATCTGAAGGAGTACCACCGACTCTCTGTGTCGGAGAATCTGGCGATAAAAATTGGGGATATTGCGCTTCAAGCTGTTGCAATGCCTTGAAACATCGATCATATTCCGCGTCTGGAACTAAAGGTTCATCTAAAACATAATAGTGATAATCGTATTTTCTTATTTGCTCTTTAAGCGCTTCTATCGTTTCCTTAATCCCTTGATCACTCATTAATGAAGAATCCCAAAATAAAAACAACAGTTTATCATTTTTTTATCCCTTTAAAATATGAGTAGTTTAATCATTCAAGACAAAATCCTTTTTGGGATACCTCAAAGCGTATCAATCCCCTCTCTTGAATCTTTTGCCGGAACCATGATATAGATACGTCTCTGTATTGAAGGAGATATTTTGAAAATGGAACTTCTACGCATTTTATCCGCTCTTATTGTTTTATTGTTTTCAACCCTTATCCATTCTCATTCCGATTCCAATTCTAATCAAGGCATTGCTTTTGTACATGGTACTCGAGATCACAGAGAAGATGCCTATGGAGGGTATTGGAAAATTGATTTTATTCAGAGTATCTCCCAAACCCTGGCAAAACCTGAAAATCACTACGTAGTTCATTGTGATTTTAGCCAATATATGTGGCATGAAGATGCCGCCAATTGCGTTGCCAATCAACTGCTGGAATTTATCAATGACAAAAATGTGAGTTCTCTCACTGTCTACACCCATTCTGATGGCGCTAATATCATACGGTGGATACTTTCAAATCCAACTTATGATGGCCGATATATGACTCTGAAACACAAAATCACTCAAGTTATTGCTATTGCACCTTCCAGTGGAGGGACGCCTCTTGCTGATGAAGTATTAAATGGAGGCATATTTGAAACGAGTTTGGCCTGGTTACTTGGTTATCTTTCAGATGCAGTGAAACAACAACGTGTAGGCGACATGCTGATCTATAATGAAGAATTGCTCTTGGGAAGCAAAGGTCGACCCTCTCTATCTATCCCCTTTAAAGTCATAGTGGGTACTGATGTCTATGCTTCACCATTTTCAACATCC
Source organism: Legionella pneumophila subsp. fraseri (assembly GCF_000586315.1). Taxonomy (GTDB): domain Bacteria; phylum Pseudomonadota; class Gammaproteobacteria; order Legionellales; family Legionellaceae; genus Legionella; species Legionella pneumophila_B. The sequence goes on along the minus strand of NZ_JFIM01000002.1, from coordinate 244,221 downwards.
AGCTATTGCAATGGATACATGCTCAATAGCGGGCTAAAAATCGCCAAACTCTATCTTAATCAGTGTGCTGATGGCTTTCTGGATTGTGAGTCACAAGCTCAAGCAGGAGAAGTATGGTTCTATGATATAGACAAAACTGATTACAATTTGCCTTTAAGCCATAATCAAAGTCGACATTCTTGTTTTGGTTTGGATCAAATACTTATCAGTGCCCTAGTTAATGAAGGAGTTGTAAAATGAAAACTGCTCACCTTATATGGATATCCGCATTTTGTATTGCCCAAGCTCATGCGTTTACATTACCAAGACAACCAACCAAATCTTATGAATGCGAGAATTGCAGTCAATTATCACGAGAAAATCTGCATGATAAATGGGAAATTACCAATGAACCATTAAACAACAACATCAGTAATGTTCGTAGAAGTTATGGTTACAAAGAACGTATTTCTCTGGAACAATTACAACGCGGAGTTATTATATCAACATTGGCTCCTGGCGCTGTCGTTCGCATTACCCCTTTGCAGAATAAATCCATCCCGGAATTACTTATCAAAACGCCAAAAAACCAACTCTTGCCCCTGAAAGAAGCCTCTTCTCTCTATAATCAGGATGACGAGGTTGGTAATAATCCTTTAGCCATTACAAAACACCAGGTTATGTTACAAATAAAACCTGAACTGGGGTATGGAAAATTTATACTAAAAAGCAAGGACATTACTGACAAATATGCCGATGCTTATATGATCAGTGTCCTTGATAAATTTTCCATCACTTACCTGGAGGTTGAAACCGATTCTCTCCATTACCAGTATGGAGATAAGCTAAAAGCGACCATATCGCTTCACAATGATATCACTGAGTATGACGTCAATGACGTTGATGCTCGACTTGTAGGCCCTAAAGGTCAAGTTATTGCGCTCAATCTGACCAAGTTAAAATCCAATGTATTTGAAGGAATCGCTACGTTGGATTCCGAGTTAAATGATCGCGGTGAAAACTGGTATTTAGAAACCGATGTTCAAACAGAATACGGGCAAGAAATCATCAGACGATCTGGCCACACAGCCTTTTCATACTCCATTCCCTCAGCCAGCCTTATGAATGTAAAAAAAGTGTCCTCTAAACCGTTGACTTTTGTTGTCACTGTAGATGTTGCAACTGCAAGTCGATACGCTTTACAAAGTGTGTTGTTCCAAAAAAATGGCAAAGGAGAGGCCAGACCTATTCAGACCTCGCAAAGAGCACAATGGCTTGAACCTGGCAAGCATGTTTTGCAATTTACCTTTGACAATCACAATCAATTATCGGACGATAACCTCTATTTGGGTTATTTACGCTTGATAGACTATGGGCAGTTAAAAACTGTTTATCAATACAACCAACCTGTCAAGCTTAGCCAGTTAGTGGATTAATGAATGGCATTATTTTCTTCTGTCACTTTGTTTGAGGGCATAGCGCTAGCTATTGCCCTTCAATTCTTATTGCTTCTCTGGGTTTTAGTAAAACAAACGCAACAAAAAAAACTGACTGAGCAGCTTGGCGAAAGAACACAGCAAACGCTAATCACCCAGCTTCACCAGTTACATATTGATTTAAGCCAATCATATCAAACGAGCCAACAATTTATTAATGAAAAGATAGCTCAAGGACAACTGGCTACACAACAGCTCATTAGTGATGCCATACAAAGACAAATGGCCGATGTCAGAGAGCAAATGACTCATAGCTTCAAACATCATGCGAGCTCACTCACTTCTCACTTACAATTACTAACTGAGGAAATTCGTAATCATTTAAACACACTAACTCAGCAGGTTAATCATAAATTGACCGAAGGTTTTGAAAAAACTTCGTCTACTTTTATTGACGTGGTAAAGCGATTGACCATCATTGATGAGGCACAAAAGAAAATCACTGAACTCTCCAGTCATGTTGTCAGCCTTCAGGACGTATTAGTGGACAAAAAAGCTCGCGGTGCTTTTGGTGAAGTTCAATTATCAACACTCATCAGCAATATGCTTCCCAGCGCAAGTTATCAAATGCAATATACCCTCAGTAATCAAAAACGGGCTGACTGTGTTTTGTTCTTACCCGAGCCCACTGGAAATATTGTCATAGACGCCAAATTTCCCCTGGAAACTTATCAACGATTAATCAACAGTGATGCCTTATCCACTGATCGTAAGTCATTACAACAACAATTTCGCCAAGACATTCAAAAGCATATCAAGGACATCGCTGAAAAATATATCGTGCCCAATGAAACAACAGATGGTGCTATGATGTTTATTCCTGCAGAATCCATATTTGCTGAAATTCATGCAAACTATCCTGATTTAATTGCCATGTCTCAAAAGCTAAAAGTCTGGCTGGTATCGCCTAGCACATTAATGGCTGTACTGACTACAGCAAGGGCAGTACTTAAAGATGATGCAACTCGCAAACAAGTACATATTATTCAAAAACATCTTCAAGCCCTGGCCAATGATTTTCAACGCTTTGAAAAGAGAATGGATAAATTATCCAAACACATTGACTTAGCACATCAGGACGTCAATGAAGTCAATACCTCAGCCAAAAAGATCACTTCCAGATTCCAAAAAATTGAATCGGTCGATATCGAATTGGACGAACAGGAAGTCACTAACTTAGAATTGGTCGAGCCCGAATCAATCTAAAATAAATTCTTTATAGTGCAGAATACCTAATTTAGCGGTATACTAAGCGGTTTTCAGTTTTAGTCATTAAATTCCAATGAATACAAAAACGCTACTTTACCAACCCACAAAAAACAAACAAATATGGGGACAACTCTATGGTAGCAGTCAGGCACTTGCTTTAGCTGAATATTGCCAACAAACAACCGGGATCAAATTACTTATTACGCAAGACAACCTATGTGCCAGTCAATTGCAGGATGAACTGCAATTTTTTCTAAATCCAAACCAAAATACCCAGGAATTATTATTTTTTCCCGACTGGGAAACCTTGCCTTATGATCAGTTCTCTCCTCATCAAGATATTATTTCAGAAAGACTCTACACGTTAAGCAGAGTTCAACAAATTACCAATGGGATCATCATTTCTTCAGCCAGCACTTTAATGCACAGGCTTTCTCCACCAGAGTTTTTAAATCAATACGCTTTAATGCTTAAAGAAGGACAAAAACTCGATCTGAACTCGTTCAGGAATCAGTTGCAACAAGCTGGATACCATTGTGTTAATAAAGTACTCGAACACGGTGAATACGCGCTACGCGGCTCCATTATTGACGTGTATCCTATGGGTAGTGGTTTACCCTTTCGTATTGAGCTATTTGATGATGAAATTGAAAGTCTCAGAGAATTTGATCCGGAAACACAACGCACGATTGAAAAAATCAATCAAATCCATTTGTTGCCCGCTCGTGAATTCCCATTAAATGAACAAAGTCAATTACACTTCCGACGCGCTTTCAGAGAGTCTTTTCCTGGAAATCCGAGTAATTGCCCAATATACGAAGCAATTAGTAACAGTCAATTTCCAGCCGGCATAGAATATTACCTGCCCTTATTTTTTGATAAAACAGTTACCTTTTTTGATTATCTGCCAGCCAATGCCAAAATTTGCTTAATTGAAGAAATCCAGGAGAATGCTGAGAAATTCTGGCGAGAATTAAATGAACGCTATGAACAACGGCGCCATGATGTCAGCCGCCCTATTTTACCCCCAGATCATTGCTTTATTAATCCCACCGAGTTATTAACCAAAGCAAACCATTATGAACAAGTACGCCTGTATCATAAACCTTCAGAAAAAAAAGGAGCCTTAAATTTCAATATTGCCAAAGCTCCGCAACTACCCATTGACAGAAAAAATACTGAACCACTTCGCCAATTAAGTGAATATTGTTCTGATCCAACTCGGCGCTATCTTATTGTCGTTGAAAGCGCAGGGCGTCGCGAAGTGTTACTGGATCTGCTCAAATCAAGCCATATCATTCCAAAAATACAAAACTCCTGGCTAGACTTCATTCAGGATGAGTCCTCCATCAACATAACTACTGGCCCACTGATTTATGGCTGTGAATTAACGGACAGACAAATTGTCATCATTGTCGAATCGCAATTATTTGGTGAACAAAGCACCCCCCAACGCCGAAGTACTCAAAAATCAGTTGACCCAGATTTAATCATACGAGATATGGCCGAACTCCGATTAGGCGCTCCAGTGGTACATCTTCAATTTGGAGTGGGTCGCTATCAAGGTTTGCAATACATTGAATCCAATGGTACCCCCAGTGAATTCCTGGTTCTTGCTTACGCAGGGGATGACAAAATCTACGTACCAGTCACTTCTCTGCATATGATAAGCCGCTACACTGGTGTTGATAGTGAGCATGCCCCTCTGCATAAACTGGGTTCTGATCAATGGCAAAAGGAAAAAAAGAAAGCAGCCGAAAAAATTCATGATGTTGCTATTGAATTATTGGATCTCTATGCTAAAAGAGAAGCCCAGCCAGGACACCAATACGATTTCAATCAATCCGAATATATAAAATTCGCCAGTGGTTTCCCCTTCACAGAAACACCAGATCAACTTCAAGCCATTGAACAAATTATTAAGGACATGCAATCACCAAGACCGATGGATCGCCTAATCTGCGGTGATGTAGGATTTGGTAAAACCGAAGTCGCCATGCGTGCTGCATTCGTGGCGGTACAAAATGGAAAACAAGTTTGTATCCTTGCCCCAACCACACTGCTTGCAGGACAACATTTTGAGTCATTTCGCGATAGATTTGCAGAGTTTCCCGTTAATATTGAATTATTATCCCGCTTTCGCAGTAATAAAGAGTCCGAAGCAGTCCTTGCCGCATTGCAATCAGGCAAAGTAGATATTGTGATTGGAACCCATAAATTATTCCAAAACAACATTTCTTTCAAAAATCTGGGATTATTGATTATTGACGAAGAGCATCGATTTGGAGTGAAACAGAAGGAACATATTAAATCGCTACGCACCCATGTTGATATTTTATCCATGACTGCTACCCCAATTCCCAGAACCTTGAACATGGCGATGGCGGGAATCAGAGATATTTCACTTATTGCAACACCGCCCGCAAAGCGTTTGGCAATTAAAACATTTTGGCAAGAAAGAAATGATCTCACCATACGAGAAGCGATACTGCGTGAAATATTAAGGGGTGGGCAAGTATTTTACCTGCACAATAATGTACAAACGATAGAGAGAGTTTGCCAGGATTTGGAAGCTTTAGTGCCTGAAGCAAAAATTCAAAGTGCACATGGGCAAATGCGGGAAAGGCAATTAGAGCGCATCATGTCTGATTTTTATCATCACCGATTTAATGTCCTGGTTTGCACAACGATCATTGAAACGGGGATTGATATTCCTACAGCCAATACCATTATTATTGATCGTGCCGACAAATTTGGATTAGCCCAGCTACATCAATTACGTGGTCGTGTTGGACGCTCTCATCATCAAGCCTATGCTTACTTGTTAACTCCAAATGAAAAACTATTAACACCAGACGCGGTGAAACGCCTCGAAGCCATTGTGTCTTTAGAAGATTTGGGAGCAGGATTCACTTTGGCAACACACGATCTGGAAATTCGTGGAGCAGGTGAACTCCTTGGTGAAGAACAAAGTGGTAATATGCATGCCATAGGATTTAATTTATTTATGGAAATGCTTGACCGTGCCGTTAACGATTTAAAGGCCGGCAAAACTCCTGAATTGTCAGCACCCATGCATCAAGGACCTGAAATTGACTTGAGAATTAGCGCGATTATCCCCGAAGATTACATAGGTGATATACACAATAGACTCATCATGTATAAAAGAATTGCTAATGCAAAAACTACCCAACAGCTTAGAGAACTACAAATAGAACTGATAGACCGGTTTGGTTTACTCCCGCAACCAGTCAAACATCTGTTTTTGATTACTGAATTAAAGTTAAAAGCGGAACAGCTCGGCATTCAAAAAATCAGTGCCAGTGCTCAACAAGGTAAATTGGATTTTAGTGAAAAACCATCAATTGACCCTGGAACACTGATTAGCTTAATACAAGTACATGCCAAACGCTATCAAATGGAAGGACCGCAACGTCTGCGCTTTACTTTAGACAGCACGTCAGCAGAGGAACGAATATTTGAAATCAGTTCTTTATTAAATAAACTGTCTCCTCATTCCCAAACGATTGACTGAGATTGCTGCAGTGCCTTTTGGATTAACTCGGCATAATCTTTTTCAACTACCCTTCTCTTTACTTTCAGTGTAGGTGTTAATTTATCATTTTCAGTGGTCCAGGCATCTTTCAGCACAAGGATGTGACTGACTTTTTCGTATTTAACCAATTTGGAATTGACTTGCTTTAAGGTTTCTTGCAATGAGTGAGTGATCTCCTCTTTTGGCATACCCAAACGCACCCCTTCATTCAAGGTAACTAACAAAACGTTATTGGGCAACTCTCTGCCTACCAGGCACAGTTGTTCTAACATAGGGTTCACTGAAAACAGTTTTTCTATTGGCGAAGGAGCAATGAACTCTCCTGTCTGGTTTTTAAAGTTCTCAGAAAGTCTTCCTAATATTTTAACTCTGTCTTCATTATCAACATCAACAACATCTCCTGTTCGCAACCAACCCTCTTCTGTAAAGGCATTTTTAGTTGCTTGTTCATTTTTATAATAACCTGACATTAGACAAGGGCACTTCATTAGCAATTCATTCTCTTCGCCTACTTTTATCTCAACCTCCAGCCTCGGGGTACCAACGTAACCACGTTTTCTCTCATTTAACATCGATAAGGTGGCATAAGCCAAATTCTCGGATTGACCATATCCTTCCTGAATATAAATTCCCAGTTTTTCAAAAAAATCAATAATGGATATTGGCAGATGAGATGCTCCGCTAAAACAATTAGTACACTCACTTAATCCTAAACTGTGGATGATCTTTCTTTTTATCAAACTGGATATAAGAGGAATTTTTAATAAAAAATTCAATTTGGCTGGTGGTAATTTTTGTTCAATTTTTTGCTTAAATACTCCCCAAATGCGTGGAACTGCAGTGAAAAAGGTGGGACTAACTTCCCTTAAATTCTCTGCAAACTTCTCCAGACTTTCAACAAAAGATACCGATGCATTAATAGCAACACTGCCTAATTGGATTGCAGATCGCTCATAGACATGGGCCAGGGGAAGATAAGATATTAATTTATAATGTTCCAACTCTCTTATTCTGAGCAAGTCTTTGGGGAAAACTGTCAAGTAATTGGCTATGGACCGATTGGTATACATAGCGCCTTTGGGTGCCCCCGAAGTCCCGGATGAATAAATAATGGTATACAACGCATCTGGCTCTGGCTCCACCAGGTTAATCATAGGGTCACTTTTCAAAACATCAGACCATTCGTAATCAACTTGCAAATCTTTATGGTAATCAAAACCAATTGTAGGATAACTCTTAGGGATAAATTGTCTGACTCGCTGATGATCATCTAATTTTCCAACAAAAACCAGTTTCACATCCCCATGCTCTAAAACATAATGCGCACTTTCTTCATTCTGATTAGCAAATAGCGGAACATTGACCATTCCAGCAATATGAATTCCAAAATCAGCGATAAACCATTCCGCGCAATTCTTGGAGATAATGGAAATATGGTCGCCTTTTTTTAACCCCAGATGGTGTAAAAAACCAGCTACTTTTCTGGCCTGCAACATCACTGACGACCAGGTGTATTCATGCCAAACTCCATTTTTTGGCTGTCTTAAATACACACGGTCTGCCGAATTTTTTTCATTTTTCAACAGTAAGTCAAATAATGAATTGGAATTGGATTCTTTTTGCATGGCTCTTCCTTAAGCTTGTTTAATTACTATTCTAGACCAACTAGTTGTAAAATATTATTTTTTTCTCGCAAAACACAATTTTCACCTTCATGAATCGCCTCTTTTGCTTTATGAAAATCATAAAGCATGATGTTTCCTAATTGAGGAACCAAAGTCAAATCAGCAGGATCACCTGCCGCTCTTGCTCGGGTTATTCGGTCCTGCATTATTTTGATGCTTCTGGTCAAAACATCATAATATCCAGGTCCATCACTGATACCCATTATTCTTTTTATCATCTTATCAAATTGGCCTGAGAGAACTGAAAAAAAACCTGGGTGTTCTGTCGTGCTCGGAGGTACTCTTAACAAGTCATGATTTAAGTTGACGGCAATTACAACATCTGCCCCCATAGCACGACACAATGTAATAGGCACCGGATTAACTAAACCACCATCGACTAACCAGCAATCCTTATAACGCTGAGGGGTAAATAAACCTGGCAAAGACATGGATGAGCGAATAGCAAGCTCAAGAGAACCTTTACTTAGCCAGATCTCACGTCCTGTGCTCAAATCAGTAGCAACTGAACTAAAAGGCAAAGAGAGCTCCTCAATATTTTTTTCAAGACCAAAATCCTTGAAAAAGGTCATCAGCTTACTACCAGAGAGAACCCCGCCACCTAAAAAATTCACATCAATGAGTTTAGCCATTTCTCTTTTATTAAGCTTTAACACCCATTGTTCAAACAGATCCAGGGTGCCACAGGCATAAATGGCACCAACCAATGCGCCTATGGAACATCCAGCGACACAATCAATCCTTACATCCAATCGTTTGAGCGTTTGAATTACCCCGATATGGGCCCAGCCCCTCGCTGATCCACTACCTAAAGCCAAACCGATTTTAGGATATTGATTTGTCAAGAATAACTCCTGGAAATAGTTGGTACACTCTTGACTGGCATTTTCTTACTTGGTTCCGCCAACCGTCAAGGCATCAATTTTCAAAGTGGGCTGCCCTACGCCAACGGGAACAGATTGTCCTTCTTTTCCACATACACCAATCCCTCTATCCAATGCCAAATCATTACCAATCATACTTATTTTTTTCATCACATCAGGGCCATTCCCAATCAAAGTGGCTCCTTTCACCGGTTTTGTAATCTTGCCATTCTCTATTAAATAAGCCTCACTCGCAGAAAATACAAACTGGCCAGAAGTAATATCAACTTGTCCGCCTCCAAAATTCACCGCATACAACCCTTTTTTTACCGTGCGAATAATTTCCTGAGGGTCGTACTGCCCTGCCAGCATATAAGTATTGGTCATTCTCGGCATTGGGACATGGGCATAGGATTCACGGCGACAATTACCTGTTGATTGCATTCCCATGAGTTTGGCATTCAACTTGTCCTGCATGTAATTCACTAAAATTCCATTATCAATTAAAGTGGTGCATTGTGAGGGCGTCCCTTCATCGTCTATAGTCAGAGAACCGCGTCGATTCTCTAAAGTACCATCATCCACTACTGTAACGCCCGCAGCAGCAACCTGCTGACCCAATCGACCTGAAAAAGCGGATAACCCCTTGCGGTTAAAATCACCCTCCAAACCATGCCCAACAGCTTCATGTAGAAGCACCCCTGGCCATCCTGGGCCCAAAACAACTGGCATGGTTCCAGCAGGAGCAGGTTCTGCCTGCAAATTGGTTAATGCTTCTCGTACCGCTTCACGCGCATAACTCAATGCATTTTCCTTCTCGGTAAAATAGGAATAGGCTACTCGTCCACCACCGCCCGATCGTGCCGATTCTCTTCTGCCATGACTGTCTTCAACAATAACACTGACATTAATGCTAACCAATGGCCTTACATCAGCCATCATCTGCCCGTTCATATTGGCAACCATCACTACTTCATAGCACCCGGTTAAGGAGGCATTAACCTGTATCACCCGGGGATCAAGACTACGGGCTTCTTTGTCAATGGCTTCCAATAAAGCGATTTTTTCCTGTTTACTCATTCCTTCCAAAGGATTTAAATTGTCATATCGATTGACAGGAGCCTTTAATACCTTGACGGCAGGTACTGTTTTTGAACCAGAAAGGGCTATGGAACGCGCCGCATCAGCAGCACGAAGCATGGAAGGCAGCATGATATCATCACAATAGGCAAAGCCGGTTTTATCACCGCTTACCGCCCTGATTCCTACCCCCTTATCCAGAGAAAAATTACCGCTTTTAACCTCTGAATCTTCCAAATACCAGGATTCATAACTACAACTTTGGAAATAAAGATCAGCATCATCGACGTTCCGATTAAACATGGTCTTGAATAATTTTTCTATGCCGACTTCATCCAGGGATGCTGGTGTCAATAAAATATTTTTTGCTATCACAAGAGATTTTGTCATTTATATACCTTTTACATTAAAACATGATGTTCAACACACGGAAATTGTCTTCTCAACTGTAACAATCTCTCTAAATCAATATCAGCCAGAATTACTCCCTGCCCTTCTTCTTTTTGAGCCAACACCTTACCCCATGGTTCCACCACCATACTATGCCCATAGGTATGACGTCCGTTTTCATGAATTCCACCCTGATTGGGAGCTAATACATAACATAAGTTTTCGATTGCTCTTGCTCTGAGTAAAACCTCCCAATGCGCAGCTCCCGTTATTGCAGTAAAAGCAGAGGGAACTGAAAATAATTGTGCGCCTCTTTGCATTAAATATTGGTACAATTCCGGGAAACGCAAGTCATAACAGACAGTTAACCCAACTTTCCCCACTGGTGTATCCACAAGCGCTATATCTTTTCCTGCTTCTATAGTTAACGATTCCTGATGTTTTTCCTGCTCGGAAACTATGACATCAAATAAATGAATTTTATCATAGCGAGCAACATTTAGGCCTTTATCATCATAAACTATACAACTTGCTCTTACCTTTGAACCCTTACTTTTTAACGGGATTGTTCCTGCTATTATCCATATCCGTAAATCTCTCGCTAACTCACTGATTTTTTCTTGTATAGGCCCTTGACCATAATGTTCGGCAATGTGCAACTTCTCTCGCTCATTCATCCCCATGAAAGCAAAATTCTCAGGTAGTACAACCAAACTGGCTTCCTGTTCCCTGGCTTGAATTACATATTGTTCGATGAGTTGTAAATTATCTGCTATTTTGGCTGATGATACCATTTGTACAAGCGCTACTCGATTCATCCTTTTTCCTAAATGACATTCGTATTTTTCATCTTACTATATCGTTAGACATAAGCCCAAAACAAAATTGACATGACAGCCCTTTCGCTTTAATAATAAATTGTCTACAGGTCTATATGTAAATTTTATTACATAATTTTCAAGTGATGCGACTTGAAAAATAGGAAATTTGACCATAGATATGCTAAACTGATAATAAATAACTGGAGTTCTGAACAATGAACCGAAATGATATCACCATACTTGGTCAACAAAGAGAATCTGTGCTCGCAACCAATAAGGTATTGCGAAACACGTATTTACTGCTAAGTTTAACCTTCATATTTAGCGCATTAACTGCCTATGTAGCCTTTATTAGTGGAGCTCGCCCAATGAATCCACTATTAATGATAGTTGGCGTTTATGGTTTGATGTTTTTAACTCAAGCCTTAAGAAATAGCGTTTGGGGATTGGTAAGCGTCTTTGCTTTTACAGGGTTTTTAGGATATACCATTGGCCCATTACTGAATTATTACATTACAGGTTTTTCAAATGGCCCACAAATAGTAGCTACTGCTTTAGGTGGTACTGGAATGATCTTTTTTGCTCTATCAGGATATGCCCTGACAACGAAAAAAGATTTTAGCTACTTGGGTGGATTTCTTTTTGTTGGCGTTATGGTTGCCTTATTGGCGATGATAGCGGGAATATTTATACAAATACCAGCTTTGCAATTAGTAATTTCTGCTGCTTTTGTATTAATTTCATCTGGCTTAATTCTGTTACAAACCAGCGCCATAATCCATGAAGGGGAAACCAATTACATAATGGCTACGATTGGTTTGTTTGTTTCCATTTATAACTTATTTGTTAGCCTGCTGAACCTGCTAAGCGCATTTTCAGGTCGCGACTAATCAATATCGTCTCCTCTACCTGAGTCCCGGCTGTATGCCGGGATTTTTTTATCGATCAATTGTTTAAAGGAAATGTAAGAGAATATTTCAACATGGAGGCGCTGGTCTGGTACAAGGCAATTTATCTATACTGAGACGACCTGCGCCTTTTAATTGTCAACCGTTCACGGCTATGTAATTAAGGAATATTAAGTCCTATGTCTTTCCCGCGAAGGCGGGAATCCATCTATAAAATTACCACACAGGGTTAATTTTTAATTAGATTCCCTCCTTCGCGGGAAAGACAACTCAAATAAATAGGCTTATAAGCAGAAAAATTCTCATACCCTGGACAGTTACTAATAATTACATTATAAAATCCAGAAGTATGATCAATCGATGTGAAATTAACTTTGTTTCCAACTTGCCTTGGCTTTAAAAAGTTCTGGCAAATCTTCCGGTTTTTTCTTTACTTCCTGGTTCAGAGTAAAAAGCTCGCGTTCCTTTTGATAATAAACGCCCAGAGGCACCGGGTAATCAGGGAACGTCAATCGCGCTAAACGCATGGCACTAATTACATTTTTCGCATCATGCTTATAAAGCGTTTTTTCCTCAATTGAAACTTGAACAAATTGCTCACCATCCAACTGCAGCGCTTTTTCTTTTTGAGCACCAAACATAAGCGGCTGGCCATCTTCCAATATTATGGTATTTTCAGCCCGGTTACTTTTAACTGCAAAATCATCAAAAGCTCCATGGTTAAAAATATTGCAATCTTGATATATTTCAACAAAAGAGCATCCATTATGTTCATAAGCCTTTTTAAGCACAGAAGCCAAATGGACAGGATCTTTATCAACCGCTCTGGCCACAAAACTGGCTCCGGAAGCCAACGCGATCATGAGTGGATTAATTGGTTCGCTCGTTACTCCTTTGGGTGATGTTTTAGTCACTTGTCCCTTTTGAGAAGTTGGAGAAAATTGCCCCTTGGTTAACCCATAAACCTGATTATTAAACAGAAGGATATTGACATTGACATTACGCCTTAAAATATGCAGCAAATGATTACCACCTATACTTAGAGCATCACCATCTCCAGTGATAACCCAGACACATAAATCCTCTCGCATGGTCTTTAAACCAGTTGCTACTGCTGTAGCCCTGCCATGGATAGTATGAAATCCATAAGTGTTCATATAATAAGGAAGCCGCCCAGCACACCCGATGCCTGAGACAAAAACATGCTGCTCAGGAGGCAAGCCTAATTCAGGAAGTACTCTTTGCAAAGCAGCCAAAATGGCATAATCACCACAACCAGGACACCAGCGAACCTCTGTTTCATTCGCAAAATCTTCACGCTTATAATTGCTGTTCATAGTTGGCTTCCGCTTTAATGGCACTTACCAAATGATTAACACTGAAAGGTTGACCATTGCATTGGCTAATCGATTGCGCATCGACCAGATAAACTGCTCTGATGAGTTGACATAATTGGCCAGAATTCAATTCAGCAACCAATACCTTGTCATATTTTTTCAATAAAGAACCCAAATCATCAGGTAATGGGTTAAGATGGCGCAGATGCAGATAGGCAACCGGTACTCCCTGTTCAAGACATTGTTGTACAGCAGACCTTAAACTACCAAAAGTACTACCCCAACCTATAACAAGCGTGGGAGCCGTCATATCACCCTCAAGAACCAAAGCAGGATAATCTCTTGCAATACCCTTTATTTTCTCGGCACGTGTAATCACCATTTTTTGATGATTCTCAGCATCATAACTAACTCGTCCTTCATCGCCTTGTTTTTCCAAGCCTCCAATTTGATGAATAAAGCCAGAAGTACCTGGAACATTCCAGCTTCGACTTAAAAATTCATCCCGATGATAGGGTTTGGTAAAGCGATTAAATTCCAGTTTTGGCATGTTAAGTGAATCCAAGGCAGGAATTTCCCAGGGCTCTGCTGCGTTCGCCAAATAAGCATCAAGTAATACAATAACTGGAGTCATGTACTTGATAGCTATCCTGAAAGCTTCAATAATTGTATTGAAACAATCAGCAGGGGATTGAGCTGCAATCACAGGTAAAGGTGCCTCGCCATGGCGACCATACAAAGCTTGCTTTAAATCACTCTGGCTGGTTTTTGTGGGCAAACCTGTTGAAGCCCCCGCTCTTTGCACATCAACTAGCACCAAGGGCAGCTCCGTCACGACAGCCAAGCCCAGGCTTTCACATTTTAAATCAAGTCCAGGCCCTGAAGTACAGGTCAGAGCTAAACGACCACCATAAGCAGCCCCTATACAAGAACAAATAGCGGCAATTTCATCCTCGGCTTGTATTAACTGTACGCCGTAATCCGATAAGCGAGCACATTCATGCAAAATAGCAGAAGCCGGTGTAATTGGGTAACCTGACACCAACAGAGGAACTTGTGTCTGAGTAGCTAATGTAGCCAGAGCTAACCCTACTGCCTCAACTCCAGTGATTTGCCTGTACTCACCTGAGTGTCTGTTGACTTCCCCCAGCATGTAATCCCGACGGGAAAGCTCCAGAGTCATGGCATAATTATATCCTGCCAACAAAGCTAATTCATTGGCTTTTGCTATGGCCTGATTTGTTTTGAACTTTTTGGCGATAAAAGCCTGGCAAGTGTCTGTAGGCAAATCAAATAACCACAAAACCAACCCCAAAATATAAAAATTCTTGGTTTTGACAGCCTGAGGTTTTGTAAGATTAATGGATTCAACTGCCTGAATAGTTTGAGTAATTAATGGAAAAGCAACAATGTGATAATGCTCTCGACAATTATCCAGGAAACTCTTATCAATACCTGCTTTTTGCCAATCTCTTTCCTGAAAACTGTCTTCATTAATGATCAACAAACCGCCTTGATTTAAATGTTGAAGCGAGTTTTTTAATGCAGCAGGATTTAAAGCCACTAACACATCCAATGACTCTCCGGCAGTAAAAATAGCTCTTTCCGCCATCGCCAATTGAAATCCTGAGACACCCGCAACTGTTCCAGCAGGAGCCCGGATTTCCGCTGGGAAATCAGGCATAGTACGCACATCACGTCCTGTCAGTGCCGCACTAATGGTTAATTGTTCGCCTACCAATTGTACTCCATCACCAGAATCGCCTGTGATACGGATAACAATGACATCAGTCGTTGACATAAAGTCTCGCTTCCTGCATTAATTGGCGCATGTGTCTTACTGCCTCTTTTAATCCACAGAATAATGCTCTGGCAATAATGGCATGTCCTATGTTAAGTTCATTTAACTCCCTAATCGCTGCAATCGGTTTAACATTATGATAGTGCAATCCATGACCGGCATTCACTACCAAGTTCAAACTGGCAGCAAATTCAGCTGCCTCTTTAATTCGTTGCAATTCATAATGCTGCTTTTCCTCTGAGGTGGCATCAGCATAACATCCCGTGTGCAATTCGATAACTGGCGCCCCAACATCAACCGCCGCTCTTATTTGCTCTTTATCCGGGTCAATAAATAAAGAAACCTCACTTCCCATTAATTGTAAGCGACGTACTGCCTTTTCCACCACATTTCGGTGAGTCAAAATATCCAATCCACCTTCTGTAGTTAGTTCTTCCCGCTTTTCAGGCACTAAGCAAGCATGCTCCGGCAATATTTCCTCGGCAAAATCAAGCATGGCTTCAGTAACCGCCAGCTCAAGATTCATACGTGTTTGCAGAACCTGTTTAATCAATCGGACATCACGCGCCTGAATATGTCGTAAGTCCTCTCTCATATGCAAAGTAATTCCATCTGCCCCTGCTTCTTCAGCATCCATTGCTGCCTGCACAGGATCAGGATAACGAGTTCCTCGTGCTTGCCGTAGGGTTGCTATATGATCAATATTAACACCTAACAATAACTCTTTATTCATTTTGCACCAAAAAATATAAAATGAAGAGTATAATGCAGTTCTTGACAAACTGCCATTCACGCTACCTGGTTTCAATCAGTTTAAACGTTACCACGTAAAGCATTTAACCAGACTTTCCATACTTTACTTTATACACTAACACTTTAAAGAAATTATAATATTGAAGTCAAACTGATATCTGAATAATAGGCACAGATCACATTTTCCTATATCATCGTAAGGTGAATAAAAATCTTGATCTCATTCTCTTGTCTATGTAAAATATTAAACAAATTTAATTATAATTGAACATGGTGTAGGATGTTAACATTATCGGAGTTAGAAAAAAGCTATGATAAAAATCATAATCAACTCACACTATCCTTTTTAAATCTTACCGATAATGACATCCCACTGCTATGCGAATTTCTTCAACATCATCCTGCCATAACCAGTCTTGACCTGTCACACAATGATATTACAGCCAGCGGCGTGAAGCTTTTTGTTAATAAAACATCGATTTCATCCCTTAACATTAGTCATAATAATATTGGCCCGGAGGGTGCTAAATCGTTATCAGAAGATAGTCATATTACTACTTTAGATGTGAGTTTTAACAGCATTGGTGACGATGGAATTAAGGCTTTAGCCGCCAACGCCAAACTGATAACCCTCTATGCACTTTACAATAAGATAACCAAAGTAGGGGCAGGCTATCTTGCTCAATCCAATCTTAGGAAAATCGATCTCTGTTTCAATAGTCTGGAAGATGAAGGAATTATAGCATTATCAACCAACAGAAATATAAAAGAGCTGATTGCAAGCGCTTGTGATGTCTCTGATGTTGGAGCTATTGAATTAGCCCAAAAAAATCAACTGACTTTACTTATTTTGGGAAAAAACACGATAAGCGATAAAGCAACGCCCCATTTTGCTAACAACACTTCCCTAAGCACTCTTCATCTGGGCGGTAATCAAATTACAGCAAAAGGTAAAAAAATACTTGAAACCAATACCAGGATAACGGACCTCGATTTAATCGGCAATCCAATTGAAGTACAAGAAACAGATGAACTAAATCATTCTAAGAAATTCGCAAGTCCCCATAGTGTATTTAAGTTTTTGCAAAAATTTACTTTTCTCAGTTGTATATCACCTTGTCAAGAGACCTCAGAAAGCGATAAAGGCTTAAATAAAACACCGAATTAATCATCAAAGCATGATTATCATAATCAGGGTTCAGTGAAAAACAATAAACCAAGAGGATAGTCTTTGACCATCCCTATAAAAGTAAAGTGCTATATTTTTAAAGAAATCATGGTTAAAAAATAACCGCAAACTCAAATCAGTTATCGGAGTAATTTATGGCTATTGCCCCCCAACAGATACAAGAGAGACTGAAGCAAGAACAATATCAAAAATTTGTTGTTGCTGATATTGGGAATTTTCCACACTGCCTTGCTCGGACTCCCGAAGGCATAGCTAGCGGGCAAAGATACCAAAAATACAGTACAAACCCCTTATCCAGAACACCACCTTTTAGCCAATGGGGAGTTCCCCAGCTCTTAACTCCTAAATCAGCTCAGGAATATATTAAATTTGCTCAGCAAAGAAATAAAAAATCAAGTTTTAAAATTGATGGTGAGGCAGTTCGCGTCTCCGAATGCAGCAATTTTGCTTACCACGCTGCAGGAGTATTGTTAGATGATCCGCAAATAAGAACTCAATATGATGTTGCTGTTATAGGAAGTATGTACAGTAATGGACGGTATCTACATAACATTACCTTGCTCGTTCCTAAAGGAAGCAGACTCCCTCAACCTCCACAACAATTAACCGCTGATACGTTTCCAATGGGAACATTAATCGTTGATCCTTGGGCCGTTGGCATGGGACATCCTCCTGAACAAGCATTGGCAGTTCCCCAAGAACAATTTGCTTATAATCGCAGCCTTTTTCCCGCCACAGTAAATTATCAGTCAGCTCTCGATGAGAGACTTACTTCCACTCGAACAGGCCAGCTAACCCCCTACATTGGTATACCTGCACGAACCGACAACCAACAAGCCCGTACGGAAAACCAGCCACCTGCTCCAAGAAGACCTGTTTCTGCGACGATTCCCAGAAATTTTGTTGCTTATCATGAATTATGGCGAAATGCTTTTCAAGAAATTATGAATGACCCTCGCCATCAGCTCCACAGAGATGATGTGGAATACAAAAAGATACATGCTATTAGAGCTGTTCTTGATGATTATACTAAAGGGGGCGACACCTGGTGGGCCAAATTCAAACGAATTTTCACCTTTCATTGGAATAGACACCATGTCAAGGTAGTTGATGAGATAGTCAAGGAGATTGATGCTGGTAATTTCACTACCTCACGAGCTTTGGTTGATAGATTAGATAATCTTGCCACTTCATTGGGAAGTAAACTCAATCCTAAAGGTACTTTAAAAGAGCAAATTGGCTTTATTAAAATTCAGGAGCAAAATCCTGTGGAAGAAATCGAGAATCTGTCCAGGCCCAGCATCACATAATAAAGCCTGAAACTGATTTGATAGCAAAGAAATACTTGGCGATCATACCACTATCTCAAGCCGGTCCATACAAGGACCGGGCCTTGATTTCCCGTCCACCCAAAAGATGATTGATTGCCTGACGCATAATGAATTTCGCTGATTTTAAATAAGCTGGCTCGCTTAAATTATCTGCTGCTATAGCAAGTAAATGCTCACCAGGTATTTCTTTATCACCACCTAAAATAAAGCCCTCCCCAGCTACAAATTGGTAATAAGAATCGGGAACAATTAACTCTCCCGTTCGCGCCTCATGAAGAAATGAAAACGTGTATCCACAAGCCTTAAGCAAAGCCCATTCAAAACGACGCAGCAAAGCTTCTATCGCCTCTCTTTCTCTAGCTAATGCTATGCCATTTAAGGTGAACAAGTAAGCATCAAATAAATCCGGGTCGGGGAAATCCGGGCTCAGCGTATAATAGAGTAACTCATTGATGTACAGGCCTGAAAAAAGAGAATGTCCCTCAAGATCCAGTCTGGATGAAGTGCTTTCAATGTTTCGTGTGTAATATTGATCATAACGCTCTTCGATACTAACCCACAGAGGAATAAAAGCTTGAAGTAATGACTGTTTCTTGGGGGTTCGCCCTCCCTTGCACAAGCAATTAATTAATCCCAGTTCCCTAGTAAAAAGCTTTAGTCTGGCACTGGTATCTCCAGACCATTGCTTATGAATTACCCAAGCATTCAGCGATTTACTGGTCATATCCCAATTGCTTCAGTATTCTCTCATCATCTGACCAGCCTGATTTCACTTTACACCAACATTGTAAAAAAACCTTTTTATCTAGCATTTTTTCCATGTCCAAACGGGCATTAGTTGCCATTTCTTTTAATTTTTGGCCTTTATCACCAATGATCATGCGCTTGTGATTATCCTTGTCTACTAAAATCAAGGCATGAATACGAATTAAATTTCCCTCATCCTTAAATGATTCGATATCTACTGTTACTGAATAAGGCAATTCTTGTCCACAAAAGCGGAAAATTTTTTCACGGAGCAATTCAGCACATAAAAATTTTGTAGACCGATCGGTGAATTGATCATCAGGAAACAAATGTGGTCCTTCTGGCAAATAAGTCTTTAATTTGCCTTCCAATTCATCCACCTGCAAACCAGTTTTCGCCGACAAAGGAATAATGGCTGCAAATTGATATCGCTGACTTATTTGCTCTATCCAGGGCAAAAGTTGTGTTTTATCAGTTATCTTGTCAACTTTGTTAACTACCAGGATGCAAGGAACTTTAGCTTGTTTGATTAAATTCAACACATACTCATCTTCGTCTTTCCAATGCGTTCCATCAACTAGAAAGGCAATCACATCCACGTCACGTAGTACACTAATCGCAGTTTTATTCATCATGCGATTAATTGCTTTCGCATTACCCTGATGAATACCAGGAGTATCTACATAAACAAACTGAAATTCATCTTCTGTACGGATTCCTAAAATACTATGGCGCGTGGTTTGTGGCTTTCTCGAGGTAATACTTAATTTTTGCTGTAAAATACGATTTAATAAGGTTGATTTGCCAACATTTGGCCTGCCAACTAAAGCAATATAACCACAATAACTACTCATTAATATTGATTCCTGTTTATTTTTAAAACATTCTAACAGCCATACCATAAAACTTCCAGAGATACCAAATTTTTCATTAAATAGACTTGCTATTTCTGTTCCAATTCGGGTACCCTGTGCAATAATGGCATTAAATTAAACGATTTTGTATTATTTTAGCTTAAATGGGCTTTACTTTTCTTCAACACCAACTTAAGCGATAAAAAATCACTAAATTAATGACAGTATCCTTTTACCCTATTTTAAACCAAATAAATCTTTATGCCTGATTTTGAAACTACTGATGGCCAAACTCAAGTTATTATTCCGCTAAGAGTTACTCCGTACACACACAAAGAGATGCCAACTATCACCGGAAGTATTTTCAGCCACGAAGCCGGAACAGTATTTTATGGTAATTATAATATGGAATATCTCCTTCCTGGAGGAGACAGACTACGCTTAATAGCCAACCACAACAAGAAAACAGTTCAGCTGATGCTATTCACCCATAATCCCGAACTGTTAAAAACTCTTCCGGGAAACAGGTCATCCTCGCTAGTTGCGGATGTTATAAATCACATCAATCGCTATAAAGTTCAAGCTGAAAGCTATAAAAAACCCCTAAGCCATGAGCAGGAAGAAAAAATTAACCTGGCTAATGCTTGCATCCGCTCCTTAAACCATCTCTTGAAAAAAGAAAGACAATTAAAACCTCATGATCATGCTGGACAGGAGGAGTTAAGAAGACAAGTCATTTCCATTATTGAACATTGCCAGAACGGCAATCGAATGATTGCCAATAATCCTGTCGTTTCAGAAGGAAGTTTTGGTTATATGCTATATGATGCGCACAAAACAGCACAGCATTATCGGTTTAACCGAGTTTTTTCTGTTTCTCGCCAGGATCAAATGGACTTTACCAAAGTGACTAAAACACAACTTGGAAAACCAATTACGCCTTGTTTTGTTTGGGATAGTGAAATCCATATTGGGCACAGTAGCAGTGAGCTTGACGATGCGCTCAGGGTAATTTGTCAGCAATACCAACTCTGCCCTGCGCCAGCATTAAACAACATCCCGGCCAATCGCTTTGCAAAACTGGAACGATTCATAAGTAAACTTTGGCATGACGGTCACGATTGGATTAATTATCTGGCAATCACAACAAAACCAAGTCATAAAACTGAAATACAAAAACGCTCTGATGGAGTATCTATTACCAAAATAACGCCTTACTACAAACTCAAAGGACTGCCTCAAAGAGGTTATAATAGTCTGGCTGCAATGGTAAATCATCTAGTGGAAAACTCAGCACAACAGACAGAGGTAAACAGTATAAAAGAGGCGAAAAGATTACTAAGCCACTTACCTAATGGTAATTGGGTTATTGTGCCTCAAAAAAATACTATTCTGTTAAGACTCGAAAATAAGCTGATTCATCTCAAATATTTTATTCATGATCAACTCTTTTATCCTTTGCCGGATGGAGAGGATTTATATATTTTAAGCCAAATCAGCAAAAGACATCTTTACTTGCCTGAAAGAATCAGCCTCCGTTTCAAAGCTTTTATTTCCCGTATACCTGATTTTTTTAAAGGTTTTTACAACAGTATGAGCCAATTCATCATACATGACCTGCATGAAGAATTTTTTAATCATGTGCATGCCACTCATACTCCCAAGCAACGTCTTTCAAAAATGGATCAACATCCAAAATCCAAAAAAATTAAACGCGCCTCTCTGCATGAAGCGCTCCAGAATCACGGACTTCTCGCGAATGGCCAAACTCTGGAAGAGTTCATTAGTGACCAGATCAACAACAGCCCCTATGTCATTGCAAGAGCGAATCATCCCCCTGCCCTGCATACTTATGAAAATCCTTTGCACAGAGCTTTGGATGTAGTACGCCATTTGGCAGGATTTTTTATAGACACAAGCGAGCGTAACCCCATGATAGGAACTCTTGCTATGGCAGCTTATGTCTATGGCGCGGGAGCTGTACTCGCACCAAATGTTCTCGCTGACATTTTAAAAAAGCTGCACTTAAGTGGCTTGATTTATGGAATTGAGCCTGTTCAAAAATTAGCTCACTTGATGAATCATGGCAAGACTTCAGAAGCTATTTCTGCTTCTGTAACTCTCTGGCAGGGTATGGTAGTGAGCGGCAATTTGGATAAGTTCTTTGTCGATGCGGTCTCTGTCCTGAAAGAAGACCCGGCAGAAATTGCTATTATTGTTTCTTTAGCGCTTAGCCTTGGTTATGGTTTAACAAAAGCGATTCCTTCACTGCAACATGAAATGGGTGACTTTCCTTATACCAACTACGCGGCTCTTGGAGGTAAAGGAGGTGCCGCTATCTATGATACCATTATGCACCCGGGTGATGACTGGTTCCTTGGGACTTGCAAGTGGTTTTGCAAGAATATTATAAATATTGGAAAATTATTGGTTGCACCTTTTTTTGAAGGTTTTTACTATGGTTTTTTTGATGGATTTATAAATGGCTGGAAAAAAAGTGGCAAATTGATAAAACAACTGGGTAAACAAACTTTAGCCGCAAGTGTTGATCTTGTTTTAGCTATTTTAACCATCCCCTTACTTGAGGCCAGTTCGCTTTTAATACACGTCCCTTTTAGAGGAATTACCAATTTTTTCCGCAAATTACTGTCTGTATTAGGTAACTTCCGTGCGATTGGGAAATTACTCATCGATATAGCAGAGCGTCCATCCACAAATAACTTCATATCTGAATTTACGCTTTCCCCTCTTTATGGATTTACTTCCCCTTTTGGCCATTTTTCAGATAATCCAGTCACAAACATAGGCATTAATGGCATAAGGCTGCTTTTTTTACCCCCCCTGCAGCTGATTAAAAATATTTTGATTCTCCCTCTGATAGACATACTTTCACTAACAGTAAGAGTAAATTTATCTGTTATTAACCCTATTTCCCGACTTCTTGCCTATTCTACCGGTACTATTCTTTATCACTTCGGACAGATTTGGGATCATTCAGCAGGAGTTTTGTTCTCAACAAGCGCGTATGGGGTGACTATATTATGTAACCACATAGACAGCAAAGCGGGTGAATTAAAGCAATATTTGCTTTCCTTAATAGAAATAAATCGAGGAAAAGTATACCAATGGGCATTCCATGATGAGGATATACTGACACATAAAATAGTGCAGGATAATCAATACTATTTCGATGATCCCAGACGTTGCGAATTAATTCCTCACTCAGACAGTCACTGCCTTTTACGTAATTTATTATTGGACGAAAGGCATTCCATCAATAAAGCCAAAGACAATGAAGAACCCCAACAACCGCATTTTCCAGATCTGTTTAATGATGTCACACAAACATCGGACACAATGCCTCAAGAACATTCACTGACTATTAGCTAAGTGCTTTTAACTCTAATCGTATTGATATCATGGTTTTTTGTTTGCAAATTATGATACTTACTTCTAAGATGAAATACTGATATTCAGCAAAAAACAGCTCCAATCAAGAGCATGTTTTAGACTAAAGATAGTAAAGATTGTCAATGGCATAATCTTGTTAAAACATGAATAAACTGATGCTTTATTGGTCAACATTGTGTATAATATAAGATAACTGGGGGCGATTGATTAAGGATCCTATTTATGGCAAAAGATAACAAATCACATCAAGTTAAAACATCAGAAGGGAATGTTGAATCCGTAAAAACCAAGGAAAAGGAACCTGTTGTAGAAAAAATGCGCGTTGAGGATAGTAAAAAAGAAGACAAAATGCCCACCAGCAAAAAAGAATCTAAACCCAATGAACCAGTTAAGCCTTTTAAAACTTCTTTTGAGAAATGGATAGAGTCCAGCTTGCTCGATCCACAGGCTAAGGAAGACAGTGGTTCCACTATCAATCTGGGTCGAGAAGGGTTAAAAAATGCATCCCAAGTCAAAAAATTTCTTTTATCTCCGGCAGGTAAAGATGTAATGGCTGAATTAGGCGCTCAAATGGCCCTGCAAAGAAACATTAATCTACAAAATCAACAGGACAGAATGGAACACGAGCTCTTTAAACGCCGATTAATGGCCGCTTTGTTCCTGTGGTATTTATCCAAAAAATCTCATGCAGCGGAAAAAGTTAAAGAAACTATTCGCGAATACAATGAAAAAGCCATAAAAAATGCTGAAAAAGCCAGCAAGTCAACCCAACAGTCAACCTCATCCACTTCACAAGCAGATAAAGAATTTCAGAAAATGCTGGATGAATATGAACAGGCTATTAAACGTGCTCAAGAACATATTAAGAAAGGTGAGGAATTAGAAAAAAAACTGGATAAGCTGGAACGTCAAGGCAAAGATATTGAAGACAAATACAATACCTATGAAGAAAACCTGGAAGGGTTTGAAAAACTTCTCACTGATTCTGAAGAGTTATCACTATCCGAAATTAAAGAAAAAATGGAAGCATTCAACAAAGACAGTGAGAAACTCACGCAACTGATGGAAAAGCATAAAGGCGATGAGAAAACTGTTCAATCCTTAATGCGTGAACATCAAGACATAAAAGCAAAGATGGCTAACCTGCAAGTATTACATGACGCTCATACAGGTGAAAAATCCTATGTTAATGAAAAAGGTAACCCGGTTAATTCATTAAAAGACGCTCACTTGGCCATTAATAAAAACCAGGAAGTAGTAGAACATGAAGGTCAATTTTATCTCATACAAAAAGGTCAATGGGATGCCATTAAAAATGATCCCGCAGCGTTAGAAAAAGCACAAAAGGATTATAGCCAATCCAAACATGATCTGGCAGCCATAAAGATGGAAGCGTTAATTCATAAGCTTAGTCTGGAAATGGAAAAACAATTGGAAAAAATAAACGATCTTGTGATGAGCCCAGATCCAAAAGACAATGAAGAAGCTACCAAATTACTGCATAAACATAATGGCCTAAATTTAAAATTGGCAAACCTGCACGATATGCTTTCAGTGCACAGAAAAGAAAAATCCTTTTTCAATGAGAAAGGAGAAGAAGTGACCTCACTAAATGATGCACATTACGTGATAGGAAAAGATCAACAACTGTTTAATTTAAATGCTAAATTCTATCCTATCCATAAAGAACAAAAAATACTTGAAAAAGACGGCAAGTTTTATCTTTTAAAACAAGGTGAAGACTGGGAATCTATCAAAGACAGCCCGGAAAAACAAAAAAAAGCTGAACATGATTTTCATAGACTTCAGTATGAAACACCAACGACAGTGAAAAAATTAGTACATCATAATAAAGGCTTGGAAACAACCGTTCATAAAGAACGAATTGAAGAGACAAAGCAGCAATTGGAAGACCATGCAAAAGAAAAAACAGAAATTGCCAATAACTTAAGTAAACTTCAATCTACAGTTGGCGCTGCTTTAAATCAACTAAACCAACCAACTTTAGATACCGAGTCACCTGTCTTAACACCTTCTGGAGGAAGTACAACCAGTTCACCGAAACCAACCCCAAGCCTGGCATCAGTGACTACTTTTTTCAAGACGAAGATAGATGAAATGAGAAAAAATGAAGACGTTAAAGTGACCTTTAATGATCTTCTGGCACTCAGTATTAAAATTGCCGATCCAAAAGCACGTACTTATTTTACTGGTGAGCTACTTAAGGAAGTACCACGCTCTGGAGCAATACCGTTTCAAACTATGCAACGTATGCTGCAAACTCTAGAACAATATGGAGTAGACACTACAAAACCCAGTGTTACTTCTATAAGAAGCAAAACAGATGAGGTCGTTGAGCAACGATTTAATCCTACTCCGTCTTTATCTCCATTCAAAACCTCATAAAATAGAATTATCTTTCATCTCCCTACCCTGAATTATATGAGAATCATAATTCAGGGATTCTATCCCCCTTCATCATCAAACAAATTGTTGTTTTTCTTATCAATATACTTGCCAACAATCAACAAGTCTTCTAACATTGAAAGATTATTGCAGACTCTTCGGAACAAAACATGATTGTTGAAAAAATGTTAGGTAATCAATCTGTGATCATATCACTGGATATCGATAATTTTTTATTTGACAGGCTCGATCAAATTGCAAATTCCGATTTAGATTTGGTAGAGATCAATTCAGCCGATACCAATTTATTAGCCAATATTAAAACGCGATACCCTTCTCTAAAAATTGGAGCCGGAGGCATAATTGATACTCAGCAATTAGAGCAATGCTATCAGGCAGGCGTACATTTTGCTTCTAGCCCCGGCTTTTTAAGCTCTATAGCTCAAACTGCAAGTGTTTATTCGATGTGCTATTTTCCAAGTGTAGCCACTATTTCTGAAGCCATGGCAGCAGCGAATATTGGATTTAAACAAGTACGACCCTACCCTGCCAATCTGGCATTCTGTAATTCTCTAAGCAAATATTTGCCAGGATTAAATTTATTCCCTGCTGAAATTGACTGGAATGAAGCTGACCTTTTCCTAAATTTGCCATCTGTAGCTGCAGTAATTATTCATAATCCTGACCAAAAACAACTGAATGGATTAACAAGGTTAGGACAATCAATCATCTGAAAATAAATTGACTCAAACCTAAAAGCACAATTTTCCATTAACACATGATAAATAATTGTGAGCCATTTTGACTTAAAACAGGGTTAAAAAATTAAAACTCTGCGGCACTATTATTTCCTTAACCGGTCTATTCCGTTCTATTCCCTACGAATCAACAAATCCAGAACTAAAATTGCAGCCCCTATACATATAGCGCTATCGGCCAGGTTGAAGGTAGCGAAATGGTGGTGTTTATAGTAAACATCAATAAAATCAATCACATAACCATGAAGACCTCTGTCAATCAAGTTTCCTAAAGCTCCCCCCAGAATAAGACTTATCCCGACAGATTGAAATCTTGCCTGTTCTGGAGTCCGTAATAACCAGATCAACAAAATAATACTCATTACAAAACTAAACCCTGCAAAAAACCACCTATGCCAATCACCAGCGCCGCTTAAAAAACTAAAAGCAGCGCCTGTGTTAAAGGCTAAAGTAAAATTCAACATAGGCATAACGGGCATAGGTTTATATGGAGTTAACCAGACTCCAACCCAATATTTGCTTACCTGATCGCAGATAATTACTAAAATACTAAGTGTAAGCCAAGGCCATTTTTTCATATGTAACGCCTCTCTTCATGATATCCGCTGATATTCCCTACACAGCGCAAGCATAGTTCAGGATGCTCTTGATTTTGACCAACATCTGCCCTTCTATGCCAACATCGCGCACACTTTTCATGAGCACTGGCTATAACCTGTATTGATACTCCACAATCGGTAACAGATAATCCTTTGGGAGATTGATTGATTGGGCTCGCTTTTGCTCCTGAGGTAATCAATAAAAAACGTAATTCCTCGCCTAAACGCGTTAACTTAGGTAATACCTTGTCATCGGCATAAACAGTTACTTCGGCTGCCAAAGCAGAACCAATTTCACCTCTTTGTCTGGTTTCTTCCAGAGCTTTGTTCACTTCATCACGAATGATATGCAATTGTTCCCAATCATCCATATTCACTGCGTCAATAGTCGGCCAGGCATCATACCAATGCTCAATAAAAACAGATTCATTATTGTTCCCAGGTATTGTTTGCCATATTTCTTCAGCAGTAAAAGATAAGATAGGCGCTAACCAAATGGTGAAAGCTTTGACCATATGATACATCGCTGTCTGGCAAGAGCGTCTTGCTGTACTGTCTTTTGCTGTGGTGTATTGCCTGTCCTTTATCAAATCCAAATAAAAACTACCCATATCCACTGCGCAGAAATTGTGAATTTTCTGGTAAATCAAATGGAAGTGGTAATTTTCATAGGCAGCAATTATTTCTTCTTGTAAAAGTTGGCAACGCTTTAGAGCCCATCTGTCCAGTTCTAACAACTCTTTGGCGTCAATACAATCGCTGACTGGATTAAAGTCAAATAAATTAGCTAATAAAAATCGCGCTGTATTACGAATTCTTCGATAAGCATCTGCATTGCGTTTAATGATTTCCTCAGAAATACTGACTTCATGACGATAATCAGTTGATGCTACCCATAATCTTAAAATATCAGCACCATGCTGGTTTACTAATTTATCCAAAGCGACATAATTTCCCTTAGACTTTGATAGTTTTTTCCCCTCGGCATCAACGGTATATCCATGAGTCAATACGGTTTTGTAGGGAGCAACTCCATACATTGCAACTGCAGTTGTTAATGAGGAATTAAACCAACCTCTGTGCTGGTCGGATCCTTCAAAATAGACATCTGCCGGAAAATCCAAATCGTTATTATGCTTTAAAACACTGAAATGTGATATTCCGGAATCTAGCCACACATCCATGGTGTCTGTGATTTTATCGTAGTGTTTGGCATCATCGCCAAGCAATTCAGAACCATCCAGATCAAACCAGGCATCTATGCCTGATTTTTCAATCATTACAGCCACTTTCTCGATTAACTCCAGAGTGTCAGGATGTAATTCTCTGGTGGTTTTATGTACAAACAATGGCATGGGGGTTCCCCAAGATCTCTGTCTTGATATACACCAGTCAGGCCTGTTTTCAACCATGTTGCTAATGCGAGCCTTACCCCAGTCAGGTACCCAGTTAACCTTCTCGATCTCATTGACTATTGCTTGCCTTAAATTGGATTTATCCATTGAGATAAACCATTGGGGCGTAGCCAGAAATATCATTGGCGATTTATGTCGCCAACAATGCGGATAACTGTGTCTGATAGATTCATTAGCTAACAAAACACCCCGCTCTGATAAAACTGTTAGAATATCCTCATTGGCCTTCAATACGGAAAGACCAGCAAATAACTCCACATCCTCAGCAAAACATCCGTTAGCCATCACGGGATTTATTAATGGCAAGCGGTATGTCTGACCTACCAAATAATCATCCGGACCATGAGCCGGTGCAGTATGCACACAACCTGTACCTGATTCTGTTGTCACATGCTCGGCAAGAACTACGGGAACCTGGCGCTTATAAAATGGGTGCTGCAGTTTAAAATGCTCAAAGACTCGCCCCTTGGCGGAACCCAATGTTTTGTAATGGCTGATCACATAACGCGCCATAGCCGATTCAACCAAATCAGTAGCCACGATATAATAAGAATCACCCGTCTCAATCAATGAATAATCAATTTCAGGATGCAGACAAACTGCTTCGTTGGCTGGTAATGTCCATGGAGTCGTGGTCCAAATCGGCAGAATTAATGGTTTCACCGCTGATGGAGTTCCAAAGCAATTAAGGAACTCGGATGGATTTACTGCTGCGAATGCAACATCAATGGACGGAGAAGTTTTATCCTCATAATCTACCTCGGCTTCAGCCAACGCAGATCCGCAATCGATACACCAATGAACAGGTTTAAAACCCTGTTGTAAATGGCCATTTTTAATCATTAAACCCAAGGCTCGTACTATATTGGCCTCATAGTGATAATCCATAGTCACATAAGGATTATACCAGTCTCCCAAGACTCCCAAACGTTGAAACTCTTCTCTTTGTATATCAATTTGACTTGCAGCATATTCTCGGCATTTGGCACGAAACTCTCTGGGTGTAATCTTGATTCCGGCTTTACCTACTTTTTTTTCTACATTCAACTCTATAGGTAATCCATGACAATCCCAACCAGGGACAAAGGGGGCATCAAAACCACTAAAGGTTTTTGATTTAATAATAATATCTTTAAGAATTTTATTGAGCGCATGCCCACAATGAAGATGCCCGTTGGCATAGGGCGGACCATCATGCAAAATAAAGCGCTTACTTCCAACACGAGCTTTACGAATTTTCTGATAAATTCCCCTTGCTTGCCAATCTGCCAACATTTCAGGTTCTCGCACTGACAAACTTGCTTTCATCGGAAATGCAGTGTTTGGAAGGTTTAAAGTATCTTTGTATTCTGCCATAGGTGCCTACTCTGCCAAATCATTAAGTTTTTGATAATTTTAAATGCCCTTGTTCTGTTTCATCTACACAGCCCAAAGGGAGCTTACAAAAAAATACCCCGATTATAGGTAAATTACACTGTATCACTGATTCCATTCACAACATCATTCGATGAGTCAATCTCACTATCAAGCCATTTCTGTTTTAAATAGGTCTTTGCCAACAGGATATCACTATTAATCTGAGTGATTAACGACTCCACACTTGAGAATTTAACTTCATCTCGAAGTTTGTGCAAGAAAATTACTTGCAATAACTGACCATAAAGAGATCCATGAAAATCAAATAAATGGACTTCCAAAATATTTTTGGTTCCAGCGACTGTTGGCCTCTTCCCAATATTTGCAACGCCAGAATAGGCCTTCGAATTGATATGGACTTGCACCACATAAACACCTTGCAAAGGAATCGATAAACGATGCATGCCAAGGTTTGCTGTCGGTATCCCCCATTGACGGCCACGACCATCACCTTTTATGACCCGTCCACACATGCTGTATGGCCTTCCCAACAACTTGGCTGCGAACTGCAAATTCCCCTCTTGCAACGCTTCTCTAATTCTCGTCGAACTAATCTTTTCATTTTCTATAAGAAAATCCGATTGCACTGTCACTTCACAGGAATAATGAGCACCTAGTGTTTTGAGTAAATTAACATCACCTTCTCTGTTTTTACCAAAACGAAAATCTTGGCCAACCAGAAGGTAGCGTATTTTCAATGCTTCAAATAAATAAAATTGTGCAAAATTCAATGCGCTAGTTTGAGCCAGTCTTGCATCAAACTTGATGCAATAGATGTAATCCACCTGACATAAGTTCAAGACATCTATTTTTTCTCTCAAGGTAGAAAGTCGGGCTGGTGCTTTCTCTCTATGAAAATACTCTTTAGGCTGAGGCTCAAACAGTAAAATAACTAAAGGCAAGTTCATCTCATCAGCCTTTGCTCTTAGCACCTTAATCAAATGTTGATGACCTAAATGCACGCCATCAAAATTACCAATAGTGGCAACTGCACCCTTATCAAATAAAGCAAAATGATTAGAACCACGTAACAATTTCATTAATCGTTTTAATCAGAAGAATAAAAAACACATAGTATACTGGTTTTCTGAGATATTGAGAAATCTATGAAGCATTGCCCGTACTACCACGTAGTACGGAGCTTCTTAAGTTAGCGGTGTTCTTAGTGGCTTATTTTGGGTCTTACAATTAAGACGTCGCATTCGGCACCATGCAAGATTGCATTAGCGGTTGAGCCTAATAATAAAGAAAGACCATGTTTTCCATGACTTCCTGTCACAATTAAATCAATTTTATGTTCTTTCGCTACCCTTAAGATTTCGTTTTTAGTTGAACCAAACTCTATAAAACGATGCTTTTCATCGACACCCAGTTTTTCTGCCAATTCATTCAGTTCTTTTTCAGCTTGCTCACGAATAGACATTTCTACTTCAGCAAATCCCGCAAAACCTGGGTAAGCATAAGCTGGAATAGGCTCAACAACATGAACCAAGATTAGATCAGCACCATTCTCGTCAGCAATTTTTTTAGCTTTCTCAGCTGCCCGCACCCCAACCTCATCAAAGTCAGTAGCAAACAAAACCCTTTTATACATCATTTTCTCCTTAAAATTCTGATAGCTAAGTTAAGATTAGCAGATTTAAGCCTATTTTCCCAGGATCAGCAAATGGCCCACAAAACTATATCCAAGCCGATTCTCTTACTCTAACCAATGTTTGAAAGCCCCTCTACAGAACGTATCCACGGATTGAGTTTGGCTAATTCTCCTGGTAATTTTTTTATATTCAACAGAGCTTGATTTCTACTTTCATATTCACCGACAGTTAATATGTACCAACTGCCTTTCGCATTGGTAAAATGTCTAACTTTTGCCTGAGATAACCATTTGTTTTGGTTCTTAAACCTGTTGATATCCTCTACTTTATGACTGGCAGCCAATTGTATAGTAAACAGCTTACCATCAATTTTTTTGATACTTGGTTTCTCACTGACTGACTTTGTTTGTAATGAGTGGGAAATAGGGGGTAATTTTGACTGACTAACTGCCGCTTGTGCGACTTGCTCCGAAATATTTTTAGCTTTCAGTTTTGGAATAACCACGACCTTATCCACAACAGCAACTGTATTAAGACTATCCTCTTCATCCATAAAATCATCTAAAATTTGTTTTTTGGGTAACCCATAATGCACTAATTGCCTCATCGAAGAATCTTCCCACGAAGCAATATAGCTTACAGAGTCTTGTATAGGAGCAGATTGCTGTGCGGGAGTTTTTTTAATAAGGTCTTTTATGGGCGGAAGTGTTGTTACAGAAGCTAAATCCGGTAATTTGGGAGTATTATTACGAGCTTTATATAAATTATCAAAATAAAAATAGGATAATCCTGCAACAATCGCGAAGCTTGTAGCTAAACTTATTCCTTTTAAAATAGTTGCTTTATTATTTTGTTTTTTATTGGAACACTTGGATAAAAACAATTCCAGATTGGTATTGATTTTTGATAAATTCCCTTTGGTCAAGTGATAGAACTGTTTAAATTGAGCATCGGTGAGTGGCCTGTTAATTAAACGAGACGCCATTGCTCGTTGTAATACATAAGTTCTGGTTTCAGCCTCGCTTAATGCCCCCAGCTCTATTGTATGGATTAAATTATTAAATGGCTCAGCAGCGAGATTATTCAATGTGGCAACGATAGAATAATCAGAAATTAAACAAAGATGAAAAAATCCAAAATCTTCCTGGTTTTTTATAATTATCATCACTTCCTTGATAAAACTTTCAGGTAAGTGATGAGCATCATCAATAATCAGCAAAACATGTGCTTTTCTTTCATTAATTTGTGCTGCAAGAGTACCAATATTGTTATCCTTATTATTAAGATGCAACTGTCTGGCAAGCTCATTGATAATTTCTTGACTGCTAAATGGTGGATTTGCCTTAAATGATACTGATTTAATTTGTTGATTCAAATTACTTTTCAACAAAGAATTAAAACAAGTTTTCCCACCTTCTTTCTCTGACAAAATGGTTATTAGTACATTATTAAATAGGATTAAATGATTAATGAAATCAATTTTTGCAAGCCACGCTCCTGGTTTAAAGAGTGTTCTGAGTTGATTGGCAACTCCATCCTCAAGAGGCTCCTTTCCATCTATCATTTTTATTCTCCTTCTACCACATTAATCAGTGTGTTGTGCAAACAATCTTCAGTAACAGAATCATCAATATAACAAGCACCTGGTTTTTTTATCATTACAAAACGCAAACAATTATTTTTAATTTTCTTATCTAAACGCATCAATTCTCTTAATTGCATTAAATCTATGGAATTTGGAATCTTATGAGGCAACCCAGCATGCATAAGCATTTTTTCAACCAGTTCTACAATTGATTTATCCAGTAAGCCCTTTTTTTCTGATAATACAGCCGCACAATACAAGCCTATAGCAACTGCTTCTCCATGTAACCACTTTTTATAATCGGTATACGTTTCCAACGCATGAGCAAAAGTATGTCCCAGATTAAGCAAAGCACGCAGCCCCGATTCCCTTTCATCTTGCTCAACAATTTTAGCTTTAATTTGACAACATTCTGCTATCAGTAGGGGTAACTCGGGACTGTCTACCGTTAGCCCTTGTTGTAGAGCCCCTTGAATTCGTTCAAAGAAAGAACCACCAACCAGCAGGGCGTATTTTATCATCTCTGCAATACCTGCACGAAACTCACGTTCAGGTAATGTTTTTAAGGTATTTAAGTCAATTATGACGGCCTGAGGTTGGTAAAAACTACCAATCATATTTTTACCTGCAGGATGATTAATCGCAGTTTTACCACCTACTGAAGCATCAACCTGAGACAGTAACGTAGTAGGCAGTTGAATAAATCGAACACCTCGTTGGTAAGTAGAGGCGGCAAAACCAGCCATGTCACCAATTACTCCACCACCCAAAGCAATGATTGAGGTGTCTCTATGATGTTTGTTTTGAATTAAAGTGTCATAAATGGTGAATAAACTGCGCTGATTTTTATGCTCTTCACCGTCTTCCAGAATAACAACATCGCATTGTTTTGATGGTAAAACAGATTGCAAATGTCCTAGATACAAAGGTGCCACTGTTCGATTAGTAACAATAAGCACCTGTTTTGAAGTGATAAAACGATTAATTAATTCAGGATCAATTAAACCATTGCGGCAAATAATTATTGGATATTGATGCCCTGAAATCGAAACATCAACCTCGGCATAAAGTTCAAACTTCGCCATATAAGTATTTTATTATATTGTTTGCAACAGCTTTTACAGTCAGTTTATCTGTTTCAAAACTGACATCTGCCAATTCGTCATAAAAAGGTTCTCGCTCATCTCTGAGTGACTCCAGGCGTCCCTCAAGATCTTCTGTTTGTAATAAAGGACGTTTGGTATCACGCTTTGTTCTTTCAAATTGCTGTTGCAAAGATGTTTTGAGATAAATCACTGTACCACGACCTGCCAGGGCATTCCTGTTTTCAGGAGTAATGACGACCCCACCACCCGTTGCTAATACTATATTAGTCTTTTGAGTCAATTCGTCGATTACCTTTTGCTCTCGACGTCTAAATCCCTCCTCACCTTCTATATCAAAAATCCATGATATATCTGCGCCCGCACGCTCTTCAATTACTTCATCTGAATCATAGAATTCTAGTTTGAGCTCCTTTGCCAAAGCACGTCCTATAGTACTTTTACCAGCACCCATCGGACCAATGAGAAAAATATTTCGTACTTTAACTATGCTCATTTTTTTTTACTTACCTCTTCTACTGAATTGTCATAATTAGCCATGCCATTATAACAACAAATTAGATACACGTCTTAGTTGATTTCATGATATTTACTGTTCCACCAGCCTCGATAGAATAACACAAGACCTTAAATTTGAAGCATTTAAAGTAAATAACACAAATTAGGAATACATCCAATTACTATCTAAAATACTTCTGATATTCTACAACGGATAACCATCAATTACCCATATAAAATTATTTATTGCACCTTCCTGCCATCAAAGAAGTTGATACTTCAACTTTACTTAACCCATTGCTGATGAGCAAATATTTTTCAAAATGCTATTACATCATAACGTGTTAAATTTAATTATAACATGTTCACCGAGTTGAGGCACTTCTATTGAATTAATGTTTTTTATCTTTTTAATGAGATAACGTTAACCCAATCTTAATTACTTATAAACCTCTTTTTCACGTCCTTCTATCGTTGTAATCGATAAGGCATTCGTTATTATTCTTGGTGTAATAAAAATAAGTAATTCTTCATTTTTCAAGGTGATTTGTCTATTACTAAATAAAATGCCAACAACAGGTAACTCACCAAAGAAAGGAATTCTATTGATTACCTTGTTCTTATCTTGCTTGTAAATACCCCCAAGCACTATGGTTTGTCCATTATTAACCAGAACATTCGTCTGAATCTCCTTTGTTATTATTGCTGGAACACCAAGGAAAGTTTGTGGAGAAGGAGTATCCTGATTTATCTGTAAATCCATCAAAATTTTACCATCAGGTGTAATTTGCGGGGTAACTTTCAAACTCAAGACCGCTTTTTTAAATGCTACAGCAGTCGCTCCACTTGATGTCGCTTCCTGGTAGGGAATCTCTTCACCAGATTCGATGACTGCTGCTTGTTGATTCGTAGTAATCAGGCGCGGGCTGGATATTAATTCAGCACGCCCCTCACTTTCCAAAGCAGACAATTCCAGATCAAGCAGTATGTTATCATTAAGCTTGGCTAGCGCAATACCTACCGAGGCCGGTGTAGCTCCAGTTAAAGGGGCAGCTGCCAAATCAAGGTTCAACCGTCTTTCCAAAGGGACAACATTGGCTGGCGCTGTACCTCTGGCTAACTCGTTAGCACCCTCAAGTGTACCGCTTAAGTGAGTTGGCCTTGATACACCCCAGCGTATCCCAATATCTTGACTAAAATCTTTAGTTACTTCAACAATCCTCGCCTCAATAAGTACTTGCTTAACAGGAATATCCAATTGCTTTATAAGTTCCCTTACTTCCTCAATTTTGGTGCCAGTATCCTGAATCCAGATTGTATTCGTTCTGGCATCGACACTTATCTTTCCTCTGTCTGATAATAAGGAATTTTGCTTATCCTTGATCAAAACAGCAATATCTGCTGCCTTTGCATAATTAATCTGAATTAAATCAGAACGGATAGGCTCGAGCTTTTCAATTGTCTGTTGACTTTTGAGTTGATCTTCCTCCATTTTATCCATGGAAGCCTTGGTATCTATCAACATGACATTGCCTTTTCTACGCTTGTCTAACCCTTGTGTTGTTAAAATAATATCCAGGGCCTGGTCCCAAGGGATATCATTTAATCTAAGCGTAATATCTCCTTGCACTTTGTCGCTGACAACCATGTTGATTCCAGTGAAATCTGCGAGCAGTTGAAGCACGGCTCGAATACTAATATTCTGGAAATTCAAAGAAATCCGTTTGCCAGTGAATACCTGTTTTTTCAATTTGGCTTGGCGAATTTCTTCCGCAGTTAAAGGAAACACATCAACCATAAATTGTTTATTGACCTGATAAACAAAATGTCCGTAATCTCCTTTACTGAGGATGGTCATACGAACTTTTTTGCCTTCCTGTTGCATCGTGATAATCTGGACAGGACTGTGAAAATCAGAAACGTCATACCGTTTCATTAAATTCAAAGGAATCCTGGTATTCAGGAAATTAACGACTATTTCTTTTCCAACTTGAGTCACATCAATTGGAATACCAGTATCAGAAACATCAATTAAGACTCTACCACCTTGCTTTTCTATACCACGAAAATCAATTCTTTTAATTTCATGCTTGGCGTTCACAACCTGGTTCGTTATGAATACCTCTTTGCTATTCTCAAACAAATCATTGCTTTTACCATTCAGGACAAGGCTATAAACAGAACCTGCCGTACTGCCAGAATAGGACACTGAGCGATCCAATTCCAATATGGCCCTTATCCTATCCCTGACTGCAACAATGTTATAACTATGTAATGAGCCTAATTGAATGGTTTTAGTTTTCTGATCGGCGGGAATTTGCATATCGGTACTAATAAAATCCAATACCAAACGTGGAGGCTTTTGAGTAATAAAGCTTGCAGGCAGTTGCTTTAAGGGTTTGGAAAATTGAAAGTCAATGCGTACTCTGTTTTCAGGCAATGGTAATACTTTTACTGAAATGAGAGAGTTATCTTTAGAATATGCCATACTCAAACTGGCACTAATTAATATCAAAATCGCGATAATTTTTCTCACGCCTCACTCCTGCTTGCCAGTGTCCAAATTAATTGTGGTGGACTGTTTTTCCCATGTCCCTGATTTTTGTACCGTTTCTTCCAGTTTAATGAGATCATTTTTAATCAAAATAATACGTCCATAATTTTGTCCCATATAGTCTCCAACCCTCACACGGCTAATCTGTCCATCAGGTTGCTTAATCAGAGCCCAAATTTCGTTGTCCTTTTTTAAAGTACCTACGAATTTTAAAGCATCCAGAGGAAAAGATTCCAAAGGCTGCTTCGGCCTCTTTTTATCGGGGGCATAAATATCATTTCTCTTTTTTTGATCAATAGGCTTGAATGGATTTCGCCTATTGTCGTTTTCTGGAAATCTAAAAATTGGCAAAGGGGCAAATTTGGGAATAGGCTCAATAGGTCTTCCTGGCCTTGATTTCACCTCATTGATGTACTTAACAAGATCACTGTTATCACCAGAGCAGGAGCTAAGTAATAGAACTAATAACCCCGTCAATAGACTTTTTCGGAAATTCGCTGCGGTGAATGAAGTGCGCAAAGAATTTCCGAAAAAATCTGATATAGGAATTTGGTTGTATTTAATTGTCATTGTGCCCGATATCTGTATATTTTAGCGGTGATACCCATCACCAATTCATCCTGAGAGACCGTTTTACCATCCCCGGAGGATACCCCCTCAACACTAAATTCATGCAAAGTCACGATTCTGTTCATTTCAGCGACACGACTTAAAAATCTTGCTAATTGCATATAGGATCCGACAATCGTAATTTTTATAGGTAACTCCACATAAAAATCATGCACTACCTCAGGTTGTGGTGCAAACAATTCAAATTTCAAACCCGATGCGATCCCTGTTTTAGATATTTCTTCCAAAAGCCCAGGCATTTCATTTTTTGCCGGTAGTTGTTTTAGCATGGTTCCGAAGCGTTCATTCATTAACTGTAACTGATTACGATAGGCTTGTAGATTTGCTGCCTGATGTTGTTTTTTTTCAAACTCTGTTTTCAAAGCAATTTCCTGGGCTTCCAGTGTATCCAATTGCTCAAAATTAGGCTTAACAATAAGCCAATATCCCAATCCAATTATCAATATACTGATGCCTAAAATGACTCCGATTTTAACCGGCATTGGCCACTGGCCGACATTCTCCAGAGTTAATTCACTTAAATTGACTGTATCCATGATTTTTATCAGCCTAATATTTGGGTTTAAGCACAAAACTTAATTTAAATTCATTGTTTGGAGACTGTTTTTTTTCAACAATTTTTTTAATTTCAGTAAGTACGGGATTTTGTATCCAGACATTAGCCTCTATATTTCTCATCAAAATAGAAATACTTGTATTCGATTCGGAATACCCCCAGAGTGTTATGACATCATGTTCTCTTTGCATCTTGGTTATGTAAATTCCTGGAGGAGTAATTTTAATTAACTCATCAAATAAATGAACCATTAACGTTCTTGTTGATTGCAGGTTCTGCACGATAGACATCCTTGAAATCAAACCTTCCCTGATTTGCTTTAATGCCTTGATCTCCTTGATTTGCTCATCTAAGGCTGTAATTTCTTTCTGTAAAATCTGGTTCCGCTGCGTTTGATTACTTATTAAATGGGAAACATAAGAATTCATTAAAAAAACGATTGCCGCGGCAACGATAATCCCTATCAATAGCATGGTCGTGAATAATTTCTTTTCCTGTTCCCGTTTTTGCTCACGCCATGGTAATAAATTAATCTCAGTCATTTTTTACTCGACATGCCTTAGAGCTAACCCACAAGCCACCATCAGTGTAGGCGCGACATTATTAATGGCATCCAAATTCACTTTTTTACCAAAAGACATATAGGATAGTGGATTTGCTACTGTAGTAGTCACTCCTAATTGCTCTTGAATAAGCGCTGCCAACCCTGGTTGCCTTGCCATTCCTCCAGCTAATAGAATATGGTCAACAAATCCATGTTGACTGGTAGAATAAAAAAACTGCAAAGTGCGTTTGATCTGCAAAAGAATCATGTCCTTAAAAGGCTCTAATACAGCAGATTCATAGTCCTCTGGTAATTTACCCTGATTTTTTAGGGCAATAGCCTGCTCTAAATTCATATGATAATGTTCTGCAATAGCTTCAACAAGCTGCATGCCACCAAATTTTTCTTCTCTTGAAAAGATTAATCGCATGCCATGCAAAGCAAATAAATGAGTGTAATTGGTTCCAATATCTACTATCGCTATAATTTTGTCTTGTCCACTTGCTGGCAATTCTTGCGCAATTTGTTGCACTGAACGTTCTACCGCATAAGATTCAACGTCAACGATTTTGGGCTCCAGGCCAGCTCTATGAGCTGCCTCGACACGACTATTAACATTTTCTGCTCTTGAAGCCACAATTAAAACATCAAGCAGCGCTGAATTCTTGGCAGAATGGCCTAACACTTCAAAATCAAGGTTTATTTCATCTATTGGGTAAGGAATATACTTATCCGCTTCAATAACAACAAGCTCTTCCATTTCCTGGTCAGTCAATCCTTCATTAATTTGCACTACTTTGCTAATAACAGCCGAATCAGGTACAGCCAATGCCACATTTTTAGATGTAAACTTCAACCTTTCTACCAATTTTTTAATACAATTCGCTACTACATCGACGTCCTTGATCATATTCCCTTCAAGAGCAGAGGCGGGTATTTCTTCACGACCATATCCTTCAACACAAACTTGCTCTCCGGAACCTGAAATTTCCAAAATTTTCACTGCTGAAGAACTAATGTCAATGCCAAGAATTGAACGATGCTTAGGTTTAAGCAATTTGAGCACTTATATAATCTCCCTGTATATTTCCCTGCAGCCCAAAAGCACTCCTAATTATTTAGAACTTATCCTAACTATTGAATAATTAATGTTAGCGTAAGCCAATATAAATTGGAATCACTTTACTTGTTACTTGGTGCAAAAGCCCTATAATCAATCTAAAATTGATACACGCATTTCTATTTCTGTCTTCAATCAATTCCCTGTCAAATTTCATGATATCAATCATCATTTCACAATCAAATCAGGTTTTATATTCTTTCAATAAAACTGTAAAACAACCTCTCTACTTGTATGATTTTTTCAAATAATGTATCAGTTAATAGGCACTTGCACTTATGCAAAACATTCAATATAGTGAAATACCAAGTTGTAGGGGATTTCCACATTTAGATTTTTAGCTTTATAAAAAGGAGCTTTACATATGACTAGGTTAGAAGAGTTACTATATACACTGACTTCCGTAATCATTCGGTATCATGACAGCCAGCCTAAAGTATTAAACAAATTAATAGTTGAAAGCAATCCCATTCTCCTAAGAAGAAAAGCACTTGCTTTGGCTAAAGAAATTATTCAGGATAAAGACGTTGAATGTAAGGGGCGCCTTGAAGAGTTAATACAAAATTGCACCAAAGGTTATCCTGACAGAAAACCATTCTTGCATTTTATTTTAAATGAGGTTCTTTTTCTAAAATCCATGCTGGATAGAAAAAATTCATTTGAGCCATCTAAACTGGAAGAATATAAAAAACAGATCACTCAACTTTTAATTGATCTCAAACAATTAATGATCACACCTAAAAGTAAAACTTACGAAGTAAAATATACTTCCGCTACTGAAAGTTCTGAAACCAGTATTTCTCTTTCAGGCGTGAAAAATGATGGATACGTTGGTGGAGAGTTTTGTAATTCAGGCAATTTGATCAAAGAAGAAGTTTTAGAGGCCTTAAACATTCATATTAATTCTAAAAATACAGCAGAATGCTCTTCTGATGAAGAAATTAAAGCCCTAGCAGAATCATTATGTTTAGAACATCAAAATGCCCTCTTGGTGCCTGAACTTTTGGAGAAAGCCCAAATATTGAGTGAAAGTAGCAAAGAGCAAGAAAAAGAACTCTTAACAAAAACACAACAAGCCGAAACAGATAAACAAGTAATCATAGAACAACAGGCTACAATTCTGGAGAAAGACAAAGAAATAGAAAAACTGAAAGAGAGAGTAAGCGAGCTAACTCGCAGCATGCCTCGCCCAGTTTTCAATCCGGTCCTGCCTTTGGGATACAGCTCTCTGTTTTTCAATACCAGGCTGGGCACCCAAGCTAAACAACAAACAACGATCGATGTGACCGATTTACCAATGGTTAAATCCTCTGAAACAACAGATACCCAGCCTAATCAATCCTTTTCTATGGGTAATGGCCATGAGGATTAAAGCCTATTGGCGCTTCCTCAATGATTATCCCCATCTGGGTGAGGCGCAAAATAGTATTTAAATCCAGTTTTTTCCCTTGCAAACCTCGCAATATTATATAGATTCACTGTATAATATTGCACTATTCACATTTAACGAAAACGAAATTCTATGAAAAAAATGGCATACTTCTGGCGTAAAGGTCTTTGGGCGCTGATGAGCCTGTTTTTTCTCCTAATAGTGGCTGGCAGCCTTCTATACCTTTATCTCGAAAGTCAATTGCCTAATGTTGATTCATTAAAAACTGTACAATTACAAGTACCATTACAGATTTTCAGCAAAGAAGGCTTATTAATTCAGGAGTACGGTGAAAAAAAACGCATTCCCGTAACTTATGATGAAATTCCCCCTACGCTCATTCATGCATTAATTGCAACAGAAGATCAACGATTTTTTGAACACCCTGGTGTAGACGTTATGGGATTGGGCCGAGCTGCCGTAAGCATGCTCAAAACCGGAACCAAATCTCAAGGCGGTAGTACGATCACCATGCAAGTAGCTCGTAATTTTTTCTTAAGCCGTAAAAAAACATTTTTACGGAAATTTAATGAAATTATGCTTGCCATCAAAATTGACAGGGAATTAAGTAAAGAAAAGATTTTGGAACTCTACTTAAACAGGGTTTACCTGGGTAATCGGGCTTACGGCGTTGGAGCAGCAGCCATGGTTTATTTTGGAAAATCCCTTAAGGACCTTAATCTGGCCGAACTGGCTATGATAGCAGGACTTCCTCAAGCCCCTTCAACTCAGAATCCTATTGCTAACCCGCTTGCTGCAAAAAAACGCCGTGACCATGTATTGGAGCGGTTACTGGAAGAGCATTATATCAATGAAGAACAATATCAAAATGCAGTCAATCAACCAATAACTGCAAAATACCATGGAACTAATATTGAGGTGAAAGCACCTTATGTTGCTGAAATGATTCGCCAGTCTTTATACGATAATTTTGGCCCTGAAGCATACACCAAGGGATATAAGGTATATACAACTATTGATGGCAAATTACAAAATACTGCCAATGAAGTGGTAGAAAAAAATCTGATTGCTTACGATCATCGGCATGGTTACAGAGGCCCAATTGCTAATATAGGTGAAAAAGACAGCCAATCGCCCAAGATTAGGCAAAAATATTTACGGCAATATCCAGAGCTGAATAGCCTGACTCCTGCAGTTGTCACTGAGGTAAGAGAAAAAGAAGCAACTGCGGCATTGCAAAACGGACAAATAATTATTATTCCCTGGGAGGGTATGTCTTGGGCCAGGCCGGCACTAAAAAGAGGAGGTTGGGTTGGAAAATCGCCAACCAAAGCACAACAAGTGGTAGCAGCAGGCGATATAATTTATGTACACTCCACGGAAAAATCCTGGCAACTCGCCCAAATTCCTGAAGCAGAATCTGCAATGGTTGCTATGAATCCTAAAAATGGCGCCATTGAAGTTTTGGTTGGAGGATTCAACTTCTCAAAAAGTAAATTCAACCGAGCTACTCAATCCAGCAGACAACCAGGCTCCAGCTTCAAACCATTTGTTTACGCTGCGGCTTTGAACAATGGTTATAATCTTGCTACTTTAATTAACGATGCCCCCATCGTTGTCGATGATCCCAGCCAACCGAATTTATGGCGACCACACAATGTGAATCTAAAATTCAATGGCCCTACACGTCTGAAGCAGGCACTAGTTCAATCTAAAAATTTGGTATCCATAAGAATTCTTGATGATATAGGTATCGATTATACGATAGATTTCTTGACTCGTTTTGGCTTTAATAAAAAGTCATTACCTAGAGCTTTATCACTTGCTTTAGGCAGTTTGTCCATTAGCCCTATGGATTTAACCACTGCTTATGCAGTCTTTGCTAATGGTGGTTATAAAGTAGAGCCCTACCTCATTGACCATATAACAGATGCTGATGGCAAAATTCTGTTACAAGCCAAACCAAGTATTGTATGTGACCCTTGCGATAAAGACAAAGTTGATGCTTCTACCTTGGCACCACGCGTTAT
Source organism: Legionella pneumophila subsp. fraseri (assembly GCF_000586315.1). Classification (GTDB taxonomy): domain Bacteria; phylum Pseudomonadota; class Gammaproteobacteria; order Legionellales; family Legionellaceae; genus Legionella; species Legionella pneumophila_B. Next base: position 200,612 of record NZ_JFIM01000002.1, on the reverse strand, counting down.
TTCTGAAGACATTGCCTTTTTAATGAATACGGCATTACGAGATGTAATACAGCATGGCACTGGACGTGCTGCGCGAGTGTTAAATCGTCAAGACATCGCTGGTAAAACAGGAACTACTAATGATCAAGTAGATGCCTGGTTTGCCGGCTTTAATCCTAATTTGGTAGTAACAACCTGGATTGGTTTTGATAATCCCAAATCATTACATGAATATGCTGCAAATCTTGCTCTTCCGCTATGGATCGATTTTATGAAAGTAGCATTAAAAGACAAACCTGAGGTTGAGTTAAAGCAACCTGAAAATGTTATTGCTGTTCGAATAGACCCTGTTAGTGGCTTGCTCGCCAAGCCTAACCAGGAAAATGGCATTATTGAGTATTTTCGACAAAATGAAGTTCCATCAGAAGAGGATCAAGGTCCTGTCTATAATGCACATAATGATCAACAGAAAGAAGAACTAGCGCCAGTGGAAGAAAGTCTGTTTTAATTTGAAATATTCTGATGAAACCAAAAACCCGTATTCAGCTTGTAATACGGGTTTTAAACTTATCGTCCTGATAAAGCAGCTGAAGCTGGAGTGTATTCATACCCTAAATCACGGGCAACAGCTTCATAAGTGATTTTACCTTGGTGAACATTTAGACCATTAAGTAAATGCGGGTCACTTAACAAAGCCAACTTAACCCCTTTGGTGACAATACTTAAAATGAAAGGTAATGTGGCATTATTTAAAGCAAATGTTGATGTTCTGGGTACAGCACCAGGCATATTTGCCACACAATAATGCACTACATTATCGACTACATAAGTAGGCTCCTGATGGGTTGTTGCACGACTCGTCTCAAAACACCCTCCTTGATCAATAGCAACATCCACTAAAACAGATCCAGGACGCATTGAGCTTAGCATAGAGCGAGTCACTAATTTAGGGGCTGCAGCACCTGGTACTAATACAGCACCAATCACTAAATCAGCGCTGGATACATATTTTTCTATGGAATCTGCAGTAGAATAGACTGTATTAAGTTTAGAACCAAACTGAAAATCCAATTCATTTAAACGTTGTAGGGAGCGATCTAGCACAATAACACGAGCTTCCATACCCATTGCCATGCGAACAGCATTTGTTCCTACAACTCCACCACCAATGACCACTACATTGGCTGCAGCAACACCTGGTACACCGCCTAACAATATACCGCTACCCCCTTGAGCCATCTCCAAGCAATGTGCGCCGGCCTGGATTGCCATACGTCCAGCCACTTGAGACATGGGAGTAAGTAAAGGTAATCCTCCGTCATCCTGTGTTACAGTTTCATAAGCTATCGCTGTAACTCCAGACTCTTTTAATAAACGAGCTTGATGAGGATCAGGAGCCAAATGTAAGTAAGTAAATAAAGTTTGTCCTTCACGCAACCGTTTGCATTCAACAGGCTGAGGCTCTTTTACCTTGACTATTAATTCCGCATTGGCAAATACGTCATCAGCGGTATCAACCACTTCAGCCCCGGCATTTCTGTAATCATCATCCGATATGCCTATGCCAAGCCCAGCTCCCTTCTCTACCAATACATCACTTCCTGCTCTAATGATTTCTCTAACGCTCGAGGGAACAAGTCCTACTCTGTTTTCATGCGATTTGATTTCTTTTGGTACCCCTACTAACATATTGTTACCTCTTATCGATTCTTTAATTGTTCTATTAATTGTGGAACTAATTCAAACAGATCACCTACTAACCCATAATTCGCAATTTGAAAAATAGGTGCATCTGCGTCTTTATTAATTGCAACGATAACCTTTGAGTCCTTCATACCTGCCAAATGTTGAACTGCTCCAGAAATACCCACGGCAATATAAAGCATAGGAGCCACTACCTTCCCGGTTTGACCAACCTGATAATCATTAGGAACAAAACCGGAGTCGACTGCCGCTCTGGATGCCCCTACTGCTGCACCCAAAGCATCAGCTAACTCTTCAATTAGTTTGAATTTTTCTGCACTTTGCAGCCCTCTACCGCCAGAAACAACTATTTTTGCACTACCTAAATCCGGTCTCTCTGATTTACTTAATTCATGATGAATAAATTGACTCCCTTTGGCTTCAAATTCCTTATCAATGCTTTCTATGCAACATGCTTCCTGGTTTGATGTGATGGGGTCAAAAGCTGTAGTTCTAATAGTCATTACTTTTAATGGATCTAAAACACGTACAGTCTCTATAGCATTCCCAGCATAAACAGGATGCTCAAATGTATCTGAATTAATTATCTTGCTAACATCAGATATCTGGGCCACATCAAGCTGCGCAGCAACTCTGGGCAATATATTTTTCCCAAAAGTACTGGAAGGAGCTAAAATAGCACTAAATGAATTTGCAAAAGACACGACCAAATCGCTGACTGACTCAGCCAATTGATGTTCGTAACAAGGATTATCTACATGCAAAACAGCATGAGCTCCTTCCAGACTGGCTGCCTCCTCGGCTACTGAACGGCATTGATATCCAACCACTAGTAATGTAATTTTATCACCGAGTTCTAAAGCAGCAGACAGTGTATTACGGATTGCTGGATGTAACTGCTGATTATTATGTTCAACTAAAACTAAAGTGCCCATCTCTTCTCCTCAATTAAAGCACTTTGGCTTCATGTTGTAATTTATCCAACAATGCAGCCACAGAATCAAGTATGACACCACCGCTTCTTGTTGCTGGGGCATTAACCTTTAATATTTCAACGTGTTGTTTAAGAGATAAGCCAAGCGAATCCAGATCAATAATGTCAAGGGGCTTTCGCTTAGCCTTCATAATATTTGGCAAACTGGCATATCTGGGCTCATTTAAACGCAGATCGGTACTGATTACTGCTGGCAGCTGCACCTTGAGTGTCTCCAAACCACCATCAATTTCTCTCACCACTTCAAGATGATCATGATTAGGAATGAGTTTTGATGCATAGGTAGCCTGTGGCCAATTTAATAATGCAGCCAACATTTGAGGAGTTTGATTATTATCACCATCTATCGATTGTTTACCCATCAAAACCAGATCCGGTTTCTCATTAACTACGATACTGTTTAATATCTTGGCAATATTTAGACTCTCGAATAATTTTTCTGTTCGAACTAAAATGGCCCTATCCGCTCCCAAAGCTAAAGCATGCCTTAAGGTTTCCTGAGAGCTATCAGAGCCGATACTTACAGCAATTACTTCCGTTGCCCAATTTTTTTCTCGCAAACGCAATGCCTCTTCAATGGCTATTTCATCAAATGGATTCATTGCCATCTTGATGTTTTGAGTTTCAACTCCTGAATTATCCGATTTCACTCGAATCTTGACATAAGGGTCTATTACACGTTTTACAGCCACGAGTATTTTCATGGTTCCTCACTGGAATATCTAATCAGTCTGCATCTTGCCAGAGATAGGGGTACAAATTCAAGAGGTTGTTTTTAATTAGAGCATAAAGCTAATTTATTCTAATTAAGTCATACGAAATCAAGCCCTTCTCTATTTTTATCTGTCTAATAGTTTGGTGCTGATTAGGACAAAACTCAATTCATATAAAAAAATATGAGATACTTGCTTATAAACTGCTGTTAAGTTCCCTTATAAACCACCAATTGCATAGAATCAGGATCTTGTAACATGGAGATAACTTGTTCTGCTTCTTTAACTGCTTTTGCTGTATTGCTCGTAAAAACCTTAGCATCCTTCTTTATCTTATCCAGTTCTTTTTGAGCTTCTACCAATTTCTCCTCCAAAGGATTAGGAAGAGAATCCAATACTCTCATCTTGAATAAAAATGCCTCTACTTTTAAACGTTTCTCTCGACCTATTCTCAAGTCACCAAAAAATTGCTGGGCATTTAAACCAAGATAAGATTCAAGTGGAGCAGAAATGACTTTTAATTCCGGTGTCTTGAATTGCATTCCCTCGCTGGTATTATGGCTAGCCAAGATTAAATCTCTACATAAATTGGCTGCTGTATCAAACTCTGACTTTTCCTTAGTCTCAGGAGAGGGTAACATGGGTTTTAAAATTGCAGAACCGATTTGTATACTTGCATCAAGAAATTGGCGCGAGGCCCAAAAAGTCATTTCAAGCAAGCGAACTAACAGGGTAGTCGATGCAGTTGCAGTAATAATACTGATTTCTTGCAACGTACTGCCTATTTTTTTTAACTGACTGGATTCAGTACTCTCCAGATACTGCCCTCCTTTCAATAAAATAAAATAGAGCGCATAAATAGCAAACAATTCTTCTGCAAAAAGAAAAGTACCATAGCTGGCAAATACTACTGGAATAAATCGAAGTAAAACTCTGAGTCCTTTAGGTTTTATTTTACCAGTATCATCAAAAAAACCACTGGATTGATCTAATAAATCAATCAAACTGTCACAAAAGCTCTGGCCAGAATAGGTGGTCGCCTTGGATCTTAAACTCTCCAGCCATTGTTTAAAATCATCCTTGCTTTTGATATCTCCTAAACCACTGTCTTTGAATTTTTCAGGTGAAATTAACTTTTCATAACACAAACCAAGTATCTTGAAACATGCTCCATTATTCATGCTCTGAGATAAATTCTTCTCAAGCCAAGCCACTTCTGGCGAAAACCCTGAAGTATGATCAGGGTGAAAGCAGAGAGTTAGTCTTTTATAATTTTTAACGATTTTTTCTTTTTCCGGCCCATCTATCAATAATTGCTGGTTAACAAATCTTGCAAAATCTCTTTCCAATCTCAATAAGGTATCCTTATCTAGTTGGGATTTATAACAATTATTAGTTGTATCCCACTCCGCATACAATCTTACAAAATCTTTTAATTCCCTTTCTATAGTCATAATTACTCCCTTAATAAACTTGACTACAATTTATAGAGTCTAATTTACTTTATTGAGATAGTGATTCCTTTGCAAATACCGTGTAAATAAACCAACAACCAACATACTGATATAAAATCCAGCCATAACATCACTTAAATAATGATGATATAAAATAACCCTGGTAGCAGCGACAAGCAATGCTACTCCGATAAGTAGGAAAAAATATCTTGGAAAGAGAAACCCGAGTCCCGCGGCCAAAGCAGTTATAGTAATAGAATGGCCTGACGGAAATGACCAATAATTGTCATTGAGTTGAAACCAATAAAACCCATAGAGGCTATTATCAAACAAGAGATCTGGTCGAGCGCGGCTAAGGCTGATTTTTAATACAAAAGTCAATAAATTAGGTAGCAAAACACAACCCAATAAATACCAGGACCTGATTTCATACTTTTTATTTTGCTGAATGTATCGAAAATATAATGCTGTGATTAAAAACAATACCACATAAATCTTCCATTTTCCCAAAGCCGTCAAGTATGTTAACGCATGAAAATTTACTCGAAGATCGAGTTTATGGAAATAAATGGCTAATGCCCTGTCTACAAAATAATAAGAGAGAATGACAAGGGTAATATAGGTTATTATTACCCAGATTTTTGTCATGAAATTAAAAGTTTTCTCGAATTGCGTCATCAAAACCAAGCCTTATAAATCCTCATATCTAATGGAATCATATAAGATGCTTTCGATTTAGCCAAGACCCCATGTTATTAATAAATAGTTAGGGGCTGTTGATATTTCGTTAGCTTGCGCCGAAAGTCAAAGCTTTTCGGCCAATATAGTAGAAATGTCAATAGACTCTAGCAGTCACACAATTTTTCATCAACCCTTGTTATTAACGAGTAGAATTCGTTAAAATCAGGATCTTTATTAAATACATCAGAATATTAATGCCAGAATTCACGTTAATCCAACAGATATGTATTTGGGCTTTACCAGTATTGTTAGCTATTACTTTTCATGAGTTAGCTCATGGTTATGTTGCCTACCGCTGCGGTGACAACACAGCTAAAATGTTTGGTCGTTTGACATTAAACCCCATCAAACACATTGATCCAATCGGTACCGTTCTATTACCCCTTTTAATTGGCGTGATAACAAACTTCAATTTCGTAATTGGCTATGCAAAACCGGTTCCAGTTAACCAAAGTCAACTCCGAAAACCACGCCGAGATATGATATTGGTAACGCTTGCAGGGCCATTGACTAATCTGATAATGGCATTCCTATGGGCTGGATGTTTTAAATTAGCAACATTCTTAAACCCTCAAAGTTCAATGGCTGCTTTATTTCTACTTGTTACAGCCAGAGCGGGAATGATGATCAATTTGATTCTTGCCTTTTTAAACTTAATCCCTATTCCTCCCCTTGACGGCAGCAAAGTCGTAATAAATCTATTGCCAGCAAAACAAGCTATCGCCTATGCCAAATTAGAACCATTTGGTTTTCTAATATTGATTGTATTAATTTTTACTAATGTATTGGGATATATACTCACTCCCCTCATCTATGGTTCGTTATATGTTTTAAGCGCGATTTTTAATTTATGAACATTTTAGCAGATGCTTTATTGCCGGGATTGGATAGTGCTTTTCCACCGCCATTTAACCTGACCTTGTATCATAATGCTGATGAAGTTCCAGAGTTACTTCATCATAAGGATATTCTTCTTTGTCGTTCAACACTAAAAATCAATAGTGTTTTACTAAAAAACCATCAAATAAGAGTTGTCGCAACCGCAACCAGTGGAACCGATCATATTGATTTTCCTTTTCTAGAATCGCAAAACATATCTATTATTGATGCCAAAGGATGCAATGCCATATCAGTTGCTGACTACGTTGTTGCTTGCCTTGCCTATTTAGATAAACAACAACTTATTCAAGGTAAAACTGCAGGAATTATTGGCTTAGGGCAAGTAGGTACTAAAGTTTATGAACGACTAAATGCTGCCAAATTTCAGTTATGCCTTTATGATCCACCCAAAGCAACCAGAGATACTTCTTTTCAAAGTTGCTCTCTTGAAGATCTTTATGAATGTGACCTCTTATGTGTCCATGCTGAATTACATAGCAACGCGCCCTACCCAAGCCTTAATTTAATTAATCAGGATTTCCTCAAGAAATTAAAACCTGGCTGTATCATCATCAATGCTTCCCGAGGAGGTATCGTTAATGAACAAGCCCTTTTGCATCTTGGCTCTACCTTGCTTTATTGTACTGATGTCTATAATAACGAACCTCATATAGATAACCGGATTGTCTCCAAAGCGACTCTTTGCACACCACATATTGCAGGACACAGCCTCGAAGCTAAATTCGCTGCAGTCGCAATTATAAGTCGGAAATTGCATCAAATGCATGGTCTTCCATACCCCCAATTTGCAACCCCTGAAAAACCTTATAGATTAAATGAAAGCAGCGATTGGAGAGAGTTGGCTTTATCAATTTATAACCCAATTCATGAAACATTACAGTTAAAACAGACTGAGAATCTTTCCACAGCATTCTTGACTCTTCGCAAAAATCATCATCAACGTCATGATTTCACAACTTATTTTGATTCTGATTTAATAAAAAAATATCCCTTATTAGGTCAAGGCGTAAGCGCCTGTTTCTCATAATTATAATTAATCCCTCTCCTGGAATTTTAATTATTCATCAAACGTCTTACTACCTCCTGATCAGAAAAAACATGTTTTGTATTCCCAATCTGCTGATACGATTCATGTCCTTTTCCTGCAATTAATATGATATCGTTATGTTCGGCCTTTCTTAAAGCATAAGCAATTGCTTCTTCCCTATTCACCAGTTTAGAGACGGGCGCAGAGGCAGGAATGCCACAAGCAATTTCATTTAAAATAATTTCCGGATCTTCACTTCTTGGATTATCACTGGTAATTACAATATTATCGGCGTACATGCTGGCTGCTTTTCCCATAATAGGCCGCTTGGTTTTATCCCTGTCGCCGCCACAACCAAATACAACCCACAACTTCCCTTTGTTTATTTGTTTTAAAGTGATAAGAGCTTTTTCCAACGCATCGGGGGTATGAGCATAATCAACAAGAACATAAGGAGATTGAGCTACAATTTCCATCCGACCAGGAGCGGCTTTTAATTCGGCCATAACTTGCACCACTTTTTCTGGCTTATACCCACTGGCGAGCAAGCTGCTAAAAACAGCCAAGCTATTATAAATATTAAATTTTCCCAGTGCTTTAATCTTTAGAAGATAGTGCCCCCAAGGAGACTTGACTTCAATTTCTGTTCCTGTGATATCCATATTCCATTGGAGTGCTTGCACATCGCAGTTTTGATGCATGCCATAAGTCACTTTTTTTACATGGGTCTTTAGTACATTACTCATGAGATCTTGAAAATCATCATCCTGATTAATAATAGCCCATTGCAGCTCCGCTCGTTCAAACAACCTGGATTTTGCAGCCCCATAAGCTTGCATAGTTTGGTGATAATCCAAATGATCGAGCGTTAAATTGGTAAAGATAGCCTGGCTAAATTCCAGAGAATCCACTCTATGCTGGCTCAATGCATGGGAAGATACTTCCATGCAAACCTGTTTAATGCCCGCCTCTTTATATTGATGCATTAACCTCTGCAAGCAAAGAGCATCTGGCGTAGTATTTTCCAAAGGTTTTAAGGCATCCACCTTGCCCTGCCCTATAGTCCCAATGTAAGCCGAGCGCTGCCCGAGTAAATCATGTGCTTGTGCCAACTGATAAGCAATAGTCGTCTTACCATTAGTACCAGTTACCCCCGTTAAATCAAGAAATTTGGAGGGGTTATTAAAAAACCTTTTTGCTATTTCTCCTAATTTTTCAGCCAATTGGGGAATAGCTATACAGGGAATTGCTGTTGGTAACATAATTCCACGGGGTAACATATCGGGCTCATAAACCACAGCTACAGCGCCTGATGCCACTGCTTTTTCTATATATAATCGACCATCGGAAACTGCCCCAGGATAAGCGACGAATAAATCCCCTTTTTTCACCAGGCGACTGTCATTTTTTATGTCACTAACAGTACCATCAATAATGTCCTTTTTAATCCACGGCTCTAATAATTGAGTTAGTTTCACAAAGTTGGCTCCTATTCTCTTTAACTAACCAGCTCATCAGTTGGAATATTAAATAAGCGTAAAGCACCTGACATGACTTTTGCAAATAACGGTGCTGCCACAGAGGCAGCATAATAACCTTTTCGCGAAGGCTCATGAATAATAACAGCCACTACAAATTTTGGTTTGGAAACCGGCGCTATACCAATAAAACTGGCAGTGTATTTTCTGTCTTTATAGCCATTTTTCCCGGCAACTCGCGCTGTTCCAGTTTTTCCAGCTACCCTATAACCCGGAATCTTTGCTCCCTTACCTGTCCCTTTATCCATAACCGCTTCCATCATCAATAATACATTTTCAGCAGTTTTAGGTTGCATAACCTGAATACCATTACCGGGAGTATCATTGTGAATCAAAGTCACAGGTATTAATCGCCCCTTATTTGCAAAAATTAAATTGGCCTTGGCTAATTGAAGTGCAGTAACAGACAAGCCATAACCGAAACCCAATGTAGCTAAAACGAACGGGTTTGCATCCTTGGCTTTTACTATCCCCCCTTCACTTTCCCCTGGATATGCCAATTCAGAGCGTTGCCCAAATCCACATTTTTGTAAAAATCCGATTAATTGTTCAGCTGGACTGGATAATACCATTTTAGTAACACCCACATTACTGGAATGTTGCAATATTCCGGTAACATCTAAAACACCATAATTATGGATATCTCTTACTGTTCGGCCATGAACAGTCATCCATCCCGGGTTAGTATCAATAATGGTATCAGGAGTAAATAAGCCGGTTTCCAAGGCACTGGCGATACTGAATGATTTAATAACAGACCCAGGTTCAAAAGTATCGGTTAACGCTCTGTTTCGATAGGTTTCCTTATCATAATGCCCACGAGCGTTAGGATTATAAGATGGAACATTAGCCACAGCCAGAATCTCGCCATTTTCAGCATCAATTACAACGACTGACCCAGATTTGGCAGAAAACTCTTCGACCGTTTTACCTAGTTCGCTGTATGCTAAATATTGTAATCGTCTATCTATACTCAAAGTTAACTCATGTCCCGGGCGTGGTTCCTTCAAAACACCCAAGTCTTCGACAACTCTTCCTAATCGGTCTTTGATTACTCTCTTTTTGCCAACAACACCCATAAGCCAATCTTGATAGGCCAGCTCAATTCCCTCCAGGCCTTGATCATCGACATTGGTAAATCCAATTAATGGAGAAATGCTATCTGAATCTGGATAATAACGCTTGAATTCTTTTTGAAAATTAACACCCGGGATTTTTAAAGCCTCTATCTTTTTCGAAAGTGTTGGAGGTATCTGTCTTTGTAAATAAACAAATTCGCGATTTTCAGCTTGGACAATTTTTCTACTTAACTCTTTAGGTGCCAAATTCAGGTATTTAGCTAACTGCATAAACTGTTCTTCATCTGGAGAAAATTCCTTTGGGTTAACCCAAACTGATTCAACTGGTGTACTCACTGCAAGCGGAGTGCCATTTCTATCAGTAATCATACCTCGATAGGCAGGGATATCTATAACTCGGATGCTGCGCGCATCGCCCTGGCCCTGCAAAAACTGCCTATGCAGAACAGTAAGATCAACCATTCTCCATATCAAAATAGCCAAAATCAATGAGAAAAAAACAGCGACAGTAACCAATCTGGCAAAATGGTGTGTTTTTTTCATATATGACTACTCATAAATAGTATTAACTATGCACGCAACAAAAAATTAGTGAAAATCTATCTGAAATCTCTTCCTCAAAATTACCTTAAGCTAAACTTAAGGTACCTATACCTGCCTGGGATTTATCAGGTTATTTTACACTTAGTCTTCCATGACGCCCTGGAAAGAAGATTAATGATGTGTAAGTGTACATGAAGCTTTCAATTTTTTCGAGGTGATTTCCTCCGCAATGCAGGGCAAAATCATATTTTGATTATATAATGCAAAATCTGGAAACACTTTAACTACTCCAAAATGACGCACTTATTGAGGATGCAGTAAGTACGTATTCGCTGAAGTTGGTAAAGTCATTCCCAATTTTTCTCTGGCTAATTCCTCAACCCGAGCTGGAGTTGCCAAACTGGCCTGCTCCAATAATAATTGCCCCCATTGCAATTGTAAAAAATGGGTTTGCTGTTCCTCTTGTTGTACCTGGCTCAGAGTTAATCGGTAGGAATTAGTGCTATATATGACTGCAAAAGCACTGACTAGTACGGCAGCTAACAATACTATCAACATATAGAGTGATTTTGACATTTGCATATCTGCCAATTGACCATTAAATAAATTACCTTGATTAATGACTTTCGCTGCAGCGTTCATGCTAATTTCTCCCCTATCCTAAGTACTGCACTTCGAGATCTAACATTTTCCTTTATTTCGTCACTCTGTGGTTTCACTGCTTTACCTACTTTTTTAAAATTGGTCTTTAGTTCTTCATATTTGATTGGAACTTCAGCGGGCGGCCTATTGCCTTGCTCCTTATCTCTCATAAATTGTTTGACTATTCGGTCTTCCAAAGAGTGAAAACTGATAACCGCAAGACGTCCTCCGGGACCCAGTACCTCCAAACATTGCTCTAAACAATTACTCAAATCTGTTAATTCCTGATTGACATGTATTCGAATCGCTTGAAATACCCGTGTCGCGGGATGTTTGTGTTTTTCCCATTTGGGATTTGCTTCTTTAACTATTTCTGCCAATTGCAAAGTGGTTGTTATCGGTTTTAGTTTTCTTGCATCAACAATAGCTTTTGCAATTCTGCCTGCGAATCGTTCCTCACCATAAGTCCTGAATACATGAGCCAGTTCGTTGACTTCTGCTTCGTTGATAAAATTGGCCGCACTAATTGATTGAGTTAAATCCATTCGCATATCGAGAGGACCTTGCAGCATAAAACTAAAGCCTCTTTCTGGATTGTCCAACTGAGGCGAAGACACCCCAAGATCAAGTAAAATACCATCAACCGCTCCAAGTACTCCTGCTTGAGATGCAAATTCCTTGATATTTGCGAACGAGCCGTGAAAAATTTGAAATCGTTTGTCCAAACCAAAATAATCCTTGGCGTATTGGATCGCATCGAGATCCTTATCTATCGCAAACAATCTTCCTTTGTCGCTTAAATGATTTAAAATCTCGCGGCTATGGCCACCTCGACCAAAAGTTCCATCAAAATAGATACCGTCAGCTTTTATAGCCAGGCCTTTGATTGATTCATGTAATAAAACAGATTGATGCTTCGCCATTTCTCTTTCCGTTATAAAGAAAACGTTTTCATTTCCTCAGGCAACCCATCCGTCATGGAGGCTTCTTCTGCTAGCCATTGCTCACGTTTGGATTCCCATAATTCTTTATTCCAAACCTCAAATTTATTTCCCTGGCCTATCATCACGACATCTTTTTCTAACTTTGCATAATTTCTTAAAACTGTTGGCAAAAGTACTCGTCCATTCGTATCAACCTCTACATCAGTAGCGTGTCCAATTAACAGGCGTTGAATTCGTCTTGCTGCAGCATTGAAACTAGGTAGCTTTTGCAAATTGTCTTCAATAATTTGCCATTGTGCTGCCGTGTAAAGGAGCAAACAGGTTTCTTCTGTATCAATAGTCACCACGAGAGGAATTTTATCCTCTACACCCAAGGCACTTCTGTAACGCGTCGGAATAGCTAGGCGTCCTTTAGTGTCTATAGTGATGGCATTAATTCCACGAAACATATTTTTTCCCAAGTGAAGGAGAATTACTCTCCCACAATTCTCCACTTTTTTATTATTTTAACCCACTTTTCTACACTATAGGAACACATTTCTACACACGTCAAGCTGAAATACCACTTTTAAGTTAATTTTTTTATGAATTAAATGGGGAAAGACAAAATTTGCCATTAATTTATTCTTAAAGAAAAAATAATGACCAGTCATGTATGAGTTGTTACTAAACCTCTTACATAACCTGATTATTTTGTTTTAGAGACAGTTATGCAGGAAGTCTATTTAGAAGAGGTAAATCTGATATCAACAAAAACATTTCACTGTTCAGGCAGTATTCATCATAGCTGCTAATCGTATCCCCTGGAGAACTAAATCTGGCACAAGATGGTCATAAAGACCCTGCTTATCAAATAAAGAAGCAAATCCTCCAGTTGCTAAAATTAGTGTTTTATCACCATCGAAAGCTTCATGATGTATTCTTTGAATTAATTCTTTACATGCTCCAAGGACACCATAGTATACTCCAGACTGAATGCTTTCTATGGTAGAACGCCCTACCACACTCTCAGTCTTGATAATTTCAACAGAAGGTAGTTTTGCAGTATTTTTTGACAAAGCGTCGGCAGATAATCTAAGACCTGGCAAAATCGCACCGCCTAAATACGCTTTTTTATGAGAAATAGCACAAAAAGTAGTTGCTGTACCAAAATCAATAACAATAATATTTTGATTAGGAAAACTATGAGTGGCAGCAATAGCATTTGCAATTCGGTCGGCTCCAACCTCAATCGGATTTCTATATTTGATATTCAATCCAGTCTTAACCCCTGCCTGCAATAAAAACGGATCTATTGAAAAATACTTCATACAGGCTGAGCGCAATGAATAATCTACTTGAGGCACTACTGAACAAATAGCAATTTTTCTAATTGTCTCAGGAGAGCAATTATTTTCACGTAAAACACTTTTAAGAAAAATGCCCAATTCATCCGAAGTACTTACCTTGGAAGTATGACGAAACCTTAGTTTAATCTCATCTCCATCAAATACTCCACCATATATATGAGAGTTTCCTACATCAATACACAGCATCATTATTAAGATCTACTTTTTAAATGGCATAATTAGTAATTGGTGATTATAGGTCTTAGACTATATTTCAGCAATCCCGGAAAGAAATAGCCATGGATTGAGATCATCTATACTCTCAATTCAAATTATTGCCGAATCCACTTCGGGTCTAATCCACCCAAATTTTAGCAGGACTTCTTACGAAAAATTTTTGTCCTTTTATCTGAACGAGATCATAAAATCATCCAATAAAAAACCCCGCATAAGCGGGGGAGTAGTGGAGAAACTTTACTTATTAATAAGGTTTAACAATTACCGAAGTTCCGACATCAATAAAGTTTTGATTTAACCATTTTGCTGCGCTTGGTAAAACCCGAATACAACCGTGACTTGCGTTATAGTTTGGAACTTCATAGGCGGCATGTATCGAATAACCACCATGAAAATGCATACAATAGGGCATCTTTGCCCCGCCACCAGTTTCTATTGGATAAATACTGGAGGTACACTCTTCCCCTTTCTTGGAGTAAACTCTAAAGCTGCCTGTTACAGTCCTACAGGGCCTACCAACGTCCTCACAAAAATCTTTTCCTCCTGAAGCACTACCGGTTTTAACTCGATTGCCCTGGGCATCGTAAGCCGCCCAAGCAGTAGCCTTAGGATCGAAAATAAATACCTTTTTACCTGTGGCTTGTCTTTTCTCAGGAAAATAACTAGAACCCTTTCTATCGGATTCCATACTCATCGTGTAATGGGTATAGCCAGCATCATCGACTATAGCCGTTGATCTATCCATGGATGCACAAGAGGCAGCCAAGACACAAACTGGAACTAACAGTATTTGTTTTTTCACTTTCTATCTCCCTCTTTATCTTTTTAACTATATCGGGAGCATTTTGAATAAGTTTAGGCTTTTTTATAAAAATTTTTTACTGTTTGTATTTTTTATGATCCAAAAGATCTTTTAATAGCCCTTTTTGATCCTGCTTGGGAACCATCGCAATAATGGCTAAAATCAGCTGTTTATCAGTACACTCAAAGCATCCCCCTCTGGGAGGCATAGCATTAAACCCTTCATCAGTGTGTTTAAAAAGAACATCCATTCCTTGTTTCAATCTTGCCCTCCATTCACCTTCATTTCCAATTTCAGGAGCTCCTAAAGAAATCAAAGGTTTTGTTCCATGGCAATTAACACAAAAATGATTAAAAATTTTTTCTCCTTCATCTTTTGTACCAGCAATAGATTTTAGAAACTCTCGAGGATGATGACTTTCAGAGTACCCTGGCATCGCAAACATAAATAAAATCAATATACAAACAAAATAACAAGGTCTCATGATATACTCCTAAAAATTGGCGCAATACTTGCTAGGGACACAGTACGTTTCAATATAAAAAATCAATGGACTAAGGGAGTTTATGTCGTGAAAAAGTGCATACTAAGCTTTTTCTTATTTTTTGCAAGCACCAGCTTATTTTCAGAATCAAGTCAATCTCTCGAATTATTGAAAAATAAAATAGAACAATACGTCCTCAATGAGTTATCAAACTATACTGAAGGTAAAATTCAGGTTACAGCGGATAATATTGATCCTCGCCTAAACTTAAAAGCTTGCGATGATAATAAACTCGAGGTATTCAATCCTTATCAAACATCCATGCTCAATACCAGTACAATGGGCATCAAATGTTTGGAAGAAAACAATCACTGGACCTTGTACATACCTGTCAAAGTAACCATATTAAAATCTGTGCTTGTAGCAAAACGAGCTTTACTAAAGGGTACAAAAATTAGTAATTCAGATATATATCAAACCGAGCTTGATGTTCAAAAACTGAAACAGGGATATTTCACTGACAGTAAAGAGCTTATTGGATTGGTTTGCAAACATGATATCACTCCTAATAGCCCACTTAACCCTTACAATATTGAATTAGCGAAATTGGTCCATAAAGGAGAACAAGTATCCATAATAGCCTCTAATGACAACTTAACAGTGAGCATGGACGGAATTGCAATGAATGAGGGAGCGCTAGGCGACTCTGTAAAAGTAAAAAATCTTTCCTCAAAACGAATTATTGAAGCTCAAGTCACCGGAAAAAAAACTGTGAAAGTTACTTTTTAACTAATGCTTTAATTTTTAAGAAAAATTTTGAAAAAAAAATTAAAAATCAACCTTTATTTACTAAAGAAATTGCAAAAGGAGCCGATAATCATGATAAATACGATTGAGGATATTCATATGGTTAACCAAATTAATGATTCCGCCAATTTAAGGCATATCGATATGGACAATCGTATCAATACAAAACAAAAGGAAGTCAAAAGCCCTATTCTGGAAAATAACTCGGCTGACAGCGTCAATTTAAGTAGCACATCGAAACAACTGGAAGCTTTAAAAGCATCTCTTAAAGACTTACCTGAAATCAATGAAGCACGTGTATTATATTTCAAAGCTGAAATTGAATCCGGGCAGTATCAAATTGATAGTAGCAAGATTGCTCATGGCATGTTAAATAATGTAGAGATGGCTTAATTTGCAGGACGACTCGATGAATAATAACAATAAAGCAGAAACATTAATAACCCATTTAATACAGGAAATAAACTGGGTAGAAGAACTTAATACTTTATTATCTGAAGAAAAAGAGATACTTTCTACCCGCCAATTCAATCAGCTTGAGAAATTAGCTGAGAAAAAACAAGAGTTATCAACTAAATTAGAGGTCAGTGCAAAACAGCGTGTAGATCTTATAAAAGAGTCAAATACCGGTGATAAACCTCATGGGCTCCTGTTATCTGATTTTCTCAAAAATTGCGCCACAGAAGATGGCATTCAAATTAATCATTTAAATAGCACTCTCGCAGAGAAATTAAACCTATGTCGCGAATTAAATACCATTAATGGACAAGTCATAGCAAATAACATGTATACCCGTCAACAAATTGTCAATGCCTTGTCGGGAAATAAATCTGATGCTGTGAGTGTTTACACTTCTAACGGAAACTTAGAAACCCCTTCTGAAAGCAGTCACCATGAAGAAGCATAAGAAATATAACCCTAAATATTTTTGAAAAAGCTCTCTGGCAAGATGCGCCAAGTATAATCACTCAGCGCATACGGAGAGCTGCATCCAAACGAATTACCTCCCCATTAATCAACCCGTTTTCAATAATATGTCCTACCAAAGAAGCAAATTCTTCTGGTCTGCCCAGACGTTTGGGAAAAGTCACTGTTGCAACCAAACTGTCTTGAACTTCTTGAGGCATGTTTAAAAGTAAAGGAGTTGCTATTAACCCTGGCGCAATGGTATTGACTCTTATTGCAAATTGAGCTAATTCACGTGCTGCCGGCAAAGTCATTGATACTATTCCACCCTTTGACGCACTATAGGCTGACTGCCCTATTTGTCCTTCAAAAGCAGCAATGGAAGCTGTATTGATTATGACGCCCCGCTCCTGAGATTTGTTTTCCAGCTCTAATCCTGACATAGCATGTGCAGCTATTCGCATAACATTGAATGTGCCTATTAAATTGACGTCTATTACTTGCTTAAATGATTCCAAAGGCATTGGTCCTTCTTTTCCTACTATGCGTTTGGCCGGAGCAATTCCCGCACAATTGACACATACCCTTGGTATTCCTACTTGAGAGATGGTTTGTCGCATTGCCTTTTCAACAGATTCATCACTGGTTACATCACAAGTCACATACAATTCCGCTTCACTTGAGGTACTTTCCTGTTTATCCCAGACCACAACCTTCATGCCATGCTGTTGTAAATATTGTACACAAGCCTTACCCATACCTGAGGCACCACCAGTTACTAGTGCAATCTGATTATCGAAATTCATTTTCTCTCCAAAATTCTAAAGTTTTAATTTCCAACTTTCTTATTCTGCTTAAAAACAGTATTTTATTAAACCGATTGCAAAAACTCTTTACTAATCTCTTTAAATTCTGGCGTACCCGCTTGTCTTAACCACTCAAACAGTACCATTTCAGCAGTTATCAAATGGATCCCATTCTGTTTCATTCTTTTTAAACCATATTTTAAATCAAACTCAGAGCGACTGCTCACACCATCTACCACTACGAAAACATCGAATCCATAGTCTTTCATTTCCAGCGCCGTTTGAAGCACGCATACATGCGCCTCAATTCCGATAAGAATAAGTTGGTTTTTATTATATTCTTTCAGGAGATTGATATATTTAGGTTCTTGCATGCATGAAAAATGAACTTTTTCAATGCATTCTTCTTGATTTATATAAGAACTTAAAGAAGATACGGTTGACCCTAAACCTTTAGGATATTGCTCACTAGCTAAAATAGGCACGTCCAGTTTTTTGGCTAATTTTAGTAACCATTCACATCTCGCTAAAAAAAAATCGAGATTTAATATTGCCGGGGTTAATTTTTCTTGTACATCAATCAAAACCAAGAGAGAATCCGCTCTATTTAGTAGTAACATCCTGATAACCTCATTCTATTTATTGAGCTATATCATATAGCATTAAGAAGATAAACTAAATGGAGTAACCAGAATTATACAGGACTTGAAGCGGAGTGAATCCCGGATTGGATAATACTTCAATCCGGGCAAATAATAGACAGAAAAAGTAACGAGAGTTAAAGCGCTGCAATATCAATTGTTTTCATTTTGACATCCATTTTCTTACCATTTCTTAATATTGAAACAGTAATTTGCTCTCCCACCTTGATTTCCGTAAGCAAATTATATAAAGCATCATAATTTGGAACAGGATGCGCATTCACGCCTACAATAACATCACCCAAAACAATACGCCCCCATTGATCCCTATGAGTACCTCTTAATTTCAATTTGTCGGCAGGAGTTCCGGGTACCACATCCGCAATCAAAATACCCTTTTTAACACCCAATCTTTGAGCAAGATGTGGCTCAACTCGCTGAATACCGATACCAGATAATACCACTCGACCATGATTGATAATTTGCGATGCAATTTTCTGAATATCTTCTGCCGGAACTGCGAAACCAATACCTGCAGAAGAACCTGATCGTGAATAAATCATGGTGTTCATACCAATTAATTGGCCTGCGCTATTTAATAGAGGACCTCCTGAATTACCCGGATTGATAGGGGTATCCGTCTGGATCATATCGTATATTGTTACACCGCCTATGCCTGGTACTTTTCTACCTAAAGCAGAAATAACTCCCTTTGATAAACTGTGATCCAAGCCAAAAGGGTTTCCAATCGCAATCGCTTTTTGACCTACGATCAAATCGTTAAGTGAAACTATTTCAAAGGGTTGAAATGATTTCAAATAATCCAAAGCCTTGGGTGATTTAATTTCAAGGACAGCAATATCCTTACGAGGTTCTGAACCAATCACTTTGGCAGGCACAGTCATATTTCCCAAGGTGATTGCTATGTCATCAGCACCGTTAATGACATGAAAATTGGTTACAACATGACCTTTATTATCCCAAATAATACCAGAGCCAGCACCATCAGGAATATGCGTTTTCTGTAATGCGTAACGACGCTGAACAGTAGCATTTGCTAATCGATGAACATAAACAACTTTAGATGACGCTTTTTGAAATACTTCAACCGTATTTCGTTCATCTGGAAGAAGAGCGTCCAGATTTAAACTAAAAACAGGTCTGGCCAGGATAAAACATAAAATAAAAGGGATAAGTAATAAGTTACGTTGTTGTCTCATCATCTCCATTTAACTCCATACCTGCACGGCTTGCAAATCTCTTGCGAAATGCCTGTCGCGCTAATAATTTATCAATTACTGATTGCGGAAAATCTGTAATAGTAATGATATTTTTATCTATTAAAACATCAATCAAATCTTCAAGTACACGAATCAATTGCAAATCAGACTGTAGAAATTTTAATTTTTTGTCGCTCTCGCAACGCAACAAAAAATCGACAAACTCTGCATCATTAATGTCAATTTGTTCCGTTACACCCGAGGTCTTCTGGCTATATACAGCACAAATCTGACCATCCTTATCACGTTTTATGTAGACCACTGGTTAATTCCTTCTTTTAGCTAATGCTTAAATCTAGAAAAAACAGACACATAAACCTTATGTCTGCTGTTTCTAAACTAAAGTCTTCTGTATTGATTGTAAGCCTATACCTGAACAAAAGACTTTCATGAGTTATTCAAGGAATATCATTAAGTCCAAGCATGGCATTGTAATATATTCTTTCACAGATGTCACTAATTAACTCAAGAGGATAATTTTTACGCAAACATTAATCTTGAGTCATTTTCAGAATCTGATTCATCTTGAGAATCTTCATTATCTGAACGATTAGACTCATCGTCAGAATTGACATCCGTATCACTATAAATCTCATCCTCACTATTTTCAGAATCATTGATATCACTTTCCGTTTTATCAACATCATCTCGCGCAGCATTTTCCAGTTTGGATTGATCAAAATTAATACCTGACGAAATATTAAAATATTGCAGCAAGAATTGTAAAGGTGCCAAAATAATCGCCTTGAATGAGGCAGTTCCAGCATCAATACTTTGTTTGGCAATATTTTCACTGTCATCAGTATGCCGAATATATATTTTTTCTAAAAGTGACGTATGTTGCTTGTAAAGATGATCCAGACTCTCATTGCGTGATTTTTCCTGACCCAACAAATATTCCTGTAAATCCGTATGAGTATCCCACAATGAGGTTCGTCTTTGTTGCAGATGGAGTAATTCACTGTCATAGAATTTTATTTCTTCATCTATCTCTTTCTTTAACCTGTCACAGGCATCCTTTCGTTCTATCGAGATCCCCCCCTCAACTATGGCACCTGATTCCTTAAGAGATACTTGCGCATACCGATCCACTAACTGTGCTTTTTTACGTAAAACATCCTCAATTTTATTATCCAGATAGATAATCGCATCTTTATTCGCGCCGAGAACTTTATAATGAGAATCAAATCGTTTGTTACTTTGCATTTGCTCTCTCATTTTCTCCAATTCACCGGCTTCCTGATTTATTGCTTTTCTCTGAGCTTCATCATTTAAATTTTTATCTCTGCTTAATAATAGCTGTCTGATAAATGCGGATAATGCTACAACTGCTCCAAACGACGCCGCACAGATGAGGGCTATAGTCACTGGTTCCATAGTCAACTCCTTAAGAGTGCAAATGTATCAATTGGGTGTGTATTTCAACTGCAAAATACCGGCTGAAAGACTGAAATGAATTGACTTGTGGCCATTGCGCTGGTTGACCGCTTATCCGGCTCATAGTCGTTTCAAATATTGGTTTAAAATATTGCTTTATAAATGGCTTTACATCTTTGATGACTGTAAAATTTTTAACAATTACCGTTGAGTTTTCTGCTATCTGAGCCAGGTTTACCCGACTCATAACATCAGAAAGCTCCTCTTGATCTTCAACAGTACATTTCATCCATTCTAAAAGCGCTGAACGAGGCTTAACATTTAACATCTGGCGCCCTTCTTTTAAAGAGGGTTCCATTAAAATAATATGGGAATGCAACTGAAATTTAAAACAACACAAAAAATCAAGAAAACTCGTTTCAATTTCATTATGTGCGGAACGACCTAACCAACGACAAATTTCATGCCTGAACATTGTAGTGAAATGCTTTTCGATCTCGTTAAGAGTATCATCGTCAGAATCATGCTTGGGAATAACATAAGCCGTATTGTCAGTATGCAATAATTTTAAGCTAGGTAAATTAGCTTCCGGTAATTGTGACGCTAGAAAAGATAAAAATAAATTAGTAGGCTTCAACACTACTATCTCGGATTGTCTTTGATGCATGAGGCTCTCCTTGATTTAATTAACTCCTCCTGATTACATCTCAACTATTAAAATCAACGTCTCATCTCAATTTAGAATCTTAGTCATCACTTTGACTAATACAGAGTTTTCTTCACAAACACGCATGAAGTCATATTTGACCTTCAAAGACTTAAAAATTCCCTGATATTGTTAAATTTAGGACCAAGATTAGAACATCAACAAAAAATCTGGTAATACATTAACTCATAAGTCCAAAAAAAAAACCTCTCTTATTCAGTCTAATTTGCCTATATGATAGTTTCAATAGTTAAACAGAATTTTTTTAAGAATATTTTCCCAATTTGTTAGAATGCATAAATATAGTCTTAAATCCTTCTTGACAGAAACTCCTTTATCTATATGCTTTTGTTTTTAAACTCTGGTTCTATCCCATGAAATTGCTAGGAAAAATTCTACTTGCTTTTACTGCTTTAATGTTCTTCGTATCTATTACTTTATGGATTTTAGCAAAAAATATTAAACCCGAAACCATTAAGCAATTAGTCAGTAATAAAATCACAGCAATCACTCACAAGCAAAGCCATATTGATGGGGCTATTTCCTGGCAATTGTTCCCAAGACCTGGACTCAAATTCACCAAGATACATATAGGTGATGACAATTTAAATGACAATTATTCTCTTCTGATTGATACCTTGCTATTAAATTTAAAAATTACCCCTTTGTTGAGAGGAAACTTTGTATTTAGTGAAATTAACATTGATGGCCTAAAATTACTCATCAATCAAGACAATAATATAAAACCCGACGCTTCTGAAAAAAATGTTAATCAGTACAACACCACAACGTACTCCAATGAGCAATTTGCCATTCAAAAATTATTATTAAGCCATGGACAAATTACCCTTAACAATAAAGGGCACTCTACTGTCTTAAAAAATATTCAAATCGGAGCAGAACAATTTAATTTAAAAAATTCGCCTTTTGCTATACAAATTAAAGCCAAGCTAACTGATGCTGCTTTTTTACAGACAGCGAAAGCTAATATCAATTTTAAAGGTCGAGTCAGTCTTTCTCCCTCAATCATTGCTGAACTTAACTCGGAGATTAGCAAGTCCTCCATAGACGGGCAATTACAAATACAAAATATTTTATTGAATCAATTCGCCATCAAAAAAATCAATACCACTGTTAAAACTCATAAAAGAGACATTCAATTTAATCCCCTTACTTTGTCACTCTATAATGGAGAGTCGATAGGAGATATGGTCTATGTAATCGCTACCCAACAATTGTTACTTAATCAAACGGCAACCAATTTAGATGGAAAACAATTAATCACTTCTTTATTAAAACATCCAGCAATTAGCGGTAATTTAGATTACTCAATTCATGCCTCAATACCCTTGAAAACACTCAGTGCCGAGAACCTTATTAGTAAAGGGACCATTACACTTAAAGACGGGGAGATTTATAATATCAATCTTGATCAATTACTTGATAATCTAAAAATAAAACTTAATTCGCTTATAACCGAAACTCCAGAGAACATAAAAAAACTGACTCAATCAGCGGATTGGGATAAAAATAAAAACACACAAGGCAATACCAAATTTAAATTAGCAAATTTTAAATTTCAGTTACAAACTGGAACAATTAGCAGCGATTCATTTTTGCTGCAGACCGATAAACTCCAGGTGAATGGAGAAGGGCGAATTAATCTGCTAAATCAGGAAATAAATTCCAGTATCAAGGCCACGCTAAACGATAATAGTACTGACAATACTTTGCAAAAAATTCAACAAGCCCTGGGCGGGTATTTCCCATTGGTAGTATCTGGCACAGTTGAACATCCCATAGTTTTGCCAGATTTTAAAACGATTAGTCCTGTATTAAGTTCTTTAGCAATCAAATCAGCTCTGACAAAACCCTTAAAAATAATACAAAAACCGCTTAAAGAGTTAATCCATTGAGTACAAACTCTTTAAACCAATCTTTCAGTCAATTACTGCTTGATTGGTATGACCAACATGGACGTAAAGATTTACCATGGCAATTACCCCGTTCTCCCTACAGAGTTTGGGTGTCGGAAATCATGTTACAACAAACTCAAGTCCAAACGGTTATTCCTTATTTTAATCGTTTTATAGGGCATTTTCCCGATATTTTTTTACTTGCTAATGCAGAAGAAGATGCAGTCCTCTCTCTCTGGTCAGGGTTGGGCTATTACAGTCGTGCCAGAAATCTTCATAACACAGCCAAAATAATTCGTGATCGATACAATGGAGTATTTCCTGAAGATCTGGATATTTTAGTCCAACTGCCAGGAATAGGACCATCGACTGCAGCAGCTATACTATCACAAGCTTTTAATAAACCAGCTGCTATTTTAGATGGAAATGTTAAACGAGTTTTATCTCGATTTTTTTTAATTGAAGGTTGGCCGGAACAAGCTCAGGTTAAAAAAAAACTATGGGAGCTTGCATCTTCCTGTATGCCCAATCAACGATGTGCGGATTATACCCAGGCAATTATGGACTTAGGGGCAACATGTTGTACAAATAAAAATCCTCAGTGCCTGCGTTGCCCAGTTAAAAATCATTGTCTGGCCTTTCAAAATAAAAAGCAACATCTTTATCCAACAAAAAAAATAAAGAAACAACGTCCAACGTTATCACAACAGTTCCTGGTGTTGCATAATGAACAAAATCAGGTTTATTTGGAAAAAAGACCTCCCACAGGGCTATGGGGAGGGTTATGGTGTTTACCCAGTATAGATAATCAAGCTTGCCCTATTCAGCATATCCAACTCATCTATAGGTTGCAGGGAGAAAGCCCAAAGCTAATTACCCGGTTTAAACACAGCTTCAGCCATTTTCATTTGGAAATAACCGCATTAAGTATAAGAATACAGCCTACGAATAATTTTGTCTCTGAATCCAGTGGACAATGGTTTACAAAAGAAACATTGCCAACATTGGGTCTTGCCAAACCAACCACCTTGATACTATCCAAATTAATGGTGGGCGATGCCTAATGAAGAGCCGTTTAAAAAACACCAAGTGGTGTATTAACTCTTAAATCCGGATAAGCCAATACAATGTAACAAAAAATTTACAAAGAGTTTATTTATTCATTATTTAATAAATAATGAACAATTACCTTTAATTTACATTTTTTTGTAAAGAAATGTTACAAACTTAACATTTTCTTAATGTTCACTTAATGTTCTATCCTTATTATTTGTTTGCACTTAACAAGAGAGGTAAACATTATGTCTATATTATCTGCTGTTTCGCGTGTCATTACTAATTTTTCGACTGAAATTAAAAATAGAGTTGTTGAAGTAGGGAGTAATTTGAAGAAATCAACAGAAGAGTTTATTGGCGAGGTAGTCATAAAAGCTGCTGTTAACCGTTTGAAACAAGGGATGTTGAATGCTTTGTCTCCTTCCGATGACACCATCAAAGATGGTAGTAATGATTTATCCACAAATAACCCTGGCATTGAAGAGGTATCCAGCCCTACTCTAAACTCAAAGAAAAAAACAGAGGCAAGTACCCCGTTGGCTGGCAGTACAGGTATAATGCAGAAATTGTTGGGTAATATTGGTCTCAATTCTGAACAAAGTATAGAAGTGTTGTCCAAACATTTTAATGGTGCTGTTGAGCGCTTTACTCAGGATGTTTCAAAGGCTGCAAATGAAGCCGTGTGTGAAAAGATCAAAAGTATACAGCCGGAAGATGTGATAAAGGGCATTAATGGTTTAATCGGCAATACTCTCAAAGTAGACCCAGAGTCCGGCGACAACAACATATCATTCAGGCTTGAGAGTGCCGTACAAATTCTGGGACTCATTCTTGCAACCATGGGTATGCTGATGCTTGTATCTCAAACCAAATTACCCGAACAGAAAACTCTAGAGATAGAACATCTGCCAACTGAAGAAATTCAACCACCTTCCTTAGCTATTCATTAAGACCAGTTGACAACTTGTTCCCCCAAGCTGCGTAGCGCGAATAGTTTACGGCACGTAGCTTAGGGAGTTGGCTTTACATTCTATAAATTCCTCAAATATTTGCTTTGATTATTGAATTTGTCCTTTTCATGAAAACCTCTAGCACTTTTTTTAGCACGGTGATTACGCTAGCTACTGACGTATTTTTCAAACGTTAGCCTTACCTGTAGATGATTATTCTTCTTTAGAAGTCTAATACTGTAACAGAACACGTATAAAAATATGTGAGCTACAGGGCATAAAAAATAAAAATTTTTATGCCATTATGGTATCAATACAAACAGACCAGACTTACGAAAAACTATAAGGTCATGGCAAAAAATGCTTTTAATGAGTGAGCATAAATAAACTAAATGACTGAATTAAAAATATTTTTTAACGAAGATATTGATGGATTTCGTAAGTCCTGACAGAACCTGAATATAAAGTGAAACTTAATCTCTATAAATTATATCCTATAAACCATTCTCGTATTATTATCATTAAAAAATATCGAGTACAAAAATGAATCCCATTCTGAATTTGATTATCAGTTTTATTGCCCTTCTTTGGGCTGCTAATCATTTGGTTGCTGGTGCCTCAGGTCTAGCCCATCGTTTTCAATTATCACCACTTATCATTGGTTTAACCATTGTTGCATTGGGTACCAGTGCCCCCGAATTGTTCATCTCTGTTATTTTTTCCTTAAAAGATAAAAATGATCTGGCAATTGGAAACGCCATTGGATCAAACATAGCAAATATTGGCTTAATCTTAGGGATTATAATCCTTATAAAACCAACATCTTTTCATTACAATAAACTAAAAAAAACATACCCAATATTGATCATTGTCATGCTGTTTGCATACAGTTTAATACTGGATGGTTACCTGGGTACAATAGATGGTTGCCTTTTTTTGATTGGATGTATAGCTGTACTCTGTTATTTCATTTATTTGGCTAATCACTCGCATAAAAAGGATTTATCAATTAATGAATTTAGATCAAGTATACTCTCCTGTCGTTCAACCCCGGCTAATTTATTGAGTATCGCTATAGGTTTATTGATTCTGCCTATTTGTTCAAAATACATAGTTTATAATGCATCTGAAATTGCAAAATGGGCTGGTATAAGTGAATCCACCATTGGATTGATCATTGTTGCCATAGGTACCTCTTTACCAGAGCTGTCTACAGCCCTGGTCGCAGCTATCAAAGGAGAGGATTCTATAGCGCTTGGTACAATACTCGGATCAAATATTTATAACATGTTGTTAGTTTTGGCTCTCCCGGGACTATTGAACCCAACTAAAATTAGCAACGTAGTATTATGGCGTGACATGCCGGTCATGCTTTCCATTACCTTACTTTTATTATTTTTAAATTATTATTACCAAAAAAAGACATCTTCCTGGCCTGGGGGGATACTTTTACTTGTGTATTTTTGTTACATGGCCTCTTTGATTATTAACGCGCACGGTTAGTGAAAACCAACCTCTCCCGGATTTTACCCATGTTTTTTAGTAACTGTTCACACCATGGCGTCAACGGTTACGTTTTTTAAGAAAGTACATTAATAAATGAAATTAGATTAAAGTAAAAAAACTTACAAACCATTATCAACGGGAAAATGTTGCAAGTTATTATCTTCAAATAGTCTTCTGTCTTGTCTGGCTTGGCGATCAAGAATTCCAAGAGCAACTATGGCATCTGGTTGACCTGCTCTTGCAGCGCAGGTTATCCAGAAACGGGCTTTTTTTCTATCTTCTACCACACCCTTACCATAATAATACATATAACCTACAGCATACTGAGCATCAGGATTTCCCTTTTGAGCTTCCGGTTTCAAGCGAATGAATGCCTTCCTGTAATCCTGAGCTTTAAAGCATTGGATCCCTTCGCGTAAATTTAAGGTACCAGTTATACAGGCAGCCATCATGGGAATAAAAATTATTAGAATGAATAACTTAAAGATACGTTGCATGCCATTTATTCCTCTTTTAAAGGCTTAGCGACAGGTTCAAAGGTTAAATCATTTTTCGGAAGACTTAAACTTTCTAAAGTGCCATCTCTTTCAACAAGCACTCCTCCTGGCATAATACGTTTAATTGTTGCACCACCTGGAATTTTATCTCCTACGTAATAGGTTTTTTCTTCCCCACTGGCAGAACGTATAATCACTTGAGACTCTTCTATCTTGTCTGCAAAAAGAATACCGACCAAAGTAACATTCAACATCGATTGTTTTACATTATCCTCATTCAAATCTGCAGGAACATAAACTCCAAATAAGGATGTATTGAAAATATAATTTAGATTCTCTTCTTTCATTCCAGCAATAGGCTTTGTATTTGAACCCGGGATAGCCTTAACAGAAGTCAATGGATAAAATAAGGTGGACCATTCATAAATAATCAAAATACCAAACAGGGAGACTAAACTAATGATTATCCATTTAGCGTAATTGGCTGAAAACAAAAATTGAATATCAAATTTCATACGTTTCCAATCCCAGTTAAACCTATCAAAACAAATTCATCCTTCTCTTTAAATAATATCGATACATAGCATCCTACCACAAAATAGATCTTTATCATCCTCACTTCAAGATCACTAGATCAGGGCTTACGAAAAACCCCAAGGTCAAAGCAAAAAATGTTTTTAATGAAGGAGTTTAGATAAACTAAATGACCGAATTAAAAACATTTTTCAACAAAGCGATTGGGGGTTTTCGTAAGCCCTGTAGATAATATATCTTTATCCAGGCTGAATTCATACCTTTATCCATCAGATCTGCCACCACGCATTAGTATCTATTACAAGGCATGGGTTTGCACAATACTCTTTATATTTGATGTAATACCGATGAAAAAATACCTGCTGGATCATACTGTTTTTTTAAACCTACCCAAGAATCGTATTTTTCTCCAAAATGCTTTAACCAATAATTGTCTGGTAATTCTGTACCTAAGAAACCTGATAAATAGCGTTTACCATTATTTTGTAGCAAGTACTTATCGAGACTCTCAATCGCCTGCAGGCAACTTTCCTCTAAAGAATAAGGTACTCCTGGATTTAAAATCATGAACTCACAAATTGAATCACTATCTGGCAGCATCATAAACCCGGCTTTTTGCTGGGCAATTGGAACTACATGAACCAAACTGGCATAATGAAGTGGTAATTCTTCTAATAGTTGGGAAAGTATTCCTTTTAGAAATGAGGTAGGGACAAAACATTCATACCAAGGGTGTAACAAATCCCATTGCCCTGTCAATTTCATCATGTCAAAGCGAGAGTCATGCCTTAAAAAATAAGATAAAATGCTTTCTTCCTGTATGTTCAGGACATTCCATGGCTTTAACTGCCCTAAAATATCTTCTACATGTTGATCATATTCGACAGAGAGATGCAAGCCATACAACCAATGAGCTATAGGAACACGTTTCCCTTCTTTCAATTGAGCTCCCTGAATTGAAGGAGAGCAAAATAACTCCATATAATCTACTTTACCCTGTATTTTATAAATATCTTCAAACCATTGATTCTGATCAGCATAAACCAGAAAAAAAGTTTTGACGCGAGGTTGCACTGGTCGTAGCTGAATACATGCTTTGGTAATGACACCAAATCGACCTTGCCCTGAAAGGCAGGCTTGAAATAGCGGTGAGTTTTTTTCAACAATTTGCTTTCTCCCCATGCCATCAATCACTTCCAATGCTGAAACATAAGCATTAATAACACCGTATTTAAAAGAAGAAGCTCCTATTCCACCTGCAGATAAAACACCGCCAACCGACAAATTACAGTTATAAGGCAGTACATAGGGGGCTTTATTTTTCAGTAATGATTTTTCAAGCAGATTCTTCCAGCTGGTATTGGCTTCAACCCAAATGATATCTTCACTCAAATCAAGCGGTTTATTGAAAGACCGCATAGAAATTGTTAATCCACCAGGAATGGGTAATGCTTGGCCACCTTGACTTAAACCATTACCGCGAATAGTCACTGGTAAGCGATATTGATTGGCGAATAGAATTAACGATTGTAATGACTCTATACTTTGAGGAACGGACACGGCTATGGGCTTTGATTGAATGAGCTTGCCAAAATCCTGACCAAATAAAACAAGCGATTGCTCATCACTGAGCAACGCTTGTCCGGTATCTTCCTTATACTGCTTGATTTTCTCTAAGCTCCAATGATTTTGTGACATGTTGATTCCTTTCTTTTGCCAATTCCAATCTCTTATTGCAAGCAAGAATTAATCCATCAAACATCTTGCTAAATGCATCATAGCAACGATCTACCATTCTTAGTGCTTCTCTGCGAGTGCTAATTGGTAATCTTCTGGAATATACTTTTCTTTCCATTTCCTCTTCAAATAAAGCATGTGCTAATTCTACTTCAAGATGAGAACTTGAGAAGTATTTCAGATTTTTATCTTCACCCGTCTTTTTAACTTGTTTTACAACTTTCTCAAAAAATACATGTCCTGATGATTCCAAGGTCAGCAGCAAGACAATATTCAGATTTTCATCCTCTATCTTATAAATTTCAGACATAATAGAATAGGCAGCATCACGTACCAATTGAGAATCCTTACTGTATAGCCAGGCAACATCATCGCGATCACAGGCCTTGTTATCACATATTTCACCCATGTATTTTTTATCACTTAAAAACCATTTTTCGTGTCCTGCATCTTCTAATCTGTGATGTCGAGCTACTTTCTTTAAATAAGGATCAGTTACTCTTTCTTCATTAATTCGCAGTATATCTTGAAAAGTCATTGCCCAAAATGTTAATTCCGGAACAAAATAACTGATTTCTTCTATACTATTTAATTCCTCTAAAATATTGAAGAAAGGATGATTCATGAACTCATGTTGTTTTGAATCAATATAGGCTTGAACAGTTTTCATAACAGACTCCATATAAACTTGATTTTGACAAGTTTATACTGCAGAAGATGTGCCATCTTTTTTATCAAAAAGTACATAAATTTAACAAAATATGGGTTGTTTTTTATTATTTGCGCTAATAAACCTCAGGTAGCGACAAAAAAATGTCCCTGAATTCATCTTCTCTGACAAAACTTTGACTAAAAATTTCATTTAAAATGAAGGGGCTAGATTAAATCAAATAATTTTCGCCAATTTTTTGTCATATTTACCAAGTAATTTCTCTACTTCTTGCCAATTTAACTCCTTAATATCAGTTATTGGAAAACAAATTTTCTCTAGAAGGCTAGATTGCAACTCACCTATTGCCATCGCCTTGGAATACGGGGTATTGGTAAACATAACCAAAACATGCATGGAAACATAATGTTCCGGATATCGTAACATGAGCTCCCGTTCAATTTGCTTTTGTAAAATAAACTTTGGATTTCTAATGTCGGAATGAATCTCATGATAATTACCCATAGACATTTTTGCTATGGCATCAGTATTCACTTTTCTTTGTTCATAAAAAACAGGAATCACTCGCGACCAATCATCTTCGTATTCATCCAACAATTCATCAAGAATACGACAATCTTCAAATGCGCTATTCATTCCTTGCCCAAAGAATGGAATTATCCCATGTGCTGCATCACCTATTAATAAACATTCATCTTTATAGTACCAGGGTGAGCATTTGATAGTACTCAAATGTCCAGTAGGATTACCAAAAAATTCCTGAACCAAATTTGGCATAGCTGCGTAGGCATCAGGGAACTGCTTTTTAAAAAATAAATGTAATTTTTCTTCATTATTCAGTTCAGTAAAACTGTCTTTCCCTTCATTAGCTAAAAATAAAGAACCTGTAATTGAATCATCAGGATTAGGGTTACCTAATAGCATAAATGAATCACGTGGCCATAAATGCAAATGCTCCCTGGCCATCCCTGTTGTATGTTTTTTGCTAATTGAAAGTTCCTTGTACCCATGAGATAAAAAATCTCTGCTTGCGCTAACTATCCCCTCATTTTTCAACATTTCTCTTACATGAGATGGTGCGCCATCCGCGCCAATTAGTCTATGATATGAAATTTCATCAAAATCACCATTTTTATTTTCAAATTTAATTTTTTTATTATGAACATCAAGAGAGTGCAATTTCATATTAAAGTGTAATTTAATGTTAGGATATAATTCCGCTTTATTTAAAAGCAAGGCATTAAGATCAGAACGAGAAATAGCATTGATATATTCATCAATATGGCGTCCAAATGGTTGATAATGAACTTCACCATTGGCCTCGTGAATAGCTCTTGCCCGCATTGGAACCATGATTTTATTTACTTCACTCAATAGGTTCATTGCTTTTAAAGCAGTAATTCCTCTGCACGACAAAGCAAGATTAATTGAGCGACCATAATCAGTGGGACTATTACGAATGTCTGGTCTTGATTCAAACAACTCTACTTGATAGCCTCTTCTAGCAAGATATAAACCACACAAAGTTCCCGCTAACCCGGCCCCAATTATGGTAATGTGCTTCATTTATCCTCCCAACCCATTTTATATCTTCACTACATCTATTCCGAATCTCCTTAAAAAATACACAAATTCAATCAATATATTTCTCGAATAAAAGTAAGTCTCAGGCTCAACCTGTCTTTTTGAGTTGTTCAATATACTTGCCCTTCATGTAAACAGCATGAAAGATAAAATAAACAAAGCCAACAGAAACTACTCGATTAACTTAACCGTTTCTTGCAAAAACCATACCGATTTGAAGAGATTTATGGTGGGATTTGAGTTTTGAGAGTAGGCAGGAGTTCATCACTTAAGGAATTAGTGATTATTTTATTTTCGATTCAGATAAATTCTTTAAAAATTCTAATATATTTTCGGGAGTATCAGGAGCCTTAAAAAAATATCCTTGAGCATAGTCACATCCATGAGATGTTATAAAGTCTCTTTGAAATTCATTTTCAACACCCTCCGCAAGAACCTGAAGATTTAAACTGTGGCCCAGGTTAATAATCGCTTTGGCAATAGCCGCGTCATTCTGATTGCTTACCATTTCAGAAATAAACGAACGATCAATTTTCAGTTTATCTACGGGAAATTGTTTTAAATAAGACAAACTTGAATATCCTGTACCAAAGTCATCAATGACTAATTTGGTTCCCATGTCCTTCAATGCATACATGGTATCTACAACGTGATCTATGTCTTCTATCAACAAGCTTTCAGTCAATTCAAGCTCCAAAAACCTCGATTGCAAACCAGTGCTTTTTAATACTCGCGAAACAACCTCCGGCAAGTTTTTTTGTCGAAACTGCCTTCCAGAAAGATTCACTGCAATACTTAAATTTTTAAAGCCAGCCTTATGCCATTCTTTTACTTGCATACAGGCTTGCTTCATTGCCCATTCACCCATTTCCAAAATCATGCCATTTTCTTCTGCCATGGGTATAAAATCTGCCGGGCTAACAAGTCCCAATATCTTGCTGTGCCATCGCATTAACGCCTCGAATCCAACTACTCTGGATTGCTTTAAATCAATCAATGGTTGATAAACCAGAAATAATTCATCATTTTTTAAAGCATCCCTTAACGCATTGTCTAATTGCATATGATTAATGACTCGCCTATTCATTTCAGGTTCATAGACACGATAGTTATTTCTTCCAGTATCTTTTGCATGATACATGGACAAATCAGCACTTTTCATCAGAGATTCGTAATCATCACCATCTCTGGGATAAAAGCTGATTCCCAAACTACCTGTAATTTTCAAGCTATGTTGATCTATTTGAATAGGTTTTTCTATAGCTTTTAAAATATTTTGTGCAATTGTTTCAGCTTCCAGCATATTGTCTATGTCTGTGAGTAATATCACAAACTCATCTCCCCCCAATCTGGCAACCGTATCAAAATCCTCTGTAACAATGAGTAATCGATTGGCAATGGCTTGCAATAATTTATCCCCCATGCTGTGTCCTAAAGTATCATTAGTCAATTTAAACCGATCTAAATCCAAAAATAAAAACGCCAAAATTGTCTTGTTCTTTCTTGCCTGTAGAATGGCTTGCTCCACTCTATCCATCAGTAAGACACGGTTTGGTAAATTAGTCAGGGAATCATAAGTTGCTTGCAACAGCAATTGATCTTCCATATCACGCCGTTGAGTCACATCATTTAAAATGCAAATGTAATGTTTTACATAGCCAAAAGAATCCTTAACAGGAGCAACGCTGATTTCACACCAATAGAACTCTCCATTTCGTTTTATGCTTTCCATTTCAATGGTTTCTTCTTTACTTTCCCTAATCGCCAATTCAATTCGTTTATGGTTTACCTCCTCCAAATTTGAACCCAGCAAGGTAAGCAGCCCCTTCCCTAAAGCATATTGCTCCACATATCCTGTGATTCTTTCGAAAGCTCGATTGACATAAATGACTTTGTTCTCATTTTTTGTTACATCAATAATCACCACGCCATGTGTACTGGCTTCAATGGCACGTTCACGTATTCTCAACTCATCGAGAGCCATCCTTTTTTGAGTAACATCACGGAAACTATATACTCGTCCCACAATTTGTGAGCCCACACGCTGTGGCTGAGTAAAGCGCTCATAAATCCGACCGTCTTTGAAATGAAGTTCAGGTAATTCACCTTGCCACTCAGGATTTTGATAAAGATATTGCACATCAGCAATCAAAGATTGTGGATCAATAAGTTGTTCAAGTATGTATTCAAAACTGATACTTTCTTTTCCCGACTCCATCATATAAGAAGGAATTCGCCACATTTCTACAAACTTTTGATTCCAATCTACAACAGCCCCATGCCCATTAACCATCATAATGCCATCTGCAGTGGATTCGAGTGTTGCCCGTAACAGCGAAATTGATTTTTCAAGTTCAACATTTTTTTCGCGAATTTCATCGGGATTTAAATTAATATTCTCAGTCAAAGGTGTGTTGCTTTTTCGTTTAAATTCTGGTTGATTGTGATACCACTCCTCCAACAAAATTGACAATTGCGGATGGTTCCCAACTAACCCAAGTTCGTCACGAATCTCATTTACAGACGGCTCTATGCCTCTTTTTTTTATTTTTTCTGCGGCCTTGGCAACTTTTTCATAATTGATTTCTTGCCTACGCATGCATCCCTCTCTAGAATGACTCTATAAAAATATCGGCATTTATACTATGAACTTTAGCAAAAAAAAGATCCAAAAGTATAATTTTTAATCAAACCCTTGGTCGCCTATTGGTATTTCTTTGAATTTAAATATTTTTATGGGAATAAAAAATGAATAAAACTCATTTCGATACACGCGCAATTCATGCTGGACAAGAACCATGCCAAAGTACGGGGGCAGTGATGACTCCTATTTATGCTACCTCCACTTATAAGCAAATTGCTCCTGGGGAACATCTTGGCTATGAATATTCACGTACCCAAAACCCCACCAGAAAAGCCTATGAGGATTGCATAGCAAGTCTTGAGTCTGGCCAAAAAGGATTTGCTTTTGCTTCGGGTATGGCCGCCATCAATACGGTTATTGATTTGTTAGATTCCGGAGATCACGTTCTTGCCATGGATGATCTTTATGGAGGAACTTTCCGGCTCTTTGATAAAGTAAAAACACGAACTTCCAATTTATCCTTTTCTTTTATTGATATGTCAGAACCAGAAAATGTTGAAGCCGCAATAACTCCGAAAACCAAATTACTATGGTTGGAAACCCCTTCCAATCCCATGCTAAAACTAGCTAATTTACGAAAAATCGCGGCTATTGCAAAAAAACATAATTTGATTACAGTAGCTGATAACACCTTTGCAACGCCCTGGATTCAACGCCCTCTTGAGCTCGGATTTGACATTGTTCTACATTCAGCAACCAAATATCTGAACGGACATTCTGATGTAGTCAGTGGTGTCGTTGTAGTCGGTGACAACCCGGCGTTGTCTGATAAAATTGCTTTTTTGCAAAACTCATGCGGCGCTGTAGCTGGTCCTTTCGACAGTTTCCTGGTTCTGAGAAGCTTAAAAACATTATCTCTTCGCATGCAAAGACACTGCGAAAACGCGAACCATCTGGCTAACTGGCTTAGCACTCATCCCAAGATAGAAAAAGTCATTTACCCTGGATTAAAAAGCCATCCGCAATACTCTCTTGCCAAGGAACAGATGAACGATTTTGGTGGTATGATATCCATGGTACTTAAAGGTAATCTTGAAGATGCCAAGCGATTTTTAGCCCGTTGTGAATTATTTACTTTGGCAGAAAGCCTGGGAGGTGTAGAAAGTTTAATTGAGCACCCCGCAATTATGACCCATGCCTCTATTCCAGTCGAACAACGCAAAGCTTTAGGCATAGAAGACGGCTTCATAAGATTATCTGTGGGTATTGAACACATTGATGATCTGCGTGCCGATCTGGAGCATGCTTTAAGTTAAAAGATGTAAATCCTGGTTCTGACTGTTAAAAAGAACCAGGACAGATGTGTATAGGAGAAGTATTTCATGCAAAAAAATAAACAAAATGGTGGTCAACTCCATGCGATTGGAGCTATTTTCGCCTTGATCGTGTCCACAACTCTTTGTTTTATCCCCATATTATTTGTTGGATTATTAAAATTATTTCCTAATAAAAGCTGGCAATCCCTTTGCACTCGTTGTGTTGATAAGATTGCTACCTTTTGGTGTGGAATAAATAACCTTTATGTGGATAAAGCCCAAAAAATACATTGGGAAATCTCCGGGTTAAATGATTTAACTCCTAAAGATTGGTATTTAGTCGTTGCCAATCACCAAAGCTGGTTAGATATTGTTATTCTTCAACGTTTGTTTAACAGAAAAATACCCGTTTTAAAATTTTTTATCAAAGATCAGTTAAAGTGGATTCCTCTACTTGGTTTTTCCTGGTGGGCTATGGGTTGTCCGTTTATGAAGCGCTATAGTAAAGAGTATTTGGCTAAAAATCCTCATAAACAAGGAAAAGATTTAATTTCAACTCGTAAAGCCATAGAAACTTTCAAGAGAACCCCAGCTTCTATTATGAATTTTGTAGAAGGAACCCGTTTTACTAAAGTAAAAAAAGAACAGCAACAATCCCCTTATAATTATTTATTGAAACCCAAAGCAGGCGGTATTAGTTTTATCATTAATTCCATGGGACAACAGATAAAAAGCCTGATTGACGTCACTATCGTTTATGCAGAAAAAAAACATTCTCTTTGGGATTTTCTTTGCAAACGAGTCAAAAAAGTTAAAATCATTATTCGTCAACTCCCTATCCCAGCACAATTTACGTCAGCAAATCTTATCAACGATTTTCAGGCACAAAATGCATTCAAAGAATGGTTAAATGAACAATGGGCAATAAAAGATAATTTAATAGCCTCTTTACAGGAATAAAACATGAACTCACTTCAAACTCTAATTGAACAAGCCTTTGAAAACCGTCAAAATTTATCGCTCAACACAGCCTCCTCAGATTTGATCAATGCCATTAATGAAGTTCTCAGTGGTCTTGATAATGGCCAATTCAGAGTCGCTGAAAAAATAAATGGTGAATGGACAGTTCATCAATGGCTTAAAAAGGCCGTTCTTTTATCCTTTAAACTTTTCCCAAATCAAATCATAGATGCGGGTTTTTGCAAGTTTTACGATAAAATACCGCTAAAATATTCGGATTGTAGTAATGAGCAATTTCAACAATCAGGGGTAAGAGTTGTTCCTCATGCCATGGTGCGACGTGGAGCATATATTGCCAAAAATACTGTTTTAATGCCTTCTTATGTCAATATAGGCGCCTATATTGATGAAGGAGTAATGGTTGATACCTGGGCAACTGTTGGTTCTTGTGCCCAAATAGGCAAGAATGTTCATTTATCTGGTGGCGCAGGGATAGGGGGTGTTTTAGAACCATTGCAAGCCAACCCAACCATCATTGAAGACAATTGTTTTATTGGTGCTCGTTCTGAAATCGTGGAAGGGGTTATCGTAGAAAAAAACTCCGTCATATCGATGGGAGTATTTTTAGGTCAAAGTACTAAAATCTACAATCGAATCACCGGCGAAATAAGTTATGGCAGAATTCCGGCTGGCTCAGTAGTTGTTGCAGGTAATTTGCCAAGTCATGATGGAAGCCACAGTTTATATTGTGCTGTCATTGTGAAACAAGTTGATGAAAAAACTCGTGCGAAAGTAAGCATTAATGATTTACTAAGAGCCAATTAAGATGACTGATATTAAAGAAATTCTGACTCACCTCATTGCTTTTCCTTCCATTACACCAGAAGATGCTGGCTGCCAAAAATACATGATTCAATTTCTGGAACAATTGGGATTTACTTGTCAACAAATGGATAATGGACCCGTATCCAATTTCTTTGCCTGCTATGGAAAAATTGGGCCTTTATTGGTATTCGCAGGCCATACCGATGTCGTTCCTGTTGGTGAATTATCAAAATGGGATACTGATCCTTTCTTTCTCGAAGAAAAAAATGGCGTACTCTATGGTCGTGGAGTTGCTGACATGAAAGGCAGCCTGGCCTGTATGTTGCATATGGCCAGGAGATTTATTAAAACTTATCCTTCCTTTCCTGGCAGACTAGGATTCCTGATCACCAGTGGTGAGGAAGGCGATGAATTTAATTTGGGTACACCCTATGTGATGCAGAAACTGGATCAGCAAGGGATTGTTATTGATTATTGCATAGTAGGTGAACCTTCAAGCAGCTTGAAAGCAGGTGATGTCATCAAGATTGGAAGACGTGGATCATTAAGTGCCAAAATACATCTGAGTGGAAAACAAGGACATGTTGCCTATCCGCATTTGGCTGACAATCCAATTCATAGAATTAGCCCTGTATTAGCTGAGCTAACTTCAATACAATGGGATAATGGCAATGCCTATTTCCCTCCCACATCAATGCAAATAACTTATATCCATTGTGGAGGGCATGCGGGTAATATTATCCCAGGCGAATTAAATCTGCATTTGAACTTTAGATATTCGACAGAGCAAACAGACGAATCATTAAAAACGAAAGTACTTAACGCCTTTAAACGTCAAAATCTTAACCCCGTTATAGAATGGCGATTAAATGGCGAACCATTCTTAACAAATAAAGGCATATTGCTGGAAAGCTGCAAACAAGCAGTGCTTGAACATACTGGGACTCTCCCTGAGCTTTCAACAAGTGGTGGGACTTCAGATGGGCGTTTTATAGCACCTTATGGGGTTGAAGTCATAGAACTGGGACTGGTAAATGCTACCATTCATCAGGTTAACGAATGTACTTCTCTAAAGGATTTGAATACGCTTGAAAATATGTATTTTTCAATTTGTGAGAAATTGTTAATTGATTAATCAAGCCAATTCTGCAAAGAGAGTTCTCAGCAATAGTTCAAATTACAGGTTAGTGCCCTCATCTTTAAATATCCGCTAACGGTCGGATTTGAGTTCAGGTAGGGGACTGATCTCTTACAAATTACAATCTGATTTCATAGATATAAGTCTCCAATATATTTTCTGGAGACTTATATGTGAGTTATAGTCATTTGCACTTGAAGATTTACTGGCTTTAACCTAACTCTGCATTTAATAGTGAACGATCCTTTGATTTTAAACCCACCACTCCATAACTACCTTCTGCTTTATCATTAACAACCTTGGTCACACAAGCATCGGACCATACGTTTAAGGCAGTTTCCAACATATCAATCAAACCATAGAAGGGTAGAATAACTCCCATTAGGGTGATAGGCACATTCATACTGGAGAGTAAACTAACGCTCAAGAAAAAGCAGCCCATAGGAACCCCGGCATTCCCTATTGCCGCAATAGTTGATACTAAAACCCATATTCCCATAGTAGCATAAGATACTTGAATGCCATGGCTTTGCATAAGATAAATGACTGTGGCAAAAATAAATGCTGCGCATCCATTCATATTAATACTTGTGCACAATGGTAAAACAAAACGGCTCACTTGAGGATTAACCTTTAAATTAGTCTCTACCGTATTCATTGTAACAGGCAAAGTTCCAACAGAAGATTTGGAAAAAAAAGCGACGGATAACGCAGGTAACATTGCCCGCATCGAAGAGAAGGGTTTAATGCCATTTGATTTAAGCCATAAAGGCAGAATGACTAATCCTTGTATCAAATTAGCCAAAACGATAATCATCAAGTATTGACCAATCCCCCTAATATCCATCCCTGATCGCAACTGAATTACAGTCGAAGTAATAAAACCGAATAATCCTAAAGGTATTAATTTAATTATCCATCGGGTCATCACTAAAAACATACCGTGAGCACCACGGAAAAATCGAATAATAGTTTCTCGGGGCTCTGCCTCCGGTATTTGACGAACAGCAAAACCTATAACAATACTAAGCAACAATACCCCCATAACCTGTTGCTCCAGGAATGGAGATAATAAATTAGTCGGTATCATATTACTCAAATACCCAAGATACCCCAGACTGCTGGTAGATTTTGGGTTGGCTGCGTCCAAATTGACTTGAACAGTACTTGGATTAATCAAAATATATAAAAAACAACTGATTAATGCAGCAACCAGAGTGGTTGCAAAAGTATATTTAATTGTTCTTTGCCATACACTCTTCATCAAACTATCTGTTTGATAATTTGCCAGCGTTACAATAATCGATAAGGAAATAATTGGTAAACTAATGCACTTGAACAATTTAATAAATAAATCAGAAATTAAAAGCCCTGTTTCCTTTAAGAAAGGTAAATCGGATAATCCACTTAGTATCCCAAGCCCAATCATCAATGCGTAAATTAGTGGAGTACTAAAAATATATTTATTTTTTTGGTGGTGTGCTGCACACATAGCTGAATCCTTAAAACATTAATTAATTATTTATTTAGGCAAAGTATGATTAGCAGCAACAACAGATGGCTTGGTATATGGAGTGAAATAATGAGGAATTGTAATGATATAATGATTGAATTGACATAAAAGCCATCACCCATAGCTAAAACTGTTCATTTAGAGTACATATTGTAACACGATTTTTCTTCTAGTCAATAGGATAAATAAATTGAGTCAATTATATTCTTCACAGAACACACCATACTGATGCTGGTTAAATTCCTTAAACCCGATCTCAAACAACTGTGTCTGTTGATGCTGAAAAGAAGAACGCGCCTCTCCAGATGGGTGAGATTTTTGTGGTAACCAGATGTTTCATAAATCCGACAGTTGCCACCTGACATGAACATTACGTATTGATCAATTCACTGCATATAACTTGCTGTTTTAGACGTACTATCCTTCTATACGCCTCGTCAATACGTTGAGAAGGAATTTGCTTGTCAATCACCAGTTTCTCAATCACATCTATAACTTCCGGAGCAGTAATAGTTCCAAGCTGATTGGCAAATATGACCATATCAGCCCCGGCATTGATGGTAAGACAAAGAGCCTCATCTAATGAATAGTGATTTGCAATCGCGTGCATTTGTAAATCATCGCTGATAATGACTCCGTCATAACCTATACTTTGGCGTAACAATAACGTTAAAATATCGTAGGACAGAGTAGCTGGTAACCCTTTACTATCCAAATGTTTATTGATGACATGTGCTGTCATTACCATTACTGGATTAGTAAGGTCTTTTAATAAACTCTGATAAGGCATTAGTTCATCTGTTTGAAAGGTATCTGTAACATCTACAAAACCCTCATGTGTATCTCCGTTAGCGCTGCCATGGCCAGGGAAATGTTTATAGGCACAAACAATACCATAACGACTAAAAACATCAACAAACTGTCTGGCCAAACGAATAATGACCTCTGGATTGGTAGAAAAACTTCTCCCCAAGTTTCCAATAATTCCGGCACAATCATTTAAATTTAAATCAACAACCGGGGCAAAATTTAAATTAAACCCTAATGATTTCAATGTCATAGCCATTTGGGTGACTTCTTCATCAAAATCATCACTAGACAATTTCGCAAGTTCCCTGGCTTTCATGGTAGGAGTACAACCCTCTATTTTGCTTAATC
The DNA here is from genome assembly GCF_000586315.1 of Legionella pneumophila subsp. fraseri. Lineage (GTDB taxonomy): Bacteria > Pseudomonadota > Gammaproteobacteria > Legionellales > Legionellaceae > Legionella > Legionella pneumophila_B. The sequence goes on along the minus strand of NZ_JFIM01000002.1, from coordinate 159,036 downwards.
TGTCAACCATTCCACCTTCATAATCAATCGCAGTAAATAAAGGCAGATCGTCATTGCCTCCTGAAATCATTGATGCATAACGATTAAGCTGTCGAATCAATTGCCTTATCTGACTCTGATTCTTTAAATTCTTGCCGTATATCCCTGTTGCAAGATCTTTGTCAAATAATAAAACTCCTCCAAGGCCATCATTAGATAACCATTGAGCAACTGGACTGTTATCATGCAGTTCGGAACCATGAAATCCCATAATCAACATTTGTCCGATTTTGTTTCTTATTGTAATCAATCGCTCGCTCCATCTCAAAATAAGCACAAAATCATACACAAAGATCTTCTTTCTGGCTATGCCCCGCTATGCATTAGCTATAAACAGTATAAAATTGCGTTCAAATAATAAATAAATTAAAGCTTAGGATCAGGAATACTCTTGAAGTCACATTTACAGTTCCCTGCTACATTAGGTGGAAAGGGTACTTGAGCAAAATCAGCTGGAAAACAAACAGGTATAGTCCAGGCCAAATCCCCAGGATTAACTTTTGCAGGTAAATACCAATTTCTTAATGCTGGATAGGTTTTGCCGACGTCATTTTGCCAAAAGACAGGTGAAAATTGAGCGACATATCTCAACCCCTCGGCAGCCTCACAATTGAAAGTACCTCTAGCCCATGATTTTCCTTTGGGAGCTGTAACCGTCAACAACGTTTTTGAGGTAGAATCTTCAATGACATCGACAGTAACATCATAATCAGTCCAACAATTGTCTTTAACCAAGGTATAGATACAGGTAAAAGACCAAGCTGGACAAGTCACTAAACACAATGCAGATAGAGCGAATAAACGTAAGTACATGATTCAATCCTAAGATTTAATGAACCATTATTACTATATAGTATATACAATATTTATAAAAATAATTTTCTGATAAACTGTTTTGAGAGGGGAAAAGAATCTGATCTCCCCTCTTGGCTCTCTTAGTTAAAGCACAAACAAGAACTATAATCTGACTCAGATGACGGTTCAGGATCAATGGATTTGGCAAGCGCTTCCAACCCCATACCTACAGCCAATAAAGTGCCAGCCAAAGCCCATCCAGCCAGTATCGCAAGACCAACGCCAGGAACACCCAAGGCAACAGATAACACAACAGCAACAGCGGATGTGATAGGAGAGGCGATCAAAAGTGGAACTGGATCCAAATTACCTCTGGAAAACATCGAGCCTAACACAAATCCAGTCAAAAAACTGTTATGATTTCTTTCTGCAGCAGCAAGCAAGACAAGATCAATAGCAACTGTGCCTACAACAGCCATCACTAAAAGTCCACCAGCACCACCATACTTTAACCCTGTGCCAATAATAAAACTAAAATCAGATACCCCTTTTTGTATGGAATGTTGCAATGTCATTAATCTTACTCCTAAAAAATTGAGGAATAATACACTTTATTTTGCACACAATCAATACTAATTGAACATTGAAGTAACGAATACATTGAATTAAAACTCAAATAAAGCGATACAATTTATTATCATAAAGAAATAGAATATATTGCTTTATGTGATGGAAAACCTCTTTAATAGTTACCGCAGTCTTGCTTTTATTTGCCGACAAGTATAAGCTTGCCCGGTTGGAGAGATGGCCGAGCGGTCGAAGGCGCACGCCTGGAAAGTGTGTATACGGCAACGTATCGAGGGTTCGAATCCCTCTCTCTCCGCCAAATTACAATTCCTGGTTATCCTTCACAGGGTATAAGGCTATAATTGCCGCTTTCATTGAATTGCATAAAGCAGTAAATTATATCCATTGTGTAAAGACTACAGCTGGCTCATATAAGATTCTTTTGGTAAAACTGCTTTCAGAACCAACCAATTCAATCAGGGATATGAAAGATGAAAATGAAATTACAACTAATTGCAATAGGAATTTTATTATCAATCAACGTATTTGCTGATGGTTACTATCCTGAGCCCACCTCTCAAGACCAACCATGGACAATTATTGCCAGCTTTGGAAGTGGCAGATACCAGCACATGTACTCAAAAGATGGCAAAACCGCTTTAGGTCGATTGGCTCTGGCTAATGAACTAATGCTTAGTGGAGATATAGCTCTGGGATTAGAGCTTGGGGTTCAAAATGGCAATAAAATGCGCTTGAATATTCCCCGAGAAACCCTATCAGTCCTTGGCTGGCTACCAGTAGAAACCAATCTTAGCCCCATGCTGGACTTACTAGTTACCGCCAAAAGTGACCCCTTATTTGGAAGTTCTTTTTTTGCTCAACTAAAGGGTGGTGTGGCTTACAGATCATGGCAAGTTGATCTCTACCCCATCAATGAAATTTCACAATTAGCCGGAGAAATTCAAGCCGGTTTTGGTTATCCTATCACTGCTTTAGCCAGTTTGAGTTTGCTGTATCAGGGCGTTTTTGGTAACGATCCTAACGTCAAATTAAATGTGAACTCAAAAACTGGCAGTGTTTCAAATATCCCGGTTTTACATGGAATTTTATTAGGATTTACTGTCAATTTATAATCCATTAACGCACTACGCTGCTTCCAGGATGTCGCCCAATTAAAGTAGTTTTTTTACTACAATTTGGTTTTTTCCATTTTTTTTAGCTTGATATAATGCCTTGTCCGCTACAATAATTGCGTGTTCTACACTGGCTGAACTTTCAAAATGAATATAAACAATCCCAATGCTTAAAGTGACATGACTCATGAGTAATTGTTCGTTTGAACCATAATTATTTTCTGTTTTAAAAGGATTTTTAATTGCTTGACAAATAGATATTGTGTCTTTAATCGGCTGATTAGCGATAATTATTGCAAATTCATCTCCCCCAAGCCGAAACAGTATATCGTTTGAACGACGAAATATTTTTTTTAATAAATCAGCGATGCTAATCAGGACTTTATCGCCAAAGGGATGGCCCAAATTATCATTGATTAATTTAAAATTATCTGCATCTATTGAAACCAGGCTTAAAAAATACTGATTACGTCTTGCTCGATTAAACTCCTGAGGGAATAGGGTGTCAAAATATCTCCTGTTGTATAACCCTGTCAAAGAATCAGTTATTGTCATCACTTTCAATTCACTAATTAATAGTTCTTTTTCATTGAACAATCGAAAATTTTGATTGAGTAATCTATTATTAATCCTTGCAGAAATAATAAGCATAGCAATAAAAATCAGAAACATGGTTGCTAAAATCGTTCTATCGAGATCTAACAAGGCATAATTATAAATAATGACTGGTATAAGCATTGGAAAAACATAGGCGTAATAAGCTGGCAAATAAACAGAGAGAGAAGCAATTGCGCCTGCGCACATTCCGCCAAATACCAAAATAATAATGAATTCATGAAGGTCATTTAAATAAGGTAGGGTAATGAAGTAACACGTGCCCCATATACTGCCCATGACAAAAGTAAGAAAAAAAAACTTGAGTAAAGTGGATTGTATTTTATTTTGTTCCACTCCCCACTTAATTATTTTCCAACAGAAAAGACTTCTTACCATGCTTATAAAGACAATACCAAAAATCCATGCCTCTATTATTAATGCAGGCACATTATTATAAACAAGGTCAATGGCAAGCAATGTAGCCAAAATGATATTGAGCGGAATTGCTCTTAGAGATCCCTCAACCAGCAATGTCATACTTTCCTTGTAATGCTTAGATGAAGTCATTTTATCCAATGCCCATAAATTAATGTTCACTCTTTAAAATTATAGTACATTGAAATTCTCATAGAGTCTTAACATACATTACCCTTTATTCTCTGTTATTGGTGTCTTTTTATACTTTTTTTGGTATTCATCAATCGTTCGATTCTTTTCTGCATTAATCCGTTTATAATTTTTTATCCTTCTTATTTATTAGAGACTATAATTTAATCAGTTAAGCTTTATAGTTTGTTTTTACAATGGTTTTTAAGATGATGAATTAAATGGAGTATCATCATGAAAGAAAAACACTTCGCCTATAAAATTACTCTTTCTTCAACAGGCCTGGTTTGTACACATTCTGAAATTGAAGAAAACAGGATGATTGATCTGTTAAAAGAAATAAAAAATGATAATTCTCAAGCCATTTTCTGGATCTTTAAACAATTTGATAACCAGCCTAAAGAACAACTAGGGATCATCGATTGCAGCAAAAACCGTATTTATTACCATTATTCTGGTGAAGTTGAAGAAATTGATGAAGCTATTGAAAAACTAAGTAAAAAAATATAAATCCAAAAGTAGCTATAATGGTCAGATTTCATTACATCGAATGCAGCGATATTTAAACGCATGGATTGAAAGTATAGTGTACGAAGTCCTACGAAAACCACACCATAATATAAAAATTAAACCCAAGAAAATCAAATAATATACTTTCAGTAGATTTTTAGTTCTCGCAACTACTGGACAAAAGCATGTTTTTTAGTAACCATTCAGATCAAAATAATTCCTTTATTCTTAATAATAAATTATGAGGATTTCCTATGAATCTGATAAAAATTAAATCAATAACCTTATTAGGTATACTTGTACATTGTTTTCTCTTCCCTGCTTATGCTGCCCCACAACCCAAAAACACGATGAATGACACCGCCATTCAAAATGAAATATTAGTTTACATCAATAATTACAGACAACAGCATGGCTTATCGCCTCTCAAAATGGATAACCGCATCGTAAAGGAAGCAAAAATTCATTCCATGGATATGGCAAAACACGCAATACCTTTCGGCCACAAATATTTTAATAAGCGTATTGATAAGTTACACACACAAATTAAAAACTCAAATGCAGGAGCTGAAAACGTGGCTTACAACTACAAAAATGCCCAGGATGTTGTCAAAAACTGGTTACGTAGCCCTGGACACAAAAGAAATATTGTTGGTAACTATGATCTTACGGGCATAGGCATAGCTCGAGATGAAAAAGGAAAAATATATTTTACTCAAATATTCTTAAGAACCGGAAATGCTCACTATGCTTCCAGAAAACCCTTTTCGTCGATCTTTAGTGGCGCTCTCTTCAGTAGGAAAGCATAACAATTAAGATAGGGTGTTTAACAAAATTTTTGCAATTTATAAGTGCAATTGAGTGGAATTAATGACAACATTAGCCTAATATTGAAACATAGACGGCAAACATTGTTCAGCCAACAGTACAAGTTTGGAAGCCAGATTGAGAGTGTGGTGAGCAAGCTCAGACTAGACTGAGAAGCCAAAAGCACTCCGGAGGAATCCACCGTTTTGAACAGGACTGCACTCAATCTTGCTGTCTATAACATACTAACACCATGGGCGTATTTATTACGCCCTTTTCTTTTTTAATTCCTCACTCGTTCAAATTTAAAAATCCAAAATTGGTAGTTTATGCTGTAGAAAATTATTCTAAATTACAATAGGATAGAATAATAACGGTAATAAGGATTTTCCCATGATGATTGCAACCTTAATGGAATCAGCTCAGGAAACGCGAGTAGCCATTACTCCCAACTCGGCCAAACAATACATAAAACTAGGCTATGACGTAGGGATTGAAAAAAACGCGGGGCTTAGCTCAGATTTTACCAATGAAGAATTTGAAAAAGCTGGTGCAACAATTTTCGACAGCAAAAGTACTTTACTCAAAAAAACTCAAATTCTTTTATGTGTTAATGAACCTGATCCTAAAAACTTAAATGGCTTACCTTCAGATTCTCTGATAATTGGCCACATAGACAACAATCCTCTTAGCCCACTTGTTAAGTGGTGCCTGGATCAGCAAATGACATTATTTTCAATGAATCTCATTCCCAGGATAAGCCGTGCTCAAAGCATGGATAGCCTATCCTCTCAGGCTAACCTGGCTGGTTACAGAGCAGTTTTGGAAGCTGCAGCAACATTTCATAGAGCCATCCCTATGATGATGACTGCCGCAGGTATGATTCAACCGGCCAAAGTACTCATTCTTGGCGCAGGAGTCGCTGGCTTACAAGCCATAGCTACTGCGAAACGTTTGGGCGCTGTGGTTTATGCCTTTGACGTAAGAAAGGCAGCCAAAGAACAGGTTGAAAGCCTGGGCGCTGAATTCATAGAGGTAATGCAGGAACAAGATAGTGAAACAGCTGGTGGATATGCTTCAGAAACAAGTGAAGAATATAAAAAAATTCAGGCTGAGCTCATTGATCACTATGCAAAAATTGCAGACATTGTCATTTCCACAGCATTGATACCCGGACGTCAAGCCCCGGTTTTACTTCACAAAAAAACTGTCGAGCAAATGAAACCTGGCTCTGTGATTATTGATCTCGCAACCTCTCGAGGTGGAAATTGTGAACTCAGTGTTGCGGATAAAATCATTAAGCATGGCGAAGTTACTATAGTGGGATTGAGTAATATGGCAGGTCTCGTCCCCGCTACAGCAAGTGACCTTTATTCTAATAATCTGGTTCATCTTATAAATCTTTTAGCAAAAAATCCGGCTGAATTTAACTTAAATCCTGATGATGAGATTATCCAGCAAGCCGTTCTTTGTCATAAAGGAACTTACCTACCCTTTCAGGAAGTAAAGGAGCAACAAAATGCCTGAGATTCATACACTTGGTAATCCTTATATTACGATATTAACCATTTTCGTACTGGCTTGTTTTGTAGGCTATTATGTAGTTTGGAAAGTAACACCAGCTTTACATACACCCTTAATGTCAGTCACCAATGCCATCTCCAGTATTATTATACTTGGTGCTTTAATCGCTGCAGGAAGTGAATTGATTGGAAGCATCACCTGGCTAGGCGGCATAGCCATATTTATTACTTCAATCAATATTTTTGGTGGCTTTGTAGTAACTCAACGCATGCTTCGCATGTATAAAAAATAATGATTTAAAGGACGGAATCAGTAATGAATTCAATAGTTCCACTGTTTTATTTATTGGCAGCAATATGCTTTATCTTGGCTTTAAAAGGACTGGCAAGTCCTGCTACTTCAAGAAGAGGGAATCTTCTCGGTATTCTGGGTATGATCCTGGCAGTGGGATCCACCCTGATGATGCCCACCACCTACCATCATATTCTATTAATCGCATTAATAGCAGGGGGTGGAATAATAGGAACTATCATTGCTTTGAAGATTAACATGACAGCCATACCACAACTGGTTGCCGCTTTTCATTCTCTAGTAGGTATGGCGGCCGTTCTGGTAGCCTACTGCGCCTTTTTATCTCCTGAGTCTTTTCAAATCGGCACACCTGGAGCGATTGCTACCGCAAGTCTTATTGAAATGAGTTTGGGGTTAATAATCGGAGCCATTACTTTTTCAGGTTCAGTCATTGCCTTTTTAAAATTACAAGGAATCATATCAGGCATTCCAGTTCGATTTTATGCTCAAAACCATGTCAACTTACTAATAGGGCTAACAATCCTGGTTTTACTCATTCTATTTGTAACCAATCAAAACCTGTTTCTCTTTAACCTGTTGGCGGGATTAGCTTTTCTTATTGGTATTTTACTCATTATTCCTATTGGTGGAGCTGATATGCCTGTCGTTATTTCCATGCTGAACTCCTACTCAGGTTGGGCCGCAGCAGGAATAGGTTTCACGCTGAGTAATCATCTGTTAGTTATCACAGGCGCTCTGGTTGGCGCCAGCGGGGCAATTTTAAGTTATATCATGTGCGTTGGAATGAATCGCTCTATCTTTAATGTCATTTTTGGTGGAATAAGCAGTTCTGGGAACGCGAAACAAGCCCATTCCGGTAATGAGCTACGCAATGTAAGACAGGCCAACGGCGAAGACGCAGCATTTCTGTTAAGTAACGCCAAGGATGTCATCATTGTTCCTGGATATGGAATGGCAGTGGCACATGCCCAACATGCAGTCAAAGAGCTTGTTGATGCTCTGGAATCCCATTCTATTCGTGTTCGTTTTGCAATACATCCTGTTGCTGGACGCATGCCTGGCCATATGAACGTATTACTTGCTGAAGCCAATATTCCTTATGACAGAGTCTTTGAACAAAGTGAAATTAACAGAGATTTTGCTACCTGTGATGTGGCTTACGTAATTGGTGCAAACGACATCACCAACCCTGCGGCCAAAACCGATCCCGCCTCTCCAATCTATGGAATGCCTGTCCTGGAAGTTGAAAAAGCCAAAACGGTCTTATTCGTCAAACGCAGTTTATCTCCTGGTTATGCCGGGGTAGAAAACGATTTATTTTTTCACGACAACACCTATATGCTTTTTGGTGATGCCAAAGTAATGACTGAATCAATCGCTAAGGCTCTGGGAGAAATATAACCCTTTCAAAATAAAAACAATAATTTCTGACGGGGTGGGTACCCGGTTCAAACCAAGCAAATGCCTTTTAATTTGCCAACGAAGCAAAATAAATGTATCTTAGCCCGTTAATTTTTCATAATGGAGATATATCTATGCTACGAAAAATCGGCTTTACGTTGTTATGCGCAGTGGCAACATTTAGTTCAAACACTTATTCAACTGTGACTCACACGCTCCAGGCTGGAGTAACTCTTGAATACGAGTTTCCACCTAATGAACCTCAAGTCTTTGTTAATTATTTGTATTGGGAAGTAGCAGCCGATTGTAAAATTACCAGCGAAGATCCCTCCAATGAACTTTTTGCAGAAGCACTGGCAAAAGCTGGTAAAATTAATGGTGTTACGCTCTCTAAAGGAAACACCATGAAAGTGACTGTCCATTCCGGCGATATTTTAAAACTAAGCGCGGAATCTGGAGCAAAAGTTCAAATCACTAATTTTGGACCACATACTCTCAAAGCAACTTGTACTGCATAAAGAATTGAGCTAACGGCACCCCAACACTGAACAGTAATGGGGTGCGAAAATTCAAATCCTGTTCATCAATGTTCTCGAGTAGCGCAGAACTTAATCTTGGGATAGCGTTCCTCTGCCATTGTCAAATTCACTTTAGTAGGCGCCAGGTACATAAGCATATCTCCTCCGTCCAAAGCCAAATAATCATACGCTTTGGTACGAAACTCGCTCATTGCTTTCTCATCTTCAGAATAAACCCACCGAGCGCAAGTCACATTGACTGATTCATAAATACAATCGACTTTATATTCATGTTTGAGTCTATGTGCTACCACATCAAATTGTAATATCCCAACAGCCCCTAATATTAACTGATTGCTGTTCAATGGCCTAAATACCTGGGTTGCTCCTTCTTCAGATAATTCAATTAATCCTTTGAGTAAGGCTTTACTCTTTAATGGGTCTCTCAGCCTGACAAGCCTAAACAATTCAGGAGCAAAATTAGGAATTCCAGTAAATTTCAATTGCTCACCCTGTGTAAAAGTATCACCAATACGAATGGTGCCATGATTATGCAAACCAATAATATCACCAGCCAAAGCAAGCTCTGTGTGTGATCGATCGCCTGCCATAAAAGTTAATGCATTGGAAATCTGCACTTCTTTTCCTATACGCAAGTGGCTTAATTTCATTCCCTTCTTATAAGAACCCGAACAAACTCTCACAAAGGCAATTCGGTCTCTGTGTTTGGGGTCCATATTGGCTTGAATTTTAAAAACAAAGCCGGAAAAGGTTTCTTCATTCGGATAAACAGCCCTCTCCTGTGTAGCTCGCGGTTGGGGACCCGGCGCATACTCAACAAAATCATCCAATAATTCTTTAATGCCAAAATTATTAATTGCTGAACCGAAATACACGGGAGTCATTTTGCCTGCGAGATAATCTTGCAAATTAAACTCGTGGGATGCCCCCCTGACTAATTCAATTTCTTCTCTGAGTTCGTTTGCGCTGTCACCGATCAATTCATCTAGTTGAGGATTATCCAAACCTTTAATCTGCGTAGCCTCTATTTTTTTTGCATTACTTCCTTGCTGATATAAATAAATAATATCCTGATAGCGGTGATAAATTCCTTTGAAGCGTTTTCCCATTCCAACTGGCCAGGTAATTGGGGCACATTGAATGCCCAAAACAGACTCCACTTCATCAAGCAAATCAATAGGCTCTCGCCCTTCCCTGTCCAACTTATTGATAAAAGTCATGATAGGTGTATCACGTAAACGGCAAACTTCCATCAATTTTACAGTCCGCTCTTCTACCCCTTTGGCCACATCAATGACCATTAAAGCAGAATCTACAGCTGTCAGAGTACGATACGTATCTTCCGAAAAATCTTCATGGCCTGGTGTATCAAGCAAATTGATGACATGTTGGTTATGTACGAACTGCATTACCGAAGTAGTAATCGAAATCCCTCTTTCTTTTTCCATTTCCATCCAATCGGAAGTGGCATGCCGGTCTGCTTTACGGCCTTTAACCGTACCTGCCAGCTGAATAGCTCCTCCGAAAAGCAATAATTTTTCAGTTACAGTGGTCTTTCCTGCATCAGGGTGAGAAATAATGGCAAAAGTTCGCCTTTTATTAAAGTCTTGATAAAAATCAGACATGTGAATCTCTAAGTAAGTAATTAATTGCTGTGAATTGTAAAGGAAAAGTACAAAACTAACAATTTTTTCGTTATAAATTAAAGTCTCACTGGTGTTTATCCATTTCATTATAGTGTTCAGGCGTTTAACTCAAATTTTAAACTTAAAAATCAATTATTGATCAATTTGATTTTTATTGATAAAATTGCCGTTTTTTTGTGAAACCGTACATGTCAACGTCAGAATCAGAATTAAGAAAATCAATGCAACAATATGGAAAACAGGCATTCAGTGAAACACAACAAATAAAGATTTTGAATTTGTTACTTGAGGATGCAAAAAAAACAGCTTTCCAGAGAACATGAAATCTATCAACTAATAGAAAATTACCAATTAAAACTAAGTAATGAAAGTCATTTAAGCCAAGCCATTCAACTCGTTAATAAATTTATTATTGAATTAGAATCAAAAGATAAAGAGAGTTCTACAGTCAACTATTTAAAACAACATGGTTTTTACAGAATACTGTACCGTCATCCCAGGTTATTAGGTCAAGAATTACCACAGGACGATGTGTTGCAGAAATTACTGCGCTATGGATTTATTGGTGTTGGTATTTCTGCTGTAATGATTCTATTATTTATCTCTACAGCTTTTTTACCGCTCCCTTTTGGTTAACAGCCATCACAACTGCTTTATTTGTGGGTGCTTCTGCCTATTTAAGTGGAATTCTTTATGGTGTGGTGAACGATATTTTTGCAACGCATTCCAACTTGCCCTATTTTCTATTAGGCCACCAACCCCAACAAACCAGTTTATTAAGAACAAACGATAAAGTAGCTCAAGGAATAGCATGGGGTGTAGCTGCAACTTTCGGCCCAGTGGTACTAGCAACCTTGCTATTTACTGTTGCGGCTACGATTACGGCTTTTTTTGTACCAATGGCGACCTTCTTATTACCAGCAATGATGATTGCAATGCCATTAATTGCAGTTGGTGCAGAGTTTTATGCTCGTAAAAAAGCACGCGACTATATAGATGCTGAGGAAGATTTTTACTGGATAGGGTCTAATGACTATCAAAGAACGGGTTTAAACTACATGTGCCCAACTAATGAAGAGCGAGCAGCATGGTATGCGAACTCTGATAGAAATTTATTTGGTTTTACTAAGGTACCTCTTATTGGTCTGGGAGCATTGGTTGGATTAATTGTTTTAAGCGGTATTAGCATGTTTCTGCCTCCTGTACTCTTTGTATCGCCAATTATAGCAATAGCGATTCCCGCCGCCTTTTCTTCTGTTACGTGTGCTGCGTTAACCGTTGGCGGTATCTACATGCATATCAATCGCAATACACAACTGGATGACCGTTACCGTTTGGAATTTGAGCGTGATGAGGTTGAATCTGATTTATATCTCGACGAAGACATGGAGTATATTAGAAAAATTGCAAAAACCTACTCTCAAAAAGATCTGACGGTTGAACCTCAACAAGAAGTTATCAATGCTGAAAATTATAGTTACCTTTTTGATAAAAAACCAAAACAAACAATGCCGAATACAAAACAGGAAGAATTTCAAGCAGCACGATTATTGCATCCCACTGGAACTTAGTCATCCTAAATGAACTGATCCAGGACACTCTAGCAATCAGTTAGTAGCGCTCTATTATTACCAGGAGAGCGCTACCTTAGTCACTGCAAAAAACTTTCCTTATCCATGATATAGCCAATTGGAATCATTGCTGTATACTCAAAATTAGGGCCTGTTTTCATGCGAGCACTTATGATTAAAATTTGATCCATTCTGTTCCCTGCTAAACTGGTTCTTTAAATTAAAGGATTTAATTTAAAAAGGAGTTTGCTATGAGATTCAATCATTTTATTGCTCCACTGGTTTTACTCCCCGTTTGTGCATTCAGCCAACCTGAAAATGACAAAGGAGATGTCTTTCTAACGAATATTCCACCAAGTAAAAATGCTCTTGTTAAATCCTATTCCAGTGAATCGACTCACTTGAATTTACTTCAACCTAATGTCAGAAGCATTGACTACCCCACTCAAATTATTCGTATCTCCGGTTCGCTGGAATCACAACAATTAGACTGCGATCAAGTACACGAAGAAATTCTTGAAAAAATCGTAGCTCCTTTTGCTCCTGATAAATTTACCTACAATACTTATATTAGCTGCACTTATAATCCGGATACCAATATGGCCACCGGCTTTCTCATCAATAGTTATTTAGATCCATTAGCAGATGATGCCGTTGAATTATTAGAAGCTTACCTGGCAAAAAATAATGGTTCCAATCTGTTAGGCACACCATTGATATTTGAACCCGCAAAAGCTCTTGTTGTTGCCTTAACCATCTCGGCAGGAATGAAAAAAAATCCCAATAAACCACCTTTCGTAGAATATAAGCAAGATCGCAGTAATTTCTACTTCAAAAGCAATTATGAAATGAGAAATAAATTGTTTACTGATATCTATCAAAATTTCTTTACCAATGATCCCAATAAAATTCTACCTTTCCTGGATAAGTGGATATTTGTTAATGCCTCAAGCGTTTATCAAGCCATTTTAATGGATTCGAATTTCGTCGAGTTACAACCTGAGCGAATTTTTCTTATGGAAAATGGTGAGCAGATATTTGTGTCTAATCTAAAATATTATTTCACTCATAATTGTAATAGGTACAGTAATCACCGCTGCTTACAACCAGAAGCTTGAAACTCTTTAGATGCAGGAGATATTTTGGAGATGGCGTATTTGCATGATTACTTTTAACTGCTCCCTTAGGCTGCCTTGAAACTCTGTTACAACCCTAAGGGAGATAATCAATACATACTAAAGTACCATTAATTCCAACCCGCAAGATGAGCTTTCAAAATAACTCACTACCATGGCGTCAGTAACCAGCTCCAAACTGGATGGTTTCCATTGAGGATTTTTATCTTTATTAATCAATAAAGAGCGAACTCCTTCATAAAAATCACTGCCTTTCATGAAGTGACTGGCCAGATCGAAATCCATTTTTAAACATTCTGCTAAAGATAAACCTTTGGCTTTTTGGATTTGCGCAAGAGTGATCTTAAGGCTCAGAGGCGATTTTTGCAGCAAGGTATTGTCCACTCCAAGAGCCCACACACCTTCTGTGCTTTGTAAGGATTCTCTTATTAATTCGACAGTAGGCCTGGAAAAACAAACATCAATTAAGGGTTTGATTTGACTTGCCTCGGTGGGGATAGCATTACTGGCAAAAGAAGAAATACATTGATCGACACGATTAAAAGCATCTTCTGATAAATCTTCTTGCTTTAATGCATCAATCATTGATTGCATTTGTTCTGCAAAGACAATCTGTTTCACTAATCCTGCTTTCTTGGCATCATGAGGACCCAATTTATTTCCGGTTAACCCCAAATAGATTCCTAAAAACCCTGGGCATCTGTTTAATAAATAGCTGGCACCAATATCAGGAAAAAAACCAATCCCTGTTTCTGGCATTGCAAATACAAAACGCTCACTGGCAACAGGATGACTACCATGCAGGGAAATACCAACTCCCCCTCCCATAGTGATCCCATCCAGTAAAGAAATATACGGTTTACCAAAATGATGAATAAAATGGTTTAACCTGTATTCATGCCAAAAAAACTGCATTTGCTCAGAGTCTTTACTCCGGCCTGCGTTATATAACCAACGAATGTCACCGCCTGCACAAAAAGCATTTCCTGGAACCGCTTGCACGACGACTGCTTTAATAGAATGGTCTTCTTTCCAAATTGACAATTGCTTTTGCAGTGCCATGATCATTGATAAAGTTAAAGCATTCAAAGCTTTTGGTCGATTTAAAGTAATGAATCCCAATTGACCTTCCTGAGAAAACAGCACCTCTTCAGTCATAATTAAACCCCTTTAAAATCTGCAGTTCTCTTGTCTAGAAACGCAGCTACTCCTTCCTTCTTATCTTCCGTGGCGCACACTTTTGCAAAATGAATTGCTTCCAAATGGAGTGCTTCCGTCAGTGATAAATCATAACCATGATCAATCACTTCCATAACACTGGCAATTGCTAAAGGTGCCATGCTTAATATTCCGTTTAGAATATTTTTTCCTTGGGCTAATAAATTCTCTGGTTCGACTACTTCACTCACCAAACCCCAGTTTAAGGCAGTGCCAGCATCTATAAAGCGCCCTGTCAAACATAAATCCATCGCTCGCCCTTTGCCAATTAGCCGAGCCAATCGCTGTGTACCACCATATCCGGGAATAACGCCGAGTTTTACCTCAGGCTGACCAAACATCGCCTTATTTGAAGCAATTCTGAGGGTTGCAGATATTGCTAACTCACATCCGCCACCAAAAGCAAAACCATTCACCGCCGCAAGTGAAGGTTTCCCCATCGTCTCCAAAAGTCGAAAAACTTCTTGTCCCTGACAAGCAAATTCATAACCAGTTTGCGCATTACATTCAGCCAGTCGATTAATGTCAGCACCAGCGCAAAATGCTTTACCATTCCCTGTTAACAATAATGCCTTCACTTTTGGATTGTATTTCGCTTGAAGGAATAATTCATTTAATGCACTCAGAACATCTGTGCTTAAAGCATTGAGTTTCTCTGGTCTGTTCAAAGTTAAAGTTAAGATCCCGTTACTATCTATATCCTGTTCAATTAAATTCATCAATAATCCCCTGTGATTACTCTATAAAATACTCTTCATCCAAACTTGCTTTCGCTATAATTTCACGCATGATTTCATTAGTCCCTTCAAGAATTTGATGAACTCTTAAATCTCTAAATATTCTTTCAATTTGATAATCTCGCAGGTAGCCATAACCTCCATGCAATTGCATGGCTTTATCGCTAATACGAAATGCGACATCGGTAGCCAACCTCTTGCCCATCGCACAATACATTGGCGCATTGGGATCATCATTATCCATTGCTGTTGCAGCTCTATAAACCATCAGCCTTGCTGCTTCATAATCTGTTAACATATCCGCAAAATAAAAACGAAGGGCTTGCATTTGAGTTAAAGGTTTACCAAACTGCTTGCGCTCATGCATATAGGATTGGCTCATGCGCAGGCAAGCAAGAGCTCCTCCTAATGAGCAGGAAGCAATATTAACTCGCCCTCCATTTAAAGCATTCAGCGCAATTTTGAAACCCATCCCTTCTTCACCAACACGATTGGCAATTGGCACACGACAATTTTCAAAATATAGCATACAAGTTGGCTGATTTCGCCAACCCAATTTCTTCTCCAGTTTTCCAAACGTCAGTCCAGGAGTATTCTTTTCAATTAACAAACAGCTGATGCCATGATGGGATTCATCACCTGTCCGTACCATACATAAATACACGTCGCTAACACTTCCACCTGATATGAATGCTTTTGCGCCATTAAGAACATAATAGTCACCCTCTTTTACTGCACGGGTTTTTAAAGAGGCCGCATCAGATCCGGATTCAGGTTCTGTAAGACAATAACTCGCTATCACGTGCATAGCGGTTAATTTTGGCCCCCATTTCTTGCGAATCTCTTCATTACCGTAGCGGTCGACTAATGAAGTAACCATATTATGGATGGAAAGATAAGCACTCGTTGTAATACAACCAGTAGCTAATTGTTCAAATATGAGTGCTGCATCCAAACGAGAGAGCTGGGCACCGCCTATATCTTCCCGGGCTACCATTCCCGCCATACCTAATTGGGCCGCTTCTCTTAAAATTTCGATTGGAAAATAACCTTGTTCATCCCAGGAATCTGCCATTGGAGCCAGTTTGTTACGAGCAAACTCGGAGGCCATTTCTCGAAATGCCAAATGTTCATCAGTGAAATTAAAATGCATAGACCATCCTTAGATTTATTAATTTTAGTCATTGGATTTATTTATGACGCTTTCTTAAAAAATGATATTATTGCGAATTTTTAGCGCCTGGGAAAGACAATAAGAATAATTACATGGAAACTTCAGCGCAACCATCAATTATAAATCCAAGAGCATTGGCTGTTTTAAAACAATATTTTGGATTTGATTCCTTCAGACCTCCGCAGGAAAAAATAATTGAGGATGTCATTTCTGGCCAAGATGTACTGGTTTTGATGCCCACTGGCGGCGGGAAGTCTCTTTGCTATCAAATTCCCGCTATCGTCCGCCCCGGTGTTGGCATTATAGTGTCTCCCTTAATCGCGTTAATGGAAGATCAAGTCGCCGCACTGAAACTGCAAGGTGTTCGCGCCGCTTACTACAATTCATCCTTAACTGCCGAAGAAGCAAGAAATGTACTAAATCAATTACATCATAATGAATTGGATTTACTCTATATTGCTCCAGAACGCCTGATTAGCACCTCTTTTTTAGATAGGCTGTCTGAATGTACTATCTCATTATTTGCCATTGATGAAGCGCACTGCATTTCGCAATGGGGGCATGATTTTCGACCCGAATACGCTTGTTTAGGTTTACTGAAAACCAATTTTCCTGATATTCCAATGATTGCATTAACAGCGACTGCAGATAATCAAACACGTGAAGATATTGTTACCAAGTTGAATTATCAACCCAAAAAATACGTTGTTTCATTCAATCGACCTAATATCCATTACAAAGTAATTTCTAAAACAAATGCAGTAAAACAACTAAACCAGTTTTTACAATCGGACACCCAACAATCTGGAATTATTTATTGTGGAACCCGTCACACCGTCGAACATCTTACGGAGAAATTACAAGAACTTGGATTTAAAGCACGTGCTTATCATGCTGGGCTGTCTCATACAGAGCGGCGTGAGGTGCAAAACCTTTTCCGATATGATCGTATTGATATTGTGGTAGCGACTATTGCTTTTGGAATGGGTATTGACAAGCCTAATGTTCGCTTTGTTGTTCACCATGATTTACCCAAAAGCATCGAAAGCTACTACCAGGAAACAGGTCGTGCAGGACGTGACGGATTACCAGCTAAAGCACTCCTTCTTTATGATGCTGCGGATAGCGCTCGGCTGAGATCCTGGATCATGAATATTCCTCTTGATGAACAAAGACAGATAGAAACCAATAAATTAAATCATATGCTTGCTTTTGCTGAAGCGTCACATTGCCGTCGTCAAATTTTATTACGCTATTTTGACGAACCCTGTGATACAGAATGCAAATACTGTGATGTCTGCGATAACCCACCGCAAACAGCCGATGTGACAGAAGATGCGCAAAAATTGTTATCGTGTATTTATCGATTAAAACAAAGCTATGGCTTAACTCATACTATCGATGTACTAAGAGGCAGTTTAACTGAAAAAATCAAACAGTCTGGACATGAGCACATAAGTACCTTTGGAATTGGCAAAGAGAAGTCTGCTAATTATTGGAAGCATCTTACCTGGCAATTAATTCATAAAAATTATTGTTTACAGGACATGAATCATTTTAATGTGCTACGCTTGACCCCAAAAGCAATTCCCATTCTAAAAGGCGAAGAACGCATTTCATTAACCATTCCTAACCACGACCTGAATAGCAGTAAAAGAAAGGGAAAGCAGAATGCTTCCTTTAAGCCTGAAAGTAACCCATTATTTGAAAAACTTCGTGCGTTAAGACGTCAGTTGGCAGATGAAGAAAACAAACCACCATTTATGATATTCAGTGATGCGACATTACATGAAATGGCTCAATTAAAACCCAAAAACAATAGGCAGCTATTGAATGTATCTGGCGTTGGACAACATAAACTAGCTCGTTATGGCCATTATTTTCTCGAAGCCCTAAACGAATTTTCAGAAGTCGAGTGAGATTCTGTTATGCGTAAATTACCAAGATCTTTTTATGAGCGTGATACCGTTCTGGTTGCGAAAGAACTTTTAGGTAAATATTTGGTTCATCATGATGGATTGGAAGAGAGGATTGGACGCATTGTAGAAGTCGAAGCCTACCTTGGGCAACATGATTTGGCTTGCCATTCATCGAAAGGATTGACTAAAAGGACTAAAGTCATGTTTGGTCCGGCAGGATATACGTATGTTTATCTAATTTATGGTATGCATTATTGCATGAACGTAGTCACCGAAAAGGAAGGGATAGGTTCTGCCGTATTAATACGTGCCCTGGAGCCTGTTAAAAACATTCAGGATAGAACTCAAGGACCAGGGTTATTATCCAAAGCCATGCGCATTGACTCTAAACTGAACCACCATGATTTATTAAGTAATGATTTTTATATTGCTGAGCCGAACACAACAACTGATTTTACCATCATAGAAAAACCGAGGATTGGTGTTCATTACGCAAAAGAATGGGCTAATGAATTATTAAGATTTTATATTAAAGATAATCCTTATATTTCGAAAACCTAATCAGAACGATTGCATTCCCATCTTATCAATTCCCGGATCCAAGCTTCATGCCTGTTCCGGGATATAAAAAGAAAAGTTCCTGGAATAAGTCTACTCTAAGCCAATTGCCTTGGGCGGGCAGATATAGGCATTACCCAGATTAGTCACATTGGTTTGCTCTGAGCCCCCGCTCATAAAACCTCCGCGACGATCAAATGAACCACTCATGGAACCAGTTACACCGGCTCGGTTCGTCACCAATTGAATGTAATTTGCCCCTTTTTTGCTTGCTTTATTCTTCAGATCATTCATTGCTCCCTCTTCCAAATTGCGATTGGAAGTAAAGCCTCCGGTAAAGAAATTACCCTGATTGCCTACGACCTGGCCCACGTATTTGCAACCTTTAGGTGCCGGATTCGGGCTTGCAATGACACGTTCGGCCTGAGGATCTGCTGGAATAGCTGCGCATCCGGTAATCATCAAAGTAATAACAGACGCAGATAGTAGTTTTTTCATAATTACACCTTTTTGTTATCAACAAAACAATGAAATGCTAACAACTCCTGTTTGATTAAACATTACAACCCACTTTTAAATGCACTTGATAATATTTCACTTTATTATCATCAATGAAACCTCTTGTTTCTACTACTTCAAACCAATCCAATTTCCCATGCGTTTTAGCCACTTGCTTTATTGCATTATCAATTGCTTTTTCAATTCCTTCCTGCGAAGTCCCAATTAATTCCACGATTTGGTAAACTTTATCTGTCACTCTTCTTTCTCCCTTTATTAATTTGTTTCTCAGCTTTTGCTATCGCCTTGCGAATAGCCAATGCTTCTTCGGACTGCTCTGGTGCCAACTGGAGTAACCGTTGCCAATAATTAATCGCAGCCTCATAATCATGACTTAAGTAAGCATGCATCGCAAGCATGGCTAAAGCATCCGGTTGCTTGGGATTATTTTTTAACAAGGTATGGAAAATATCTAAAATATCAGGATTGAACTGTTGATTACTCAATTGCCATAAACTGTGAGCATAGTTGACTGCAAATTGTTCGTCTTCGGGTTTGAGTTGGTAAGCTTTTGCAAAAGCGAGGGAAGCATTTTGGCTGTCCTTTTGACTACTGTATAATCTGCCTAACAAATACCAACCCTTTGCACTTTCAGGGTGAACATCCAGCTTAGCCTTTAGCTTGTCGATTAATTCCTGAGGGCTTTTAATAGATTTTAACATGGATTGAGCTAACTCCTGAGCCTCATTTCGATGGAGATATTCTTGCCACTGAGCAAAATCTCCCCAAAAATAATACCCTGTAAAAACCGTGATAAAAATAATGGGGGCTAGCAGCAAACTTGCCAAACGATTACGTCGTAAAGGATAAATAATAACAGTGCATGCAAAAACAGCTAAAACAACTAATAAAATAATTAACCACCATTCATTCATGAGAATTTCGCTTAAAACATGTCCGCCAAAAAATAAAAAAGCCAATCAATAAAAACAGGAATGGGCCAAACCACAATAAAAGAGTGACGCTCTTAACAGGTGGTTTAAAAAGTATAAAATCCCCGTAACGTGCAGTTAGATAATCCATTATTTCACTATCGCTTTTGCCCTCTTTTACCAACTCATAAACCTGGAAACGTAAATCCTTCGCTAATTCAGCATTTGAATCGGCCAAATCCTGATTTTGGCATACCAAACAACGCAAATCCTTTAAAAGATGGTTAAATTGCGCTTCTTTTCTTGCTGAGTCCAATGGATACATACTATTTGCAAACGCAACAGAAATGAAAAACAGTAATAAAATCACCTTACAACAGAAGTGGAATACTCTCATTAAGATTTCTCCAAATTCCTTATTAAAGGTAAAATATCATTTAACCAGGTTTTCTGATTCATTACCCCAACATGCCTGTATCGAATTATTCCCTTTTTATCAATGACAAAAGTTTCAGGTGCCCCATAAACCCCTAAGTCAATAGCGACTTTACCTTCTGAATCCTGACCTATGAGTCGATAAGGGTTCCCCCATTGCGCAAGCCATGCCCTCGCGTGTTCCGGTTTGTCCTTATAATTTAAACCATAGATAGGTACACCTTCTCTTGCGAGTTGCAACATAAACACTTGCTCTTCAACGCAAGCCTCACACCAACTTGCCCAAACATTAAGCAAGGCGACCTGATTATGAAAGTTCATTGCGCTAAAAGTAGAGTCAGGATTTTGCAACTCTGGTAAGCTAAAATCTGGTAATGGCTTTCCAATTCGAGCTGAAGGTAAATGATGGGGATCCAAGGATAGACCTCGCCAGAGGAAAAAACATAAAAGACAAAAAACAGCAACAGGAATAACTCGCCATCCTATTTTTTTCATATCTTTATCTCCTGACCTGCCATTACCGGTGCTTGCCTTTTTTTGTAATATCTTCTGTCTGTTAACGCCAAAACGCCTCCGGCTAAAATCATAAATCCGCCAGCCCAAATCCAACGAACCAACGGTTTATAATAAATACGTACCGACCAGGCATCCTCAGATAATGGTTCCCCCAAAGCAATATAAATATCTCGAAAAGGAGTAACATCAATTGCAGACTCAGTCATTGGCATTTGTCCGATGGTATACACTCTTTTTTCAGGAAAAATTTGCCTGGTTTTGTTCCGATATTGTATTGAAAACTCAGCCCTTGTTCCTTTGTAATTTGGGCCATTCAACGGAGTCTGATTAATGAATCCAATGTGATAATCCAGCAGATTAACTTGCTTGCCGGGAGACATACGTACATCATCTTGTACGCCATAAGCTGTAGAAACAGCAATGCCAATCACTGTTGCTGCGACACCACAATGAGCCAATACCATTCCCCAATACGCCTGTCCAACTCCTGCCACCCCTCTATCCCTGATTTTGTGATAAGCCGCATTGGCAGTACTCAACAGAACCCAGAATGCCAAAATTAATCCCAAAAGGGCTGTAAGGTGTATTTCATTTGAAGTACAGAATAGTAAAATGACGGGCAATATCAGACTGAGTAAAAAAATACGATTAAGCTTTCCGAAGACAGCCTTCCAACCATCATTCTGCCATTTCAAATGGACACCTAAGCCCATTAGCAATAATAAAGGAATCATTAATGGAACAAATACTGCATTAAAATAGGGCGCTCCCACGGATAATTTGCCTAACCCCAGCCCTTCCACCAGCAATGGATAAACCGTGCCCATTAATACCGTCAGCATAATAACCACTAAAAACACATTGTTTAACAACAAGGCACTTTCTCGGGATAATAAGCCAGGATGTTTATTGACTTGCAAGGTTTGAGCTCTAAAAAGAAACAACGTTAAAGAACCCCCAATGACGAATAACAAAAATCCCAGGATATATAATCCCCGCTGTGGATCAACCGCAAAGGCATGAACTGAAGTTAAAACTCCAGAGCGAACAAGAAAAGTACCAATTAAACTTAAAGAAAAAGCAGCGATTGCAAGCAACATGGTCCATGCTTTAAATTGCTGGCGTTGCTCTGTAACTGCCAAAGAATGTAATAGTGCCGTACCTACCAGCCAAGGCATAAAAGAAGCGTTTTCTACAGGATCCCAAAACCACCAACCACCCCAACCTAATTCTCTATAAGCCCACCAACTGCCTAATGTAATTCCCGCTGTTAAACAACACCAGGCAGCCAGAGTCCAGGGTCTGGTCCATTTAGACCAACTTGTTTCCACTTTTCCTGCCCATAAGGCGGCAATAGCAAAAGCAAAAGCAACACAAAACCCTACATACCCCATGTACAACATAGGAGGATGAAATAAAAAGCCAGGATCTTGCAGCAATGGATTCAGATCACGGCCCTGTGTATTCAATACTTGAAATTGGCGTAAGAAAGGATTGGAAGTGATTAGCAAGAAAAGAATAAAACCAATGCTTAGCCAACCTAAAACAACTAATACCCGAGCACGCATTTCCGTATCGAGGCTTGAACTAAAAAAACAAACCAGGATCATCCAAAAACTAAGGATAGCGACCCATAACAGCATGGAACCTTCATGCCCACCCCACACAGCGCAAAACTTATAAAACCATGGGAGCAGCAAGCTGGAATTATTCAGCACATAGATCACTGAAAAATCATCCGTTAAAAAGCAGGTCATGAGACATAGATAAGCACACGCCACAAATATAAATTGCAACACGACATAATTCCTGGAAGATTCAATCCAGTCTTTCCGATTCCATCGCAAACCAGCTAATGGCAACAAAGCTAACATCAAAGAAGCCACTAAAGCCAAAATCAAAAAAAACAGCCCTAATTCCGCTATCATTTTTTCACCTTATCAGCTAAAGCAGATTTTACTTGAGGTGGCATATAATTGGCATCGTGTTTTGCCAAAACTTGTACAGCACGAAAATGATGATTATCAGTGACTTCTCCTTCTGCAACTATTCCTTGCCCTTCCCGAAATAGATCAGGAAGTATCCCTGAATAGGTAACAACAATCGTGTTCTCAAAATCTGTAATTTTAAACTGGACATCCAAACCTTTTTTGGCGCGTACTATGCTGTTTGCTTCCACCATGCCCCCAACTCGAATGTGGTGTTTTACTGGTGCTTCTCCCATAACAATCTGTGTGGGAGTGTAAAATAAACTGATATTTTGTCTTAAAGCATATAGAACCAGCGCAGCCGCTGCAGATAAAACAGACAGGACAAACAGTAAGATAAATAATTTGCGTCGCCGTACAGGGGTCATTTAACCTATCTCTTAAACCAACGTTGTAATTTTTTGCGCGTACGGGTTCTTTGCCACTTTATTCCTAAAATATTCATGCCTAAAACCACGCAAACCAAACCATAAGCAGGCCAAACATAGAGAGAATAACCGCCCATTGCCAACCATTCAAAAAACTGATTCATCAGACTCTTCCTCAAATTGAATCTTAACCCATGATTGCTTTCTCTCCCTGAATAAGACTTCATTACGTGCTTTTTCCAAAATAATCCATAAGGAATACAAGAAAAAACCCAGCAAAGTAAGTAATAAAGGATACAACATACTGAGAGCAATTTTGGGCTTGGCAAACACAGATAAAGTCGCGCCTTGATGTAAAGTATTCCACCAATAAACTGAATAATGAATTATTGGCAAATCAATTAAACCGACCAAGGCTAAAATTGCTATTATTTTATCTCCATCTTCTTTATTTTTTACCGCTTGGTAGGTAGCCAGAATTGCCAGATAGAGTAACAAAAGCACTAATTCCGAGGTCAGGCGAGCATCCCATACCCACCAGGCACCCCACATGGGTTTGCCCCAAATGCTCCCTGTAACTAAAGCAAGAAATGCCATGCAGGCTCCTAATTGCGCGACTTTATGAATCAAAAGTCCTGCCATTTTGATACGCCACACCAACAATAAAATGGCTAGAAACCCCATCCAGGCATACAATGCCATTGACAAAAAAGCGCTGGGTACATGAACATAAATAATTCGGTATGCGTCCCCCTGCTGATAATCCGGTGGGGCAAATACCAATCCCCAAACCATACCAATAGCCATGGTAGTCAAAGCACTGACCGCCAACCATGGAATGATACGTCCTGCGTAGTTATAAAAATTTTTTGGCGATGCCAACTGATACAATATCTTCCACATAGGAAACAATAAAATCAAAAAGAAGGATTCTACCACGCATCAAAACAATCACAAAATTTAGTTCCAGACTTAGGGTCTGTTGACATTTCGCTCGCTTGAGTCGAAAAGCCTTGATTTTCGAGCACCGTAGCGGAGCATACATAGAAGTATGTGAGTAACGGAGCACAGAAAATCAAGGCTTTTCGGCCAAGATAGTAGAAATGTCAACAGACCCTAGTCTATATGACTAATACGTATCACTGCCGCAATCGCATAAGGTAGAAAACTAACTGCCAATAGAGACATTGCCAATAATAAAGCCAGATAACCGCTAACCGGCAAACCTTGCATGGCAACACTCAAAGTACCGCTACCAAATATCAGTAAAGGTAAAGTTAATGGCAATAGAATCAATGCCATCAAAGCACCGCGCTGATTTATCCCTACACTAAAAGCTGCTGCCAGCGCACATAAAAATAATATGGCAGGCGTCCCACAAATAAGGCTCAATAATAATATACAAGTTTCCCAAACAGTGAATGAAAATAATATCGCAATCACAGGAGATAATATTAATAAAGGAGTCACGGATACCAACCAGTGTGCCAAAACTTTAGCCGTCACAAGGAGATTTAATGCTTGTCCTGAAACCAGCCACTGCTCGAGGACCCCTTGTTCATAATCTTGTTGAAACAAACGCTCTAATGAAAGAAGCATAGATAATAAAATGGCCATCCACACTAATCCGGGGGCAAACATACGCATCAACATTAATTCTGGTCTTAAAGTAAGAGGAAAAATAAACAACAACATTAAAAAAAATAAACACGAATTAACTAAATATCTGATTTGCCGCACCTGGATTAACAGTTCACGCCTGAACTGTTTTCCGAATAATTGAAGTGTGAAATTCATAGATGATACTCCTCATAATCTGCCTTGTT
Organism: Legionella pneumophila subsp. fraseri; assembly: GCF_000586315.1. Classification (GTDB taxonomy): domain Bacteria; phylum Pseudomonadota; class Gammaproteobacteria; order Legionellales; family Legionellaceae; genus Legionella; species Legionella pneumophila_B. The sequence continues at coordinate 133,684 of NZ_JFIM01000002.1, read as the reverse complement.
TAAAGGCAAGTCCTGATGAGAAGTCAATAATACAGCGCCACCTTTTGCCCTGTGCTCCTGAATTTTTGTGATAATTGTAAGCAATGATAGCTCATCAAGAGCAACCAAAGGTTCATCAAGCAACCATAATTTTGCTTTTGACATCCATAATCTTAATAAAGCAACTTGTCTTTTTTGTCCTGAGGATAGTAATCCACATGGATAATCAATAAGGTGTTCCAAACTGAATAACCTGCATAATTCTGTAATGCTCAATACACCAGGAGAAAAGTGTATATCAAATAAACAATTTTCTCTTAGAGTAAGATAGGGATTGATCCCTGATCTATGCCCCACAAAACATAATTGCTTTTGATAGGTGCACAGATCCTTTTTTATAGGTTGCCTTTCGAAGAGAATTTCTCCGTTTTCAGGATTAAGCAAACCTGCGATTAATTTAAGTAAAGTCGTTTTTCCCGCTCCATTGGATCCTTTTAAATGCAATAAGCCCCCAGCAGGAAGATGAAAAGAAATTTGTTGCAACAAGGGCTGGTCATGATAGTCAAAATCAAGTTCAATCACATCAAGCATAAAACACTTTATTATTAGATACACTCAGCTAACTATAACAGGACATAAGAAAAATCCCCAATGCCTTCATTAAAAGTTATTTAATTTTTACTTGCGAAGTAAGTGGATGAGCGCCATAATCTGCTTTATTTTTTGCAAAGGTATATGATGGAATTCCTTAGTGAATATGGCATGTTTCTCTTAAAATGCATCACTCTCGTCATCGCATTACTCATTCTTCTGGCAGGCATATTTTCTATAGGTCGCAAAACCAAACCCAAACTGGAAATTACCTCTCTTAATGAAGAGTATGAGCACCTGAATGCCTTAATGAATAAAGAGATTTTAGGAAAAAAACCTGGAAAGAAGAAAAAAGATAAAACCAAGCGCCCGGTTCTTTATGTCATTGATTTCAGCGGTGATATCAAAGCAACCCAAGTTGAACAACTAAGAGATGAAGTCACATCGATATTAAGTATAGCCAAGCCTGAAGACGAGGTTTTAGTCAGGTTGGAAAGCCCTGGAGGGGCCGTCAATGGTTATGGACTTGCTGCGTCACAATTACAGCGAATCCGTGATAAAAAAATTCCTTTGACTGTCAGCATAGACAAAATGGCAGCCAGCGGCGGGTATTTAATGGCCTGCGTTGCAAATAAAATAATTGCTGCTCCATTTGCAATAATCGGCTCTATAGGCGTAGTTGCTCAAATTCCTAACTTTCATCGCTGGTTAAAGAAAAACAACATTGATGTTGAGTTACTAACTGCAGGGGAATACAAGCGTACGCTGACACTTTTTGCGGAAAATACCGAAAAAGGTAGAAAAAAGTTTCAGGAAGATTTGGAAAAAATTCATACCGCATTTAGAGAGTATGTTCTTAAGAATAGAAGTCAACTTGATATAGATAAGGTTGCAACTGGTGAACATTGGATAGCAAAAGACGCTTTTGATCTCCGGCTTGTTGATAAATTAGCTACAAGTGATGAATACTTAATAGAAAAAATGGCAGAGTTTAGTGCGTTTAAATTAACCGTCCATGCCAAATTGCCGATTATCAGTAAGCTGCTTAAACCAGCAATGAGACTCTTTCATCCCTGGATTTAAAAATGAATACTGAAACGGTTTTGAGAGTACTGTTGAAATTCAATACCGTTCAATTAGATTGCATTTCACAGGAATAGAACTTAATGAATTACTCGGCAAAAACTTGCAAAATCTGCCATTAACCAAAAAATTGAATCTCGGTATATAATTAAAGAATAACAATTTTTTCTGAGGAGTAAGACATGAGTGATTTCAAATCGAAGTTACCAGATCTTAATGAATTAACATCAATGACTGCGAAACTATTTAAAGGAATTAAAACCAGCGTAAGCGAAATAATTCAAGATTATAAGCAAAAAAGAGCGCAACCTGTTAGTACCGAAGAAAAACCTGCAGAAAATAAGGCAGCTGAAAGCAAGCAACCCGAACCAAAAACAGAAAGCAAGCCAGCTGAAAACAAAACTGAACCAAAAACAGAAAACAAACCTGAATCAAATACAGAAAAAACACAGGAAAAAGAGAAATAATCCTGTGCAAACGAATAAGTAATATGATGCAATCAGGCTATCTATCGTTCCATTCTTTCAGGTCGTGTTAAGCCGTATTTGCGCATTTTTTCAACTAAAGTGGTTCTTCTCATGTTGAGATAGCTGGCTGCATGAGCAACGACCCAATCTGACTCATCTAAAGCCTGGCTAATCAAGGCAAGTTCTGTCTTCACTAAATGTTCTTTTAAATCAATGCCTTCTGCATTGGCTACTGATTCCTGTTTTATTATTTGCAACAGAGTTTCACGCTCTGCTCCAGATGCCTCTGGATAGGATGGCTTGTATTCACCTTGAAACCGATGAGGTAAATCACTCTTACCAATAATGCCATTAGGGTAAAGAATAGATAATCTCTCCACCAAATTAGCTAACTCTCTCACATTTCCTGGCCAACTGTATTCGCATAAAGCATCCATAGCATCGGGCATTAATCGAACGGTAGGTCTGCCCTCTCCTTCAATTCGAGAAACCAGCTCATTAAAAAGAAGTGACAAATCACTGCTTCTATTACGTAGCGGGGGCATTTCAATAGGAAATACATTCAACCTGTAAAACAAATCTTCTCTAAACTTCCCTTCTTGAATAGCAATTTCCAAATTTCTATGTGTTGCAGCAATGATACGAACATTCACTTCGATGCTTTTATTGGAACCAACTCTTTCAAAACAACGTTCTTGTAAAACTCTTAACAACTTAACCTGCATAGCTAATGGCATATCTCCTATTTCATCCAGAAATAGAGTTCCTCCATTGGCCAGCTCAAACCGCCCTTGCCTTGAGGTAATGGCTCCTGTAAACGCACCCTTTTCATGACCAAATAATTCACTCTCTAATAATTCACCTGGAATTGCTCCACAATTGATAGGGACAAATGGCTTGTTTGCTCGAGACGAAAGGGAATGTATATTACGAGCAACAACTTCCTTACCCGTACCTGATTCACCCAAAATCAACACACTGGCTTCCGTATCAGCTACTTGCTCTATCAATTTGCGAACTTGACGAATACCTTCACTATTTCCAACCAAACTTCTAAACAAAGGGGTCTTATGGGTGCCTGCTGTGATAAATTTAACCGCTTCTTTAGCTATTTGACATCTATGGAGTGACTTAAGCATTTTTGCGTAGCTGAATGGAAATGACAAACAATCAACAACATTTCGGTCTGCACAGTCAGATGTAGAAAGCACAGCGTCAATAACCAATATAGGAATCTTTGGAAATCGTTTTACTAATGCTTCCAATTCATCCATCGTTTTTTCAAAAGAGGTACATGCTCCAAGCACTATCACACTTGGATTAGGATTAACACTCAATTGCCAATTGCCATATTGAGTGACCTCAGAGGATTGACCTATAAAATCAAAAATAGTCCGAAGCTTGTCACAACGTTCTTTATCATCATCGATAATATAAATCCTGTCATTACTCCTCATAAACCTATCCTTAAGTTTGAGTCATTTAATTTAAAGTATCGGACACATAATGAATAACTGTCAAATAATTGTCACAATTTTATTTTAACCGTCATAAAATCCATCGAATTAGACCATATTTCTATAATTAAAAAATTACCAGGTTAACCTGGCGCTCATTAAATTTCATAACTATCACCGGCCTAATCCATTGATTTATCTATAACAGATAATCATCTTAAACGCATTACACTGATTGCCAAAACACAATTCCTGGCTTCCGATGGTCTTTGTAGCACTCACTTGAGTCTGTTTAACGAAATTCTTGGCTTGCATATATCCCATACGATTACAAAAAGAATTCGCTGCTTGTTTACCACAACCTTTATTGCGCTCCAAACACCAATCCACCCGGTAATCATTATAACGGGGTACAGCAAATCTCTTCTCTCTATAATGATACGGTTTGGGAGGGGTATGTGATAAACCAATAGCGCAAACTATCGTCATAAAACCATTACAACGCCATCCTTTGCACTGAGCCCTGCTGCCCAAATAATTGGTTAAACCTACGTTATAGGCAATGACATTTTGTGTGGCGTAGTCATAACCCAGTATTTGGCAGTAACGGTTCGCTACATCCTTTCCACACTCTTTCCCATCTAAAGTGCAGTAATCAAGGCGTTGCCCTAAATAAGTAGGATGCCAAAAATTCCTAAATGCCAAATTCTGCTTACTTGAAGCTGCTAACTGACCGCAAAAAGAAAAAAATAAAAGTATAAAAACCAGGAAATTTCTAAAATTGCTCATTATAACAATCCATTACCAAGTATTAGCACATGTTAGCGTAGGATGACTGGGAGGCACAAGAGAGATTTATTCTTCTTTTAGTAGCACTGCAACAAACGATTGTCTTATTGAGTTTTCTATATCTGCCTATGATTTAAAGATGACCAAAGGCAAAATAACTACATCAAGATAATTTTTCAAAGGTTATAAACAATGTTATAAATAGGAAATAAAATGAGATTCTCAACCACCACTTTAAAAGCCCATATCATAGGCTAGTCGTTTATGAAAAAATATTTAACTTTTGTAGTTTCAAGCTTAGCCTTCATTGCAATAATATGGTTCATTCGCCACTTATGGATAATTGGAACTGTCAAAGTTGTACATCCTGTTTATGGAACTGCAATTCAAGCTGTTTATGCCACAGGGACAGTCGAACCAACCGTCATGATGCCAATTGCCTCACAAAACACAGCCCGCCTTATCAAGTTGAATGCAGATGAAGGCTCAGAAGTAGTAAAGGGACAGATATTAGCCAGCCTGGAAGATGAACACCTGCAACATAACTTAAAAGAGCTAAAAGAACATGAAACATTAGCAAAAATAAGATACGAGCGGAATGCTCAATTAGTTAAAAAAGGAGTCATCTCCAAAGATGAGTATGATCGCACATTGTCCGAATGGCAAGCAGCCAGTGCCGCAGTACGCAGAATAGAAGCTCAAATCAGTTATTTACAACTGATAGCCCCTGCAGATGGTCGTATCATTAAACGTGACGGTGAAGTTGGACAACTAATCCCGGCTAATCAACCAGTATTTTGGCTTTCTTGCTGTGCCCCCCTAAGAATTTCAGCCGAAGTCGATGAAGAAGACATTGTATTGGTCCGAGTAGGACAAAAAGTAATGATCAGATCAGATGCTTTTCCAAATCAAATTTTTTATGGCCGCGTAAAAAGTATCACCCCCAAAGGCGATCCAATAGCCAGAAGTTATAGAGTTCGTATTAGCTTCATAGAAAATAATCCTTTATTAATTGGTATGACCGCTGAAACCAATATTATTGTCCATGAAAAGAAAAATGCCTTATTGCTGCCTGTAAGCAGTATTTCTGAAAACAAAATTTGGCTTGTACAGGATGATGGGAAACTCACTCAAAATACAGTGACTATTGGTGCAAAAGGATTGAAACAAATCGAAATTTTAAAAGGTGTGAGTATTAATGATCTGGTTGTCTTAAAACCTGATCATAAGCTAAAAAAAGGACAAAAAGTACGTTTCATTCTTGTGAAACAGGATGAATAATGAAGCTATTTTTAAAAATTGCTTTAAAACATTTACTTGCGCGCAAACGACAAAGCCTGGTTTCTTTGATGGGAATTGTATTGGGAGTAGCCTTCTTTTTGACAATTTCGTCACTAATGCAGGGTTCCGAAAAAGATTTTATTAGACGCTTGGTAGATAATTCACCTCATATTACGATTATTGATGAATATCGAAACCCTCGGATACAACCTATTCAACAGCTATACAAACAAGGCGCTATTGAAATTCGCAGTGTTAAACCATTAGCAGAACCTCGTGGAATTCGAGGGTATGAACAAACAATAGATAATTTATTACTCACCCTCCCGGGAATTGTTATTTCTCCTGTCCTAATTGGGCAAGCCTTGATTAGTTATGCAGGCAAAGATTATTCAATCACTCTGAATGGGATGATCCCTGAAGAGATAAAAAAAGTTTCGACTATCGAAAATTATATGATTTCAGGTTCGATTAATGATCTCATAATGAATTCCGATGGTATTGTCCTGGGAAGTGAGCTCTTGCGTAAATTATCTCTGACAAAAGATGATAACATCACTGTGACAGCTCCCAATGGCCAAATACGTACTTTTAAAATTCTTGGTGTATTTCGCACTGGCCGTTCAGACTTTGATACCAATCAAGCTTTTATTAGTATTAAACGAGCTCAAGCATTATTAAACAGACCTAACCGCACCAATAACGTTATTATAAAACTGCCCAACCCCTATCAGGCCTATGAAATTGCCGCTCAAATTGAAAAACAGATAGGCTATAAAACCATTTCCTGGCAGGAAAAATCGGAAGATTTGCTGAATACACTGGTCATTCGAAATATCATTATGTATAGCGTGGTTAGCGCTGTTTTAATTGTCGCTGCATTTGGAATTTATAATGTTATTTCGACTGTAGTAATGGAAAAACACAGAGACATTGCCATACTTAAATCAATCGGTTTTCAGAAACAGGATATTCAATTTATTTTTATCATAGAAGGTTTTCTTCTTGGGCTTGTTGGATGTTTGTTAGGACTGCCTTTGGGAAGTGGACTGATGTACAGTCTCATGCAAGTCCAATTCAAACCACCTGGAAGTTCTGAGTTGATTAATATGCCACTCGATTGGAGTTACTTACAATTTGTCATCGCAACAGCTTTTGCGATGTTCGCCTCAATCATAGCCGCAGTTCTTCCTGCTCATAAGGCAGCACTTGTTCATCCAGTTGATATCCTGCGAGGAGGGGGAATGTGAACAAGATTGTCATAAAAACAAAAGAGCTTTCGCGTCAACTGTCAGGTGAAGTTCCCGTCACTTTAGTCAGGGACATAAATCTCGAAGTCAGAGAAGGTGAGTTTTTAGTAATTTCTGGCCCCTCAGGTTCTGGCAAATCGTCATTGCTTTATTTGCTAGGATTGCTTGATAGACCTACTAAAGGAACAATTTGGCTCAATGATGAAGAGGTTTCAACTGATGAGGAAGAAAAACTGACCAGGTTGCGCTTAACTCAAATAGGTTATGTCTTTCAATTCCATTTTCTGTTACCTGAATTTACAGCCCTGGAGAATGTGATGTTGCCTATGCAACGTTTAGGAAAACTAAGTCTGGGGGAAATGAAAAACCGGGCTACCAAACTTTTAACCAGTTTAGGCTTAGAGGATCAATTATCAAAATTACCTAAACAACTCTCTGGGGGTCAAAGCCAGCGCGTCGCTATTGCACGAGCTCTGGCTAATGATCCCATTTTGCTCCTGGCAGACGAACCAACTGGAAATCTTGATACCGCTTCAAGTACCAATGTGCAAAATATACTGAAAGAACTTGCTCATGAATATGGAAGAGCAGTAATTATCGTAACACATGATGTTAATTTTGCCGCTACAGCAGACAGAGTAATCCATATTGTCGATGGCAAAATGCAAGAATAGCCTCACTTCTTGCTAATCAATGCTTGCTTCATCAATTTCATCCTGCTCTATTCTTCAGGACTAACGAAAAACCCCAAGGTCGAGGCAAAAAATGCTTTTAATGAGGGAGTTTAGATAAACTAAATGACCGAATTAAAAACATTTTTTAACAAATAGATTGGGGTTTATCGTAAGTCCTGTTCTTTTTAAATCGGATTAGGACTGTCTATAAACCAATGTTCCAAATCAAAATGATTTGCAAGATAAATCCCTAAAGATTGAATACCGAAACGCTCCGTAGCATGATGACCACAGGAAAAATATTGTATGCCCAATTCCATAGCCTGATAGAACGTTCGTTCAGAAACCTCACCGCTTAAATAAGCATCAACGCCAAGTTGATAAGCTTCTTCTATAAAATCTTGGGCTGCGCCTGTGCACCATGCGATGGAGTGAATCATTTTTTTATTTCCCGCAATATGTACAGGATACCGACCAAGTTTATGTTCTAAAAAACTGGAAAATTGTTCGTTGTTCATTGACTTTGATAATTTTCCAGACCAAAGCAGATTGGCGGTATTATTGACGCGGTGCATCTCAGGAGAGTCTATTAACAGCAAATTCGCCAGGCTGGCATTATTCCCTAGCTCGGGATGACAATCCAAAGGCAAATGATAGGCAAATAAATTCATGTTATGGCCAAGTAGCTTAGCAATCCTTCGCCTTTTCATTCCGGAAATAACAGGATTTTCACCTTTCCAGAAATAACCATGGTGAACTAACAGTGCATCAGCTTGCTGTTCAATAGCTTGGGAAATCACGTCCTCTGATGCACTGACCGCCGTACATATACGCTTAATCTTGTCTTTGCCTTCAACTTGAAGTCCATTAGGTGCGTAATCCTGGTATTGAGAGCAATTCAAGAAATCCAGTAAAAAAAGGCTTAATTCATCTCTTGTAATCACCTGTCAGAAACTCTCTTAATATCCGCTCCCAATAGAGATAACTTTTCCTCTATTCGCTCATAACCTCTATCAACATGATAAATCCGCTCAACTATTGTTTCCCCTTCAGCAACCAAGCCTGCGAGAATTAAACTGGCTGATGCCCTTAAATCAGTAGCCATGACCGGTGCACCAGTTAATTTTTCTACACCATGAACGATGGCCGTATTTCCATTGAGCTGAATATTAGCTCCCATTCGCTGTAACTCTTGAACGTGCATAAATCGGTTTTCAAAAATAGTTTCTACAATAGTTGATGAACCTTCTGCTACAGAATTCATTGCCATAAATTGAGCTTGCATATCCGTTGCAAATGCAGGGTAAGGGGCGGTAGAAATATTAACTGCTTCGGGACGCTTGTTATGCATATTTAAACTGACCCAATCCTCACCAATGGTTAATTCCGCGCCTGCCTCTTCAAATTTACATAATTGGGATAATAAAGTATCAGGGCGTACTTTCTTAACTGTAACTTGACCGCGAGTAAGTGCTCCAGCAGCCAAATAAGTGCCAGCCTCTATTCTATCGGACATGACTGAGTAAGTCCCTCCGTTTAGTGACTCAACACCTTCCACTTCAATAGTTGAAGTACCTGCACCTCTTATTTTCGCTCCCATTTGAATCAGAAAATTAGCCAAATCCGCCACTTCTGGTTCACGCGCAGCATTTTTAATTGTAGTAATCCCTTCTGCCAACACAGCGGCCATTAATACATTTTCAGTTCCTGTGACAGTAACTGTGTCAAACATCAAGCGTTTACCTTGCAGACGTCCTTTTTTGCAACGAGCATTAATGTACCCATTTTTAACAGTAATGTCAGCCCCCATTGCTCTTAATGCTTTTAAATGCAGGTCAACTGGCCTTGTTCCAATGGCACATCCACCAGGTAAAGAAACATCTGCCTTACCAAAGCGAGCGAGCATTGGACCTAATACCAAAATAGAAGCTCGCATTGTTTTGACCAGATCATAAGGAGCGACGAATTCATTAACTTGGCTGGAATCAACCTGAACATTCATCTTTTCATCAACAATTAAATGAGCTCCTAATTGGCCTAACAGTTCCATCATGGTGGTGATGTCTTTAAGATGAGGTACATTAGATATGGTGACATGATCACTGGCTAATAGACTGGCAGCCATGATTGGAAGAGCAGCGTTTTTTGCTCCCGAAATGACTACTTCACCGTGTAATGCTTTACCACCATTAATCAATAATTTATCCATGTTGCTTCCCCCATTCTTCTTTTGTCCATGTCTTCATACTGATAGCATGAAGCCTACCGGTGGTAATAAAGTCTTTAAGCTGGGCATAAACCCATTGCTGTCTCGCTACTTTAGACTTATTAAGAAAGATATCGGTCACTACAGTTACCTGATATTGATAACCATCCCCTTCTACCTTGACATAAAATACATCGTCAATTTCATTAAGTCTTTGTTCAATTTCTTCATTACTTAACATAAACTTAGCTCACTAATTAAAATAAATACAAATTTTTTATACTTTTATTGATAAAAATTAACAAATACGACTAAATCATTATCAAAAATTCCGTGTACTACCTCATTTTCTATAGATTTGGATTTTTTCGCTTGCCACAACATTACCTCAAAATTCACGGGAATTTATCAATTCAGGAGAACAACTAGAGTCTGTTAACTTTTCTCTGGCTTGAAACCCAAGACCTTGATTTTTAAGCGGAGCACAGAAAACCAACGTTTTAAAGCCAAGATAGTAGAAATGTCGATAGATCCGATCCTAGCGCTCTAAAGGGATAAGTTCTATGGAATAATAAATAGTTCTGGCTCAGAATTGTTTCAAGATGTTTGTAAAATAGTCTTCACTCCACAGAATTCAGCCAGGGATTGAGTTTCAGGAGATATTCCTATTACTTCAAAAACCTTATTATTTTGTTTACATAATTTTCTAGCTTCAATAATTAAAGCAAGCCCAGCACTATCGCAATGAGTCACCTCGCTTAAATCAAGGCAAAATCTTTCTCTGGTATCGTCCATTAAAGCTTTATAAAGCTTGTCACGAACCGATACCACTGATTTGAATGTAAGCTGAGTACCAGGTTTAAAGTTATTAATTTCCACAATCAGGAAGCCTTCTTAATTTGTTTTTGTTGCATTTCCTTTATCACTTGACTGATACTTGAATGTTGTAGTGCCTGTGCAAATTGTGATCTAAAACTTTGCAACAAACTAACACCCTCAACACTGATATCATAAATTTTCCATTTCCCATTCTTGGACACAAGACTATAACTCAATGGTATGTTTTGCCCTGCAGAGCGCACAATCACGCTATTTACACGAATAAACCGACTATTTAAAGAACCACGTAAGGGTAAAAACTGCACTGTTTCATCGGAATATTGAGCCAATGGACTGGAATAAGTACGAATCACCAAACGAGTAAATGCTTTTGAGAACTGAATTCTTTCCGCTTCGGTTGCCTTACTCCAGGCTTGCCTGCCCAGAACTGAACGAGACATACCCGCCACATCAACGTTAGGTACAAGGTTCTCCTCAACTGCTTTGTAAATAATCTCAGGATTACTTTTCAAACGCGCTTTATTTTCTTTGAGAACAGAAATAATTTGATTAGCGGCACGTTCCAACATAGGAATAGGGGAGGTTTGAGCAACCATTGCTTGAGATAATGTCGTCAACACAACGAATAAAATTGTTTTAAAAACTCTCATGGTTCACCTATTTTTTTATATTAAATAATAATTGGCCTATAAGATTTTCAAGAATAATTGCTTCCTGAGTCTTCGCAATAGTATCCCCATCACGTAAATAGGGATGCTCTTTGTCACCGTCCTCATCAAAACCGGGAACAATACTAATATAATTCGAACCAAGCAAGCCTTCGGTCAAAATTCGTGCAGATGCATCCTCATAAGGAATCTTTTTATCACTATTCAATGTCATAGTCACTCTTGCATTGAGCTCACCTTGCTGTAACTCAATTCGACTGACCTCACCAATACGAACACCTGCAATGGTCACTGGAGCCCGCACTTTTAAACCGCCGATATCAGTAAAATCTGCTGTGACACGGTAGGTTTTATCGGACATAAAATCAGTAATGTTACTCACTTTCATCGCCATTACTAATAATGCAAGCAGCCCAAGCAACATAAAGATTCCTACACTAATGTCCACATAACGTTGCTTTTTCATTTACCAATCTCCAATCATCATTGCAGTCAACAAGAAATCAAGACCTAATACAGCAAGCGATGAGTATACTACAGTTTTAGTTGTAGCATGACTGATGCCTTCAGCTGTTGGCACACACTCAAAACCTTGGTATACAGAAATCCAGGTAACCACAAATGCGAAAACCAAACTTTTAATAATCCCGCTTAAGATATCTATACGAAAATTTACAGCAGCTTGCATATTAGACCAAAAACTCCCTGCATCCACACCTAACCAGTAAACACCAATAAAATAACCACCATATATAGCTACTGCAGAAAAAATCAAAGCAAGTATCGGTAACGCTATAAATCCTGCCACAAAACGCGGATAAACCACTCTTCCTAAAGGATCCACTCCCATCATATCCATACTGGATAACTGCTCTGTTGCTTTCATTAAACCAATTTCAGCTGTAAGAGCCGACCCGGCACGCCCTGCAAACAATAGAGCGCTGATTACAGGTCCTAATTCTCTGGCGACGCTTAAAGCCAATAATTGACCTAATTGACTTGAAGCACCAAATTTTTGTAACGTATTATACCCCTGAAGTCCTACGACCATACCAATAAACAAGGCGGATACCACAATAATTAAACAAGACAATACACCGATAAAATAAAGCTGATAACGTAATAATGGCCATAACCTTAAAACATTAGGCTTTCTAAATAACATAGAAAATAAAAACAGTCCTGAACTGCCAATACCTTGTAAGGCTTGTACACCTCGATTACCCAAACGCGCGATTGTATCAAGCATTTAATAACTCCTCTGTATACGGCTTTGCCGGATAATGGAAAGGAACTACCCCATCCGCTTCTCCATGCATAAACTGTCTTATCTGAGGCTCAATAGATCGCTTTAATTCTTCCGGTGTACCTTGACCTATAATTTTACCCCCTGATATTAAGTAGATATAATCTGCTATTGAACAAGTTTCTTCAACATCATGAGATACGATAATAGTAGTAGTATGCAATAATTGATTCAATCGTTGTATTAACCTGACCAACACTCCCATAGAAATTGGATCTTGCCCCGTAAAAGGCTCATCATACATCATTAACACAGGATCAAGAGCAATAGTTCTGGCTAATGCAACTCGCCTGCACATTCCTCCTGATAGCTGAGCAGGCATTAGATGCGCAGCTCCACGCAAACCAACGGCTTCTAGTTTCATTAATACAATGTTTCTTATCATGGATGCATTTAATTCAGTATGTTCTCTTAGTGGAAAAGCGACATTTTCAAATACTGAAAGATGAGTAAATAAGGCACTACTTTGAAAAAGCAGCCCCATGTTTCGCCTGGTTTCGTAAAGCGCTTTGCGGGATAATTGATGGATATTCTGGCCATTAACATAAATTTGGCCACTATCAGGCGTTAATTGCGCACCTATTAACCGCAGTAAAGTAGTCTTTCCAGAACCACTGGGTCCCATAATAGCGGTAATCTTGCCTTGTTTAACTACCATATCAATGCCATCAAAAATGCAGTGATCATCAAGGCTAAAGGATAGATTTTTTATTTCAACCCAATTATCAGGCATGCTTTATTATCCAATTATTATTTTAACGGGTCATGATGTCAGTTCGATATCTATCAAAGACAGGTAATGCTTTTTTATCTCTTTAATGAAGTATATACTGGATAAATAAAAATGTGTTTAATAATTGCGTTTCCACTAAAAAAAAACTTTATAAAAAATTTTTTACACTACCAATTTTTTCAATAATTGTTCATAAAATTCAAATAAAATTCATTTTTCGCAAAAAGAGAAAAAACTGGTTTTTATTTAATCCAACAATAATGTTATAAGATCCACATATTAAACCGTATTAAGACACCAATGACCTGTTCAAATATCATGCAATTATATCGGTTACTCAAATATAGGGTACATCATTTAAATGCATTATGTTAGAATGAAAGCCAAACAAAATTATAACACAACGGCCTATGAACTTTTGCACACTTGGACTAGCAGTTATTGAAACTGAAGCACAAGCTGTATTTGAGCTAACTCAACGAATTGATGAACGTTTTGAAAAAGCTTGTGAATTACTCTTATCATGCAAAGGGCGCATTGTCGTCACAGGCATGGGGAAATCTGGCCATATAGCTAATAAACTGGCGTCTACTTTTTCCAGCACTGGCAGCCCTGCTTTTTTTATGCATCCTGGGGAGGCAAGTCATGGAGACTTGGGTATGATAACCCGTCAGGATATAGTTGTTGCCATTTCCAATTCGGGTAATACCCATGAAATAGTTACGTTGCTTCCATTATTAAAAAGACTTGAAGTACCTTTAATTGCATTGACCGGCAATAAACAATCAACTCTGGCTAAATCGGCCGATGTCAATTTAGATGTCAGTATTAAACAAGAGGCCTGCCCGCTAGGTCTTGCTCCAACAACCAGCACTACTGTATCGCTGGTTATGGGAGATGCATTGGCTATATCTCTTTTACAAGCCCGGGGATTTAGCGCAGAAGATTTCGCCCTTTCCCATCCAGGAGGAACACTTGGCAAAAAGCTCTTGCTAAGAATAGATGATTTATGTCATACAGGAGAGCAACTTCCATTAGCAAATGAAAACGCAACAGTGAGTGACGCTTTAATTGAAGTCACAAATAAAAAACTGGGGATGACTTGTGTTGTAGACAAACATGGCTACTTAGTAGGTGTTTATACTGATGGCGATATCCGCCGGACATTGACACGTCAATTTAATATCAACACCACTCTAATCAAGGACGTCATGACTAAAAACTGCAGAACTATTCCTAAAGGCATGTTGGCCGCCGAAGCTTTAGCAATCATGCAAAAATATAGCATCACATCCCTGGTGGTGGTTGAAAATGATAATAGGCCTTATGCGGTACTCCATTTACATGACTTGCTAAAAGCAGGTGTTTTTTAATATAGAGAAAAAAATGAACGACTTATTGGAAAAAGCGAAAAAAATTAAATGTCTTATTTGTGATGTCGATGGAGTGCTCAGTGATGGTCTTCTTCACATTGATAATCATGGTAATGAACTGAAATCATTCCATGTACAAGATGGAATGGGATTAAAATTATTAATGGCCGCCGGGATACAAGTTGCAATCATTACCACTGCTCAAAACGCTGTGGTTGACCATCGAATGGAGCAATTAGGTATAACTCATTATTATAAAGGTCAGGTTGATAAACGTAACGCTTACCAACATCTAAAAAAAACATTGGGACTTAATGATGAAGAGTTCGCCTATATTGGCGATGATTTGCCTGACTTACCCTTAATACAACAAGTGGGATTAGGGGTTGCAGTCAGTAATGCTGTACCACAAGTTCTGGAATTTGCTGATTGGAGAACAGAGAGAACTGGTGGTCGAGGTGCGGTTCGGGAATTGTGTGACTTAATTCTTAACGCACAAAATAAAGCAGAATTAGCAATCACAGGCTATTTAAAACAATGAATACTACCAAGCAAGCAATTTGGCTATTCTTGACCTTGCTTGTTTTAGCAGGCTCCGGTTGGTATTATGCTCATTTTAATCAGGCTATTATCAATAAGAAAGCACTGTTAAATGAAGTCGATACAACGATTTCGCAGCTTACAGTAAAACAATTTAATTCGGAAGGTGTATTAATTAACTTATTAACCACTCCGCAGGTAGAATATATTCCTAACAATAATCTTCATTTGCTTAAAAAACCTCATATTATTATTAAGCAAGACAATCAACCGGCATGGGAAATCAATTCATTACGGGCAAAATCGTTTGACGGTGGTAAACAAATTACTTTTATAGAGCAAGTAGTGGTTCATCAAAGTCCAGGGGAAAGCACTCGGGAAAGTACTTTAAAAACTGAAGAAATCACTTATTACCCTAAGGAAAAAAAAGCAACAACAAGTCTTTTTGTAACCTTTGAACAACCAGGCAATATCATACAATCTACTGGAATGAATGCCTATTTGGATGAGAAAAGAGTGGAGTTACTCCATAAAGCCAGAGGAAGTTATGACCCAGCTAAAGGTTAAATACATTATACTGTTATTGTTGATGTTGAGCTCTTTTTCAGGAAACGCCCTTCCGTTTGATAAGGAAAAAATGGTGCAAGTGGTTTCTGATTCAGCGGATTTAAATCAGAAAAACCATCAGGGAGTCTATATAGGAAATGTTGAGTTCGTTCAAGGCTCAACCAATTTACGTGCAGCAAAAGCCATTACTCAAGGAGATGCCAAAAATCAGCTTACTTTAGCTATCGCTGAAGGTTCTAAAGATAAGCAAGCTCATTATTGGACTACAACAGCCCCGGATAAACCCCCATTCCATGCCTATGCGGATACTATAAAATATTACCCGCTCAAACATTTAATCGAATTAATAGGGAATGCTCGCATAGAGCAGGGACCCAACTCTCTTTCAGCAGCCAAAATTAGTTATGATACTCAGGAACAACATGTTTTATCTCATAGTGACGAAAAAACAAGAACGACAATCATTATTTATCCTGAAAAGAAATCATGAGTTTACTAGAAGCCAAACAATTAAAAAAATCATTTAAGGGTCGAACGGTTGTGAATGGTGTTAGCATTCACATTAAGCAAGGTGAATGTGTAGGGTTGTTGGGTCCTAACGGAGCGGGTAAAACCACGTGTTTTTATATGATTGTAGGTCTGCAATCCTGTGATGAAGGTCACATTATTCTTAACGGAAAAGACATAACTCAAGATGCCATGCACCTGAGAGCAAGGCATGGTATTAGTTACCTTCCGCAAGAAGCCTCTGTTTTTAGAAAGCTTACTGTTGCCGAAAATATCATGGCAATTCTGGAACTAAGAAAAGATTTAGATGATCAAACGCGAGAAGAAAAACTGGATCTCCTCTTACAAGAGTTTCATATTTCCCACATAGAAAACAGCTTGGGCATGGCATTATCTGGCGGTGAAAGAAGGCGTGTTGAGATTGCAAGAGCTCTGGCAATAGAGCCATCCTTTATCTTACTTGACGAACCCTTTGCAGGAGTTGATCCAATTTCTGTAATTGATATCAAAAAAATTATCTTGCATTTGTGTGATAAAGGCATAGGCGTTTTAATTACAGATCATAACGTAAGAGAAACTTTAGACATTTGTGAACGCGCTTATATTGTCAGTCAGGGAAAAATTCTTTGCGAAGGAACCCCGGAAGCCATACTCGCCAATCAGCAAGTAAGGCAAGTCTATTTGGGTGAAGAATTTGCTTTGTAGCCTAATTTAAAAAAGTACATTTTTAATTATATTATGTTGCTAATTATTGATAACTACGATTCATTTACATATAACCTGGTTCAGTATTTCCAGGGTCTGAATCAAAAAGTGGTCGTTTTTAAAAATGACCAAATTCAAATTGATGCTATCAGAAAATCAGCTCCGCAATACATAGTCATTTCACCAGGCCCCAACTCTCCTGATGAATCAGGAATTTCTATAGAAGTTATTAAGGAATTTCATGAACATACCCCGATATTGGGTATTTGTCTTGGCCATCAGTGCATAGCTCAGGCTTTTGGAGGTAAAATTATTCCAGCGTCAGAAATCATGCATGGTAAAACTTCAGAAATCACTCATCATTACCAGGGCTTATTTACAGGAATACCAAATCACTTTCAAGCGACTAGATATCATTCTTTAGCCGTGGACATCATGAGCTTGCCCAATTGCTTTTCGATAGATGCATGGGCAGACAATACAATAATGGCAATATCACATCGTCAATTTCCTCTTTTTGGTCTACAATTTCATCCTGAAGCCATATTAAGTCAATTTGGCTTACAAATACTCGAGAATTTTTTACGTTATGAAACCCAAACTTCTATTTGAACAACTTCTATCCCGACAGGATTTAAGCTCAGACCAGATGCAAGAAATCATACATGCTTGTATGACAGGCGAGTTTAGTGATGTGCAAATTGCAACCTTTCTGGTATTAATGCGCATGAAAGGTGAAACAGTCAATGAACTTACTGCAGCTGCCAAAGTCATGAGACAATTAGCCCACAAAATAGACTTAGGAAATAACCTGATTGATATAGTTGGCACTGGCGGAGATGGAAGAAATACTTTTAATGTATCAACAGCCTGTAGTTTTGTTGTGGCCGCAGCAGGAATAAAGGTTGCAAAACATGGCAACCGTTCCGTTTCAAGCCGAAGTGGCAGCGCTGATCTATTAGAACAAGCCGGATTTATACTCAACCTTTCTGACATACAGGTACAAAACTGCATCAACCAATGTCAATTGGCTTTCCTGTTTGCGCCACATTATCATCCTGCCATGCAACATGCGAGAGCGGCAAGACAACAATTAGGAATAAGAACTTTATTTAATTTACTTGGTCCACTGATTAACCCGGCTCAGGTA
Source organism: Legionella pneumophila subsp. fraseri (assembly GCF_000586315.1). Taxonomy (GTDB): domain Bacteria; phylum Pseudomonadota; class Gammaproteobacteria; order Legionellales; family Legionellaceae; genus Legionella; species Legionella pneumophila_B. The sequence continues at coordinate 115,518 of NZ_JFIM01000002.1, read as the reverse complement.
AAAAGACAAGTTGTTGGCGTATTTTCAACGAATTGGCTCAAAACAATAGCCACTGTTCTGGCCAACTTGGGTAGTGAAAGAGCATTAGTCATAAGCTCTCAAGATGGGCTGGATGAGATTAGTATTGCTGCGAAAAGTGAAGTCGTTGAATACCGTGATGGAAATTTTAAGCAATGGTTCATTTCTCCCGAAGATTATGGCTTAAAGCATTCTTCTTTAGATGCAATCATAGTGGATTCACCAGAACAAAGTCTGCATTTAATTCAATCCGTGCTTTCCGGTGATTCTGGCCCAGCTCGAGATATAGTTCTTCTCAATTCTGCTGCAGCCATTTATTGTGCCAAAGATGACATATCGTTTGATGCGGCCATAGAGGAAGCAAGAATTGCCATTGATAGTGGTAAGGCAAATCATTGTTTTAGCAAACTCCGTTTATTGACTCAAACTTTAAATAAAGAATCAAATCATGAATAGTATCCTGGAACGCATAGCCAAGCATAAACTAGAGGAAATTGCAGTTGCGAAAAAAAATAAGCCTTTACATGTTCTGTCAAAACAACAACCGAGTGAAATACGTGACTTCATAGCCGCTTTAAAATCCAACGCCTCACCTGCAATCATCGCTGAGATAAAAAAAGCTTCTCCAAGCAAAGGTTTAATTCGTAAAGATTTTAATGTTGCGGAAATTGCCAAAATTTATACTCAACATGGCGCAAGATGCTTATCTGTTTTAACGGATATTGAGTTTTTTCAAGGTCATCCTGACTATTTAGCCTTGGCAAAATCAAAAACTACTTTGCCCATATTGCGTAAAGACTTTATTATTGATTCTTATCAAATCTACGAAAGTCTAGTCTTGGGCGCTGATTGTATTTTGCTGATTGTCGCCTTATTAGATGATGTGCAATTAATGGATTTTTGCCAACTGGCCCAAGAGCTTAAAATGTCTGTTTTGGTTGAAAGCCATACTCAAAATGAGTTAGAAAGAGCCTTGCGCTTACCTACCCCACTTATAGGCATTAACAACCGCAGCCTCCACACCTTTAAAACAGACATTCAACTGAGCATCCAACTAAAACAACTGGTTCCTAAAGATAAAATTATTATTACTGAAAGCGGAATTAACACCCGTGAAGACATAAAATTAATGCAATCCCATGGAATTAATGCCTTTTTGATTGGAGAAAGTTTAATGAGAACAGATAACATCGGGAAAGCATTACAGGAACTGATGCATAATTAATTGCAATTACTCAAACCCGGGTTCCGGTATTTGGACTGGCTCTGGCTCTGGTAATTCAGGATAACCTGGCTCCAAAGGCTCTGGATTATCAGGGTACTCTAAAGGTTGTTCAGGGTACTCTGATGGTTCCTCTGGATACTCAATTGGTTGTTCTGGTGTTTCAATGTTATTTCTCATATCATCTATCAATTACTTGGTTATTTAAATTATAGCAAATTCTTTTAATGTATCTTATTCATCATAATTTTAAAATCCGAGTGAAAAGTTATCTTTTATTCTATTGGGGCTTGCCTGATATTCTATTAATGATGTAGTGAAATGAAGCCCATACTTTAACTGTAATCAAATACTGTCTGAAACCTGCCATGTCTATTATGGATAAACCAAAAATTTTAAGTACATCATTAAATTTACGATATTTGTTAAAGGTTATCAGATTAATAAAGGCACTGGCCAGACTGAGGTAAGAACTGAATCCCCAAGCGAGAATTATATAAAGCAACGCAGAATATCCGTTTAGAATCCCAATATAGTACGCGATAAATACACAAACATAGGCTGTAAATTCAACATAAGGCGCCAGGATTTCAAGTAACATATAGAAAGGGTAACTGATCAAACCCTGTATTTTATAAAGGGGATTTAGAAACATATACCAATAATGAAGAGTAGAGCGCAAGAGGCCTCTTCTCCAATGATTCTGTTGTATAGTATACGATTTGATGTTATTGGGTGTCATTGTCCAAACAGCAGCCTTTGGAGTAAACCCTATCCAATAATCTATCTTTTTACGACGATAATATTCATGGAGTTTTATAATAACTTCTGCATCTTGTGAAAAATTAGTGGTATCGAAACCATTTACATTTAAAAGTGCTTGACGCTGAAAAAGAGTCGCTGTCCCAGAATAAGACATAGTTCCACCAAAACGATTCCAAGCGGTACGATTAAATAAATGAGACCGCATATACTCATTAATTTGTAATGCTGAGATCCATCTTTTTGGTAAGTTAGCTTCAACAATTTTCCCTTGATGTACCTTACAATCATTTAATAAATACACCCCTCCACCAACGGCAATAGTATGTTCATTACTAAGCATATAATGAATCATTTCTGATATAGCATCTGGCTCTATGACAGAATCGGCGTCCAAAGTCATAACATAAGGAGTAAAACATAAATTTAATCCAACGTTCAAAGCATCACCTACCCCAAAATGCTCTTTATCGATTAACATAAGGTGGGAGTGTGTTTTAGAGATATAGCCCTGATTCACCTTCGCTGTTTTAATAGGCTCTTCATTGATAAGTTCAAGCTTTTCAAATTTAAAAATTTCTGTGATTGCATTAAAAGTTTTACCGTCGGGATCACCATCCAAAATAACAATAACATAGAGATTTGGGTATTCTGATTTCAAAGCAGACCAAACAGCATTTGCAAGAGTTTGCTCCGCTTTATAAGCCGGTATAAGCACCGTTACTGGTGGCAAATGTTTTTTATTTATAATTGAATAGATATTGGTGTACTTTGATAGTTTATAGCTGGCTATGATTTCAGGAAAAGAATAAATTAAAAGAATAGTATAAGCAACCAGGGAAAAAATAAAATAGCAAAGAATACACAAGTTAATAAAAACAAGAAGATTAATCATCATCCGCTTCATTCCTGGTTTGTTGAATTTTTAAAAAATAATCTGCTTCACCGGTAGTCGTTTTTTCTCTGTCATCTTTGTATTGTTCAAGAATTTTTTGGCCTAAAACACCATAATATGACAGAGTTTTCGCAGCATTCGTTCTAACCCACCATTCTTTATCTTTTAGTGAACATTTTAATAAATCCAGGGAGGCAGGATCTTGTAACTCCCCTAAAGTTCTCACAATAACATTACGAACTATCCAATTTTTATCATGAATAAGTTGTTTATAAGTATCAAGATAACGATTTTTATCTATGTATGGCAAAACACGAATAGCGGCAAGGCGAACATTAATATTTTCGTTATAGCAATCAGCTTCGGTAAAATCAAAATACTCAGGAATACTGCTTGTCACTCGCAATATTTCATAACAAATTTTTTTCAGCCAAGGATTATCCGTTGAAGTTAATACTTCTCCAATAATTTTGATCAACTCAGGGGATGAAGCCAATGAATGAATTGCAAAAGCATGAAAAATATGGGCCTCTGATTTCAATCGCTCTAATATTTCTTTTAAAAGCTCGGGATGCCCTATTTTGGAAGCAACTCTCATGGCATTAAAACTAATTATTAGGTTATTATCCTTAATTAATTTGATAAGTAAGCTATAGTCCTTAGAGCTAATATAATAATCAAAACACAATACTAAAAGATATCTTTTTTCCCATGACCTTCTATTAATAAACTGACGTGCTTGAGGTAACATTAGATCGCGTATGATTTCAATTCTCTTTTTTTCCCAGTCAGGAATATCTTCTGGTTTAATTTTTTTTAATACACGTAACCCTATTTCAACATTTTTTGCTAAATAGGAAGGAATAGGTTTATTTTGGAGAATGAGGTCTTTTAAGTTATCATATGCCTTTTTATTTCTTCTTTTCTTTATAAAAAAATATAATTTTGAAATATAGGAAGCGATTATAAAAGATAAGATAATAATAAATTCAATTATTATAAAATAAACAATGAGCCTGAATTGTAGTTCACTTATTATGATCACAAGAAACCCGCTTTTAGTCCAAGATCGAAATGCACTAATGTCCGAAGAAGTTGTTTGGGATACAACATTTCCTCATAACCTATTCCATATTGAATAGAAATTGTTTTATTAAGTGGTTGCTGAACCTCGAAAAGAAACAATCGATCCTTTATTTTAATAAAATCAACTGTTAATAAATCCGTTAAATCTGGCGATGTTCCATCCATATATACAAATCCAATGTATTGATTGGGATCCTCCCCATATCGACGAACTCCAAAGCGATATAAGGTTGAAGTTGGCCCTGAGCCAGGAATAAAATGGATTGGGCGAAAATTAAAATAGTAATTGCCTATGAATTTATTAATACTTCCTGTCACTGAATTAAGAGTAAAATGAGCAATTTCTCTGTGCGCGCCACCAAAAGAAGCATCTATTTCATATGGGAAATAAATATGCAGTTCTCCACTCTCCAATTCATCGGGAAACAACTCAGGCTTATTAGCATAAGCATAGGTCAAATCCAGAGTTGCATATTTTCCAATATTAGGATAAGCGTCTACTTCTAATTGTGTCGCATTCTGATTATAGCGCGTAGCATAATTCACTGAGCCACCAAAAGCTCCTAAAGAATTAACCCAGTAACCGTAAAAATTGGATAAATTCCAATATTGTCTGGGGATATTAACAGACATGTTGTCCATAAAAGCTCCCATTATCAATTTAGGGCGTTTGATTTCATCTGTCACTAACTCCAAGTTTCTTCTGCCTGGGAGCAGGACTCTTTTGGACGTTTGGGTTGAGCCTATCTCATTGACAAACTGTTTGGCGCTCTCACTTTTTTCTTCCTTCTCCATATTATTTAACAATAGGATTGATTGTTGATTTGCAGGATTATATTTCAAATTTTGATTTAACACTGTCCTGGCTTCTTGCTTTCTATCCAATAAAAATAAGATTTTGGCCTTCAAAAATAAAAGTTCACTATGATGAGGATTAATGGTCAGTCCTTGCTCAACTGTTTCAAGAGCTTGACTATAATTATTACTTTTTAAAAGACAATTAATTAAGCCTAATCTGGCATCCAGATATTGTGGATAACTATCCAAAACAGAGTTAAAAACAGGGATAGCCTTATCGCATTGATTTAATTGACTGAAAGCTAATCCTTTATACAGAGAAACATCAACATCCTTAGGGAAAGCACTTAAATAATCCTGACTCAGTTTAATCGTTTGATCGAAATTTTTCTTTTTATAAGCAGCTTTAATCTCTTCCAGAGTCGTATTGGTTTTAATTTGATTGGGATCTGCAAAGCAAATTTCAAATTGAAAAAAAAACAATAAGATGAATGATAAGAGAACAAGTTTAAAACTCACAATGATCCTTATTTTGACAGAAAAATTACTCTGTTGTTATCCTGTAACAAAATTAAACTTCATTTTTTATCTAAGTCATCATAACACTAATTTTTATTATTCAACAGTTCAGCATACAGTTCAAGATGCTGTTTTGTAATCCGTTCCCAACTGTATTGCTCTGCTGCGTGTGTGGCTTCCAAGCTTAAATTATGATATTCAACCTCAGAAAGAGCCAGCAAATCCAATATGGCTTGAGCGAGTAAAACAGGATCCTTTCTCTCAAGAATTTTACCTACCGCAAATTGCTCAGGACCACCACAACGTGTCACAACAACTGGTAGCCCACATCCCATAGCTTCTAAACCGGATATCCCAAAACCTTCACTGCGTGAAGGCATCACACTTAATTTAGAAATATTATGCACTTTAGCTACCCTTTCAGGGATCTGCTGACCTATAAAATGCATATTATTCAAATCAATTCGTTCAGGATCTAATTTTTCACAAAATTCTTCAATAGAACCTGAGCCCATCATAATAAAATGAACATTAATTTGGGATTGAAGTAATTTATTTGCTGCTAATATAAAATCTACTCCCTTGGTGCGAGATATTTTTCCTGCGAAACTGATTATTGGAATATCCGGCTCTATGTGAACTCCTAACTCCGCAAGAAAAGAATCTCTCATAACAGGCCGTTTTTTAAAAATGCTATCATCATACCCATTCGAGAGAACTACGATTTGCTTTTCCTGAATGTGATAAAGGCGCATTACCTCATGCTTAACTGATTCGGAAATTGCAATAATCTTTTTAGCCCCATGTGCACTGGCACATACCTTTTCTGCAATCGCTGGATAATATTTCAAACCCAATTGATCGCTATGATGTGCAACAACAGTATAATTCACATTCATCTGATACAATACCCAGCTACTTAACCAAATATGATGACATTCAATAACATCAGGCTGGAATTCTTGAATCAATTGTTTTAGCTCATGAGTCAATTGTTGCTCATAGAATGCAATTTGTTGTTTTGTAAGACTCTTAAAAGTTATGGCATTTGGATTTCGGGGATGTGGATCCGTAATCATTAATGGAAAAGTAGGAATAGCAACTGAATCTTTGCTAATTGGAAACTCCCATATTTTATAAATGTAAGTATTTTTATAATATTCATCCTTATCCACAGATTCCAAATTGGAATCAGGGAAAAAAATTTTTACTTGATGTCCTGATTTAACTAATTGTTTAGATAAACCTTTAATGACAGTAAAGCTTCCTGTACCCCATGGACCTGTATTGATAAATAAAATTCGCATCCAGCATTAATCCTTTATCATTATTGTTGTATGCCTCGATATGCCGAGGCGAGATCATCTATTGTATTTTCCAAAGTCCACATGGGTTTATAGGAAATCATGCTATAAAGTTTACTTAAATCCGGCTTTCTTTGAGTAGTATCTCTAAACCCTGGTCCATAGGCTTCTTCATAAGAAATATATTGAATTTTTGATCGTGATTTTGTACGTTTTTTAACCAAATCGGCCAATTGGCTAATTGAAATTTCCTGGGTATTCCCCACATTGACAATTTCACCAACAGATTTGTTGATGTGTAGTAATAAATCCATGACCTTTACAGCATCTCTGACATCACAAAACGAGCGTGTTTGAGTTCCATCCCCAAAGACGGTGATTGGCTCATTATTGCAAGCTTGTTGCACAAATCTTGGAACAACCATTCCATATCTTCCGGTTTGCTTAGGTCCAATGACATTAAACATCCTGACTAAAGTTAGGGGAATTTGATAGGATTTATAATAAGCCAGAGCGATTGCTTCTTGAGTAATTTTACTGATCATATAGGTTGATAGAGAGTAATTTTTCATTTTAACTACCAAATCATCTTCTTCATTAAGATCTGGGCGCTTTATTGCTCCGTAAACTGAAGAAGAGGATGCCAATAAAACTCTTGCAAGCGAGCCGCTTTCAGTGATTGTTTCCAGCAAACGTTGAGCACCCCATATGTTTGTCTTAATCACATTAACAGGTTCTGAAAGCACTTTAAAGACACCAACAATCGCAGCCATGTGGTAGATTCGATCAGCCCATTTAGTCGCTTTAGGCAAGTCCTCCCAAAATAGAATGTCTTTATTTTCAATGCGCAAGAGTGGATTATCCTGAAACAACCGCAAATTAGTTATAGATCCCGAGCTCATATTATCTACAACCAAAACTTCATCTCCCTGTTCTAAATGAAAGGCAGCAAGATGAGAACCTATGAAACCACATCCTCCGGTAATTAATATATGCGCCATTCATAGCCTCCAGAGTAAAATTCCAGTATCCTTGAACTCTTCATAATTAAAAATTTCTTTTACATCCATGATAAGGCCGCGCCAATTTAATTTATTTTTTATTTCATGTCTGTCCATAGTCAAATAGTATTGATGTGACACAGTAAAAATCATGGCATCCAGATCATTAAGATTTTCCCAGGATTGCAGTTCGATACCGTAATGTTTCTTTGCGGCTACAGCATCAGCGATAGGATCATGAATAAATAGCTCGGTATCATAGGATTGTAATTCTCTAATAATATCAATTACTCGGGTGTCGCGGAGATCAGAACAATTTTCCTTATAGGTTAATCCTAAAATTGCAATTCGCGCCCTTTTTACAGCACTTCCCTGGCGAATTAACTGTTTTATGGTTTGTTCTGCGATAAATTTTGCAATGGATTCATTAATCTGCCTTCCCGCCATAATAAGGTTTGAGTAATATCCAATCTCCTCCGCTTTGTACATCAAGTAATATGAATTAATTCCGATACAGTGACCACCCACTAATCCAGGTTGAAAAGGGATATAATTCCATTTGGTTTTCATTGCCTGGATCACTTCCGCTGTATCAATGCCAAGATGATGCAACATAACAGCAATATCATTTATAAAACCTATATTGATATCCCTTTGCGCATTTTCAATAACCTTTGCCGCCTCAGCGACGCGTATGGAGGAAACTGGAAAAACTCCTGCGCTAATTATGCTGTTATACACTTCTGAGATAATATTCAAAGTATCTCTATCAGTGGCAGAAACAATTTTCACTATGTTTTGAAGAACATGCTCTTGATCTGAGGGATTAATACGTTCCGGAGAGTAGCCTACAGAAAAACCCTCGCCACAAACTAATTTGGAGCTTTTTTCAAGTAACGGAATACACTGCTCTTCTGTAGCTCCAGGATAAACAGACGATTCGTAAACAACAATATCTCCCTTTTTGAGACATTTTCCAACCAATTTTGTTGCATCAAACAACATTGAGAAATCAACCTGCCTGTTTTTATTCAATGGAGTTGGAACGGCTATGATATAAAAATCACCATTTTCCAGTTCCTTTGGTTCGGATGTTAATAGGAGATCACTTACAACTAAAGCATCATCTTCAACTTCCAAATTTCTATCATGGCCTTTTTGAAGTTCCAAAACTCGAGATAAATTACTGTCATAAGCTATCACCCTTGAAATCCTGCCAAGAGCAACAGCTAAGGTTAAACCAACATAACCTAAACCAATTACAGCTATTTTTCGCTTAAGGCTCATGTTTTAACCTTTCAAAAAAGCAATGGCATATAAATAACTGTAGACAATAATTCATGAATATTAAACTATTGGGCTAATCAAGGGGCTTTAACATTCAAGTTTTAGAGATATTTTGGTATGGGATTGTAAAATCAGTAATCCATGAATGAACACAGCGTCCTTCCCATGATACACTTCTTGTAAGCCTTGCCAAACATCAAACTATATTTTTAAAATTTAATGTTTGCTAGACAACCGTCATCTAGAATATTTGATCCGATTTTATTAAGGGCAGCATATGAACGTAGTTATTATCACAGGAGCAGCAAGTGGAATAGGGCTTGCTTTATGTAGAGTTTGTCTCCAAAAAGAGAAAACTGTGATTATGGTGGATAATAATGCAGATAAACTTAACAAAGAAATGTCCGAGTTTTTGAGAGAATTTCCAAATCAGGTAATTTCTGTACCCTGTGATGTTACCCAATCCATTGAAGTAGAACAATTATCACAATTTGTTTATGAACAATTCGGACAAATAGATTGGATTTTTAATAACGCAGGAATCATGGGCAAATTACTTCCAGCCTGGGAGTTACAATCTACCGATATTAGCCAGGTAATGGAAGTGAATTTATATGGGATGGTTAATATGATTCGGTCATTCTCACCTTATTTGTTCAAACAGAATTTTCGTTCGCATATCATCAACACAGCAAGTATGTATGCTTTGTGCACAGGATCACAAATGAGTGCTTATTCTATGTCAAAACATGCCGTACTTGCCTTATCGGAATCATTATATTTTGATTTGAATCGTCTTAAAAAACCTGTTGATATTTCTGTGGTATTTCCTTCTTTTACAGATACGTCATTATTATCCAACAGTGCAAAATTTGATAATTCACTTATTAATAGCCAATTAAATGAATTATTAGCACATTCCCGTCCCGCCATTGAAGTTGCGGAACATATAGTAAGAGAAGTGGAACAAAAAAGATTTTACATATTGCCTGATAAAGAAGTTAAAGGATATTGTGAAGACAGAACCAAAGCCATACTGTTACAGGAAAATCCTCACCGTAACAATGTCGAACAATTGATGTGTTCTTTATTAAAACGCCAATCATCTGAAATTAATCTGTAAACCATGTCCGATATTGAAATCATGATAAAGGCGAACTGACATAGAGCTGATTTGATCATCCGGGTTATAATATTCACATAATCATAAAGAGCTAGGAACAGGATTTCAGTCCCTTAGATTTTTGGCCTAGCATTTCTAATAATTCTCTTCTGAAAATATGATAATCGACCTCTAAGGCATGGCGCATGTGAGATTTAAATCGGTGATGGGGTTTATTAATCTCTTTGGCTATTTTTTGATGTAATTGATCAGGACGTTTTAAAGTTCCCGCAATAATACGGGCCACTATTTTTGATTGATAATCAGCCAAAGGCCAAATACAGCCTTGAGGTTGGCATAGACCAATGAAATACAAATTTTCAAACTCGGGGTGCATCATTTTTCGATATAAAGGGATGGTGGTAGAGTTACTAAAATCAATACAACTTTTATCGAAAAATGGAAAACTGATTTGATAACCCGTAGCGAAAATAACCGTATCGAACTCCCCATGGGTTCCATCAGTAAAATGAACTGTGCTGCCTTCAAATCTCGATATACCGGGACGAGGGTGTATTTTGCCATGGCGAATAAAATACAAGAGCTCCGAATTGATGGTTGGATGAATTTCCAATGGCCCACAATCAGGTTTCATTAATTTATACTTGGCATATCGGCCTTGCAATCCTCTAATAACCAAGCTGATGAACTTCTGCCTTAACCAGGATGGCATCCATTGTATTTTAGCTACTGCCACATCCGTTGGCTTACCAAAAATAAATTTGGGGAAAATATGATATCCCCTGCGCATGCTAATGCAAGTTCCAGGAGCAACTCGCGATATTTCAACAGCGACATCACAGGCTGAATTACCCCCGCCAACAACCAATACTTGCTTGTCTTTAAAAATGGAAGCTTTTTTATATTGATGAGAATGAAGCATCTCCCCGTCAAACACTCCAGGATATACTGGCATAAAGGGATCCCAATGATGGCCATTCGCTACCAGCAAATAGTCATAGCACACTTCATGAATTCCTTCGCCATCCTCATAGATAACATGCCATGTATTATCATCAAGGCGATGTACCTTTTGTACTACTGTGTTAAAACGAATGTATTGAGCTAATTGAAAATGCTCCACATAGTTCTGAAAGTATTTTAAAAGCTGGGCGTGCGAAGGATAATCCGGGTAATCAGCCGGCATTGGGAAATCTTCAAACTCAGACCAGCGTTTTGAACTGATGATATGCGTCGTTTCATAAACACTGGAATGCTCATTTTGCTCATCATAAACCCAATTGCCACCTATCTGATTGTTTTTTTCAAAAACAGTAACATTGGTAATGCCGTGTTCTTGCAAATTTTTAATGGCAGCAATACCGCTAGGACCAGCACCGATAACACAAACACGTGCAGATAAACGATCCTTAAGCACCCTTTTTATTTCCATCAACTAACACCTTATCAACTTTATCCATTATCATCGCTTGTAAAATTTCGTCTTTATCAATTGTAAAGTGATTTACTTTTATCCCTTTTATCGAATCAACATTGACATTATCAATTTTGGTCAATTGAGGATCAACAGCTCTGAGTTTTAACCCGCTAAACATTGGTACAAAACCAGGTTTATATACATTCAAAGCTTGTTTAACATTGGGAGGAACAATAGTTTGTGATACTGCATCGACGGTCACTAACAAAGCAACAGGTACACCGGCGGCATTCAAATTTCGCGCCACTTTGATTTGTTCATTAGCGCCTAAAGAATGTCCCACTAAAATAATTGGTTTGTGGTCTTTTTCTTTATAATAATGGTCAATAATATACCGGCTTACCGCGCCAGCGTTATACCACATCGTGCTATGAGCCGTGATATGGTACTTTTCAGACACTTTATCACGAAGTGTGTACATCCCCTTACTGAAAATTCCCAAGCCGCCAAGCATAGTATGGACTTCGCCTTTTTTTGATGACATATTTTGTGTTTTGGACTTCTTGTTAGGGACATGAGAAATTGCAGGTTGCTCTTCTTTCTTGATATAAGTATTTCGTGCGCCCGTCAAATCCACACAAGCTGTTAAACTACTAACAATCAACAACAATAAAAATGATTTGAAAAAACGTATTTGCAGATTGCCAAAATAGTTCATATTAATATTATTATTGTAATTATTTGAATTTTTATCATACCTTATTCTTATAGCATTTTACAGAGGCACATAGCGGGTTTAAGGCCTTTCAGGAAGTCATTTTTATGCATTCGGAGCAATCTGTTTCGCATCTCCTTATTTTATTAATTCTACTGAAGACAAAAAGCGTCCCTGCCCCCAAGGCACATGGACTATTTGTAATGCCTGCCATTGAGCCTCGCTTTCCACTTGCGTTGCTACTATCGCGATATCCATCGTCTTAGCCATTTCATGAAAATAATGTATAAAGAACTGTTTGCTTTCATTTTCATCAATATCTGTCACTAAACTCCCATGCAGTTTTAAATAGTCTATGTTTAAATCGCTTAAATAATGCAAGGGAGAAAATTTAATACCCACACGATCAACCCCAATTTTCACCCCCAATTTTTTGGCTTGTTTGATAAAGGACTTGGAGTTTGAAAAATGTGACAAAACATGAGCTTCATTAATTTCCAATGAGAGATTTTTCAAGACAGCCTCGGGAATATCTTCTAATTGCCGCAAATATCCTGTGCTATTAACTTTATTTGCCAAAGTATCTTCTGAAATATTAAGAGCAAAATTAGTGAGAGTTGCAATATCCAGTTCGGCTAATTCATTAAGCACATACTGATCAATTAGATAGGCCAAACCTAGTTTCTCAGCAACCGGTATAAAATAACCCGCACCTAACTCCTCACCTTCCTGATTGCGAATTCGAACAAACACTTCCTTATGCAAACAATTCTTACCATCCGTGACTGCCTGCGCATACAAACTTATTTTTTTCTGTTCTAAAGAATTTCTAATCTCATCTCCACTGATTAACTGAGGATATTTATAGGTATCATGCTCTTTCTGACAATAAAATACGCCTGTTTCGCGAGCTTTTTTAACCGCTTGATCTACCATAGACAATAGATTGGAGACAGGTTGATGGAGAAAATAACTTGCAGCCCCCATGTGTGTTTTGCAAATTTTGATATCAGTAATAGTTTGATTCAAAATTTGCTCAAATTCCCTGCACTCCTTTTCAAAAACCAAAGGATCCCTTTCATGGCTAATCAAGGCAAAGGTCGTGCCGTTAATTCTTGCCAGCGCGCTAACAGACGATTGTTTCCAATAGTTTTTACATGTTTTAGCTACAGTTAGTACCAATTGATCCCCTTGCTGATACCCTTGCTTCTGATTTAGCTCATCCAAGCCATCTATGACCAGCATCACAACATAACCAGGAATAAATTCATCTTCATTATCCAGAATCAGAGCCAAGTGCTGTAAAAAATAACGGCGATTGCTCATTCCTGTTAGTGCATCTTGATAAACCTGTGTTCTAAGGGATTCTGTTTGTTTCAACTGATCCTGAAATAACGATTTGATCTTAGTAACCATTTGATTCATAGCCAGGGTAACTTGCCTCAATTCAGGGGTTTTGGGAATCTTTGTTTCTACAGGAAACTCATGTTCTGAAATGGCTAACGCTTGGGCAGTTACCCGTTTTAAAGGTTGTAATAAATATTTTATAAAGCAATAGCATAGAACTAAAGCGACTAATGCAAAAATCAGATAAGCGTTTACCATTTCTACGGCATTACGCCACAAAGAGGCGTAAACATAGCTCGGATCACTGGTTACTAAAACAACTCCTGCTTGCATCCATCCATCCATAATTAAGGATGACTTTTCAGTCGATGGCCATTTTATCAAATTCACAAACCATTGTGGTATATCATTTTCTTGTGGTAATTGTTTCTTTAAAATGATCAGTTTGCCTTTTATGTCTTTTACCTTAATTGATGAAAAATACCCCCTGTCAAAAACAGCTTTAACCATAGAATTCATGGTCGCTACATCATGATTGATTAAAGATTGAGATAAAGACAGACCTAATGATGTCGCGGTGTCTTGAGCGTTGCTTTCAAGTTGTTGGATAAAAAAATTACGCGCGTTATTCATAGTGATCAAATAAGTTCCTATAAATACGAATAACAACATGATCAACACACCTACAGCCATTTTCTTAGTTAATGTCATGGTCTATCACCTTTTTTATTCCATACGTTTCATTAGATCATCCCACTTGCCCAAACTTTTTGAATCGCCCATCAATGAACTCTCTCCTCTTTTTTTGGCAAGCCATAAACCTTCTGCATTAAAGCTATAAACTGGTTTCAAATCAGGCCTTGCCGAAGCTTTCAGAATTTTACTTTCCAAACTGTCAAGGATTAGCGGTTCTGATTCAGGAGTAGGGTAAAAAGACAGCACCATATGGGCCTGGTTTAGAGTAAGAGAAGCAGCATAGGTAATTCTTAACTGCTCAGAGGGAACACCAACAGCGACTAATGTGAAATATTTTATGATGGCAAAATCTTCACAATCACCTCCCCCATCCACAATAAATTCTACTGGTGATTTCCAATAATCATCACTTGCACCAGTTATTGGATCAGTTTCATAATTAAATTGATTAAAGAAAGAGTTTACTTTTTCCAGTTGTATTTTTACTGGCTTTTTTTTAAGCGATTCAATTAAATTCGCCCATGCGTTAAATCGTTTCCGGGTGTCCCCCTGATAGGATTGCGCCAATTTCTGAATTTTTTCCACACTGATTAGAGGTGCGGCTTGAGTGGAAAAACTTGTTACATAGCAAAGTATCAAACCAGTCCAAATGGATAAAACTGATCTATGACCAAGAGATTCCAAAATAACATTCTGAAATCTCTTGGCTATAGCACTAAGCTTTTTTGGGCGGCTCTTTGAAAGTAACCAGGACTCCTTCAACATGAGCCAATTCCTTTAGTCTTTCCATTCCATTACCAGCATGCCCTCTGTATTCATAAGGACCAACAAAAACGGATAGAAGATCTTTATAAGGGCTCATGAAAGCAGTAAAGCCTAATCCATTTAATCGCTTAACCAAAGCGATAGCATTATTTCTATCTCTGAAAGAGCCTGCTGATATATACCATAGCTTGGGCGTTATTTGCTGAGGATAAGTCGTGTTTTTATCCACCATAGACTTGGTTAAACGAGTTTTCTCCATGTTCTTAACAGGATGAGTGAGAACCATAGGATTATCCGTATTATTGGGATAAGGGATTTCATCCATTTTTCTATTCAATAAAATATTGGTCTGAGCTGACGAGAACACGTCATTATTAACCACATTGACTGGCAATCTCAAATTCAAATATTTTAATAAACAACCCATTCCATTCAGGATGCGGTAGCGGGAAAGTACCTCATCATTTTCTGCGCGGGCCAATTCAATTTGTGATTCATAATATTCATTTTGAGAGTCGAGTAAATCGAGGAGTGTCCTTTTACCCACCTTAAACTCATCTTGATAGGCAGCACGTGTTTTTCTTGAAGCAGTAACGTGTTGTTTCAAAGGCTGTATGCGCAAGGCAGAGGCAACATAAGCATTCCAGGCTAACCGGATAGTTTCTTTCAACTCCAGTAAGGTTCGATTTTTTGTTTCATAAGCTTCCTGGACTTGGTACGCCGTTTCTCTTATACGCGCGGCATCAGCACCACCACGAAATGCATTGTAATTCATTCTTACAGCCACCGTATCCGAATCATTGGGACCGATAAGACCACCCAGGTTCTTGTTTTTTGAGCTATTCAAAACCAGATTAACCTCCGGGTAATAGGCTGCCCTGGCGACATCATACTGAGCTTTTGCTTCTTTGATATCAGCGTAACTTGATTTCACCGTTGGGTGATTATCCAGTCCTTTTTCTATAATTCTGGCTAAATTATTAGGTAAGCTGTTCCTTGCTGGAACACGGGGCATTTGAAGATTCTCTGGCCATTTGCCCACTGTTTTTGCATAATTGATCTTCACCTCTTGCAAATCAGCCAAAGCACTTATTTTATTAGCCTCAGCGAGAGCCAACCTCGCATTAGCCTGATCAACCTCTGCGGTTCTGGTAATCCCGGCAGTAGCCCGTTCTTTTATCATCTTAAAAACCGCTTTATGTGCTTTAAGATTTTCGATGGAGTAAGCATATAAACGTTCACGCAGTAACACAGCAAAATAATTTTTGGTAATTTCCAATGCCAAATCTTCAGCGATACCCTGAGTTTTCCATTTTTGTGCCTGAGTAAGGTATTGGTTACGCTTAACCTCATTAATTATCCCCCCACCAGCAAACAATCGCTGCCTCAATTCCACGGCCGATTCCACTATATTTAGGGTAGTACTGGGAGTATCATCGATCGCTGCAGATGTCGGGTTAACACTTCTTTGGCGGCCAAATCCGCCAGTTACATCAATAGAAGGATATAAAGCACCCTTTGCTTTATCAATTGCCTGTTTTGCTGACAAACCTTTTGCAGTATTCAGTAAAATATCGGGGTTAGCGATCATGCCATATTGTACTGCTTCATAGAGTGTATCGGCAGTAGCGTAGGAAGAAGTTAGCAATGCAGCTACAAACAGCGCCTTTCTCATTCCTCATTCCTTATTATTGTTATTTTATTAATTACCTATATAGTAACGTATAACCTTAAATGAAATAACATCTTACTACAATATAATTTTATTTCTTTTAATGAGTTATTGATATTAATAAGCTTTTGATTTGATGGAATTTTGCCACCATGAGTAGTCAATTACCAATACTGACCGTGAGCCAACTGAATAGACAAGTGAAAGGTTTTCTTGAAAATGAAATAGGTCTTGTGCATGTCGAAGGTGAAATTTCCAATGTAAGTAAGCCCTCTTCAGGACACTACTATTTCACCCTGAAAGACAGTACAGCGCAAATTCGTTGTGCGTTTTTTAAAAATCGACACTCCGGTTCTGTGCTTAGAAATTTTAATGATGGCCAACAAGTTGTTGCCAGCGGTAAATTAAGTCTTTATGAAGCTCGAGGAGAATATCAACTTATTGTTGAAGAGATAGTTGAAGCAGGAATGGGAGTTCTCTACCAACGCTTTGAAGAGTTAAAAATCAAACTGGCCAACGAAGGCTTGTTCAATCCTGAAAGAAAAAAACCACTGCCCAGAATACCCGACACAATTGGAATCATTACATCACCTACTGGAGCAGCTATCCAGGACATTCTGTCGACTCTGGCCCGTCGATTCCCAATAGCCAAAATTATTATTTACCCAAGTGAGGTGCAGGGGCAAACCGCCCCTCAACAACTAATCAAAGCCTTAAAACTGGCTAATGACCATAATCGATGTCAAGTTCTCATCCTGGCGCGTGGCGGCGGGAGCATTGAAGACTTATGGGCATTTAACGATGAATACCTTGCTCGACAAATTGCAATCAGCTCAATTCCTGTTGTTTCTGGTATTGGTCATGAAACAGATTTCACAATTGCTGATTTTGTAGCAGATTATCGTGCGGAAACGCCTACCGCCGCCGCTGCGGCTGTTACCCCAAGCCGCAGCGAATTATTCAATATTCTTGATACTGCTATTTCTCGATTGCATGATGCCATCATCAGACTAGTCAAAGGATTACGA
This sequence comes from Legionella pneumophila subsp. fraseri, assembly GCF_000586315.1. Lineage (GTDB taxonomy): Bacteria > Pseudomonadota > Gammaproteobacteria > Legionellales > Legionellaceae > Legionella > Legionella pneumophila_B. Next base: position 97,863 of record NZ_JFIM01000002.1, on the reverse strand, counting down.
TTAAAACTTAATCATTTGATGGATAAAATTGCATCTCCTAGACATGCCATCTCAACATACTGGCAAACGGTGGATTACCTGGAGAGACAGTTGATATCTGCTATTACGCAATTTATTAATTTAAAAATTAACAAAGTAAATCTTTTTTCAACACAATTACAAGCTAACAATCCAAAAACACAAATTGAACGAACTAAAACCCAACTACGGCAATTAATAATGCAATTAACCCAAGAGATTCACATAAAAGTAAACCAACTGAAAAATCAACTGTCTACTAATCTGTCCACTTTGCATGCTGTAAGTCCCTTGGCTACACTAGATAGAGGGTATGCCATTGTGAGCAAAAACCAAAAAATACTCTTTACTGCCCAACAAGCACAAATTGGAGATACTATTGATATCCGTTTAGCACAAGGTAGTCTTGCTTGTGAGGTCACCCAAATTAAGGATTGATTAAAATCATGAAGAAACTATTACATTCATTAGCCTGTCTATTTATATTGGTGAACTCAGCCAAGCTGTCCTATGCTCTGGCCCTGCCAGAAAACCATTCTGTCAATGGCGGGCTCACTATTATTCCTATAGATATAAATCAGAAGCCCGAAGCTTACTTTGAGGGAAAACGTATCCCTGTTCTTCCCAGCCCCCAACCCCGGCAATGGTTGTTAATCGTTGCAATCCCTCTTAAAAATACCAACTCTGTTCAATACATCAACGTGACAAAACCGATTAAAGCTTCCATTCCCTTCCATGTTAGTGAAAAATTTTACAATACCCAATTTTTAAATATAAAAGACATAAGTAAAGTAGACCCCCAACCTGAAGATTTAATCCGCATTGAAAAAGAAACCAAAAAATTAACCCAAATTTTTGCTAATTACTCAAACGCCAATCCATTTGAGAAACAATTCACAGCGCCACTGAGAGGACCTGTAACCAGCTTATTTGGTTTAAAAAGAGTTTATAATAAACAGCCAAGGGATCCGCATTCTGGACTGGACATCGCCGCTGACCAAGGGAAACCCGTGTATGCGGTAAATCAGGGGATTGTAGCAGACACCGGTGATTATTTTTTCACAGGCAATACGGTTATCCTTGATCATGGCATGGGAGTATTCTCGGTTTATGCTCATCTCAGCAAAATTCTGGTTAAAACTGGCGAACCTGTCAAACAAGGGCAAGAGCTTGGATTGGTTGGTATGACAGGAAGAGTAACAGGCCCCCATCTTCACTGGACTATGGTAGTTAACCAAACCTTGGTTGAGCCTTTACTTTTTGTGCCGTTTCGTAAAATCACGGTTGCTCCGATTACATCAGATAAAAAATCAAACAAATCAACACAAGATGCAACGACAAAATCATGATTAACGAATTAACGGCCAGTTTGAATGTGATTGTCACTCAAACACAAAATAACCTGAAAATTTTAGGGATAATTCTACTAATTCCCTGGTCAATATTTTTTGTTAGTCATTTTATTAGTAATAAAATTTTGCTTCTTGGCATTATCCCAAGACATATTTTGGGCCTTCCGGGAATTCTATTGACCCCTTTACTTCATGCTAACTTTAATCACTTATTTTTTAACTCCATCCCCTTACTGGTTTTAAGTAATTTTATTTTGATTAATGGGGTTCATTATTATTTGATTGTCACAATAATGATAACCCTTTTTAGCGGAACAATGATTTGGTGTTTTGCTAAACGCGGTATACACATAGGCGCCAGCGGTTTAATTACAGGCTACTGGGGATTTCTGGTATATAACATTTACCAAACCGGTACCTTGACCACTATTATTCTTGGTCTGCTTAGCCTGTATTATTTTGCGGGTATTTTTCTGGGAATTTTCCCGGGTGAAAAAGGCGTATCCTGGCAAGGTCACTTGTTTGGACTATTATCAGGTTTTCTCACCAGTTATTTATTAGAAATCTATCCCGGATTATTGTTAATCATTTAGTTATATTCCACTAATAATCCATTCAACTCTATGCTATTCTTAAAAATAAAAACCAATCGAGAACCACGATGAAGATATTGAAACCAAAAGCATTTTTACTGGCCAGTGTGTTTGCTTTATCAGCATCTCCTGTGTTTGCTGTTGATGGTTGTTGCAGTAGAATGGGAGGGATAAATTATTGTGACTCTTCTGCTGGCCGTCTTGTTTGCAATAATGGTTTCTATTCAACTTGCTATTGCACTCGTCATGCTGTAATGGATTTACAATTTCTTATGGGATGTTGTTTATGGCATGGCGGAGTCTATCCACAATTAAATTCGTCAGGTCTTGTAGTTTGCAATGATGGGTATGTTTCAGAAGAATGCTCATTACAAAAACCTGTAGAACAAATTTCTGTTTATTGATTAGCTCTGAGTTATAGCTGCTGGAGTATGGGTTGATGAAGGAGCAAGATGGTCTTCTTCTACCTCGTTAACTCTGCGCTTTTCAATCAACTCGCCAAAACATAGGGCACTCATCACCATCAACAAATAACCTGCCGTTGAATAGCATAAAATAGTATCGGAAATGGAACCTATACAAAAAGAAAATAAAACGCCTAAAAGAATAGGTCTGGAGCTAGTCAATTGAAACGATGTAATAAACAAACTCGCTAAAAATATAACTAAAAGCCCGAGGCCAATTAACCCTTGCTCCGCTAAAGTCATCCAGTACTGACTGTGTGGGTCCGTCAGCTCTTTACCCCAACTGGGAACAGGAATGTCTCGTGAGTAACTGTATTTAAATCCGCCTGTACCTATTCCAATAAGAGGATGTTGCATCATCAATTGCTTGGCATAATGATGAAACTGCATTCTATAGCCTATCGATGTATTTTTATTGTGTTGCTTTAATAGTTTGATATCCTGGATTAAATCATAAATTCTGGTTTGCATCACGGGGCTATGATGATACACCAAGGCAATAATTCCACTGAAAAGAATAATCCCTGCTAAAGCCTGTTTGAAGTTTAATTTTTGTATCAAAAGCAATAACATCAAAATAAAGTAAACCAAATAACCTGTTCTTCCAGTATTAATAAAAAGTACTTGATAACTGGTTAGCAGCATCATGAAGATATAAATAACTCGTAACCAGCCCGAATTTTGAAAAGCCAGCAATCCTGTTAAATAGGCCGCTAATGCAACCATAAAACCGGTAATAATATGATTATAGAAAACCTCGCCAGGATCTTCTGACACAATAATATTTTTAGCCTTTAAGATGGAAATAACACAAGTAATAAAAATAGCAGCCAAATAGCTATTGATACTCCAAGTCCTTACTTTAGGATTAATAAAACCAGTAGCTAAAATAGGGAGATAAATTAATTTACAATATTTACCAATGACCATCCATTGCATTGAATAAGGAGCGGGGCTCCATAAACTTGCAATAACAACAAAAAGAAACAAACAAAAGGCAGCGCGTCCCCACAACGTATTATAGGCATAAAAAATATGTTTTCTGTATTGTGGAGTAATCAATACCGCAATTAAACTGCAAATAAAACAAACAGATTTTATCGTAGGACTAATCGGAATAAAAAACATAAATAAAATAAAGAAAAAAGGAGCTAATAAAATACCCTTGGCATGCATTATATTTAATCGCACTATTTTTCCTCTTCTATAAGATTTACACCGGGTAATTTATTAATATCCTTGTCTTTATATATTTGCTTGACCCCGCGATAAAAAGCACCTTGCGCCCCAAACACTGCAAATAAAAAACCTGCCTTACCGTCTAAAAATCCTTTCTGTAAAAAAAGACACCTGACAAACATCCATAGGGCACTAAAAAAAGTTTTTACCAATCCAGCATTTTCATTGGACTCTATACGAATTTTGGCACTATAAGAAGAGTATTTGTTAAGTTTGTAAAGTACATGATGTACATCTTGAAAAGAATGATGCCAAATTGGTTTTTTCAGTTTTCCCACCCTCGCATTGGCAGGAATCAATACTTTTTCATGAACGATGTCTTTACTGTAAGAAGCATTCTCTCTTTTAAATAATCGTATATGCCTTTTAGGACTTCCTGAATATTTTAAAACTTGATTATAAAAAATCATTTGTATAGGAATACGAAATGCATCTGCTGTATCCGATGAAATAGCTTGTAATATTTCCTGACGCAATTCCGGACTGACCGATTCATCAGCATCAAGATTTAAAACCCAATCTCCTTTAGCCTTCCGTAAAGCCCTATCTTTTTGGATACCATAGCCTTGCCAATCTGTCGAAAATACTTTATCCGTATATTCCCTGGCTATAGCTAATGTATTATCTGTGCTACCAGAGTCCAATACAATGATTTCATCTGCAAAATGAACGGACTCCAAACACCGCCTTATGTTAGCTTCTTCATTTTTAGTGATAATGATTACGGATAGCATGTGGCTCTACATCAATTCAAAATAAATATTATATCGATAATTAAGCGAGATTGTAACAAGGCAAAAAGGAATAATATTCGTTTAGTAGTAAGCAAAAGTAATTGTGATCATGATTATCTATTATGCAATTAGCATATGAGTCACAATTACTATCTCACTATTACTGTGATTTTTATCTGTACATAACAAAAAATCTGTCATGTACAGAACTAAAGATGGCTACAGTTTAACAAACTCCTTCTCTATGATCATGACTGTCAAAATGTAATTTACCGTCTTTCACTCGCAAAGTGACGTGGCCACCATGCATTAATTTACCAAACAGCAGTTCATCAGCAAGCGGCTTTTTGATGTTTTCCTGAATCAACCTTGCCATAGGCCTGGCTCCCATGGCTTTATCATAACCATGCTCCATCAACCATTCCCTGGCTGACTTATCAACTGTAAAAGTGACACCTTTGTGACTTAATTGTTCATCCAACTCCATAATGAATTTGTCAACGACTAATCCTATAGTCTGTGTATCCAACGGAGCAAAATTGATAATAGCATCCAAACGGTTTCTAAACTCTGGGCTAAATTGCTTTTTAATTACTTCCAACCCATCATTGGTATTATCTTGCGTTGCAAAGCCTATGGAGTTACGAACAATTTCACTTGCTCCTGCATTACTGGTCATTACAAGTATGATATGCCTGAAATCAGCTTGACGACCATTAGTATCGGTTAAAGTACCATGATCCATTATCTGCAACAACAAATTAAAGACATCAGGATGTGCTTTTTCAATTTCATCAAGTAACAGAACAGCATGTGGGTTCTTAGTCACGGCTTCTGTCAATAAACCACCTTGATCGTACCCTACATAGCCAGGAGGCGCTCCAATCAAACGAGAAACAGTGTGTTTTTCCATGTACTCTGACATATCAAAACGTAACAACTCTATACCTAACACATTAGCCAGCTGCCTTGTTACTTCTGTCTTTCCTACACCAGTTGGTCCGGCAAACAAGAAACAGCCTACTGGCTTCTGAGGTTCTCTAAGTCCGGATCTACCCAATTTGATAGCTGAAGCCAGCGCAGTAATTGCCTGGTCTTGACCATACACTAATAATTTTAAATCACGTTCCAGGTTACGCAGCGTATCTTTGTCGCGTGCAGATACCTTTTTGATTGGGATACGAGCAATTTTTGCGACAACACTCTCTATTTCAGTCACGCTGATAATTTTTTTACGTTTATTGGCCGTCAATAAATTCTGATAAGCGCCTGCTTCATCCACCACATCAATCGCTTTGTCAGGCAAAAACCGATCATTGATGTATTTTGCAGATAACTCTGCTGCCGCTTTTAATGAAGGAATTGAAAATTTTACTCCATGGTGAGCTTCCAATTTGCCTTTTAATCCTTTTAATATTTCAAAAGTTTCATCGACCGTTGGTTCTGAAATATCAATTTTTTGGAATCGTCTTGCCAAAGCTCTGTCTTTTTCAAATATTCCACGATATTCCTGATAGGTCGTTGAGCCAATACATTTCAATTCACCATTTGCCAATAATGGTTTAATCAGGTTGGAAGCGTCCATGACACCTCCAGATGCAGCACCTGCACCAATAATGGTGTGAATTTCATCTATAAATAAAATGGCTCCTTCTTGCTGACCTAACTGTTTCAGTACAGCCTTCAAGCGTTTTTCAAAATCCCCTCTGTATTTTGTTCCAGCCAATAGCGCACCCAAATCAAGCGAGTAGACAACGCAGCCTCTTATGGAATCTGGAATTTCACCATCCACTATGCGTCTGGCCAAACCTTCTGCGATAGCCGTTTTACCTACACCTGCCTCGCCAACTAATAAAGGATTATTTTTACGACGTCTGCAAAGCACTTGAATGGTTCTTTGTATTTCTTCATGACGTCCTATTAGTGGATCTATCTTGCCTTGTTTTGCACGTCTATTAAGATTGGTGCAATAACTATCGAGCGGAGATTCATTACCCTCAGGAGTCATCATATCTTCGTCCATAGAGGAATTCATGTTTTCATGCATATCGTTATTTTGATATTTTGATACTCCATGAGAAATATAATTAATAACATCAAGGCGGGTAATGTTCTCACGTCGTAAAAAATACACAGCCTGACTTTCTTGCTCACTAAAAATTGCAGCTAATACATTAGCTCCAGTGACTTCAGTTTTACCTGCTGATTGCACATGAAATACTGCACGCTGTAAAACCCTTTGGAAACCTAATGTTGGTTGAGTTTCCCTGTCCAGTTCATCTTCAGGAATTCTTGGGGTTGTTTCATCAATGAATTCGATTAAATCACGGCGTAATGCCTCGATGTTCGCATCACAAGCCTGTAATACATTTCCTGCTGCTGGATTATCAAGCAAAGACAACAGCAAATGTTCAACAGTCATGAACTCATGACGCTTTTCTTTTGCTTCCTTGAAAGCTAGATTCAAGGTGAATTCTAGTTCTTTATTTAACATTGTCATTGCTCCTTACCAACCCACCACCAGTTTACTCCGGTTCCATACTAGATAATAATGGATGTTGATTCATTCTGGCGTATTCATTTACCAGGGCGACTTTTGTTTCTGCTATGTCTCTTGTAAACACCCCGCAAACCCCCTTCCCTTGAAAATGAACCTGTAACATCACCTGAATCGCAATCTCCTCATTTAAGTGAAAAAAGTGCTTCAGTACCTCTACCACAAAATCCATTGGCGTATAGTCATCATTGAGCAATAAAACCTTATACTTCCTTGGCCGTTTAATAGCTGTGCTAATTTCTGTGCTAAGCTCTGTATCAGCTATCCCGGTTTGTATGATTTCCTCTAAATTTTGCCTGCTCATAACTAACAACCTCTTACTATTTTTATAGACTCCCTACACGCATTTGGCCAGTAAATTTAGCTAATTTTAATGAAAAATTTAGTCATTGAAATAATCAATAGCATAGTGATTAGATACGATTCACTCAAATGTGTACTATTTGTTACTTACCACTAAGTTTTTCTTAAGAGATTGAGCCACCGCTAATCAGTGGCGTTGCATCACAATTACCATGTATAAAGTTTCTACTCAATTCCCATGAACTCGTAAGATTGATAAACCTAATGGTTAAAGATACTACCAATAATCTTGAAAGGATAATCCCAGTCTTTCATGAACAACATATTGACACTCAGTAAAGCTATAGACACTGAATGGTCAATATGCATTGTTCAGAAAGAACATGTGATAATTCCTCGGTTTACATATGCTTAATCATGGCGTCTGCAAAACCAGAGCTGCTTACTAACGTTGCTCCTTGCATGCCACGTTCAAAATCATAAGTTACAGTTTTCGCTTCTATCGCGCCTTCCATACCTCTGATAATCAAATCAGCCGCTTCATACCACCCCATATGACGTAACATCATTTCAGCCGAAAGAATAATAGAACCAGGGTTCACTTTATTCTGACCAGCGTATTTAGGCGCTGTTCCGTGAGTTGCTTCAAACACAGCCATTTGATCACTAATGTTCGCTCCAGGTGCTATACCTATTCCACCAACCTGAGCAGCCAACGCATCAGAAATATAATCACCATTCAAATTTAATGTAGCAATGACACTATAGTCTTCGGGTCTTAACAGGATTTGTTGCAAAAAGGCATCCGCGATCACATCATTAATGATAATCTGCTTACCGGTTTTAGGATTCTTAAATTCCAACCATGGCCCACCCTGGTATTCTTTTGCACCAAAAGAGTCACGGGCAACCTGATACCCCCAATCTTTAAAAGCCCCTTCAGTAAACTTCATGATATTGCCTTTGTGTACCAAAGTCACTGTACTGCGGTCATTGTCTATAGCATACTGAATTGCCGCTTTGACAAGTCGAGTAGTACCTTCTTTGGAAACAGGCTTTACACCAATACCACAATGCTCAGGGAATCGAATTTTCTTGACACCCATTTCCTGAGTTAAAAATTGAATCACTTTTTTAGCTTCTGGAGTATCTGCCTGCCACTCAATACCAGCATAAATATCTTCAGAATTTTCCCTGAAAATAACCATATCGGTTTTCCATGGTTCCCGGACTGGACTTGGAACACCATTAAAATAACGAATTGGACGTAAACAAACATAGAGATCCATGTCCTGGCGAATAGCCACATTCAATGAACGTATACCACCACCAACGGGGGTAGTTAAAGGGCCTTTAATTGAAACCACGTATTTTTTCATGGCATCCAGAGTCTCTTTGGGAAGCCACTGATCGCCACCATAAACCTTAGTAGCCTTTTCCCCAGCATAAACTTCCATCCAGGCAATTTTTCTCTTGTTGCCATATGCTTTTTGAACTGCAGCATCAACAACACGGATCATGGGAGGTGTTACATCAACTCCAATACCATCACCCTCAATAAAAGGAATAATTGGATTATCAGGAACACGAAGTGAAAGGTCAGCAGCAACAGTAATAGCTTCGCCTTGAGCAGGCACTTTGATTTTATCGTATGTCATTGACGACTCCATAAATTTAGAGAAATTAATGATAGCATGTGATAATCAGGTTTCCCAAATATCAATTACGACTATTAATTATTTTTAGCTAAGTTAGCTCAGATTGGAACTAGGCATGAAGCAACATCTTAATTTGTTCTGCCAACTGATCGTAACCGGCTTCAACGTTAATATAATCACGCTTAGCGAGATAGACTGATAAAGATCCATCATCTGTAGCCGAAGGTTTTTGCAAAACACCATTAAAACCCTGCATTTTTAAACGTAAATAATCACTTAATTTAGTGACCAGATAAAAGTTTCTAAAATAATTGTCAGGATTCATATATAAAGCTTTTGCATCCTTGGCAAGTTCATGTCCTGGTAAATAATCTTTTAAGGAATAGGATGAGTTATTATGAACAGCGATTACTTTACCCTCTGGTAGTAAGGCCTTAATTTTGTCTGCAAGTTTCTTCACTTCCTGATGCGCTTCAGGAGTATAGTAACTGTATTGTGCCAAAGTTTTTTTGATCCCTTTATCAGTAAAAATGCGGTTGGGGTCAAATTCATAACGTTGGTTATTTAAGTGGAATACTATATTTCGACCGCCGGAATGAATAAGCGTAATCAGACTTCCACCCTCTTTTCTAATGACAGCTTTTGCAGCTTTTAATGCAGTTTGTTCATTGTGGTGTACATGAACAAAGGTCTTGCCTTGACCTTTGGTTTGTTGAATTATTACAGGCTCATCCCCGACCATAACTCTATGATTCACTGCACAACTTGTTTGAGCGATAATTGCCATAACAACCAATACCCATTTCATGAATAAGAGTCACCGTAACGAATAAAATTGTGTAATTGTATAGTGATTGGCCATAAAAAATCAATCTTGGTTTAAATTACAATCAACAGGAAACGGCTAAATGATGCAATAAAGCGGTTGCTGTCAATAACCAAAAAATTTATCATTAATTTCCACTATCAAAGCAATCACAAAATGCCACAATTAATACTTTTTAATAAACCTTATGGAATCCTGACTCAATTTACTGGCGAATTACCCGAACAAACTCTCTCGGCATTTATTACATTTCCAGGTTTTTATGCGGCTGGACGTCTGGACAAACAAAGTGAAGGTTTGCTTATCTTAACTGACGATGGAAAACTACAACACCGGTTAAGCCATCCTAAATTTGAAAAGAAGAAACATTACTGGGTTCAAGTCGAGGGGGTCCCCACAGACAAAGATCTACAACCTTTAAGAAAAGGCCTGGTAATCAAAGACATTACTTTTTTACCCGCCGAAGCCAAGTTGATTTCAGAACCAAAAATCTGGCCACGAATTCCACCAATAAGAGAAAGGAAAAATATACCAACCACCTGGCTGGAAATTATTTTAAGAGAAGGAAAAAATCATCAAATAAGAAAAATGACTGCCGCTATTGGTTTTCCTACTTTACGTTTAATCAGACACCGGATTGGTGATTGGCAGTTAGATGAACTTAAGCCTGGGGAATATAAGCTCATCAACCTGATTAACGATAAACAGAGCGAATCAACAAAGAAGAATCACCCAAAACTCGGATCCAGGGCCAAATAATCATCCCCAAAATGGCACTTGTCACAGGCATTACCAGGTTATAATTAAACCCTAACAGAGCATCAATAAATAAAATAATCGATTGATATAGAAAACAAAAGAACCCTACCAGGCAAACTTGCTGGATTAGCGAGAAAAACTGAACTCGCCTGGATTTAGTTGACGCTATCCAGGTTACCAATAGCAATGCGAATGAATGCTCACCGATCACGGTTGATAAGAGTACATCCAGTAATAAGCCAGCTATCAACAGAGCGGTTAGTTTAAATTTACCTGGTAAATAATATTCAATATACAAAACTAATAATAACACCCAAGGAGGTCGAAAAATTGAGATTAACTCAGGCATCGGCAGTATTGATAAAGCAAGCGCCGCGACAAACCCCAATCCTAAACGAATATGAAGCGCACTCATGCTGTAGTCTCCTCAGCATTCAATCGCTCATTAATTTGAGCAGTTAACTCTTCTTGTTCACTATCAGGCCAAATCAATAACACCAACCTGTTGCGATTCAATAATGCAACAGGACTCACTGTGACTTTGACAAAATCTTCACCGGGAATACTCTTAACTTCCTCAACACGGCCCACAGGGTAACCCTCAGGATATCTTCTGCCTAAACCGGACGTTACTAGCACATCACCTGGGTGAATAGAAGACGTTTTCGGTAAATTAATCAAAGATAGCTCTTCAATATCATTGGTACCTACAAGAATTGCGCGCTCTCCGGTTCGATTATTTCTTACTGGCACAGCACTCTTTGAATCTGAAATCAGCAATAAAGTACTTGTCATCGGTCCTACATCAATAACCTGCCCCATCACTCCCTTGGCATCCAGCACTGGTTGTCCCACGTAGACACCATCACGTGTGCCCTTGTTTAAGACGACAACCTGCCTTGCCTGGCTTGTATCAACAGCAAGTATCTGGGCAGCCATGACTCTCATATCAGCCTTGGATGAAGTCAATAATAATTCTTTTAATTGCGAATTTTCCCTTTGGATAACGATTAATTTTTGCAATTCAGCTTCCAACATTGTTTGCTTGTATTTTAAACGCATATTTTCATCTATCAGTGCCTTTTTGGCGCTAACCAATGACTGAACCCAGCCTATGACTCGAACAGGATAATCTACTGCATATTGCAAGGGGGAAACTATTAGTGAAAAACCGCTGCGAACAAAATCCAGGTATCGATAATTATAATCAGAAAACATCAGAAGAATAGAAAAAACAAGGGCAAACACAAATCCTAGAGAACTGTGTCCGCCCTTGGCAAATAATCTATTGTGTTTATTATTCTGTTGAGAGGAAATCACCGCCGCGCAAATCCATGGTTTCTAAAGCCTTACCACCACCACGCGCAACGCAGGTTAATGGATCTTCAGCTATTAATACGGGTAATCCAGTTTCTTCCATCAACAAGGTGTCTATATTTTTCAACAGAGCGCCTCCGCCTGTTAAAACCATACCTCTTTCAGCAATATCTGCAGCCAACTCAGGCGGAGCAAGCTCCAAAGCAGCTCGAACCGCACCAACTATCCCTGATAGAGGTTCCTGTAGTGCTTCCAGGATTTCAGCGCTTGTTAAAGTAAAGCTACGTGGTACACCTTCCGCAAGATTTCTACCCCGTACCTCGATCTCAAATAAATCCCGGCTTGGGAAAGCCGAACCAATTTCATGCTTAATGCGTTCAGCAGTTGTTTCTCCGATGAGAGTACCATAATTACGGCGTACGTAGGATACGATTGCGTCATCAAATTTATCGCCACCAATACGTACTGATTGATGATAAACGATTCCACTTAGTGAAATAATCGCGACTTCTGTGGTACCACCGCCTATATCAACCACCATTGAACCACTGGCTTCCTCAACAGGCATTCCGGAACCTAATGCCGCAGCCATAGGCTCTTCAATAAGGAAAACTTCTCGAGCACCAGCACCCATTGCAGATTCACGAATTGCTCTGCGTTCCACTTGTGTAGAACCACAAGGAACACAGACCAAAACTCGTGGACTGGGTCGTAAAAATTTATTTTCATGCACTTTGTGTATAAAGTGCTGCAGCATTTTCTCGGTGACAAAAAAGTCAGCAATAACCCCATCTTTCATGGGTCTTATCGCATTAATATTTCCAGGGGTTCTTCCCAACATGCGTTTGGCTTCAAGACCAACAGCGGCGACACGCTTCTGGCCTGATTCATTACGCAATGCCACTACAGAAGGTTCATTGAGAACAATCCCCTTATCTCTTACGTAAATCAATGTATTAGCTGTTCCCAAATCGATTGACAAATCGCTAGAAAACACGCCTCTTAATTTCCTGAACATACGCAGTACTACCCCGTTGTTTTTTTGATTGCTACTTTATCCTATATTTGGATAAAAATCGACAGTTGCTGCATAAGAATTTTATACACCAGACAACTGCTTTTAACCGGATCCCATAGTAAAAGCAATGCTTTCATATGGGATCAATCTCATTTGCTTTATAAAACATGATTTACGTTTTATATTGCATGTGAATTAATTAATAACGAAAATTTCTTTCAGTTTTTCTCTATTTTTATCTACAAAACGCTGCCCTATACCCTTGACTTCCGCAAGCTCTTCCAGAGATTTAAACCCTTGATGATTCTCTCTATAAGCAATAATAGCTTCAGCCCGTTTTTTTCCTATCCCTTTAAAAGAGCCTGTTAAAGAATGCACATCCGCTGTATTAAGATTAATCTTGCCCTTAACAAGGACTTGTTTAGCTGGAGTTTTTTGAGGCTCGTTCTCAGCTTGAGAAGAGAAAGGGATAACAATAATTGATAACAAAATAGCAATGAGTCTTGCTTTCATAAATTTCTCCTAATTGTTGGACTATACGGCTCGTTCCAGAGCCGCGAGCGAGTATCTCAATTTTTCAAACAAGAGTCTAGCCAATTTCAAATTATTTTTTCTGTGAAAAACTATAAAGAACGTACGAGACACATGAGGTGAGTTTTTTTACCATGTCCAAATGCAGGAACTCGTTCGGGCCATGGGCATTGGAATGGGGGCCTAAAACACCAGTTATCATAAATTGTGCTTTGGGAAATTGCTCGCCTAGCATACTCATAAATGGAATGGTGCCCCCTTCTCCCATGTAGGCAGCAGGTTTATCATAATAAGTCATTGATGCTTCAGATGCCGCTTTCGCTAACCAATCAGAAAGCAAAGGAGCATTCCATCCCTTGGAACCCCCATTTTGTATTTTAAAATCAACCTTTGCATTGTAGGGAGGGTTTTGGGTCAGGGCTTTTTCCATGGCAAAAGACGCTGCTTCCGGATCAACCAGTGGTGGAAGACGCATGGATAATTTCAAAGACGTAACAGGGCGCATTACGTTCCCTGCATCAGCTATCGCTGGAAACCCATCTGCACCAGTCACCGTCAAGGCAGGTCGCCATGTTCTGTTTAATATTAATTGCTGTTTGTCTTGAATAACGGGTTTGGCAGAATCTATCCATGGGAATTCGCTATAAACTTGCTCACCTAGAATTTCCGCACATTGTTTCGCTTGTTTTATTCTCTCATCAGGAATATCACAATACAACTGAGGTAATTTTATCTCTCCGGTGTTTTCGTCCTCTATCCTGCTGATCAATTGCCGAGCTACTCTGAAACTGTCTGCCACTATACCACTGGCACTCCCCGAATGAACCCCCTCATTAATTAATTCAACAGTTAACTTACCAACCAAATTACCGCGTAATGACGTAGTCATCCATAACTGCTCATAATTACCTGCTCCGGAATCAAGACAAATAACCAATGATGGTTTACCAATACGCTCTTTTAGCAACTCAATATAAAAAGGCAAATCGTAACTGCCACTTTCCTCACACGCCTCGATGATTAATATACAACGAGGATATGGCAAACCTTGCTGTTCCAATGCGCGAATAGCCGTAAGTGATGCATAAGCAGAATATCCATCATCTGCCCCTCCTCTTCCGTATAACAATCCATTTTTCAATACCGGTTTCCATGGATGTAAATCGTCACTCCAGCCTGACATCTCAGGTTGCTTATCCAAGTGCCCATAAAGCAACACAGTGTCATCAATTTGGCCTGGAATTTCCATAAATAGTAATGGAGTCCTATTTTTCAGGCGAACAATTTCCAGCGTCATTCCTTTGGGAGCATGCGACTTACACCAATTGGCAATGTGATTAACTGCCTGCTCCATATAACCATGTTCTTCCCATTTTGCATCAAAGTGAGGAGATTTATTAGGGATTTTTATGTAGTCACATAAACTTGGCAATATCTCTTCTTGCCACTGTTGGCATATGTAATCATACAATCCTTGGGGTTTGAACATGTGCTTGCTCCTTGATAATTGCCACAATCTTATCAGTGGCAGACTCAATTTTTAATGCTTTGATTTTATTATCTATTTCATCTTTTTTTCGCATTACTTCCTGTACTGCCTGTAATAGAACATCAGCTTTCAATAACTCGTCCTGAATCACAACGCTTATTCCCAATCCCTGGAAGTACCTTGCATTCTGAATTTGATCTCCTCTGCTTACTTGCGAAGAGATTGGAATTAAGATATGTGGTTTTCCTAATGCTAATATTTCATACAAAGAATTAGCTCCTGCTCGAGAAATCACCACAGAAGAAGCAGCGAACAGATCAGCCAACTCTTCATTGGCGTATTCAAATTGGCAATATCCCTCCACGCCAACCAACGAAGAATCAAGTTTTCCTTTGCCACAAAGATGAATAACTTGAAATTCTGTTGTCAATTGTTTCAATGCGCTTCGAATACAACTGTTAATTGAACCAGCCCCTAAGCTTCCTCCCACTACAAGCAGGCAAGGTTTGGAGGAATTAAATCCGCATAACTCCAATCCTTTCATTCGATTTCCAGTTAATAGCTGTTGACGAATTGGAGTACCCGTCACTTCTATTTTATCCTGACGCTTAAAGTATTTTTTGCCAGCATCAAAAGTAAGGCATATTTTATTGACGAAAGGAAAGGATAGGCGATTCGCAAGTCCCGGACTCATATCAGACTCATGAGCGACAACAGGAATTCGATTTAACCAGGCGCCTACAACCACAGGAAAGGCTACAAAGCCACCTTTTGAAAAAACCACATCGGGTTTGATTTTATAAAATAGCAAAGAAGATTGAATAATTCCCAGAACAATTTTGAAAGGATCAAGCAAGTTCTTCAAACTAAAATACCTGCGCAATTTACCACTACTGACTCCATGAAAAGGAATGTCCAGCGGCTCAATCATCTCCTTTTCAATTCCGGAAACAGAGCCGATATATTCTACATTCCAGCCTTCTTTTCGAAATTCCTTAATCAAAGCGATATTAGGCGTTACATGTCCGGCAGTACCTCCCCCGGTAAAAACAATACTTGGGCTCATAATGTTTCCCTAATCAATAAGCTCAAATCAATTGCTTGAATTGATTTGGTGATGGATCCAACTGAAATAAAATCCACTCCGGTTTGAGCAATGTCTGCAATATTATTGATATTAATGCCGCCAGAAGCTTCCAATTCACAGTACTTGGGATGATTCATTTTGACTGCTTGCTCAAGCATATCTTGAGTAAAATTATCCAATAATATCCTGTCAGGGTGAGCATCCAAAGCCTCTTGCAACTCCTCAAGGGTTTCCACTTCAATCTCAACCAGTAAGTGTTTATCGGTTTTCCTTGCCAGATTGATAGCATGAGCAACTGAACCACAGGCTTTGATATGATTTTCTTTGATTAGAAACGCATCATAAAGTCCCATACGATGATTTAACCCACCACCACAATGGACAGCGTATTTTTGCGCTAACCGAAGTCCTGGAATTGTTTTGCGTGTGTCTAACAGCTTTGCCTTGGTACCTTTTAATTTCTGAACATAGTGATAAGTTTGTGTTGCAGTAGCTGAAAGGGTTTGCAAAAAATTTAACGCAGTACGCTCTGCCGTTAAAATACTACTGGCAGTACCATGAATAATACATAAAGTAGCCGGCGTGCTTAAAAAATCTCCTTCAGAAACCCGCCACTCCATTTCAACTGTATTATCAACTTGCTTAAAAACCTCATTTACCCAGGGCTGCCCACAAACAAGCATAGGTTCTCTTGATATAATTTCTGCTTCTACAATCAGCTGCTGAGGCAACAAAGCCGCAGTAACATCACCGTTGCCCACGTCCTCTTGCAGAGCACGTTTTACATCAAATGTAACTTGCGATAAAACATTATTCATGCATTCCTATCCTCTTTTGGTCTGGCATATCGCATCTTTAATAAAGGTGGCGCAATAAAGGTTGTGATCATGATCATCAATACAATTGCGGTAAACAGATTATCACTTATTACGCCTATAGTTCTGCCAATAGAAGCAAAAACCAAACCTACCTCTCCACGAGGCAGCATTCCTATACCAATGAGCAGCCTATCATCCCGTCGATTAGCGCCTAAGCCACTAAGCAGCTTGCCAAGAATAGCCGCTACTGATAAGCCTCCCGCTAAAACAATGACATTCCAATCATAAAAAGTTTCTAACTTAACCTGTATCCCAATGAGAGTAAAAAACATAGGAGCCAATATAGTTTCCAAGGGAGATACCAAATGATGAATACTGCGATGATCTTTATGATGGTCTTTTTGCTCTCCAAAATAGTCGTCGTGCAAAATGACACCCGCAGCAAAAGCACCAATTATAGCCGCCAACTGTATAAATGAAGCCAACCAGGCTAATGCCATAATAAAAAGGAATGAGATAAATAATTTGGACTCCCAAGGCTCCAGAAAACGAAATAAATCGACTGCCTTACGAAGTATAAAAGGCCCTATAAACAAGGTACCAATAAAAAATAGCAGCGCTAAAATGATAATCTTCATTACCACCATGATGCTTACAGCACCACTAATAACGATACTGCTGACTACCGCCAAAATAATCAGGCCTAAAATATCATCCAAAGTAGCCGCGCCAAGAATTGTTCTTGCTTCTCGTGTACTCAGTTTATTCATCTCTTTAAGAACACTTGCTGTAATACCAATACTGGTCGCACTCAAGGTAGCACCGATAAATAAATTAATCTTGTAATTTGAGTTGGGTATGATAAAACAAGCCACTGCAAATCCTAAAATCATTGGCGCAACGATACCGATCACCGCAACGAGAATGGATTCTTTGCCAGTTTTCTTTAAATCAGAAAGAGACGTCTCAAGCCCAACCATAAACAGAAGAAATATGACGCCATAACGTGAAAAAATATCAACAACATAGGCAATCTTAAGATATTCCGTTCCCTCTGCCCCACTTAAGGCATGAATGACCTGGTTAGCATAATAGGAATTATGGATAACATCAGTTACCGCCTGATTTAAAGAAATTCCTGCTAACATTTCTTTGACAACATCATAAATGGCAGACCCTTCGCGAAGAATTACCACTAATTCACTTCCGAAAAAGTAAGAGAGATTCCCAACTATCATCCCTATCAGTAATTCACCAAGAACGCCAGGTTGATTAAGGAGCCTGGCTAAATAACGACCAACAATAGCTAAAAATAAAATAGTAGTGACACCCAGAAGAACAGAGGTGACTGGATCTGAATGCTCTCCCCCCTCAGATGCAAAAGTAATAGCAGGAATGAAAAAGACTAAAAGAAACCACCATTTTGAATTACTCATACCGCTTTATCCTATAAGCTTAATAAGCTGCTTACTCCCAAATGCAAGGGAATTTTGAATTGCAACACCATACCATCACAAGTAGTTCTATTACTAACAGCCAAAATAATTGTATTGATCAAAAAAACTCATCTTCCAAAGCAATCTGCTGCATTTCAAAATCATAGGAATGCCTCAGTAAGTTCCTAATGCACCGACAGCCTAACAATTTCAAACTGAATTGCCAGCACACTTTGGTTCATCAATTCATCGATTGTTTGGCTAAAAACAAACATGTTTGTAAAACAGAGTCAGGGTTTAGAGAAACGCTCTCAATTCCTTCCTTCATCAGCCATTGGGCAAAATCCTGGTGATCTGAAGGACCTTGGCCGCAAATACCTATATACTTGCCTTCCTTTTTACAAGCTGAAATAGCCATATGCAATAAAGCTTTCACAGCATCGTTGCGCTCATCAAATTGTGAAGCCACCAAACCTGAATCCCTGTCTAATCCTAAAGTCAATTGAGTTAAATCATTCGATCCTATGGAAAAACCATCAAAATACTGCAAAAATTCACTGGCTAACAAGGCATTGGAAGGTAACTCGCACATCATAATCACTCTTAACCCGCATTTTCCTCTTTCCAGACCATGTTTTTTTAATACTTCGATGACATTACTGGCTTCAGAAACTGTTCGGACAAAAGGAATCATGACCTCAACATTATCTAAGCCCATTTCCTCCCTGACTCGTCTTACTGCTTTGCATTCAAGAGCAAAACACTCAGAAAAACTTGAAGAAACATAACGAGAGGCGCCACGAAAACCAAGCATAGGATTTTCTTCATGAGGTTCATACAATGAGCCACCAACAAGATTGGCGTATTCATTCGATTTAAAATCTGAAAGCCTGACTATCACAGGTTTGGGATAAAAAGCGGCTGCAATAGTCGCTATACCCTCTTTTAACCTTTCAATGTAATATTCAACGGGTGAATCATACGCTACTGTCTTTTCTTTAATGTATCGCTTAAGCTCCTCATCCTTTAAAGTATCAAATTCGAGAAGCGCTTTAGGATGAATACCTATCGTGTTGGAAATCAAAAACTCAAGACGGGCCAAACCCACTCCGGAATTAGGTATTGATTGAAATGCAAAGGCTCTTTCAGGGTTTCCAACATTCAACATCACTTTCATGGGTAATTCGGGCATGGTTTCTACATCAAGACGTTCTTGCTCATAGGGCAACAGACCAGAATAGACAAACCCTGTATCGCCTTCTGCACAGCTTACAGTCACTTCATCACCATCTTTAATTGTTTTTGTTGCATCACCACATCCAACAACTGCAGGGATCCCCAATTCACGAGCAATAATGGCTGCGTGACAAGTTCTGCCTCCACGATTGGTAACGATTGCAGACGCACGCTTCATGACAGGTTCCCAATCCGGATCGGTCATATCGGATATCAAAACATCGCCAGGTTGAACCCTGTGCATTTCATTAATATCTTTAATAACCTTTGCCTTACCCTGACCGATTCTTTGACCTATACTGCGGCCTTCAGCCAATATGTCACCTCTCTTTTGCATGGTATACCGTTCGAGCACTTGTTTGTTATCCCGGCTTTTTACAGTCTCTGGACGAGCTTGCAGGATGTACAATTTACCATTGACCCCATCTTTCGCCCATTCAATATCCATGGGACGGCCATAATGCTTTTCAATAATAAGTGCCTGATTCGCTAATTGCTCGACTTCTTCTTTGGATAAGGAAAACAATAATCGTTCAGCGGGGTCTACATCGACTGTTTTAACACGCCTTTCAAGAGAGGGGTCATCGCAATAAACCATCTTTAACGCCTTGCTGCCCAGATTTCGACGAATGATTGCTGGTTTACCGGCTTCAAGACATGGTTTATGGACATAAAATTCATCTGGATTGACAGCGCCCTGAACAACCATTTCACCTAAACCATAAGATGAAGTGATAAATACCACTTGATCGAAACCAGATTCAGTATCCATAGTAAACATAACGCCACTTACCGCCAAATCACTACGAATCATTTGTTGAATACCAGCAGATAAAGCCACTTCGTTATGAGCAAAATTATGATGTACACGATAAGCTATTGCCCTGTCGTTAAACAAAGAAGCAAATACCTGTTTAATTGCAGCCAATACCGCTTCCTCTCCTTTCACATTTAAAAAAGTTTCCTGTTGACCGGCAAAAGAAGCATCCGGCAAATCTTCAGCGGTAGCAGAAGATCTTACTGCAACACTAAAATTATCATGGCCAATCGTTTGAGCAAGTTTCTGATAGGAGGAGCGAACTGACTGTTCAAACTCCGGAGTGAATGGCGTATCAATAATCATTTCCCTGATCTGCTTCCCTACCACTGTCAGCTGGCGGACATCATCCGTATCGAGAGCAGTCAAGTTGTCGTAAATTTTCTTATCAAGGCCGTTTTGGGACAAAAATTCTCTGAAAGAATCAGCAGTTGTAGCAAACCCTCCCGGCACAGAAACGCCTGCTGATGACAAATGACTAATCATTTCACCAAGAGAAGAGTTCTTACCACCGACCTGATCCAAATCGCGCATGCCAAGATGTGCCAAATCTATAGTATGTCTTTTAACAGTCATAACCGCCCCAAATTCATAAAATAGTAAACATTCTACTTAAATTGTTACTTTATTGGAATTAGAACTTGTGCTGTATTTCATTTTTATAAAGGTCAAAATACCAGCATTTTCGCAAAAAATGACAAGTATATGTACTATGCGGTAAGATATCTTGCTGTCCATGTTTTAGGGTTGAACGGGTAAGCAAACCTGTTCCAAGAATATAATAAGCAAAAGGATTTGAAATGTTTAAACGCATAGGACTAATATCGATTGCCTTATCTTTAAATACTATCTCCTTAACCAGCGAAGCCTGTTCTGCCTTAGTGTTCAATAAAAACAAGCCCGCAACTGTTGCAGTCAATTTGGACTGGAAATACAGGGAAGGAGCCTTTGTGATTCATCCTCGGAATGCCATGATGGTTTCCAGTGTAGATTACCACAGCATGCATCCATTAATCTGGAAAAGCCAATATGGAAGTGTGATATTTCATGGAGGAAATCGGTTTAAAGCAGGACCATCTGCTGATGGGATGAATGAAAAAGGACTTACTGCTTCGATACTGATGCTTGATTCATCAAGTTACCCCAGTAACTCTGAGCTTCCCGCTTTAAAAACTACTGAATGGGTTCAGTATATTTTAGATAATTTTCAAACAGTACAAGAAGTCATAGATGACAGCTCGAATTATCAACTGGTTGCAGACACCTACCGGGGAATAACCATGAACGTTCACTTGATGGTGAGCGATGCTGAAGGAAAGTCTGCTGTTTTTGAGTACCTGGATGGTAAACTGGTAATTCATACTCAAGACAACTTGACCATGCCAGTACTAACCAATACAGACTATAAATCGTCATTGGCTCTTCTTGAAGAATACAAGGACCATGGTGGCTCTAAAGCTCTGCCAGGTGGATATGATTCTAATTCCCGTTTTGTAAGAGCAGCACATTATCTAAAAAAACTTCCCAGCTTTATAGCTAAAGAAGAACATATTGCTTATGCTTTCAACGGCCTCAATGTCGTCACACAAGCACCTGGTACTTCTTCTCCAACCCAGCTGAGTATGGTTTTTGATATCCCGACCAAAACAATTTACTTCCGCAGCATTAACGAAGCTGCATTAAGAGTGATTTCAATGGATGGCATTGATTTTGATTATCTTTATCAACCAATCGCCCTGAATGTTTATCAACATTTGTCCGGGGACGTCACTGATAAATTTCAACCCATGATAGGATAAATTGAAATTCTTAGGCCCTCTTGCAGAACCTGATGATTTTGTTTAATGAAAGAGGCAGGTTTAGGCAAGAGGTTTATTGTGAAGCTGCCTGGATATATCACAAGCGAAACCGATTGGGATAATTGATTAATAACCGCTATTACAATTTATTGTAAAAATATTTAAGTACAACAAGAACTTAAAAAACTGTGATATCAATGCATCTATTAATTACCAAAGGATGGGGTAATGAGCATAAAAAATGAATATGAAACAGCAAGAGACCATTTCAGGTTATGGGATAAACAACTCAAAGACAATATACTGCTCGAAAAGTCTTGTTTAATGCACACTTACAAAACTCATTTTCCCGATGAGCCCGATTTTATTCAACAATTGAGTCAATTTTCCAAAGCAGTAGCTGAAGAATTAGAACCAACCGTTATGGAAAATAACCTGGATGCCAACTTGCCTAAAATAGAACAATACAATGCAATTGGTCAGCGCGATGATCGGGTAATCCACCATCCTGCCTATGTTCGAGCCGGCGATATTATTTATGGATCCAATCTCATGCAATATTTGCTAAAGCCAGGGCAAATGAAAAAAACGTTGAGCCTGTTTCTGCTCTCATCGCATGCCGGGGAGGCAGGACACAACTGCCCTATTGCCTGTTCTGCGGGAGTAATACGTGTTTTAAGTCGTTATTCCCAATTAGAGAAAACCTCATATTATCTCGATAAACTCACTCACCCTTCTTTCAGTTACAATTTTACTGGTGCCCAATTTTTAACTGAAATTCAAGGTGGTTCTGACGTTGGCGCCAACGCCACGCGTGCCTATCTGGATGAGCAAAATCAATGGCGCATTTCGGGTGAAAAATGGTTTTGCTCCAACGCTAATGCTGATTTAATTTTAATGACTGCCCGTTTCGATGAGGAAACGCCCGGAACCAAAGGATTGGGTTTGTTTTTAGTACCCAGTCGCCTGGACGATGGCCACCCTAATCACTATTATCTTCGTCGATTAAAACAAAAAATTGGTACCCGCTCCATGGCAACTGCAGAAATAGATTTTGAAGGGGCGCTAGCCTACCCTATGGGTGATGTAGCGGAAGGAATCCATTTGGTTATGGAAAATGTATTGCATTTATCAAGAATATTCAATTCCTTCTCAGTATTAGGGATGGCTCGTCGCGCCTGTCAGATTGCTTACTATTATGCTAAAAACCGCCTGGCATTTAACCATCCTATTATTGAATACCCTCTGGTAAAAGAATGTTTAGCTAAAATAAAATCAGAAAACCTGGCTATGCTAGCCAGTGTGTTTCACATGGTTCATTGTCAGGATGAATTGGATACTATTCCAGACCCTCAACAAGCCAAATCACAACAACTCTTATTACGTACTCTGGCGAATATCAACAAATACTTTACAGCCAAACGTTCCGTGGACAATATACATCATAGTCTCGATTTATTGGCAGGAAACGGTACCATAGAAAATTTTTCTTCGCTACCAAGACTGTTAAGAGACTGTATCGTTTGTGAAAATTGGGAAGGGACGCATTTTACACTATGGATGCAAACACTCAGAGATATGCATAAATTTGCAATTGATGAATTATTCATTACCCATTTGCGACAACTTCTGGAACAAATTCAGGATATCAATCCTCATAAGGCATTGTTCTTCGAAAAAATAAATGCGTTAGATGCAACAATAAAAACCATGAAATCAGTCAATCATGAAGAGCAAAGTCTGCTTATAAAAACAATCATCGAACATATGGCCTCTCTGCTTGCCGCTTTATGTCTGGCTATAGAGATACAACAAGGCCAATCGCCAGAAGCGAAACAAGCAGGATTAACTTTATTTATTCATGAACATATAGCAAGTTGTTTACTTAAACACGACGACTATATGAAAATACTAAATATACTAATTGACTAATCCACAATTCAAATGTATCAACCAGCAGAACAGGTAAAAATGGCACGCAGTGACAAGCCAGGAGAATAGATTTTAAATTTAAGAAATTGAATTGTATATAAAAATAGGCATGGTAATCTTTTCTGAGGAAGTGATCAAACGCTTCCTCAACTCAAACGGATACCCGGGTTAGATCACTGGGTAACAGAAGCTAATGGCTTTGCTGCTTCATAGGGAGGCTGACTCTTTCTGTCAGAATCATTAATTCGGCAAACATCCAGAGCCCGAGAAAATTCTTTATAAAAATTTTGCTCTCCGATCAATTGAACAATTCCCATTTTACGGAGTTTCGCTTCAACCAGCGGGTTAGCCTCACTGAGCAAAACTCTGACTCCACGCTTTTGCAAGCTCAAAATAATTTCTTCCATAGCCTGCAAACCAGTGACATCAATAAAAGGAACCCAACGCATTCTGATGATCAAAACTCCGGGATCAGTATGGGTATTAGCCAACGCACTCTGAAATGTTTCAACAGCACCAAAGAAAAATGGCCCCTCGATAACATACACCATGACCCCTTCAGGCAAATCAAAATGCTTTTCTTGTGCCATCTCTTGGGATAATTGTCCTTCTGACATACGCTGAATTTGAATGCTGTTAACCATTCGGCGCAGGAAATGCAATACGGCAATGATGACACCTACGTTGACCGCAACGACCAAATCAACAAACACTGTAAGACAAAAAGTAACCAGCAAAATAACTACATCAGCCCGAGGAGCTACTTGAATTAATTTAATAAAGTGGCGGGCTTCACTCATATTCCACGAAACCACAAACAAAATAGCAGCCAATGCTGCCAGAGGCACATCCACTGCCAGAGGAGCCAGGAACAACAAGACTAAAATCAAAGTAATGCTGTGAATAATTCCTGCCAGAGGACTATTGCCCCCATTGCGAATGTTTGTGGCCGTACGGGCAATCGCTCCGGTGGCAGCAAAACCACCAAATAAAGGTGCCACAATATTAGCTATCCCTTGACCAACTAATTCTCTATTCGAATGATGTCTGGTTCCACTCATCCCATCGGCAACCACAGCAGACAATAAGGACTCTATTGCTCCTAACATCGCAATAGCAAAGGCTGGCCCAATCAGCTCAATCAGTCGAACCATTGTGATGTCCGGCCAGGTGAAAGCCGGCAAGCCTTGTGGTATTCCTCCAAACAGACTGCCTATAGTGGCCACTCCCTCAAAGTGCCAAACTGACTGTATGATTGTAACCAGTACCAAAGCAACCAAAGGGCCGGGAATACGCTTTAGTCCTGGTAATTTGCTGGAATACAGTACGATAATTAAAGCACAAATACCCAAAAGAGTAGTCGCGATATTCAGGTGAGGAAGAGACTGAAGTAAATGCCAAAATTTTTCATGAAAATGCCCATTTCCAGCTGCAGGTAAACCAAAAAAATATTGCCATTGCCCCACCCAAATAACGACAGCAATCCCTGAAGTAAATCCGATGATTACTGGGCTGGGAATGAACTTAATAATCGATCCCAAACGGGCAAAGCCAAACAGAACCAGGATAAAGCCAGCCATTAAAGTCGCTATTTGTAACCCTGAAATACCATATTGGGCTGTTATTCCGGAAAGAACGACAATGAAAGCACCGGTAGGGCCGGCGATTTGAACTCTGCTGCCACCCATAATTGAGACTATTAATCCGGCAACGATGGCTGTGTATAATCCTTGCTCCGGTTTAGCCCCAGAGGCTATTGCAAAAGCCATTGCCAAAGGTAAAGCAACCACACCAACAATTACCCCGGCAATAATATTTTGTAGCCAATATTTTTTTTGAAATAAACCGGCTCGATACGATTCTGTGATCGTGTTCATAAATAATAACCTGACCCATTAAAAACCTGGTCTTTATTATACACACCTTGAACAAATTTACGCTAATTTTCTATAATATTTATCGCTTTAATTCACATCTTGTTCTGCATCTAATATTATATACGCTTTAATATCGGAATAAGCTACCTATCATGACACTTACTGCATTAAACGCGATTTCACCCATAGATGGCCGTTATGTCAATAAAACCAGGGCATTAAGTCCCTATTTTAGTGAGTTTGCATTAACGTATTATCGTTTAATGGTCGAAATCAAGTGGTTTGAATCATTGGCTGCTAACGATACTATTCCAGAAGTCCCCGCTTTAGATAACAAGACTCGTAAGTTTTTATCTGATCTTATTTCCAATTTTAATGAATCCGAAGCTGAAAAAATAAAAGAATTTGAAAAACAAACCAATCATGACGTTAAAGCTGTTGAGTATTACCTGAAAGATAAATTTCAGGAAAATGAACAACTCAAATCTTGCGTTGCTTTCATACACTTTGCCTGCACTTCAGAGGACATCAATAACCTGGCTTACGCTTTAATGATCAAACAAGCGATAGCTCAAGTGATACAACCTACCATAGCTGAGATCATGGGAAGCATTACGCTTCTTGGAAAACAACATGCTGACGTTGCGATGCTCTCAAGAACGCATGGTCAACCAGCAACACCAACCACCATGGGCAAAGAATTGGTCAATTTTGTGGCTCGCCTTAAACGACCCCAGCAACAATTGGCGGAAGTATTAATCCCTGCCAAATTTAATGGCGCTGTTGGCAATTACAATGCTCATGTAGCAGCCTATCCTGAAGTAGACTGGCGTAAGCATTGTGCTAATTTTGTTACATCGTTAGGTTTATCCTTTAACGCCTATACCACTCAAATTGAACCACATGATGGCATAGCAGAAGTCTCCCAGATTATGGTGAGAATTAATAATATTCTTCTGGATTATACCCAAGACATATGGAGCTATATTTCTCTTGGCTACTTTAAGCAAAAAACAATTGCCGAAGAAGTAGGCTCATCAACCATGCCGCACAAGGTAAATCCTATAGACTTTGAAAATGCCGAAGGCAATTTAGGTCTATCCAATGCTTTATTTATTCATTTTGCCAATAAATTAACTCAATCGCGCATGCAAAGAGACCTGTCTGATTCGACTGTCTTACGCAATTTGGGTGTTGCCTTCTCTTATAGTTTGATTGCCTATTATTCAGTAGCCAAAGGTAATGACAAATTACAAATCAATAAATCAGCTCTACAAAAAGATTTATCCGAAAACTGGGAAGTTTTGGCAGAGGCCATACAAACTGTCATGCGCCGCTACAATGAGCCCAATGCTTACGAACAATTGAAAGAGCTTACGCGAGGACAAATGATAGATGCTGAAAACCTTAAACAATTTATTAAAGCCCTATCCATTCCCGAGGAAGCAAAAGCAGAATTAATGAAATTAACTCCAGAGACTTATACAGGTCTTGCAACCCAATTGGTCAAGGCTTTTTCATGAATAGGCTTCTTTCTAAACTCGCTGCGATGAGGGAAGTGCAAGGAGAAACGGAGCACAGAACCGGAGTGTACACATCAGTACATGAGGATTCGAGCACCGTATCGACGAAGCAATTTCCCATCGCAGTAGAGTTTGGAAAGAAGACTGATGATCAGCTCTCACAACAAGGCCATTCATTCGAATTCGATGTTCTTGTCATTGGGACAGGGTTAGCAGGGTTACATTATTGTCTGCAGCTTTTAGCTATCCAACCCAGGCTAAACATTGCGTTAATCAGCAAAGCAGAGTCCATTGAGTGTAACAGTCGCTATGCTCAAGGAGGGATTGCTGCTGCCATTTCGCCAGAAGATTCCCTAGAGTCTCATATATCTGACACTGTATTGGCTGGAGATGGGCTATGCTACTTACCTGCGGTGGAATTTATTATCCGCCAAGGGCCAGATATTATAAAACAACTTGATCAGTATAAAGTTCAATTTAAAAGAGAAAGTGATGGTCGCTTTCATCTTGCCAAAGAAGGTGGCCATTCACACCGGCGCATTTTTAATTGTGGCGATCAAACAGGATTAACGCTAACACAAACTCTCAATCATTTGGCAAGGCAACATCAACAGATCCAGTTTTTTGAACATCACGTGGCGGTTAACCTGATTACTCAATATCATCCTCACCGGACAGATAACCAGGGTGAGGTATTAGGAGCCTATATACTCGACTGCCAACGTAATCGCATTCACACCTTTCTTGCGAAATGCGTTATTTTAGCGACCGGTGGCGCCGGCAAAACCTACAGGTATACGACTAACCCTATGGTTGCAACAGGTGATGGTGTTGCGATGGCTTACAGGGCTGGGGCTCGTGTGGGTAACATGGAATTTTATCAATTTCACCCTACTCTCTTGCACCATCACACTATTAACAATTTTCTAATTTCTGAAGCAGTTCGAGGCGAAGGCGCTTTACTTAAAAACCCTGAAACAGGCGAACGTTTTATGAAACGATACGCGCCTGACCAACTTGAGTTAGCAACCAGAGATGTCGTCGCAAGAGCTATTTTTAGTGAAATTGAACAAGGCCAGGCTGGATATGTGCATCTGGATATTTCTCATCAAAGCAAATCTTTCCTGAAAAAACGTTTCCCACAAATTTATTCCACATTGTTATCTATTGGAATTGATATGAGTCAGGATTTAATTCCTGTCGTTCCGGCCGCCCATTACCAATGCGGTGGGGTTCTTACTGATGTGGACGGCCGCACCGATCTGGCACGATTATACGCTATCGGTGAAGTGGCTTTTACTGGGTTGCATGGTGCGAACAGGCTGGCAAGCAATTCCCTACTTGAAGCCTTGGTCATGGGTTCCAATGCGGCACGCTGTACACTCAAAGACATTGCTACTCCGCTGAAACTTATCGATCATATCCCCAGCTGGAGCTCTCCAGGAGAAGTCAATGCAAGAAGAGCCAGTCAAATCAACGCTCAATGGAGAGGCTTAAGAGGGGAAATGACCTCCTATGCAGGCATTGTGCGCACTGAAGCAGGCCTTGAAGATCTACTACAATTAATATTGAAGCGTAAGAAAATTATTGAAGAGTATTACTGGAAACATTGCATTACCAGAGATTTTATTGAGTTAAGGAACATTATCCTTAATGCAGAATTGATTGTTAGAGCAGCCCTTTCCAGAAGGGAATCACGTGGCGGACATTTTCGTGAAGATTTCCCCAATAAAAATTTCAAAGCCCAGGAAAGTATTGCAAAACTGGGACAGGCAGACAGTTCATTAGGATAGCTTGGTAAAAGCTATCCCATTAACAATAATGAAAGAACCCTTCCCACAAATCCCTAATGACTAGAGGTAGATTTAATGTTTAAAAATTCAACTACTTACCAACCCGAAGCGACCCTCATGGCTATTCGTAATGATATGGCTATATGCCAAAGCGATTATCCATTAGATTGGTATCAAGAAGATTTTATTCCTTATGCTCAGGAATATCAGGCTTTACCCGATAGAAAGCTTACGACTGTTTTAAATTGGATGAAACCTTATCTTACTAAAGCCCAAAATCATTTTGGTAACAAACTGTTACTTCTTGCCCATTATTATATGGGGGGAGAAATTGTTCGATTAATTGAACAGTTTGGGGGTAAAATCGGTGACTCCTACCAATTGGCTTTGATGGCTGCGAATAACCCTGAAAAATCAGTCATAGTGGAATCAGCAGTTCATTTTATGGCGGAATCCATAAGCATTTTGGCTAATGAAAATCAACACGTCTACATCACCAATCCCAAGTCAGGCTGCACCATGGAAATGCTTGCCAAAGACTTTATGGTCGAGCCTGCTTTCCTTGATTTAAATGAGCGTTATGGTGCTGAAAATATTTTACCTGTTTGCTACATGAATACTTCTGGTCGTGTGAAAGCCATGACCGGTGCCCAAGGAGGAGCGGTTTGTACAAGTTCCAATGTCAAAAAAATTTTTCAATGGGCTCAAAAGCAAAACAAAAAAATCCTGTTTATTCCTGATCAACACATGGGAGAAAATGTCGCTTACTGGTTGGGAATTAAAAATCTCGCTTATTGGCCTGGAGGAACTGCCGGCGCTAATTATTCACTACCAGAGCAAGACAAAAAAACACTCAAGCAATTTGACAAAGCAGAGTTGATTTTATTCGCAAGCCAATGCGCGGTTCATACCCATTATCAACCTGAAATGTGTGATTATTGGAAAAGCCAGGGATACACTACCATTGTACATCCAGAATGTCGTAATGATGTCATCAAAGTGGCTGATTACTCAGGTTCTACTGCATTCATATGGGATCTGGTAGTCCATGACAAAGCAGGCACAAAAAAATATGCCATTGGAACTGAAAACCACATGGTAGAAAACTTAAAGCAATATTGTAAAAGCCTTGGAATTCGTGTTGTAAATCTTGCTGAAGCCCCTCAAAAAGACACTGAAAAAGGAATCGGATGTGGTTGTGCTACCATGTCTCGCAATGACCCGCCACATCTGGTCGCTCTCCTAGATTTACTTCGCCAGGGCAAATCTATGCCTTACAATGAAGTAAAAGCAGGTGATGTGGTCAATGAATTCACAGGAACCAGAAACAGACTGCCAGTCAACGATCAACAATGGGTTATAAATAATGCCAAAAAAGCTTTGGAAATGATGATTAATATCACAGAAGACAGGGTTTAATAAAGGATTATCAAAAAGCTATTATTGCATATACCCGCTCCCTAACGGTCGCGGCTCAGTTTTCCATCAAATCCGAGCCGCGACCGTTAGGGAGCGGATGTATCAAACTGTTCCCCTTAAAACATGAGGTAAAAATTTATTCTATCTTATGGATTAATACCGAGTTAAATCCACATCAAGCCGAAGGATCAGCCACGTAAAACTGACATTCATTCAAACCACGTGTACAGACATACCCTCCCATCGTTTCTATCCAGCTATAATCAACACGAGCGGGTATTTTGGTTCGCACCTGCCATAAAATAGAAAAATCACCTACGGAGTTTCTATAAGTACAAGTCACACCCTGACCATAGCCTGCGACTAAAATATTAGCCCGTACGAAACGAGTATTTTCTTCTCCCTGAGGACTATTGGGGGAAAAAGGATTTTCTACCCATGGTGATGGAGGCACACCCCATTGTAATGACGTGGTTTGAGGATCAGGGCATGTATGCGCATAAGCGCTCAAACTGGTATGAGCTAAAGCCAAAACTAATAGTGTATAATAATATCTTTTCATAAAGACTCCATCAACTCTAATCCTGATAATTCCAATTTATTCTTGATATGATCTCATTATTTAATAAAGCTCAAGTAATTGTCAAATTAATAATCAAAATGCCATCAACCATGTAATTTTTCAAATAATAAATGAACTAACCCATTGTTAGAATTTATTTCTTTGCTATAATGACCACGCGTGCCGGGGTGGCGGAATTGGTAGACGCGCCGGATTCAAAATCCGGTGGTGGTGACACCGTGTGGGTTCGAGTCCCACCCTCGGTACCAATCAATAAACTATCAAATAACTTTAATAAAACAGATACCAAAAACTACAATTATTTAATCCTCAGTTAGTCCAGAGCTGTATAAAACAACCTATTTTGATCTGATTAAAATAGAAATTAAGCTGCACCAATTGGAGTAGCAGCTGTATCACTTTGTAACCTTTCTTTTGTTTGCTCCTTGATTAACACTAGAAAAGGTATAAAAAACAAAGCGAAAACGATGGATAACTGATATAAACCGACCCAGCCGATATGCATTTGAATGGTAGCAGCTACAGGACCTGAAATGATCCTGGGTAAAGTCGATAATGCGACTAACATAGAAAATTGTGTTCCAGTAAACTGTTTATTCACCAAACGCATAAATAAAGCAACCAATGCAGTAGAACCCATCCCTGCGACGAAATTATCGGAAAACACTGCGATTGCTAACAGCACAATATTTTTTCCTGACATCGCTAATATGACAAAAAAGACATTAGTTAGTGCTTGTAGTAAGCCAAAGAAAAATAATGCGCGATACAAAGAATATCGCATTAATAAAAAACCTGCCGTTAAACCGCCTAACAGGATAGAGACTATTCCAAGCATTTTATTGATATAGCCAATAGTATCTAGAGAGAAACCCAAGCCTTGGATTAAAAAAGGCATTACTATACCGCTAGTCGTCGTAGTAAATGCTTCACCTAATTTATAACAAAATATAAACATTAAAAGATAAATAATCCCTGGACGGCTTAAAAGTTCTTTCACTGGTGCAATGAACGAAATAATAAAATTACTTTTTTCTTTTATTTCTGTAGAGGGTTCCTTACTGACAAATATTGCCAACATACCTATCGCCATTGCGAATCCCATAAAGCGATAAGTAAAAGCCCAACCTAACTTTTCTGCCATTATCAAAGCCAAACCGCCAGATAACAAAAGAGCCAATCGATACCCAAAAACAGCCAAAGACGCACCCAATGCATATTCCTGTGGGGGAAGATATTCTGCTCGATGAGCATCAATTGCCACATCTTGTGTGGCTGAAAAACAGGCTAATACTAAAGCTAAAAATGCCATCAATTTAGGATATTGAGCTGGAATAAACCAGGCCATGAGATTAAAACCCAGGAGCAGTAGTATCTGCATGGTGAGGATCCAGCTTCGTCTTTTCCCTAAATGAAATAAAGAGTAGCGATCAAGAATTGGCCCCCAGAAAATACGATACGCATAAGGTAGACTGACTAAACTTAAAGCTCCCGTCGCAAGCACTGACATGCCATTATTAGCGTACCATGCTTGCAAGGTACTGCTGATTAATGCCATAGGTAAACCGGAAGAAAAACCTAAAATGAAAACTATAAACAGGCGCTTGTTCATTCCTTTGTTCACTCAGTGTGAGTCATAGCCTTTAAAACAGACATATTTTAATTTCCTCAATGGTGTTAGGCTGACACCTGTTATGAAGATCATTAACCTTTACAAAGAGAGCATCCCTCTCTAAATGAGAAGGATGGGTTTTGTATGGCTTTAATTCAAAAAAACTTAAGATGATTTTTTCACTGAAATTAAGTGAATTTTAAATATTAAAGTTTCATTTGGGCCAATAGGTCCGCCAACGCTACGTGGGCCATATGCAAGACCTGAGGGAACATAAATTTCCCAAGTTGATCCAGCTGGCATCAATTGCAAAGCTTCAGTCCATCCTGGGATAACTTGTGAAACCTGAAAAGTTGCTGGCTTACCAGTTTTTTCGGTACTGTCAAAAACGGTACCATCAATCAGACGACCAGTGTATTCGACAGTGACTGTATCGGATTTACCGGGTTTAACACCATTTCCAGCATTGATTACTTTGTATTGCAAACCACTTGGCAATACAACAACGCCTGGCTTGTTTTTGTTTTCAGTTAAAAAGGCTTCCCCTTTCACTTTATTTTCATCCGCTTTCTTATTGAATTCAGCAGTACGCTTTGCCATCAAATCTTTCTGAAACTTGTTAAGAACGTCTTTCATTTGTTGTTCGGTTAAAGCCAATTGAGCGCCACTCATAGCGTCTTGCATGCCTTTAGCCATTGCTTCCGGATTAACATCTATGCCTTGATTTTTAAAATTCTTCCCCAAATCGGCACCAATGCTATAAGACAACTTAT
This sequence comes from Legionella pneumophila subsp. fraseri, assembly GCF_000586315.1. Classification (GTDB taxonomy): domain Bacteria; phylum Pseudomonadota; class Gammaproteobacteria; order Legionellales; family Legionellaceae; genus Legionella; species Legionella pneumophila_B. Next base: position 64,300 of record NZ_JFIM01000002.1, on the reverse strand, counting down.
CCTTGTCTGTAGCTAATGATGTGGCATCGGTTGCAGCCATTGCTGTTGACATTGCAAGCCCCATAACAGCTGCAGTCACCAATTTCATCTTCATAAACAATCCCCTTTTAGTCTTACACTTAAGTTCTCATACTGCACAATAAATTGAGCAAAATTAAACAAAAACAAATCGCCCAGTAATTCTGCCTAAATTTACATAAAATTACCAGTCATAAGCTATCATTTAATTATATAATGGACAAAAAGGTAATATCCTTCTACACTTGCCCCTAATAATGAACAAGAGATTTTAACGGCGATGAACATTAGTGTTTTTGATTTATTTTCTATAGGAATTGGGCCATCAAGCTCACACACAGTAGGCCCTATGTTAGCTGCCAATGCTTTTTTGCAATTACTGGAGCAAAAAAATCTGTTCGATAAAACTCAGAGAGTCAAAGTAGAGCTTTATGGTTCGCTGGCGCTTACTGGCAAGGGGCACGGTACTGATAAAGCCATTTTAAATGGTCTTGAAAACAAAGCGCCCGAGACAGTTGATCCTGCCTCCATGATCCCAAGAATGCATGAAATCCTTGATTCTAATCTACTCAATTTGGCCGGCAAGAAAGAAATTCCTTTTCGTGAGGCGACCGATTTTTTATTTTTACAAAAAGAATTATTACCCAAACACAGTAATGGAATGCGATTTTCTGCTTTTGATGGAAACGCTAATCTACTGATTGAACAAGTCTATTACTCTATTGGCGGCGGTTTTATTACAACTGAAGAGGACTTTGATAAATCAACCACCGATACCAATCCCCCCCCTTACCCCTTTGCAACAGCAACTGAATTATTGAAGTTATGCAAAAAACATCACTTGACCATCGCTGAATTGATGTTAGTCAATGAAAAAACATGGAGAAGTACAGTAGAAATTCATAAGGGTATTCTTGATATAGCCAAAGTAATGGATGACTGCATCAACAACGGTTGCAAGCATGATGGAGTGCTTCCCGGCGGCCTTAATTTAAAGCGACGGGCACCTGACTTGTATAGAAAACTAATAGAACAAAAAGGGGTTAAAAGTATTTTTGAGCAGTCAGATATTATGAATCATTTGAACCTTTATGCTATGGCTGTTAATGAAGAAAATGCAGCGGGAGGGCGAATTGTCACAGCCCCAACAAATGGAGCTGCCGGGATTATTCCAGCTGTTCTTAAATATTGTCAGCAAGCTCACGACAGGATGAGCAACGAAGACATCTACACTTATTTTCTGACTGCCGCAGCGATTGGAATCCTTTATAAAAAAGGCGCTTCAATTTCTGGCGCTGAAGTAGGATGCCAAGGTGAGGTTGGTGTTGCCTCTTCTATGGCAGCTGCTGGTTTGACAGCGGTTCTTGGCGGAACCATCGAGCAGGTTGAAAATGCTGCAGAAATTGCCATGGAACATCATCTGGGAATGACCTGTGATCCCGTTCTGGGCCTTGTGCAAATCCCATGCATCGAAAGAAATGCCATGGGGGCTGTGAAAGCAGTTAATGCAACCCGAATGGCACTCATAGGTGACGGTCAGCATCAAATCTCTTTGGATAAAGTCATCAAAACAATGAAGCAAACCGGCATGGATATGCAAAGTATATACAAGGAAACGTCCATGGGAGGATTGGCTGTTAACTTGCCTGAGTGTTAGTTATCTACCGCCCCTCACGGTCTCGGCTCGGATGATTAAATGGAATGATAATTAAAACTGAGCCACGACTGTGAGAGCGGATAACAAATTATCTAATTAAAAAACAAAATAAATAAACGGTTTCACAGGGGAAAACATAAAAATTAACACCGTAAAAATTGAAAGCGAATAAAGCCATTTTTTAATCCAGAATGGCTGTACAGCTGACAAGATTTTCGTTTCAATTGATTTAAAAGTTGGCCCTATAAAACACAGGGCGAACATTCCAACGAGATAAAACAATGAATCGGTATAAGCTGAGGCACGTTGATTCATTACAAATTCCTGCACGAAACCAGGAATATCATACATCTTACCGAGAATAGTAAATGCCTGTTCAAATGAAGTGGATCGAAATATCACCCAGCCTATCACTACTAATGAATAAGTCATTATAATTGAGCCAATCTTCATCAATTGATTTTCAGTTTGTATATTTCTTTTAATGTAATAAAACCGGAAAACATGATAAACGGCTAACAAACAACCATGGTATATGCCCCAAATCGCATAATTCCAGGAAGCGCCATGCCATAAACCAGCAATAAACATAGTAATTAGTAAATTATTCACCGTTTGATACAAATGACCTCGATTACCTCCTAGAGGAATATATAAATAATCTCTAATCCATAATGACAAAGTGATATGCCAACGCTGCCAGAATTCACTGATATTGCGCGCATTATAAGGATGATTAAAATTAACAGGTAATTTAATATTAAAAAATAATGATACACCCCGCGCAATATGGGTATATCCAAGGAAATCAAAATAAATCTGTATGGTAAATGCAATACTGGCCAACCAGGATTCCAGATGACCAATTGTCTGATACTTATCAAACAAGGGATCTGAGATTGAGGCCATTGAATCGGCTATGATCAATTTGAAAATAAAGCCATAAAGTAATAACTGAAACCCCTCTTTTAAACGTGAAGTTTCCGGTAATTCAATTTTACTTTCATATTGAGTATGCAGTTCTTTATAACGGACAATCGGTCCTGAAATCAGATGCGGGAAATACATAATATAAAAATTATAGTTTAACCAGCTACTAGCCGGCTTTTCCCCTCTATAGATGTCTACGATGTAACTAATCGCCTCAAAAGTGTAAAAAGAAACACCGAGAGGCAAAATAATATGCTTAGGATTTAACAAAAGTTGGGTGGCCCCCAAACTAAAGCCAATAGCATCAATACTGGAAATAAAAAAATTCATGTATTTGAAATAAACCAGAATGGAGCAATTAACCAAAATGGATAAAGTCAAATAGAGTTTTTTATGAGTTTGGGAATGACTCTCATGGATTTTTTTTCCCAGATAGTAATCGACCGAGGTTGAAAATAAGATGACACTAATTAATGGAACACTCCAGGTACCGTAAAAAAAATAGCTGCAAAGCAAAATAAAATATTTCCGATAATGGGGAGACATTATCATAAAGACAATGACTGTAATAACTAAAAAAACAACGAACTGAAAAGTGACAAAATTCATGCTTTGTTCTCATTATTGCTTTTTAGGTATTGAAACAATTCCTTATCCAAATACCCGTCAGGCCCTACAAATTGCTTGTTGATAATTTTTTTCGATAACAATGTAGTTATCTTTACAGCACCATAGATATTAGGATGTACTGGATCCTGGAAATAAACAGGATCCTGACATTCCTCGAATAAGTTTATAAAAGCAATATTTTTCTTTAAAGCATAATTTTCAAGCGTACTGACTATAGCGCCATTAGATGGCAAGTTGAATTCGTCATAAACCTTACGAGTTACTGGATGGTAAACTGGCGCCAAGACCAAGATCACTTTAATTGAATTGTTATTCAGATCATCAATAATACTGTCTAACCCATCGGTACCCAAATTAAAATTAGCAAACACATGTCTGTATTCATATCTTAAAAATTCAAGCATTCTGGGCGTATTAACTGATTGTTCGGTAAGACTCCCAAAATTAGGCGAAAAACCTTGTTTTGAAACCGCAGGATATTTAATGAATAAATTATCAACACGTAAGCGCTGAGTATGCAATAAGGCTTGTAAACTATTATTTAGTTGTTGATGATAATAACGGATTAATCGAAAAAAATAAGAATATTCCGCAATCTTACAGTACATTTTTGAAGCTATTGTTGGTTTGTCCACTATAAAACAACGAGTATAGTAATCCAGCGAGTTATTATCCTGATATGCTGGTTCTATAATGTGATCATTACTATCATGAGCAAAATTATTCAAATTAAGATTGTGAACAGAAACATTCATAATCACAAAATCCGGTTTTACATTCCTTTTCAATAAGAACCTTAGATGTGCGCGATGATGGAGAATTCCTGAGCCCTCTACTCCAATGTTATATACTTCATAGGATTTGGAGAAATTTTTAGTCAATAAAGAAGAAAAAAGTTCTGGATAAAAACTTCTAGCAATAATGGAATCTCCTATAGCAACGATACCTTGCCTGATGGAGTCACTCACAATCATTTTCTGATCGCTTCTGATATTCTCACCAAAAGGTGCTGTACTTGTAGCTGCTATCCATCTTGAGAAAGATTCGAGAAACAGAAAAACCAGGCATAAGATGAATACACCAAGCAAACCCTGTTTGAAAAGTTTTGTTCTGTAGCTTTTTTCGCAATGGGTATCAGACATAAATAATAGAACGTAATTGAGCAATATTTGAATTTGCGCAGAATAAACCTATTCAATCCTGATGTATAGTAATAAAAGCTATAAAAAAACGGAAGGGATAATTTAGTTTGGTTTAAACTTACTCCTCTCCCTCAGCCGTGAGGAAGCGGATATTACTGACATTAAGAATTATTAACTACCACCCAAGCCTCTTGCGGATTATCAGTAAAAAACAAATCGCTCACTGCATAACCTACTACACAAGCCAATTGAGCATTAATGTAAACCAATGGAACTCTATCCCTTACCCATGGGGGAATTTGCCATTCCTGAAATAGTTTTTTTAGATGTTTGGTTTGACCATGCCAATAAATCTCTTCACCACCCTTTCTGAATCGTATTTCTATTTGCGCATCTTTCGGGATCATTAATCCCTTTTGGGTCTTTACTGCAGACAACTCAATATTAGCATCTGGATAAGTTAAAGAAGCTGGAAATTGCTGCCATTTAATGGCCTTCGGTAGATTAATCTGGTCTGCCTTAAGCAAATAAAGATGTTGTTGGAAACGACGTACTTGTATTTGATCCCAACTCACTGTTGGCATGGCATCGAGCTTTGCAAAAATTATTTCATGAATGATACGATGAAACGTCTTGGACGAAGGCAATTGAATTCTATTTTTTTTAAGCCAAAACTTTAAAACATTTGTAATCCGCTCAAATTCAAGTCCTTTTATGGGTTCAATCAGCAAATGATCAGTAGCGTTTAACAAATCAGGACAATCCTTTATAGCCAATACCTCAAGATTCGCTTTTGCCTGCTGACAATGAGTCGCAGCTCGGGAAATATTACCTGCTACTCCCGGCCACTTTTCAAGCAATAATGGCATTACGCGATGGCGCAGATAATTGCGAGAATATTTTGTATCTTGATTGCTTTCGTCTTCTATCCATTTCAATTCATGAATGCGAGCATAATGCTCTAATTCCACTCTGGGGCAGGTCAAAAATGGTCTTGCTAATTGCCCGGCGCCCAAATTGCTGCATTCCTGCATAGCTGCCAAGCCATCAACTCCTGCACCGCGAAACAGTTGCAAAAGAACTGTTTCGGCCTGATCATCAAGATGATGCCCCAAAACCAGACAATCATTATCCTCTAATAAAGAGGAAAAAAAATCATATCTCGCATTGCGTGCTGCTTCTTCAACATTTGCAGAACGATCAAATTCAATCGCTTTGGCAATAAAAGCAATACCTAAATCCAGGCACAATTGCTCACAATGCCTTTGCCAGTTCAGAGAATTTCCACTAATGCCATGGTTAATATGGACAGCCAAAAGTTGATTATACAAGGGAGGAGTTGAGGCAAGGACATGCAGGAGCACTGTAGAGTCCAGACCACCACTGAACCCTACTATCAATTTCTTGAATTGTTTAAGGCGAGCTACCCATTCGGGACTTAGTAAAGGCCTAGTCACAAGCACCCATTGCCATAAACTTTTGATACCTTAACTCAATTAATTGATCCAGAGGCACCTTTTTCAAAGCCTGGAGTTCACTCGTTAATAATCTCTTCAAGCGACTTGCCATCTCATCAACGTCTCGGTGTGCGCCCCCCAAAGGCTCAGGAACTACCATATCAACCAATTCATTTTCGAATATTCTGTCTGCAGTAATTCCCATAGCACGCGCGGCTTCACTCGCTTTAGAGGCGTCTTTCCAAAGGATTGAGGCGCACCCCTCAGGAGAAATGACTGAATAAATACTGAATTGCAGCATAATAATCTTATCACCGACCCCAATCGCCAAAGCACCACCTGAACCAGCTTCTCCTGTAACAATACAGACAATTGGTGTTTTAATGCGAGACATAGCAAAAAGATTCCGTGCAATGGCTTCTGATTGGTTACGTTCTTCAGCACCTATGCCAGGATAAGCTCCAGCCGTATCAATAAATGTGACTACAGGCATTTTGAATTTTTCAGCCATCTTCATCAAACGCAGTGCTTTCCTATATTCTTCAGGTCTTGCCATACCAAAGTTTCTGTATACTTTTTCCTTGGTACGTTTACCTTTTTGGTGACCAAGTACCATGACAGGCTCCCCGTTTAATCGCGCCATGCCTCCGATAATTGCAGGGGCTGAAGAATAACTGCGATCACCATGCAACTCCTGAAAATCAGTAAAAATTCGCTCAATATAGTCAGTAGTCTGTGGCCTTAAAGGATGTCTGGCCATCTGAGCGATTTGCCATGGTTCAAGCCTGGAGAATATATTCTCTGTTAACTCGGAGCATTTCGCTTCAAGTCGAGCTATCTCTTCACTTAAATTAACTTCATTATCACTGCCAACCATACGCAGTGCTTCAATTTTTTGATTCAACTCTTCAATAGGTTGTTCAAATTCCAAAAATTGTCGGGTCATTGATTACTCTTTGGTGAATTAAACGTCTTTGGTATATGATACTCTTAACCGTTAATCGATGCCAGATTTCAGATACAACAGATGATAATTACAGGATTTACTCCATTAAACACCCAAAACTGCATTTTAAATGATTCACGTATTGATCTTTGGCAGTTCTCATTAGATTATGAATTGCATAGTGCGTATCAGTTATTGAATGCCGATGAACGCTCCCGTGCTGATCGCTTTTATTTTAATCGCCATAAAAGACGCTTTACCAACGCCAGAGCAACTTTAAGAATTATCCTGGCCCGATACCTTAATACCCCCCCTGAACGATTGGAATTTACTTACAATGCCCATGGCAAGCCCAATGTCATTAATTCGCAAAAATTGCAATTTAACATCAGTCATACGGGTGAAATGGCCATATTGGCAGTAGGTAAAACCTATCCGATTGGAGTAGATATTGAAAGATATTCAGCCCGACCTTATGAAGGGATTGGTAAAAATTTGTTTTCCGAGCAAGAATACCAGGAACTGAAAAAAGCGCATCAATCCCTTAAGCCAGCCTTATTTTTTCATATATGGGCTCAAAAGGAAGCGTTCATCAAAGCCAGTGGTTTAGGTCTCTCCTATCCAACCAAAGAATTTCATGTTCCCACCAATTTCCCTACAAAGCAATTGGTTGATGACCCCTTGCATAACATGACCTGGCAACTACGCTCATTCATGCCGGAAGTATGCTGCAGTGGCGCTTTATGCTATCACCCTTCTGTTAGAGAAATTCGTCATGGGATCGTCCAGCTTCAACAAAATATTAGTTTAAAATTTTAAATCATGTTTCAATTTAATACTTCTCAACATACTTTAATGCAAATACTGGGCGATGGGGCATGTCATAGTGGGAGTGAATTAGGAAACGCTTTAAAAATCAGTCGCTCAGCAGTATGGAAACAAATCAATCAGCTTAATGATTTAGGCATACCTGTTATCCGCATACCACATCAAGGATACCAATTGGAAAAGCCTTTAATCCTGCTAGACTCCGATGAAATTACCAAGCAGTTACACAGCAAAGGATTTAGCCAACCGTTTAACCTGCATTTATTTACATCCATTGACTCAACCAACCGCTACCTGAAAGACCTGCCCTCAAGCTCAGCAGTCGAAATTTGCTGTACTGAAATGCAAACGCAAGGAAGAGGTCGCTTTGGACGACACTGGCACTCTCCTTTTGGAGAGAATATTTACTGCTCTACCCGATGGAATTTTAATTGTGATCTTTCTCGACTCTCTGGTTTAAGTCTTGTTTCAAGTTTGGCCTTGGTAGCTTTTTTAAATACCTTAAACAATTCAAAAGATATTAAAATCAAATGGCCCAATGACATACTCTGGGGTAACAAAAAATTGTGCGGGAGCCTTATTGAAATCATGGCAGAATCCAATAGTAGCTCACAAGTTATCATTGGAATAGGCTTAAATGTCAATACAGATACAGAAAATCATCCTTTACCAGATAAACCATGGTGTTCTTTGTACGAAATCTTTAAACAACCATATAATCGTAATTTTCTAATTGCCAGCCTTATTGTGCGCCTGGAACAATATTTAAATAAATTTATGGACGCTGATCTCGATATTTTTATGAGTGAATGGAATTCTGTTGATTACCTGGCAGGGAAACACATTACCGTTTCACAATCCTCAGGCCTCCTATCAGGAATTGCTTGTGGCGTGAATCCTTCAGGACAATTGATGTTAAAAGATGACCAGGGAATCTGTCATTATCTTTCATCAGGCGATACTTCACTACAACCTGGCAAGAGCCAATAAACTATATTGAAAATATGGTACAAGAAGGGATTTAAGGTTCGTCCCGAGTATTTTTAAGTACTCGGAACTGGATGAGCTGCGTGGAAATCGATTTATACTGCTTGTTCCGAATCATCAGATTCTTTTTCTTGTTGTATGCGCAAATAAATTTCTTCACGATGAACAGAAACATCTTTTGGAGCATTAATCCCTAAGCGAACTTGATTGCCTTTTACACCTAAAACAGTAATATTGACATCATCACCTATGATTAATGTTTCACCTATACGCCGAGTCAAAATCAACATGACTAAAATCTCCCTAACATAGCAGCTACCTACTTCTCCATAGAACGCTTCCATGGTGTTCTTGGCAACTACAATATGAACAAATTTTAAGCAAAATTTATTGCTTGGATCACATTGTACACTCTGATTATTAACGGAATATTAAGTAACAGATAAATTTGCGTTTAATTTTTGCAAAAATGAGTTGAAAAATTAATAAATTCCTTGTCATTAAATTGTTCCATGTTTTTTAATTTTAAAAGTCTCACCTCAATAAAATTAAATTCATACCAAAAAGTAAACCTAATTTCTTAATTATTATATTACTAACTATAAATATTAAAAATCAAATAGATATGATACAAGCATACATTTATTGGCAATATTTAAGAAACTCCAATTTTTAAACAATTAAGTATTGCAAAGGTTTGTTATCTTATATAATTATTGTTTATTGATCTTCGATTAATTAAAACCAATTAATTTCTAAACCGGATATATTTAAGAATATCTCTTTTATCACCTAATATTAAGCGGGAACAATTTGATGTTAATTAGAAAGGCAATAGAATACATGCATTTAGATAACGTTATAGAATGGATCATAATTTTGTTCATTTTATTAAAAAATAATATTGCATTTAGTACTCAATTAAACTGTATAGCACTAAAAACAAAAGCAATATCTACTCCAGGATGTTACTATTTAACGGAAAATATTAAAGGAACAATTATTATAAACTCTGATAATGTAATCCTTGACTTAAATCAAAAAAAATTAAGTGATCCAAACCCAGGTTCTCAGAATATCGGTATTTTATTGGGTAATCATAATAATATCACGATTAAGAATGGATATTTTGATGGTTTTTGGTTCGCTATAGCAGGTTCTGGGGGAAGAAATTTGCGCGTCATAAATAATTTATTTACCAATACTAAATATGTCTCTATTACTCTTTCGGGCTCTAATATACAGGTGCGTGGTAATTACATAACTTATATGGATTTTTCTCAACCTAAAAATGAAGTTGACTTTTATCTCATTGGCTTAAATGTACGAGATACATCAGGTTGTAATATATCAAACAATGTGGTTTCCGCTCCCTCTATTCCGAAACAGCCCCCTAAATATCGATTAGAATATGTCGGTTTGATTCTATCCAGTGAATCTATAAATTGTAGAATAGAAAATAATATTTTTTCCACTTTCCAATCACCTCCATTTAAATCCATAGCTGTCTGGTTAGCTTCTGGAACAGCTAATAATTATTTACGTGATAATTTGATTTTAAATTATCAATATGGGATTACAGCAGTTTCAAAAAATTATACTGAAAAGAACAATCTATTCCTAAACGTAGAAAAATTAAAATGGAATAAAGCTATTGAACCTCCAGAATTATTAATTTATTAATGATATGTGGATTCGGTGAAGAGCCCAATTCTTTTTTATCATCAAGTAAGATTATGCGGTTTTGATATTTCGGCATATGACTTTGAGTGTAATGAGATAGCTGGTGCTTTTATCCAAACGTTTGAGCGAGATTATGCTGCGTTTAGTGGTTCTGTTGATACTGATTGATAATAAATGAATTGCTTTTTTGCTTTGACAATTTAATAATGCAAACCATAAGAAGTAAGTAATGCAATTGCTACTTGAGAGTTTAGAAAAGTTGTTTTAGTAAGTAGGTAGTTTAATTTTACAGGGTAATTTCAGGAGATTTAATGATTTTCTATCAGCTCTTTGATCAGAATTCTTGTACTTATACGTATTTACTAGGTTCAACTAATAGTAAGCATGCTGTAATTATCGATCCTGTAAGATCAAATGTAGGGCAATATCTGCATTTAATTAATAGTTTGGGCTTGAACCTTGTTGCTTCTATTGATACTCATCTGCACGCAGATCATGTGACTGGATCAGGTTTGTTAGCGAATTTGACCGAGTGTAAATCAATGATGGGGATTGAGACAGAAGCTAAATTTATATGCGTTAAGTTTCGAGATGACGAATTTTTAAATTTTGGAAATATCAAAATAAGATCTATACACACTCCTGGGCATACCCCTGACTCTTATTGTTTTGTAATGGAAGACAGAGTATTCACTGGAGATACTTTGTTAATTAACGCTACCGGACGGACCGATTTTCAAAATGGTAGCGCTAGCGAACAATATGATAGCCTGTTTAATAAGCTTTTAAAATTACCAGGTTTTATGAAAGTTTATCCGGGGCATGATTATAACCAGAAACAGTACAGTACTATTGAGTGGGAAAAAAAATATAACCCCAGGCTACAGGTAAAATCCAGACAAAAATATATTGAAATGATGGATAACCTAAATCTACCTTTTCCCAAAAACATGCATTTTGCTGTTCCAACCAATTTAAATAATGGGTTAACGGAGCTTGAGCTGAATTCTATAATTTGAAGACCACTTATATGTGTAAGATATTTTATAAAGTTTAATATAGATGTTTTATTCTTGGGTTCTGTGAATAAAACTTCTAATGCATTCATAAGAGTGTTCCAGCGAAAAGAATAAAGCTTAAAAAGCAGAAATGGTTTTATTAAAACGAAAAAAAACTTTTGGAAGTGTTTTATTTTTGAGAAAGCGTTTCAATCATTAAGAGGCGTTCTTTATATGTTTCACTATCAATTTTTCTCGGACATTTTACATGTTCCCGTGAAGGAATTACGGGTTAGTGACTTTGATTTTCCAAAATATCAATCATCACTGATTGCTCATCAATATTTCTTGCCGGTTTTTCTAATTAATGCCGAATCGGTTTTATGGAGAGAATCATATTTTATATCAAAATTAATTTTGTATATGATACCCAATTTGGGGTGGTTGTAAAAAAATATATGACGTATTTAAAAATGCTACTTCTAAAAATAATAGGCTTTATGGAAGAAAAGCTAATGTTCAAGATAGATAAAATGAATTATTTTGGTTTTATCCTAAAATTACTGGGGACTTTAGGTGTATACGTATGGTCTTCTAGTGCTTTTTCAAATAATTGTCAAATCATTCCTCAAAATAGGATTATTTCTAAATCAGGGTGTTATTACTTAGATAGGAATATAATGGTGAATGGTAATAAGCCTGGAGTAACTATTTCGGCAAATAATGTTGACCTTGATCTCAATAAGATGAAAATTTATGTTAATAAAGCTAAAAGCAACAGTTATGGTATTTTAGTCACTAACTCAAGTTTTATTCATATATATAATGGCTCTATAGAAAATACATATTATGGCATAGTAATGACTAACGTAAAAAATGGGGAAATTTATAATATAAAATTTCATAAAATTAATAATATTGCTATTACTTTATCATATGACTTTGATATAAAAATTATAAATAACACATTTGCATTAAACTCTCTTTATGATAAAAATGATGATATAAATTTTTATTTAGTTGGAGTGAATGCTGTATCAACCGAGCGTCTTATAATAAATAAAAATAATTTTATCTATAAGAATCCATTAAATATTACTGATAACCCAAAACTCGAACAATTAGGAATCCTTCTGAGTTCAGAAAATCGTAATGTTGATATAATTGAAAATAACATTAACTTAAATACACTAAGACACAAGACTTATGGATTATGGTGTGCTCATGGAAACAAAAGAATAAATATAAAAAATAATAAAATTGTTAACAATTGGTATGGAATGGCCCTATTATGTAAAGATACATATGTTATAGGGAATAAAATTGTTGCAAATCATTCTTCATTATCAAAATTTGGTAACCAATTTTATTACAGATCTAAACCCAATACATTTGAAGAGAAAACCCCATTCCCCACTGGAATAGTCACACATTTTTCATCTATAAATCGTGGGATAAATGAAAATAGTATTACGGGATATAATTATCCAGTAATTATGGTAAGCGATTAGAGTTTTTTCAATATATCTGTAAACTCATTGGAGTCACCCCTCATTAGCTCTATGTCAAATATTGCCTGGCACTAAAAAGGGAAGGTTTACAATATGGTTAGTAGCTCTATAGAATTAAGCAAACAAGTCAGCTAAAATGCTCACCAATTTATAACTAATTAAATATTCTATCATGAAAAAAATAGTAATCATTGGTGCAGGTCAACTTGGCAGCAGACATTTACAATCACTTAATTTACTTAATCAGGAAATAGAAATAGACGTTATTGACCCCAGTCTTGAGTCACTTGAAACAGCAAAAAACCGCTTTGATGCCACTATTCAAGATGTAAAACATAAAATTAGTTATTCACAAAGCTTACCCAATCATCAAACAATAGACATAGCGATTATTGCTAGCACGGCAAACAGCCGCAGAACTATCATAGAAAATTTATTAGATAAAACAGAAGTGAGACATCTGGTTCTTGAAAAATTATTATTTACCCAAGAGCAAGATTATTACGATATTGCTAAACAATTATCTTCAAAAGATACAAAAGTCTGGGTTAACTGCACCATGAGAATGATGCCGTATTATCAGCATTTAAATACTGCATTTAAAAATGAAGTCGTACAATACCATGTCAATGGAAGTCAATATGGTCTGGTCACAAATGCAATCCATTATCTTGATCATCTAGCCTATATCACCGGAAGCGACCAATTCGAGATTGATACCCGATATCTTGATAAGCAAATTATACCGAGTAAAAGAAATGGTTATTTTGAGTTAACCGGAACTTTAGTCGCTCGATTTGAAAATGGGAGTACTGCCTTTTTACATTGTGACAAGTGCGGCATGGCACCTATTCAAATTGAAATTTACAACCATAAACTACGAGTAATTTCCAGAGAATGGGAACAAAAAGCATGGCAGACCAGCCTGGAAAAGGACTGGAAATGGGAAGAGGTCAATGCACCTATACCTTACCAAAGCATGCTTACTGCTGAGCTAGTCACTACCCTACTAGAAACTGGCAGTTGCAACCTGACAAGTTATGAAATTTCCATGCAGCATCATTTGCAACTATTAGGCTCCTTAAAGGAATTTTTATTAGAAAACAAATTAAATAGCGAGATGGATTATCCATTTACCTAGTTTCTTGTTTATAGAATGTGATTCTGTCCGCTCCCTCACGGTCGCGGCTCGGTTATGATCGTGGTTCTTTTTTAACAACAATCCGAGCCGCGACCGTAAGGGAGCGGATAATGCTGACAAAAACTTGTATGATATTAATGAATAAATTAATCATAATATGAATAAACCAACCTTAATCAGTATTGATCACATTAATCAATTAATACCTGCTATTGCTGCATATCGACATAATAAAATAATAAACAAGTCCACTTTAAAGCCGTTGATAATTCTTACCAAACCACATATTCCATTTAATTCCCTTAAAATCTCACATATTCAAGCATTAATCAGTAATGAACTTAACTCAATTGTTTTGTCGGGTTACTCTCTATTCAAACACCCCAAATTCATCACTTACTTACCAGTAAGATTACGAGCAAAACTAATCCGTCGTAAACTAAAAAAATATGAATTTGATGAGCTTTTCTTTTCCCATGATATCAGTAGTGATTTTTGGAACCAGGCATTGATGCATGCCTTTCCCCATGCGAAACGTATATGTTATGGTGATGCCTTGGGATTAGTCTATACTCAAACCTATTTCTCTCGATTTATGTACCAAATTATTAATAAAAATGGAATTATACCGCACAATATACTTGCAAGATTAAAAAGAAAATTAATCTACCCGGCAAAAAAATATCAATTACAAGCTCAACAAGCTATACTGGCCATACCTTGTGATCCTGGGAGAGATTTTTTAACTCAATGCGATTTCTCTATTATTCCCAAAGGCGATTTAAAAAAATGTGTTACAGATCTTGCTGATTGTATCCCTGAATTTAAGACCCATATGCAAGACTTAATTAAAAATAGCCCAAATCCATGCTATCTGCTTATGCTCAGCAATTTTACAGAGTCCAAATTAACCTCGATAGATAATGAAATAGCACTTTATAAAGACATTCTATCAAAATACGCTACTGTAGGCAGTACTGTTATTTTAAAACCCCATCCTGCACATAACCCTGATTTATTTTCATTAATCATTAATACGCTAAAAGAAAATTACAATATAGAGGTAATAGACCAGAAGTATTATCATCTACCAATTGAATTGGCCGAAAGTTTAGTACAAGGATGCGAAGTATTATCCGTATCGTATTCCTCTATTTCTCTTCCATACCTCTATGATAAACAGGTAAATCATGTGCTGACACAAGAGCTTGTGAATAAATATTTTTTAATTCAAAAAATGAGTTGGTTTATAGAAAGCAATAATTTATACATCAGTATGAGCAATGCTCTCCCAAATTGGAAACAGGATCGTGAGTTACTTATTTAACAATAATATGGATCACTCTATTAATATTGGAGTCATCATTATTAACTACAACTCTGGGAAATATCTGTTAAAAGCAGCTCGAGCACTAGCTGATCAAACCAATAAACCTTCTCAGGTTATCATTTTTGACAACGCAAGCCATGAAGAAATCCCCCAAGAGATTGTTAGTCTGAATTTACCCTTAACAATCATTAAACATGACAAAAATCTTGGGTTTGCGTCTGGCAATAACCGCGCAATGGAATATTTATCCCCCGAAATCAATTGGATTGCATTACTTAATCCTGATGCCTATCCCCATAAAGAATGGCTTGAGGAAATGGTAAATACCATTCGTGAATATCCACAATTTGCTTTCCTGGGCTCAAAATTAATTTGTGAGCAAGAACCCCATTTATTGGATGGCACCGGAGATTGCTATCATATCAGCGGAAAAGCCTGGCGTAGAAATCACAGGAAACCACTTCATCGGGATCCCGGCAGTGTTTCAGAGATATTTTCTCCCTGTGCTGCAGCAGCCCTATACAGACGGGATGCATACCATGACGTAAAGGGATTTGATGAGCATTATTTTTGCTATTATGAAGACATCGACCTTGCTTTTCGCTTATGGCTTTCAGGTTATAAAGGCGCTTATGTTCCTAAAGCCATTGTTGAACATACCGGTTCTGCGACAACAAAAAGACATAGCGATTTTTATACCTATCATGGACACCGAAACCTGGTTTGGACTTACTTTAAAAATATGCCTATTTCCCTATTACTTCTAAGTTTCCCGCTACATCTTTTATTAAATATCGTTACCATTCTCTTATTTATTTTCAGAGGACAGACATCAACGATTTTAAAATCAAAAATTGATGCAATGAAAGGTTTGCAAAGGGTTTTAAAACAACGCAAAATAATCCAAAAATCGCGAAAAATAAATACCATCCATCTGCTCAAAATCCTGAATAAAGGTTTACCATGGTAAAAAATTTAGTCACAGTCGTTATAGTTAATTACAATTCAGGCGAAATGTTACTGAAATGTATCAAACAAGTTTTAGCCAGTACCGTGCCAGTAAAAATAATTGTTTCCGATAACGCCTCATCTGATGATAGCCTGCACCTGTTAACTGTCGCATACCGGGATAATCCAAATATTCATATTCATAAAAACCATGCCAATCTTGGTTTTTCAGCAGCCAATAATGCTGTATATCCTATGATAGAAACCCCCTTCATACTCTATTTAAACCCAGATTGCTTTATTAACGAAAACACCATTGTACACCTGCTTCAAGTGATGAATGATTACCCGGACGCAGGAATGGCAGGTTGTCTCGTAACTAATCAGGATGGAACAGAACAAGCAGGATGCCGTGGTCTTACACCAACCCCTGCCAGAGTATTTAATCAAATGTGCAAATTAGGAAAAATATTTCCAGACAATCCCAAGTTTTCAGGCTACTTGCTCTCTGATAAACCCTTGCCAGATCATCCCGTAGAGGTAGAATTGATTTCGGGATCCTGTATGTTCGTCAGAAAAAAAACTATAGATGATATAGGTCTTCTTGATGCGAAATACTTCCTTTATTGCGAAGATTACGATTGGTTTTTTAGAGTGATTCAAGGAGGATGGAAAATTATTTTTACCCCTCAAACAAAAGTTACCCATATAAAAAGTTATAGCACTCAACAAATTCCTATTAGAGTCCTGGGGTATAAAGCAAAAGGAATGTGGAGATATCATAATAAGTTTTTTAAAAATGACTCTTCTTTTTTTAGCACTTTGTTGGTAAGAGTCGGAATACTCAGTCGCCTGTTTGTTTTAAGCAATATATGTTTATCAAAAAAATTATGGGCAATCATTAACAAATCTATAAAACTCTATGCAAAAGAATAAAATAAAAATATAAAAAGCCCATTATTGCTTTAAAATTTCTGCGAGATTATAATTCGACCAATAAAAAAATAACAAATGATTTTATAATGATAAATAACAAAAGGATTGTTGCCTTTATACCAGTGCGAGGAGGAAGTAAATCCATTATCAATAAAAATCTCGCCCTACTTGGTGGAAAACCTTTAGTTGCCTGGCCTATTGAAGTGGCTTCAGAAGTTCCTGAAATCGATGAAATTATAGTATCAACGGATGATCAAAATATTGCAAATACTGCCAGCTCCTATAATGTTACTATCCAGAACAGACCGGATTATCTAGCTACAGACACAGCATTAGTTGCAGATGCAATACGATATTGTCGGACAGTTCTGTCTTCTGAAAATAATCTACCTGATTACATGATATTGCTAGAAGCAACATCCCCTTTTCGGACTAAAGCAATCATACAAAAATGCCTTTACCGCTTAGTTCATGAAGAACTGGATTCCATTGCTACTTTTAATGAGGCTCACATTAATCCTCATCGCATTTGGTCTATCCATAATGGACAGCCGGAACCCTTTATAAAAGGTGCGATACCATGGATTTCAAGGCAAAATTTACCAAAGGCTTATCAGTTAAATGGAGTTGTCTATGCGTTTAGCCTAAGGGTATTCCCTAATGAAGGACCGAACATCCTTTTTGGAAAAATAGGTGCAGAAATTCTAGATGGATGTTCTGTAGTTGATATTGATACAAAAAAAGATTTGGTGGTTGCAAATGTCTTATTCGAAACCAGAAACAGCACCGAGATTATCTGACCTTTTTTCACTACATGATAAAACCGCTTTGGTGATAGGAGGAGCAGGGTTATTAGGCGGTGAAATAACCCATGCATTTGCTGAACAGGGAGCTAATGTTATCATCGCTAGCCGTAGTTTGGAAAAATGTCAAAATTATACTAATTATCTAACTGAAAATTTTAAAAATAGCATTTTCACCCCCCTATCCGTAGATATTTCTAATCCTGAATCTATAGATCTATTCATGCATACAGTTAATGAGTTATTTCCTGATGGACTGGATATTCTAGTTAATTGTGGCTGGTCAGGTCGAAAAAATACTTTTGAATCCATTTCTGATGAGGACTGGGATATGGATATAGAAATATGCCTAAATGGAGTATTCAGGACTATCAAACGAGCTTATCCTCTTTTAAGGAAGAAAAAGGGAAATATTCTTAACATAGCATCTATGTATGGGCATGTTGCGCCTGATTATAGGTTATACGATAGTGAGCGATTTGCTAATCCCCCAAGCTACGGAGCAGCTAAAGCAGGTTTAATTCAACTCACCAAATATTTGGCAAGCTTTTTATCACCCCACCAAATCAGGGTCAATGCCATAAGCCCCGGCCCATTTCCATTTGAAAGTACTCAAAAAGAAAATCCTGATTTTATTCAGCGCCTAAACAGCAAAAACCCACTTAACAGGATTGGGAAACCTCATGAATTAAAAGGTGCCGCAATATTATTATGCTCAGAAGCGGGATCTTACATAACAGGTCAAAATATATGCGTTGATGGTGGCTGGGGTGTATGGTGATGAAGGCAGGTATTTTAGGATACAGCGAAGGAAACGGTCACCCTTTTTCTTTCTCCGCTATTATTAATGGATATGATCCTGATGCCTTTATTGCAGCGGGCTGGCCTGTTATTCTAAATTATCTGGAAAAGCAGCCTAGAGATGCTTTTGACTTTCATGATCTGCAAGTTACTTGTGCATGGACCCAAGACAAAAACTTAACCCGACAATTATGTGCAGCAAGTAAAATTGCTTATGCACTTGATGATTATGAAGAAATGATAGGCAAAATAGATCTGGTCTTCATAGCCAGAGATGATTATCAAACTCACTACAAAATGGCCAAGCCATTCCTGGAACATGGTATACCTGTTTTTATTGACAAACCACTGACCTTAAATATTGATGAATTAAATTATTTTGAAAAATATTTAAATAATGGCTTGCTCATGAGTACTTCTGGAATGCGTTATGCTCAAGAATTAGATCTGTTAAGAAGTAACGATTTGGATCTTGGAAATTTAAAATTAATAGAAGGTGTTGTTTTAAATCATTTGGAAAAATATGGAATTCATCTTATTGATGCAATTAATGGTTTAGGACTGGGAAAAGTAATTTCTGCAATGCGTCTACCTACATTATTCGAATCATATAATCTCACACTGGAAAATAACATTGTATTTAACTTGTCGTGCTTGGGGGCTGTCGGAAAAACTTTTCATTTATCATTTTATGGCACCAATGGTCACTGTCATTATGATCTGCATGATAATTTTACAGCATTTAAACGTACCATTAAAAATATGCAACTAATGGTTGAGAAAAAAAGACCTATTATACCACCGCATGAAACAATAAATACCATGCATTTAATAACGCAATTGTCTTCATTAAAACCTATGGAGCAAGTTACTTTTAATAATAAATAATTAAGGAAAGCGAGTGTTTGATCTTACAAATAAAACTGCAATTATCACGGGTGGAGCTGGAATTCTTGGTAAAGGTTTTAGTCGAGAGCTCGCAAAAAATGGCGCTAAAGTCGCCGTAACTGATGTTTGCTATGAAAAAGCTGAGCAAGTATGCCTATCAATTCTAAATGAATATCCAGATGCCAGAGTTATGCCTTTAAGATGTGATGTCACTGATAAAGCGAATATTGCTCATATGGTTGAAACGGTAAAGACTCAATTCAATTCTATTGATATACTGTTAAATAATGCAGCCAGTAAGACAAATGATTTATATCAATTCTTTGCCCCTTTTGAAGAATATAGTTTAGAGACCTGGCGAAAAGTAATGGAAGTCAATTTGGACGGAATGTTTCTTGTAGCTCAAGCAGTGAGTCGAGAAATGATCTCTCAGAACACCGGTGGGAGTATTATTCAGACAAGCTCTATTTATGGTGTTGTTGCACCAGATCAAGGTATCTATAAAGGCTCAGAATACTTGGGTGTAGAAATTAACACTCCAGCTGTTTATTCTGTATCAAAAGGAGCAGTTCTAAGCCTGACTAAATATCTGGCAACTTATTTGGCTAAATACAATATTCGTGTTAATACCCTAACTCCCGGCGGTATTGAAAGTGGACAAAACGATGTTTTTATTAAAAATTATTCAAGTAAAGTACCTTTAGGAAGAATGGGAAAGTTTCACGAGTTACTAGGTGCATTGGTTTTCCTTGCTTCAGATGCTTCATCTTATGTGACAGGACAAAATATTATAGTAGACGGAGGATTTACCTGTTGGTAAATAATAACTCTGGTTTTTAATCAACATTTTCCATTCATTATTGCGGGTGTTCTTTTAATATTTGCACGGAGGCAAGCACCAAGTTACTTGTTATAGTTATCCTAAAAAAACAAAATCTAATGTTAGCTTAAAGGATGATAGAAGCAAAAATATTTTAAAATCCAAAAGCAAATGATCAATTTGCATCGATAATTTAATTCCAAGTTTATTATATTGTATAATGATGTCTTTATTTTTATACAAAATTAAATAATGCTTTTTAATTCATATTCTTTTCTCTTCTTCTTTTTGCCTGTTAGTTTGACTCTATTTTCCTTTTTTCAGCTTAGTCAAATCCGTTCAAAAACAATCACATTTCTATTTCTTGCATCTATTATTTTTTACGGATGTTGGAATTTCTACTATTTGCCACTTTTATTAATCTCAATATTATTTAATTTTCTCATTAGCTTATTGATGGAGCGCATCAATAGAAAGTTCTTCTATGCAGGACTTATTGGCAATTTATCTTTACTTATTTACTTTAAATACAGCCAGTTTTTATTGGCTAATATATACCTATTGCTTAATCAACCTCTTGAGTTAATTAATGGAGACTTGCCATTAGGCATTTCTTTTTTTACCTTTACTCAAATTGCTTATCTCACAGATTGCTATAGAAAACAAATTAAGGTGCCTCCCTTTACAAACTACGGTTTATTCGTCACATTTTTTCCTCATTTAATGGCAGGACCAATACTTCATCACCAGGAAATAATGCCTCAGTTTGAAAATAGAAGAAAAAAATTGCTCAGCTGGGAAAATTGTGCAATTGGCATGACTATTTTTTCTATTGGTCTTTTTAAAAAAACTATCATTGCTGATTCTTTGGCACCCTACGCAAATACCGTCTTTAGCGCGGCATCAAAAGAATCCATTACATTTATAGAAGCATGGTGCGGAAGTATCTCCTATACTTTTCAATTGTATTTTGACTTCTCGGGCTATTCTGATATGGCAATAGGTTTAGCACGCCTCTTTGGCATCATTTTCCCTCTGAATTTCAACTCACCTTACAAAGCACCTAATATTATTATTTTCTGGCGTCGCTGGCATATGACTTTATCTCGTTTTTTACGGGACTATATCTATATCCCTTTAGGTGGAAACCGCAAAGGCCATATTAGTCGATACATTAATCTGATGCTAACTATGATCATAGGCGGCATTTGGCATGGGGCCGGATGGACCTTTGTTATATGGGGTTTATTACACGGTTTTTATTTGGTGATCAATCATTTATGGCTGCAGTTAAAAACGCAATATTCCCAATTCTTCTCTGCAAAGAAATTTATAGGTAATTCTTTTGCTCAGATCAGTACCTTTCTGGCTGTTATGATAGCCTGGATATTCTTCCGTGCTGAAGATTTTACAACCAGTAATCACATTATTATTGCCTTATTTCAGAATGTTTCGTTATCTAGTACCTTGTTTCATTTTGAACAATTACAGCATTTGTTTGTACTTTTACTCATAACAGGATTAATCGTATTTTTAGGGCCTAATACTCAACAATTACTTTATAAATATAATCCTGCACTGGAAACCTACCCTGGGGAAATTGAGCCCTATCCAATTAAGAAACTGTATTGGGTGCCCACAGCGTTCACCGCAGCAGTTTGCGCTATATTAACCTTGATTTCACTACTCTCATTGGGGCATATCAGTGAGTTTTTATATTATAAATTCTAAGGTGGATTTAATTGAATCGCTTTAAAAAATTTTCCATTTATTATCTGTCGTTTCTTTTATTATTTGGTTTCATTATTATATTGTTTAACTGGCTAGTTAATCCGTACGATATTTACAAATCAATACCTATTCAGAAACTTAGTAAAAAACCTCAAGTAACATCACACCTGCGCCTTACCAAAGCAATAGCAACAGAGTGGAAAAAACCAGAATATTTAATAATGGGTTCATCTACTGCTGAAACAGGCCTCAACCCGGATTTTTCTGCATGGGATAATTCTCACGTTTATAACCTTGGTTTGAGCGGTGCAAATATTTACGAAGTAATGCGCTATCTACAACATGCTGAAGCAATTAAACCTGTAAAAAAGGTCATTTTAGTAGTGAATTTCTTTATGTTTAATGCCTATGTGGATAACAGAGATGATTTTAATGAGTCACTACTCCATGTCGATTTCAATGGAAATAAAAACCCTCACCCTGTAAATACTATTTTTTCTACCTTGCTTTCATTTGATGCATTAAAAGCCAGTTGGGAAACCATAAAAAACCAGCACAAAGGAAACGCTTTTTTAAGCAACGGGCAACTTGTCCATGATTATAGAGAAGAACAAATACAACAACTAAAAGGGTATAAAAATAATTTTTTGTATACAGAAAGTTACAGTAAAGCATCTTTATTGCCCTCACCACATAATCAATTCAGTTTTACTAATCCTACAAAGGGGATTGATACCATCGCTTATTTACAAAAAATCATAACGATTTGCGAAAATAACCATACGGAATTAATTCTTATACTTGCACCAGAACATGTCAGGCTTTTAGAAACTTATAAATTGTTAGATTTATGGGATACTTATGAACAATGGCAAAAGGAGTTAATGAAAATAATAGCGACTCATAATCAAAAATACCCCAATTTAAAATTTGCTTTATGGGGTTTTAATAACATTAATTCCATTACAACCGAACAACTTCCAGATAAAGATGATGTCATAACTAAAATGCATTGGTTTTGGGACCCCCAACACTTCAAAAATGAATTGGGAAATCTAATATTATCAATGGTATTGAGGCTAAAAGATGAATCTGGGATTAGTAATTTTTCGATTTTACTGACAGAAAATAATATTAATAGAAAATTAGAGTACGATCGAATAGCTCTAACGAGATGGGAAAATAAAAATGAAAATGAAATTATCGAACTAAAACATAGTTTATTTGTGTATGGAGTTGCCCCTCCCAAACCGGGCCATCTAGTTGATAACTTAAAAAACTAGCCTTAATAAATTTATTATTTTAAAATGAGAACTTTCTATAGTAAGACATCACTTTTTATATATCTGGATCTAGAAAGTCCTTAAAATGGTATAAATAGAATACAGGAGCTTTAGTTAATGTGATATTTTCAGATGCGATTTTTTTGTGTGTTTTCTTGCCATTTGTCTATTTAATACATTTATTTTTTGTCTTTATCAAAAGCAGGCAAAGTCATTTACTTTTTTTAGTAATATCGTCTTTACTATTTTATCTGTGGTGGGATGTAAATAATCTATCAGTTTTTGCATTTTCAATTTTCACTAATTTCGTTTTCGGTATACTTATCGAAAAGTACAATCGTAATGTAAAGTTATTATTTGCTAGTGTTACATTTAACGTATTGTATTTGGTTTTTTTTAAATACATCAATCTTTTAATACCCAGCAATCAACTAAATATTGTACTTCCCCTTGCGATTTCCTTTTTCACATTTCATCAGATTGCTTATCTAGTTGATATCTACCGATATGGCAATGCAGAGAAAAAATTCTTAAATTATCTTTTTTTTGTGTCCTTTTTTCCTCATTTAGTTGCTGGACCTATTTTAAACTATAGAGACATAAGAATACAGCTGGAAGAAAGAGCCTATAACAAAGTATCTATCCATCAAGCTATACAAGGGTTATCCCTTCTGATTATAGGTTTAGTAAAAAAAACTATTATTGCCGATCTTTTAGCTGCTCCATTAAGCAATGCTGTTTTTGCACAGGCAGACGCTAATATTACTTTTGATTCATTTACTGCTATTGCTGGTATTTTAGCCTTTTATTTACAAATTTATTTTGATTTTTCAGGTTATTCTGATATGGCTATTGGATTAGGAATACTATTTGGCATAAAGTTCCCTGTAAATTTTAATTCGCCTTATCTAGCATCTAGTATATTAGAATTTTGGAGAAAATGGCACATATCCTTATCCAGATTCCTTAAAGATTATATTTATATTCCACTTGGTGGAAGTAAAAAAGGCGAAATAGTCCATTATATAAATATTATGATTACCATGTTGATTGGCGGAATATGGCACGGTGCTAACTGGACTTTCTTAGCTTGGGGAGGTATGCATGGTTTAATGATGATAGTTAATCAATTTCTTATATATAGAGGATATATTGGAAAACAAAAAAATTCGAATAAACTCAATGTTATTTTGGGTATCGTTACAACAAATATTATTGTTGCTTTATTATGGGTATTGTTTAGGGCTCAGAACTTTACTAGCGCCGCTACATTGTATCAATCTTTAATTACTGGTTTTGATTTGCATAGTATTACAGATTTATTGAGAAGAACTTATGAAATGGATGGGGCTTATTCTAAAATAATTAGTAAAAATATTAATTTGATATTGCTCCAGAGGTATCAAAATTTAATTTTACCCATTTTATTTTTAATTACCACAGCAAGTTTATTTCGGGTCAATAATTCACAAAATTATATTACAACTGTACCAACATCCCCAATTAAAATGCTCAATATCTTACTCATGTCAATGATGGTTATGCTTGTTCTTTTTTTACAGATGAATAGTAATTCATTAGTTAATCCATTTATATATTTCCAATTTTAGAGGGTTTAATGACTGCTCTTAAACTAACAAGGTATATTTTTCTATTTAGTATTCTTATCATATGGATCATATGCATTTTAGAATTTATTAAACTTAGAGAAAATAATTTTACTTCGCAAGGACTTGAAGAATTTTATGTACATAACATGATATCAAAATACGAGAACGAGTATTTATATACATTAAGGGATACTTTATTGGGCTGTAGAACTATTAAAGAACGGAAACCTGATATTATTTTCTTTGGTGACTCTCACACTTATGCTGGGTGGGATTACAATCTACTTCAAAAATCTTTCAATAAAACTGTAGGAGCATGCCCTGTCTCTGGAGCTTACCCTGAATCTATGGTTGATTTACTTATTATGCTAAAGAATGCAAATTTGCACCCTCAGTCAATAGTTATCGGTTTATCACCAAGAATGTTATGGCAAGACGAGAACAGAAATGAAAAAATTACTTGGGCTAGAGATTTATTTACCGAGATTATAAAACCTCAAGAAAACCTTTTGAATTTATTTAAAGGTAACTGGAAAAAAATACCCCAATTTATTAATGATGGAAAAGTAATTAAAGAAAAATCTGAGCGATTAAAGGCAAATTTGGATGGAATAAAAAATGATCAGATTGATAAAATAATTATGAACCATTTTGAGAGCATACATTCTACTAATTTTTTTTATAATCAAATAATAAAAACTCATAATAAGTTTATACAACCAACTAATATTCTTCATAAATTAAAAAAATTAGCGAATGAGCAATCTATTAAATTAATATTTGTATATATTCCTGAAAGTAAATGGCTTATTTCTCATTATACAGAAGCTCAGTTGCAGGAATTTCATCTTTTCACAGCTAAAATCAAAACTATGGGGTTTATTCTCATTGATGATGTTACTTTAACAACGGGTTTTGAAAATATATATTTTCTTAATCGTTTTCTAGTAGATAATTACCCCTATCACTCATGGTCTGATGATAAATTACTTAAGGCATGGATTGATGAAGATTTTAGTACCAGGCAGTGGCAAGTTTTTGATCCAGATCATATGAATGCCTTAGGTGCAACAAAATTTACGCAGTACATGCTCCCCTTGTTGAAAAAATACTTAAGTTAGAAATGTAGCTTAAACTAATAAAATAAAAACCATATGGAGTTGCCCTCCTAAACTGGTTTTAGCGGGGAGTACTACACCATAGAACAATCTAATAAGAGTTAAGATTACATACATATAAAGTATTTTTATCTATCGCACTTCTAGTTAGAATTTACCCATACAGCCATTGGAGTAAATTCCTCCAATAGCGACTTAGGATGCTCATTATTATACATCCACAACTATTATGTCGAATGTTAATACCCCTCTACACTTTGTTTGAAGCACTGAATGGCTACAATAATCAGAAACTTACTACAAATTAAGTACCACTTGTACTATTCGAAACTAACAATCTTTAAATCATAATTTACTAAATGTTTAGTTATCTAACAAATTCCTAAAATGTCCTTTATAGACAGTTTTTTCATGCTACCTAGTTAGT
Source organism: Legionella pneumophila subsp. fraseri (assembly GCF_000586315.1). Classification (GTDB taxonomy): domain Bacteria; phylum Pseudomonadota; class Gammaproteobacteria; order Legionellales; family Legionellaceae; genus Legionella; species Legionella pneumophila_B. Next base: position 37,677 of record NZ_JFIM01000002.1, on the reverse strand, counting down.
GGTTTCTACCATGACAGGAATTTGTTTTAATGTTTGAGTCTTTTCAATTACTGTATTAGTATGCAAGAGTTGTGGGTTTATAGCGTAGGGTTTTTCTTTCGAGCCTCTGATGCAATTTCCACATAAAGTACCATCTAATTTGTTTTCAATGTGTTTTTTTCGTAACTCTTGGAAACGTTTGCTTTGCCATGCATCTTTAATTGACATAACATTTAAATCTTCTATGGCTAATAAATTTTCATAATCATTACAACATGCTTTTAAATAGCCTTCGCGACTGATATGTAACTTATTGAAAGGTAGGTGGCAATCACGATACGGCGGTAATGGTAAATTATCCATTTGCCCTGATTGATTTGAAGCTTCATAATAAATAACCTCATCAACATAATCACCAATTAATTCTTTTAACTCATCAAATGTATGTTTAGAAGATTCCATGCCAACGAAAGATACCCCTAAGTAGACATCTTGCTCAACCTGATTACGATAACAGCTAACGTATTTGATATTATCAATAACCCGATCAAAATGATCATTTCCATGCACTGTCTTATATACCTCTCTATTTCCACCATTAACTGAAAATTTGATTGAATTCAACCCAGCATCAAGTACCTTTTTGAATTTATCTTGATCTGGAATTGAACCATTAGTAGAAATATACATATAATCATAACCAAGATCTTTACAATAGGATATGTATTCAACTATCCATTTGCAAGTCAAAGGTTCTGCTCCAGCAAATAAACCAATCTCACGTGCACCGCATTCATAAGCCTCCTTTACAAGATGTTTGAATAAGTTTGGATCCATTTGTCTTTTAGGACGTTCCATTAGAGTATATGCACAAAACTGGCATCCATGATTACATATATTTGTTGTCTCTACCTGAATCTGTCGAGGAAAAGGAGGAGTTACAATCTGCTGACTCGTACGAATCATATTTAAAAGACGTTTGCCTATATGACTGTCTTGAGCATCCCCATCAGTAAATATGTTGGTTAATTTTGCTATTACCGGGTCTTTCTTTTTTTTTGTCATATACATCCTTTTAACTTGAATATCTAATTTTTATTTTAGCAAGGTAGCAAAACCATTATAATAATATTTATATCCGTTTGGGAAAGAAAGTATCTAATTTTAAACAAATCAAGAATACATTTAATAAAGCACAGCATATTTTAAAAAATGCCATAAGTAAGAAAAATATCTGATAGATAAAATTATATCTACTTATCTTCACATATCAACTATTGTGTATAAATATAGCTAATGTATTGTATTTAATATCAGAAACACTAGAGAACGACTAATCCTCTACTTTTATGCCATTTCCTTTATCATTTTATTATATTCCCTCCACTCCAAGAATCCATCTTTTGAAAACCGACTATACACTTTTCCATACAACTCCCAATGCTCTCCTCTAACCCATTGTCTTGAATTTTTTCTAATTTTATCACCTATTCCTGGAGCTTTGTAACCAGGACAAGCATGTCCTCTTATCACTTTTCTTTCAGCACCTTTCTTAAGATAACTTCCTCGATGAAAAACATCAGTATTGAAAATGATTAAAGTACCAGCCGGCGCTAGTATTTCTACACAATTTGTTAAATCTTCAGGGATATGCTCATTAGGCATTTCATAATAGGAAGCTGTACCAATTTCAACGAAACCATTAACTGAGTTTATTTCAAACCAACTTCTAAATTTCTTTCTTGCTATTAATTGACTACCTGGGTGTACCGCAAAAGCACCATAACCTGACTCTAAAATATCCTCAAGATAAATCATAAACTTTAGATTCCAAGTTTTATCGAAATGTGATGGAGCTATTTCTTCATCTTTACCAATATCTAATGTAAGATAAATTTCTTCATTTAATAAATTTGGCTTACCAATAACTCGATCCACAATTTGGATAATTTTAGGATGACTAAAAATTTGATTAACTGATTTAAATTGTTCTTGCCCCGATTTATTACGATATAATGCAGCATAATCAGCTACATTACCCCCAGCTCTCTGAACACATTCGAGTTCGTCCTTGTTTCTATACTCACGAATTGCGTACCAATCCTCAAATAATTTCTTTATGCTTTCAGTATTCAACCACCTTGGCAGTACAGCTGCTCCATACTTACGCAAAACACTTTCAACTTCATGCAAATCAAAGTCTGAAGATACAGTAATATCTTTAAGCCCAATTTCAAACATAGTCATATCTCAGTTCACAAGTCAATTTTTTAATTAAATTATATATTCGAGCAAAATTTTGCCCATCAATCATACCCCAATCAGAGGAGCTTCCTTTCTGTAGTAAGGCTATCTGCTGATAGTATTGGTCATCTGTAATTAGTTTGTTTAGCAATAAATTAAACTTCTCATTATTTTCTGCTCTTAATACACCTGGTGCCTCAGAATAATCTTTTATATTGAAATTGTAAAAATCATAATTTATTACAGGCTTCCTCGCAGCAATTGCCCATCTTATAGTACTTGAATAACAACTTATATAAATATCATGTTTCGGGATTTCATCAAGAATATATTCTTTACTAATATTAATATTAGTATTTTTAATAAAGGTCAAAAATTGAGATTGCACTGCTGGGTGAAGGTTGAGAGTAACTCTGGCATTCTTAATTTTAGCTAACTGATTAAGAACCATTTTTGTTAGCTGTTCATAGCTGGAATACTCACATAAATGCCCTCTTTCATTATGATAACTTGGCGGCCAACAAATCAGTATTGAAGTAGTATTTTTATATATTTTTTTGGAATTTAAATAAGCCTTTTTATAATCTATATTAGAATCAATAACTTTTTTTATATAATCACAATATGGAGTTCCTGTTAAGATAATTTTCTCTTTAGATAACCCCTCGTTTAGATAATGATTATACATTGTCTGACTTTCTGCAGCTAATTTATCAGCATAGCCGCCATGTATAGTCCATGCATTTTTAACAGATATCCCTAACTCTTCAAGCACTACTATAAAGTGAGGGTTTAATAATATGCATCCTTCAAACTTTCCCTTTTTAACCCATTGAGGATAATATTTTTTAACTAATGCTCCTATACCCTCTTCTGTATTGTATAATTTTTCCTTTAATTGTTTTTCATATAAAGCATTCTCTAGATCACGATGGCTTCCATAGCCATATGGCAAATCTAATATAGGGATCCCCAAGGATAATGCCGCTTTGATTAAAGCAAAATTTCCCGATATACCATCTTCAGGCACAACAAGTAATTTAGGATTATGCTGACTTAGTATTTTCATTAAGATATTTATTTCGTTCAGTTGACTTTCATATAAAGCCTTAAAGGTATCCAATGAAAAATCAAATTGACTATATTTTTTGGAAACCTCTTCGAAGGAAACTTTGGAATTACACAGTGATGAAATATTTTTTTGAGTTTCTTCGTCGATTACCAAATACTGATTCGTAAATCCAGGCACAAAAAACTTAATCTTATTAATCAAATAATCATCTTTCTTTTGGATTACAAATAAAACTTTTTCCTTTTCATCAATTAAGCCAGCTGCTAGCATCGAAAGTACTGGAGCACTTGTATATGATGAAATAAATATAAAAATTGACTGCCTGTTTTTCAAATTTTTATCAGGTGTATTAAACTTTTGAATTAATTTTTTAAATATGGTTAAAGCCATATAAAATTTCCTTTCCCTTAATAAGCAAATCTCTAGTAATGAACTTTATAATTTTAAAATTTTTTATTTGGCTATCTCCATAAGACTATCTAGAGCCCTCGCAGCTGAATATTTCGGGTTTTCTAAATTTTTGCTAGCCAACCAAAAATCTTTTCGACTATCAACACTCAATAGATATTTTATTAAATTGTCATCAGGTCTTTGAGTATCACAAATAAAAGCTAATTTTTTTGCTTTGTAAGGTGAACCTGAAATCATATTAAAATTATTTAGGTGTTGTAGGATATCAGTTTTGTAACATAAGGCAATGGGGGTAATCAATGGTTTTTTCGAAAAGAAATTTAGATAGCTACTATCATACAGACAATTAGAAAGAATGCTACAGACAAGATCACATAGTATTAAAGAATATTCAACCTTATTGTGTGTATGTTGAATAAATTTCAAATTAGTTTTTTCTAATAATCTAATAGTAGTCTGTGCTTGCTCTTGACTCTCCCGAGGATGCTGTCTATAAAGAATAGTAGCGTCGGGTTGAATTTGATGAAGAGATAAAAGAAATTCGGATAAAATTTCTTGATAACCAGCTAGCCAATGTAATGACTGCCCAAATAATCCTATTACTAATTCTGATGGAGATAAATCTACTTCTTTGCGTAAGTCAATTTTTAATTTTTCCATATTAAGAGATTGATACCAAGAATGACGCGGTGACCCAATTACAATTGCCTGGCATAGGTAGTACGATTCCGTTAAAAATTTTGCTTCTTGATCCAAACAAAAATAATAATCTGCACAAGCACCGAAAAAATCATTAACTTCCCCCCAGAAATCTTGCATCACTACTGTTGGAATTGTATTCTTGGCAACTGTAATCAATGCCTCATCAATACCAGCGTCACCTGGTGTAGATAAACCACATAAAATAACATCAGGCTTTATTTTTTCCAATATTTCGCCAGCATAATTCAAAATAAGTTTCGCTTCCTCACTGTCTTGCTGTTTCGCAATATAATTCGGTACTAACTCATATTCTAAATTGTGATTACTAAAATATTGGGCTGCAGGAGGTTGAATATATAAAAAAAAGTCGCAGTCAGGATTAGACTTGGCTAACTTTACAATTTCGATAATATTAATAGCAGCCCCGACATCCCTGGATGATACCAGAATTCGCTTTCTGGACATAAATTTACACCTGTAGAATTTTGTTAAAAGTAGTTTGCAACTTTTTAGCTAGTTCAGATAGCGTATAAAACTTGCGCCACTCCTGTTCATATATGATATTACCCTCCATTTCACATAATGTCAGAACACATAATGAGCGAAGAGCAATTGTTGATAAAGCAAACCTGTCTGTTTCCTGATACGAATAAGAACCACCGTTTTCAAGATAGGCAACCATAAAATGTTTTCCTAATTCCAGAATATAATCAATCGATTCATATCTTATAAACACCATACGCTCTAATATCAATGCCAATTCATAAATTAATGGCAAATAACTGTGGAGAGCATCCTCAAAATCAAAGAAATAGACATCCCCATCAACCAGCATCATATTCCCGGGATGTAAATCGCCGTGTATGGCTTGAAAATCAGCGCCTTGGGTAAAATTCAAATCACTATTTAAAGCCAAATTTCTCACATAATCAGGAAATGGACCGATTTTAATTAACCCTTTCGTAATTTGTTCACGTATTTCATTTAACTTCCATATTCGGTTATTTGTTCTAGTGATAATACCCTCTTGTAAAGGATAATTTCTGAGTGCCTTGTGCATTTTAGCAAGAGAGCCTCCCAGTTTTTTGAGAACAACAATTGACGAATTTAATCTATCCCCATCAAGAAATGGATAGAGGTAATAACTCTTCAAGTCTGATGACAAAGCAGAGTTTGTATTTACTCCCTGTATCTGTAACCATCGAGCTAAATGTTCGGCTTGTTGATAATGCTCAAAATGCTCCTCTTGAAAGCATTTAACAAAATACTTTTTTCCGCTTTGCCATTCTTTAATCAAATAAAAGTTAGATAACTGATCTTCAAAACATACCTGATAGACAATGCCACTCAACTGCACTTTTCCTAATAGGCTCTCTGCCTGATTAGAATCGAGAGGCACATAATCAGGCAGGCCAGGAATTAGGGTCTGCCAAGTCGGGTTTTTAAGAATCATTTCTTTTAATATCAGACCATTGAATGGGTTTATCTGCTTTTACTGATGAAGTAAAACAGCTTCCATTAACTAAATCCCAGTGTTGTACGGGTATACCAAGACATGGAAAAGCAAATCTTACATTATCTAATGAAAGTGTTTCACCAGGTTGGATATCTCTTTTTGCTACAACACATTGGCGTTGTGAGCTACCAATCACCCCTTTGATTTGCTGTCTTGGATTACGCTCAGTACTGCCCAAAGATTCCCAGACATCATATACTTTTTGCAAAACATCAGGTAAGTCATCCAGACTCATCGAATGAGAAATATCTTGATCAAGCTCTTCAGGATATACATGAACCCCTTTTTCCAAAATTGAAGCGCCTAATGCAACTGATGCATACAGCATTTCCAGACCATTATGGTGATCAGACAAACCAACAGGAAGATTAAATGCCTGCGAATAAGTTTGTAAAAGCCTGAGATTATGTGCTTCAGGTAGCGCAGGATGCCCATCTGGACTGTGTTGAATAATAATATCTTCACAGCCAGCAACTCGTGCCGTATTAACCGCGTTAAATACTTCAGCAATAGTTGATCTGCCCGTATCAATAATTAAAGGCAAGCCTTTTTGTGCTGCGTAACGAATTAAAGGGATATGTACTATGTTAGCAGATGCAATTTTTAATGCACAGGCACCATGTCGAGTTGCAAAATCTACTGCAGTAAAATCATATACAGACACTATAAACGGCATGGATGCGTTTCTAACAATAGAAAATAATTGTTCATACTTTTCCAAAGGCATCGCCTTACGCTCGATCAGCTCTCTATAATTCTCTTTTTTAACTTGACCATCTTTGGAAGTATAAGTTTCCAAAAGATCACTAGGAAGACAAATTTCAGGGTCATTTAAAATTTCTGTTTTTAGGACAACAGGTTGTTTTGGAACCATTGCACTTGCTTTTATAATCGACTCGACCATGTTTTTGGCAAGTTGATAATTACCATTGAAATAGCTTCCAACTTCTGCTAAAAAAATTGGTGGGCTTTGTGTGCTGACATTAAAATTCCCAAGTTTAAATTCTCTTTCCACAATAGTATCCTCATAAATTTAGAGTGATATTTTTAATAAGTAATGATCAATTAACAGCTTTAAACCATTAGTAAGTTGTCTTTCATTTGTTTCAGTTCTCATAGTCCAGGTCCGAACAGGATCTTCTTTCGGTTGCAAATCAAAATGAATTCTGAAAGGATGAAAACTCCATTGATTGCATTGGTTTTGTATCAATTCTCCAATGGTTTCCTTACTAAATACATTCCACCCTTTTTCCCAATCTCCTTTGACACCTTTCTTTCTTTTTCTGTGAGTTATTTCGCAATCGACGCCAAATTCATTGAAAGGCGACAATATGTAAATTGTTGCGCCCGGACGGCAAGCTTTAAATAAATTTGAGAAGAATATTTGTAATTCGGATTCATCAAAAATGGACATAACTCCGACTACAGTAATAATATCAAATTGATGGTATAAACTATCAGGTAATTCCAGAATTGAAGCTTTTAAAAATTCCTTATCCGGTTGTAACTTTTTACACTGCTCGATCAAATCATCAAAAACATCAATTCCTGTATAGCGAAATTGGGGATAGCGATCAGAAAGAAAATAAATTAATTCACCAGTAGCACAACCTACATCAAGCAAAGAAATGGATGCATTCCTTTTTTCTTGGGCAATAAAGAAATCGAGGAATTTAAAAATTTCCTTGGGGTTTTTTGACCATCCCTCTGTGATGTAATGTTGAAAATTTTGATAGTTAGCAGACATGATTATTAACCTTATCGTGTTTTTCTTTTTCCGAAAGCAAAAATTCACAAAATTGCAAATCAAGCTTGTTATCAACATCAATACTGTCTTCCATACTCATCACATAGGGTAGGCAAGGAGACTGATAAAATTTTAATTGCTCAAGAAAATCTGTTGTTTTTAAAGCGTAAATTGCTCCATTTTGCCTATATACTTCTTCCAGGTCCTGAGTTCTTCTTTCGACATCATCCAAACAAGTGTAAGGCAAAGCCTGATTATCTTTAATACGAATGCATTTTCCAGGATGATGTTCAACTTTGCAAACACTAATAACACTTTTCATCTCTGATGCTAAGTATTGTTCTAAGCATTGTTTTAAATGAAATGCCGTTCTTAATGGAGAAGTAGGCTGCAATAAAACAATATAGTCAGGGAAGTAGCTGGTTTCACTGAAGGTTTTTATTACATGCTTTATAACGTGTTCATTTGATATTGTATCACCAGCTAACTCCAATGGTCTATCGATAACCTTTGCTCCGGCGCCAAAAGCAACATTGGAGATCAAATCATCTTCAGTTGACACCACAACATCAGTAATTAAATCACAATGCCTGGCAGCAAGTATAGTATGCACCAGCAGAGGTTTACCTCTTAAATTCAGTATATTTTTACGAGGTAATCTCTTCGAGCCTCCTCGTGCTGGAATAATAGCTAAAATGTTTGGTTTATCGCAGTGATTAATCAACTCATGTCCTTGATATTTTATAACAATTCATATGAAGTTTATTGTATCGATTACTACTACGGCTTGTCTGCAAGATCCTTAAAGCGGATCTTGTAGACAAGCTGTAGGACTTAGAGACTTAAGGACATCTTATGGATCTTAAGGTACTAAAAAACCTGATGCCTTAATACCCATTGTCCATTATCAAATGCCCAAAGATGCGGTGATCTAAAATGATTAGTCAATCTCTCAAAATATTCCCTATCCATTTTAGGTTGCTCAAACTGTTTAGCCGCTATGGGTAATTTTTTTGAATCAATGCTTAAATATTCAAAATTTTCCTTTTCAAAACGCTCCGGGTATTCACCATCAAAACGCCTTACTAAAGCAACTCCCTCCTCACGAACCAACTCCCCATTACGAATTTCCTGAGAGCTGTCGTAAGTAGCTCGACCAATTCCAAATTTGATAAAGGTGGTGTAGTAGTGCAAATCATCAATCTTATCGTCTATACCACTGTATTTACTATAAGTGCCTGCCGTTCTTTCAGGAGAAGGGGTAAATCCACCATGATTTACGGCAAAGTAATAACACTCTTGCGGATGCCATGGTAAATAATATCCCAGATATTGTACCTCTATCTTTTTCTTAACAAGCCTGTTAGGATTAGGTGGAATATAAGGCTGTAGCTCTACTTCAGTTAAACCAAACTCTTCCTTCAATTCAAGCGCTGATATCCCAGAAAGATAAATATTGGAAATATCATTCGCGGTGAAATAACTGATATCCTTCGTCGCTTTTTCATTTTCCTTGGCATTGTTACCATATTCTGATGGATTTTCTCCATAAAATACTAATGGAATATTCAAATCCATTGCGATTTTAGGTGGATAGTACATTTGACCAAGAATAAAAGGTTGAAATGGGTGATATAACTTTTCCAATGCTAATCTGGTAAGCAATCTATGCACTTGGCCATTGGGAGTAAACAGATAGTTGTCAAATCCAGCATGTATCCATGCCTGGAAATTATTCCACCCCCAAGAAGTATAAATATGGGGAGCCCAAGTCACTGTCAAGGGATTCATTCCATATTCATATTTTAACATATACGCAGTGTAAAAACTGTCTTTCCCGCCTGAGCCAGGAATAAGACAATCGTAATGACCCGTTTTACTTCGATATTTATCGCATAACTCTTTTAATTCTCTTTTTCTTTGTTCCCAGTCAATCCCTTTTTTCTTTTCTGCTATTCTGCAAGCAGAGCAAACACCCTCTTCATCAAAATTAATAGTAGGCTTCTTGGCATTAATGGTATGTTTATATTCTTTTTCTGAATTAGGCTTTTGGTTGCTGTATGTGCATTTACTGCAAAACATAACATCACTCGGTAAACCATAAAATACCTCTTCCGGTTTACTATCAAGTTTGTATTTAGCAAGGTTAACCTCTCCTGGATAAGTAATCATTAAATGGAATCTCCAATAATATTCATTAATAATTTGTGCTAATACAATTTACCAATTCTGTCCTAAACAAAATATGAATTTACATGTATTAATGTTGTTGTAAATTAATTTGAACGGACCACAAAATCAATACATAACCTCATAAAATCATCGATATTAATCAAACTATTTCATTAGATTGGGTATGTATTAATAATTCTAGTGAGCTTTCAAAAATCTCCATGCCACTCTTTACGCATATTACTTCCAAGATCTTTGGGTAAGATTGTCTCCCCCGGCTCAAAGCCGGGGATAACACTTAAAATTTGTAAGGCAATTCTTAACAGTTTGTAGTTATTCACCATAAATTTGATAAATCAAATCCATCGTTTTTAAACTGTCTTTCAAGGATATCGCATGGCTCTCTTGGCCACGCACCCCTTTACAAACTTCTTCAGCCTGTTTATAAAATCCCGCTTTAAATTGTTGATCGATATCATCCAATGTTAAATCATGGACGATTCTTTCATTGGCATTTTGATAGCGGGCCTTTTCAAGTGGCTGCATTGTCCAACGAATACTTGGCGTACTTACACTACATGCCCAAGGACCTGGTCCTTTCCAAATGCATTCATATAATGCACGATCTCCACTATCAAACTCAACATAACTGATTACGATTTCTGTTTGCTCCTTTTTCCAGGGCGCAACCGGAACTATTTTGGTTACTTCGCCTCTTGCAAAAAATCGAATTAAATCGATGGTATGGATTGAATTAGCATACATAAACTTTTGCACAATTTTTTCAGGGTGCAGACAAGATCTCGCTTCTTCAAAACTCTGTTGATCCTGAATATGGATAAATCTCTTATCAGCGCTCTTTGAATCAAGATCTTTACGAATTTGTACTGAACTGCAATAAAATCTTCTATTCAAGCCCACATAGATTGGACCGTTTGCTGTTAATGCTGCTTCAGCAATATCATGAGCATCCATCAAGTCATATCCGGCTGGCTTTTCCAGGAGTACGGCCCAATGATATTGAAAACATTTTTTAGCGACTTGATTGGCCTCAAGCTCAGGAACTGCTACAACCACTAAATCAGCGCCAGTTTGTTTATTTAACTCTTCAATTGTCTCTACAACATAAGGAATACCAAACTCACTTGCTAAAGCAGCAGCCTTTTCATAAGTTCTGCTTAATAGACCAACTACTTGAACCCCAGGTATCGCTTTGAACGCTTTAATATGTTCGCGGCCCATTCGCCCTGCACCTATTATTGCAACACTTAAACTCTTCATACTGACCCTTACTAAAAAGTTAATACGCTTTCCGAGGTACTTTTTTAAGATGAATTAAATCCCTAACCAACTCATTAATTCTGTGAGTGGATTTTCCATCCAAATTACCCCATTTTCTTTTTTCTGTATCCAGTTGTTTTTTAATAGCTATAAAATGTTCCGGCTGATTCATGGTATTTATAGCCAGTTTAAACTCTTCTTTAGTACACGCGTTCAGAACGCCTTGCACATTTTTATAATCTGAAAAATCATAATAAAACATATCGTAATTAATAGTTGGAATACCGCAAGATATTGCCCAACGGATCGTCGCAGACGCAAAAGCCAAATAAATATCAGACAAGGCAACTAATCGAGTAGTATCTATCTGAGTAATCAAAATATTTTTTTTCGCAAAAAGATCAGATAATTCCAGATAGTTTGGATGAGGGCGAAAAATAATTTCATAATCCTTTTTAAATACTTCTACACAATCTACAATAAAATCTACAGCATCTTCTGCATCTGCAAAATCAAAACGAGGGGGATTAGCTGTAATTTGATTTGGAAAACCCCCGAGCAAGAATATAGGTTTATCACTTTGTATACCTAATTCCTGATATAATTTTTTTCTTTCGTATTCCTTATTCAAGTAATAATAAGCCAAATTATCATCATAACAAGCACCTGTAATTTTCATTTTAGAAACAGGTATTCCACTATTACGATAATATTCAAACATTTTCTCGTTTTCGATAGCTATCACATTAGCATATCCACTGTTCATCATCCATGGATCAGGAGGTGAGGTTCCGGTTATAATATGTCCATACACATGTCCTGCCGGCAATCTTAGAACCTTTCTATTATCATCTTTCATTACCCAAGAACGAAAAAAAATTCCGAATAGTTTGTTACAGGTATCATAGTTTACTTGAAACTCATCTCGATCTTTTAGTGCCTGAAATGCTTCACTTTGGTTTGCAATTGTATAAGGAAGAATTAAACTGGGAATTTTTAATGTATGTCCTGATTTTATTATTAAAGGAGTTACCTTACCTACTATATCTTCGGGCAAAACAATTAATTTGTATTGGCCTGATTTTATAATTTCAACAAATTGAAAATATTTACTCTTATATTGGTAACCCATCAGTTTAATTTGTTTGAATTGATCATTAAATTGATAATATTTGGCTCTATAATAATGATATTTACTACTGTAATATCGATATACCTTACATAGGGATATGCGCTTTAAACAAGTAAGAATAAAAAATCTTGTATATGTAAAAGACAGCAAAACCATAATTTTTTTTATTTTTGTTTTTACTCGCCTACATCCGAAAATTTTATATAATTTCTTTATCCAATCAGATTTTTTTTTAGTGCTCTTTTGAGAATTGGCACTTACAGTCGTGCCTCTTTTCTTCCGCGGTGTTTTATTGCTTAATATTTCAGTTACTATTGACAATTCCTTATGGGGAATTTCTACCCCGTCAATCTCACCCTGCTTAATGCTTTTTTCAATTTCTTTTAGAACAATTAAATCATGGTTGGTTGAATCAACACCACAAAAAAGTATATGGCACTGATAACCAAATTGCTTCAAACCGATAGATGCCCTCTTCATCTCAACAAAATCAGACAATCTCTGAACAACGAATAGTATTTTATACGATTTGGCTTGAGAAATTTTCATATTGAACATGAATTCAAAACTGACTATGCATGGTTTCACATTTCTCATCTCTTGTAAAGTTTCTAATTACAAGAGATGAGAATTTCACAATGATTGCATTTATTCCAACAATCCTTTCAATAAGGCCAGTTTAGACATAACATGACACTGCAAAATCAATATTTATTGATTTTCTGAATACAAGAATAAGTGAGCACTGAATAATTTGAATGTTTCTTATCAAGCTGATATTCTCGTTGAGAACAAACCCGGTAAATAAAATTTTTGAAATCACTTACAGAATGAATACCACAATAACAATATTTAATAAGTGGTGATTTTGTATCTAAATAATTTATGATAATATCCACTAGCAATTTATATTCATAAAACCAATTCAAAGCTAATGAATTGACAGTTTTTATTAGTAAAATGCAATAGTAACTCTTTGTCAATTTAATTAAAACAGTATATCTCCTCACTATGAATCAATTAAAGACATATCGCACCTATTTGCTAAAAAAATTACTGCTGGTTTTATTTTTATTTACTATTGTATTTATCCCAATTGAATTATTTTCCAGATGGGTAGCGGTCACATCTATTGCCCCATTTGGAAGCTGGTTTAATCGTGATCAAAAATTTCTAATAGCGGACACAATCTATGGTGGTATTGTTGGAATAGGTGACTCAATTATTGCAAGAAATTTTTATCCAGAGCTTTTTTCATCATCCCTGGCAGAAAAACTGTCTATAGCATACCCTACCTATAATTTAGGGCTTGAAGGGGGAAATCTGGAAGAGCAATTAGCGCTCTATAAATATCTTCTAAAAAGAAAGGTAAATCCAAAACTGGTTATTATTGATGTACCTGTGCATATACTTAATGTTGACAACTTTTCTATGCCCACTCCTGCAGGCAAAACACCTTTAAAATTATGGGATGATAATGTTTCTGATTACTATACTCGCTGTGAAATAAAGGATACACATGCGATTTCTACAAAAATATATTGTAAATTGGCAAGCAAGTTCTACTTTTTACGATTACTGAATTTTTACCATCAGCAAATTAATAACAGCGATAAGACATTATTGCATACATCAAAATCACGATTAACCAATTTAATTTATAATCATCAACCCGTGTCTGTAGTAGGTTTTTCACCTATTTTTAATGTCATGACTTCTGAGTCTGCTAACTCTGATTATTTATACAATGCCATGGTGAAAACTTATGAAAGAGATTACATTCATTATCAATTAGGTACAGACAGGCTAGAGAGTTTCATAGATGAATTCAATAACCATCAAACTAAAGTAGTTCTTGTTCTAATGCCATTATACCAACCATTAATGCGTAAAGTTCATGACAAGCTCAATGTGCCCCAAAATCAGTTAATCGTTGAAAAAATTAAACGGTTTGCAGAGAAGAAAAAAATTGCTTTCGTCAATTTATTCGAAGAATTACAAGACCCGGAGAATTTTCAAGATCCGGTTCATATGAATGTTCTCGGTGCATCAAAAGTAACCAAACTTCTAGCAAATAAAATCCTAAACAAGGATTATATCTATCCGGAGGGTTATCTGGATGCAGAAATATATGATTACATGAAAAAATCTCATGAGGATAAATCATGAACTTTGCAACCTTTCAATTTATTTTATTTTTAAGCCTCTCATTAGCTGTCTTCTTCTTGATAGGTGCTTATTATCGAAAATATTTTATCTTGATTTGCAGTTATGTGTTTTATGGCACATGGAGTGTTCCGCTGATTAGTATCATACTTTTCTCTACCTCTGTAGATTATTATTTAGGGAACAGAATTCATAATACGACATCTAAGCAATTAAAAAAGCTGTTTCTTACTCTATCTATCTTAATTAATTGCTCGATTTTGATCTATTTCAAATACGCCAACTTTTTTTTGGACAACGCAAACACGCTAGGTGCTCTTATTGGCATCGATTTACCAATACCCAAAGCGGTTCATATCATCCTGCCCTTAGGAGTTTCATTTTATACTTTCGAAGCGATCAGTTACATTGTAGATATCTACAGAGGAGAAAAACCCGCAAGCAACTGGTTAAATTATAATTTTTATATTATGTATTTCCCCCACCTGATTTCAGGGCCCATTGTCCGTTATAAAGAAATTTATCAACAATATGAAAGCACTATTGAGCTACCAGAGTTCTCCCGAATTAATGAAGGATTAAGACTGGTTTTATACGGTTTTATTTTTAAATTAGTCATAGCAGACGGAGTCGCCTCTATTGTAGATTCCGTATTTAACAATTATCAAAACGCAACTCATCTTGAATCATGGCTTGCTGCCATTGCGTTTACCGTACAAATTTATTTTGATTTTCTGGGTTATACCCATATTGCAAGAGGGGTTTCCTTATTTTTCAATATAAAGCTGCCACTTAATTTCAATCATCCTTACAACGCAGTTAATATCAGTGATTTTTGGCAACGATGGCACATCAGTCTCTCACTCTGGATTAGAGATTATTTATACATTCCTTTTGGCGGTAGTCGAGGAACTTTAATTAAAACAGTTAATAACTTAATAGCCACAATGTTCATTGCTGGATTATGGCACGGAGCCTCCTGGAATTATGCTATCTGGGGAGCTTATCATGGGATGTTGTTGTCTATATACCATATCTATCGTAATAAATTTAAAAACAAAAATATTGCCCTGGCAAATAACTATCATCGAATAGCATCTATTGCTTTTACATTTTTATGTGTCGTTGTTGGATGGGTTATCTTTAGAGCCAATTCTTTTGACCAAGCTTACACGTTGATTGCAAAAATGTTTAATCCAATAGGAATAGCAAAAGAAATTGCTATCAATCGTTCTTCAACTGGTTACACTGATTCGGTATTAGGTTTACTTGCATTATGCGCATTATGTTTTATTGGACCACAGGTAAAGAAATTTGAAACTCAAACTATTTCCTCACTTCAGCCACTTTGGATTAAAAAATGCAGCTATATCTTCGGCATGTTGATGCTGATGATATTCATGTTCTCACCAACAAAACCTTTTATTTATTTTGTTTTCTAGGGCGTTAGACAATCAAGACTAATGTCTTGATAATATATACCCATAGTGAAATACCAGAGTTGCGATTGATTTACTGCTCATGCTGGGGTTACACATCCGCTTCCTTACGGTCGCGGCTCGGATTTATAATGACACGAAACCGAGCCGCGACCGTAAGGAAGCGGATACAGTTGTGGGTTAAGATGCTTGAAAATGCATCGGGTATATTCTTTCAACAATAAAATAATAACCAAATAAAATCAGTGTTAACATTAATAACGCACATAATATCGTCACTTTTTGTGTCCAACTCAAGAACACCAAACATCCAATGAATCCATTTATTAGTAATTGAGCAAGCAATATGAAACGGGTGTCCATTCCAAATTGTTTTAACCTCTGGTATGCATGTTTCCTGTGTGGGGCAAACCACTGCTCTTTATTCACAATTCGTCGCAATAAAGTGATTGTAGAATCAAAAAGAAAAAGGCTATTTAGCATAAACCAATAAATTATAGGGATTTGATATTTTTGTTGGGCGATTAATGCCATTGAGAAAATGATTAACCCTAATGAAGCACTACCTACATCCCCCATGAATAACTTGGCTGGAGGAAAATTAAAAATTAAAAATCCAACTAAACTGCATATTAAAATCCAACAAAATTCCTGATAAGCCAGGGCATGATGTACATTAAATAAAATAAAATAGCAGGCAAGCAAATAAATAGCCTGTAACGCGCAAAAGCCATCCAGACCATCCATAAAATTAAAATGATTTATGGCCCAGATAACCATGAAAAAAATGAACGGAATTATGATGTAGCCATGATTCAACGAAAAAAGTATAAAATCCAGTTTTTCTGGTCTCATGAATACAGCCAAAATGAAAGCGACAATACATTGTACTCCCAGCCTAATCTTGATAGGAAGATCGTATATATCATCAAAAAAACTGACCCCAGCTATTAAAAGAATGCACAACAATAAAAACACCGATTCTTTATAAAAAGAAAGCATACCTGTAAAATACCAAATAAAAGGTATAATTAACAAAGACAAACCAATAAATACAATACCACCGCCTCTCACCGTTGGTTTCAAATGCAGAGTTCTGTCATTGGGTTTATCAATTAGCTTTGAATTTTGTGCAATACCACAAAATAGTTTGGTACAAAGAAAAGATAACAGTATAAAAAAAACACTAAGCATTATATTCATATTGATACCAAACTGCTGTTTTTTTTAAGCCCTCACATGAGTCGACTGGTGGAATCCAGCCTAACTCTGAAATAATCTTCGAATTATCAATTTCCAAAGAACCCAACAAACGAGTATTTAAACTGCCCATTCCTATAACTTTGAATAGACCGGCTAATAAAGTAGCAGGGAAACGATACAATCTTAAATTGATTTTCATATTTTGGGCTAGCATGGATAACAAATCAGCTAAAGACCAAGATTCATTATCTGCCACAAGATAAAGTTGGTTTGCTGCTTTAGGATGTGTCATTACTGTTAGAATGGCAGAAATCAAATTATCAATAAAAATAAAACTTCTCTTATTATTTATACTGGCAAAAGGCAATGGCCATCCTTTTTCCACCATACTCAATAATTTTAAAAAATTAGCTTTTACTCCTGGCCCATAAACTAGTGGAGGCCTCAAGATAACCACTTCCATTTCACTATGTTCACTAACCTCTTGTAAATAGAGTTCTGCTTTCAACTTGCTTTGAGCATAAGAGTCTTTTGGTTGGGCAGAATTTTTCTCAGAAAATGGATTCTCTGGCGAACTCACCTCGCCATTTACTTTAATCGTACTTAAAAATACAAATCGCTTTACTTTGTGTTTTGCAGCTTGTTCAGCAAAATTCTTTGTGGCAATACTGTTTATTTTGCAATACTCCTCCAGAGAGGAAGATGTATCCTCTTTCATAATATGGACTCGCGCAGCCAGATGTATAACGATATCAATTCCATCCAAAGCTTCTGACCAATCCGTTACTTGCTCCAGCTTATCAATTTCAACTTGCTCAACAGCCATGTATTGATTTTTTTGCCACACAGCACAACGAACCTCATACCCTGCAGCAATAAGAGCCGGAACCAAGCTACTGCCAATAAAACCTGTTGCGCCTGTCACTAATACTTTTGTCACTATTTTACCTATGGCTTTTAAAATCGTTTTTGATTAAGCAGTTCTGCAAGATATTGACCATAACTACTTTTATTAAGCTCTCTAGCCCTGCATAGTAACTCATCATCATTAATAAACTTCATACGCCACGCAATTTCTTCAGGGCATCCGATTTTTAAACCTTGCCGCTGTTCGATAGTACAAATATAGTTACTTGCTGATAACAGGGTTTCTGGTGTACCCATATCCAGCCAGACAAAACCTCTTCCCAAAATCTGGACATCCAGTTTGTTTTCATATAAATAAAACTGATTGATGTCAGTTATTTCCAGCTCCCCCCTCCCAGAGGGTTTTAAACTCTTGGCAATTTCTATAACTTGATTATCATAAAAATATAATCCGGTTACCGCATAGTTGGATTTGGGCTGTGCTGGTTTTTCCACTATGGATAGGACTTGATATTTCTCGTTGAATTCCACCACACCATAGGCTTGGGGTTTATCGACATAATAGGCAAAAACTGTTGCACCATTTAATTTTGATTTTGCGTTTTGTAATAATGCAGAAAAACCTCTGCCCTGGTGGATATTATCTCCCAAAACCAGGCAAACAGAATCATTACCAATAAACTTTTCGCCTAAAATGAATGCTTCCGCGATTCCCCTTGGTTCATTTTGCACAAGATAGGCAAATGAGATGCCCCACTGAGAACCATCACTCAATAAATTTTGATACAGTGGAAGATGCTCCTCCGTTGAAATAATCAGTATTTCCCTGATATTAGCCAACATTAATGTAGAGATGGCATAATAAATCATTGGTTTATCATAAACCGGAATCATATGCTTACTAATGGATTTTGTCAGAGGATACAGTCTAGTACCAAAACCACCTGCCAGGATAATACCTTTCATTATATCGAGCCTACTCTCTATTTTTCTTTGAACAAATAACAGCCTTAAATATTATCAAGTTTATTGCGGTAATACATTAAAATACGTTGATATTGTCAATAAAATATAAAGTTTAGTTTAATAATTAAACTATTTTATAGCATTTATTGCCCCTTTATGATTCGCTTGATAATGTGATTTCTCTGTGAGCACTCTTGGCGCTTTCAATACCGGGCTGATCGAACGGGTTAATATTCCATATCACACTTTGTACAAAGATTTTATGTTCATAGAGTGCCACCAGCGCTCCTAATGTATAAGGAGAACAATCTGACAAAATAAGATGATTCATTGGCATATTGCCAGGAATATACCCATAAGGATTTTCATTTGTTTGAATTCCCTCACTTAACACTTTCATTTTATAATGACACATGGAATTAATCTCATGCTCATCATTAGTTTTCAAAGTAATAAAATCGCCAACACATCGATGTGTACCCTGACATAATAATTGAAAATAGCTATGTTGCGCCTGATTACCTAATCCACCCCAAACGATAGGTCCAGTGGCATAATCTACCATTTTTCCATTCACATCAATAGATTTTCCATTACTCTCCATATCCAGCTGTTGTACATAAGGAACAAAGTATTCCAGTTTTTTTGAATAAGTAAGAATAAGTAAATTATGAATATTCAAAAAATTGTTATTCCATACACCGATTAAAGCCATAAGTACAGGAATATTATTTTTAAAATCAGTAAATTGGACATGAGTATCGACATCATGGGCACCAGCCAGCAATTCAACAAATTGTTCATAACCAATTGCAATGGCAGTAATTAAATTAACTGCGGAACAAAAAGAAAATCGACCACCAACCCAATCCCAAATCGGTAACACTGTTTTAATACCCATTTGATAAGCTCTTTCCGGATGAGCTGTTACAGCTATAAAATGTTGATCGATAGAAGTCATAACCTCATACAATGCAAAAGCTTTTCTGGCGTTTAATAGCGTTTCTTTTGTGGTAAATGACTTAGAAGAAACAATAAATAAGGTGGTTTGAGGATTAATTTTTGCAATAACATCGTTGAAACTAGCCGGGTCAACATCTGAGATAAAATGGTAATTAAACTCTTTGGAAATATAATTAGATAGGGCATGGATACATACACGAGGGCCTAAATCCGAGCCGCCAATGCCTATATTTACAACATCAGTTATTGGTAACCCTGAATAACCCAGCCACTTCTTTTCCCTGATTCGGTTAGATATCATTCTGATTTTTTCTCGGGTACTTACCACTTCAGACATGATATCCAGCCCATCAATCAGGATTGATTTATTGCTTAAATCTCGCAGTGCTGTATGTAATGCAGGCCTGTTTTCGCTGATATTGATTTTTTTACCATTGATTAAGTTATCAATTTTTTCTGGTAATTTGACTTCATTAGCTAAATCGATAAGCAAATCAATGATGGTTCTGTTTACTCTCTGCCTGGAATAGTCGTACTCAATACAATTGATCTGTTTTCTCGATTCATAATTGTTGGAATCCGGAACAACGTGTGGTTGAGAATCTGAATTTAAACGCACTCTTTTTGCTTCTTTTTGAAGCAAACTCCATGATAATAATTCTGTGTGAGACTTCATGCTATTTCTGATCATTAAAATAAAGGCTATGTTACCTGATTATTTTCAATTTATTAAACATTAATTTCGTGCTCATATCGTGTTAAGTAATACTGAACTGTATTTGATAATTTATGAACAAAATCACCTTGTGGAACCCAACCCAATTCCTTTTGAATTTTACTATTGTCTATGGCGTATCGTTTGTCATGACCCTTTCTGTCTTCAACAAAAGTAATCAATGAGTCATATGGTTTTTTCATAGGCTTTAAATCATCCATCATCTGACAAATCATTTTTATCAAACTTAAATTATCCAGTTCATTATTACCACCTATATTATAAACCTCTCCAACCATTCCCTTTTGAATAACCGTATCAATGGCTTCGCAATGATCCATGACATACAACCAATCGCGAACATTTGATCCATTACCGTAGACAGTAATAGGCAGCTGATTGACACAAGCATACACCACCTTAGGAATCAACTTTTCTTTATGCTGATTAGGCCCATAATTATTCGAACAATTGGAAGTGGTAACAGGTAATCCATAAGTATGGTAATAAGCTCTGACTATATGATCAGAACTTGCTTTGGACGCTGAATAGGGGGAATTAGGTTGATATGAATTTTTTTCAGTGAACGCAGCCTCTTCTTTTTCTAATGAACCATACACTTCATCAGTGGATACATGATGAAACCGACACTTTGATTTATCCCATTGCCTTTCATTCAACCAATAAATCCTTGCTGCCTCTAACAGAGTAAAAGTTCCAATCACATTGGTTTCAAGAAATATTTGCGGATTATCAATGGAATTATCCACATGGGATTCCGCTGCAAAATGGACAAGAGTATCTATCTCATGTTCCCTTAGTAAGGATAACACCAGATTTTTGTCCAATATGTCTCCTTGCACAAAAAGGTGATTTTGATATTCTTCTATTTCGCTCAAATTGGCTTTATTTCCTGCATAGGTCAATTTATCCAGACTGACAATCTTGATTTCCGGGTATTTATCAATCATAAATTGAACAAAATTACTTCCTATAAAGCCTGCAGATCCAGTTACCAAAAGATTGTTCATTTGATTTTTCATAGTGTGATTCTTATTTTTTAGTAAAATGGTCGATGACATCTGGCAAATCATTTTTCCAGCTGCAACTTTTTATACCCAATATTGTTTCTATCTTTGTTGTATCAAGTACCGAATTTTTTGGCCTTATTGCCTTTGTAGGATATTCTTCTGACTTAATCGGATTTAGATTGTTTAAAGTCAAAGACAGCTGTTTATCTTTTGCTATCTTAAGAAATGTGCTGGCAAATTCGTACCAATTAGTGACACCCTGTCCCGCATAATGATATAGGCCCCAAGATTCAAAGGAAGAGTGGCTGATTTTCTGCACTATTTCAAATAGTACCCTTGCTATATCTCGAGCTGAAGTAGGTCTTCCCCATTGGTCAGAAACGATATTCAATTCCTTTCTGCTGCAAGCCAAATTTAAAATCGTTTTTACAAAATTTTTCCCTTGTTCACCAAATACCCAGCTAACTCGTAAAATAATATACTTTTTAAGTTGAGATAAAATAGCCTGTTCCCCCTCCCATTTGCTACGTCCATAGGTGCTTAATGGATGCGGAATATCATTTTCATGATAGGAACCCTCCTTCTCTCCATCAAATACATAATCAGTTGATAAATGGATCAAGGGGATATTTTTCAGGTTACAATAATTCACCAGGCGACAGACAAACTCGGTGTTCACGATATGAACCAAATCAGGTTCATCTTCTGCCTTATCTACAGCCGTGTAAGCTGCTGCATTAATGACAAGATCCGGTTGGATTTCTGATAACACATCATGAACCCGTTCGGGTTTGGAACAATCAAGAATATCTCTAGTACAAGCATATACTTCATACTCAGAAGAAAAAAATTTGACAATCTCGGTACCAACTTGCCCATTAGCACCTGTAACCATTATTTTCATTTAGGTTTGATATCTCGGTAAAAGTTGAGTATCTATTAGGCTTAAAGGCTTGCCTGCAGCGTCTTTTGGAGACAATTGAACCTGATTTCCTAAGGGCCAATCAATTGCTAGTTGCGGGTCAAGATAATGAATGGAAAACTCACTTTCAGGATGATAATAGTCAGTACATTTATAAGCGAAATCAGCTATAGCACTCAAAACATAAAACCCATGGGCAAACCCTTTAGGAATCCAAAATTGCCTTTTGTTTTCTCCGGAAAGAATCACTCCAACCCATTGCCCAAAAGTAGGGGAGCCTAACCTAATATCCACGGCAACATCAAACACTTCACCAGCTAAAACTGAAACCAGTTTTCCCTGGGTTTGTTGACTTTGATAATGCAGACCTCTTAGCACCCCTTTTTGTGATCTTGAAAAATTATCCTGGACAAAATGATCGGTTATCCCTAATAACTCCTCATATCGCTTGGCTTGAAAAGATTCGTAAAAAAAACCTCTTTCATCACCATAAATCTTTGGTTCAATAATTTTAATTTCGCTTATTTTAGTATCTATGACATTCATACATTCGCCAATACATTCTTTATATCACTGTTATGTGAAGAGCAAGTTAATTTCGCTCAATAAGTTTTCGCCTGATTTTCCATCTAACAAACCCCATTTAGTACTATCTTTCAACTGAGCTGCTCTTATCTCTTCATAATAATTTGCTTCTTTGATTAGTTTTTTCAGTGTACTTGCAAACTCTATTCGACTAAATACGGTAATAACTCCTTTCAAATCGTCATAATCATCGTATCGATATTGATATAAATCATAATTAATAACTGGAATCCCACAGGTAATAGCCATTCTAATAGTTGCAGAACAAGTTGCTACATAAACAGAACTTAAAGGAATTATTTCAGCTACATCTCCATAAAATACTTTGACTGGATAATCACTTATAAACTCCACAGTAGAGGGATTAATCCTTGGATGTAAATTAATGACTATATTATATTCATTGGCATATTGCTCCAATTCCCCTAGCACATATCTTACCAGATCTGAATAAGCTGTAAATTCAATGACATCCAGTCTGCTCTCACATTGGTTCGGAGGTAGTGCACACAGAATCATTGGTTTATTGAGCTGCACATCAAGGGATTGATATAATTTCGATCTATATAAGTCAACATTTTGTAATTTTAAGTACAATTCATCATTATATAAGGCACCAGTAGATCTTAAGTAGTTTTCCTCCAATCCTGCAGCAATATAATACTCCTTCATAGCATTACTCTCTATGGCAAGAAAATCAATCATACCACTATTCAACAACCAAGGATTTTTAGGTGTAGCTCCAAACATTTCATGAAGCAATATTAAATCAGCATGCAGAATAATTTGCTTGTTTTTATAGGAAAATACCCAATGAGGAAATGCGATGGACATAATTTTATTATAAAACTTAGACAGAGAACATGCTGGTTCATTATAAAAAGCCTCCGCCCATTCCTTAGTATTTGCAATTGTGAATGGCACAATAATAGAGGGAATATTGTATTTTTTCCCAATGTGTGAAGTCAGTTGAGTAAAATAAAATAAATTATGCTCAGGGTACACTAATAATTTAACTTCATACTGCATTAAAATTTCATCAATATAATTACTGTACTTGTATGCAGAGCGTGAAATTGTTGGTAAAAAAAACGGTAATTTGTCCCATACCAATTTGTATACAGAAATTAATAAAGAGGCAAGCCAATTCTCATTTTTAAAAAATAATTTATTTTTTTTAGTCTTAATATATTTTCTATAGGGTTGAAAAATACCATTAAAAATCAAAGCAATAGACTTAAATAAATAGTAGAAAGGGGATAATAATATTATGAGCCATTTATTATTTTTTAAATAAATCTTATTGTTTGAGATACTAACCAATTTTCTGTGTAAGTGAGAAATACCATTAAAAATCCAAAAAATAGGTTTTAATAAATAAATGATAATTTCTAAAATTTTAAATATCAGTTTAAACGACCGTCGTATTATTCTTTGTTTAATACTATTTTTAGATTGTAATACATGAGAATCAAAATAAGTAATATACTGAATTCCCTCTGATTGACAATGCTTGATATCTCGTTTAACTCCTTCATATCCCGCATAAAAAAGTAAATAAGGTTGAAAATTTCCATTTTGCTTCATTAGTCGAGCAACACGCATCATTTCTTTAAAATGAGTAGAGATATGGACAAATAATAAGGTATTTTTAGGGATACTAATTTTATTCATTCAATGTATATTACATCCTTAAAATTTAAATTATATCTACTATTCAAATAACTACTATTCTTCTGTTAATAACTCCTGACTAATTAATTCAGAAGAAGATTCCTCTGA
Source organism: Legionella pneumophila subsp. fraseri (assembly GCF_000586315.1). Taxonomy (GTDB): domain Bacteria; phylum Pseudomonadota; class Gammaproteobacteria; order Legionellales; family Legionellaceae; genus Legionella; species Legionella pneumophila_B. The sequence continues at coordinate 12,782 of NZ_JFIM01000002.1, read as the reverse complement.
TTTAATGCTCCAAGTCAATTTTGGTCTTAGTAAGCTATCTGGCCAACAACCTAACCAATCTCCTCTGACACCAATAGGCAGTTTATCGTCGATGACTTTCATTGATAAACAATTTGGGCGAACAAGCGCTGGTCTATTATTTTCCAAATCTGTTATAACAAGTGAAATTAAAAATTGACCTTCATTTAAGAATTCTTTTGGGATAACAAGCGTCTCAGAATAAAATCCTGCTTTCCTGCATTTATGTTGAGGATTTAATGAATTATTCATTGTCGAAAATAAATTAACACCACTCAATGAAGATATATCTAATCTAATATTTACCCTGGAATTATTTCGTTTAATCTCATATTGAATTTGAATAGTGATGTCTTCATTTACTGTAAATTTATCTTGAACTTGCCCAACGTTATTCAAAAGTTTCAGTGAATAAATCACGATTGTATCTTTTATCTGAGGCGCATTAACTAAATTATTATTCCAACTTTTTTCTGCACATAATGATTCTTTTAGATCAGGTGCTGAATTCAATACAATTGGTGTGGATTGTTTATGTTCATTTGAAACCAATAAATTTTTATTTTTATCTGAATTTAAATTATCATCATTATTAATTCCGATGTCTTTAAATTCAACGATTGTTCCATGAGACAATTTTATAATTTTTTTACAAATAGACTCTACAGCTTTCATATCATGGCTTACAAAAATAAGTGTCCGTCCATCATTTGCAACTTCCAGCATCTTTTCCTTGCATTTCTTCTGGAAATCCTGATCTCCTACTGCAAGAACTTCATCAAGTAGTAATATTTCTGATTCAAGATGAGCTGCTACTGAAAAGGCAAGTCGCGTATACATTCCAGAAGAATACCGCTTTACCGGTGTTTCAATCTGACTACCTAACTCGGAAAATTCAACTATCTCTTTAAAACGAAGATTAATTTGTTGTTTTGTCATCCCGTTAATAGCGGCGTTTAAGTAGATATTCTCACGTCCTGTCAATTCCGGATGAAAACCAGTTCCTACTTCAAGCAAGCTGATCAAATGACCTTTATATCTAAACTCACCAGAAGTAGGAGTCGTAATTCTCGATAAAATTTTTAATAAAGTACTTTTCCCAGAACCATTCTGACCTATTAAGCCTATGCGTTCGCCAGGAGAGATTTGTAAATTAATATCCTTTAAAGCCCAAAAATATCCGGGAGGTAACCCTTCTGTTTGTGCATCCGAAATAACCGCTTTGGCAGAGGACTGTTTTGTATTTTCTTCATCAACACTTGATGTATTTTTTTCTCCGATTAACGCTTTTTTAATCTTTTTTGATATTTGCTCATATATAGTTCCATGCTCGGAGGCACCAGCACCTAACCTATATACTTTACTTAAATTATCTACTCTTAAAATCCAGTTCATAATGCATCTACTAATGATTGTTCATGTTTACGAAATATGTTAAATCCAAAAATAAATATTAAAATTGCAGCCGAAAAACCAAATACGAATTGCTCAGGGTTTGGCCATCCCCCTTTCAAGGCATCTCTATATGCACAAATCACCATACTCATGGGATTAAACTCATACCACAAACGTAACCAGGAAGGACTGGCTGATATTGGGTAGAGTATCGGGTTTGCGAAATAATAAAATTGCAAAGCTAGAGGCACAAATAATTTCAAATCGCGGTACCTGGTACTAAAAGGAGCAAGCATCAACCCCAATCCCATTGCAAACATCGCTTGAATGGCAAATAGGAGTGGGAATATTATGAATAAATGGTAATTAAGTTTATCATAAATGGTGGCGCAAATTATAATTAAACCGAATCCAACAAGATAATCAACCCCTGCAGACAAAGTGTATGTTCCTCCTAGTAATAACCTTGGAAAATAAATTTTATTTACCAATCCGGAGTTGCCTTCTACCGACCCCATAGTTAAATTGATCATTGCCATAAAGGCATACCAAGGAATAATGGCTACTAAATAGAATAAAAGATAAGGCAAACCATCTGTGGGAATTTTGATCATAAATCCAAACACAAACGTAAACACTCCAACGGTAATTAATGGCGATAACACTATCCAGCCAAAACCCAAGAGTGTTTGTGAGTATCGAACTTTGATATCCCTTGCAGTAAAAACCCACAGCAGCATCTTGTAGTGCCATAAATCTTTTAGATATGTTTTAAGAGGCTGGATATCCCCTGCTTTAATAACCGTTTCTTTTAATACTTTATTTTCATTCATAATCGTTATACAACCTCTATAACATTTTGTTTAGATTTGAAAATATCATTCAAACAATGAATGACCCTATCAATATCTCTGGGAGTTAAATTTGACCCGGAAGGAAGACAAATACCATGATCAAACAAGTAATCTGAAACGCTGAATTGCTCATCATGAGGGTAATATTTACAGCCTGCAAATAAAGGCTGTCTATGCATTGGTTTCCAGGTTCTTCTTGCTTCGATTTTAAACGGCTTTAATTGCTCTATGACTTCTTCCGGTCTTATCTTGTATGGCGTTGGTTTAATAACTAATGTCGATAACCAACGAGTACTGTATCCGTTATTTATCTCTGGCATCATGTCAATAAATGAGTAAGATTCCAAGGCTTGCTTATATCGATCAAAAATAGCTCGTCTTGCCTTAACCCGTTTTTCCAATACTTTCAGCTGCCCTCTGCCTATGCCGGCAAGCACATTACTCATTCTATAATTATACCCAACCACAGTATGCTCATAATGCGGCACTGGTTCGCGAGCCTGAGTTGATAAAAATCTTGCTCTTTGTATCAGATTCTCGTCTTCAGATACCAACATGCCGCCACCAGACGTGGTAATGATTTTGTTGCCATTAAATGAAAACACACCTAACTTGCCGAAAGTCCCGCTATGCTTGTTATTATAAGTAGCCCCCAAAGACTCCGCGGCATCTTCTATAATTGGAACATTATATTCATTGCATAATTGGCATAAAGCATCATAATTAGCACTTTGTCCATATAAATTAACAATGATCACTGCTTTCGGCATTTGATTTTTTGCTTTACTTTCTCTTAATGCTCTCTCAAGAGCAACTGGAGACATATTCCAGGTATCCAAATCAGAATCAATAAATACCGGTGTCGCGCCTTGGTACAAAATAGGGTTCACTGTGGCTACAAAAGTAAAGCTGGATGCGAAGACAATATCCCCTGGTTTCACATCGAGTAATACCAATGCCAGATGAATAGCCGCTGTTCCTGAGCTTAAAGCCACAGCTGATTTTGTATTAATGTATTCCGCTACTTCTTTTTCAAAAGAATCCACATTGGGGCCTAAAGGGGCTACCCAGTTAGTCGCAAAAGCTTCTTGCACGTATTGCTGTTCATGCTCACCAATATGAGGTGAGGACAGCAGGATATTGGAAGAGAGTTCTCTCCGGTGGATCAAGCGTATGGGGCGATTACTCTCATCGATAACCGGAATATGATCTAATTCATATTCCTGCATTAAATGGTAAGCATCCTGAATCGTAGCAGAGACGGGTAAAGCTTTTGATGAATGCTCAGATAACCCCTCTAAAGTGGAGTCTAATGCGAATCCTTTTAATAGTAATCTTCGAATGTCACCATCTGTAACCGTCCTTATTAAACGCTCATCACTATCTACCAGAAATAACACACCTTGAGCTGTAACATCCAGTTTACTCAAGGCAGTTTTCAGATTTTCTTGTTTTTGTATATATAGCTCTTTGATAGTAATCATTTTATTCCTTTTAGACTGCAGGTACGCCTTTCACAACAGTATTTTCTTTTACATCCTTCACAACGACTGAGCCAGCCCCAATTGTTGCCCCATCTCCTATAGTCACGCCAGGCAAAACAACAGCTCCAGCTCCAATCAGAACTCGCTCACCAATCCTGACTCGCCCACCTAAGGTGCTATTAGGCGCAATATGCGAATACGAACCAACTATCACTTCATGATCCACAACAGCGCTGTGGTTGATGATACATCCTTCACCCACCTCACAATCAGGTCCGAGTATTGCCTGTGCTGCGATAAAAGAACCAACACCTACGCTCGCTGATTTTGCAATAATGGCAGCCGGGTGAGTAATTGTAAACAAGTTTGCTTTGGAATTCATCAAATCTATAACATTCTTTCTGACCTGATTATTTCCAATACTGACGTGCGCATAGCCAACGTAGTCAGCTAAATCATCCATCGTCGAATCAACCAATATCCCACACACTTCTTGACCCAGCAAACTCTTATTACTATCGCAAAGTGAAACTTGCAAAGAGTGCTGGGTCAGAGATAAGGCATCAATCACCACTTTACAGTGCCCACCACATCCTATTATTTTCAATTTAGTATGCATTGCATTTATTCAATATTTGTGAATGCAAAGAGATGGTTTTTAACAATTGATAACACCTTTCACTTGTTTTCCCATCCCCATAACAATTCGAGTATTTCATTTTGGGTTTACTTAGCGCCTCTCTTAGGCCGGCCAAAATAGCATCATAAGTGATACCAACATCAATGACATTATCGCTTCGCTCTCTTAAATTTTGCCTGCTTCCAACATTAACTACGATCAGGTTAAATGAGGCTGCCTCTATGATGCCACTACTGGAATTTCCCAGCATCACATCACAATTTGCAAGACAATCAATATATTCAGGGCGATGTAGATGCTTGATAATTCTAATATCAGGATGATAAGTATATTCCTGAATCACTTCTCTAATAAAATGACCACCCGTATCTGAATTCGGCTCAAGGCAAATAATCTGTAAATTAGATGCGAGTGCTGCCTGAATCACACTTTGAAATTGGATTTTAATCGAGTCAACTTCTTGAACAACGGGGTGATAGATTAATAAGCAGATTTTTTTATCAGGAGAAAGCCCATAGCGTTGATTAAACACATCACGTGCAGACGTTTTATACTGCATGATTTCATCCAAACCCGGAGCGCCAACTTGAAAAATGGTTTCCTCTTTTTCACCCATTCTAATCAAGCGTTGTTTAGATGCCTCTGTCGCAACAAAATGATAATGTGATAATTTCGAAATGGCATGCCTTACCATTTCATCAACGGTTCCAGAACGCTCTCCTCCATGCAGATGTACAACAGGGATATTTAAATGCACCGCAGCTATGGCTGCAGCCAACATTTCACCCCTATCTCCCAGCAATAAAACGACATCAGGATTTTCACGTTCAAATACCTCCGTGAATCCCAAAAGCTCATGACCAATAGCTTTTGCCATAGAACCATGCTGGGTATTGGCAAGATTGACTGGAATAATGCCGCATATTGAGAACCGATCTGCCTTAATTTCGTTAATTGTATTTCCATACAAAGCATCAAGATGCATGCCAGTGACACAAACCGATAAGTCAATGTCGTCTGAATAGTGCAATCTTTTTAGTACTTCTCGCATCAGCCCATAATCAGCACGAGTACCTGTAACATAAATTATTTTTCTGGTCATTACGCTTCAATATGTTCCCATAACAAAGTGGTACCCGCAGACAAATTCATACTTAATCGCGCGCCTATAATTTTTGATATTTCTGACGGTGCTATTCCAGTTCCGGGTCTTAGCAGGATCAAATCTTCTTTACTGATTTGAGAACCTTTAGGCAAATCACATTTTAAAGTAACACTTCTTCTAACCAGGGCTCTTATCGGAAGCTCATTATCTGATGGTTTTTTTTCACCATTTCCCAAAACAGTTTCAGTATCTCTGATGGCTTGCACCAAACTCTTCATTTCCGCTGGATTCATGGAAGCGAGATGATCTGGTCCCGGGAGAGATTTATCCATTGTAAAGTGTTTTTCGATCACACACGCACCCATACCAACTGCCAGAGTTGGCACCAAAATACCCAAAGTGTGATCAGAATAACCTACTGGCAATTGAAATTCATCCGCTAATGTCTGCATGGCTTTCAGATTCACGTCTTGATAAGATGCCGGATAATTAGAGGTGCAATGCAACAAAACCAGATAATCTGATAAAGAGTTTTCATAATATGGTTTTACTGTGTCTATAGCTACTCTTACTTCTTGCAGATCACACATCCCTGTTGAAATGATTAAGGGTAATTTTTTACTGGCGCAATGCTGTAAATATGGGATGTTGGTAATTTCACCAGAAGGAATTTTTAATCGTTTTACCCCTAGGGAAATAAGAAAATCGATGCTTTGTTCATCAAAACCAGTTGACATAAATTCAATGCCGAGTGAATTGGCTAATTCACTTAATACATAATGATCATCTTCTGAAAGTTCCAGTGCCTTGAGCATCTCATACTGGGTAGCAGATTCTGGAGCATTATTTTTTTGGTATTCCGCTTTTTCTACTGTTTTATTCACCAGGGAGTCCGCTTTGAAAGTCTGAAACTTTACTGCATCAGCGCCTGACTCTTTGGCTGCATAAATTAATTCTTTAGCCAGTTGAAGATCACCATTATGGTTTACTCCTGCTTCAGCAATAATAAAACAAGTCATACTAGAGCCTCTTGGTTTAATTCCATTAATTTTTCTGTTAGAGCCCAATCGATTGGCGTATCAATGTCGATAGATTCAATTGGACTATCCATGAGCAGAGCTTTTGTTGGATCACTGTAAAATGATTTGTTAGTAATTAATTGTTTGGTAGTAGCTATATAAATCGCACCATTCAACTTATAAATTGGTTCACTTTCAGAAATATCAATGGTTTTAAAAATACTGGGAGAACACAAGTTACCTTGAGCATCAACTGTTCTGTACCAAGAAGGTTTAAAATATACTTTATTGATAGATACGACACTATAACCAATATCTTTATGCATTAAAACAGCCTCTCTAATAGTTTCAGGTTTTCTAAAAGGAGAAGTGGGCTGTAATAATAGGACACTGTCAAAATACACATTGATTTTTTTATAATTATTTAACAAATCAATCACTGCATCCTCAACATTAGAAGAATCATCTGACAGACTTGCTGGTCTTAACCAAGGAACTGAAGCACCATGCTGAATTGCGATATCTGCTATTTCCTGACTATCTGTAGAAACAACAACTTGCTCACAACAATTGGATTGTAGAGCAGCATCGATGGTGTGAGCAATCAACGGCTTTCCTGCAAGCAATTTAATATTCTTTCCGGGGAGTCGTTTTGAGCCTGCTCTTGCCGGTATTATTGCTAAAATTCTCAATTCTTGCATCCTAAATTTGTAAAAACTGCTTGATAATTTCCAACCCTACTTCCCCACTTTTTTCAGGGTGGAACTGGCAACCGTAAATATTTTCATCTTTTATCACAGCACTGATCGGCTGGCCATCATATACAGTATCAGCTAATCGCTTGGTAGAGTCGCTTGGTACAGCCATATAAGAATGTACAAAATATACCGATGAATTGACAGGGGTATTTTTTAATATCGTGCCAGACCAATCTTCACAAGTAGGAGTTGGAATCAATTTATTCCATCCGATATGAGGGATTTTATGTCGTTGGCCATCAGCTCCATGCAATGGAATACTAACTACTTCCCCTGCTATTAAATCAAGTCCATCATGTTCACCAAACTCCATGCTTTTAGTCAACATCATCTGCATTCCAAGACATATTCCAAGAAAAGGTTTACCACTACGTACGAATTGCTTTATGGGTTCTATAAAATCCAGATCAGTTAATCCCTTCATCCCATCTTGAAAAGCACCTACTCCTGGTAAAACTAGACGATCAGCGCGTATAATTTCTTCTGGAGTATTAACAAACCTTACTGGAGCATCAAAATAATAAAAAGCTCTTGCTACGCTTAATAAATTACCAATGCCATAATCTACAATTGAAACTGAACTCATATTGTTCTCACATGAATACCTTTAGCTAACGCATGGTTTCGTATCTCTGACAAACTGAGTCGCTTATAATGTAATACATCAGCCATGGCAACTGCATCAGCATTAGCACCACAAACAACATCAACCAAATCGTCCAAACATCCCATTCCACCACTTGCAATCACTGGAATTGAAACTGCTTGAGAAACCTGTTTCACTAATTCCAGATCAAAGCCTTTACGAGTACCTTCCTGATCAATAGAAGTCAGGAGAATCTCACCTGCTCCGAACTCCTGTCCATTACGAGCCCAATCGACAACATCCATTCCTGTGTGTTCACGACCATTATCGGTCATGACTTCCCATCGTCCATTTGTATCTCGCTTAGCCTCGATTGATAAGACCATACATTGCGAGCCAAATCTTCTGGCGATGTCAGATATGAGAACAGGATTTTTGGTTGCGGCAGTATTAACAGCAACTTTGTCAGCACCACAACGCAACAATTGTTTTACATCATCGACACTGCGAATACCTCCTCCAACAGTGATAGGGATAAACACATTTTCAGCCGTATTTTTTACAATTTCTGATAAATTATTACGTCCATACAAGGAAGCAACGGTATCCATGTAGATCAATTCATCAGCGCCTTGCGCATAATATGCCATAGCATATTCATTGGGATTTCCGACAACTCTTAGCCCCTCTAAATGCACTCCTTTAATTAGATTAGGGCCTTTAATATCTAGTCGTGCAATCAAACGGATATTACCCATTAAACGGTCTCCAGATAATCTCTAGTTTGTTTTTCGCGATTAGTTACTTGATGTCTCAACATCCATTGTTCGCCTTCCTTTTTCCATAAATGAGGAGATCTGAAAGTATCCGCTAAAGCCATAAAATAAGCCCTGTCCATAATTGGCTGCTCAAACATTTGTGAAGCAATTGGAAATTCTTTGGGATTAATACTCAAGTACTTAAAGATTTCTTCAGCAAAACGCTCAGGAAACTCTTGATCAAAACGTTTAACCAAGGCAACACCCTCTTCACGAGTAATATCTCCAGAACGTATTTCCTGAGAGGCATCGTAGGTTGCTCTTCCTATGCCAAATTTGGTTAATGTGGTGTAGTAATGAAAATCATCAATTTTGTCATCAATACTATTATATTTGCTGTAAGTTCCAGGAGTTCGTTCTGGAGAAGCCTCAAAACCACCGTGTTCCACAGCATAATAATAACAACTTTGTGGATGCCACTTCAGATAATATCCCAGATAATGAACCTCGATCTGTTGTTCCTCAATTTGCTGTGGATCAGCAGGTAGATAAGCATCCAAGTCATTGTCACTTAAACCGAAATCGCTTTTTAACTCTTGAACAGATGTACCACCTAAAAAGATTTTGCTTTTATCTTCTGCGGTAAAATATTTCCAGTCTCTTTTCGCAGATTCAGTATCCCCTATAGGATTACCGTATTCTGCTTCATTTTCTCCATAAACCACCAGTTTAATTTTATGCAACAAAGCCATTTTAGGAGCATAAGCTTTTTGACCAATCATAAAGGGTTGAAATGGATGAAACAGATTTTCAACAGCAAGTCGTGTCAACAATCTATGAACTCTGCCATTGGGAGTAAACAAATAATTATCAAAGCCAGCATGTATCCAGGATTGAAAATTTCTCCAACCCCAAGGTGTATACATATGAGGAGCCCAAGTCACAGTCAAAGGAGTCATTCCGTATTTATATTTTAAAATATGGGCGGCATAAAAACTGTCTTTGCCTCCAGAACCGGGAACAACACAATCATAGGAACCGTCTTTGCTTCTAAAACGATCGCAAAGTTCTCTCAATTGTCTGTCTCTCTCTTCCCAATCAATAGTTGATTTTTTCCGTTCAGCAACTCGACAGGCATCGCAAATACCTTTTTCATCAAAATGAATAGTATCTTTTTTTGATTCTTTCTTGTGTTCATACTCTACGGCAGAATTAGGTCTTTGGTTTGAAATAACACAGCTTTTGCAAAATTCCACCTTATTTGGTAGACCATACTTTGTTTGAAGCTTTTCATCTGGAAGCTGAAAACTTGATAAATCAATGGACTTTGGTGCATAAATTTTGCTCATATCAATTCCTATCGCGACTTTGTATATTTTTATAAATACGGGAGTATACAATAAAAATCACAGGTATTAAACAAATCATATTTCTACTGAGTAAGTCATACAACAACAAAAGATTTCTCAAAATCAACAGTCGCCAATTACCCCCATTTAAGGATATACTTGATAAATCGTATTAAACAGGAATTTTGCATGTCCTTGAAGGCCATGTATAACCAAATCGCTGAAAATTACGCGACAGCTAATCGTTTTGGTTCAATTAGTGAAAGCCATCATGTCGCCATTGAGCAGATGAGGAAATTTCATTTGGGGTTGAAACCTCATTATAAAATCCTCGATCTGGGCGTTGGCAATGGGTCATTTTTGCAAAAATTACATCACTTAATGCCAACAGCTGATTTCACAGGCATTGATGTTTCATCAGAAATGTTAAAGCGAGCGAGCGAGGCTCTCCCTTTAACAACTATTGAAGGCAGTGCTGCAGAAGCTAACAAGTTTTTGCCCGCACATAGTCAGGACTTGGTTCTGGCTCATTTTATTAACGCTTACATCCCTATCAATGTGCTCTTTGATGAAGCGAAATACTTGACACGTGCCAATGGTCACTTCTCTTTGATCACAACAACCTATGATTCTTTTCCTGTAGCACAACAACAACTGGCCAACTTTATCGCTCAGGATACTATTTTAAGCCGAGTTGTTGGTCACTACTATAAATCCATAGTAAAAAATACGACCGTTGCTGCAAATCGCGAAGAACTCTTGTTGGCATTTAAACAACATCAATTTAATATTTTGGATCATCAGCGTATTGAAATACCTATTACCCTTAATAATATTGATGAATTGGCACTGTTTGGAATAGAGGGCACCTGGTTTCTTAATACCCTATCGATACGTATGCTGCCAAAATATTTTTTAATTCAGCGTCTTAAACGGCTTTTCAGCAGGATATTTACTTTTCCCTACCATGACACTCATATTATTGATGTGGTTCTTGCCAAGAAGTGATAATCTTGAACCGTAGTTTAGAAAAAACGGAATGAGGTGTGAAATTGATTTCTCAAGCAGTTAAAAATTATCTTCCAGAACTAAGTCTTCGTCAAAAACAAACCAATAATATTATTTTTATTACTTTTTGGAGCCAGTTTTCTGTCTATGCTCTGAATACAATTCTGGTTTTATTTTTAACTCGACCCTTGATTGCCCAGGGGTTGGGTTACAGTCAAGCCAAAGCCTACGCTTTCATTGGTGTAACTCAAGCCACAGGCTACCTGATGCCTATTTTAGGCGGGTATATGGCCGATAATATTATTGGTGTGAGAAGGTCTATTCTTTTGGGTAGCATCATGCTGGCATGTGCTTATTTACTGGTCATGTTAAGTGGATACACAATTAGTTCTCTTGGGGATCAATTATTTATCATGGCTTTTGCCTTTATTCCAGCAACCAACTCCCTATTAATGGGAACCGCATCAAGTATGGTTTCTCACATTTATTCCGATGATGCTATTAAAGCCAAATCCGCTATGACTTATTATTATATGGCCATTAATGTGGGAGCGCTACTGGCAACTATGATCGCGCCAGTATTACTGGAAAGTCGTTATGGCCCACTTTCAGTACTCACTTTGACTTTTATTGGCAAATCCATCGCTGCCTTGAATTTTGCTAAGCGTTACTCCATTTATAGTAATGTTATTTGGGGAATGGATAAATCCAAATTTTCCAATCAAGGTCTATTACGCCTTGTCGCTTATATAGCGGCTATCTATTCCCTTACTTTATATGCTTATACTCATGTTTATATCGCCAGCACGCTAATAGGTGCAGGATGTGCTATAGGAATTCTCTGGTTTTTAATTAAAACCATTATGCTTAAAGGAGAAACTCGCAGTAAACAAATGATCGCTGTATTGTTGATAATAGAAGCCATAGTATTTTTTATCATATACAATCAAATGAACAGTACTTTGGTATTATTTGCAGAAAACAATTCTGATCTGAGTTTTCTTTGGTTTAAAATTTCTCCTGCTCAATACCAAATGCTAAATCCTTTGCTCATTTTACTGATTGGAAGTCAACTCCCTCGTTTCTACAGATTCTTTTCACGTTTCACGATTCCCTATCAGTTTGCAGCCGGTACGATTCTCTCTGGCATCGCCCTACTGGTTATGGCCTTTGCTGCCCAAAATGCAATCAATGGATTAGTGAATGGTAACTACATTGCTTTGACCTATATTTTAATCTCAATTGCTGAATTATGGGTCAGTGCCATTGGTCTTAGCATGATCGGCTTGTATTGTGATGGGCGTGCGATTGCCTTTGCTATGGGCGTATGGTACTTAGCCAGTTCCATGTCCAATGCCATTTCAGGACGAATTGCAGGTTGGGTCGCCATACCAGAGAATATTAATTCTGCTCTTGAAAGTTTGCCCTATTATAAAAATTATTATTTGATTATGGGCATTAGTGCTTTGGGGCTTGGTGTTCTGATGTATTTCCTAGCTTATTATTTACACAAGATAATGAAACGACGAGGTATTGAGTTAGCCTAACTTCAATGGACATTGTTGTATTCGAGTGTGCTTCGAGACGGTGCTTCGCACCTCCTCAGCATGAACGGCCTGATAAGAAAATCCCATTTTTATAATCAGCCTTGGGGTGTTATGCAAACCCTCTTCCGATTATCCATAAACCTTTCTTGTTAATTGGATTATTATATTAATCCGTTCATGCTGAGGAGGTGCGAAGCACCGTCTCGAAGCATGAACAACCTGATGGGAAAATCCCATTTTTATAATCAGCCTTGGAGTGTT
>NZ_JFIM01000030.1 GCF_000586315.1 Legionella pneumophila subsp. fraseri | reverse complement strand
AATGCCGCCGGAATTGGTGATCATTTCGCTCCGGAATACACAGGGGGTTTTCGTAAGCCCTGATAGTACGATTCCAAGGAGGTGAATCATGAAATTTTTAAGGATGGCAGGGCTGCTTTTCCTCTTTCTCTCTAGCCTTGTATCAATTCATGTTTATGCTGCGCCGAATACGGGAGCATCAAATGCTGAAATGAAAGATGTCTGCCAGTTGGCAGGGGGAACTTTTACTTCAACAATCGAAGGCAATTGGGCTTGCTGTTGGGATAACTGGGGATGTTATGGATGTGTCCAGGGAGTTTGTAAGATGAAATGTCATACCCAGCGTTGTCGTAGAGCCAATGGCCAATCTGCTGTATTGCAGCCAGGTGAGGTCAAGATAAAAGGCAAGTTTGGAACGGATATTGTGGTACCCAAAGTTTCAACTCAGCCTTCATCATCAAACCCTAAACAAATAAAAAATAATAATACTACGGTTAACCAGGCTCAGTAAAATCAGGAAGCAATGGAGGAATCCTCCATTGCTTGAATTAATTCAGCAATATTACAATTATTATTCTCTACAAAAGTTGTAATAAACTGGCTAAGACTACTTCCGATCTTATTTTTACATTCTATTGTTAACGGCGCATTAATGGAAATTTGATATTCACCATCCTGATTTTTGGAGAAATAAATCCAAAGCGTTCGATTTCCTATCGGCCTATCCATACATCCAAAATGATTAGGATAGCTGTAATCAAGATTAGCAAAACTCATATCAGGGCGTTCTTTGGTAAAAAAGCTGGGGGTTACGCTGACAAGAATTCTTAATCTTTCCGGTTTTTGTAATGACATATCCAATTTAAATAGTTGATTTAGTCGTTGTTTTATTGAAATGTTTTTTTTGAAGGATAGCAGGCGACTTAAATATTTCAGGTAATAGTCAATGATAATGGAATGGAGCTTACTTTCTTTAAAGTGTTTCAGCATAAACATCTTATTTAACGCCAAAGTCAAATATTGACCAAAGGATAAGCTCGAACCTTTCAAGCCACTGTCTTTGATGAGATGAGAGCATTTTTGATAGGGGGCTGTTTTTAAGAGTTGCTCTTCAATTGAATGAATACAATCAATAAATTGGCTATTCTCATTTAAGGTAAGATTTATCCTTTTATATTCCGAGAACAAACCCAGGGTTGATTTATATTCTCCACCTTCTCTACCACTGTGAATTAAAATGATCGGTATTTTATTTTGGTGGCTTAGTTTGTAGAAAACAATTTGGCATGCGGCAATCAATCCAGTACTGACATTGATATTTTGGGTTTTATGCCAATTTATAAATTGTTCGGCGTGTTGAGGATCAATAGGGTAATGAAATAAGTGCTTTGTTTGTTTTGAGGTATCGGATAAATGATATCTATTGCCGAAACTCAGCATTTTAAAGCCTTTATTATAGTTTTGCCAAAAATCAATTTTATTTTTCAGGTTTTTTTGATAGTGATTATTATTTTGTTTCACATAATTAAAATAAGAGCCTTTTTCTGGGTTGGATACTAATTCTTTCCCAAGAGTTAGTTTTTCATAATTGTTTTTAAATTGGCAAAAAACCATTTCGCATGATGCGTCATCGACAATAATATGGGGTATTACGATGTGTAATTCATGCAATTCATTATTAATCTTATACAAATACACTCTAATCAATGGCTGTTTGGTGAGTGGAATAGCGCGCAATATATTGTTTTGGAATTCGTGATTCAGCGCTTTAGTTTCATGATTCAGAGAAATATCCTGGTAAATTAATTCAAATTGTCCAACTTTATGCAATTTTTGGGTTGGTTTATCCTTATTAAAATGGATCCAGAAGACACTATTTTGATTTACAACAAATTCAAAAGCCCGTTGGACATAGTCTTTATTAATTCGGCCGTGTAATTGTATTTGTGTACCGATATTAAAATGGTAATCCAATTTGTTAAGCACCCAGAATACATATTGAAAATCACATAATGCAATTTCTCTTTCTGACGGATTTTCAGTAGGGTGGTAGTCAGAGTGACTATCAAAAACATGGTCTAATTCATCAGAAATATGTCTGGCGATTTTATTAATGGTAGGAGTATTAATAAAATATTCAATCGGTAAGCTTAGTGTTTGGCATTGTAATTTGTCATAAATGCGATTTCTGATATCCATTGACATCAGTGAATCCAGACCCATTGAAAACAAATCTTGGTGGTTCGAAATGTGTTCGCTGTCATCCAAAGCCAGGACATCCGCTGCAATTTCTCGTAATGCTTGTGACAATATTGAGATGCTTTCTTCTTTGGAGTGTTGTCGAAGTGCATTCAAAAAAGACTGATCAGGTAGTGGTTTCGCCTTAACCAGCACGGATAATTCCGTTTGTTTCGGTGTATGTTTGCAGTAAACATCCCAATTCATAGGGCAAGGAGAAATTTGAGGCAATTGACTAGGCAAAAGCACATCAAGAATATCAATGTTGTCCTTATCCAATGGTAAAAAACCATAATGCTGTAGAGTATGAGTCAAATTGGCTGCCATTCCTGTGGTATGGAAAGGTCCCCAGTTGATAGAAATTGCCGGTAAGCCCTGTTGGCGCCTTAAATGGGCTAAACCATCTAAAAATCCATTAGCTGCGGCATAATTTGCCTGACCCCTGGCACCTAACAAGGATGCGGATGAAGAAAACATGACGAACCATTCTAATGGGATATTTTGGGTTAATTGATGTAAATTTAAAGCGCCATCCATCTTCGCGCTGATTACTTTTTGCATCGCTTCATCATTCAAATTGACGATGAGCCCATCTTGTATCAAACCCGCCAAATGAAATACGCCTTTCAATGGGTTGGGGCCCTGTTGTATTTCTCCAATCACTTGCTCCATTTTCTGATAATTTCCGGCATCAACCATGTAATGTTTGATATCAATCTGATTTTGTTTGGCCTTATCTATTAATGCCTTAATGTCATCCGAATAGTCGGTGCGGCTGGTAATGGCAATGTGCCTGGCACCGCGTCTCATGAGGTATTCCATCAAGGGTTTGGCTAAGCCTCCAGTACCGCCTGTAATAAGATAAGTGGCATTGCCATCAATTAATATCTCTGGGGCAGAGTTACTGGCCAATTGCTTTTTCTTTAGCCTGGGTAAGAAAAGAGATTCTCTGACTGCTATTTGAGTGTCATGGGTGTCTGTATTCAATAAATACATTAACGCCGTAGCCAAGCGACTCTTGGAGTCTAAATCAATGGCATAATTTTTATTGGGCTCATATTCATTTCTAAAGCTTTTCCAAAAAGAACAGGCCATTGTATGGTAAGGATTGACCTGATCATGGTTTTGAATGGCATAAGCATGTTCCGTAACCAGTATAAAGCGCTTGGGACGCAATCGAAATAAGATCTGGCAGCAATGAAAAAGATCATGAAACTGTCCTTGTTCATAAAGGAATACTATGTTGCTGTGCTCGATATTTGTGCAGTCATCGATCCTTTCAACCAGCTGATAATTAAGGCCATCCAATATTTCTTTAGCTTTGCCAGGATTTTTTGTAATGGCCAAGAGGTCAGGAATTTTTTGTTGGGGTAAGGTTTTTAAAGGGACAGGGCTCCATTCTGTGTAATAAAGGTGGTTTAAAGCAAAGTCATAAGAAATAAAATGACTTCGTGTTACCTTTCGCAATTTAAGGCCTGCAATTTGAGCAATTAATAAACCAGATTGCTCATATAAATTGATGTTAACGCAAAGATCACTCGCATCTTCAGTATTTTGTTTAGTTAAATGCACCCATAGGCTTCGTGGCGCTTCCTTAAATACAGTCATGCGGATGAAGGCATAGGGTATGTAGGTAACGTTCTCGGCGTTAAAATTTTTATTCTCGTCATTTTTAACACTTAATAACAAGATACTTTGCATGGCACCATCAAGCAGAACAGGATGATAATAATAGTCCTGGCCCTGGCTTGCCTTAGTCAATGTGACTTTAGCCAGAACACTGTTCGCCCGAACATAGCCCTCTTGCAGGACACGAAATTCATCGCCGTAAAATAATGAGCTTTTCTGAAATTGCTCATATATGTCCGACAGCTCTACTTTATTGCCAAACGATGATTTAAGCACGTCAATATGGATAGATTCCCGGGCTGCTGTCGGCTTAGCATGAATTTCCATTTCACAGAAAGTTTGCCAGTCGTTCTCTTGTTTCGCGAAAAGATTGATTTTGTATTGTCCATCCATTTTAGGTTTGACTTGTAATTGAAACTCCTGACCTTGTTTAGGATGTAGAGGACGTTCGATATTGAATTTTTCAATTTGAAAAGCGCTGGATTGAAATATGGATTTTGCTGCTGCCAAACCCGATTCAATATAGGCTGTTGCTGGAAAAATTACTTTTTCAAAAACACTGTGTTGTTTGATATAAGCCAAATTCTCCAAATCCAGTTTCTGATGAAACAGATATTCATTTCCTGGCATGGTAAGCATTTGCCCTAAAAGAGGGTGTTGCTCACCTTTATGAGTGGCTATGCTATCGTTGTTTTTTTTATCCAGCCAATACTCGCTGCGGTCAAAGGTATAATTAGGCAGCAGAATTTTTGTAAACTCTCCTTTAAGGGATTGATAGTAGGATTTCCAATCAACTGGTTTTCCTTGCAGATAATCCATTAACAGGGAATTAAGCGCTCTGTCGTTTTGTAAGTCCAGTGTAATATTTTCATGATAAGACAAGGCAAATTGCCCTGCACCCAGCATACGACTCGCTTCAATCGCATTCTCAGCTGTTAAAGCCAAACGGTAATGATAATGTTCTCGACAAGTCGCAGCGGTAAAGCATATGTCACCAAAATGATTTTGAGTCGTCTCTAAATACTGTTGGTATCGTAGAGTTAAATTATCTAAAGCCGTTTTGGAATAGGCTGAAATAACCAGCAAATGTTTTTGAGAGGGTTTTGAAGTTTTTGGCTTTTCTTCTTTAGGAAACTCCGCAAGGATAACATGTGCATTGGTACCGCTAAAACCAAACGCATTGACTGCTGCGTATTTGAGTTTTGTATTCGTCTTCCAATTTGTTTTTTCTAAAGCCAGTTGAGTACCATCCAGTTTGATATTGGGATTTAATTTATTAAAATTCAAATTTTTATAAATGGTTTTTCTTTGCAGGCTGATAACAGTTTTTATAACGCCAGCTACGCCTGATGCGCTTTCAAGATGTCCAATATTTGTTTTAACAGTACCCAGGTATAAGGGATTCTCTTTGTTGCGTTGATGACCGTAGATTTTGTTGATAGCATCCACTTCAATAGGATCCCCTAATGGAGTGCCTGTGCCATGAGCCTCAATATAACTGATGTCGGTTCTCGACAATTCAGTCTGACCAAGCGCTTTTTTCATGACTTCTTCCTGGCTTTTACCATTAGGCACGGTTAATCCAGCTGTTTTACCATCGTTATTAACGGCTGAGCCTTTAATAATGGCGAGGATGTGATCGTTATCCCGCAAGGCATCAGAGAGCCTTTTAAGCAATACTACGCCGCAACCCTCGCCTCTGACGTATCCATCAGCCCTTTCATCAAAGGTTTTGCATTGGCCATCAGGTGATAATGCCTTTGCTTTGCACAAAGTTACATTAGATTCCGGCATAAGCAGTATATTCACCCCACCCGCAAGAGCATAATCAATTTCCTTGTTTTTTAAACTTTGGCAGGCGTAATGGATTGCGACCAGCGACGAAGAGCATGCCGTGTCAACACTGATTGATGGGCCTTTAAAATCAAAAGTGTAGGCTACTCGGCCTGGAATCAGATTGAGTACATTACCCGTGATAGAGTAAGCGCTGAGTTCTTCGTTTGAAAACCCTGATTTTTCCAGTTGCGCATAATATTCATTGGGACCTACGCCCGCAAATACGCCTGTTAAGCTGCCACGCAAAGATTCCGAAGGGTAGTTGGCATTTTCCAATGCCTTGTAGCAACACTCAAGAAATACTCTTTGCTGAGGCTCCATCAATTTTGCTTCTCGGGGACTAATACCAAAAAATGCAGCGTCAAAATATTTAATATTTTCGATTAATCCCAGTTTAGTAACGTAGGACTTACCAGGCGCTTCCATATCGGGATCGTAATATTGGCTATTATCCCAGCGGTCATTTGGAATGTCTTTGATACCGCTTAATCCCTCTTCCAACAGTTTTTCAAAGGCAGCGATGTCTGGCGCATTAGGTAATAAACAACTCATGCCTATAATTGCTATACCGTCATCAATCGGCTTGGGAGTTGATTTTGGACTTTGTATCTTGACCAAGTTCTTATCAAGCTCTGATTCAATGTATTTGGCCAGCTTACTGATGGATGGATAATTAAAACCAATGGTCACGGTAACTTTAAGGAATGGTTCCAGCTTTTTCTTTAGTTCACTGGCCAATTCAGTAATCATGAGCGAGTCAAAACCCAACTCAAAAAAACCTTCGTCTTCGTTTAAGTCTTCATTTTCTGTCAGTTCAAGGATTCCTGCGCAAATATCAGATACCATTGCTTTACAGGCTTTAAATCGCTCCTCTTCACTAATTTCCAGATATTGATTAAGCCATGGAGACAGATTTTTTGCCGGGCTTTGATGATGTTGTTGTGGTATTTTTTCAAGCTCCTCATCAAGTTGTCCATAAAACCCAGGTAAGGGCTTGGGTACAAAATCCAGCATAAATTTGAGGTATTCTGGAGATATGATAGTGGCGTGTTTGAATTCGTCGTTGATGAGACATTTAATGATTACATGTCCTTGTGCATTACTGATTAACGCTTGTTTTAGTCCTTCATCACGCGAGCGTTTTTGGGCCATTCCTACTTCACCCCAAGGTCCCCACTGAACAGCGGTACCAGGTAACCCCATACGCTGACGCTCTGCGATCAAGGCGTCGAGGAAACTGTTCGTTCCACTATAAACGGATTCTTTGTTGCTGCCAAATACGGAGGAAACTGAAGAATAGACAACAAAGAAATCCAGGTTGCAATCCAGACTTAGTTCATGTAAAAACCATCCACCTTTTACTTTAGCTGAAAATAAATAATCAACGTCTTCATCCTGATGTTCAAGCAAAGGCGCTTTAATTGCAGCACCAGCGGCATGGATGATGCCTTTTAACTGACCATCGGCATTAAGCTCTGATAATAAATTTTTTAAACTTTCCCTATCAGTAATATCTAAACTGACAACCCGGATGTTGGCGCCAGGGTAATGGGATTTAATTTTATAAATGGCTTCCTTGATCCTTGGTTTATCGATATTTCTTGAGGTGAGAATTAATTCTCTTGCTCCAGAGGAAAGCAAGGATTGGGCAGTTACCAATCCCAAACCACCGCAGCCGCCAGCAATAAGATAGCGTCCTTTCACTCCATGCAATAGTCGTCGCCTATCTTCCAGCGGAGTCTTTTTTAAACGGGAAGCCAACCTTTCCCCACCACGGTAAGCTACTATGTGTTCATAGCGGCTTCCATGGTTATAATTGATTTCTTCTATCACTTGTGTCGGGTATTTGTCCTCTTCGATTTTATCCATATCGATGAGAATGGTTTTGAATTGTGGCAGCTCTAAAGCGAGAGTCTTGCAGAAACCAATAAGAGGGCTATTGCTTATATTGACAGGGTGTTTGTCATTCGCCAGTTCAGCAATTCCATTGCTGGTAAGAATGAGCAATTGCAAATCAATTGACTGGTTATCAAGTTCTTTAATTAAGTTCAGCAGCTTTTTTAAGGTTTTCTTTTGAAAATCAATATTAGCTTCTATGTCAGGTGGTGCCAGATGCAAACTTTCAGCAAAAATGATGCCTTCCAGTTTGTCTCGAGAATACTCTTCATCTTCGTAGACAATTTCCAGGCCTTGAGCTTTGAAACCATCAGCCAGATGTCTGGGACCAATTAAAAGCCATCTATTTCCTCTCAGCTTTCGATTGCTTTTATCACATGGTTCATTTTGCCACTGGATTTGAAAACACCAGTCCTTTGGTAGAGGTGCATCTTTCAACTTGTTTTTGTCACCAAACCAATGTTCTATATGTTCAAATTCGTATAAGGGTAATTTTACTTTTGCAAAATGATGGTCAAGGGAGCGATAAAATTCAGACCAGTTGATGGGGAATCCATCCAGGTAGGCTGTTTGCAATTCTGCAAGTGTGTCCGGTTGTTGAGTCCATTCTTTTTCTTTGGTGATATGGCAAATAGTGTATCCATTGCCTTTTATGATATTGGCCGCTTGGCCTGCATTTTGCGCTTTAATTGCTACACGATACATAAAATGACTGCGACAAGTTGCTGCTGTGTAGCAGATATCGGCAAATTCTTCCCGGGTATTGGATAAATAGTTTTGGTAACTGGCCAGTAATAACTCCAGAGAGGTTTTGCTTTTTGCTGATAAAACGAGCAGAGATTCTTCGGGAAGGGTGCGTGCTTCTTTTTTGTCTTCAGGAGCTTCCTGTAGGATGGCATGGGCATTAGCCCCACTAAAACCAAAAGAACTAACCCCGGCACACCTTAAGCCTTGTTTCTTGGTCCAATCGGTTTTATCAAGAGGGATTACTGTATTAATTAATTGAATGGCAGGATTAAGCTTTTTGAAGTTCAGATGCTTAAATATTGTTTTGGTTTTCAGGCTTAAAACAGTTTTGATAACACTGGCTACACCGGATGCGCTTTCCGAGTGCCCAATATTGGTTTTTACTGAGCTGATATAAAGCGGGTTTTCTTTGTTGTGATGCTCACTAAAAATCTTGGTCAGCGTATTCACTTCGATAGGATCAGCTAATGGCGTGCCAGTCCCATGGGCTTCGATAAAATCAATATCACCAGGTGACAGGTTCGCTTTTGCCAATGCGCTTAGGATGACTTCTTCCTGTGCAGCACCATTAGGGACAGTGAAACCACCACTTTTACCGTCGCTGTTGATGGAGGTGCCTTTGATTACTGCCAGAATATTATCGTTGTCTTTAACGGCGTCACTTAAACGTTTTAAAACCACAACACCACACCCTTCGCTGCGACCATAGCCATCAGCGTCTTCACTGAAGGTTTTGCAGCGGCTGTCAGGTGAGAGCATTCTGGCTTTTGAAAGAGTAATGTTAGAATCAGGGCTAAGGATGATGTTCACACCGCCAGCAAGAGCCATATTACAGTCACCAGATTGCAGACTCAGGCAGGCATTGTGTATGGCTGTCATGGAGGATGAGCATGCGGTATCTATTGCTTGTATTGGGCCATGAAAGTCAAAGGAATAGGCTACACGGCCGGCCAGCGCATTTAAAACATTCCCCGTCGCAAAGTAAATATTCAAATCTTCTAAGGTAACACCTTGATAAGCTAAAACTCGGGGATATTCATTAGTGCCTACTCCGACAAAAACTCCTGTATTGGTGTCTTTGACTGCATCAAGGGGCAAATTGGCATCTTCTAGCGCATGGTAACTGGTTTCCATAAAAACACGCAATTGAGGTGACATGAGCTTAGCCTCACGCGGGCTGATATTGAAAAACTCCGCATCAAAATGGTTGACATGATCAATGAAGCCCAGTTGCTTGATGTATAGTTTTCCTAAGGCATCGACATCCGGGTCGTAAAATTTCTCGTTATCCCAACGCTCTAAAGGGATATCGATCATGCCACTTTCGCCTTTTTCCAGCAAAGATAAGAACTCATCCACATTGGCTGCCTTGGGGAAGCGGCAACTCATGCCTACAATTGCGATAGGTTCAACATTGAGTACATTAATTGACGGTTGCCGGTAAACGACAGGCGGCATGATTATTTTTTGTAAATGTCTTGCCAGCTTATCTACGGTTAGGTAGCGTAAAGATAAGAGAGAAGGCACTTGATATCGAGGAGAAAGCATATCCTGAAGAATTTGATCTAGGGATTCCAATAAGGGTGTAGTTAGACCAAGGGTTTCCAAATCCTGATGCGGATCTATATTGTCTTTCTTTAAAAGATCTTTGATTTGAGAGGTGAGCTCTGCTTTGATGGTTTCAACTTGTTGTTCCATCGGTTGTTGATATAAAGAATCCAGCCAATGATCATTCTTGACCTGTTTTCTGACTTCATGCCAATAGGGCTTTCTGTCAAAATAGTAGAGTGGTAAATCCACTTTATTGTAAACGGTATTTTTGTTATCAGTGCTGATATTAATGCCGGATAAATAAACTTCGTAAATTAGTTTGGCATCATTCAATACCGTTCTGGGGTTATTTTGTAGAGTGACTTTTGTTATTTCATAGTCTTTCGATTCCATTTTTTTAATGAGTTCTTTTTTATCGTTTACAATGATGGCGCAGCGAAATTTGTAATGGTCTCGACAATTGATCAAGGTATGGCATATGTCTCTCAAGTTGGAAGATGAGTTTTTCAAATAATGCTCGTAGCGTGACATCAATTGTTTCAATGAGAGTTCACTATTAGCTGAGGCAACAAAACATTTTGGTTCATTGTCGTCTTGCTTTGACTCGTGTGATTTCAACTCAGGCGCTTCTTCCAAAATGACACTTACATTCGTGCCTGTAAAGCTGAAATTAGATACCTGGACATATCTTTTTTTATTTTTGAGTTTGAGAAAAGGAACTGTTTCAACGGGTAGAAGCGCAGGGATACTTTCGGGATCAATCAAGCTGTTCGGGTTTGAATAATGTAAATTGGGGGGAATCGCTTCATTTTGCAAAGAGCAAAGTACTTTAATTAAAGAAGCAATGCCTGATGATGAAATAGTATGGCCTATATTACTTTTCAGTGCCCCTACTATCAAGGGTTTTTGAGGAGAGTGATGCCCTTGGTGAATGCTTTGGATCGCATTAAATTCGACGGGATCACCTACTGTTGTGCCTGTTCCGTGGGTTTCAATATAATCAATTTCACCTGCAGTTAAATGGGCATGTTCCAATGCGGCTTGGTGCATGGCAATTTGGGCATTAGTACTGGGGGCTGCAAGGCCTGTTCCATCGCCATTTTGATTAATAACCATGCTTTTGATGAGTGCATAGATTTTGTTATTGTCTCGTATGGCGTCACTTAGGCGTTTAACAATAACCACTCCGCAACCTTCGCTACGAACAAAGCCGTCCGCTTTGCTGTCAAAGCTGCTGCATTGCCCTGTCGCTGACAGCATATTGGCTTTGGTTAATCCGACAAAACTTTCAGGACAGAGACTCAAATGGACGCCTCCTACAATTGCCATATCACATTGCTGGTTTCTCAATGCGGTGGCCGCTAGATAGAGTGCAGTGAACGAAGAAGAGCATGCTGTATCAACAGCCATGCTGGGTCCTTTTAAATTCAAAAAATGGCAGAGCCTGCCAGCAGCAGCACTGTTCGCTATTCCAATGGGTGTGTAGGCATTAAATTTGATATGGTCTTTATAGTTCAGTTGGCTGTATTCGTGTGTGGAAATGCCGCAATAAACTCCGCTGTTAGAGTCTTTTAAAGAGTCTAGCGGGATATTGGCATCATTTAAAGCTCGAATAGCCACTTCGAGAAAAAGGCGTTGTTGAGGATCTATTTGCTTCGCTTCGGCAGAAGATATTTTAAAATAAGCAGCATCGAATAAATGGGTGTTATCTAAAAAACCGCCTTTTTTGCTAATAATTTTATCTGCTTTTTTTCTGTCAGCACTATAGTACTCTTCAATATTCCAGCGATTTTCAGGCACATCTTTGATTGGTGTTTGCCCTTTCATCAGCATGTCATAAAAGGCACTAACATCTTCTATATCCGAATCAATCCCAGGAAATTGACAATTCATCCCAATGATGGCAATGGGTTCATTCAAAAGGTCTTTGGTTTTGTTTTTCATAGTTACGTTTACCACTTACAATGCTCCTGAAAGTGCCTGGCTACGCACAAAAATTATTTGTCTGGCAAAGAGTTATAATAAAAACAACCATAACAGAGAGAGAATTTGAGTATAAACAAATTAACCTGGAAGGTCTATTTACCTTAAGTATAGCCAGAATTCAGCAAGATTTTGTATGGGAATACTATATCCGCTCCCTGACGGTCGCGGCTCAGTTTTTGAACCATAGTCCGAGCTGCGACCGTGAGGGAGCGGATAAAAATAAACCTGCATTAATAAGCCGTCATGCATGAATACAATAATCTTTCTCCAACATGAGCTTGTTTGCCATGCATAAAAGTAAAATTATCCACAATCATGAAATCTCCTTTTTGCCAATGAAAAACACGAGTATGACGCTGAATAACTTGGTTAATTTCAGATATTTCTTTTGCAGAAAACTCTTGGCCATTACCATAATGACAGATCATGGGAAGCATATCTTTCAGGATAAGATACCGGCTTGCCCAATATTTGAATGAACGCAGGTTTTTTAATTCACCATAATTCAAATTCGAATAATAATTCAAATAAGCTGATGAATTAAACCAGGCTATTTTATCAGTTAGAGGATGCTTTAATGCTCCGGGCAAATAATTTAGTATTATCAAATCAATCCCATGATTTATCCAATCCCATACTACCTGCTTTTGAGTTAAATTTTGTTCTATTTGAGTTTTGTCTTCTGTGCCAAAATAATCAACCCAACTTCGAGCACAATGGTTTCCCAGAATTTTTCTTAATACACGATATTTTACAGAGTGCCCATGAAAAAATTGCTTGTATTGGACACCGTATTCAAGAATCTTGTTCTGAATGTCTTGGGGCATATCTATCCATATTTCTTCAGCGTTGGCAAAGATTGTTCCACCGCCTTCCTGAGGCGGGATGATACAGCAAAAATAGATGTGATTAGGTGGTTTTGGTGATCGGGGTTTTTCGTGATGCAGCGGTAAGGGAATATGAGCCGGCAGGTCACTTGATGTGTAAATTTCATTTGCCAGTACAGTTCTTGGCAAGTCATAATCGCTTGTCGAACATCGTGTGCCTAAGGCACACAATTCGATTGCTTTCGAAAAGCAGTTCTCTTCTTGACAGGAAAATCCTCTTAATACTATTGCTCCATACTGATTGAGCTTTTGGATTATCTCGTCATGATACTCAGAAATAAAATGTAACAAAGGGGTAGGGCTTGCTTTCAAATTATCCTGGTTTGCAATGACCATAGGTATGTTCATGCCAGGAGTTGTATTAAAATTTAAATGCACGGTATTGCCTCCTAACACCTTGAGTTATTTAATAGCCTCTAAAAATATGGGGCGAGTTTCATAATATAATTGACCACCGTATTTCCTGTCACAGATAGTTTGAAATGCTTTTAACATGTCCTCAACCAGTGTATCTGTTATTTCAGAAGGAACTCTTTTTATGAAAGGCATTGTTAGAAGTAAATTCTTATAATAATCAATGTGCGGCAAATGAACACGGCAAGTTTTTAAATCAAGTTTAATTCGTTTAAAAGGCAATCTGTTGAGAAGATTAATCACACCATAAAAATACTGTTCATTGATTGGAGAGATGTATTGTTCTGTTAAATCCCTATACAGGTTTTGTTTGGCCAATTCTTTCCAGGTTTGCAAAATGCTGTGATCGGAAAAGGAAGACATGACAGCATACAATTTGCCTTCCCTTTTTAGAAGATGAAAAATATTTGGAAAAGAAATGTGGATATTTGTCCAATGCAGACACCAAAATGAGAGCGCCAAATCAAAAGATTGCGGTTGGTGAAATTCCTCAATGTTATGAACTTCAAAAGATAGCCCCGTACGTGCCCATTGTTGATTGGCGTGCATGATCATTTGTTCAGAGCTATCAATTCCCAGAATTTGGCCATGTTTTACCTTGCCAGCCAACAAGCTGGTATAGTGCCCATCTCCGCAACCAATATCTAAAATATTTCCAGACAGCTTGCTGTGAATTGTTTTTAGAAATACATCGTTGATTTTATTTTGAATATAGTTTCCAAGCACATAACGTTCAGGATCCCATATCACTTCATTCTCCAGTATCAATAATCATTGTAAGGGAAGATATACCCAAGAAACCAGCGATTACAAATATCTTTGGCATGGCTGAAATCTATTCTCACACATTATGCGGGATGTGTCTTGTTTTTATGAGGATAATGCCCTCGCCGGCGAGATTATACTTCAATCATATAAGGCACGGATGTATCAATTTAACAGTTTCTCTATTTATCAGGCTTTGGCAATCTTTTATTTTATTTCGCGCTAACAAAAAAATCAGCTATTGTCTGGTAAGCAAATTGATCTTAATTATCCCTTGCTGATTTTAAGCCTGAAACCATAATATCTTCTTTATGAACAAAATGTTTGATTAACTGGTCTGCTTGTTCGCTTGTTAAAGGTTTAGTTAACACTCCATCCATAAAATAATCCTCAACATCGTATTTCACCACATCGGCCTGGTATGAAGTTAAGGCAATAATTGGCACATGATAATTGGTGTTTTGTTCCTTTTGGCGAATTTTTTTTGCTACTAAATAACCAGAAGTGTCTTCAAGTCCAATATCCATAAAGACCATATCGTATTTCCCTGGGTCGAAAAGGTTTAACGCTTTATCTCCTGTGTCTGCGATATCAACCTGGCATTGCAGTTCCTTAAGCAATGCCTCTTCAACTTTTTGAGCAACGAAATTATCTTCCACCATTAATATTTTGGGTTCAGTCACTCGTTTCTTTTGAGTACGTTTGGTATTCCTCGGGGAATGAACTTGTTGTAAATGCGCCTCTAATTTTTTTAGTCTGGTGATATCAGTTAGCACAACTACTAAACCACATACTTTATTTTCCTTGTCGAACAATGGTACTCTGCGGGACTTATAGTAAATGGCTTCCTTATCTTTATTGTATACGGGTTCTTCTTCTATATCGTACTGAGCTTCACCTGAAAAGAGCACTTTCATATCATCCAGTTTAAACGTTTCAATCCGTTTTTCTGACCATTTCATATGTTTCGCCATTTGGTCATAGGGAGTTCCTTTTAAATCGCCTATTTTTTTTAAGCCCAGTAACTTGATAAAATTTTGATTACAACCTTTCAGGTGACAATCTTTATCTACCCAGTAAACAATATCCGGTACGCAATTTAGGATATCAAGGTAATGTTGGTGCATGTCCATATCTGCTTCAAAAAATTCATTTCCAATTTGTTGTGACATTGACTTCCTCCTGAAGATTATTCAGAAACTCCTTTGGAGCTACATTGTAATAATTATAGCAAAAATTAGACCTAAATGTAATTTAATTATCCATAAGCAGTGGTGTAAATTGCAATTGTGATTTGCCTGTTGTCTCTTTAGTTAATGCGTTATTAGAAGGGTTCATAGGGTAGGTTGATTATTATTATATGAATCAAGTGAATTTTAAATTAACCAGGTTTTTATTTTTCTCCTAATACATATTGATTGATTATATTGTGAATTAGCTCTGGAGTCACAGGTTTGGTGAACACATTGTTCATACCAGATTCCAGGCATCCTTTTTCAGAGGAATCTTTAGTGTGTCCAGTCAATCCAATAATAGGAAGAAGCTTTTTGGAATGTTTTTTTTCCCATTCACGAATTTTAACAGAAAGTTCACAACCAGATATTCCAGGCAGGCCGAGATCTGTAATGACAAGATCAAAAGACTCGGATTGAATTAATGCCAATGCTTCTTCTCCATTAGAGGCGGATTTAAAGCGATAACTCTCGTTTGATAAAATAAGCTCCAGTACTTTCAATGCAATGTTGTTGTCTTCCACTAATAATACGTATGGAGAATTTTCTTCGGCTTTGGATGACATCTTATGAGTTAATCGGGAGTTAGATGAGGTGGAGAGCGGGGAGTCTGTCTTTTTTGAACTGTTCGTTGACTTATTGGTTTTTATTTTTTTCTGTGTGCCTGTTTGGCATGGAATATCGAAATAAAAAGTGGTGCCTTTTCCTTCTTCGCTTATTAAAGCAATATGGCCCCCTAATAAGTTGACATACGATTGTGCGATATGCAAGCCAAGCCCATGTCCTTTATAAATCCCTTTATAAGATGGGCTGATTCGGAAAAAACGCTCAAATACTTTTTCTTGAAGATTGGTTGGAATACCTATCCCTGTATCGCTGACTTTAAATTGTAAATGAATGTTTTTTCCGGAAGCTTCAAGGCATCCTACTTGAATTGTAATCTGACCCTTAGGGGTGAATTTAATCGCATTGCCCAATAAATTTAAAAGAACCCTATGAATTTTTTTACGATCACTCTGGATATAACGAGGTACAGATTTGCCAATATGCACAATTAATTCCAAATGCTTCATCACTGTAGTAGGGCGTTCGAGTTTCACCAGATCTTCAATGCATTGATACAAATCAAAAGTTTCTATGCGGATATCTTCCTTATCCATAAAGCCAGCATGAACATCATCCAGAATGTCGTTTAACATATTTAATAGTTCTTCACCGCTATCGTGAAGCATGTGCGCTTCTTCCTTTTGCTCTGGGTCTTTCACTGTGTTTTCTAACAATTCAGACATTCCAATAACCCCGGTAAGTGGTGTGCGAATATCATGACTCATATTGGCAATAAATGCTGTTTTGGCCTGATTGGCTGCTTCAGCGGCTTCTTTGGCTTTTGTCAATTCAGTCACATCAACAGTAATTCCAACAAGCCCTACTATGTTTCCCGATAAGTTAGTTATGGGTACTTTGCTGACTAAGGTATTAGTAACCGTTCCATTACGGTCTTTGAGATCGGATGGCATTTTTAAAATAGGTTCACCAGTTGAAAATACTTGCTTATCCTGATCTTGATAATTTTTAGCGAAATCATGATCTTGAAAAAGATCAAAATCATTTTTTCCAATAATGTCTGATGTCGATTTAAAGCCAAAAAACTGTGCTGCCATTTCATTACAACCCAAGTATTCAAAACGGGTGTTTTTCCAGTAAACATAACAAGGAATTTTATCGATAACGGAGGTGTAATAATTGGTTATTTCTTGAATATATTCTTTTACAGAAATTTTGTTTTTAGGTGCGTATCCAATTTCACCATAGATAGCCGTCCCGATTTCTTCGAAAAGATGCGAGGTTGTTGCTGCATCTTTGTCCATTAACAAAATGTAATGTTTTTCGTTGACTATTGCGACTGTTTTTTGCCATTGGAGAGAATAATTCCCCACTTGCAACACTCTGTTAGGAATAAGATTGCCTTTTTTATTCAGGATTGGAGTTAGATTGGCTAATTCCCATAATTGGAAAAAAGATTGTCTATCGGTTGAGCTCCAATTAATTTTAAGCTTTTTCTTTGCAGTATCATTAAGATATTCCAATTCCATATTCTCGTTGATTACGAGAAATGAAATGTTAACTAATGAAAATGCTTTTCCAAAAATGGGAAAATCATTTTGAGTCAAACGAATGGTTTGTGATCTCATTCAATATCCCTGTACTCAATTAACTTTTGTGCAATAAATTGATATCCTTCACGAATGATTGTATCGTGATTTGCCTTAATAGTATGGCAGATAATTTGCCCTGAGTTATATTGTCCCCATCCATTCATTGGATCATTGATATCTAAATAGTCTTGATTTAAATCGGCTGCTTTAAATAGCACCATGTCCTGCTTGATTTCAGTTGGCTTATGATTGAGTAGTAATTCCATTCTTTCCCATGCCAAATTGGCTAAATTTCTGTTAGCCTGCAATTCTTTTGATAGATAGGCCTCGATGAAATGATTTTTGGATTTTTGCTTGCTTGAAAAAGTACACCAGCTTTCAATCATGGCAAGCAATCCGATGTGCTCATTTTGTTGAGTGAGTAGATGAGCTACCTCATGCATCAAGCTTCCTCCAAAGGAATATCCTACTAAATAGTAGGGACCATGTGGTTGTATTTTCTTTATGGCCTGGGTATACGCTTTTGCCATGGAAGAAATACTTTCAAA
Source organism: Legionella pneumophila subsp. fraseri (assembly GCF_000586315.1). Classification (GTDB taxonomy): domain Bacteria; phylum Pseudomonadota; class Gammaproteobacteria; order Legionellales; family Legionellaceae; genus Legionella; species Legionella pneumophila_B. The sequence continues at coordinate 39,069 of NZ_JFIM01000030.1, read as the reverse complement.
AATTAATTTTCCTGAAGAAATGCTTGGATCTTGAAGACCATATAAAGGGATCGGGTAGTCCCATGAGGATGTAAAATGGTCAAAACAATAAATCATGCCACTTGCAGGATGACAGAAGAAAAAAGGGCGTTGCTTTGAACTCGTCTTTTTTAGGGGTATTACAATATCAATTTGATTCTCAGAGTTGTTTGAACTGATTATTTCAGCAAGCTTGGCAATAGTTGGCGCTTGATATAAATGTTGAATAGATAAATTGGCTCCTAGAATAGAATTAATGTTCTCGATGAGATTTAATGCTTTTAGCGAATGGCCTCCTAAAGCAAAAAAATCATCGTTTCTACCAATTTCGACAATATGAAGATTATCTTGCCATAATTTTGCAAGACGCTTTTCAATGCTTCCCTGTGGAGCACAAAATTCGTGATTCATGCTAAACGTGTCGCGAGAGACTTTATGTTCTTCAGCATCAACAGGATTATTATCCAGTATCAATCTGGAATAGTCTTCAATACTATAGTTCGAGACAATGAGATTGGAGCAAGGGTTAGAGAGTGCTTTTAAAAATAATTCTTGTCCTTGTAATGGATTGATAGTATTTCCCCGAGCAAAAAAATCGATATCTTCCGGCCTTTGGGTTTCTACACTCATTCCTATATCACACCAGGTGTTCCAGTTTATACTAAGCAAACATTGTGTATGAAATAGATTGCTGTTTGCAAAAGCATCCAGGCAGGCATTTGCCGCACAATAATCAATTTGTCCTCTCTCTCCTGTAATCGATGCGATTGAGGACATGAAAACAACGAAATCAAGATGGAATTGACGTAATGCTTTTGCCAGGTAATAGGTACCATGGATTTTCGGTAACAAAATATTATCGGCACTTTCTTTTGTTTTCAGTTGTAACAAACCGCCACCGGCAACTCCTGCAGCATGAATGAGACCGTTAATTGTTTTAAATCTGGATTTACAAAATGTAATTAAACGATCGACATCTTTATCATTTCCAATATTGGCTTGATAACAAACAACAGTTGCTCCATTTTTTTTTAATTTTTGTAGTTGTAATGCCTTATGGTGATAGGGATGAGTAGTATCTGTTGCTATTTTTTCCCAGTCTGATTCATCGATTACAGGCTTTCTGGAGCAAAGAATGAATGTTGGGTGTTTCGTATTTTTCAAGATGCTATGGCACAGTGATAGCCCAATCCCCCCCAAGCCTCCTGTAACTAAATAGATACCATTATCTGTTAAACGTTGTAAAACAGTTTTGCTGTGATTTGAGGAATAAGAGAGTTCCCAGCGATAACCATTTCTATAGGCAGTTAACTGGCAGGGGAGATCTTTTACTACTTGTGTCGAAGAATTGACAATGTCGATAACAACATTGGTAATATTTTGGGTTGTTTCATATAAATGAATGTCGAACAATGCACATGAAATATTATGATGTTCCAGTGGGATGACGCGCGAAGCCCCAACCAGGCTGGCATTAATTGGAGATATTTTCTCAGCACCAATAACATTTTGTGTGCCTGTAGTAATGATTGCCAAGTGAATTGGCATATTGGTTCCCAAATCATTTAAAAATGCCTGAGTCAGATAGAGGAGACTATAAAACCCGAGATTTAACCCATTTTCAATTTGCTGTGCATCAAGAAAGTCTTCCTCAGAACCATCACATGAAAAGCAATGAAAAATAATTGGGTTGCGCAGAGTATTTTTTAGCACTGAAACTAATTGATTGTAATCTGATTTTTCTCCTGGATTGATATTGATATGAGTTTTTGATAATCGCCTGAATTCCTGACTTGGTTCAATAATAATGGGCTCGATGTCATGATTTTTTAGTATATTAATTATATTCTGACCTATTCCTGATTTATCTTTGAAAATGACATAGTCAAAATTTTTAAGATGAGCAGGAATGACAAGAGCTATTTTTTCATGAGACCATACAGGTTTATAAAAAGAGCAGGTTTCATTGACAGCAATGTTTTTTTTATCCGGCTCGACCCAATATCGTTGTCTTTGAAAAGGGTAAGTAGGTAAGGGAATAAGTCTTCGATTGTCCGTTTCTACCAGAGGCTCTAAACGAATGTTTACTCCTTTTGCCCATAGTTCACCGCATGCTGTGAGCAACTGAAACCGGTCAGATGTATTCTTTTGATAACCAGGAAGTGTAAAAAGAGCATTTGCCTTTTTATGTGATATTTCTTTCACAAATCCATATAAGCTTTGTCCAGGACCTACTTCGACAAATATGGGGTGTTTGTCTTGAAGTATGCGATTGATTCCCTGGCAAAATCGCACAGTTTCACGCAGGTGTCTATACCAATAATCCGGATTAATTGCTTCACTTGCCGAGAGCCAGTCTCCAGTTACATTGGAAATAACCGGTATTTGGGGTGCCGATAATTTTATGTTAGTAAACATCTCTTTAAAAGGTATTTCAATGGATTCCATAAAACGGCTATGGAACGCGTGGTTTACTTTCAATTTTTGAAATGGTTTTTTATGAGTAGCCAGATAATTTTCTAATTTCTCAATCTCAGATTCACTGCCTGATAAAACAAAATGATTGGTGGCATTATGTAAAGCAATATCAACATCAACCATTTTCAGAAAGCCATCCAGCTGATCTCGTGTTGCTTCGAGAGACAGCATGGCACCTTTTGGTGCCTTTGACATTAATAGCCCTCGTTCACACACCAAAGCGATCCCATCTTCAAAAGAAAAAACCTCAGCAAGGCAGGCTGCAACATATTCGCCAATGCTATGACCGATTAGCATCTCTGGTATTACACCGCACTCTATAAGGACCTTTGCCAAAGCATATTCCACAATAAATAGCGCAGGTTGAGCGTATTGAGTTTCTTTGAGTTTCTTTGAGCTGGATTCAAAGAGAATAGAAAGCAAATCATGATGTAAATAAGTTTGTGCAATCTTTGATCCTAAGGTCATGTATTTTGCAAAAAGTGGCATTGTTTCAAATAATTCCATAGCCATTTGAGGATATTGCATTCCCTGTCCACTAAACATAAATGTAATGCTGTGATGAGTCTCTTCATTAAAAAATAAAGGGTTTTTCTTTTTTAATTCGATGCTTATCTCTTCTACTGTTTTACCAACAGCAAATTGACGCCATTGAAAATCTTCTCTGCCTCTTTGGAGCGTATAGGCTATATTCCCAAGATGAGAGTCGTCACATTTTTTTAAATAGTTCTTGAGATTGTAAGTACTTTTCTGTAATGCCTTTTCTGTTTTTGCTGAAAGAAGTATTAATTCCTCTTTTAAGGGAGAAACAGAAGTCACTTTTTCCTCATGTTCATGTTCTGATAAAATCATATGAGTGTTGGTGCCACCTATTCCAAAAGAGCTTACTGCGGCATAGCGTTTTGAAGACGTGTTCCAATCCAAGGTTTCCGTATTGACAAAAAAAGGACTTTCGGGCAGTGCCAAATCGGGATTTGGTTTTTTATAATGAATAAGAGGTGGTATTTTCTTATGATAAAGGCAGAGAGCTGTTTTAATAATACCAGCAATACCTGCTGTTACATCAGTATGTCCAATATTTGCTTTAACCGAGCCTAAAGCACAAAACTCGGTTTTATCAGTTTGTTCTCGATAGACAGAGGTTAATGCCTTTATTTCAATCACATCACCCAATGCGGTTGCTGTTCCGTGCGCTTCAAGAAAATTGATTTCCTCTGCACTAATCTGGGCTTGTTGAAGAGCATCCCGAATGCATGATATCTGGCCGCTCATACTCGGTGCAGTGAAACCCAACTTGTCTATTCCATCGTTATTTACTCCTCTTCCCTTGATGATGGCATAGATTGTATCGTGATTCTTTATTGCATCTTCTAACCGTTTTAGAACAATGACGCCAACGCCATTGGAAAAAACAGTACCGTTTGCTTCAGATGAAAAAGGTCTGCAGTATCCATCGGGTGAGACAATACTGCCATTTTGAAAAAAGTATCCCTGTGTTTCAGGAACGACTATGGAGCTTGCACCAGCCAGTGCAATGTCACTTTGTCCCAGTATTAATTCTTGACAGGCATGATCTACTGTAGCCAAACCTGTAGAGCAAGCGGTATTAATATTAACGCTACGCCCTTTGAAATTGAGCCGATAGGAAATTTGGGTGCTAAGCATTCCCATGCTTGTAGCTATTCTTTGCTGAAATTGATCAAACTCATTACAAAACCATTGGCTTTTAAGTAAATTTTCATTGAGATATGTGCTATCGGTCATTCCCGAAAAGACACTGATGATTTTAGAGTCCAGTTTGCTTGGGGCAATACCCGCATGTTCAAGAGCTTCCCATGCACACTCAAGAAAGATACGATGTTGCGGGTCAGTAATTTTGGCATCAATGGGACTGAAGCCAAAAAAATGCGCGTCAAAATGATCGCTATTTTCCAAGATTCCTTTTACAGGCACATAGTCTTCGTTAGCCAAAAGATAGGTGGGGATAGTATTTTCGTCAAAACGAGTAAGACAATCTTTCCCGTAACACAAATTATGCCAGAATTCATCTATATTTCGAGCCTTGGGAAAGCGACAGCTCATACCAACTATTGCAATATTCTGTGAGGGCGTTTTTTTTATTTTTCGTGCGAGATGTTTATCCAAATCACCTTCAAGAAAGCGACTCAATTTGTGGATAGTCGGGTGGGTCAGCATGTCAACTATCTGTAAATCACACTGTAGTTCCTTGTTAATTTGAGCGCATGCTTCCGTAATGAGTAATGAATTTGCTCCTAATTCGAAGAGATTTTTGTGAGACTCAATACTTGAGCGGTTTAAAAGATGTCGCCAGATATTTTTTATTGTTTCTTCAATAGGGTTCGATGATGATGTGTCGATATGAAATGATAAATCGGTATGAGCTATTTTATCTAATTTGGCTTTATCAATTTTACCCACGGCAGTTAGAGGTAACTTTTCTACCATGACGTATTTGGCGGGTAACATATAAGGCGGTAGTTTTCGACTCAGAAAACTTCTAATTTCATCGGCATCAACAATGATGTCCTTTGATTTAAAGACCAGGTATGCAGTAAGAAATTTGTGTGCTCCACCACCGATTTCTACGGTTACAGCAGCAAGGCTTATGGCCTCATGATTCATGAGTTCTTGTTCGACTTCAGTTAAATGGATCCTGAAGCCGCCAATTTTTACCTGATCATCAACGCGCCCCAAGTATAATAATTCACCAGAAGGTAACTGACGGACTTTATCACCGGTTCTATACATTCTTGAATAGAGTTCGTTGCGTGAAAAAGGGTTCTTAACAAATTTTTCTTTTGTTTGCTCCGGGCTGTTATGGTAATGCAGAGCCAAGTGTACCCCACTGACCCAAAGTTCTCCTTCTGCTGTACGGTGGCGATTTTCATCAAGAATATAGGTTTTTGTGTTGGCCGTTTTAAATCCTATACTTGCAAGTTGTTCGTCTGTATATTCTTTTTCGCTATGGATAATATTGCAGCTTGAGAAAACGGTAGCCTCTGTTGGGCCATATACGTTAACCAGTTTTGTGGGGATATCCGCCTTTTTTCTATAATCAATAAAATTTTTCAATAGGTGAGCATTCACTTGCTCACCGCCAAAGGAAATGGTATGTAAAAGATCTAAGGTTTCTGGAAATGATTTCATCAGCTGATGGAAATAGCCGGTTGGAATCAGTAAGTACTTGATTTGAAATTCTTTAATAATCTTTTTTAATTGATTATGGTTTCTTCTGGCTTCATTAGGGATAATGTGCAATGCTGCGCCGTTTAAAAGAGCAACCCATGTTTCGAATACACTACCATCGAAAGCCAGGTTGCAGAATTGACCTGCTTTTTCGCCATTCTGTATCGCGATGATATTATCAATTACGGCAAGATTTACCACTGCTCTGTTAGGAACAACCACCCCTTTGGGTTTGCCGGTGGATCCTGAAGTATAAATCATATACAAAGGGGATGTTGGTATGACTGTGTTTTTAATATTTTTCTTTGATTGACTTAATGATTCTAAATGGAGTTGTTTGATCAGATAGATTTCAGTATCAACTCCTTCGATGAGAGGTTGGTATTCATCATGGGTAATCACAACTCCAGGATTGGCGTCTTTAACGATTTCATGCAAACGTGTTGATGGTGCCAGGGTGTCGAGTGGTACATAAATGGCACCAAGTTTTATGATAGCAAGGATACAAATAAAAAATTCAACGCCTGGATCTAATAAAATGGCAACAAAATCGCCTTCTTTAACCGATTTTTTTTTCAAACTTCGAGCAAATTGATTTGCTTTTTCATTTAATGCGAGGTAGCTATACGCAGTTGTCTTGTCTTTAAGAGCAAGAAATTCTGGATTTTTTTTGACTTGTGCTTCAAAAAGGTCAATTACCGTATAATTAAAATCTTGCTTTTTTAATTCCATACTTTCGAGGCCTTAATTAAAATAAAACACATAATTTGGTGAAATTATATAGTAATTTTTCAAAAAAGGTTTCTTTGGTTCAAAAAATATACAAAATTTAGGTGAACAGAGGAAGGATTGAGTCGTTCAAAAGGAGAATTACATGCATTCTTTTGTCTCAGAAGGATTATTAAAACAATGAGTTTGGATTGATTATTAGGTAATAGGTAGGAATGCATAATGTATTCTCCTCTATAGAAGAAAATTGAATCATAGTCTTTTGGATTTTAGCTTTCTATTGTGTCGATAGATTTCATTTTATTTTCGCTTGTCCAGCCACTTTCTTATATAATGGACATTTTCTTCAATTGTATTGAGGATTTGTTGATATAATGCTTCTAACAAGTCAGTATCTCCTGATTTCCAATAGCGTTCAAAATATTGACAAGCCATTTTCATTTGTACTGTACCGACATAAACGCATCCGCCTTTAATTTTATGGGCTATGTCTTGGGTTTTTCCCCAATCCCCAAAGTCATGAAACTTTTTCATTTCAGCTACTTCGTCTGGTAATGAGTGATTGAGCATCGTATGAAGCATCTCGGCAAGATTTTCTTCGGTTAATGTAAATTTAATGGCTTCCTGTACATCAAGAACTGGGTAAGATGAAAGATTGAACAAATCTTCACGCCGGGGGGGTGAATCAGAAGAATAAGTTGGTAAAGGATACTTTTGTTGATTATTTTTTCCAGAAGTTGAAGAAGTCATATATCCTCATAAGAATAATTTCTAAAGAATACAGTCTCTATTTTTAAACTATAGTCTATTTATAAAAAACTTATTGATTTTTAAAAGACAGATTTCTAAAAGACTATTTTAGTTTTAAGGCTTGGTCAATTTCCTTTTATATTTGCTCAAGCGACTAATCAAAACATAAAATAAAGGCGTAAATACCAAACCAAAAAAAGTCACTCCCAGCATGCCACTGAATACAGCAACACCCAGTGCCCGACGCATTTCAGCTCCGGCTCCTGTTGCGATAATCAAAGGAAAAACACCGAGAATAAATGCGAATGACGTCATCAAAATTGGGCGCAGGCGAAGTTTTGCCGCCTGAATGGCGGCCTTCCAGAGATTATAACCCCGGTTTTCAAGTTGTCTGGCAAACTCCACAATCAGAATGGCATTTTTCGATGCAAGTCCAATCAGTACCAGAAAACCAATCTGGGTCATAATATTATTTTCCATACCCAGAATTTTAACTCCCAGCATGGATGAAAAGAGACACATCGGTACAATTAATATGACAGCTAAAGGTAAAGACCAGCTTTCATATTGAGCGGCAAGGACAAGGAAAATGAAAATAACACCCAGAGTAAAGGCGATTGCCGCAGTATTACCTACCATTTTCTGTTGATAGGCTATTTCTGTCCACTCATAACCAATACCGTCTGGAAGATTGTTCTGAGCCAGTTTTTCCATTGTGGCCAATGCTTCATCAGAACTGTATCCTGGGGAAACGTCACCTTGCAAATCAATAGCAGGATACAGATTGAAACGAGGCATGCGCGAAGGAGCAACGGTATTTTCTATTTGTGCAACTGACCCTATAGGCACCATGTCTCCGTTGTTGCTTTTGACTTTAATTCGTAAAATATCGTCTTCGGTATGGCGATATTCTGAATCAGCTTGCGCAATAACACGAAAAGTACGTCCCAGATAATTGAATTCGTTAATAAAAACAGAACCCAGGTAAACCTCCAGTGCCTCAACAACATTCGCGTAAGGCACGTTAAGCCGCTCCACCTTTTCTCTGTCCAGTTTCAAGTGAAGTCTTGGCGTTGAATTTTCAAAAAAAGTGAATACTGATGTGGTGGCTTTTTCCTGATTGGCCGCATTGACCATTGTCGCTGCTGCTTCCATTAATACATCAAGGCCTCGGCCGCCTCTGTCTTGAAGCATCATTTTAAAACCACCTGCATTTCCAATACCGCGGACTGGAGGAGGAGGAATAACCACGATGAGGGCTTCTTTGATTGTACTTAATTCCTGTCTTAAACGCTTAAGAATGTCGTTATAATTTATCCCCATGCGTTGTCTCTCTTCAAATGACAGTAAAGGAGTAAAAATTGCCCCGGCATTGGAGGAGTTAGTAAATGTGGCACCAGAAAAGCCTGTAAAACTAACGGTATGAGCAATACCAGGAATGGCCAATATTTTGTTGACTGCTTTGTTGATGACTGCATCAGTACGGCTCAAAGAAGCTCCTGCTGGCAATTGAATTGCAACGATAAAATAACCCTGGTCTTGTCTTGGTATAAACCCGCGCGGCACGTAAACAAAAAGAAGTAGTGTGATGGAAATAAAAATACCATAAGCAATGATCATTAAAGTGGTTTTACGTGTGATGTTGGCAACCAATTTCCCATATTGACGGGAAAATCCTTCCATTAGTCGATTAAATCCATGTAAAAATCCATATACTGGCTTTTTCCACCAGGCTAACTCTTCTTGTTGTAATGTTTCGTGATGAGCACGCAGCAATAACACCGCCATGGTTGGAGTCAGGGTTAACGAGACAAAAACAGAAATGGCAGTCGCGACTGCAAGCGTTGTACCGAATTGTTGATAAAACCGTCCGGAAATTCCTTCCAGAAAAACGGTAGGTAAAAATACGGCAATTAATACCAGTCCCATCGCGACCAATGCCGATCCTACTTCTGTCATGGTTTTTCTGGCTGCGTCACGGGGATTCATGCCTGCCTGGATATTGCGCTCCATATTTTCAACAACGACAATGGCATCATCAACCACAATACCGATGGCAAGAACCAAACCAAATAAAGTTAAGTAATTCAATGAAAATCCAATAGCCTGCATTACGGCAAAAGTTCCTATCAATGATACAGGAATAGCTACTATAGGAATGACAGAGGCTCTCCAGGTCTGTAGAAAAATTAAAATAACGAGTACAACGAGAGCAATCGCTTCATAAATGGTATGGAATACAGCATCAATTGATTGTTGAACAAATAAAGTGGGGTTATAGGCAATGTCATAGGTAATCCCCGGGGGGAAATCTTTGGCAATCGATTTCATAGTCTTAATGATTTCTTGCGCTGTGGCTAATGCATTGGTTCCCGGGCGTTGATAAATAGGTAATGCTACAGCAGGGTATTTGTCTAAATAACCTTTCGTCAGATAATTTTGTGTACCTAACTCGACACGACCGATGTCTTTCAGGCGAACGATACGTCCATTTTCGCCTGATTTGACAATAATATTCTCAAACTCTTCTTTTTTAACCAGGCGCCCTTTGGTTTCAATATGGTACTCGAAGCCGTATTGGTTTTTTTGGGGTTGCAAATTAAGCTTACCACTGGCGACTTGCACGTTTTGAGCACGAACAGCCGCTAAAACATCATTCGCGGTTAAATTAAAAGTATTCATTAAATCGGGATTGAGCCAAATGCGCATGGCATATTCACTGGCTCCAAATACGAGGACATTACCCACACCTTCAATTCGTCTGATTTTATCGCGTATATGCAAAATAGCGTAATTGCCAATATAGGTTTGATCATATTGGCCATTAGGGGAGTAAAGATTCACTACTAACATCAAATCAGGCGAGTTTTTATTAGTAGTGATCCCTAAGCGGCGGACTTCCTCTGGTAATTTGGGTTCCACAACTTCCACCCTGTTTTGTACCAGTACCTGTGCCTGATCCAGATCTGTTCCGAGCTTAAAAGTAATAGTCAGACGCATTTGGCCATCATCAGTGGATTGGGAATCCATATATAACATGTTTTCTACGCCGTTAACTTCCTGTTCAATCGGTGTTGCAACAGTTTCAGCTACTGTTTTTGCATTGGCTCCAGGATAAGAAGCTTGTACCTGAATCGTAGGAGGAACTACTTGCGGGTATTGTTCTATTGGTAAGTTGAAATAGGACAATACCCCCACCATAACAATGATGATGGAGATTACTGTTGCGAATACAGGCCTATCAATAAAGAAAAGAGCTATTTTCATCCAGTAAATCCTTTTCGTGTTGGCTACACTGTAAAACGTTGTATGCTTTATGCAGTATTAAATTCTATCGAATGAACAGGATTCCAATACACAACCGGTTTAATTTTCGGTTACCTCAATCATCACAGGCTTAACTTCCTGGTTTGCGCCATGAATACGTTGAATTCCATGAATGACAACTTTTTCATTCCCTTTCAATCCACTTCGAATAATGTAAAACCCACTTTCGCGTAGTGGCCCTAATTCCACATATACTCGCTTCACTTTATTTTCATTATCAACCACATACACAAATTTACGGGCTTGGTCCGTATTGATTGCTTTATCGGGGAGTAAAATTGCTTCATATTCCCCACTTCCAACTAATTTTACACGTGCAAACAGGCCAGGATAAATGACGTTATCAGGATTAGGTACAAGTGCTCTGGCAAGAATGGTTCCTGTGCCTGAGTCGATCACATTATCCAAAAAATCTACTACCCCTTGATGAAGATAATCCTTTTCATCAGGTAATTTAATTAAGACGGGCGTGGGTTCTTTCTCAGAACTAAGTCTTTTTCCTGCACGTTCAAGACGTATGTATTTGAGCAAATCATTTTGACTGGTTTCAAAATAAAAATAAATGGGATCAACAGAAACTACTTTAGTCAAGACCGTGTCGTTCATGCGGATTAAATTACCCACACTCACAAAATCGCGACTTATTTTGCCACTGATGGGAGCTTTGATTTCAGTAAATTCCAGATTCAATTTTGCTTCCTGCACTCTGGTTTCAGCAACTTGTACGTCTTGAAATCGTTGATCTATCACTTCAGCGGAAATAAATTTCTCTTTTTGAAGTTTTATGGCACGTTCATATTGCGCTTTGGCTAATGCGTATTGAGCTTCCGCTCTTGCCAGAGCATATTTGAAGGGGCGTTGATCGATAACGAATAAAACATCTCCTTTTTTTACCGTTTGACCATCCTTGAACTTGATCGCCTCAAGATAACCAGTGACCCGAGCGCGAACATCGACTTCCTCTACTGCTTGAAATCGTCCAGTGTATTCATCCCATTCTACAATTTTCTTTTTTACTGGAAGCGCGACATCAACTTCCGCCAAAATTTGCCCTGCTGGCTTATTGGATTCTGAACTACAGGAAATGAGGGCAGGAATAAGAATGATTGCCAGTAATTGTAGGATCAATGCCAACATTTTGTTCATTGTTATCTATCCCTGATATTCAATATAGTAGTAAGTTATGATCCAGTGGATAAGCTTAGTTTAGCTTATAAAGACGTATTATGCCTAATGCCGTGAATATTATATCTTGCATTAGGAGATCATCCGGCCCAAGCAAAATACCAGAGTGTTTTTGTTATACGGACACGTATCGACTGATCTTTATTTTTTTATGCAAAGTGACTATTATCCATCATTTTGTTCGTAAGGATATGTTCAATGTTTGGTTTTGTTTCAGATTTATTAACAGCAGCAGTCAGTTCTTTAGATGAATTATTACAAGATACTCCAGCGCATCAAATCATATTAGGTACAGCCGCTCTTTATTTTCTTTATAATCAATATAATGACCCATGGATTTCCAGATGGTATCGTAGCCGTAATAACGCCAGTATGAAGCAGCGCATTATTGATAGTGCTTACGCCTTGGCAAAAAATTTACCTGGTGTGAATCAGATCATTGAGAAAGAGCTCAATAAAGAACTTGCTTCAACAAGAGAAAAATTGAGAATTCAGCGTTCCGGTATGACTCTCAGAGATGAAATACCGGAGAAAGGGCTTTCTCCCGAAGACATTTTGAGCGCATTTGATGTGGATGTAAAAAAATGTCATTTTGATTTCTTATCCGTAACCAATGACGGTTCTGAGAGGGAATTTCTTGTTGGAAGAGGGGATGGTAAAGACTCAGGAGCTTTATACGCTATTCACCCCAAGGAACTTACTGAACTTCTTAAAGAAGTTTATGGGGCAACCGCTCTCACTAATCCTTTGCATGATAAATGGCCTCGAATTAACGCAATGCAAGCGGAGGTGATTCGCTGGTGTCAAAATCTGTTTCATGGTTCAAAAGAAGGTTATGGATTATTAACTCATGGGGGAACGACCAGCATTATTGAGGCGATGGCCGCTTATGTTATTCGTGCAAGAGCAAAAGGGATTGACTATCCGGAAATTGTCGTACCTGAAACCGCACATGCTGCATTTAAAAAAGCAGCCGAATTAACGGGAGCAATATTAATTACAGTGCCTGTCGATAAAAAAACAGGTGCGGTGAATCCCAATGCCATGAGTTCCTATATTTCCCGAAACACTGCTGTAATCGTTGGATCGGCTCCCTCTTTCATGAATGGAATTCATGATCCTGTCTCTGAGTTAGGTCAATTGGCAAAGAAAAAAAATGTTCCTTTTCATGTGGATGCCTGTCTGGGTGGATTTTTAACGGCTTTTTTAGACACCTCATCAGATCCTATGGATTTTAGAGTACCTGGAGTGACTTCCATTTCAGCCGATTTGCATAAATATGGCTGTTGTCCTAAAGGCACCTCTGTTTGTCTTTTTAGTGAGGATTCGCCTGCTTTATCGGTTTATGCCGCATTAAACTGGTCAGGTGGATTGTATGCTACACCAGGAATTCTCGATGGTTCAACCAGTGGGGCTCGGGTTGCGGAAGTCTATGCTACTTTGTCTTACTATGGGAAAAATAAATATCAGGAAATCGCCAAAAGCATTATCACATTACGCAATGCGATTCAAAAAGAATTGACGGAATTACTGGAGGAAGGTAAGGGATTGACCAGTGAAGACATTTATATTTATGGTAACCCTCAATGGTCCATCCTGGGTTTTAGAAGTAACACTTGCAATGCTCATTTCATTGCCGATGAATTGGAGAAGAGGGGGTGGAAGCTTAATTTGCTACAAAATCCGGATGGTTTTCACTTATGCCTGACTCATGTGCATACATTGGTGAAAGGTTTCGAAAAGCAATTTATCAAGGATTTAAGAGAGGCGGTGATTGATGTTAAAAATTATCCCCCTGGAAAGAAACCAAGCGGTAATGTCAAAGTGTATGGTGCTGTCGGTATGATGCCTGTTGAACTTCAGAAAGAGATTTGTAAACAATATCAAAAAGCCCGCCTTGATTTTACAGCAGCCAGCCACGGGAGCTTGGGGATATTTACAACTTCACCTACAGAAGAGGACGATGGACTTAGAAACAGGAAAGCTGGGGAACAAAAGGTGCAAACCTCGCTTTGAACCAATAGAGCTCTTGCATAACCAGTCTTTATCTTTTTAATGCTGCCTTGCAAACGTTTCTGCGGCACTGATTTACTGCATCTAAACTATGCTCGCCGAGACGTTTTCACCTTGGCGTAAAACAAAATAATCAGCTTATGCAAGAGGTTTGTTTTTACTGTAAAAATTACACGCGTTTCTGTACAGAATTTTTTCTGTCAGCTCCTCATCAAATAGATCCTGGATTAATTGAATGTCACTATCCAGAAAAGGGCGGGGAGCCCGCGTGGAGGGTAAATCTGTACCAAATAACAAAGCGTCTGGATTAATTTGGGCAATGGTTTGCAGTGCTTTTTTAACATCAAAATCGACTCTCCCAAAACCTGAAGCTTTTATTTTGATGCCATGTTTCACCAGATGGAGTAACTCGGAAAATCCTGATTGTGATAATCCTAAATGATCAATACTGACAGCTGGCAATTCCAATAACAGATTAGTCAAATCGCCAAGCTCCTTTGAGTCAACATAAATCTCTACATGCCACCTTACCATTTCATAAATACGATGAGCAAAATACTTTAACTGATGGATACTTTCTGAGCCTCCACGCTTGAGATTGAAACGAACCGCTCGAATACCTTGTTGATTTAATTGAATAATTTCTTCATCACTTACAGTGGCAGGTAATTGAGTAACCCCCACAAAGTTTGGGCCTAAAACCGATAAAGCCGTTAGCAGATAGGTTTGGTCAAAGGCTTGAAATGAACCTGAAACCACAGCTCCTCCACAAATATTCAGGGGCTTTGCACGTTGGAGATAATCTTCAACAGTAAATTCAGGAGGAAGATAGGATTGATTAGCGATTAGAGGAAAACGATAATCAATGATATGAAAATGAGCATCAAATAGTTTCAACATTTCAGTCAATTAAATTTGCGGTTAAAATCATACTATCATACAAAGATTTTCGTTATCAGTGATTGGCTTTTTGCTTGATGGCTATAAATGATATAAGACTATTTTCTAATTTATTTGTCAGTTGACAGATAGAATACTTGTTGCTATTAAATTGTAAGTGGTTTTTATAATATGGGCCGTTAGCTCAGTTGGTAGAGCAGGAGACTCTTAATCTCAGGGTCATAGGTTCGAATCCTATACGGCCCAATCAATTTTTAATCGCCCAATCCTCACAAATTAAAATGTGTTTTATTAATTCGTGTTATTGCTAATGAATTCGATTATAGTAATGTCATTCTTTTTCATATGACGTAAACAATGCACCGAGAGTTATTAAAGTATTTAGAAATGTATCATCCGCAAATTGCGCCATTTATGCATCTTCAGATTAATGAATGGGGCAAAGACAGACCCCTGCAAGGGTTGAAAATACTGCATCATGTGCCTTTGGTTCCCAATACACTGCTAAAAATTGCAGCTCTTGTTGCTGCAAAAGCTGAAGTGACCGTAACCAATCCAGCCTCTTTTTGTAAGGCACACCCTGATGCGATTACTTGTCTTCATAATTCTGGAATTGCTTATGTTGAAAATCTTGACCTTTTAAGAGATGAAACGTTCGATGTTTATATGGATTGTGGCGGGCAGCTTCATCAGCGTCTCGGAAGACCTTTGACGGGAGCTATAGAGTTAACAGGCTCAGGGGATCAGTATTATCGTAGTCTGAAAACACTTGATTTTCCGGTTATAAGCATTGATCACACAATGACGAAACAATTGGAGACAGTATTTGGTTGTGCCGAAAGTTCTCACCAAGCGATTCAAAAACTCACAGGTGTCGATCCCAAAAACAAGAATTGGTTAATCTTTGGATTTGGTAAAATAGGGCGAGGGCTCGCTTATTTTTGTGTAGAACATCGAGTACCGGTTACTGTAGTGGACAGTTCGGCTCACCAATGTGATTTAGCTTCCAGGCTTGGTATAGACGCTATTCTACCCGAGGATCGAGATAAGCTTGAAAAAGCAGTGGCTAAAGCAGATATTATTTTAACTGCAACTGGTGGTAAAAATATCATGAGCAAATATCCCAGAGCCTGGTTTGATGGCAAAATCCTGGGGAATTTAGGGCTTCATGATGAGTTTGGCCCCAATTTCAACGCTCAGGATGTATTATACGATAAAAAACCTATTAATTTTTGCTTATATGATCCTACTTCAATGATTTTTATAGACCCTGAGTTTTATTTGCATAATCTGGGATGTTTATTGCTTTTACAGGGAAATTTTTCTCGGGGCATGCATGACATCCCGGAAGATATAGATTCCTCTATTATTAGAGATTGGTGCCAGTATCATAAATACTCCGAAAAAAATATTCGACGTTGGTTTCTGACTTCCCAGGACTTTTCTCTTAAAACAAACTAATATAATCAGTTGGAATAAGACGGTTTACAGGCACTTTAATTAGTCTCTTTAATTGAAAATTACTTTTTCAGGACTTCTGAATATCAATAAGATGTGAGGAGTTATTTAGAAGTTCTGTTTTTCAAAATAGTCCTTGTGTTTGATCTTCATCATCAAAAAATTTCACAAAGAAGGTTTTGGAAAGCTTGGGATTGGCTTGATTGATTCGTGTAAATTCAGCCGTATATCCGCATTTTCTGTAAAATTCCGGTGCTTGAAAGGCGCTGGTACATAAATTGATATTATTAAATCCTTGCCCTTTAAAATGATTCTCAAGAGTTTGCAGTAATTTTCTGCCATATCCTTTACCACGATATGCTTTATCTACCCATATGTCATCGATGTATATTTCCGCAAAAGCAGTAAAGGCATTAATAACGCCACAAGTCACCCCTCCTTCAGATAGTACTATCGAAAAACGCTTGTAGTTCACATCAATACCATGAGTTCTTTCATAGGCTATCAGATCTTCTGTCATCTTTTTTTCCAGAGATTTGGGGATATTATCCACGAAATCTATTGTAATAGGTTTTTTTGGAATGGAATGACAAGATTTGTTCTGCTTTTGTGTATTAAAACTTAAAATAATGCGTTGGGTTTGGTGGATATCATAATTCACTGTCTTTATCTGTTCTTTGTACCGTTCAAGAGTATAGGTCATTACTGCCTGGCGCCAAAACGATAAAGCCGGTATGTTTTCCGGAATGACCGATATTTCCCATTCACCTGGATGAGTGCGCCAGAGTTGATGAGCTACTGATTGGCCAATGCCTTTCCCTTGGAATTTAGCCAGGATGAAAAACTCCCCCATACTCCAATCAACAGCTTGGATTCCGAATTTATTTAATAAAGCAAAACCGGCCAGTTCATTGTCGATTTGAATAAGGAAGGCTTTTCGTTCGGGGTCGGTAAAATAAATTTTGAAATCATAACTTTCATAAAGTCCATCTGGTGGGCATGCCCATTCTTCCGAAATAAAACCGCAATAACGTGACATATCATAAACATAAAATCGCGCCATATTTTGAATAACTGGATAGTCACCAAGTGTTGCCTCAATTAACTTGGGCTGTAATAAATTATCAGTGCTCATGAATATTTATTCTCGAGAGATTTTCTTAATTATTTGGATAAGGTATCAAAGTGTTCTGTGGTTTTATAGAGTGATTGTTGTTAATCGCATAATTAATCAGCTATTTTGGTAGGCTGTCTAGAATAACTAAAAGAATTCTATGAATGTATGAATTCATGCTCAAGAAATGTTTCATTTCAAAGTGATTAAATTATTCACTCATATCTTGACATTGCTTTTGATAAGTATAGGTTTCTCAATGATATTTTTAACGAGGATGTCTCCATTGCCCCTCAGCAATACCCCTATAGATTACATAAGTTGATAGAATTAAAAAGATATGATAGACATCATTATCATAGCGATATTCCACAGGAATTTCATGGCCAGCAATGTAATTTTGAATATGCCTTGTGACTATCCATATCACGTTTGATATAACGACCATGACAAAGCCAATCCTGACTTTTGCTTGCGAATAATAAGCCGCAATCAAATATACAAGGATGACAGGAAAGGCAATGTAGGTGTAATTTCCATCGTGGGTCAGGAAAAGATAAGTAAATACGATGGATAGAAATACTACTGTAACTCTGCACATATCGGGCATTTGCATTGATTGGACAAGCAAATAATTAAGCATGATAACAAGCAAACTAATCGCAATCCAGGCTGGCGGTAAATGCGAATGAGAAGGGTAGTAATGGACATAAACTCCCAATACCTTCAGAACAAGGATATTTAAGAAAAAAAACACAATCAAAAGTGAAAAAGTATGATCTTTTTTTAAGTAGTGGATGCAGGCACCAATTAAGTACAATAACAGGAAAAGCGCATGGGCGGCATTAGAGATGGCGTTTGTTGTTGTTGCGTCCCATACCATTCTGTATCTCCTTTTTAAAAAATACAGCTATCAGGGGTCGATGTCCCGATGTTTGTTCATTTGTTAATAGTAATTGTAGCTTGTAGCAGGTTGGGATGTGTGATATCACACACTTAAAAGCCATACTACAAGCTATGATTGGTCATTACTCCAATTGCTTACATTCGTTTTAGACAAAAAATACGAAGACGATGCTCATCGGGATCAACACCAACAAATGTGTATCCAAAATCCATTTGTGTGGGAGGTTGAATAATAGAAATTTCTTTATCAGACCATTGCTTGTGTATCTCATCGACCATTTCATTACTGTTAACCTGAAAGGACAGCTCCATACCTCCTCCTGTTTGGTAGGCTTGAGGCTCAATATCTTCTTTAGCCCATAATCCAAGACGAAGCCCTGTTTTCAGGACAAACATAGAGAATGTTGGTGAAGATTCAACAGGTTGAGTGTCTAACAGATTCTTATAAAATTCTTCACTTTTTGCCGGGTTTTTCACGTAAAATAAAACCAAATTAGGATCACTGAACATGTTATTTTCCTTATTTTTTATTAATCATTGCAAGTATAAACAGGGTTTATGACAGATTGTGTCAGTAGTGTTTTAAGTACCCAATATTGACCTTCTTGAGAGTAAAAACACACTAAACCGAGTTTTGGTGTTATTATGAGAACAAAATTTAGTTTATCCGGGCTCAGAAATTTTGATGAGTTTATTTTATGAACAGCCGTATTGAATCTTTCCATAAAATAGAACGGCATTTTTTTTCACTGATTAGTACGACGCTTTTATCATTGGAGGGCTTGCAAGCTTGTAGCAGTGGAGTGCCAATTTCTACTTTAAATCCTGTGTTTTATTCAGGTAAATCGCATTTACTTGGGACAGAGATTTATCAATGCAAACGCTTTTATGAGTCTCATTCAGTACCTTGGGCGCTGATGGTTCCTGACTATTTATCGGATACAAAAACAGATAATGTACTTGCTCAATCAGGATTTTTATCTATTGATCAAGGAGTTGCCATGTACTTGTCAATTCGTGATCTTGGAATGCCCAGGCTTGAATCTGACTTGTTAATAAAGCGCATGGATAATGAGATGCAGACTTGGATTTTACCTACTGTCCCTGCATTTGAATCAACTGAAGAGATTGCACAGATTTACAGAGTAAGACATCAGGAGGCTATTGAGAAGTCTTCTGATATTTATCATTTTTCCGGGTTTGTCCAAGAGCAAATTGTCTGCTCATTAACGCTGACTGTTATGGGAGACAGTGCACGGATTGATGATGTGGCTACTTTTCCCAAACATCAGAAAAAAGGGTATGCAACACAATTGATTTTATCAGTACTTCAGATTCTGAAAGACACCAATATTTCCTGGTGTTTTTTAGAAGCATCCGCAGATGGTTTGAATATTTATAAAAAGATTGGTTTTCATGAACTGTTTAAAAATCTTTATTATGAAGAGCAATACCAATATGAGCAAAACTGAGAGACTTTTTCATCTGTTGCAAATTTTGCGGCGTTATCGTTATCCGCTTAGTGGACAATTTCTTGCTAACGAGCTTGGTGTAAGTACTCGTACCATCTATCGAGATATTGCTGCTTTACAGGCTCAAGGTGCTGACATTGAGGGGGAACCAGGATTAGGTTATGTATTAAAGCCAGGCTTTATGTTACCGCCTTTGATGTTTAATGAAGAGGAAATTGAGGCCCTTGTTTTAGGCTCCAGATGGGTAGTTAAAAAAACGGATACTCACTTGCAAAAGGCTGCCCATAATGCTTTGGCTAAAATTGCTTCTGTGCTTCCTGCCGATTTGCGCCAGCAATTGGAGCTATCCAGTCTATTGATAGGGCCTGGCGAAGTGATTTCAGGAGAAGATGAATCCCTGGCATTAGTCAGAAAGGCAATACGAAAAGAACTGAAATTGTTTATTCAATACCATGACTTAAAAGGGAATGTTTCAACGCGTACGATTTGGCCAATTGGACTTGGGTATTTTGATCAGGTAAGAATTTTGATTGCTTGGTGCGAATTAAAAAAGGATTTTCGTCATTTTAGAGCCGATAGAATTGTAGATGTTCAAAACCTGGGAGTCTGCTATGCAAGGCGACGCTCGGTGTTACTTCATGATTGGCGAAAGCAAAATAATATCCCGGGCTGATGACAACAGGATGTTTCTTGCGCGGCAGCTTGAACAGGTAAAAGGTAATACCGGGAATCAAATATTATTTTCTTCCCGGATAATACCTCTTCTTATGCGCATTAGGTGGGGAGTTCTCTCTATCCCTGAATGAGAGAACCTTGTATTTTCTAAATGGTTTTACATCAAATTTTGAATGGCAATGGCTGCGACACCGACAGCAATTGCTCCCAATGTTTCTCGATTTGGTAAATGTTCTTTAAAGAAACCATAATAATGATTTAAATTTGAAGAGAAGTCACTGCCATTAGTTTCATGTTTGATTTCTGATAGTACTTTCGGAACGGAAGGTTCTTTTTGTTCAATAGCAGTATCCTTTTGTAGTTTTTCTTGCAGTTTTTGTTCTAAACTCTGTTCAAGTTTTTGCTCCAACTGTTTCAATTGATATTCGTTAATTTGCTTTTGATTCTTATCACATTCAATGTGTGTTTCTTCCAGTTGCTTTTTTAATTCAGATCGATAAGCATCTGCGGTGTCGAAGGGGTGAAATTCTTGCTTCAGCTCATTTTCAGCTTTAATGACTTGTTCATAACTGGATTTTAAATTTTTGATAAGTGAATCATTAGAAAACCAGGACATTATCCAGTCGAAGAATTTTGTAAAAAACCATTTGTTATTCCATTCATTATTTAATTTATGGTAGTTTTGAGAAAGGAGATGATAGTCTGCCAGCTTCTTTGAAAGGGTATCTGTTTTTGCAATCAATTGATTTCTTTTATTTCTTAACTCTTCAAGGGATTTTTCAAGCTTGGCTAGCTCATCGGGCAGCTTGGATTCTTTTGATTCGTTAAGTGGTTTTAACTCGATTGGTTCACTCTTTGCGGTTTTCTCAGAACGAAACATCTGGAATAATCTTGTAGTATATTCTTTTGCTGACTCATCATTTTTCTTTATGAATTCAGATTCATTAAAGGCAATATTTTGACTTTGACAATATTGTCTAATTTCTCCCAACATCGCTTCGGCTTGAGCACGGGTTGAAATTTTCTTTTCATTAACACCATGAATTACCTTTGATCGGAACCAATTGATAGATCCTTGGTATTCGACATTTTCATAGTTCTTAAGATGTTGATGGTAGACAATAGCAAAAATCAGGGTTTCATTATTTGTTATTTTGGGTAAACAAAATTGATATTTTTTTTCAGGAGTATCAAATGGTACTCGATATCCAAACAATTTGGCTTTTTCATGCAATTGATCTCCTACCTGCTGGATTTGAGTGATCCCCAGTTGTTCTATTGTCAATCCAATCTCGATCATGAGGTTCGCGATGGCTATGTAATTGGAGTATTCTTTGCTGTCTACAGATGAACGAAGTTGATCAATGCAATCTTTAAATTGTTGCCAATAAGTTGTTATTGAAATCATATCAGTCATTATTTAAGAAAAAAGAGTCATAAATTTACACTGGTCTTTTAAAAAAAGCTATTATTTAGTCGCGATTATCAATTACAAAAATTTTAAAGAAAGAAATTGGAAGAGATAGCTGATATTTGGGAAAAGAACCATTTAAAATTGTTTGCCAAATGTCACACCAAAAACGAGTTCCTTTTCACCACCTTCAATAAAATCAAGGTCAATATTGGGGGTGATTTCTATATCTGGAGGAAAATGGATGATATATCCAATCCCCAATCGACCAACCATTCGGTTAGGTTCATCTTTTTCATATCTAATTCCAGGGCCTATGCCAAAAGTCAGATTCCTGAATACGTTTAATGTTCCAAGGCCTATCAATTCTACTTGATTATTATGTTCCACATTGACAGGTGTATGCTCAACAACCGCACTAAACCCAAAAGGCATGAAAAGGACTCGGTGGTACTCCAGTCCATAGGTAAACGCTTCATCGTTTTGAGCATGGTTTCCACCCACAAAAACACCAAGGAGGTTTTTGTTTTTTTCTCTCACGTGTGGCTTATTTGAGAAGTCTGGAGCCGAGTTTGCCCACTGTATCGAGCAAAGGCATGCAATTCCTAATATGGTGGTTATTATTCTCTTTCTATTGGCCAAGATGGATTCTCAATACGGGTTAATCTATTTCTTTATTTAATCGCAAAATGGTTAATATTTAAAGAATAATTGAATCGATGTCCTATATAAAAATCTTTTTTGGCAATAAGATGTTGATGATGCGGTTGGCAAAAATATTTTGAAGCATCTTCATCAATTTTTTTCTACCTTAATTGTTGATTATTAAGTAAACTGATGATTTTGAATGGTAAACTGGGGATCTATTTAATAAGGAGATTGGCATGTATTTTTCAAGATGTATTTCATATGGCGCTATTGCAGGAATTATAGCAGGAATTGTTTTTACCTTTTTTTTAGTTATGGGGGGCATGCTCGAAACATTGGGAAGTATGATTAATATGCCAACAAAAGGAGGGGGTCTTTTGGTGCATGCTGCAATGAGCATTGGCAGTGGAATCGCATTTGCCCTGGTTCTGGATTGGTTGATGCATTCCTGGTTTTCAGCCATTCTTCTTGGGTTATTGTTCGGTTTTGCAATGTGGGTAGGTGGTCCAATGACCTTGTTACCTCATTTTGCTTCAGGGGTACCTCTATTTGCCAAATGGACTATGGAAGGAATTAGACAAAATATACCCCCATTGGTTGGGCATCTTGTGTATGGGTTGATATTGGGTATTACTTATTTTGCTTTCAAGCGCAGGAATAAGTGACTGCATTTTTCATGCGTAACAAATTAATTTTATTAAAGATATAATGATATCAAAAGATGGTGATTGTTTTTATGGCAATCGCCACCTCAATTTAGCAAAAAGAATTGCATACATCACAATCAAGCGTAGTTTGTTTTTCTCAATTAAATCAGCAAAAATGGTCAAATATTTTCAGTAAGAAAGCAATATTCTTATTCTGTAAATCAAGTTAATAATCGGAAACAAGAAAGTGAAATATCAACAAAAATTGGAGAATATGATTGATTTCATTGGAAAGCATCTCGATGAAGAGCTTTCTCTCGAAAGCTTAAGTGAAATTTTTTGTATATCAAAATTTCACTTTCATCGCTTATTTACTGCATTTACCGGGTTGTCTTTGCAGCAGTATATTAAATGGCTACGCTTAAAACGCGCTGCTCATCAGCTTGTTGTCGAGAAAGACCAGTCCGTCATTAACATTGCAATCAATGCGGGTTTTGAATCCCATGAAGCGTTTTCCAGGGCTTTTAAGAAAGCTTGTGGATTTAGCCCAAGTCAGTTTAGGCAAGGTTTTGGGAGGTCATATTGGGAGCAGCCACCGTATTGTTTGCCTAGACAAGGTAGAATTGATATGAAAGTAGATATTAAAAGTATTGATAAGATACGATTAGCTGTAATTGAGCACAAAGGTGATCCTAAATTGTTAGGTGAAAGCATTAACAAGTTAGTGTCCTGGGCAAAATCTCAATCGATTAATCTTAAACCACGACCCGGAGAAGCGTTTGCTCTGGCTTATGATGACCCTAAAACAACACCACCATCTGAATTTCGTATCGATCTTGGCATCAAGGTCCCCGAAAATTTGAAACTGGATGGTGTGATTGAAAAGTTTCTGCCATCAGGCCGTTATGCAGTAACAGTACACAAAGGTTCTCGTAATAATATTGGTGATGTGGTTTATTATCTTTATCGAGATTGGTTACCTAATACCTCAGAACAATTAGGAGATTTACCCTGTATCTTCTGTTATTACAATTTTGATCATGAAGTAGCTGAAACGGAACTTTTAACGGAATGTTGGCTTTTGTTAAAATAATCCGCTTTATACGCCAGTCGGAATAGCTGGTAACAATAGGCCGGGCATAACCTGCGTCTTTTTAAGTTGTAGTTCTAAATAACTTGTCAAACAACCTATGCGCCTCAGCTTGTCCATGAGGCATTCATAACACATTTTTAGATGCTACTGACAAGCAGTGGTATGCAGAAAATCTGTCCTTTAAAACTCAAGTAACTATACATTAAATCCAGTTACTCAATTTATCTTCAAAAGAGTCTTGGCTTTTCAGAGGGTTTAGTGTTGGTTGTTGACTGATTGGCATTCACTTGATCCAGAGCTTGCGCCGCCCGAAAAAATCTCTGGATGGCAGTTGCTGCCAGGTGTTTACTTTCCATCAAAACAGCATTTAATCCCTCTCCCCATGAACCATCTTGTATAATTTGAAACGCAGTAGAGTTTCCAAACTCATTTTGGCAATCTTCTATCATTTTTTGATAATCCTGTTCATTTGTATAAAGTCGTTTAACAGAACGGGATAACATAAGGGAGGCTGAATAATAGGAGCGAAGGTAGTCTGCTTCCTCCGGGTTTTCTTTAATGGCATCTTGCAATGATTTCACCTGGTAAGTTTCATGCATGACTGTCAATGCTTCATTGAATACAGGAGAGTGCTTGCTTCCATAAAGTGCGGAAACAACAAAACGGTGCTTGGCAAATTCTTCGCCATAACTTGCTTTAGGTTGTGATAAGAAAGGAGTGTTTTCAGTGACTGTAGGTAATTTTTCCATAGGAACGATATCAGTATCAAAATAGTACCCGCCATCATTAAAAATTTTAACTTTGCGAACGATATTCGATAAAGTGGCATAGGCTTTTTCCTGGAGAGCACGCTCCGCTTCTTTCAGCAAAAACTTTTGTCGTACATCTCTCAGGTCAAAACATTGTTTCCAGTGAATAGTATTTATTCCTGAAAGCTGGATAGAAGAAGAATGTTCATCAGTGATGAAATTGATTTGATAATCTGGGTTTAAATTATGCCATTTTTTTAAATGCTGTAAATATTTGTAGGGAAGGCGTTGTGGTCCTACCCAAATAATATTAATTTCTTTAGACATATTGTATTTACCTACAATTAGAAAAAATGGCTTTTATAACAATATATTCAGAATGTCAACAAAATAAACAATTGATATGGCGCGGGAGATTCAGGTAAAGATCAAGATTTATCTTAATTTTTTCTATTTGTAACCAATGGTCAGGCAAAAAGATAGGAGCATTTTCTTGAAAAATAAAGAGTTAATTTTTCAATAGGATATCTTTAGGTTTGCGCTTGATTCAGAACAATATGGCCTAATTCGGAATACATATCAAACCTGGTTTTGTAAAAGCTCCTTAATTTTTTGAAATTTCTTTTTATATTTTTCTGAAGGGGATATTTTTAAAGATTTTAATATATCCTCAATGAATTGAATTACCATAGAGCGTTCTTCTTGTGATTTTAATAAGTGAGGTATTGTATTAAAAGCAAGCTCAGGATCATGCTCTATCATTATGGTTTGTGAATGCACAATTTGTTTGAATCCATTTTTATCCAAATGTTTAAGTGCATTGCATTCACGTAGTTTTTGAATGATGTCAGGTAAATTGGCGCCAATGATATAGCCCTGAACTTTCACTAATAATAGTAATATGCGCAAAATGGCCTCTGGTACGCCTCCATCACTAATATGTGCAATAATCGACTGAGTTATTTTTTCTTGATTATCTTTTTCAGGAGAATGCACAATCATATCTCTTCTGGGATCAAATGGAGCTAATAATTGAATGTAGCCATAGACAGCATAAAACATTATCTCCACAAAACTGTCGCGAGAGGCGCTGAAGAAATCCCACAGAGAGTTTATGAACTTTGAAAAATTTAATTGCTGTGTTAAAAAAGGATTGTTTTTAGAAATTTCAATACGATTTTGACGAATAAAAGGTGATATCCATGATACAGGGTGCACTAACGGATTCATATCACTGAGTAAATACTGGTTCTGCCTTAGCGGGTGTAATTTTCGAATCAATTCTGCTGTATACTCGTTACTCATATTACGGATTATCGGAGCCATAAACAAGTCATAACTCATTGCGTTGTATTCAGATACCATACGAACAAGGTTGAAGATTGCTACATTATTCTCTTGTCCTTTCCTGATGTCGTTAATAGAACGCTCTTCGATATAAGCGATGTAATGTGGAGGGGATTTGGGATTTTCTTTTATTTCTTGCAATTTTAATTCATATAAACCCGGAGCCAAATGTTCTATGTAATTTAACAAATCAATAATCTGATTATGTTCCTTTTTAGCCACCTCACTTGAGACGAAAATACCTAAATGGCCAACACTTTTGTGAATAAGATAAACAATGACTTGCCCATCTAATTTGATTTCCAGAGTATTTGAATAAAGATCAGAAATCCAGTTTAGGGCTTGTTGGGGGGGTGTAATGTTGTCACCTTCCGAGCAGAAAATAATAACAGGCACGCTAATGTCTCTTAAATCCAGGTTATTACCTGACTGCCCTATAGGGATTTTGCCATGAACCAGTTTGTTGCCAATAAACAAATTATCAACTATCCCTCTCATCTCGTTCACATTCAAAAGAGAAAAGCCTCCCCACCATCGTTCAAAATTTAAAAATCGAATTTCTTCCTTATCAATATTGGCAAAGAGATTGTAATATTTGCTCCAGTAAGTCACTTTAGGATTAGCTGTTTCGAAGTTCATCACTAAATTGGCCCCGTCAAATTTACCGTTACCTAAATCACCAGCCATCTGTGCGATCCAGCTTCCTCCCAAAATTCCTCCAATATAACGCATGGGATTTTTTCCATTTTCTCCACCCCAATAGGAAAGAGGGGCGCCGTTGACTACAGCGACACCTGCTACATCTTGGTTAGCGGCCATAAGCGTTAAAATAGCCCATCCTCCCTGACAATTACCAATTAAGCAGGGTTTAGGACTTTGAGGATGACGCAAGGCCACTTCGTTTAAGAATTTTTCGTGGGCTGCCGTGACATCAACCAGAGTTTGATTGGGTTCAGGAGTGGGAAAAAAGATAATAACGTAAACGGGGTGTCCTGCTCTTAATGCAAGTCCTACTTGCGATTCATCTTTAAAACCGCTAATTCCTGCGCCATGACCAGCTCGAGGATCAACAATCACATAAGGTCTTTTTGCAGGATCAATCTGAATGCCTTCAGGGGGAATGATTTCCACCAATGCATAATTGACTGGTCTCTCAAAATGTCTACCATCCATGAGCATATTATAAGAAAAAATGAGAACAGGAGGTTGTCCCTCTTGTTCATGTTTGAGATATTGATTGCCTCGTTTACGCATGATGTCCCAAAACAGAATGCTTCTCTGCATGAAATCTACGCTATATTCAATAGCATCATTTAATATATTGGGATAAGGATAAACCTGTTGCGAATTTAAGTTGATTAAAGATTGTGTTACCTTGTTTGTTTGTTCAAGGCTTTTATCAATTGATTGTAACCAAAGAGAAGCCATGGATTGGGAATATTCAAAAACGTTATGAAATTGTTCTTGAATTTTGGGTATTTCAGCAAACATCTTTTTCTCCTGTGACTTCTCAATTCGGGGTTCTTTACTTCCATCCGCGCTTGTTTTTAGCCTTTTTAACGCGTTCTGGCTTGTTGGTCAGGGTCAAGGGGAGGCATTGTGCATCGATCATTTAAATCCATTTGTTAATCACTTTTAAATCATTATAGACAGTTATTGTCAAAACAGTAAATGTACTTTGTTCGTTGAAGGTCGATTGTGGCGCTTCATATTTTTATCAATTTTGTCCTTAGATTGAACGGCCAAGCATTTGTTTCTGCTAACTCTTATGTTGGGTGGTTGGATTTGATTTTATTGGAAAATTTCCAGGGATTATTTCATTATCCGTTTAGCCGTTGACGCCATTGTGGGGATCTGTAATAGTTTCATAGGATTGATTATGTGAGTCAGTTTCAACCACTTTGCTGTTCTCAGCTAATCAATACCTGGATTTTGCCTGGTTATCCATGCAGATGTTTTTAATCAATCTTCTTAAGGATAAAATAATGAGATATGCAGTTACCTATTGTGCAATGGATCATGAGTTTAGTGGTAATCCTTTTTGGCATAGTTGCATTTTATTATCTCAATGGGATGACAATGGAAAGATTGAGGTGGTTGATAATTGGGGTTTTTATGGGGTGCCATCTACTGTTCGCGATACGTGGTTAAGTAAACTGAAAATCAAGTTGGGTTTGGATGTTGATTTGAAGGGTAATCATGGCATGTTAAGACATGAAGAACTGCGTTATTTAGATGTTGGCTATGGTTTACATGGAGTTACTTTTGAGTTAACCAGGGAAAAATTTGATTTATTGCAGTTGAAATGCAAAACAATGTTGGAGGAGCAAAAACAAGCCGTTAAGGAAGTTGTTGAATCACAGGGGATTGCTGGCAAACAAAAATACCGTATTTATGAGCATGAAGATTATTCCTCATTAATTTTTGCTTTGGAAAAAATCAAGGCAAAACAAAAAGGCCATCAGCCCAGGTTGAAACCATTTGAGTTAAATTTGTCATTTACCCTGTGGGGACCTGCTTTAAATCAATCCTATACTTGTAAATCACTGATGGTTGATCTGTTAAAAGGCGTACTAAATCAAGAGCAAATTGCCCGAATTACTGAAGAGGGTAAACACCCTACCGTACCAAGATACAGTGGTAAATTGGAAAGAATTTATTTGCATAGCAGTGGACCATTACGTGAACATAAAAAATCTTCCGGTGCGATTGTTCATTATCGTGATTTACAAGACGAGGGAGTCAAATTACATTGGACATTACCTCCACAAGAAATTGAAGCCTTATCCGGAGATACCATCAAATTACTGGAAATAAGTGAGGAGTATTGTGATGAGGTAAAACAAGCGATAAGCAAGCTGCAAAAATTGGAGTGGTTATTTATTGATGCCAAACTGCCTGAGAAATATCAGTCTTATCAAGAAGATTTGATTGTTCGTATTCGGCAATGTTATGAGGCTTTTGCTGAGGTTGAACCTAAAAAGGCCAAGTCAACAGCCACAGGCTGGATGGGATTCGCCTTGTCATTGTTCTCTTTGCCAAGAGATCTTGATGAAAAGATTCTTTTGCAGAAATTAAACAATGCTAAATATCTGATTAACAGCCTTTACATGGCTATTGTTGATCATTGGAAAATTTATGATGATTGGCCATCTGAAACTAAAACAGACTCTACTGACTATAATCCTCTTGAAGCTTTGGCTGCTTATTTATGTGAAGAGGATAAGAAGAAACTTTGTAAGATTATTGGACGAAATTATCTGGATCCTTCATCAGAAGAGGAATTTGATGATATTGAAGAAATCAAATGGGAGCAGTCAGAGTTAAGAGGTACTGCTGCCAGCCCGATGTAAAAAAGCCTAACTGACAGTCATCTTTTTAAAGTAGCAAGTGCGGATTATCACACTGAATCATATCTGCATTTGCCTACTTATCGTAACCATTGCGTTATTTGATGGAACGAGCTGAACGGATATCTCTTTTCTACCGGACTTACGAATAAAACCAATCTCTTTGTTAAAAAAATGCTTAATTCGGTTATTTAGTTTATCTAAATTCCCTCATTAAAAACATTTTTTGCCTTGACCTTGGGCTTTTTCGCAAGTCCTGTTCTATTCTCATATTAATGGTACTCTTAAACGAATATTGTGGGATGAACGCTTTAACATCGTGGATAAAGGCATGGTCACAGAAATTTTTCCCCAACCAGAAAAAAAATGAGAATAAAGAGGAAGAGGCTGGTTTAACTCAAGAGAAAAAGGTGAGGCCTAATGCCGATTTTTATGAAAATTATTTTTCTCTTGTAGCCGCTGGTACCAGACTTAAATTGGTTGAAGCCATGTTTGGTGTCAATTTATTTTCTTTATTTGAAAATAAGACATGGGTTTTGGAAAAGGAGATTATAGAAAAATTGCAATTAATGCCAATAAGAGCCAGGAAGTGGCTGCATCTTCTTAGTTCGGAGCATTTTTTAATACAAATCAAGGTTAATGGGCAGCAGGCTTATCAATTACCCGAGGAATTCATTGAGTTAATCCGCAGTGAAGAATTCCCCGCCATGGAAATGTTTTTTAAGACCTGGCTTGTTAGTGCAGAGGAAAATCTGACCGATGTATTGCGCTTTGGAAAAGTCAAGACGAGTGTTTCCTGGCCTCCGAAAACTCAGGAAGAAGCAGCGTGGCTTGAGAATTGGATGACAAGAACTGCTGAACAGCCCACCGATTGTTTATTAGAAGCCATCAATTTTAAAAAGATCAATAATCTTTTGGATGTGGGTGGTGGTGATGGAACTATGGCCTGTACTTTTGTTAAAAAACATCCACATTTAAAAGCGACAGTCTACAATTTGCCAATGTCTGCGGCAATGGCAAGAAAAAATATTGAATCGAGAAAATTAAACCATAGAGTGCATGTGATTGAGGGTGATTTTATTGAGGAAGATGCCTTTCCAGTAGGGTATGACCTCATTTTATTTACAAGGGTTTTGTTTGACTGGGATGATCAGGTATGCAGAAAATTATTAAGAATGGCTTATCAGGCTTTGCCAAAAAATGGGTTAGTGGGTATTTGCGAATTTTATAAAGAGGATAACAGCGACAGCTGCCTTGCTTCGGAATATCGTTATATTTTTCATGATGATTTTGGAGTGAATGTGATGAAAAGGGCCTCAGAATATCAGAACATGTTAGAAAAAATTGGTTTTACTATCGTTCAACCGCATAAAATAAAGGAGATGCATTTTTATTATTGTTCTTTGATATTGGCTCGAAAGTAAAAATTCTTATCTGTATTTTTGTAAAGCTTCAATTCGTTTTTCAAGTGGAGGATGACTTGCAAACAGAGCAAACCAGCTGTCATGACCAGATATTTTCATGGTATTAAATGCGGGTGCACGATCGTCAATTGGTGTTTTTTCTGTAATTAATTGTAAACGTTGTAACGCTTTTATCATTTTGTCCTTACCCACGTATTGAGCTGAACCTTTGTCTGCACGAAATTCCCGATAACGAGAGAACCACATCACAATCATGGAAGCAAGAATACCAAACAGTAATTCAAATATAAGAGCAACACCATAATAGACGAACCCCCCGGCTATTCCTTCCTCTCCGTCCCTTCTGAAAAACTGTGTTACAAAAAACGCTGCAATTCGAGCAAAAAAGATTACAAAAGTATTAACTACCCCTTGAATTAAGCTGAGGGTTACCATGTCACCATTGGCTATATGGGATATTTCATGTCCTAATACTCCTTCTAACTCTTCTTCATCCATTGATTGAAGTAATCCGCTTGAAACAGCAACAAGCGCATTATTTTTATTCCACCCTGTAGCGAAAGCATTAGGCTCTGGGCTTTCGTAAATACCAACATCAGGCATTCCAATATTTCTTTTCTTGGCTAAGTTTCTTACTTGATTCAGTATCCAGGATTCTGCTTCATTAGCGGGTTTGTCAATTAATTGAATATTAAAAGCATGAATTGCCATCCATTTGGAAATGAAAAGAGAAATAAATGATCCTGTGAAACCAATAATTAACGCATAAATTAGCAAGGCTTGATAGTTTAAGCCATACTGAGTTAGATATGGACCAATATTGAATAAACTTAGTACAAAAGAAATCACCAAGATGATGGCCAAATTGGTTGCAAGAAATAAAGCAATTCGTCTAAACATAACTTTACCTCCCTTCTTATTATTAATTATAGTCCCTTGAACCATTAGATGGGGTTTAGAGAGGCTTTGCGTATAAAATTATCCGGTTGGAAATAATATGAATTTAAAAAATCTTGCATCTACTTATTCACAGAGACTAACTAAGCTGAACAAAAAAGCCGGGCCTTATTGGCCCGACATCACGAATTTATGTTGTTATGATAAAAGCAAATTAAAATTTCATAGCTTTTTTATCAGTTTCATCAACGTCAATCACTACAAATTTCAAGTGCTCGGGTTCTCTACCTATCTTGGTGGAAATGTCATCAATTGCTTTCATTCTTTCTTCCAGTTTGTCTGGAGAAGTGGTTTTGGATTCCAAATCGCTTAAGAGCATATACAACTCCATCGCATTATCTGCAGATATTCCCAATCCTTCTTGCAGTTCAGAGGGTTTTTTCCTTGCTAAATTAGAGATTAGTTCATCCGTATCAATCTTGTCATTAAATAATTCATTTTTGAATCGTGCGAGCGATTGCTGTTTAGTCCTGATTTCAAGACGTTCATCTGTGGTTAAACCTACTTTGTTGGTAAAGCCCCAGAGTAGATTCCCTACCATTCTTCCTATTCCAGCTTCTCTGTCCAGTCGATCCAATTCTCGTAATCTTGCATTTCTTGTTTTATCCAGATCGTCATGGTTGGCTTGGCACACCTCACGTAATTGGGTAACGAAGACTTCGCTCTTGAGTTGCAGTTGTACCATTTGAGGGTAGGCTTTTTGTTTTGCAACCAGCAAATCATTGAGTTTGGGGATATCCTCCCTTAGTTTTTCTGATGTCTTTGACTTCTCCAATGTTTTTTCGAGTTTTGCGAGTAACTCAAAATTCTGTTGTATTTCCTTTTCTTGCATGTGAAAAGTTTTAGCTTCCATTTGGCTGATGGAAGCCCGGATGGTATTTATCAAAGACGAAACCAGGGATTGATTAATGTGCTGTAAGTTGTCGCTTAATTTATCTAAATCAGATAGATCCAGCGGATCTTTTGATGAGCCGTGTTTCTTGATTCGCTCATTGCGTAACACTTCAATATCAGCAGTTGTATCAAAAAATTTTGCTATTTTTGATTTCAATTCAGACTGATTTTTGGGTTTTGCGTTGCCAAGGTCTGAAACTTGTTTGGTTACTTCAAGTAAATAAGCATCGGCTAATTTGGTATCGATAACCTGTATTTGTTTTTCCAGTTTTTCAATATCTGAAAAATCAATTGTATCAGTTCCACTGTGCATCCGTATTTTTTCATTACGTAACACGGTTACTTCTTGTTTCAGGTTGCTCAAGTTAGATATGCCTTTCTTGACAGCATCAAGATTGGAGCGTTTTGCTGTTTCAAGCTCGTTAATTTTTTTCGATGTGTTTTCTATCAGAGCATCATAGCGTTCTCTTACTTTCTTTTCATCTGTTACTACCGGAGTAACAACGGCACGTTGCAAAGATTCCAGGTCTTGCCTTATACGCTGGGTTTGTTCTCTTAGCTCTCTGCTAATGGTGCCCACCTCTTTTTCAGATGGGATGTTTTTGAGTGCATCCAATGCGCCAACGATGTTTTGCTTTTCCAACGCGTCCTGGCATTGAGCCAAGGCGTCAAGCACCACTTTATTTCCAACCATTTGTTTAATGGCATCCATCTGTCTTTTAGCTTGCCTTGCTTCTTCAAAATTGAAGGTTGACCATTGTTTATCGGATGGAAATGCCGCTAAGGCTTTACTTAAAGCGTCCGGGTCACTCTCCATGAGTCCACTAAGACAATTTTCCAAAACAGGGCCGACGGTGTTTTTTAGAAAATTTTTGTAATCTGTTGATAAATGTGAGTACTTCACTATTTTTAGTTCTTCTTGTAAATTGAAAATTCTCTCAAGGGCTGGTGCTTCCTGTGTTTTTTCAATAGAGCTTTTGATTTCGGCTAACTTGGCAGTTTGCATTCTTAAAAACGGTTCAACCGCATAGCCGCTTTCATGCCGTGGTATAAAGTCCGGGCTTTTTACGGCAACAAAGGTAAAGGCATATCGATTCTCTCCTTTTTTTGTTTTGCCATCAAGGGTTACTTTGACTGGGACCAGAGCAACATCCTCCGGCAAATAAATGGAGAATTCACTTTCAGAGCCTGCTTCATGACGTCCTACTTGCTTGGAGTGCAGCAAACCATCCGGGTCAAGCATTTCAAAGATGACATTGGAATCCCAGATTATTTTTAACATTTCAATATTCGTGGTTGTACTGGCATTAGTTCTGCTGGATATTTTACTTAAATCATTTAGCTTGATTTGTTTGAAGGCTTCAGCAGAAAGATCAGTAAACAGCGTATTTTCTGTATTAGCAATGATGGCATTCGCTTGATCAATTAACCCTTTGGTAAACTCTTCTGACAGGTTTAACCCACGAAATAGTCTTGTAGGGGGCTTGGCATGCGAGGTGTCCACGAGTGCTTTACTAGTCAAAGGCGTCATTAGAGTGGTAATCAGCACCTCCTTGAAAGAAGAGCCTTTATCCCGGTTTTGGGCGATGGCATTGACTCGGCTAAAGTACCAGGAATCATCTTGCATGAGGAAAATTAAACTGTGTTTCGTTTCGGTGATGTTGCGACTAGGATTATCTTTATTTTGTTTCTCTTCCCATTTAGCTCCAATTTTGTTTGGAAGTGCTTCTTTTTCAGTAGAGTGAAACTCGGTGTCTTTCTCATGTTGCATTAAGGTATCGATGTTTCTCATGTCGATGTCATCAAGCAGTGAGCCTACAACAGCCATCTCGCATTTCGCTAACAAATCGCGGAAGAATTGTTCTTCCAGTTTCTGGCCATTGATGAGCACATGATCATCATGGATGCAATCCGGATTGGCCATGATTTGCTTAATGATACTGGCAGCCGCAATTTCATCCATATTGGGTGGTCTTCTCGCTTTATCAGAACTGGATTGAAAGCCATTTTTAATGGCATCCGTTTGTAGTTTTGAACGGGCTTTTTCGATAGCCCTCAGGCATTGTGCCGGGTCTTGCTCACATTCTCTTGCAAATCGTGTTGGTAAATAATAAGAGGTTCCTTCCAAACGTGTTTTATAACCAGGATAGGTTTGCTGCACATCTGGAAAAGCGTAATATTCCTTTATGGTTAGAAATCGTTCATTATCTTTCAGTTGATAGTCGCGCTCTACAGGTTCTGGTAAGTCTTTTGTAGATTTTGGTTCCTTACCCTCTACAATAACGTATTTTTCTCCACTGTAGGGATTTTCATAAGGTCCGCCTCTGCTGGGGTCATCGATTGCTTCAGGGTTAATTAAAGGAACAACAGCGCCAGTCGCAAAGAAAAAATCTCGATGAGCTTTAAGAACGGCTTCGGCTCCTTTCGAACCAACGGTATTTTTAAGCGCATTAAAAGCTTTCTCTAATGTAACTTCACTTGGGGTTTTGACTCTCATTAAATCAACCATATGCCCTTGATTTATGAGGATATGTGCTGGAGTGGCAGTCCAATCATGATCTTTATCGAGAATAATCGCGGCATAGAAATCGACTTCTTTTTGATCTTTAAATATTTTGCCGATGAGCTTATTGTCTTCAACGTATTTCCTGAACGCTTGCTCACTTTGTTCATGATATTCTGCGTAAAAATTTCTCCCGAGTTTTTTATCAGTGCCTGAACGTTCATCATCTCTTCCTACCACGAAAAAGGCTTGTGCGATGAGAGTTTTTTTCAGTTCTTCCGGCGTTACATCGGCTAAAGTCTGTCCATTTTTTGCTTTGTCTAATGTTTCTCCTCTCAGTTGAGCTTTACGTGCTTCTTCTATCATTACCTCAGCACAAGCCATCGTTCGCACTGTATGGGCAAGACCATGATTGACCCTGCTTTGCTCGTCTGGGGGGATGCGTCCTTCTTTGGGATCCTTTGGATTTTTTAATGGACCAGGATAGTCTTTGTTTAAATACTCTTTATGCACATAGTTTATGGTTTCGAGAACATCATTATCATGCTCTAATAAAGTACTGTCCAATGAGTATTTGGGAGCTACTTGTGGCGCGGTAGGTGTTGTAGGCGCTTCTTTAGGAGAGGTGTCTTTGCCCGGAAGAACTAGGGTAGGAATTTCTATCTTTAAATCTTTTTCCGTAGCTTCTCTTAATGCTTTTGCATCAAATTGCTCATCACCGTGAGGAAATTCATCAGCAACGGCTCGTAGCCAACCGGTAATTTTTCGATAACCGTCATGATCAAGTTCATTCCTCATTTCATCGGTAATGGTTTGGCCCAGATTCAACAAAGTAGGGGGATTATGTTGATTTAATGCCTGTTGTGCTCTTAAACCGACAGAGGCTACCCAATAACCGCATAACCCCCTATTTAAGTTAGAACCATTAGGAATAACAGAAAGGGTAGATCCTATGGGTAATTGTGCTGCTAAAATGTTTTGATAGCCTTCACCCGAAGCTTTACCTAGCGGGTCAAATAGGTAGTATTGGTTACCAGGCCCTTTGATTAACATAATCCAGTGTCCGGAGTCTCTGTGTGGCCCTACCCCGGTTAACACGGGCATGAAACCTTGCCTGTTTAGGGCACCTGTGTCAATAGTTGGCACTCCGTTGTATATGCTACCGCTGGTAATATCGCCATACCCCATGCGTGCAAAAATAGCATGCATACCTTCTTGAGTTAGTTCTACCCCTTCGACATACTTAGGCATTATGGTTTCTCCCAAACTGATATTCATAAGTGAGCAAATGCGCACATTTATGAATATAAATATTTCAAATTGTATTTATATTATAGAATTTTAGTATTAAGAAAGCATTAAATGCAAAAAATGTCCATATTGTGAATTTGATATTTAAAAAAATATTGCGATGTGTTTCTCTTGCATAAAGAGCAGGGCAGTATAATAAGGAGGTGAGGGGATGAGTTTGAGAAGAAAAAAGTTGGTATTGCCTTGATAGAGTTTCTTTATTAGAAAAGACAAGTTCTAAACGGTTAACAGAATGAGAAAATATCATGTCTTTCTTTTCTCATCTGCTAGCGCTTACGATCATTAACTAAATCATTTCACCATCGAACAAGCACTTAAAAATAACCGCTTTCTCGGCGATAGGTATCATGCTCATCTTCATCTACAGTGTGAGTCGATTCGAGTTGTATCGGTTCAGTGCCAATTTTAGTTGATATTTCACCAATTAATCGTGTATTTTCTTCAATTTCTATTTTTGAAGTCATTTTACTATTGAGTTTGCTTAACAGTCTGTGTAACTCTTCGGCATTCTCTTTCGATATACCCAAACTTTCTCCCAACTTTGATGGTTTTTTCTTTACTAAAAAGTCAATGACTTGATTCGTATCGTATTGATCATTATTCAATTCCGTTTTAAATCTTGCCAGTGCTTGCTCCTCCATTTTTATCTGCATTCTCTCAATACCTACGGTATCTGTGGTAACACCTAATTTATTAGTCACAGACCATAATCCACCTAATAATCCTCCTTCTTGATTATTAAGTAAGTGAAGCTTAATCCTTCTTGTTTCAGCTAAATTCCCGTGATGAATTTTACAGATATCACGTAATTGAGTAATCAATGCTTCACTCCTGGATTGCAAATCCAGCATTCCAGAATTGGCTTTTTCCTGTTTATCGACTAGAGAATTTCTACAGGCACTAATGTCTTCTTTTTGTTTCATACTTTTAACAGAACTATCCAATGTTTTTTCAAGTTCTGTTAAAAAACCAAGACATGCTTTTACGTAAGGTCCTCCTTCCTCAAAGTTGGCTCGGTCGTTGATTCTTGTCAGAGCATCTTTGGTAGATCTTAGTATTGTATCGGTCAGGTTTTGATTGAAGGTTTGTAGTTGCCTTTTTAAACCGTCTAAATCGAACATATCCAAAGGTTCAGGGGATTCACCATGATTTTTGATTTTTTCATTACGAATAAACTCCAGGGTTTCCAGGTAACTGTTAAGCTTGGATGTCATTGATTTTATATCTTCAAAGGTTAACTTCCTGGGTATTTTTACTAACGCTGTAATATCTCTGGTTGTTTGCTCCAGGAGTGCTGTCAGTAATTTGGGTTGAGCGTTTTGTACTCGTTTTTCCAAGGCTTCTATATCAGAGAATTCTACTACTTTTTCTTTATTATCATGTATCCGGGATTTCTCACTGCGCAGGAATTTTAATGCTTCTTTCATGTTATTTAAATCGGACATAGCCTTTATATAGCTGTCAGGATTTAAAGGTTTGAGCTTTTCAAAGTCACCGACTTTTTGTGTCGTTCCATACAGAAGAAATTGATAGTGTTCTCTCGCTTTTTTTGCGGAAATAAGTTCTGGCGAGGCTGGCTTGCTACCCATTTTGGTTGATATTTCATCAATTAATCTTGCGTTTTCCTGTAATTTATCTATTGGAGTAGCTTTTGCGTCTAGTTGCTTTAACAGTCCATGCAATTGCTCAGCATTCTCTTTTGTTATGCCCAAACTTTCTTCCAATTCGGATGGTTTTTTCTTTGCCAGAAATTGAATGAGTTGATTTATATCAATCTTGTCATCGTTTAACTCAGTTTTAAATCTCACAAGTTCTTTTTCCTTTTTTGTCTCAGCTTGACTTATCGCTGTCGTTGTCTTACTAAAGAAACCGTCTAGTATTCCTCCGGTCTTGTTCAATTGCTGTTGCAGTTCTTCTCTCGTTTTGGCTAAATTGTCATGGTGAATATTGCATAGATTGCGTAATTGTGTGATCAGCGCTTCACTCTTGTATTGCAATTGCAGCATTTCTGGATAGGCTTTTTCCTGTTTATCCGTTAAGGAGTTTTTATAGGTGTTAAAATCTTCTTTTTGTTTCATTGCTTTTACTGAACTATCCAGTGTTTTTTCAAGCTCAGCAAAATGATCAAGACATCGTTTTATGTAAGGTGCTTTTTCTTCGAGTGTAGCCGGATCCTTGATGTTATCCAGTGAGTTTTTGGCTCCATTTAATAAAATTTGAGCTAAGCTCTGACTAACGCCCTGCAGTTGGTTTTTTAGCTTATCCAGGTCAGACATATCCAGAGGCTCAGTGGAATCACCATGTTTCTTGATTCTTTCATTACGAATAAATTCCAAAGTTTCCAGGTAACCATTAATCTTGGATGTTATTGATTTAATATCATCAAAAGTAATTTTTTTAGGTAATTTTTCAAGGTCTTTGATACCTTTTGTTGCTTCCTCTACAAGTGTAGGGTATAACTTGGGTTGAGTCTCTTGTAATCGCTTTTCCAATGCTTCAATGT
>NZ_JFIM01000029.1 GCF_000586315.1 Legionella pneumophila subsp. fraseri | reverse complement strand
TTACATACAAGATGTGTAGTAGATTCAGGGACAAGCCAAGGCACCTAGGCGGGGGCAATTGTCAACACGCCCTATTAAGAAATTAACTTTTCTTGAAGTATTCTTTAATATAATCAGGCAAATTCATTTCCGACACCGCCTCTTCCTTTTTACCTGTATAGTAAGAAGGCAACTTACTCACCATAGCAGGCTTACAATACAGCTTGTTATGAGGGAAATATTCAAAAAGCAACTGTACTTTTCCAGCGACATCATTGCCGGCAATGGTTGAAATAAACTCAAATGCCATATCGATGCCACTGGAAATTCCACCAGTAGTCCAAACTTTATCTGACTTAACAATACGTTTTCCAACCAATTGAACATCATCAAAAGATTTTAATTCAGGAATAGCACGCCAATAAGTTGTTGCTTCATGATGAGTCAATAGCCCTGCCGCATGCAATAAAAATGCTCCAGTACAAACAGAAAGCAAATATTCACTGCTTTGGGCCTGTTTTTTCAAAAAAGAAATCAAGTTTGGATTATTTACTTGCTTTAGTCTGCCAAATCCCCCAGGAACCAGCAAATAATCAAATTGTGGAGAATTATTAAATTCACAATGAGGTTTCAGGCTAATTTGATTTGCGCAACAAACTTCATTGCTTGTTTCTGCCACCAGAAACATATCAATAGGGGCATTAAGAATAGTTTTCCAGGTTGCAAAAACTTCCCATGGCCCAATAACATCCATAGGCTGGACGTTTTCATAAATCAAAACCCCCAATTTTTTATTCGCTGCCTCTTCCTTTTTCAGCACTCTTTTCATTCAATACCACCTTAAAAAGACTTCTTCATTTTTATAATTCGCTGATAAGCTTCATTAATCCTTTGTTCAGAAATTTCTCCAGAGCGAACTTTTTGCTCTATCAGGTCAATGATTTCTTTCGGGTCTTGAAATTTTTCTACCAATTGATTACCAAATATTAGCATATCTGCTCCTGCATTAATTGAAAGTGTAACAGCAGTCTCTAATCCATAATAATTCGTTATTGCTTTCATTTGCATATCATCAGTGATCACAACCCCATCAAATTTTAAATCACGACGCAATAATCCGTTAATGATCTGGTAAGAAAGGCTGGCAGGAAGTCCTGTCATATCCAGTTTTCTATTGACAATATGAGCAATCATCACCATATCGCAATGATTGGGTTGAGACAATAGTTGCAAAAATGGGATTAATTCTTGCTCACTCCAGGTATCACTCACATCCACAAAACCCAGATGTGAATCAGATAATGAACTGCCATGTCCCGGAAAATGTTTATAAGAACAATGTATTTGATGTTTTATAAACTGCTCTGTATAAAGTTGCGCGTATTGAGTAACAACTTCCGGTATCGAAGAGAAACTCCTGTCTTTTTTACCTATGATAGGATTAT
This sequence comes from Legionella pneumophila subsp. fraseri, assembly GCF_000586315.1. Classification (GTDB taxonomy): domain Bacteria; phylum Pseudomonadota; class Gammaproteobacteria; order Legionellales; family Legionellaceae; genus Legionella; species Legionella pneumophila_B. The sequence continues at coordinate 63,873 of NZ_JFIM01000029.1, read as the reverse complement.
CAGGATTTATATTCACATCTAATTCAGGGAAAAAATTCAAATTAAATCCTGTTGATTTTAAAGTATTTGCCATCAATTTTGCTGATGCATTAGCTCTCTCCAGAGACATGGAACCGACGTCTTTTGCCGAAGGCATTTCGGGGAATCCATACCGTGGGTGTAATCGATTAACATTCCCCCCCTCGTAATCAACTGAAACTAATAACGGTAAATTATCTCTATGATATTTATGATTGGCTTTTTGCGTTAGTATTTGTAACTGATTATTTAACTGGTTGACTTGTTCTGGACTTTCTATATTTTTATCAAAAGTTTGTGACTGCTGATTAAAATCGAAAAGAATAACACCACCAATATTGTCTTTCTCAATGGCCTGGACAATAGGTGATTTCTCGTCAACCACTTTGCCTTGGAATCCTAATATTATCATCTGCCCAATTTTATCTCTTAAACTCACTTCCGTGGCGCAAGCTACCGTAGTCACCAAAATAAGAAAAAAAGATAAAATAATTGACTTAATTTTCAATGTTAAACCCATTAGACGATTATTAATTTATTCTATTGCGACAAACACCGATTATACATATTAAGATCAAACTAATCAAATGTTATACAATAAAATCGACCTAATAACATTCATGATTTAAAAATTAAGGTCCTTTTACACCAATGCCAATAAAATAGCGGTTAAATAATTTCCTTCTGGGAAGGCTGCCAAAGTGGGATGACAGCTTGCTGGCCCGTATATACCTAAAATACGCGCCTGCTTTCCCATCGCGACAGCCTGAGTGCTTACCAGAGAACAAAAATCCTGAGATGAAAGCGCTGAGGAACAATTGCAAGTCATCATTAAAGATCCTGGTTTCATATATTTAAATGCCTCTCTGTGTAAAAATCGGTAATAATTTTTAGCTTGCTGTAAATGTTTCTGTGAAGGAACCAGTTTTGGTGGGTCAAGAATCACCACATCATATTCACCAGCCATTTTCAGATATTCTCTGGCGTCTGCTTTAATAAATTCAATGGTATTTAAGTGATTTAAAACAGCATTATTTTTAGCTTGCTCTATTGCCTGTGCTGAGCTATCAACTGCAGTAACATGAAGAGCACCCGCTTTCGCTGCATGCAAAGCAAATCCTCCTGTAAAAGTATAAAGATCCAAGACTCTTTTTCCTCTGGATAGTTTTGCTATCCTCTTGTGATTTTCTCTTTGGTCAAGAAACAATCCCGTTTTTTGGGTTTGCGCGAATTCAACATGATACAGAACATCTTCTTCCAAAACCTGAGTGTTATCCTGGCTTTTCTCTGTATGAATTTCTTTCCAGCCATCTTGAGATAATGGCTTGTTTTGAGGAAGCCAAATGATGTGATTATGCGGGAATAACTCTTGCAATACCTGCACAATAATCGATTTATTCAATTCTACCCAATAAGCAGAACTTGCTATAACACAATAGTTATTGAAGCAATCAATCGTTAAACCAGAGAGCCCATCCGCTTCACTGTTGAACAATCGATAAGCATTAGTCTGTTCATTTGGTAAATCAAGACATCGTCTCACCAGACTGGCTTGCTTGACTCTATGAGTAATTAAAGACTTATAATCCAAACTATTTATCTGTTCATTGGAGAGAGCGAGAACTCTTACTCTATACAAAGAGTGCTCATTATAAGCTCCGACCCCCAAACTCTCACCTTCAGAGCCAATTATCTCAACCAATTCACCTGTAATTAGCTTGCCAGAATATTGAGCTATGGCTTTGGGGAAAATCCAGGGATGGCCTCTTAATACAGTGTTTTGCTTTCCATTCACTAAAATAACTTTCGCTTTCATTCTCTATTTCCCAAAACCTAAAAGTCAGTTAATCTACACTATCAAGAATTATACTTGCAATGGAAAGAAGGACAAATATGCGGCAATTTACAAAATACCTAGCCATTTTTCTATTTTCATCTTCAGTGAGCGTTGCTTATGCCGGTCCCTGGTTCACCGGACCGTTATTGGCACCCGCAGGCCATACTGTCCCCAAGGGCCATACCAACCTCGAAGTTTATGGCATTGATGTCTTTACTGATGGGCAATACAATGCATCTGGACAAAGAATATCCACACCCAAGTTTAAAACCTTTGCCGCCAACCCAATACTCACTCATGGCTTTACTGACTGGCTGGATGTGCAGTTGACCGTGCCTTATTTATTCAACTCGACACGCGGAGTCCATGAGAACCATTTGGCTGATGTTTCAACTGCATTGGGAATACAAATCCTGGAGCAAAAAGGTTCCCCTAAAAGAATCGATTTTCGTGCTCTTTTACAGGAAACAATACCCACTGGACGTTATGACCAATTGAATCCGGCTTTACTAGGTACTGATGCCACTGGTCTTGGAAGCTACCAAACGTTAGTGGGTTTAGACTTTCAATATTTATTACAAGTTTTTAAAACCCATTATCTCAGAACACGATTTATTGCATCACGTCTTTTTTCCAGTAATGTTCATGTTGATGGACTAAGCAGTTATGGTGGTTCAATAAATACTCATGGGACAGTTAAACCCGGCATTGAAAATAACTTAGACTTGGCCTTCGAATTTACTCTTACACAACACTGGGTTGCCGTAATGGAAGGTTATATTGCAACTGGTAAAGCTACTCGATTTAACGGTATTTTAAACTTTAACAGCATTGGAAGCCCGCCGGTCAATGTCAGTGATTTGGATGCTGCCCCCGTAGTTATTGGCAACGGCTCATTTAGAGAAGAAGCGCTAGCCCCGGCAATAGAATACAACTTCAATGAAAACATTGGAGTAATTGGTGGAGTTTGGTTTCCCGTGAGTGGAGTAAATACTTCTCATTATATGACCTATGTACTGGCAATTAATGCCTTTTGGTGATAGCACATGCGTTATTCCTCCTATGAAATGAAAAAAAACAGATTCACTTATGGCCTTGCCCTTGGAGCGCTGGGTGTTGTGTTTGGTGATATTGGTACTAGCCCGCTGTATGCTTTAAAAGTTACCTTATCTGGCATTCCTATCAATCAATTCAATATATTAGGCGTATTATCACTCATTTTTTGGTCGTTAATCATCGTTGTTTCTTTTAAGTATTTAATGATTATTTTTCGAGCTGACAACGATGGGGAAGGAGGAATTCTAGCCCTTCTTGCCTTAATGAAGCATAAGAGTACCAAATATCAACCTCTATTTTACATAGTCGCCATATTTGGTGCCGGTTTGTTATTAGGTGATGGTATGCTAACACCCGCCATTTCCGTTGTTAGTGCGGTAGAAGGTCTTGGAACTCTTTCTGACAAGCTCGACCCTTATGTTCTTCCCATAGCTTCTTTAATCCTTATTTTGCTTTTCTCTTTACAAGCCACAGGCACAGGAAGAATAGGCTACCTTTTTGGCCCGCTTATACTTGTTTGGTTTATAACTATCGCCATATTAGGAATATTACAAATTACAGAACATCCAGTCGTTTTAAAAGCAATCAATCCTTATTATGCGATTGCCTTTTTGGTTGATGAAGGTCTACGAGGATACTTTTTGCTGGGCGGTATTTTTCTTGTAGTTACAGGAGGGGAAGCTTTATTTGCAGACATAGGCCATTTTGGTAAAAATCCAATCCGATTCAGCTGGTTTTTTATAGCTCTTCCCTGTCTGCTATTAAATTATTTTGGCCAAGGCGCTAACCTGATAGTACGCCCTGAAGAAATAAGCAATCCATTTTTCATGATCGCACCACCATGGTTTTCTCTGCCTTTAATCATTATTGCAACTGTTGCGACAGTCATCGCATCTCAAGCGGTGATTACAGCAACTTTTTCATTAACCAAACAAGCTGTGTTGTTAGGTTTATGCCCCAAAATTCCAATTGTGCAGACATCCATGCTGCATTCAGGACAAATCTATGTTCCGCAAATCAATTTTATTTTATTTATAGGTACTATGGCATTTTGCCTGGCTTTCAAAACCTCAGATAACCTGGCTCACGCTTATGGAATTGCAGTAAATCTTGAAATGCTTTTGGTTGATGCCATGGTCGCTTATGCCGCCATTTCAATATGGAGATGGTCAACATTCAATGTGATGTTTCTTTTTGGCCTATTCCTTTTGATTGATTTAGCCTTTTTAGGAGCCAATACCCATAAATTCATTACGGGTGGCTGGGTTCCCATTGTTTTAGCGTCCATTATAGCCTTCATTATGTACAGCTGGCGATATGGATTAGAGTATTTAAGAGATAACTTTTATATGAACAAAGAAGACATCTCTAAAATTTTAAAACAATTACAATATAAAAGTTTAAATCAACTGCCCGGTGTTTCGGCGATTTTTATTACGGATGTTTATGATAAAAGTGGTGGTAGTTTTCTCCATTTCCTTAAACTAAACCGTTCAGTACCGGAAAATGTTTTAATTGTAAATTATATTGTTGATAACATTCCTTATGTGCATTACAGCCAACGCTATGAAATTGTTTGCCTTGATGAAAAAGTATGTAAATTAGTAATACATTATGGCTTTATGGAAACAATTAATATCCCCAGAAGTCTGGAGAAAGCTTGTAATAAAAATTTACTTCCCTTTAAGTTCGATGTTGATACCGCAACATTTATGGTTGAAATACCCAATATTATGGCTTCAAAAGAAAAAAGATCACTAAGTTTTTATTGGCAAGAAAAACTGTTTGCCTTTTTGATGCGCAATTACTCAGCCAATTTAAATATTGAATTCTATAAATTACCTTACAATAGAACTATAGCAATAGGTACCTATTGCATTTTATAAGTTTAGGTCAGGGTCTGTTGACATTTCGCTCACTTGAATCGAAAAGCCTTGATTTTCGAGCACCGTAGCAGAGCATACATAGAAGTATGTGAGTAACGAAACACAGAAAATCAAGGCTTTTCGACCAAGATAGTAGAAATGTCAACAGCCCCCTGATCATCGCAGTAAAACTTTATCCGTGATAACATCCCAAATTTATTTTAAGGACTGATTATGTGGTTCAATAATGCACTGATATTCCAATACAAACTCGAAGATGGGTGTGATTTAAACCTTTCTTTGACTGAAGAAGCGCTTAAACCCTGCCCACCACATGCTCGCTTCACTTATGGATGGATTCCTGCATTTGAGCAGGAAATGGTTCATGAAGTAGCTGGTAGCACGCTGATTTGCCTGGGTAAAGAAGAGCGAATCCTACCTCGAGGAGTCATTAATAAAATACTCAAGGAAAAAATTCAGCAAATAGAAACAACACAAGGACGACCCGTAAAGCGCGCAGAAAAAGCCCAAATGGCTGAGGATCTTGAATTTGAACTATTGCCTAAATCATTTTGTGTTCAAAAAAAGCTTTTAGCGATTCTTGATAGTGTCAGTCAGAGATTAATTATTAATACTTCAAGCAGCAATCAGGCGTCCCAGTTGACCTCTTTTTTGCGTAAATCAATCCCTGGGATTGTGATAGAGCCATTAAATCTTACTGAAAATCTTGCCTTGCGATTCGCGGAATGGATCCATTCTCCAGCTACTCTTCCTGATGATTTTCAATTAGCCTCCGATTGTTTGCTCTTTTCTCTTGAGGATGAGAAAAAACGAGTCCATTGCAAAGGCTACGAATTACCTGCCGAAGAAATCCTGACTCTACTAGCTCAAGGTATGGGAACTGCGGAAATCTCATTAATTTGGAAAGAGCGCGTTCAATTCACCTTGACGCATGACTTTACCTTCAAAAAATTGAAAAGCCTTGATTATCTGATCGACGATTTTAATGAAATCAGGCAACTTGAAGAAGAATACCAAAGACAAGATGCTGCGTTGACCTTATTAAGTGGAGAATTAAGAGAGCTTATAAACGGGTTAATGAAGATATTTGTTAATACTGTTAATCCTGCTGAAATGAAGTCGGTTCAAATTGAAAAAATTGCCGAAGATTACACTGTATAAATTGGTATCATTTTAACCCGGAACATATTGAGGGAGCTCCTTTGTTAACAGAGCTCCCTCTGGATTCAAAAAAAGTGATTAACTTAAACACCATGCACTGAATCCATCTTTCAGAATAAACTCTATAAAATTTTATACCCATCAAGAATTAATTCGAACCATATTGGAAGTATGATAAGTAGCCTTGTACACTGTCATAGCATCCTCTGCTGCCTTGTTAAGCCCTAAAGCCTTATTGGATTCGTACATCACAACCAAAGCTTTTTGAGCGCTGGGAGCTTGAGGATAGTTTTTCACTAGATAACTGGCCCTTTCAATGGCCGCCACATACATTTTACGTTTGAAGTAGTAAAGAGAAACATTGAGTTCGTGCTGAGCAAACATATTTCGTAAATAAATCATGCGTTGCAGAGCATTCGCTTTATATTTGCTGTCAGGGAATTTCTGAATTAAAGTGGCAAAATCAACCAAGGCTTGAGTCTGTGTTCCAGGATCTCTCCAGGATTCATCCATAGGAAGCATTTTGGCAAATACACCTCGTGTTTGCTGGAAGTTAGCCAAACCTCTCATATAATAGGCATAATCAACATTTTTTGCGCGTGGATACAGATGAATAAAACGCTCGGCCGTTGCTGCAGCAGAAGGATAATCTTCGTCTTTATAATAGGCATAAATAAGTTGCATTTGAGAGCTTTCAGTGTAATCACTAAAAGGATACATAGACTCCATAGCTTCCAGCTGTTTGGCAGCGGTAGCATACTCCTCTTTTTTTAAAGAGGTTTGCGCTGCTGTATAGAGCTGTTTAGCCGTCATGCCTTTATATGGGCTATTATCTTCATCCTCTTTCCCCCATTTCGCACAGGATGATATTCCAACAATTAACCCAATAAGAAATAACACTTGAATTCGTTTCATAAAGCACACCTATCAATTATATCTGCTGCATTTACAAGAACAGCACCTGGAAAATTTGGGACATTATACCTAGGACTAGTTAATTTGCGAACAACCTATTATTCTTTTATTTATCTATTAAAAAACATTTGCAAAATGATAGACGTTAAGATAGTATTCTCGCCCGGAGAGATGGCAGAGCGGTCGATTGCGGCGGTCTTGAAAACCGTTGAAGGGCAACCTTCCCAGGGTTCGAATCCCTGTCTCTCCGCCAAACGACACTGCCCCGGTATACCCCCCAAAAAACTATTTTTCCTTGAGATTTTCTCTATTATTTAAGTACAAAAAAAGTAAGTGCATAACATCTAGAGATTGAATACAAAAGATTAGTGTTATTAGTGTATCTATTAACTTGATAGCGCCATATCAAGAGTTGTTTTGATATGGCGTATGGTATTTTCTCCATGAGTTACTTTTTTTGCAAAAATTGATGACCGATTTTCACTGAGCAATTGTTGAGTAGATTGCCCATCATTAACTCGTTTAGCAAGCCAATTATCAACAGCTTCTCTGTATTCTGTAATATCCTCAGGCAAATCAGCCAATTGGTTTGAAAGCACTTTAAACTGCTGTTGCTTCGCTTGGCGATCTCCAAAACCCACTATTCTCCCAGTATGATGAATTTCTTGATCAGCCAATTTTTTTACCTGTTGGCAAGCAAAATACTCTTTAAATTTCATTAAAGTACCATGTTGATGTTGATTGGAAAAATCGATTACCCATTTAGCATAATAAATTAGACTCTGCATGTGACCATGTTGATTTCTTTTGCCCATATTTCTTTCCATACAATTTAATACATTGAGCAAATCACTATTACTCTGGCAATTGCGGATATCCTGCTCGTAGTTCCCTACTCCAAGATGCGTTCTGGAAAAAAAGGCATGCCAGGGATTTTGATATGCCCTCAATAGATTTAAAATAAGTTGCTTGACATGAAAGAGTTTATTCGATTGATCTATCGATTCTTGCAGCAGCAAGTCAAACTCAAGTAAAGCACGACGATTGGTAATCAGATCACGGTATTGAAATGCTCTTGCCTTTGTTGGTTTTTCGTTAAAGTAAAGTGGTTGTCTTTGACCAATTTTGGGAATCACAACCCTGCCTAAAATCAAATCTGCAATTTGCTGATTATTAAGCCGTTGATTATTTTTAAAAATCATCCTGTTCATCAAAAGTTGAATATAATCATAGACCTTTTGCTCATGTTTCGGTAAATGATCAGCCCGCCATTGAGCGTCTTCCCTGAAAGCAGCAACCATTCTCTGATAACTGTAATAGGTGTCTTTCAGACGTAAATTTCCTAATTTAAAGGTAGCCGTATGGTTATACAGAGTTTTAAGATGCTGGTTTTTCATTAAAAACTCATCAAGAGATAAATTGTCATTCTTCTCTTTCATTTTTTGATATTGTGCAGCCAATATTTTAAAATGCATCAGGATTGCATCAGCAGAAGATTGATGAGTAGACTCCATATCTTCACGCCGCTCATCAGGGCCACCGGGCTGAATAGAGGTAACGATATTGAACTTTTCAAAAATGGGTTGTGATACCATGTCATCCATTAAGGCTGTATCACCAGCGAAATAAATATCTCCTTCTAATTGATTTGCATGCAACACATAGCCATTAAATGCTGAGCGATGGGCATCAGTCAGTGATCGACCCGACCAATGCCTGGCAGGGACTGCAGTTATCCTTAATAATTCGTTCCCTTGGAAATCTGTAATCTTTGCTTGTTCCCACCATTTCAGCCCTACAACATCCGTAAATCCCATACCTATAAAGAATGATTCATCACCTTCCGGAACTATCATCTTCGGTTGCTGTTTTACAAGACGCTTTAATGTGGACTGACTGACATGATCATGGTGATTGTGCGAAATCACTACGATATCAATTTTTGGTAATTTTTTACTGCCCGTGCCATCAATTAAACAACCTTCCTCTGTCATACGGGGATATAGGAATGGAGCCAAATCACCTTCAACAGGATCAGTGACTACATGCAATGGCGAATCATTAGCAGGTATGGTCATTAGATTTGACGCATGACCAATCCAGTAATGAGTGGCTGTTTGTTGTTGAGTTACCCCTGGTTCAATCGCTGGATCATGGGCATAGATCTCACTATCCAAATAATCATGTTCTTTATAACGAGCCGTTTCAAAAACATGAATACTCATTTTAGCCAAAAACCAATTGCACAAGGCCTTAACTCTTTCCCATTGAGTAGAGAAGAAAATTCTCTTGGCTTCTGAGCCATGTTGGTGTGCTTTCTCATCGTCTGGCGAGGTATAATGCCCGGTTCGCATATCATATTGAATCTCAGGAAGAAGATGCCGTCTCAGATCATCTTTGAATTGATTCTCGGCGTGCAAATGACCCAATCGATTGATAATCAAGTTTTTGCGTTTGAGATATTTTTTATTCTCCAAATTCAAATTTAAATCTTCAATTATCCGGTTCGGTTGTAAATGAAGAAAATTCTGTAAGGTAATAAACAAGCTGGCATACAAATGATTAGTCTTATCGACTTCATCGCTCGAAACTTCATCGATAATTTTCTTTAAGTAAGCACTCAGAGCAACAGTATGCGTTGCATCTGATTTGAAAAACCAGTTCCTTGTTACTCGTTCATTTTCAAAAGAAAAACAGGATAGTGGTGAGTTATAATTTGCAATGAAAACATTAAGATTATTAATAGCTTGTTGCATTTGAGCATCAGTCAACATATTTTATTACCTTATTATCCAATCAGCTGAGTCGTTTGCTATGTTTTGCAGAAGAATCATAAATTTTTGCTTCGTTACGTTCTCAATATTTTTTATGATTTCATTACATATCTTTGTTTGATTACACTTTCCACTTCCTCTATACCAAAATCCAGGTTTTCCTGCTTGGCAGCCCATATTGAAAATCGATTTTTTGCTACCGAAGTATCTCGAGCACTTTTATCCTGTAGCCATAACGCGTGAGCCACTCTCTCTGGAGTCAGCGGTTTTTTCTTATTGACTTTGACGCCTGATAAAAACTCTGGTTTATCAGGATTTAGGAAATCAGAAAGATTGATTTGCTCATGTAAACAGTTTTCTAAACGAACCAAATGCTCTCTATGAGCAGTTCTTAAGCATTTTACTTCATCAGAATAACGCGATATTTCTTTAGCACGCTCTTTTTCATTGATATAAATGTCGCTCCCCCCTACCAATCCTGTAGTAACCAGGGCTGCTCCAACAGCAATGAGAACTACTCCAATCGGGGCAAGAACACCAGTCAAAAATAATGCCGCACTGACTCCAACTATTAAACCCATAAAGATACCAAATCCAAATGAGTCTCTATTTCTAGAGAAAAAACCCTCATTTCCGGGAGGAGATAACTTGCTTAATTCAATTATTAAATCGTGATTCGCTTTATCTCTATCTATAATATACTGTTTTATCAAAGGATTGGTTTGATAATAGTTTCTAATCTTCTGTTCAACATTTACGACTTCAAATTGACTTAAGAGCAAAATATTTCGATTATCCCGACGTGACCCATCAAATTTTATACCATGCAAATCAGATTGTATTTTTTGAGCAATTGCCTTAAAAATATGAGCTAATTCAGGATTCTTTCTCTCAGAATCCTCAATCATTTTAATCTGTGCATAACGCTCAGAAATATTATTTAATATTCTGCCTATTTCAGTAGTTTTTTTATTTACAGAAGGCATTTGACTGAACGATAAGGCAATCTTGTTGGATAACTCACTGAGATGCTGCTCATAAATTCCATCTTTGAAAAATTCAATATCTGCAGCCATATTAACTTTTATTGAACTGATATAGTGTCTTAATTTTTCATCATCCAATTGTTCTGCCAATTCGATGAGGATATTGAATTGTGCAGATTTTCGATCACGATTGTCTATATTTCGATTCGCTTTTATCCGTGAAGCCAACTGTTGAATAAAATCAGCATTGAGTGTTCCATCTTCCTTAAAAATACCTTTTATTAAACTGGCGACTTTATCATTATTAATAATTGTCTTTAATTCTTTTTCAATAGCATCAGGATTATCCATGTCAACTATAGTTTGAGCTTTAGACCTAACATAGTTTGGAGAAGCAAGAACTGCTACTTTCCTGTCCTTGTAATTCCCAACGGTATTTTGAATCACTGAAATAATCCAGCCTTTATGTTTTCCTTCACTATCACCATTTGGAGCAGCAACCAGGGAAAATCCTGAGGGCTGTCCGGCAGAGTTTTTATAAGAAAAACAAATTCTTGATGTGTCTCTTGTTACTTCCATGAATGCTTCAGGATCTTCTTCTGACAAAGGTAAGGAAAAGTGTTTGGTTTGAAGAATTTCTCCTATTACCGCACCTGTATTGTCTCCTTGAGAAAAAGATGGATAAACACCTTCTGATAGCACTAACTCACCTTGAGGATTGATAGTTAACCAATCCGATTTTAATTGCGCAACAGTAAATCCATCAAAATCCACGTAACAGGTTCTGTCAAGATCTTTATCGATTTGCTCAATTGTTTTAGTAACAGCATTTTTTTGTATTTTGGTTTGTTTCAATACTTCTTCAGGAATTAATTCAGCATCTTTGGATAAAAAGATACTTTCAGGCAATGAAAATACTTTAGGTACTTGTTGATAAGTTAAATTGAATTTTTTAATACCGGGCATAACAACTGGCTCCAATATTTTCATAATGTGGGTATTATAACATTTTATCCATCAAGAAAACATTAAGAGCAACATGATTTTATTTAAATCAATCATATTTCTTTTAAATCAAATTAAAACCAGTATTACTAATTAAATAAACTCAGGGGCTGAAACGAGGAGTACTCCCGTGCTGTATTTATTTTTGCACGGGATGTTATTCAATTTAAAAGTCATCTCTATACTTTTTGTACACTTCATCCGTTGCCTTCAACGATTCCAAAAGCTGTTTCATTTTGTCTAAAGGCCAACTATTGGGGCCATCACTTAATGCTTTGTCCGGATCAGGGTGAGTTTCCATAAATAACCCGGAAATACCAACAGCAACGGCTGCTCTTGCAAGAGCCGGAATAAACTCTCTCTGCCCTCCGGATACACCATTATTACCCCCAGGTAATTGAACCGAATGGGTTGCATCATAAACCACTGGACACCCTGTTTCGCGCATGATAACCAGAGAACGCATATCAGACACCAAATTATTGTAGCCGAAGCTCACTCCTCGCTCACAAGCCATAATTTGCTCGTTGCCTTGCGCCTTTGCCTTCGCAATAACATGTTTCATTTCCCAGGGAGCAAGAAATTGTCCTTTTTTAATATTAACCGGTTTATTCATGGCAGCAACTTTTTGGATAAAATTGGTTTGTCTGCATAGAAAGGCTGGCGTTTGTAACACATCAACAACACTGGATACTTCAAATAAAGGCGTGTCTTCATGAACATCAGTCAAAACAGGAACATCTATTTGCGATTTGACCTTTTCAAGAATTGACAACCCTTTTTCAAAGCCTGGTCCTCTGTAACTGGAAATAGATGAACGGTTTGCTTTATCAAAAGAAGATTTGTAGATGAAAGGGATATTCAATTGGTTGCACATTTCCTTTAAATATCCTGCGGTCTCTAAAGCCAGTTCTTCACTTTCAATAACACAAGGGCCAGCAATCAAAAACAATGGCTTATCCAAGCCTGCTTCAAAACCACATAATCTCATTTTTTATCCTTCTCTTGATGATGAATACGAGCTGCAAGTACAAATTCCTTAAACAAAGGATGACTATCTCTTGGATTTGATGTGAATTCAGGATGAAATTGACAGGCTAAAAACCATGGGTGATCCGCTAACTCTATCATCTCAACCAGTGAGTTATCTGCTGATCGTCCTGAAATAATTAAGCCATGTTTTACTAAACTATCCACATACTTGTTATTGACTTCATATCGATGTCTATGACGCTCTACAATTTGTGGTTTGCCATAAACTTTTCTTGCCAGAGTACCTTCAGCAAGATGGCAGTATTGTCCGCCCAAACGCATGGTTCCACCCAAATCAGTATTTTCATCTCTGGTCTGCTTGCTGCCATCAGCATCCATCCACTCACTAATTAAACCAAGTACTGGATATAATGTTTCTTTATTAAACTCAGTCGAATTGGCTCCTGTCAAACCGACTACATTTCTGGCAAATTCAATAACGGCTGTTTGCATCCCTAAACATATCCCTAAAAAAGGAACTTTATGTTCCCGAGCGTATTGAATAGCCTTGATTTTGCCTTCGACCCCTCTCTCACCAAAACCACCAGGTACCAAAATAGCATCAATGGATTCAAGCAATAAAGCGCCATGCTTTTCTATCATCTCAGCATCAAAATAGATAATTTCTACTTTTGTTTCAGTATGAATTCCAGCGTGCAATAAAGCTTCATTAATCGACTTGTAGGCATCATTCAGCTCCGTATATTTACCTACCATAGCGATTTTCACTGTCATCGTTTGAACCGCTTGCATATCAACTACTCTTTGCCACTCGCTCAAATCAGCCTGCTTAGCTTCCAGGCCTAGTTTCTTAACGACAATTTCGTCTAGATGCTGCGCATGTAAAATCATGGGTATTTGATAAATACTATTCGCATCCTCAAGAGAAATCACAGCTTCTTTTTCAACATTAGTGAATAATGCGATTTTAGCTCTGTCCGCCATGGATAATGGTTTTTCTGAACGACAAATCAATACATCTGGCTGAATACCAATAGAACGCAATTCCTTTACCGAATGTTGAGTTGGTTTGGTTTTTGTTTCCCCAGAAGTAGCAATATAAGGAACCAAAGTAAGATGAATAAATATTGCGCGTTGTGAACCTAACTCAATACGCATCTGCCTGATTGCTTCAAGAAAAGGTAGTGATTCAATATCGCCAACAGTTCCTCCTATTTCAACCATAGCCACATCGAATGCATCCGCACCTAGTTTGATACAGCGTTTGATTTCATTAGTAATATGAGGAATAACCTGAACTGTCCCTCCTAAATAATCACCCCGTCTTTCTTTCTTAATTACATTTTCGTAAATTTTTCCCGATGTGAAATTATTTCGCTTGGTCATTGTTGTTTTAACAAAACGCTCATAATGTCCCAAATCCAAATCGGTCTCTGCCCCATCATTAGTTACAAAAACCTCACCATGTTGAAAGGGACTCATAGTACCAGGATCAACGTTAATGTAGGGATCAAGCTTTATCAATGTAACGCGAAGACCGCGAGCTTCAAGAATAGCTGCAAGAGATGCGGCTGCTATGCCTTTTCCTAAAGAAGACACAACCCCGCCAGTAATAAAAATATATTTTGTCATTTTTTTGACCCCGCTCAAAATGCCGAACCCACCAATTTGGTGTTCAATTTAATTTGCATGTAAACGGGATTCAATTCTATCAAAATGAAAATATAAATAACAGAAATTTGAGCAAAATTAATAGAACTATTGCAATTGTTGCTTAATAGAACGCATGGAAACCGCACAATCTATCGCATCTCTCCCCTTATGGCCGTGACTTCCCCCCACTCTTTCCAAAGCTTGTTCATCATTTTCAGTAGTCAATACTCCAAAAATAACCGGGATATTATAATCTAACATAACCCTTTGGCATCCCTGGCTGACCTGATCACAAACGTAATCATAATGAGAGGTTTCACCACGGATAACTGCTCCAAGTGCCACTATGACTTCTACTTTTTGTTTTTTCGCTAGCAACTGTGCAACAAACGGAATCTCTACTGCGCCAGGAACTTCAACTAAGGTAATGTCCTCCGATTTAAAACCCAGTTCAGTCAATCTATCTAACGCCCCTTTTTTTAATGCAGAGGTTACCAATTCATTAAAGGTACTTACAACTATCGCTATTGGAAACGTGACACCATCACTAACAATTGTTTTTATCTCTCTCATGTTTATCCTAATCAATGGCTAATAAATGCCCCAGCTTTATTTTTTTGGTTTTTAAATAACTATGATTTTCCCTGGAGGGCTCAATTTCCAAAGGAATGCGTTGAGTAATCTTCATTCCATAACGCTCAAGAGAAGAGATTTTTAAAGGATTATTTGTCAGCAACCTTAATGCTTCAACCCCTAAATATTTCAGTATTTGGTATGCTACGGCATAATCTCTATCGTCAGCGGGCAATCCTAATTCCAGATTAGCATCGACTGTATCAAACCCCTGCTCTTGCAAAGCATACGCCTTTAATTTGTTTGCCAAACCTATTCCGCGGCCTTCCTGACGCAAATAAATTAATATACCGCCTTCAGCTCCGATCTGGGATAAAGACAACTCCAGTTGCTTTCCACAATCACATTTTCTGGAGCCAAAAACATCACCTGTTATGCACTCAGAATGAATTCGAACCAAAGGCACTTGATTACCATACAAAGGGGGTTTAACCAAGACAAAATGTTCACAGGAATCTATCTGATTCTCAAAAACAGTCATAGTAAAAACACCGTTCTCCTCCAGAGGAATTTGTGTAGTTGCAACGGGATGAATCAGATTTTCATGCCGTACTCTGTACTGAATTAAATCTTTAATGGTGACTAAAGGGATTTGATGTTTTTTTGAAAAAAGAGCTAATTCATCACGTCTGCTCATTGTTCCATCTTCATTAATGATTTCACAAATCACTGCGGCTGGGGTCAATCCGGCAAGTCTTACCAAATCAACGCTGCCTTCTGTTTGACCCGGTCTTTCTAAAACTCCTTTTTTTCTAGCCCGTAAAGGAAAAACATGTCCAGGCGAAATGATATCAGATGGTCCACTTTGTGGATCAATAGCCACTTGAATTGTTCGAGCTCTGTCTCTTGCCGAGATACCTGTGGAGACACCGTTAGCTGCTTCAATCGAAACAGTAAATGCCGTTCCATACGGCGATTTGTTATGTCGTGCCATCATGGGCAATTGGAGCTTGTCTATCAATTCCTCTGCCATAGGCAAACAAATTAAACCACAACCAAGACGCGACATAAAATTAATGGCTTCAGGAGTAGCGTGCTCAGCAGCAATCACCAAATCACCTTCATTCTCTCTATCTTCATCATCCATTAGAATAATCATTTTACCGGCTTTAAGTGTCGCCACTGCCTCTTCTATTGTTGCTAATGAATGTTTCATGACACTACCTCATGGTTCAATTTCCCGATGGTTTGAAGCTGATGAGCCACAATACGGGTAAGATAATCAAATTCAATATTGACTTGCTGACCCACTGTTAACAAACCGAGATTGGTCATTAAAAGTGTATGTGGTACCAGCATGAGTCCGATGGTTTGTTCTGACACAGTATTAATAGTCAAGCTGACTCCATTGACTGTGATGCTACCTTTGGGTATTAGGTAATGCTTGTGTTCCGGAGTAAAACCCTCCAAATCCATCGCGATAAATTCATTAACGTCCCGAATGGATTTCACTTTAGCCTTGGTGTCTACATGGCCTGATACATAATGACCACCAAAGCGGGTAGATGCCAGCATAGCTCTTTCAAGGTTAACCATATCACCAGATGATAAATTGGACAATGTCGTAACCTGCAGGGTTTCAGGTGAAACATCAAAACACAGATCAGGCAAGTCGGATGGTAACAAAGTTAAACAAACCCCATTTACAGCGATACTCTCACCGAGTTTCAAATCCTGATAATTTGAGGAAATGACTAAACGACTAGAATTTTCCCCTTGCCTGTTCACTAATACTTTGCCTGTATTTTCTATCAATCCGGTAAACACTCATCCTCCTGCCAATCCAAACATGCTATCATATTGTCACCCATAGCTTGCCAACTCACCGTATGAGCTTTTTCAAAAATCCCCTGTTGTTGATAAGCTGATATAGCCTGATGTCCTAAACTGCCGGGAACTAAATACAAATAAGTTCTATGCACCAATCCCTTACTATGTAACGCAGAAAAAATAGCCCCACCCGCTTCAACCCATACGTCATGGTATCCCAGTTGACCAAGGTGAGTTATTATTGCGTCTAAATCCATCAATCTATTTTGCAAAGGCATCACATAATGAGTGCTGTTAGGATAAGTCTTGGCCTGATTTGCTTGTGCTTGATGATAAATATGACAATGTTTTGCTGTCGAAAAAATGATTGCGTCATCGGACAAACTTAAATTGCGATCAATAATGGCAACTGGTTTTGCAACCACTCCACTATCTAGTCTGGCGCTCATTCTTGGATTATCCATTTGAGCTGTTTTAGCGCTTGTTAATATGACATCACTGGCAGCACGCATTTGATGAGTGAATTTTTCGCATAATGCATTGGACAAAACCAGCCGCTCTCCCTCAGACCTTCCAATTTTACCATCAAAAGTTTGTGCTATTTTAACTGTGACTCTTGGTTTGTGAGTCACTGTCCAATAAGCATAGCTTTTATAGAATTCATCGATTACAGTTATAGGGATGTGTCTGACTTGGATTCCATGTTCTCGCAATTTTGCAGAAGAATTACTTTTGGCAACAATGGGATTGGGATCAAAATAGGAAAAAATAACTTCTTCTATACCATGACTAATAATAGCATCAACACAAGGGGGGGTTTTGCCCCAGTGATTACAAGGCTCCAGTGTGACATAGAGCTTCACCCCTGGTGTTTGGGGTGGAATTTGTGATAACAATAATTGTTCTGCATGCGGTGTACCTGCACCTCTATGCCATGCCTGTGCTATAATATTACCATTTTGCACAGCAACCGCCCCAACACTGGGATTGGGGGCACAAAAGCCTCTCCCCAGTTTGGCTTGTTCAAGTGCTGCAAGCAGGAACTGTTCGTGCATAGATTAACCACCTTCTTAATGTGGTCGAATGATAACAAATTATTCAATTATTGAGTAGCCTAATGATTAAATTGAATTTAAATTATAAGTTAACCACGAAAAACATCTTACCTAAATTATTTCACTGGGGCATAGGGGTTATATTCTTTTTTTTAGCACCTACAACTGATGCCGGAAGTCTTTCACCCTATACAACCAAAGAACTGGATCAATTAGAAAGAGAGTTTATTCAACTGATTAATCAATCGGACAGCGTAGAGCGCAATCCTTTGGCCAGTCAATACATCAACTCCGTAGGTAAAAAACTGGCACATTATGGCCGTATCAAAACACCTTATTTTTTTATTGTTAAATCCAAAGAAATCAATGCGTTTGCTGGCCCAGGAGGTTATATAGGCATTAATACCCAACTTATTTTAACAACCAGCAATGAAAGTGAACTGGCTGCAGTAATGGCTCACGAAATTGCGCATGTTCGCTTACATCATCTTTACAGCATTATAGAGCATCAAAAACAGATGCGTGTCCCATTATTAGCGTCAATTCTGGCGTCTGCGGCATTAGGTGTCTTGAATCCAACGGTTGGAATGGGCGCCATGATGGCATCCGTTTCCGGATTTTCCCAGGATAACATCAATTTTACACGTTCAAAGGAAAAAGAAGCCGATAGAATTGGTATTGATATGCTTATTAAAGCAGGATTCAATCCTCAAGGTATGGCTGCATTTTTTAATAAAATGCAAGAAAATTCCCGTTATTATTACACTGCCAATATTCCAGCTATACTGCGAACTCACCCCCTGGATGCTGACAGGATTGCTGAGGCTGAAAACAGAACCAGCCGCTTGCCTAAAAAACATTATATTGACTCTTTGGACTATGCCTTATTTAAAGAATTAATCAGGGTTTCTGTCGCATCGAACAATAAACAAATTCTTGATTATTATGAACATCATTGTCATAAAAAAAATCCTGCCACTGCTTGCCAGTATGGGTACGTACTCGCTTTGTTAAATAATAACAATTTTCAGAAAGCAGCGGAAAAATTAAATTCTTTACTGCTACAGGATAATGGTAATCTCAATTTTCAAATTGCTATGGCTCAGGCCGAATTAGGTTTATCACAATACCAATCAGCACTCGCCCGTCTTGCTGAATTACAAAATAATTTTCCTGATAATTATGCCGCTCTGATGGCTTATGCCCAAGGATTGTTAACTGCAAATAAACCTGAAAAAGCTACAGCTATCCTTCTTAAGGGCAGTAGACAATACAAGGAAGACTTACCGCTTTGCCGGGAACTTGCAAGAGCTCAAGCGGAATCTCATCAGAAAAGTTATGCCTATTTTACTCAAGCTCAATGCTTACTACTTGAGGGACAAAAAAGAGGAGCCATTGCTCAATTAAAAGTGGCGCAGAAACTGGCCAAAAAAGATGCTTATTTATCCGCAAGAATTTCAGCAAAAATTGATGAAATAAAATTTATGGTTGAAAATTAATCAATTGGTCTAAATGAGAATGAGATGGGATAGCTTAATAATTTCCTTTGATTTTAGACTTAAAATAACTCGACAAACAACTTTGTTATCGCCTTATTCCATCGTAATTTCCACCTGTACCTTTATTTGAAGAGATGGCTAATTTCGATGAATTGAGATCAAATTATTGCCAACCCCTGCATTCATACAGAATACAAAATTTAAATATGTATAATGAGCATTAGTAACATCTGACTTGAAACAGTCCATAACCAGATGGGAAATTACAATAAATATCATTATAATTTCCCAAACAATCCATCTTATTAAATTACTTTACAGCAACTTCTTTCCACCAACTGGTTTTAGTTTCTGCAACCCAATCGGCATTTCTTAAATTTTTAACAAACAAAGCAGTTTCCTCAGGGCTTGAATGCTTGGAGTCAAGTTTTATACACCAATCCCAGTCCCCAGAGGTAGACCAAAGACTTTGAACACCGTTCATCTTTGCTATTGCAGCAGAATCCGACCAAGCATTTTTAGTTTTTAAAAAAACAACACTATTCCATGAGTTCATTGTTTCTTCCTTAATTTTAATCAATTATTTTTTTCGCTTTGAACAAGAGTTCATTGCGTTATATAAACTTAGACTATGATTTATCAGATTTCAAACACAGATGAAAAACAATTCTATTAGACCTCTTGCCTAACCTGACTATTTTATCCCTTGAAAATATTCATAGCGCAACACCTAATCAAGTCCCAGTTTTTTTAATCGATAACGGAGAGTGCGAAAGCTGACACCTAATAATTGGGCAGCAGCGGTTCTGTTCCATTTTGTTTTCTCAAGCGCATCAAGAATTAACTCTTTTTCCTGATCCTGAAGGTAACCATTTAAGTTAGTTGACGTGGAGGGTACGGCAACAGCTGGGGTTATTGTTGTTCTTGGCAAATGTAAATCGGATGGTTCTATAACCTCACCTTCACACATAGCCATGGCACGCTCAAGGATATTCTCCAACTCTCTAACATTTCCTGGAAAATGATAACGGCTCAATATTTCAAAACAATCTGGATTGATTTTAACAAGGCTTCTATTTTGATTTTTAGATAATTTTTTTAATATCGCCTCCGTCAAACAAGGAATGTCGGAAAGCCTTTCCATTAAAGTTGGTACACGCAATTCAATCACATTAATTCGATAATACAAATCTTGACGAAATGTCCCTACATTGATTTCCTCAATCAAATTTTTATGACTCGCACTTAGAATGCGAACATCCACTGGAATTTCATATAACTCGCCTATCGGCTTAATTGCCTTCTCCTGAATTGCACGTAGCAATTTAACCTGCATGGCGAGAGGAAGTTCAGCGATTTCATCAAGAAACAAAGTGCCACCATGAGCCGCAACAAATAACCCTGTTTTATCAGAAATCGCTCCTGTAAAGCTCCCTTTTTTATGGCCAAAAAACTCTGATTCCATCAACTCACCAGGTATAGCGCCGCAGTTTACAGGAATAAATGGCTTATGCTTTCTGGGACCATTAGCATGGATCAACTGAGCAACCAATTCTTTTCCAACACCTGACGCTCCTTGAATAAAAACTGGTGCCTGACTGCGAGCTAATTTATGAATGTTTTCACGAAGTTGTTGCATTACCAAACTTTCACCAACCAGTAGATCTTCATCAGGCTTCTCGGTAGGTGAGTTTTGCATGGATAATGCAGTCTTAACGAGATCTCTAAGCATTTTTAAGTCTATAGGTTTTGATACGTAATCAAATGCACCCGCCTTTAAAGTGTTGACCGCACCCTCGACATTTCCATAGGCAGTAATGACGGCAACTGGTACCTGCGGTTTGTATTTCTGAATGAATTTAACAATTTCTATACCATCTCCATCAGGTAAACGCATATCGGTTAAAACCAAAGAATAATAATTTTGTTTTATATGTTCTATGCCTTGCTTAAAGTCAGACACTGCATCGCAAGTTAAACCCATGCGTGATAAAGTAAGAGTTAATAACTCTCTTATATCTGGTTCATCATCTATAACAAGCACTTTACTTTTGGTCATATTAAAAGTTCATCCGATTGATTAACAGTGATCGCAAAACAACATCCTTTATTTGATTTTACCAAATTTAATCTGGCTTGATTAATTTCACACAAATCTCTGGCAATAAATAACCCCATCCCTGTACCACCTCGCAAGGTGGTAAAAAATGGTTCAAATATATTGTCTCTGTGCTCAGAGGGTATACCAGGTCCAGAATCACATACAGTCAAAGTGATTTTATTCGAAGAACATTTGGCAGCAATGACGATATTCACATTACCCTCATGATCCCGCCCATGTTGAATAGCATTTTCACACAAGATTACTAAAATCTGTTCCAATTGACTTTTATCAAAAACAACTGATAACGGCTTATTTACAGGTAGTTTTATCGTAAGATCACAGGGATTATTGTGAGTAAAATCCTGCTTAAAATGTTCTAAAAATGTTGTAAGTTCATTAACCTGCGGTTGAGATTTCTCACGCCTTGAGAGCTGCAATACATTTTTAATCACCCTGTTCATTCGCTCACAATTGTTCATGATTAATTGTTTTAAACGAGTGTTCTCTTCATTTAAATCCTCATTATCTCCAAACAATTGAATAGCATGAGCAATTGCCCCCAGGGGATTACGTAACTCATGAGCAATACTTGCCGAAAAACGCCCTAAAGCCGCTAATTTGAGTTGTTGTGCTTGTTGTGCAATATAAGTCATGTCTTCCAGAATAATGAGTACTTCAGACTTGTGACCAACAGAAGTAGAAAAAAAATGTACTCTTAGATAAGGATCTTCAATAATAGTTTGAGCCGTACGTTCATTATTCGTTGTTTTTAAAAGAAAATCATCAAATTTGGATACAAGTGAATCAGATAACTGGTCCAATTTTTGAATTGCATGATGTTTACTCAGATTAAAAAATTCACGGGCAGCAGTATTCATCAACCGAATTCGCTTCCCCTCTGCAACATAAATAATGCCTGAATGCAATCGTTCGACAATATATTCATTGAGCCTTTGCATTCCTGCCAGCTCATAACTACGATGTCTGGCCAGACTCTCAGACATTCTGACCCAATTGGATAAATACCAAGCAGTGAGAGCCGTTGCAAAAAAACCAGCCCCATAGATTCCACTATAAAAAAAAGTGCTTAAGTCTTTTTGATTATAAATAAAAAATTGCAACACATTGCCACATAGCAATAAACAACTGGCTAGTGATGCAAAATAGATGGCCAAGCGCCCAGGAACTAAAATACTTAAAGCAGCAATAGTAACATTTAGTAATATGCCATAACCGGATTCCAAATTACCAATAATGCCTAGCATGCTGGAAACGGCTATGACATCAATCGTACCCGATAAAAACACCTGCTTATCAAAACTTAAAATTTTTTTATGCCAAAAATAAAGAAAAATCAAAGCAAATACTAAATAGGCAAAAGCGATACAGAGAAATAATAAGGGGTAATATTTATTGATATAACTGAAATAATAAATGCCTAAAAATAGAAAAATACTTACTATTCTGTAAATATTGTAAACCAACAATATTCGCCATTGTCTCATTTTCGGATTGTTGATTTGGCGAGCAGCAGACATCCTTTTCTAATCCGTTAGATTATTCAGCGTATTTTAATTATATAACCAGACTTGAGCATTTTGCACAATACATCAACTAAGACCTACACCAATGATCACTAATATTTCCACAATTTATTTTTATTCCATATGGTCATCGCATCTTGAGAACCACTGTCCTTGGCTTTTCCAATCCAGTACTTTGCTTTAGCGAAATCTTTATTAACACCCATGCCATCAAGATACATAATACCCAGATTAATTTGTGCCAAATCCAAACCTTGTTCAGCTGCCTTTTGATACCAATACATGGCCTTCTTAAAATCTCTTTTTACTCCTTCACCACGTATATACATAACCGCCAAATTGTTTTGCGCCAAATCCAATCCTTTTTCAGCAGCTTTTTGGTACCATTTAATGGCCAGTTTATTGTCTTTCTTTATCCCCAACCCTTTCATATACATAATCGCCAGATTATGTTGCGCTAAAGGTAATCCTTGTTCTGCCGCCCTCTTATACCACAAGACTGCTTCGTGATAATTAACTGACAATCCATTACCTTTCATATACATTAAACCCAAGTTATTTTGGGCTTCGGCAAATCCTTGATCTGCGGCTTTTTTGAACCATAAATAAGCCTTTTTGTAATCTTGCAGATCGCCATCATTTGAATAGAGAACACCTAAATTATTTTGAGCCAGAGTAAATCCATTCTCTGCGGCTTTTTCGTACCAGTAAATAGCCTTTTTCATATCCTTTTCTGTACCAATTCCTTGTTCATAAATATACCCAAGATTATTTTGAGCTTTTTCCCCACCTTGTGCCGCTGCTTTTTCATACCAATATATTGCTTTCTTGCCATCTTGAATGGAAGGATCACCAGTCATATACAATACACCAAGGTTAGTTTGAGCAATCAGTGAACCTTCATTTGCTGCTCTGGTATACCAACTAATAGCTGCTTTTAAATCTCTTGGAACCTCTTCGCCTCGCTCATAAAGAACACCAAGATTATTTTGAGCATCAAGATCTCCTTGCTCTGCTGCTTTGATATACCAGTGAATCGCCTTCTTGATATCTTTTGGTATACCATTGCCATACATGTACATCACTGCAAGGTTATATTGTCCGTCTGAATTTCCGCCTTCTGCAGCCTTTTGATACCAGATAAAAGCCTGGCCCAGATCTTTTTTAACACCCAGGCCATTTTCATATAGGATCCCTATATTATTTTGACCAATTGCCAAACCCTGTTCCGAAGCCTTCTTAAACCAATGCATTGCTTGCTGACTGTTTTGGGGCACCCCTTCTCCTTTAAGATACAATACACCGAGATTATTTTGTGCCTCAGCTTGTCCTTGATCTGCAGCTTTCTGATACCAATAAATCGCTTTCTTTAAATCTTTATTTACTCCATCGCCCTTTTCATATTTGAGCCCTAATTCAAACTGTGCTTGAGCATCACCCTGTTCCGCCTTATCCTCTGTATTGAATTGTTTTTGTGAACTACGATAGGTATCAACATCCAGCGCTGATAAAGGGGAAGTTAGAAGTAATAAGAAAAATCCTGCAACAACCAATTGTTTCATCATACCTCCCTGCAATAATTGTTCAATTATAGCACAATTGATGATGAATAAACATTGACGCTCTGGTGCCACACAAGCAAAGTGCATCTATTAGGAGTAAGATGTAATAGGGAAATGTTGCTATCCCGCATTACAGACTTCTCGTAATACAGGATAGCTTGCAATTAGAAAGTAATTTTCATCTCATCATCAGATTCAGAGAGGTTTTCTAATTTTAAATCAAAGGATTGTACCCAATCCAAGGTCTTGTTAATCAGTTCAACACAGCTTGAGTGCTCTCCATAACGCCCTGCAATTCTCGGTTTATATTGAGAAAAATCTTTATATACCGATTGGAGAGTAGCAATCATATAGCCTTCAACATATTCTTTGTCATCAAACATGGGAGATTGACGATTTAAATTATCGACAATATTTTTGGCCGCTTGAGCATAGTTTACAAGGAGTTGATAGTAATTGGGCTGCTGTTCACTAAAAAATCCTTTGGCGCCAAATAATTGCCTTATCTGAGCATCAGCAGACACTGCAATTTTATTCCACATTGTATTATAACGTTCTTCAAAGTCAGAATCTTGAAATCTCATATTAATTCACCATGTATAAAAACATGGCATATAATACTAAAAATTTATTATGTGAAGATTAAGAACAACCTAATTTAACCATTACTCTTCTTGGGCCCCAATGACCAACTTCTCCCTTAAATACTCCTGCAATTTGCGTACGACAATTTAAGCAATGTCCAGTATCATCCACCCGATAATCCAATATTCGATACCAATCCCTTACAATCACGGGTAATTTACAATGAGGACAATAAGTGCTGCTGCCGGTTGTATCGTGAACATTTCCCGTATATACATAATGTAAACCTGTCTTGATTGCGATTTCTCTGGCTCTTTGTAAAGTTGAAAATGGAGTCGGAACTTTATCCATCATTTTCCAATCTGGATGAAACGCAGTGAAGTGTAAAGGAACATCAGGCCCCAGGTTAGTCATAATCCATTCAGACATCCTCTCAAGCTCGGCATCCGAATCATTTTCTTCTGGAATCACTAAATTAGTAATTTCAAACCATACACTGGTTTCCTTCTTCAAATAAATGAGCGTATCCAGAACAGGTTGTAAATGAGAACCAGTAATTTTGTAATAAAAATCTTCACTAAAGGATTTTAAATCAATATTAGCAGCGTCCATGAATGAATAAAGCTCCTTACATGGCTCAGGATTAATATACCCTGCAGAAACCGCTACCGAATGAATGCCAAGCTTATGACATTCCTTTGCGACGTCAATGGCATATTCCATAAAAATCACCGGATCATTATAGGTATATGCTACACTGAGGCAGTTCATATTTTGGGCAGCCCTTGCAATATCTTCTGGCATGGCAGTATCTGCCAATGTATCAATATCTCTGGATTTGCTAATATCCCAATTCTGGCAAAACTTGCAAGCCAGATTACATCCTGCGGTTCCGAAAGATAATACAGGACTACCCGGTAAAAAGTGATTCAAAGGCTTTTTTTCAACAGGATCTATGCAATAACCGCTGGAGCGTCCATAGGTAGTCAATTTTATTTGATTATCAAGGTTGGCGCGAACAAAACACAAACCTCGTTGCCCATCGCGCAATTTACAATTACGAGGACAAACATCACATTGTATACGCCCATCTTCTAGCTTATGCCAGTATTTGGTTGGAATAGTATCAAACATCAAATAGCTCACAATCAACTCTTAGTCTATATTTATAAGTATAGTATCTGCAGTTGTTCCGGAGTGTTGTTGTGAGTGTCCGTCAACCAGCCGTAGCTGGCTATTTTTACCCCGACGATCCCCTGATTTTAAAACAAACCGTATTAGATTTTCTGGACAAAGCGCCAATTCACAAGCCTCCTCCAAAAGCAATACTGGTTCCGCATGCTGGTTATGTCTATTCAGGATCTGTAGCAGCTTCTGCTTATGCTTCTTTGCGCGATAAGAAAGATGCCATCAATAAAATTATAATATTAGGCCCCGCACATAGGTTGTATTTCAAAGGTATAGCCTATGATCCTGTCGATAAATTTGCTACACCGTTAGGAGAAATTGAACAAGATAAAGAGTTACTAACTCAAATTATAGATCTACCCTATGTCTATTCACTCCCTGAAGCTCACCAAAACGAACATTGTCTGGAAGTACAATTACCTTTCTGCCAAATGATATTCTCCAAATTTAAAATACTTCCTTTAGTTGTTGGAGAAACAAATCCCCAA
This sequence comes from Legionella pneumophila subsp. fraseri, assembly GCF_000586315.1. Taxonomy (GTDB): domain Bacteria; phylum Pseudomonadota; class Gammaproteobacteria; order Legionellales; family Legionellaceae; genus Legionella; species Legionella pneumophila_B. The sequence goes on along the minus strand of NZ_JFIM01000029.1, from coordinate 37,161 downwards.
GACGTAGCCCGTCTAATAAAGCGAATATGGGGTGGTGATGATACCCTCCTAATCATCAGCTCTGATTTAAGTCATTATCTTCCCTATCACATAGCTCAAAGAGAAGATAAAAAGACTTGTCTTTCCATAGACACTTTAAATGCTGAGGAAATACTTCACGATGCCGCTTGCGGTTATTTTCCACTGCGCGGCTTCCTGTATTTTGCTCGCCAAAATCATATTTACAGTCGTCTGCTCGATTTACGTAACTCAGGCGATACGGCTGGGGATAAAGAACGAGTAGTAGGGTATGCCGCTTATCACTTCTACCAAAAACTTAAATTTTCAGAACATTGCGCAGACGAATTGAAGTACATCGCAAAAGAAACAATACGATTACAAACAGAAGAAAATAAAGCATTAACCATTAATTACAATGATTATAGTCAATTATTACAGATACGAGTTCCTACTTTTATTACTCTAAAAAAGAATGGCATGCTAAGAGGTTGCATGGGAAGCCTGATAGCTAAAGAGCGATTAGCAGATAACGTCATTTACAATTCCATACGGGCAGCAAGTGCTGATCCACGCTTCCCTCAAATTAAACCATCTGAGCTAAAAGAGCTGGCACTAACTATTTCATTAATTAAACCATTATCTCCTTTACACTTTGCCAGTGAAGAAGAGCTCAAATCACAATTGCAAATTGGTATCGATGGTTTAGTTTTAATTTGTGGTTCCTATCAAGCCACTTTTTTACCCTCTGTATGGGAATCTATTAAAACAAAGGATGAATTTATTAATCATTTAAAATTAAAAATGGGGCTTTCAGAAAATTTCTGGTCTTCAGAAATGAGAGCACTTCGCTATTCAACGGAAATAATAAAGTGAAAAACTCATTAATAATGCTCAAATACAAATCCTGCTAAAAATATTATTTTTATAAAGCCCTGATTCAAAATAACAGGACATAAAATTAGCAATTTTGCCAATAACAGGCATATTTTATGCTAGTTTTAAAATATAGGAATTTTGAGATACAAAAAATGGATAATTCATTTGTATTCAATGAAACCACTCTAAAACGTGTACCCCATTTTTTAGTATTAATTATTATTTTACTGTTGGGTCTGCCCTACATAGGTTTAAACTGGGGTTTAGATTTTAGTAATTTGGCAATTACAATAAATAATGGCAATATAGCCGGCTCTCAACTCATAGAGTCTCAAATTCGAGGCTACTTCAGACAAACTCTCTTACAATGGTCAGGATTTTCTCTTGCTGCAGTAACTGTTTTATTAGCATTTACTCAATATCGATTGAGTAATGATAAAATTGCTTTAATCATTGGGCTTGCAATTCTATTCTCTGGCTCGATTGAAGCCCTTCATACCTTGGTTATTGATGGCTTAGCCGTGGAAGCAACGGATAAAAATAACCTGGATGCCTTAATTTGGGTTTTTTCAAACAGTGTTAGTGGCTTAATTCTAATTATCGGACTTTCTTTACTGGTCCATGCAAGCGATAATAAACCAGTACGATTGCTTACTTTTATTCTACTGACTACTTTTTTGGTATTAGCCGCTATCACAGTCATTTATTATGCCGCTGCAATAATTCAAATTCCTGATATGTGGCTTTATGATTCTTATGTTTCCAGGCCTTTTGAACTCATATCTGTCTTTATCTACCTTATGTTGATGATTATTGTTTACCCAAAGACCTATGCGTCTTACCCGACTATTTTATCTGATTCTGTATTCTATATGTCCCTCACCCAAGTCGTCTTGGCTATCTACATCATGTTATTATCAACAACTCCGTATGACAGTGCCTTTAATATCGCTTATTTTCTCAAAGTGGTTGTTTATTTCATACCTTGCACCTGTTTTGTAATTAATTACGTTTTTTCTTATTCGGCAGTACTGGAAGGGCAAAAAAACTTAAAAATAAAACAAGAAGAATTAAAATACATGGCTTCTCATGATCCTCTGACAAATCTATTTAATCGTAGGGAGTTTGAAGAGTTGCTTGATAAATCCATTGCCAACGCCCAAAGAAACAACTCTTCACTGGCTCTACTGCTCATTGATTTAGATAATTTCAAGGCAATAAATGACACATTTGGTCATTTTCATGGCGATGAACTTTTAAAACAATTCGCCAATCGATTGGTTTTATTAGTTCGAAAAGGTGATCTTTTATCCAGAGTAGGAGGAGATGAATTCACACTGATCTCTCTAAATATAGAATCTCCCTCTAGCGCACGCCATTTGGCAGAACGAATTTTAAATGAATTAAACAGTCCCTACACTATCAATGGCAAATTGATCACCGTAACGGTCAGTATAGGCATATCTATTTTCCCTGACGATGGCAATACCACAGAAGATCTATTAAGAAAAGCAGACTTGGCCATGTATAAAGCAAAAAACTCCGGGAAAAATACGTATCAATTTTATACTGAACAACTAGGTTACTCACAACATAGGGAATCCGAGTTGGAATCTCATCTTCGAAAAGCGTTACAAAATGATGAATTTGAACTGTATTACCAACCCAAATTTAACCTGATTAATATGGAGATTATTGGCGCAGAAATTCTTTTACGCTGGAATAATGAAGCCTTGGGAAATGTGTCTCCAAATGAGTTTATACCTGTAGCTGAAAGCACAGGATTAATAACAGAACTGAGTCAATGGGTATTACAAAAATCCTGTGCACAATTAATGCGTTGGGCTAATCAATACAGCAAGATGCTTTCCTTTTCCATTAATATTTCTCCTGTGCAATTAACAAATCCACAATTTCCTAAAATTCTTGAAAAAATATTACAAGAATATCAATACCCTGCAGAATATCTTGAACTCGAAATTACTGAAAATGCTTTAATGGGTGATCAAGATGAAATCTCCGAAATGCTTCATGTCATTTCTGGCTTGGGAATAAAGCTGTCATTGGATGATTTTGGCAAAGAATACTCCTCTCTTAACAGACTAAAAACTCTCCCCATTGACAGCTTAAAAATTGATAAAACCTTTATCTCTGATATACATAACGAACATGAAAAAGTAGTCATCATAGACATCATTATTAAATTGGCTAATGAGTTAGGAATGAGTATTGTTGCTGAGGGCATTGAAACCATACCTCAATTAAAATATCTCGTGTCAAGAAAATGTCATTTTGGTCAAGGTTTTCTCCTGAGTAAACCCTTGACCGCAGATGAATTCACTGCAATGGCTTATACCAAGTTCGGAAAAACCAAATCTAACGCAAAAGTAATTTCATTAATCAACAATAACAGGCTTTAATTAAAACCATGTACTGGCTCTTTGAGAGTGAATTTCGTATAAATGCTATGCATTTATTTTACTTGATATCGTTCATTTAGAGATATAAAAGGCATTTCTTTGCCTTTTATATCGAATTCATATTGATTAATCACGAAAATTTTCATACTGCAAAGGCAATTCAATATTTGATTTTTTTAATAAAGCAATGGTTTCCTGAAGATCATCTCGCTTTTTTCCAGTCACTCTCACTTTATCTCCCTGAATAGAGGTTTGAACTTTGGCTTTGGTGTCTTTGATGTACTTCACTATCTCTTTAGCAGTAGGTTGGTCAATGCCTTGTTTAAAAGTCATGGTAAGAGTATAGAATTTTCCACTATGAACAGGTTCCTCTTCTATATCCACTCCTGAGGTACTGACGTTACGTTTGGAACAATGATTCCTAAATAAATCTTCAAGCTGACGCACCTGAAAATCTGATTCAGAACGCAAAGTAACAGTGAGATCTTTCAGCTCGATAGTAGCCTCTACCCCACGAAAATCAAATCTTGTACTCACTTCACGCACCGCATTATCTACTGCATTACGCAAATCCACTTCATTCATTTTAGAAACGATATCAAAAGAAGGCATAAACAATCCGTTAAAATTAAAATTGTAATTTATCAAAAAACAGGGGCAGGTGAAAGAAATGGCACATCCATTTTCTTTCTTGCAAGAATTTAAGTTGTTTTAAAATAAATCAATTGATTAACTATTGCATAATTACGCAAACAGTGTTATCAAATAAAATTGGAAGAAAAATTACCCAGTTGGTTATGGATATTATTAATCGGCAGCAAAAAAAGCTATTGCTAATCTAGTGCTAATCTGGAATTACCTTAAGTTTTTTTTTGCTTTCTCAAGGAGTGAGAAGTATGGGAAAGGAAAAGAGAGAGCTTGAAGCTTCATATATACCGCTACCTAAGAAAGGACGTTTTTGGATTCATTCTGAAAGTTGCTACACGGAGGAAGAGTTAAACTTCAGAGAGTGGATTTTAAAAACTCGTTCCAATTCAGGGATTCATCCGGATTATCTTAATAATCCCAGCTCCTGGTTTGCCAGCGACGATCAAGCATTCGTTAATCTTTATGAACATGCCTGGTTTTATTCGAATGCCTACAAGCCGAGGCATGTGTTAAGCCTTGATGATTTCCATGTCCAACCCATTGATAATCAGCGCCTTCAATGGCCACAACTTTATGACTTAATGCAAAAAGTAGGTGACTATCTTTTATTAAGAAATAGAGATCTACCTCCTGAACATTTAAACCAACCCATGAATTTTGTCCTTCTTGATGTGAACAACATCTTAAAAGGGCTAAGTCAGAACAACAACATACAACAAGTAAAAGATCAACTTGAGTCAGTCACTCGCTACCTGCGTACTATTGAAAAAAATATTTCGCCGCTGGTTGGATCGGACCGATTATTTTTAGCCAATTTTCGCAAAACAGTGGATAATAAAATTCACCCACATCTGGATCATATTCTGGAAACTCAACTCCTAAGAGATAAACTGGGAGAGCTGTCAAAAGACATCAGAAAATTATCCAGTGAACGAAATAGAATCTTGCATTATGCTCTGAATGCCAATCCGGTCAATCCCCACTCTTATGAATTTGAACTGGATAAAATCAGTGACTCCGCTTCATATCCAACCCAAGCAGCCAAACATTGTGCACAAAAATCAAATGAATTAGTAGCAGATCCCCTGCCTATACTTCATTTGACTAAAGAGCAATTAAGTGATTGCCCTCACTTCAAATTAATCACAATGAAAGATGAGATCCTTGATCATTATGCCAAAGCAGTCTCTGATCTTAACGAGTTGGAACGATTTCAGAAGGTCATCCAGGAAATCATGGATCTTCTGGGGCAGGCTGGTGAAGTCTATACTGTTCATCAATTCAAACATCAAATGCAATCTCTGCTGACACAAATTGATAGTTTTATTGACGCTTCGTCAGAACACATTGATGAAATAATTGATGCGAACACCCAATCTTATCATAAAGCAATACAAGAGGAACAAAATTTATCCTTTTGGAAAAATTGGTTAACTAATGAAAAAGAGAAACTAAAGATTTTTATTAAAAATCAGGACACACTCTCTCAATTTCCATCCAGCTCTTCTGATCTCAAAAAAACGAATAAGGCTTTAAAAAGCCGGGTCAATGAAGTCATTAGTCATTTAAATCAACCTAAATTAAAAGAAACGTCCTTTGAAGCGATAGCTGGGCAAACTCAAGCGCTTAATAAATTGATGTTGTCAATGCATGATTGGATGAAAATCCAGCATGAATTGAAAGGGCTTCCGCTTCCCCAACCACCTGAACCACTCAAGATAATGCCAACTCCTATACCAACAGTTGATATGTACTCTTCTCCCCCGCCTTCACTCAATGCATATAAGCCAATGTTTACTCCCCTGCCTGGCAATACAACAGCTCCTTGCGCACCTGATAATAATCAATGCACAACCCCGTCCAGCTCTCCCACACAAAACTCTTTGGGTTATTTAGGATTAATTGCCTTGATCCCTATTGGGGTCATAGCCTTATATTTGATTATTCAATGGATGAATAAAAAAGAAGCTCAAACACAAATATCTGGCACAGAAGAAGAGTTCAATAAGATAAAAGAAAAATTTGAAGATCTATTAACCGAACTTAAAGGCTTCGAGCATGCGGAAGAGATCGATCTTTCAGATGACTATTATTTCATTGTGCAAGATTATGAGGAATTAATAAAAAAAGCAAAATCAAACCATTATGATGTAGAAGCATTACAAGATACTTATCATGAATTAGAAGATCTCTATGAAGAGCATTGTAACCCCAACAAGGAATCACTGAAATTTTAACTCCATTTTAAATATTATATTTCATATTGCCCCTCAATCCACCCCCAGGGGCAATAAGTTAAGTCTTAACTATATGTTTTATATAAAAAATGACTCTCAGTTGAAGATAAAAATTCATTTAATTTTATTAAGTTACTGCCTGCAATCAAAGGATTTTTTTCGGTACTGGTCATACTTTGTTGAGGAAGCCAAGGATTATCAATGACCATATTTGAAGAAATCATATGGGTAGCGACGTATCTAAAAAATCCTGCCATTTGATTCTTTTTCGCAACATTGGCATGAGGCGATGATCTTTTTCTTTCAACGATATCCCTGTCTTCCTTTCTGGTGTAATTGTCATTTATTTGGTTGGATTGTAAATAAATTTTGAGTTTTTCTGTTTGATTCCTTAAAGAGGATAAATACTCACCAGCAAAAATTCCTTCGACAATAATGATATCAGCAGGAATAATCGTCATTTCCCCATTCAATACCCTATCACTATTTGCCATATCATAGGTCGGCCTGAATATGGTTTTACCAGCCTCTAAATCCTGCAAATGCTGTTGAATTAACGTTTGTTCCAGAGCTTCAGGAACATCAAAATTCTTTGGCTTGTCTGGATCTATCATGCTTTTGGGCAAGTAATAATGATCCAGATTCAATATCGCAACCGTTAAATGTTGTGCTTCTGCTATTGATTTAATTTCTTCCGAAACAGTCGTTTTGCCGGTCCCAGTTCCTCCAATGACAAAGATAAATTTAGACACGTAATGTTCTCTTGCGGTCAAAAAAAGCATTATAATAACTGAGGAACAAATTACAATAGAAGCAAGTCAAGTGCTCAAAAATTTATCAATCAAGCCATTTTAAAGATTGTGGATAAAATAAAATCATTGCGATAAATGACAGTATAAAAAAAACATATATTTCAATAAGTGATTGATAATTATATGTTTTCATTTAAAACAAAGCAAACTTCCTCTAATCATGTTATCCACAAAATCTGTGTATATCTTTGTGAATACCTTGTAAAAGTTCTAGTAAAATCAGTATCAAATAACGATGATTTTTTACTTACCAATCTGATAAGGGCTCAAAAATGAGATTGCAGCATATTGATTATAAACTCCTCACATAAACGCAATTGCTCTACCTCAACATATTCATTGGCTCTATGGGCTTGTTCGATACTACCTGGACCACATACAATAGTGGGAATGTCTGCCTGTTGAAATAACCCTGCTTCTGTGGCGTAAGCTACTTTCATCAGTTTATCACTCTGGCAAACTGTTTGAGCCGCTCTTACTACTGGATCTGTAATCGGCGTATCCAAACCAGGAGCTTTTGCTATGGTATCAAGATTAACATTAGAGTCAGGGTGATCACGATGCAGGTTAGGAACAAGCTCTTCCTTAACATAGGACATAATTTTCTGGTTTAATTCCTCAGAACTATCAGCAGACAAATTTCTAAACTCAAAAACAAACTCACACAAACTTGGAATAGTGTTATAAGCATTACCGCCTTTGATCAGATTGGTAGTTAGCGTGGTGTATGGAACGTCATAAGAAAAATCCCGATTTCCATGTTTTTTAAATTCATTAGCCATCCCGCGAAGATAGCTTATAAAGGCCGCAGCATGCTCGATAGCATTACATCCTTGATTCGTTAATGAAGAGTGAGCTGCAACACCGTGGATTTGACAACGATAAGAATATTTGCCTTTATGACCCACAACAGGCTTCATTAAAGTTGGTTCACCTACAATACAAGCACGAGGTTGATAATTGAGTTCCAATATTTTATCGATCAGCGAAGGTACACCAAGACAACCAATTTCCTCATCATAAGAAAATGCAAAATGAACTGGAAAGTCCAGATTCATTTCTTTCAACTGAGGGACTAACGCCATCACGACCGCAATAAATCCTTTCATATCACACGCGCCACGACCATACACTTTGTTATCTTTGAGAGTGGCTTGAAAAGGATCGCTATCCCATATTTGACCATCAACAGGAACAACATCAGTATGACCAGAGAGAATGATTCCTCCCTCCAAATGCCTCTGTTTTCCTGGTAACGTGGCTAATAGATTAGCTTTTTGCTCTTTACTATCGTGAATTAAGACAGGATTAATTTTAAAATCATTTAACCCGTTCGCTAAATACTCAATTAGTGATAGATTAGAGTTCCGCGAAGTAGTATCAAAAGAAATGAGATGTTTTAACCAATCTAAAGTCGTCATATTCATACCTTTTAAATTGCAACGAGATGTTCTCGATGATGCTCAGATGTCTCCCTCTCTTCCTGATAAGAAAGAACTGCCATCAAACTGATAGAAACTGTTGTCATTTGATAATAAGTAAAAACCATAGGGTTTTTAGTATATTCAATCAATGCGGTGATAATAAATGGAGCAAAACCACCAAACAACATGATAGCTGAATTATAGCTGACAGCTAAACAGGTAGATCGTATTGATGGTGGAAATAAAGAGCTCACCGTAATGGTCAACACCCCAAAATAGGCACCAATACACAAACCTAAAATGCTTTCAACCAAAATGAGAATACTTACACCAGGATGTTGGTTCAGCAAGAAAAGCAAAGGATAAATTAATCCAAAATAACAAGCCAAAGCACATAACATAATTATTTTTTTGCCTATTCTATCCGACAGCGCTCCAAAAAAAGGAATAGTAAGAATACTGACTAAAATTCCAACTGCAGCACCTAAATACGCCTCTGTCAACGATAAATTCAAATACAATTTACAATAGGTAGGCATATAACTGAATAAAGTATAAATCGAGCCTGTACAACCTGCTACGAGACTAAAAGCAATCAACAAGGAACGTTTTTGTTGCTTTACCAAAATAAATAATTGCCCTGTCCCCTTTTGCTCTTTCTTCCATGCGAACTCTCGTTGCAATCGACGCCTTAAAATCCATCCTAAAGGTAGAATCAAAAGCCCTAAAGCAAAAGGTATTCTCCAGGCAAATTGATATAAGGTTTCATTGGAACAATAGAGAGTTAAAATAAGGCACGCTGAAGAACCCATTAATATTGCCAAGAGCTGGCCTACCATTTGTAAGGAAGTGTAAAACCCTTTTTTATCGCTTGGGGATAAGCTAACCAATAGAGAGCTGGAGATTCCAAATTCCCCGCCAGTTGCAAGGCCTTGCAACAATCGTGCAAAGACAATGACACAAGTAGCTGCCAAACCTATTGTGGTATAGGTTGGTGTAAAAGTAATCAGCATGGTTGCAGCAGCCATTAAATAAAAAACCAGCATTAAGGCTTTATGATGCCCATGTTTGTCTGCCCAAACTGCTAAAAAAACACCACCCAGAGGCCTTATTACCAGAGCTACTCCAGAACTTGCCATTGTAGCTAATAGGGAAATCACACGATTATGACTTGGAAAAAAAGCTTGGGCAATAAAAAGCAGCATGAAGTTATAGATCATGAAATCATACCATTCCATAGCATTGCCAATACATATTGCTCCCAGAGTTTTAAAGGAGGTATTCGATGTATTCATGTTTCCTTACAAGAGTAAATTTAGAGAAAAACACATACTAGTAGAATACAAAAAAAATTGCCATGATTTATAAGAAGCCAACATCAATATTAATTTTACTGGTAATTCCTTTCTAACTGATTTAAATTATTCACTTTTATAATAATAAACATGGAATGAGTTACTAAATCATGAAAAAATTTATCCTGTTCCCCTTAATTTCTGCCCTGTCCAGTACTTTTGTCCATGCTGGTGGTATGGGTGATTCCAATTCTTGTTGCTCTACTTTTGTGTCACTTGAGGGTGGATACACCTGGAGTTCTATTGATGGATACAATTTCACTATAGTCGGTACCAACAATACGCTCACCTCGACAGAAGATAAACAAGGCTATAGTGGTCGCCTGGCTGTCGGTGTGCTGAGTATGATAGATGATCAATATGGATTCACAGGCGAAGTAGGCTGGGGTTACTATGGTAGAACTACTATTAATCCAAGTGTTGCAGGAGCTTTAGGCCAGATTCCAGCTGCCTTGACGATCAAACATACCTTGAGCGGATTTGATGCCCTGCTCGGCGTTACCTATTTTCAAAACTATTTTAGCTGGTCTGCCAAGGCAGGCGCGCTCATTCAAAATATGCAAGTAGACACTAGCGCCTTTTTCACTCCTCAAATATTTCCTATAGTGGATAATTTTGATATGAAAACGAACAGGACTGCTGTCTTGCCAGCAGCAAAGTTGGGAGTTGCCTATAACTTTGATTCTAACTGGGCTATTACTGGCTCTTATTTGTTTGCGCTTGGCGCAAATCCAGGAACAACCGCGACTTTCAATCCTAATACATTAAGGTCCAGTTTGAGCATTGACGATGAAAACCCCATGATGAATGCTATTTTGTTTGGGGTTCAATATACTGCTTAATTCAATATTATTTAAATCTGTAACCTTCTTATGAAGTCAGGTGTTTGCAAATGGACATAAAGTCTTAAGGCTTTTGAAGTTTGATAAAACACCTTGACCTCACAATATGCTCGTAATTCACTCCTCAACAAACAAAGCATATGAATGAACACAGTAAAGTAACCCTCATGATCATTAAAATATGCATGGGAAGTAATTTCAACAGGACTTGTTATTTTTATAATGATCTACCGTATGATTTATTAAGCAAATATAATACCTCTTCATCCTCTGTCTGGGAGAAATCCTCATACCAAAGACCCACAGCGTTAAAAGACAGGGGGGATATAAGACAAACATACTCATCCGCAACATTTTTCATTATGTCGTTCATATCCTCAGGCGCTACAGGAACCGCTACTATAATTTTTTTAGGTGATTCCTTACGTAAAGCAAGCACAGCAACACGCATGCTAGCTCCTGTGGCAATGCCGTCATCAACCAGGATTACGATTTTATTTTTTAAATCAGGAAAAGGTTTGTCACCACGATAAGTTCTATTCCGCCTTGCTAATTCGTTTTCTTCTTGAGAAATGACCTGATTGATGTCTTTTTGAGAAAGTTGCAAATACTGCAGCAACTCTTCATTATAGACTGTTATTTTATTACTGGCCAAAGCACCAAAAGCTAATTCTTCATGTCCGGGAACACCCAGTTTGCGAACAATCATTAAATCCAATGGGGCATTGATTACCTCTGAAATCATTGCAGCTACAGGGACTCCTCCACGAGGTAATGCAAGCACTATGACATCATTTCGATTCGCATATGATTTAAGTTTGTATCCTAATAATTGGCCAGCTTGATAACGATCTTGAAAGCGTTCCATTTCTCTACTCAATTATCTGCCCTGCTACTTTTATTGTAGTTCAGATCTGGAAATTATCCTGCTGTCAACAAACGCTTATTTATAATTTATAACAATTAATTTTCTCTGAATTTTAGGAGACATAACTACCTATGTAATATTCCACTATTGGAATCAATGCCAGATACAAGGAATGACTGTATACCCCAAGTGGCCGCTCAAAAATAAAAAATGAATTAATGTATAGAATAAAAATATCAATAGCCAAAAAAAATGGCATTATTTTAGGCATAATGTAAAAATTAACTCTATACTTATGCTGTATGCTAAAAAACAAGTGAAGCAATTTAAGGAGAATACAATGAATACGCATACCATGTGTTTTTCAAAGTTGTTACGCCATGTTGTTATGGTTAGCCTGCTGTTTATGGCTGTGTCTTTTGTATCCACAGCAAATGCGGCTCAGGGATGCGGGGAAGGATATCATCGAGCCATTCATAATGGCACCTGCGTTCTGAACTATCCAGGTGCCTTTGCAACCCCGGCGCCGGCACATCCAGGCTGTTGGCGTAATATGTGGGGACAATTGCGTTGCTATAGATACTAATTCAAGCTTACAAATATAAACATATTAAACCTTATTTTTTGCTGTTATATTTCTGATATTACTAGCAAAAATAAGGTTTTATTCATAGAAAAATAGTTGTTCTAAACGCCTGAGAAACCTGAAGGCTTTTCCAAAACCTTGGTTTTCTCGGGTGCCTGCAATTTTCCTGTTAAAGCAATATATATCCCGAACAGAATTAAACTTCCGCCTATGATTTGCGAAATACCCGGGACATCACCTAATATCAAATAGGAAAAAACAATAGACATTAGAGGTATTATTGATGAACTGATTGCAACCTCTGCAACTGTTGCATGTTTCATACCTAGCATGCTGAAATAATACCGCAACGCAATAATAACACTCCCATAAAAGAGCATCCACTCCCATAAAAACGGGGAAAAAAGATCAGCAAAATGATGCCAACCAAACATAAAAATCACTATAAAAAAGAATAAAACAAGCCCCAATAACATTTTTAAAATACTAAATAGATAATGAGGTAATCTTCTAAGAGCATGAAAACCAATAATGGTTGAAGCAGTACTGGAAACTACTGCCAAAAAAATACAAATTTCACCTGAACGAGGAACAGAGCTAAGAAGAACATAAAGAGGAGCTGTTTTCATTTCAGGATTAGGAGTTGGATTACCTGAAACTCCTAACCAATATTGAAGAAAAACAATTGTAAATACGCCCAAAGTAGCCAAAAAAGCTCCTATGGTTACTCGAATATTAGGCACTTCTCCCAAAAAAACCCAGCCGGCTAATAAAGTCATAGGAATCTGTAAATTGGAAATAAGAACAACATTAATCACATTGGCATACATTAATCCTAAAAAAAATAAGGTAGGCGTTAAAAAGCCTGCGAACAAAGCAGCCAGAAAAATTAAACACCAATTTTTCATTGTTAAATGTTCTGGTTGAAGTCCTTTTAGCTCTCTAAAATGAATTAAAATCAAAGTGAGAACTGCAATGAGGTTTCCGGCAAATAGGACATTACAAAACGAAATCGGATTACGACCATTCACCAAATGCTCATTCCCAAGAGCGATCAGTTTTGCTATAACAGGGTTAGCGGCACTTATTATGAGCGAACTAAGGAATAAATATAGTATTCCCCTATGTCGAAACAGTATCTTAATTTTCTCCCCCTATATCCTTATCAAGGCCTTAATTTTATATACTCAATTTTACCTGTATCAATATCTTTTTTCAGATCAGATGAAGCAATAAATCGTATATCTTGATTAGCTCCTCCCAATGCACAATCGAATGGCATGGATAGAGTATGCACGACATTAATAATCTTACCTTTCGGATCAATACATAAAACTTCTTGAGATTCCTTAAGTGCAGCTAAAAATTTACTTTATAAATCTCCCTTACAGCAAAATATGCTGCAATAAGAGGAGAGAAAAGAAATAATACAATTAAATCCACGTTTATTTATTAAGATAAAAAACCAGTTTCTATCTGTCCGTTGCGCATCTATGCTCAATAACAATTAGCTGCCGGTTGAAGATGGTTTAGTAGAAGATGGTTCGATGTCAGTAAACTCATCAGTCATATCTCCTGGTATTTTTTTAGCAACTTCTGTTGTATAACGCTCGGGATGTTTTCTAAAAAACTCAATCCCTATATCACGTAAACTGGGAGGACTATTCATGGCTTTATAATTCGAATAATTTAAAGCCAGGAAAAACCTGTCATCCCCTCCATCTTCTGAATTACTTCCAAGAATTGTGAGTCCAGGATAGATTGACTGCAGCTTCTTATTATATTGATCTGCCACTTTTAATTCTTTACCTTTCTCTTCAGTATCTTTAACTTTCTCTTCCGTATCAAGATCAAGAACAGAAAAAGTAACGCGGTATTCTATTAGTTTCGATGAGGGATTATATTCCCATTTGTAATATTTCTCTTCCGAAGAAGATATCGGTAATGGTCTAAATCGATTTAACAATTCTGCAACACGCTTGGCATAAAACGAAAAAACCTTTTCAGGATCAAAAAGAACGACACGAAACTGACCTGGCTCTTGCTTTGACTCACGTACCTTTAATCGTGCCTTTTCAGGGAGTATTTGTTTTAATGATTTAAATAATTCCTGGGCATCGTCTTTACTCATCAAAGGAGATACAATAAGATCTCTCCTGTTGGATTCAAATTTTACAGATTTCCCAGTACGATCCTCATAGAGATCATGAATAAAAGCTATTAATTCTTTCATATTAATTACTAATCATATTGTTTAATATATATACAATTTAGTAATAATTAATTATGATGTCAATATTTATAACTGGATCACAAAAGCTAGATAGCATACTCCATAAGCTAATATTAGCCCCTGACTAAAACCAAAAAAACTATTCAAACTTCCCTTTTTCTAAAAAGCTCAGGACAAGTTTTTTTACTTTTGAATCATACATAATAAAAGTATGAGTATTGTTAATAATGACTTGCTCTGTTTGTCCCTGCAAACGAGCGTAGTCTGGCGGAACTTTGGCATCAAACCGCCCAGCGATTATCCCCATTTTGATATCAGGTACAGGAACACGGTGCACATAGGATGTTTGCTCGGAACTTAATTCAGCCAAAGGTTTTATGAAGTAGGGAATCATCGGAAATAATTTAATGGATAACTTTGCCAGCTTAGAGCCTTGATTAGGAGGAGCCAACATAATGAGATAACCTACGTGTTTTAATTGTTTCTGAGACAATTTGGATAACGCTTCCCTTACAATAATGCCACCAAGACTATGAGTAACAAAATGAATTTTTATTGCCGGATTATTCTCAAGTATTGATGCAATAAATTGATTTAAATACGCTCCATGCTCTTGAATATTGTATCTGGCGGAAGGGTATTTATACAAATAGACCTGATATCCCTGAGCTTCCAGATAGGATTTTAATGGTTTCATACTCACGTAGGTACGCATTAAACCATGAATTAGTACAATGACCTCTCCACGATGCCTGGAGTTCATTTCACCTGAAGAACGATTTATCTGTATTGGATTGCTGGTATCTGGGGAATAGGCATAAACCTTGGCAAAGGTAACTATTCCAAAAAATATCATCAGAATTATTTTTATACTTCGATTTTTATTGATAATGGAATGACCCACTATTATCTCTATTATTGATTTGATTAAAGTTATTCTTTCTATAGATAAACTTAAAATGATTATTAATCAAGAATATCAATTCAATTATTACATTGATTTTAGTGTAAACTTATTCAGGATGAAAATAAAACTAACAAACAAGCTCATCATTACCTCATGAGATAAAATAAACCCCATATTCCCCAACTGAAAACTGAGAAACTTTTCAAGAATAAAGGTGTTAATTTTGCCAATTTTGTAGTATATTTGCCCACAGTATTTTGGAGATAAAACACATGACAAGTAAATTAGTCATTTACAATGGGAAGAAAAAATAACGAACTCTCCAAAATTATTTTTTAATACTTAAAATAATGTGTTTTGCCCATGAATCGATACGGATTCTACAGTTGTTTAGGAGTGTAAATGCTTAAATATTTGACGTGGATTACTGCAAATATTGTATTAGTGAGTAATTCCATTTTCGGAACACCACATCCAGTTCATGCTCAATTACAAGTACCTCAATGCCTTGCTGCAAAAATGACGACTGCGCATGATGTCCTGGCTGAAAATGAGCAATTCAAAATCATTGATCTGCCTAGCAGCGATATTGAGAATGTAACTCTTTTAGCAGAACAAGTGAATTGTGGTGATTTTATCGACGTAACGGATAAGTTCTCTGATACCCTGTTGACCGCCAAAAGAAAATCAGCGGAAAACATTCTGCAAAACAGCGCATTAAAAGCCCTTAAAAAATCTCAAGAAAATAAAACCATCTATGAGATAAAACACCAAAAAGAAGTCAATGCCATAATAAAAGAAGTAGTTGCTGACAAGATTTGGCAAACATTAAATCACTTGACATCCTATAGTAATCGTTCTGCAACCAAGGACACCGGATTGGCTGCAGCGAATTGGTTAAAGTCTCAGGTTGATGCAATGATAATGGAGTACAATCGCAGCGACACTGCCACATTTTTTGTGAAAGCCGGTTGGTATAAACAACCCTCTCTGGTGACAGTCATTGGTAAGGAGCTGAAAACACCTGCTATAGTCATTGGCGCGCCCATGGATACTTTAGATGGGCACATGCCTGGTGCTGATGAAGGTAGTGGTGCTGCTGCCATTATGGAAAGCACTCGTATTTTGTTAGCCTCCAAATTGAAATTCAAGCATCCGATTTATATTATCTGGTATGCTGCCAGTGACAGAAATTTGGCGGGGTCTCAATATATAGTCCAATATTTTCAAGAAAAATCTATTCCTGTTAAAGCGGTACTGCAACTCAACAAAACAGGATTTCGCGCTACCTCAGATGATTCAACCATGTGGGTATTTACCGATAATACAAACCATGATCTGAACCAATATATTGCAAAATTAATAAAAAATTACATTCATACACCAGTTGATTTTTCGCGGTGTCATTATGAATGTGGTGATCATATTTCCTGGAATCAGGAAAGCATACCAACAACTTATGCAGTTGAATCTGATTTTAAAAACCTTAACCCCTATATCGGCAGCTCTTCAGATACAATGGATTTTTTGAATCTGGAACATATAGCTAATTTTGCAAAACTGGCCATCGCCTTCTCAATAGAACTGGGCTACAAATAAAAACACGTCTGGATAATCATTAATATCAGGGTAGGAGATTCTTTTATAACCCCTACCCAATAATCTATCTTCGTGGGGGACGGCTATTATAATTTGCCACTCGGGAGCCCCATTCCAACAAGTTTTTATTGCAATCATCCTTGTCCAGGAACACTTCAATAAAACAAAGCGCATCTGTTTTTTCTGCCTGTTTAATTGCAGTGAGTAATTCCTTGTTAGTTTTAACTACAAAAGATTTTGCATTACTTTGTTCCCCACGGAATACATTAACCAATTCAGCATAACGCCAATTATTAATCACATTGTAAGGACCATCATGAATTTGTACTTCAATAGTGTAACAAGCATTATTCATTAAAAAGATAATGGGTTTATACCCATAACGTATCATGGTTGATATTTCCTGGGCGGTCATTTGAAATGAACCATCTCCTATGCAGGCAATCACTCTTTTTTGATTGTGCAAAGCAGCTTGCATACCTAACAAAGCACCTACCGACCAACCAATAGAGCCATACTGCATTTGAATTTCAAAAGGACAACCTTCAGGCAAAGACAGGCGCATACAATTAAACCAGGAGTCCCCTGTTTCAGCCAACAAAGCTTTTTTGTCAGAAAGCATTTTCTGAATTTGGCCAAACAAATAACGGCTGCTTAATGGAGCGTCTGGTTGATCTAACTCTGGATAAACGACAGTTTCTTCAGCAATTCGTTTATAAGCTTTGTATGAAGCATCATTAAATTTTAATTTTTTACTTAATTCTCTGAGAAAATCATTCATGAAGATATTGGTATAAACTGTTTCACCAATAATAACCCCTCCCTTAGTGGTCTTTATTGATTTGTGGGGGTTGATTCCCCATACATACCCAACTGTAGTATAGTCATTCTCATTAGGCCCAATAAGCAGATAGGCATCACTGGAATCGATAATTTCGGCGCACCCAGAAGAGCTGACTGGTCCCCAATAGATACCTATAAAGTTAGGATGCTGTTCTGAGATAAATCCTTTCGCATCGGGCATAGCCGCCATAGCATATCCAGTACACTTTGCCAACTCGCTGACAGAATTGATTGCATTACAATGCCTAACCTTACTACCTACAATCAAGCTGGGCTTTAGAGCGGAGTTTAATTTTTCAGCAGCATGCTCTACTGCTGCAGCCAGAGACGAACTGTCACTAATTTTATAGGTGTTGAATGCGCGTTGAGTAGGCTTGGAGATAGGATAGTTAGCAATATTACACGCTATTTCAATATAGACCGGCTTTTTTTTAGAGATTGCGATTGCTATAGCCTCGTCTATCTGCATGGCAGCCTGCTCTGGCTTTCGAATACAAACGACATGGGCAGTAATTCGAGAAAAAATGTCCCTTACATACAAATTATCTTCAGTCGCCAGCGTGTGATGAAGAATTTCAGCATCCTGTATGGAATTAGTATTTGGGCCACCCGATATAACCAAAATAGGGAGATTCTCAGCATATGCTCCTGCAACCGCATTAACAACACTAAGTCCACCAACACTATAAGTAACGAATAAAGCGGAGACCCCTTTTACCCGGGCATAGCCATCAGCAGCGTATCCTGCATTCAACTCGTTACAGCAATTAATCATTTTTATTTTTTCGTTTTTCAGAACCTCATCGAGTAAAATAAGATTGTAATCACCCGGTATAGCAAAATATTCAGAAATATTTAATTCCTCCAGCCGCTTTGCCAAATACTCTCCAATTGAGCACATGTTAATCCCTTATTAAATAAGAAGTTTTTAAATTATAGCACAGCCAGAAATCACTAGTTGGCAGGTGAATATCTGTTAAAACAAGAGTTCACCTGGCATCAAATTTCAAATGAAAATTTAAATATTCCATCTTAATATCGAGGAACAAACTCACCATTTTTCGATGTCAAAATCTCATTTTGTATTTCCATTATTTTTGCCAAATACAATTTGACTTTGCCCTTTTCATCCGTTTCGCAAAACGTTTTTTCTTCTGATGTCATTCTAAGTAACAGTTGAATGTAATCATCTGAAACGCTCTGTGTGCTCTCCGAAAATGTGGTTAATAATGTGCCATCAATAACCAAATCAATCAGGTTCGGGCTTATGAGTTTTTTTCTTATCAATGAATTCTGCAATAGTACCGATTGACTTTCACTTTCTGCTTCCTGTTTAAATTTTTTTAAAACATCCTGCATCATTTTTAGGAAAAGAGTTAAACCTTCCATTGGATTGATTCTTCCAAGCGATACTTCATGCAAGATTTTCAGGCATTTTTTCCTGCAAGTCTTTTCCAGGATATCATCAAAATCATTCACAAAGGGAGGTAATTCTACTGTGGCATTTAAACTGTCCAGAAAGTGAGTTCCGGAAAGAAGACTTTTATGTTTTAATCTTCCCTTATTTTGATAGATAGTACTATCAAGTAGTGATGGAATAAGACTGCTATGGCAGGCCTCAGTAACACTTCTGCCTCTGTTGGTATTACGCCCCCTACCATGTTGAAGGTCGGTATAACCATTCGTTGGAAAGATTTCTGTATTATAATAAGCTATCAATGTATAAAAAAATAAGTCAACACGACGATTAGCATGTTCAATGACATACTGTTTCACCATTGACAGCAGTGTATCTTCTTCATCCCGATTTACATCTAACTCTTTTCTTGAGTAAGGCAAAGAAAGTGCCGCACTAAAATTCTTTTGATAATTAAATCGCTTACGTTTTCTGTGGCTAAATTGATCCTGTTCTGCCAATTTTAATTTTGAAAAAAACCTTGAATCCGGTAATGTTTCAGTATATTTACGTTCTGATAACTCTTTGTTTTTCAAAGTGCTTTGAGGGTTAACAGTACTCTTAAGCAGAGGTATCTGAAGTGAGGGACGGGAAGTTAAAGAAAGATCTTTGCGCATTATTGCGGAAGGGTTTCTACGAGTACTAAACATTCTCATCATGGTCTTCTCCCTTAATAGCCATTATGTCACCGCAGTACTTGCTCAAAGCATCAAGAGTCTGTTTTTCCATAAAGACACTTAAACCTACTTAGTGGAAGCTTACAATCCAGAAGATATTCAAAACGAACTCCCTGCCTAAGTCAGAACATATACTGTCTTTTTACAGTACATAACAATCTTTAAAAAAGCAAACATTAAAATAAATTTATAATGAATAACTGAGAGACAAGGGACACAATCTGAAGAATAGCTATAACATTTTCCACTTTATAGCTATTTTAATAGTTGAGAAATCTTTTCTACTCGCTCTTCTCGTGATCCCCACAACTCAACAAGCTTGGGAGTATTCTTTATTGGCATGATTTGATATCTATTTTCAAAATAGATTTGTTTAAAAAAAGCATCTACTTCAGAACGATATGATTCATCAAGTGGACGAATACCATCATCTTCAATTTCTACAAGGTGCTTTTCATTGATAGAAACAAATATTAAAAGATCAATAAATTCCAATGATTCTTTTACAGGTTCAATTAAACTTTCCACAAATGCCATATCCAAGTCCGTTTTATGGTAATTTTCGGTATATAAGGAATAAGCAATATAATCAACGGGCGAGCGATCAAATATGACTTTACTGGAGGAATTAGGATACTGTTTGACCCTGCTGATGTTTTGGTAAAGCTGAATCCCGTTACAAAACCGAGTTGAATCCTTACCAAATTTAATATTGTAATTAGCACGCAATGCCCGATAAGGTTCTTCCTCTCTGATATAATCAGGGTGCGCTTTTATAAAATCCCAAACAAAAGTACTTTTACCGACTGAATGTGTTCCTGACACAGCTATACGCATTTTTTCTCTCACATTTATTCATATAGAATCCTATCACCAGCACAGGAAAACTCCTTGATTAATTAATCAAACAAAGTTTTTTCCGAAGAAAAGATTATTTCATATAATCTCTCAAGTTGGTTGTTTGTAACACGATGAGTTGATAATTGGGGTAACTTGCTGACCTCGAAAAAATCAATTTTAGAAATTTCCAAGTTTTCTTTTGCTTCCCCTGATATGATTTCACAGTGAAAAAAGAATTTATATGCATGTGGCCATTGCGTTGGATGATCATGTTTTTGTTTATCCCAAAGAGCCAATAACCTGATCACTGATACATCAAACCCGGTTTCTTCGTTTGTTTCTCTTATAACAGGCTCAGAGGGTGATTCATTGATATCCACCCACCCTCCAGGAAGCGTCCATAGAGAATCCGCTCTTTCCTGGACTAATAATAGTTTATTCTCTTTGAGAATAAATGCCCGAACATCTAACTTGGGAGTTGCATAACCTCTTTCTATTGAGAAGGTTTCATTAATCTGCTGAAAAGAGCCCTGCGAATTCAAAGCAGCAATTTCAGCAGCGATTTCTCTGAGCCTTATATATCTTTCCCTGTCAAATTCATTTCCACAGTAAGTTAAGCCATTTTGTGCAATAGCCTGAATTTCTGATACCCACTTTAACCATGAGGATTTATTATTTTTCATGAACTCTATACTCTTGGCTGCTATGCTCTAAAATTAAAAAAATCCGAGAATTACATTAATTATATATCAACAAAATTAATTCATCCTGCCTAGACATCATTTTTTAGATAAAAACCAAATAACTGGACACTTCATGAAGACAAGTTAATTGCTACACTGATTATTATTTACAAATATTGATACTTTTTTTAATATTCACCAATTCAACAACAAGGATTTACCGTGTCATACCAGACGTTTTTTCTCGACTTGATCATCATAAATCAATCTTCTGAACTCGCATGCAGCCAAGCAAACACAAAACTTTAATTAGTTCAGGTTAGATACACTGCTTGACTGGATAAATCAATTTGTCCAGCCAAGATCATAAATTAAAATGGCGATGTAGGAATAAAAGACATGCAAACCGAATTATTACAGTTTATTTGCATCAAAAAATTATGCAAACAAAAAACTCCCTATGAATCAAAAATAAAATTTGCCAGTTTGCCTTTAGCAAAGAAACAAATTATCTGCGTCATTGCATTACTCTTCATTATAAAATTGTCTTGGGCAACTCATCATTATGACACAATAATTATCGGTGCTGGGGTATCCGGATTAACCGCAGCGCATCATTTACATAAGGCACAGCAAAAAGTACTGATTATTGAAGCAAAAAACCGCCTTGGAGGCAGAGTATATACCAGCTATGATTGGGGTTTCGCTACTGATTTGGGAGCATCCTGGATTCATGCCATTGAAAATAATCCATTAATGCCATTGATTGGCAAACAATCGATTATTATCAATAGCTACAGTAACTCTGATCCAGTAGCGATGTTGACCAATTATGCTTTATACGACAGCGAAGGGAAGCCGGTATCAAAACAGACACGGAGTTTGTTTTCAAGTTTGACCAGGGATTTCTTAAGATATTGCCAAACTCGCAGTGAAATGATCTCTTTTGCGCAAAACCTCAACACCTTTGCAAAACAAAAAGAACTTACCTCGGAGCAACTTGCCTTACTGAGTTATGCCTTGGAAAACATCTATACTTACGAATTTGCTGATAATTTGACTAAATTATCACGCAACGTCCATTCAGTATCTGAGGCATCCCTCGCTTCTGGAAAAAATGCCCTTGTACCTGAAGGCTATTTCCAACTCTTCCGCCAATTCACGCAGCATGTTCCTATTCATTTAAACCAAATAGTTAGCCAAATTAATTACGGGCCTGATGGTGTCGATATCATCACGCAACATGATAAGTACCATGCCAATCAAGTCATTATTACCGTACCATTAGGCGTACTCAAAGCCAATACAATCAAATTTCATCCCGACTTACCTATGGATAAGCGCACCGCGATATCCAAGTTAGGGATGGGAAGTTATGAGAAATTGTATTTATTATTTGACAAGGTTTTTTGGGATAAAGACAGCGAATGGATTGGCATGCTGCCTCAAGATAAACAAGAAGCATTCAATATCTTTAATTATTACAAATACACAAAAAAACCTGTACTCATCGTATTTACCAGTGGCAAACTGGCACGTGATATGGAAAAAGAACATTTAACAGAGTGGGTGATGCAGCATTTAAGACGAATTTATGGAAACAACATCCCGAAACCAATTAAAAATAAAAAAACTCATTGGGGCAGTGATCCATTCACACGTGGCAGTTATTCCTACTTGCCGGTAAACGTTGATAAGAGTGTTATTGGCACTCTAGCCCAACCTGTAGCTAAGCGTCTCTATTTTGCTGGAGAAGCTACCTCAACCACAGATCCCAGTACTGTGCATGGCGCTTATCTATCAGGGATACGCGCAGCAGAAGAAGTACTGGCCAGCATCAAACACTCTGTAAAAAATAGAGAAAGAGATAAAGCTGTCAATTCATAACCCCATCTTGATTTTGGAGAAAGTGATGTACACTAAAAGAGATAATCATTTGCTGATTAATAAAGAGGAAGAACAAGAAGAAAACCAAAAAACGGTATTTGTCCCTCAAACAAATAGTTTGGCTCTTCCTGAAACCCAAAGCTACTTTTGTACAGCAGAGCAATGCTCTTTAAATAACCCCTATGCCCCAGCTCAAGGTTATACAAGGCCTGATTCATTGCATTTCAAAACAACCCCCATAAACTCAGAGATCTACGAACAAGCATTTAAAGTTTCAGAAGAAACTGTTAAAACCGAAACACAATTTGCAAATAGAGCTCCTGGACACTTGGAAAAAGAGGAAAATCGTTCCGGTGATTGGAGTGGGTTTATTCCGGATGAGTTATATCAAATGATGATGGAGGCTGCAAAACAAGGCATTTTTGTCTCGTTCCTTCTCACTCTCACTGATGAAATAATAAATGACTATCTAAAAAATCATCATTATTCACAGCAACAGATAAATTGGATTTCTCAAGGCATTCGAGCTTTAACTTTAATTGCTATTGGTACTTCACCAGGAATCGCTTTGGGATTACCGATAAGCACACTTTTGCTGACAGAGCAGTTAGGCTTTGATAAAATGAATGTTAATTATCTCACAACAAGTTCAGTCGTAGCTTGGGGGCTATTAAGCTCACCTTTTAATTTGCTTAATACCTCCCTTGTGATGGCAAGTTCTATTGGAGCCAGTGTATTAACCAGCAAAATAACACAATCATCCTATCAATTTGTGCGTAACAGGTTTTTTTCTTCAAAATCTGAGAAAGAAGAACTGGAACATGAGCACATATTGCAAAAAACAATCTAGCAGTAATTCACTGCAAAATTTTTGATGAATTGCTTAATACTTTTACTAATAAACTAAATTCGGAAGGCAGGCAAATGATTTTCCTCCAACGAGCCAAAGATATTTTAGGCTTTACGAAGAGGAAAATCTCCTCCGCCAACCTCATCTAAAACCATCTATCGTGGGCTATTTCAATGCCCTTCCTTGCCCACTGAGCACTAAATACTTAAGTTTAATTCATTGACAGAATATCTTTTTCACTTGATTTACTCATTATCTATAGATTATAATTTAACCATTTTGTATATTTATTAAGTTTATATAGGTTACTCCATGAAAATAAATATCCGAGGCGTGGATAAAGCAGACATACTAGCCGCGTTATATAATGGCGCTCATGGTGGGCTTGCAGGTGGTTTTAGCTATTTACAGAGAGAGATGACACCGCAACAAGCAAAATTATTAATAGAGAAACAAACAAATCTTTATTTTGATTACGTAGATAACCGCCCATTAAAAATTGATCTTTCTGGAGATGTCATAGATGCCACACTCTATGATCATTACAATGGAGGTTGTGCAGCTCAACGTGCCTTATCTCATCTTACATTGCCATCTGATCAACCTGTTGAAGAAATAAAAAAACAAGATCCCAGGGAAGTTTTTGATCATCTTTTTAGATCTTATATTCGAACAATGGATGGATATCCTGCTGATGCCTATGGAGATAACCTACGCGCTTTGCAATACGCACATAAAGCATGTGGAGTTAATCGATATTTCTTTAGGGATTTCTTAAACCGTGAATACACTGAGGAAGGCGGTGGCTTATTTGGATTAGGTTTGATTAGCCATTATACCCAGCGTAAAATTATATTGAAATCCGATCCCAACGCTGGATTAGAAATACTGTATGCCTGTTTTTCTTTTATAAGAGACAAAGAAGACAGTTTATTGAATGAGCTTTTATCTGTTGAAAACCCTGATGGACCCAATTCTCAAAAAATAGCACGTGCTTTAGTCGGAGATTTGGAGTATCTGCGTGATAGCCGATTGCGCTGGTTATCAACTGGTAGACAGCCTGCGCTTATCGATGATTTTCTTAAAGATAGAAGAAAAGCTTCTATCGTACTCACTGCCATACTTCGGGGAGAATCAGCCCCAGAAGCATTAAAGCTTATTATGGAGCATATTACCTCAGGCAATACCACACTTAATGATCTTGTTGTATATAACAACCTGAAAATATTGCAAGAAAAGATATCCGTTATCCCAAATGAATGTATTCGATTAGAACTATTTAACATACTTGATGAATCGATTCACAAACACTCTTACAGTAATGTGCTTTTTGCTATGGAACAATCCATCAAAAAAATCAATTCAAGCTGGAATTACAATAATACAAAAGAAAAGTCCGAGGCCTTAGCACGCTTACGATTAAATTTTTTAAATGATCCTTCACAGGAAAATTATCAGGCATTTATCTTTGAAGCAGCCAAACCACGTAAATCGTGGATATTCCAGGCTCAAGAAGGTAAAACTTCATCGCTTATTGCATTCAATAACGCTTTATCCGAAAAAACCAAACAAATTTATGAAGGAAATGGGGATTATACTTTTAGTACCGGAATGAGTACTTAGAAATAATCGCTATTAATTAGGCAGACTTTTTTACTACACTTAAATTTAAACAGCAGATTGATACTGCAACATTACCCCCATGCTTGGGGCAAAATAATCAAAGAACACTTCAGATTTCATAACTAAAACTCTCAAGCACAGGATTAAAAGGTTTTGAATTAGCTGACTAGTATTGTCTATATTTATTATTATGATTACTATTTATTCAGAATAATGGCACACGATAAAACCTTCTTTTCTCAGCAAGCACACTCTAGCCTTACTTTGGTTAATTATGTGCATCACGACGGAATTGGTGATTTCAGGCATTTACTCGATTTTGTGTCTTTTTTTAATAACACTCCTGTTTTAAAAGAGATAGAATTGATTTGTATTGTTATCAACAGTCACAAGCCGGGCAATCCTCAATCTGTGTATATAAAAGAGCAGTTGGAAAGCATGAATGTCGCACACAAAATTTTGATCCACGACTCCATTAATGGTCATGAGGATTTACGACAAGAAATTCAAAAAAATAGACCATTACGAAAACAATTACAGCATACTATTGGAATCATTGATATTGCATTGAATACCTCTTATAAACTGGTTATTCAGGAGTTTTGCAAAAACAAACCACCAACGGTCACTATAGCCGAAATTGATTTATACGCTACTTATGACCAACCATCTCTAGCTTCAGATCCTGAAAAACGTATCGATAAATCAAGATATCAAGCTGATCACATCTACATAATGGGCCTGGGAACAGGAAAGGTAGGACTAAAATTGACTGAAGGATTATTTAACTCTCCTCAAAAAGCCCGAGAAGCTTTGCAGCAAATCAGTGACAAGAGAATTAAAAATTTATTGCTAGGTCAAATTGATGAAGAGCCCATTTCACAAGAAACAATAAACGTTTTTTTACAAAATAATTATTTTATTCCTGGGTACCTTCAGGATATCGATACAATATTTGGATTCATGAGTATTTTTGCCACTAATCATAAATTAAATGCGGAAAGAAAAAATCTCATTTTTTATTTAAACAATTATCAAAATCTATTTAAGAAAAATTATTATGATGAAGACACAGGGAGACGTTACTCACAGTTCACCGATTTATTGTTTGACAAACATTTCCCTTGGCATAACGTTTTTGCAAATTCAGGTATCCGCTCAATTACCATCTATAACTATTCAGGTCAAAAGCCTACTGAAGAAGTCGCTGTCGCGAAATGATTTGTTCACAAAATAATCGATAAATCCTAATTTAATGCATTAACGCCCGGATAAAATCAGAGTGACCCCATCCATCTCAATCACGCCAACTGTATGCTCATTTTTTCGATAATATTTGCATTATTTGCTGCAATATTATTCACTGCATCAACTTTTGGACGTACCTCGCCTGCAAGACAACGAGTAAGCTGCCTTAAATTGAATCCAAATACAGCAGCGTAACCCGCGCTTTTGGCCGTTTCATCGGATTTCATACGGCTTCTGCCCAATTGGCCACCATGTTTCGTGTGGCCAATCAAAGGCTCGATGCCAGCACGTCGATGATGTAATAATTGCCTGATTGTCCATGGCGTTGTTTCACGAGCCGCATTGAGCGTCCTATCAGGACGGGGTAATTGAATTTCAAGGACGCCTTTTTCAATCAATAGCTGTTCGTTACTCAATGAATAATATCCTTTATCTGTCGCCACAGATGCCAGTAATTCTTTTCCAAAAAGATGCTCATGAGTATTCAGCATCAGCGGTAAAGACTGAGCATCTGGCATATAAGTAGACGTGCATTCGCCAACAAAAAGAAAGTTACCTCCAATACGTCCTAGTTGATAGGCGCGGCCAAACTGCAATCCTTTATTTAATTTACCTTTGTTAAAACATCCGACTTCATAAGCATGCAATGAAGAAATCGATGTATTGATGATACCTTCAAAAAGATAGCCATGTACATTCTGTAATAACATAGTTTCGCGCCAGCTCAGCGTCTCGACAACACGGCGAAGCGCCCAATATTTACCCGATGCTAATTGATTACCAAACAAATATAAATCATTTAAAATAGGGAGTATATCGGCATACGTTTCACGCCATAACCGCTGAAGCACCACGGATAATATACCCTCACCAACATCCTTACGTTTCAAATTAAAATAATACAGCGCGATTTGTTTTAAATTGCTTAGCCCAACATGGTAACGCTTCATGCCGCCACAGCACAATTGACTCAGTCCCTTTCCAACTTTTGATGCAAGAACAGCAACCTTGATCAATAAATTGGCGATTGAGGGATAGGCTATATTTGCTTCTTGCACAGTAGAGTCAATATCAAGCACCTGGGGATTGGCGTAATTCAGTTTAACCGCTTGTTGCGTTATCAAATTAGCAAGTCGGCGCTGCGTTTCAGGGCTTAATCGAGAACGAAACGCCTCGATTTTGGTATGGTCTGGCGCATGCCATTTCTTGATGAAGCCATAACCACAAAACAATTGAAATGCGGCATTATCTCGTACTTGTTGTTCTGTTACACGGTCAGTGAGGTTAAACATCTGTTGTAAAATATAAACACCAAGATGAATGCGTACGCGTAAGGGCCTACCCATCCACCAATGTTTTCTATCCGTACGTTGTAAATCGGGCAATACTAATTTCAGCATCTCCTCCCAAGGAAGTTTCTGAGCCAGCTTCATCAGGCGATGGTCATTCCTGATTGCAATGGTGACGCTGCCACCTGTGACCGGTTCATCAAAGCCATCTACATCTAAACTCATTGTTTACTTACATCCCCTTTATCGTACTGTTCTTTGTTTTGCCACCAATTTGGCGCATCCGTTACTGGAAAACATCAAATTCCACCACCAGATGGACAAATATTTTTTGAGCATGCCTTTTCGTAGGCGATAGGTCTGGTAATGACTTAAAATTCCGAGATACGAATTTATTGAGCACAAAAAAGCCATTTGCTCCTCTTTGGTGGGTTTATGGTCTTTGGCTACTTCATTATGCTTTGCGATGGCGTCATAAAAATTCCCTTTGATGCGACGACCGGCATAGATGCAGTGCGGTTTGAGCATTACCCCAAGAAAAGGAACGCCTTGGCGATAATTCTGCAGGTATCGTTTGCGCGGATGAAGCTCGAGTTCGAGCTCTTCTTGCAAAAACTGCTCCATTTGGGGTATGAGTGATTTTAAAAACGCTTTGTCTTCGTGCACCAGAATAAAATCATCGACGTAACGGCCATAGAAACGCACGCCCAAGTTGTGCTTGATATAATGGTCAAAAGGATTTAAATAAAAATTGGCAAACACCTGGCTTGTGAGATTGCCAATTGGCAGTCCGCAGTGGGGTCTGGCATAAAAAAGACTCTTGTCTTTGGGGAAATCCTTCCAATCACGCCGTTTTCCCTTTATAAAACAGTGGCTTGTTGGCTCATTTTCAACGATTTTTCTGGCCACTTCCAGGATTAATTTCTTATCGGATTGGTTGTAATGCCTCTCGATGAAGCAGCAAAGTCTTTCCCAGAGAATGCGTCGATTAATGCGGATGAAAAAACTCATGATATCGAGTTTTAGCACGTAGCAGTCTCTTTGGTAATTTAAGGAGCATTTGCGTATAAATTTTGCGGCACGTGTAATGCCCAGATGCGTGCCTCGTCCCTTGCGGCTCGCATAGCTGTCATAAATAAAGGTTTTCTCAAACAGAGGATTCAATTGATTAATTAACCAGTGATGCACCACCCGGTCACGAAAATCAGCGGCAAAGATTTCACGTTTCACAGGCTTATCAATCACAAAAGCAATCGAGCGACCAGGATGCCAGGTGCTGGAATTGAGTTCGTCTCGCAAAGTAATAAGATTGCTTTCATAATCCGTTTCAAAGCGGAGCGCATTCATGGTATTTCGTTTGTTCTTGCGGCAGTCAAAATAGGCCTGAAACAAGGATTCCAGTGTCGCGCCGTCCTCTATATAGTTCTGTTCTTTTCCTGTCAATTATTCATTCCAGTAAAGTGGCGCAGGCTTTGTTAAAGACCTGCGCCGATTGTGACTTTGCTTTGTTTAAAACCCCGAACGCACCTAACCCGAAGATTGTTGTTCTTATTGTCGTCGTTCTGGTTGCCATTGTTGAAGTTCTGGTTCCAGGCGTTGTTCGTAGGATTGCCGGAAAACTCGGTAGAACTCCAGTAGTTGTCATTGGCAAAACCGCCTAAACAATAAATAAAGGCGTTTTGGTCAGTACAAGGCTCCTTGTGCTGACGCGAATCAACTGCCGAGGCAGTCCCTTTATCGCTTTTAAACAAAAGCATGCTCGCTCATGAATGCCATAACATTCATGATTCCGGCTTTCGGCTGGCATTACGCCAGCCGGTCACCTGTTTGCCTATGCGTGCCAAGAGTTCACTTAACAGGGCTTGTTTTTTAAGTGATATCAGCTTCATCTCGACACACAGGCGAATTTCCAGTTTCAATAACTCCAGCTCATCTAAAAACACCTCCAAATGCTCTATTCTGTTTTGATGTTTATTGGCGCGGTAAATACAACGAAGCAAATGAAGGGCATCACGCTTCATATCCTGGCCCAGTGTGTATTTGTATTCTCTTGGGAAATTCCTGGTTTCTTCAAACACCTTTAACACCAACTGGTAACTGTCTTTGTAAACCGGTAACTCCGTATAGAAAGCCATTCACAAAATCCAACTCATTCGTCTTTTAAAAACATGAGGCAGCTTCGCTCTGAAAAATCCTCTCATTTTTTTGGGATACATAAAAAAAAGATGCAAGCGGTGGAATCTTTTGATCTAATAAGAGTTCCCACACAATTATTAAGAAAAAGAAACCATGCTTGCAGCTGTATTTTGTCACAATTTTATTTCTAAATCACTTTCCTGGATGCATACAAAGACAAGAAAAAGTCTAACAAGCCATGTTAGAAGCTTGTTAGGAGGCCAAGCACATCTCAGTTTGAGTAGCCTTGGAAGGAATTTACCTGGCCAAGCAATAGTGAAAAATAAAATAAATATGTGTTGGCGGTTTTTATCCAATAAAAAAGTTCATAATTTACAAGGTGCTATTTATAAAAGTATCTGTACTCCTATCCTCTCTCAATTAAATGAATTATTAATTGCAGTAGATTGGACAGGTTGTTGCAGTCCAGATATCCACATGCTACGAGCAAGCCTGGTGCATGATGGACGCTCAATTCCTATTTATAATGAAATTCATTCTCAGAAAGATTTAGCAACAGAGGTGATACACAACCAATTTCTAATAAACTTAAAAACGATTGTACCTGAGGGGAAGCGAGTCGTTATCATCACAGATGCTGGTTTTAAAACGCCTTGGTTTAATGAAGTGAATCAATTGGGTTGGTATTTTGTTGGGCGGGTAAGCGGCACCATTAACTATCGCCTAGATACTGATAAAAAATGGAATCCTATAAAAGAATTACATTCCTTGATTGGACGTGGAGAAACTCGCCATTTCGGAATTGGTAGATTAGGACAGGATTCTAAAACACGAATACAGGGTTTATTTACTGCATATTGGGGCGAGAAAAAAGGACGTAAAAACCCCAAACCCAAATATCCTGATGTTGAAAAAAGATACTCCAAAATGTATGCCGAGCCCTGGATACTAATATCAAACCTTCATAAAAACTCCTCATTAGATGTCACACAAAATGAGGAAACTGTAGCCCTCTTGATACGGGAACTGTACAGCAAAAGAATGCAAATTGAACAAAATTTTCGAGATGATAAAAGTGAACGCTTAGGTTTTGGTTGGCGATTTAGCAGAACTAAAGATAAGAACAAAATGAGTCTTTTAATCCTCATTGCTACCATTGCTACTCTGATTCTTTGGATGATTGGGTTTGCAGCAGAAAAAAAGAAAATACACTATCGTTTCCAGGCTAATACGGTACGTTCTCATAGAGTGCTCTCTTTACTCTATTTAGCTAAACAGCTTATAGTCAATGGATTGAAATGCTTAAAAATACGAAAACTTGACCGTATCATAGCTCTGTTTCATGTAGAATATAATGAAAATTCCCCTTTTACACAATTTGCCAAAGGGGAATTAAAAAAATGAGAGGATTTTTCAGAGCTTCGCTGCCTCAAAAGAAAAGGGATAAAGAGGTTAAGGGGTAAAAGCCCGAACGCACCTAACCCGAAGATCGAGGAACTTAAAGACGACGCCCTGGTTGCCATTGCTGAAGTTCTGGAGCCAGGCGAGGAGCGTAGGAACGCCGGAAAACTCGGTAGAACTCCAGTAGGTGACATTGGCAAAACCGCCAATGGCCGCCCTATTGGTAAATAAGCAGTTGAGTTGACCTGTGGATGTCGAATTATTTCCGGCTGGCAAAAACCAATCGTCATAGCAGGTGTTTCCTGTCTGACAGGGAGTGTTCCCTTGGGAATCCACCTCAAAGTCATTACACAGTTGTGCCGCATAAGGTGTGCCGCCATTATTGCCAAGCGCAGCAACAATGGCTGCCGTATTACCAGCCCCATCGGTATCGCTTTGCGCTCCAACACCAACAGCTGTCCCAAATCCTCCCCATTGAATAGCTGTGCTGTTATCCGCAGTGGCGGCAATCAGATTATTGCCTGTGTTCAAGCAAGCAATCGTTCCGCCAAAAGCCGGTTGTCCTACTGCGGTGGCCACGTAAGTATAGCCATTAGCCAGTGTTGCACCACCTGCCGGTGTATTAATCACGACATCCACAACACCTGCCGCATGGGCAGGTGTGACGCCAGTCACCGTCGTAGAATTGACCACATTAACACTCGTCGCCGCTATCCCGTCAAAGGTGACGCCCGTAGCTCCTGTTAAACCACTCCCTGTTAAGGTAAACCCCGTTCCCCCCGATGCCGCTCCTGAATTTGGGTTGATGTTGGTTAGCGTACTACCTGATTGAATGGCAATGGCTGCCGTCAGTGCATTGGTATTGGTGCCCTGGATGGTAAAATTGGTTTGCGGTACTACCGTGTTGCCTGGCGTGTACGTCAGTGTGCAATTACCTCCTGGTGGCACATTCGCACAGGTATTCCCTGTCTCAGTGACATTGCCATCCAACGCCGTCCCTGTGAAATTCGAGGTGATGTTGGTAGCAGCCACTTGCGTTGACGTGTTGTTAATCGTGAGCTGCCCCGTTTGACCATTGACTGTTAGTATTAAAGGAGACCCTGTGACGGTAATCACGGCATCCGTTATCGGTGACGCTTGGGTGATTCGTAAAATATTGGTGCTACTGGGTCGATAACACTGATTCATGTTCCCTTGCTGGCAAACCACAGGGCCATCCGTAACCGCACCGTTCAACTGACTGCCATTTATCTGCAATGACAGAATGCAGGAATTCTTGCCTCTGAGCACAAAAGGATTGCCGCACACATTAAGGCCCGTGGTGATTTGCGTAATGCCACGAATGGGCTGCATACTTAAGGCGTGTGGCTTGCTGGATTGATTGGTCACTCGATATTGCACCATGGCCGTACCATTGGCAGGCACAGCAACCGTGGTGGCCGTGAGTGGCTCAAACGTCCACAATGGGGTTCCTGCAAAAACGGTTGTCATCATGAACACTGAGCACAAGCAAGCCAGTATCCTCTTCAAAAAAATGTTGTTGCTGTATCGTAGCATGGCCTTTGTCCTTATGCGATGTAAGTCAGATTAAACAAAACCCCATTGGTGTAGAGGTGATTAAGGGTTAACCCCGAATTCATGGTCTGCGCATGAGCACGACCCAGTTCACTTTGCCCCCAATCGGCAAACTCATAACCCACCCCTATTTGCCAATGGTCATTGAGCGATTTTTGTACACCAGCCCCCAAGGTGTAGGTAAAAGCGGTTTTTGTGTGGTCTGCAAAATTAGAATTGGGTAAGGCTTCAAAAATCAAGGGTGTGTTGGTGAAATCATGGGCACGGTTAAAACCGACCCCAAGACTTGCACTCACCCAGGGTAAAACCCAATAACCGTTATCAAGCAACAGCTTGCCTTTTACTGCTATGCGAGAGTTTCGGACTTTGTAAAGGTAGCTGTAATTATCAAATTGAGGGTCGGCATCATCCCATATCACACCTTGCAGTTTGGCATTGCCAGTAGTAGCAGCTGCCAATCCCAATTGCCCCAACCATTGAGAAGTCAATGATTTTTGTATGCCAACAAACAGCTCCCCAGAAGCCAGAGCATTAGTGGAAATTCTCGCCGCATAAGTCTTTTCAATTTCTGGCGCCAAATAAAAAGTCTGTGTCTCACCACTCCTGGCCCAAATGGGGCCCGCGGCTATCGAACCAACCCAGGTCAAGTCTTTGGAGGGAATAACAAGTCCCATAGTGCCCGCAAAGGCTGTACTTCCTAACACACCGGCTGTTGCTACAGAAAGAAATAAACGATACTTCATAAGCGCTCCTTGTAAGGTAAAAACGAGTCATTAAGTAAAAAAATAAGACGGTCAGCGGCAATCGATTGGCTTAAGGGAATGAATGCACGAACGTGCAGCATAGGATTTAAGTAGAGAAAAGAGATGAAACAAGACCCTGAATAAAGGAAAGAAACACAATAAAATGTAATGAAAAAGGATGAAAATAAGGGAAAATCTAGTGCTGATTGCTGAT
Organism: Legionella pneumophila subsp. fraseri; assembly: GCF_000586315.1. Taxonomy (GTDB): domain Bacteria; phylum Pseudomonadota; class Gammaproteobacteria; order Legionellales; family Legionellaceae; genus Legionella; species Legionella pneumophila_B. The sequence continues at coordinate 2,889 of NZ_JFIM01000029.1, read as the reverse complement.
TGCTGATTGCTGATTGCTGGCAATGGTCCAGCCATTGGAGGTTATGAGCAAGTCTTGTTTGATAGCTAACAAATAGTTCATTCCCTGCACCAGTATCCTTTATGTTATTTAATATTGAAAAACCATTTCAAATTATGATACTTTGTTAATGATTTAAAATCAAAAATTCCTTCAAATTTTATCCATCAAACGCACCCCAATCATTTCGCGACAGCGACGAAGAAGAAATAACCTTAAATCTGGAAGGTCAGCAAATAACTATCATTACTGGTATTATGCTTAATGATACTGACTATCAATTGCTCTATGACATCCCACAACATTTCGTTGCGGCTTCAGGTGACAATACGCTGGAAAATGCTATTAATCATGGTCTGCTATTTTTAATGCAATATAAGTATCAATATGAAACCGTTAGAGAGATTGCTAAAATTGCAGAACGAATTAAAGATACCCTAGATTTTAATGAAGAAGAAATTCGAGAGTTTCATGCCTATTTTGGTGAGGCTCATCACCTTATTAGTTATAGTAATGAAAAGTCCACAAAGCCAGAGCTTTGTTACAATCAATAGATTTAATACGTCTGTCTTCCAATATGAGAAAAGTTTGCGCCTATTTAATAGAGAACGAGAATTTTTTACATCAATTACCTGAGATTTTACAAACCGATTTATTGAATATAAGCAAACCAGGAATGAAACAATAAATTGTATCAATCACTACAGCTTCTGGTAGGTTAACATGTTTATTCTATACTCCTTTTTGAGCGTAGAAAAATTAGTTTAGCAACCTCGATCATGTCTTCTTTCATGTTCAAGTAACCAATGTTTACGATTTACACCACCTCCATATCCTCCCAGTTCGCCATTAGCGTTGATAATCCGATGACAAGGAACCACTATAGCTAACTGATTAGCGCCATTGGCATTAGCCACCGCTCTGTAAGCCGAGGGATTACCTATTACTTGTGCCTGTTGCAGGTAACTTCTTGTTTCACCATAGGGAATATCGATTAACGCCAGCCATGCCTTTTTTTGAAAAGGGCTGCCAATTAAATGGATCGGCGTGTTAAACTGTCTTAGTTTTCCTGAAAAATAAAGCTCCAACTCTTTTTGTATAGCCTTTAAGACTGGGGAATCTCCCGGGATAATTACCGCTTTGGTTTTATTTCTCAGCCTTTCAACCTCTCTTTCCAATCCTCTTCTATCGACGAATTCAAGTAAATATAAAGCGCTTTCATCTGCAACAGCAAGCATAGGACCTAAAGGTGTATCTAACCAGGAAGCCTTAAGAACTTTGTGCTGTTCATTAAAATGAGATGGAGCGGCTCCCATAATCTTCGCAAAAGCATCTCTAAACCCGCTGCCTGAATGATATCCAGCATCAATTTGCGCATTAATCACTAAATCACCTTCTCTGATTTGTTTCATTGCCATACCCATTCTTCTGGCACGAGCGTATGCTACAAATGTCATTCCAAATCTTTTCTTAAATTGGCGCCTTGCTGTTGCAACATCAACTGATAAGGCTGCAAAATCACTGTCTTTCCATCTTTTTTCAGGATTAGCCTCAACTGCATCAACCAAATGTTTGACCAAATCAGAGACTTGATTTGGATGTGACAGAGGTTGGCAACGTCTACAGGGTCTGTAAGAGGCTAATAGAGCCTCTTGCGCGGTATGAAAAAATTCACAATTTTCCAATTTTGGTTTTCTTGCAGGGCAAGTTGGTCGGCAAAAAACACCTGTTGTTTTCACTCCAACATAAAAAATTCCTTCATAGCAGGTATTTTTACTCAACAGAGCAGTATAATATTCCTTTTTTCTTTGATCGTTAATTTCAAACATCACCATTCCTGACAAGCTTTCTTACTAATTATTATAAATCTTCTTTAAAATGGTGAAGCCGAAAATCAGACAGTGAATTTTTAAAATTAGAAAAGGCGCCAGTTATCCATGAGAAATATTCCCATGCCTGTTTTGATATTTTGCCTGATGATAAACATAGGCTGGATAAAAGAAGTAAAAAGGCAATAATTTAACTAAAGAATAAAAAAAGAAAGGTAATCCTGCTATTAGAGTAATAATCTTTAAAATCGCATGCTCACCAGTAATCCCTATAATAACCCAGGGAAAGATCAAGGACAGAAGAATCAAAAGACGTAAACCCCAAACCTTAGCAACCAATTTTTTATTATTAAGAGCAAATTGCAAGGACTCGAGTCCCTTTTTCATAGGTGATTCAGGATTATTTACACTTAAAATAGGCGTAAAAATAGCCAATACATAAGCTAACATCACCAATGCTCGGAAAGGTTTAAAGAAAGAGCCAGCGATCTCCATGATAATAATAGTCAATAAAATGGGGCCCATAGACATGCCCATTACTTTGGAAGTACCAGGGTTAATAAAATCGATATCCTCTGTATTCATATTGATAGGCTTGCCATCCAGATGGGCTTTAATCATCTGGTATAGTCCATCAAGAAAAGGGAAAAGAGCAAAATAAAGTAGCCCTGCTATTAGCAAAAGATAAGGATAATTAATCAACGCATGGTCAAAACTAATCCAACCTAACTTATTTAACCCTAATGGGATAATTAATCCAAAAACAATAAAGACGGCAAGTGGTGTTAATAGAAGATAGCTTAAAGGCCACCATAGCGAAGAGCGGCAAAGTGAGTAAGATTGCCATGCCTCATTAAACCAGGGGAAGTATTTTTGCACAGTCATGAAATGTCGGACGCTAATTATATTAAATGATTTATCTTAGCACGTTAATTCCATAGTTGAAAGAATACTCACAAATGCTGAATTGACATATTGAAGGGTATGTTAACAATTCATCTGTGTATTCCGGAGCGAAATGATCACCAATTCCGGCGGCATT
>NZ_KK074223.1:54102-73727 GCF_000586315.1 Legionella pneumophila subsp. fraseri | reverse complement strand
ACTTTTTCAAGTAGTTGTGTCAGATTAAGTCGAAACTAATTCAAATAATGGGATGGTTACAAAAATTTTCAAAAGCCATAAATGGATTTTATCATTTGTTAATATGGAATAATATTTGTTTGTGAAACATCCCTGTTAATGATGTTTTTAAATTGTAGTGCAGAGTAATAATTCATCCTTGTATGAATGAGAGTGTAGTCGTAAAATGATCGATTCATTCATTTGGCAGCACCATTGGCTAAGGATTGCTTTGTGTTTCGATTTTTATTTCCTGTCAGTCTTTTTATAAGTTCCATTCTCCTGTTCAGCATTCAACCCATGGTTGCAAAAGCAATACTTCCAATTTATGGGGGCACACCGGGCGTGTGGACTGTTTGCGTGCTTTTTTTTCAATTTATTTTGCTCATTGCATATGGCTATGTATGGCTTTTAAGTCAGATTAAGAAACCTGCTGTTTGGCGTTTAATCCATATGGTTTTGGTTGTCTTAAGTTTTACAGCTTTTCCATTGTTGTTTAATCCTGCAGTGAGGGATGGACAACCTGAGTGGGTGATTCTACATAATTTGTTGATGCAACTGGGTTTGCCTTTGTTAGTGATTGGCGCTTCTGCTCCTCTATTACAATTTGCCTATAGCCAGACAAAAAGTAAAGGAGCTTCAGACCCTTATTATTTGTACATATCCAGTAATCTTGGAAGCTTGAGTGCCTTGCTTTTTTATCCATGGGTTATCGAGCGATTTATTGGTTTGACTCATCAATTTTATTTCTGGAACCTTGGGTTTGCCATTTATTTGCTACTTTTGGTAATAGTTCTGTTTTTTACAAAATACCAACCCTTAATGTTAGCTGAAAAAAAAGAGGTGGATTTTTTGTCGTGGCGAGAGATAGCCTATTGGATTTTTTTGAGTTTTGTCCCTTGCAGCTTGATGCTAGGGGTTACTTTATATATCACTACTGATGTTGCTGCAACTCCATTGTTCTGGGTTTTGCCTTTAGCACTTTACCTTTTGTCATTTGTATTTACCTTCACGGCTAACCCCTTTATTTCACAAAAATGGATTTCTCGTAATTGCCTGTTTTTTCTGGTTTTTACAATTCTTGGGTTCATTTTTGGGGTTAGCCAAATCAGAGTGTGGCAATTGGTGCTATTTAATCTGTTAAGTTTTTTTATTTTGGCTTTATTATGTCATGGTCAGTTGTTTGCACGAAGACCTAAGCCACACAAACTCACCTTGTTTTATTTTTGCTTGTCCATCGGAGGAGTTTTAGCAGGGGTTTTTAATGGAATTTTAGCGCCAAATTGGTTTAATTATGTTTATGAGTACCCTTTAGCCATTTTATTAAGTTTATTTGCTCTTCCACTGCCAAAAACTAACCGAGGATGGTGGGTGCCTTTAGTTGTTTTGGGTTTGCTGTCGCTGCATTATTTCATTCCTACCGTTCCCTGGTTTAAAAGTACTACAACTTTTCACATCCTTGCTATTTTGGCGCTTGGAATTATTGTAATTTGGCATCGCAATAAAATGAATCTTGTACTATCCATGCTCATTTTATTTGTTTTCCTTTATTTTCCTCCGTTGCAAGACAAACAGATTTTGCTCAAGGAAAGAAATTTTTACGGCGTCAAGCAAGTCTTCAAAAAGGATGATGTGCATGCATTAATAAGCCAATCAACCCTTCATGGGATGCAAGTCATGAATGCAGAAAGATCAAGTTATGGTACAAGCTCCTATTATGGAGCCATAGCCCCGATTGTCGATATTCTGAAGAAGGAGTTTCATCCGCTTTCTGTGACGATTATGGGATTGGGGGCAGGAACGCTGTTGTGCCAATTTCGGGCAACTGATTCACTAAAGGTTATTGAGATTGATCAACAAGTAATTGATTTGGCTAAAAATAATAAATTATTCACATACATACGTGACTGTTCACCTTCAGCCGAGATTATTAAACAGGATGGTCGATTGGCCTTGGTTAATATGCCAGATGCTTCGCAGAATTTGTTAATTTTGGATGCGTTTAATTCAGATGCTATTCCTGTCCATCTGATGACACTTGAAGCATTCACCTTATATAAGAGGAAAATTGTCGAAAATGGAGTTATTTTGGTTAATCTAAGTAATAGACATCTGCAAATGCTCCCGGTAATTAATGCAATTGGACGTTCTTTGGATATGATAACTTTATTTTTAGCGCATAAGGGAGATAAGAAATTGGGGCAATTTAACTCAGAATGGGCTTTACTTACCTCGAATCAATCCTTGGCATTTCAAGTGATGAAAGGAACAAACTGGAAATTTGTAGCAGATGATGATCAGTTTTTATGGACTGATGATTATTCTAATATTATTCCCTTGCTGAAATGGTAGGGTAAAAAGATAAGCTAGCAAATCCATTTATAGTCTTGGTCTATCATGATGCCGGCTATCTATATTACCAAGGGTAAGATAGAAAAGTAGCCGGTAATGGCTAGAGGGATGGCAATTGCCAACGCACCTTAGCTTATATTTCAGCAAGGTTTCCTTTTGTTTCTAGCCAGACCTTTCTATCGGCTGCTCGTTTTTTGTTGAGCATCATATCCATAATGGCTTCTGTTTGCTCTTCATCATCAAGAGTCAGTTGTACCAGACGTCTTGTATTGGGATCCATTGTGGTTTCTCTAAGCTGAATGGGATTCATTTCACCTAATCCTTTGAATCGTTGCACATTCACTTTTGATTTTGTGGTTTGAGTGAGATGTTGAACGATTCTATTTTTTTCTTCATCATCCAGGGCATAGTGAATCAGCTTGCCTGCATCGATTCGATAGAGTGGGGGCATGGCTACAAAAACGTGACCTGCTTTAACCAGAGGTTTGAAGTGCTTTAAAAACAAAGCGCATATTAATGTGGCAATATGAGCTCCATCAGAGTCTGCATCGGCAAGAATACAGATTTTCCCATAGCGAAGACCTTCAAGATCACTGGAGCCAGGGTCTACGCCTATAGCAACAGAAATATCATGAATTTCCTGGGAAGCCAGCACTTGTGAAGAATCCACTTCCCATGAGTTAAGTATTTTTCCACGTAAGGGTAAAATAGCCTGATAATCTTTATTACGAGCTTGTTTGGCTGAACCACCTGCGGAGTCTCCTTCAACCAGGAACAGTTCTGCTTGACTTAAATCCGTTTGCAAGCAATCGGCTAATTTCCCAGGTAAAGCAGGTCCCTGGCTGACGCGTTTGCGTGCCACTTGTTTGGCTTGTTTTAGCCGTTTCTGAGCGCGTTCTATTGCCAGGGTTGCTATGGCTTCGCCTTGATTGCGATGCTGGTTCAACCAAATTGCGAAAGCGTCTTTTATAACATTACTAACTAATCCTGAGGTTTGGCGTGAACTCAATCGCTCTTTGGTTTGCCCTGCAAATTGCGGCTCTTTCATTTTGACTGACAAAACGTATTGGCATGATTCCCATAGATCATCCGCAGTCAATTTTACTCCGCGAGGAAGAAGATTTCTCAGCTCACAAAATTCAGACAGGGCTTCAAATAATCCTGAACGTAATCCATTGACGTGAGTGCCGCCTTGGATTGTCGGGATTAAATTCACATAACTTTCATTTAAACTGCCATTAGCAGAGTCTGACCAGGCTAAAGCCCAATCAACGGTTGCTTCATCACTTTTGAATTCGCCGGCAAAAGGTTCTTCAGGTAAATAATCTTCAGGCAAGGTTTGTTTCAAATAATCAGTTAAACCTTGTTCATAACACCAGTTCATTTCTTCATTGGTGATTTTATTGATAAAGGTCATGGACAAGCCACTACACAATACCGCTTTTGCTCTTAATACGTGAGTCAGGTGTTTTACAGAAATTTTTATGGTATCAAAATATTTGTCATTAGGCCAAAAACGTATAACAGTACCGGTATCTCTTTTTTTTGTAACCCCGGTCTCATTTAATTCACATAATTTGTCACCATTAGCAAAGGTCATTTGATAAATGATCCCATTGCGCTTTATGGTGACGTCAAGTCGTTCTGACAAGGCATTTACTACGGACACACCAACACCATGCAAGCCACCAGAAAAGCTGTAATTTTTATCTGAAAACTTACCTCCGGCATGAAGTCTGGTCATAATAACCTCGACACCACTTAAGCCTAGTTGAGGATGCAAATCGACAGGCATACCTCGGCCATCATCCTCGACTTCAATGGAACCATCTTCATGTAAGGTAACAATAATACGGCTGGCAAATCCTGCAAGTACTTCATCCACGCTATTATCAATCACTTCCTGAGCCAAATGGTTAGGACGTGTCGTGTCGGTATACATACCGGGACGTCGTTGAACAGGCTCAAGACCACTTAAGACTTCAATCGCTTCCGCAGTGTAGTTTTCTGACATGGTATTCACTCAAATATTAATTGTACTTATTCTATCATAAACATTCTTTTGCTCAGAGTGGTATGGTATTTTTATTGCTACTATCACCCTTCTCTTGTTAGAGTGTAGTTATCATTATTTGTGGCAAATTCCATGCAAAATACCGCTGAAATTACTCAACTATCAGTTGCTTTTAAAAGTCCTGATAAAACAGTTCTTGCTTTGGATAAATTAAGTTTTAGTCTAAATCCAGGGGAGACTTTGGTTTTATTGGGAGAATCCGGGTGTGGCAAATCATTAACTTCATTGGCCATGATGAGGTTGCTGCCCAGAGCGGGAGTCTATGGGATTGACAGTCAAATCAATATTCACGGTGAAGACATCTTAAACTTGCCTGAGAAAATGATGAGGGAGTTAAGGGGGCGCAGGCTTGCGATGATTTTTCAAGAGCCGATGACTGCTTTAAATCCCGTACTCACGATAGGAGAGCAGATAGCTGAGGTTTTAAAAAGGCATCAGTCATTGACAAAAGATCAACTAAGAGAACGTGTGATATTGTTATTGAATGAGGTAGAAATGCCTCAACCGCAAACGAGAGTTTATCAATATCCTCATCAATTGTCTGGCGGGCAAAAACAGAGAGTGGTTATTGCCATGGCGCTGGCTTGCGAGCCGGATATCCTTATTGCCGATGAACCTACTACAGCTTTGGATGTGACTATCCAGGCTCAAATACTGGCATTACTAAAAAAAATACAAAAGAAACATCAGATGAGCCTGTTATTAATTACTCATGATTTGGGTGTGGCTAAAACCATGGCTGATAGGATTTGTGTGATGTATGCAGGGCAGGTAGTCGAACAAGCGTCAGTAAACGATTTTTTTTCAAAAGTGAGTCATCCCTATGTTCAGCAACTTTTGGCATCTTTACCTTCATTTGCAAAAAGAAATGAGAAACTGTCTATTATTACCGGTACGGTACCTTCTTTAGAGTCTATGCCTTCAGGGTGTCGTTTCCACACGCGCTGTATTTATGCTTTTGAACGATGTCGCCATGAGGAACCTCAATTACAAGAAGTGGAACACCGTGTATTGAGGTGTCATTTGTATCCTGATATTAAAGAATTGCCATTACTGGATAAAAATAAAATCAGCTGGGTTCCTTCTGTTGAAAAAGAAGAGGTGGTGTTCACAGTAGATAATTTATCAGTTCATTTTATACATAAAAAAGGCTTTTTGAGCCGTAAGAAAACTATTTTCAAAGCGGTTGATGGTTTGTCGTTTACCCTGTCCAGAGGTAAAACTTTGGCCTTGGTTGGCGAGTCGGGCTGCGGGAAAACAACAGCATGCCGTGCCTTGCTGAGGCTATTGCCAGTTACCGGTGGGAAAATCAGATATAAGGATAGAGATGTATTGTCTATGACAGGAGGTGCGTTAAGAAGATACAGAAAAAAAGTACAGATTATTTTTCAAGATCCTTTTTCTTCTATGAATCCACGCATGACTGTTGGAGAGATCATCGCTGAGGGGATGTATGCACAAGGGATGAAGCTTTCTTACATCAGGAAACAACAAAAATCCCTAATTGAGCAAGTTAACTTACCAAGTACCAGTCTGCATCGATACCCCCATCAGTTTTCCGGTGGACAAAGACAACGGATCTGCATCGCGAGAGCTTTGGCGACAGAACCCGATATTTTAATCTGCGATGAACCGACCAGTGCTCTTGATGTCTCTGTTCAGGCACAAATTCTTAATTTATTAAAGGAATTGCAACAGCAAAGAGGTATTTCCTATTTGTTTATAACCCATAACATGGGGGTCGTCTCTTATATCGCTGATGATGTATTAGTCATGAAAGACGGCTTGGCTGTTGAATATGGAGCGTGCGAGAAGGTACTTCGGCAACCAGAACACCCTTATACCAGGCAGCTGTTAAATGCTGTCTTGGACATCGAGTAATATTTCAAATTTTCTTTCACATTTATCTGCTACATTTTATGCAGCTTATATATAATGAGGGCATTCTATCTTTCAGGGAATTCAGGGCATGAAAATCACTCGAAATCAATTAAATTTCAAAGGTGTAAAGGAATTTGGTGGTTGTTTAACAAGAAATGATGAACAAATTGAATTCATTAATAAGGAGATCAAGCTGTTGAAGGAATTAATCGAATTCAATATCCTGAAGGGAATCGATGAAAACAAATCACAATCCTTATTTGATGCTGTGATTGAGGCAGTGGAAAAAGCTGGCTTGGATGTCGAGCATGAACTGCTCATACAATTTATTCAATCCACATCAGAGATTATTGACTCCAAATCGACAGACCTTCCTGAGTTGGTTTCCTTATTAACGGTACTCATTAAATCAAGTAAGAAGTATGACAAATCAGAATTGACCAGATATTGCCGTCTTCTCGATAAGCTTGAAAAAACGGATGAGAAAACCTTGGAACAATGGATAAAAATACTGACTATACTTGGAAGAAATATTGATAGTATAAATGGTGATTTATTATTCAATGTTCAGTCTCTCCTTGAGGTCCATAGTGTTTTACTAAAAGATATTTCTGCTTTATTTGACTATCCTCCTTATCCCGCATTGGATGTTTTTTCTGCGAAATTGCGTGAATATTCGAGAGAATTAAAATTATATATTGATTCATTTGATAGAGATCCAACAGGAGCCAGGGCTTCCAAAGTAAATCAAGAAGGCATTTTGCTCAAAACGAGGGAGCAAATTCTTAATGAGCAATTTGATGCAAGTCAAATTCAAGAGGTTGTTGCCAAGATTCAAAGTGTTGATAATGGGGCGGGTTTATCGTGTAAAGAACAATATGAATTGGCTCAACAAGTCGTATTTATCAATGCGATAGGCAAGGATTTCCCGCTAAAAACAGCGAATGCAAATTACACTGATTTAACCCAATTAGGCAGAGATAAGTTGCAGGAATTGTCTGATTTTTTAATTACGGAGATGAGAAGACTGGATATTAGCAAAGAGGATAAATTGCGAACTCAATTGAAGTTAGTCGCAGTGATGCGAGAGCAGTATTTTCGCTGTACCGGCTTATTCTTTGATACTACACAAATGATTTCTCTTTTATTGTCTTTACATCATCAAGAACAAAATGTGTTGCTGGAAGTCAATCCTAATGAAAACTCGAGTGCTCCACCTGCAGCAGTTCTTGCGGCCATGCAATGGGTGCTTGCAGCGGGTGGTACAGTCGACGTGTGTTTTGCAAATCACAGATTAATAGCTCAGGGTTATCTTGAAAAGGGTGATAGAGATTTCTTTACCTATTTAGGCATCCCCTCCTCTGTCGTAGAGGCGAATTCTGAGTTTGGTACTTACCAGGTTGGTGGTATTAATTTCTCAACTCTTTCTGATTTGACTTCCTATCGCTCTCACGCAGCGATAGAGGATGAGGAACTGTCTATAGATAGATACGGTTATCCTGTTTCCAGCCACCTCATTCTTAATAATATTGATTTTTCTAATGTAGACGATAGAACTTTATCTCATTTTTCTTCACTGTTTGATGATTATAAAGGAAAGGGACGTGTCGTTAGGATCACTGAAATAGAGGGAACCTCTGGTGAAGCGGTTGGGCAAACCAGCCGATTCGATATGGACGCGGGTTATCGGATTTTTCCTGCCAGAAAAAGCTTGCAGGAAGAATTAAATACGCAAAATTCAGCTGATGGACGAAGGGAAGAAGAAGCAGTTAAACAGTATGTCATTCAATCTGTTTCTAATATTCAACAAGTGGTATTAAACCAATTGGAAGAATGGCAAGCCTTTTTGCATTTAATTTACCCCAAGTCAGAATGGAGACAGCTGGATAATGAATTATTTGTCCAAAGAAGCGAGTTGATTGATTCGCTAAAGAGGCAATGGATACAGTGTCTGGAAGAGTCTGATCCTGATAAAATGTATCCAAACCCCTATGTCCGCAGGGATGTTTTTCAGCGCTTACAAACCAGAGAATTGGAAAAGACAATTCAAGCCTATGAGAAATCTGTTTCCAGCATTTGGAACCTAAACCGCGATCAGTTGAAAGCAAAAACAGAAAATAGATTCTCCGAGGGTTCTGTCAATGCATTACGTTGTAAATATTTAGAAGAGGTCAATTTAAGTGAACAAATAAAGTGGAGTAAATTATCAGCTCGTTTAAAGAAAAAAGAAGCGGCTCAAGAGAAAAAGCGTAATCATCGTCACCTTGAATCAGCAGTAGAAGTAACAGGTGCTATGTTAAGCTACCATGATGGTGATTTAGAGCCCTATCGATTAGCTTTTGTGAGCAGCCAACTGAAATTGTGGATCAGGGATATTAGCAAAGAAATCAATAACTCTTCGTTACCTGCCAGTGTTAAACAAGGTCTAATAGAAAGGGCTGATAATGCAGATAACTTTCTTGCTCTCGAGTTGTTATTAATTGATTATGAAAGCAGATGGTTAGATAAGGAGAAATTGAGCGAAAAATTCCGCATGCAGCCAATTATCAGTGACATGCTGAGGGTGTATCAGCTAGCGGGTTTTGAAGAGCATAAAGAACTTCAGATTTTAAAAGAAACCTATCTGGATAATACTGCAGCGCAAATCATTCATCATCTTGACAAGACATTGGCTTGGGCTAAGCCTGAAAACAGAGGTCCTTGGTATTGGATTGAGCGGTCAGCGGTAAAAATAGCAGCGAATGAAATATTGGCTCTGGTTAATGAAGTAAAACAAGCGAGAGATTCTTCATCCAAACAGGCAGCCATCAAAAAATTATATAAAGCCTTATGCAAACATCAAGCTCAATTAGAGGATGTTTGGATCTTTTCATTTGGTCACAAAAATACACGTGATTTGATTCATCAAACATTAAATACCATGGATGGTTTAACTGTTCTAGGTAGAGACGAAGGGGCGCTGGATATTAATTTTATTCAGGAATGTAAAGAAGAAGCGCAATACTATTTGTTACAAGAGAAATTCAATTCTATTTTAGAGGAATTTGAAAAGAATAACAGTCAGATCTTAAATGCCAATTTTGAATGGCAAGAGGTTAAAAGGCAACTTCAGCAAAGGCAAAATGAGAATTGCAAGGTTTATACATTGAATGAAATGTATTATGTTCTTTGCAAAAAAATCAATGAATTATCCATTTCATATTCCTTATTGCGTGAACCTTTGGTGCAATTACGAGGGATGATTCGTACTCTTTGGAATGGTTTTCAGGAAAAACACCAGGATATCATTGATGAGTCAAAATATTTTGATTTTAAAGCGCAAAAAATTAAGGATGAGCTAGAGGGGATAGAAGGATATTCTGTTCTTAACGTGACAGTAAAAAAAGGATATACAGGGTTTAATGAGTATGTGGAGTTAATTATTGAAGGAGAAGGGACATCCCCATTATTTGAAGGATTTATGCAATATAAATCCCGGTTAACTGAATTAACAGAGGCGTATCGTCAGTTAGAGTTTTCTCTTCAGCAAAATAAATTAGAGCTTCGCAATCTGGATAGAATCCATACCAAACACTTACCTTTTTTGAAAGATCGCATCAAGGGCAATCCCGAAGTAGAGTTGTTTCCAGAGCAATGCCGAAGCAAGGTGAAGGAGATTTTGACACTAAAGGAGTGGATTAATGGCCAAATACCTGAAAACCTCAGTCAATTTCCTGAAAACATGCGAAATCATTTTCTTGACAGAAATACGTTAAAAAACATGGATAGAAATACGATGACTATGGAACAAATCGATAAGATAAAGGATGGGCAGTTAAAAGCCGACCTTACAGAATTATATAATAAAATGCATAAGGTCGATGAAGAACAGTCCAAATCATGGTTTTCTACACTGACTCGCAGGATTGTTGGTTTGATTCCCGGCATTTTCAGACAGGAAGAGACAGAGGATGATTGGAGGTATCAATTTAATGAATTACAAGGACGCTCAGATAGCATTTTGCAATCCTTGTTAACTAAAAAAATAATGACAAAATATGATGCGTTGGTTAATGAATTGGTTTTAATCCAACGCAATCTGGCACAACAGATGGACTCTGGCAACAAAAAAATTCAATTTTTAAGAGATAAGATTCTTGAAGAAGAAAGGAAAACCAATGTGATTATCAAGCGTTTTGATAACCTCAACGATTTTTATGATTTTGAGGCTAAACTAAAACGTTTTAAAGCCATACTTTCAATAAATCCAGTAACTGAGGCGCCGATAGAGTCTAAAAACAGGATACTTTCTTATGGTGAGAGGGCGTTTTCCAATCCTGAATCGGAGTTGCAGACGGATACTTTAATGCAACCTCCAATGGTTTTTAATATTTAAGGTGGGTGATGATAAGGATTATAAAACCAGTCGATATCCAAAGTTCGTTCGGGCTGAGGAGATGCATCAGCATCGTCTCGAAGCCTTGGCGCACAACATTAAATCCCGTACAAGGCTTCGAGACGGCACATAAATGCCTCCTCAGCTCGAACGGTTCGAGATAACGACCTATCTTATCCATAACTCATATTATTTAATGAATACCAAACGAGATATGGTGAACCTGGGCAAAGAACTTTATTTGTGATTCTTTAAATACAAGTCCTGTATTATTGGCTTCTCTTTAATGCCGTTCGGGTTATTTTTAATCCGAACGGCATTGCCGGAATGCAGATAACGCAGCGTCAATGGGGTAGAAAATATTATTTATTAATTAATTCAATAATAAAATTCATCACATTATCCAGATTGATCAGTTGTGTTTCGCTTGAAGTTCGAGCTTTGTACTCAACACAACCTTGCTCCAGATTTCTCTCACTGACTACTAATCGGTGAGGAATTCCTATTAAGTCATTATCAGCAAATAATACACCTGCTCTTTCATTACGATCATCGAGTAATACATCAATGCCATGAGATTTGAGTTGCTGATAAAGTGACTCGGCCTGTTCTTTAACTGCTTGTGATCTCGCACCATTAAGAGGAATAATATTGACTTGGAAAGGTGCTAAAGCTTGAGGCCAGATGATTCCGTGTTCGTCATGGTGTTGTTCAATCGCAGCAGCGACTACACGAGTGATCCCTAATCCATAGCAGCCCATGATCATGGTTTGTAATTGTCCTTGCTCATTGATAACAGATGCATTCATGGCTTTGGCGTATTTATCACCTAATTGGAAAACGTGTCCTACCTCTATGCCACGACAACAGTGAAGTGTTCCTTTCCCATCAGGGCTGGGATCACCTTCCTTAACATTGCGTAAATCATAAGCATCATCGTATTTTGCATCGCGCTCCCATGCGGCATTGATAAAGTGTTTATCTGCCTGATTGGCACCACAGACAAAGGAAGACATGGCTAACGCATGATGATCAACAATGACAGGAATGTTTAATTTGATTGGCCCTATTGAGCCTAAGGGAGTTTTGAGTGTTTTTAAAATCAGTTCCTCATCGATAAAAGACAAGGGAGAGTGGACTAAGGGATGTTTTGTCGCTTTGACCTCATTGAGTTCATCGTCCCCTCTTAAGACCAGAGCCACCATAGGATGTTCCTTGCCTTTGACAATCAAGGTTTTGATGGTTTGATTACTGGCGATACCAAGAAAGTTTGCCACTTCATCAATTGTTTTTTGATTTGGGGTATCGACTAATGCAATTGTTTCATCACATGGTTTATTGGCTTTGGGTGGTTTTAAGCTGATCGCTTGTTCAATATTCGCGGCATAGTCGCTGGAGTCACTATAAAAAATCAGATCTTCGCCCGATTCAGCCAGTACTTGAAATTCATGGGAAGCAGAACCGCCAATTGCTCCTGTATCGGCTTCAACCGCTCGATATTTGAGTCCCATTCTATCAAAAATCCTGCAATAGGCTTGATACATATCCTTATAGGTCGCTTGCAGACTTTCAAGACTGAGATGGAAGGAGTAAGCATCTTTCATAATAAACTCACGGGCTCGCATTACCCCGAACCGTGGTCTGATTTCATCGCGAAACTTGGTTTGGATTTGATAAAAATTAACTGGCAATTGTTTATACGATTGCAATTCATTACGCATGATATCGGTAATGACTTCTTCATGGGTAGGCCCAAAGCAGTACTCTCTTTGATTGCTGTCTTTCATGGTTAATAATTGACCACCAAAGGATTCCCAACGTCCTGTTTCTTGCCATAACTCGGCAGGCTGTACCGCTGGCATAAGCAGTTCCATGGCATGAGTTTTGTTCATCTCTTCCCGAACTATATTTTCAACTTTACGAAGCACTCTAAGGCCAAGTGGCATCCAGGTATAAAGTCCTGAGCCAAGTTTGCGAATCATTCCTGATCTGAGCATTAATTGATGGGATGCTATTTCTGCATCGTTGGGAGTTTCTTTTTGAGTGACCAAAAACCATTGAGATGCGCGCATATCTATTCCTGGATTTCTATAAATAATCAAGGTGGATATTATATACTTATCACCATTCAATTTGCGATATGTTTAGTTTAAAGTCCTTAGTTTCTCTGCTCTCCTCAAAAGACTATATTTAGCCCACATTGTCCTATAATTATTTATAAAACAGTGCTTTTAATTGGTAATAATTATGCCAAATCTACCTGGATTATATTTCCTTCAAGCCTATCCACGTGAGGAAATATGGAGATTATTTGTTGATGGACGTTTATGGTCAAAAGAAAATGGGTGGAAGGGCTATGAATCGCGAGAGCCAGGATGCCTTAACGCCGCTTTGGAGAGTTTATGTTCTATTGCATTGCAAGTTGAGAAATCAGGTGAGGAATTTGAATTAAGCGTTGATTTAATAAAGAAGATACACAAGAAGTGTGGAAAAAAGGTGGAGGAATTACAGGAAAAAAATCCAGGTGAAATCAGAACGGATGAACCTGTTTCATTTGGTATTCCAGCTGGCCGAGCCTCAATTAAGGGTATTGAAGAATTCCTGAGCTTTGCCTTTCTTACAGAAGGAGAAGCTGAGTTTGGCCCGGGCAAAGCCGGCCCATTTGGCCCAAGCTTTAATAAGAACTATTTTAAAAATCTGAAGCCTGAACAAGTACCAGAGCTTGCCAAACAAATCTATGTCGATATGTGCAAATATGGGCATAGCAATACCAATCATTTCTATCTTGCAGTAATGAAAAATGTGGATGTCTATCTGGAAAAAATTACTCAATCCTACAATCAGGAAATAAAAACTGCTGAAACACTGGATGAAAAACTTAAAATTATCGTTAAACATATTCGAATGTACGAAGTATTACACCCTTTTCGAGACGCTAATGGCCGAACTTTTGTCAATAATTTATTAAATATTCTTTTAATGCAACAAGGCTTACCGCCAGCAACGTTTTATGAACCTAATGTTTTTGATTTATATAGCGCGGATGAGTTGGTCGTTGTTGTGAAGGAAGCCATTTTTAATACGGTAGAAATTATTGAAAAAAGTAAAAAAAAGGATCCTGTTTTTTTATATGGATATCATTCAAGCTTGGAAGATCAAACCAAATTTCGGGACATGCTGGATAGTCCATCTTACGAAAAAATCAGACATATGGATTTTTCAGATTTAAACCCTGAGAAACTGCAATTGGAGACTCAAAAATGCCTATCATCATTAAATGAGCAATATCCATTACATAGAGGCGCAATCTATCTTAGTGATCCTGGTGAGATAAAATTATTGTTGTCAAATTGCAATGAATCCGACATTAATCAACGGATAGAGCAAGGAGCACCACCTCTTTATGTTGGCAAAACTCCTGCTCATTTGGCTGTCCAATCAGGGAATATGGCAATGATTGATGAGCTTATTGCAAAAAAAGCAGATTTGTCTCTTCAGGATTATGACGGCAAAACCGCACTTCACTATGCTGCTGAATGTGGAAATATGCAAATCATGGGCAAAATACTAAAGGTTGTGTTAAGCCAGGAAAATGCCATCAAGGTATTAAACATCAAGGATAATCGTGGCAAAACGGCATTCCATTATGCTGCTGAATACGGAACCCCAGAGATAATATCAGCCTTGACAACGACAGAGGTTATTCAGATTAATGAACCGGATAACAGCGGCGCTTCAGCAATAACCTTGGCGTATAAGAATCATAAATTGAAAATTTTCGATGAACTATTAAACTCAGGTGCCGATATTAGTGATGAACTTTTGGACGCAATATGGGCCCGGAAGGATAAAGAGACATTAGGTAAAATTATTGCTAAAAATGAGAAAATTCTTTTGAATAAAGAAGCTTTCAGAATCGCTATTTCTATGGGAAGCATCAGTCTGGTTAAAAAATTCTTACATGCCGGGGTAGATATTGATATACCCTTAACTAAAGATAAGGCAACACCGCTAATGTTATCTATAAATTCCGGTAATCCGAAATTGGTCAGTTATTTATTGAAAAAGGGGGCTAATACGCGTTTAACCGATACCAGTGGAAATACGGTTCTGCATTATGTTTTTTATTCAAAAGCAGAAAAAAGAGAAGCTTTAGCGAATATCATAACAGAGAAAGATAAGGAGTTAATTAATCAGCCAAATACTAATGGAAATCCGCCTCTTTATAATGCCGTAGTGGTTAATGATTTGAAAATGGCGACAATTTTATTGGAAAAGGGGGCAAGGGTCGATTTCGAGGACAAGCTTGGGAATAATATTTTGCATAGTGCCATGAGACGATGTGATTTGCCGATCATACTGGATATTGTCAAGAAAGACAGTAGCTTACTTCATAAAAGAAACTCTGAAGGAAGAAATCCCTTTCACCAGGCATTGCATGAGATGCATACGTTTCCATCATCAAAAGAAACAGAAGAAATCCACTTTATGAACTTAAGTGATTTTCTTTTAAAAGAAAAAGTGGATTTAAATAAAAAAGATATTCAGGGAAAAACAATATTAGATATTGCGTTATCCAAGCAGTATTTTCACTTAGGTATCAAACTGATGAAAGCAGGCGCTCATACCAATATCTCTTCCCCATCAAAATTTCTTAAAAATTCTGATGCTGATTCTATTTTGGAACATCCTTTTAAATTTAAGAAAGATTTGAAGAAAGAGCTTAATGAAAATCCTTTAATTGCTATGGCACAAATTAATGATTTGTACGTCCAAATCAAAAATAATTTGATTAGAACTCCTAAAGGTTATGCTCCGAAAGAAGGAGTGTCTTTTTTTAAAGGAAAGTCAAATGATGTCAAAGCGCATGATGATGTTTTATCAGTATTAAAAAAACTCTATGATAGTAAACTTACAGAGGTACTGAGTGATCTTCCTGGAAAAGGAGAGAAAGAAATTAAACAAAGCCAGAAATTTTTTGACAATGAGATTAAATTATTAATTAAAAATCAGGACATTTCGAGGAAAGTCGATAAAAAATCTATTCAGGAAGCAGTTGGTACATCCTTGAAAATAAAATGGTAAGAACTGCTATTTGAATTCCTTTTTATTATCTATTTCGCCCTCCAATAAGTGCAACTCGATTTTTTTGTGAAATGCCTTGTATAATTTACTTTGGTTTTCCCCAAACAATGTTTGGAAAACTCCTGTTTTTGGTTTTATTTCACTATCCAGCATAGATAATAGCAATTTAATATCATTTTTTTCCAGAGAAGATTCTTTAAATAAGTAAGAGCTCAGATCATTTAAGCGTTCCTGATAACTCTTTTTACTATCTAAACCAATGGAAATACGAAAATAGTGAATTAAGATAGCCTGAGCTTTATCAAGGGTTTCTTTTTTAAAAGCTCGCTCAAAATGAGCTTCAGAAATTGGGCACTCGATTTCAGGTTGTACCATTTCAAGTGACAGGCGATGAAATGCTTCTTCCAAATCAGCCTCAGATTTTATCGTTGCTTTAAATAGTGGTGCCAGGATTTGATGTTTCTCGGGGTAATTGATAAAACCTCGTATGAGCTCATCTAAATGATAGGGAATACGCGTTACATTGATGGTTGAACAATCTCCGACGGTACGACTTTTTAAATCTTGCATTACCATCTCCAGCGGGATTTCAATATTTTCAAAATAAGTTATTCCATCGCTCAAACCGTCTTCAAAGAGAATTGCTTTTAATGTCTGTGCTGTTTCCGTATTACCGGTCTTAATAAAATGTTCCAGGACTTCATTAATGGTTTTGACAGATTTTTCCTGGAAGTGTTGTAGTTCTATTTCATGAATTAATTTTATTAATATCTTTCTGCGCTCCAAACTCCGAGACATGGCGCGATTGGTAATGATACGAGCGATATTAAATGAAGAGGGGTAAGGAGTATCTGTCAACTCGTCAAATAGGGTTTTGAAGTATTCTTTATCCACTCCTATCTCACGACGGTCGTTGGTTTGAGCAATCAAACGGGTTTTCAATTCCCCCCAAATCCCATCTGTCATGGATACTATAATATCGCCTTCTGTAAGTTGAACTGTTTTCCTGACAACTAACGCGCTTTTGTCTGCAGTTGTTGCCAGGGCTTGTAATGATGGAGGAGTCCAGGTACCAAATCCTCGATATATATGGCATGCGGATACCATATGTTTTATCTTAAAATGGCTATCCATGATAACAATTAATCCATCACCAATATTTGCAAATTCGCCAACGTATCCTTTTTCCGGATTATATTGATAGATAAAAGCAGCCATCGAAGCTTCTGAGTTTTGCAATTTTTTCCGTGCTGTTTGTTTTTTTTCAGAGGCTTTTGATTGGGTAATCAAATTTAGTGTTGCATCGATATTTTGGTCACAATTCAAAAAATCCTCACAACTGGAATGAGATACACTGTGTATATTATCGTCTTCCTCCTGATCACCATTTCCCCCACCCAGACCATCAGTGATTGCAACTCTTGCGCCGTTAATAATACCCGTTGTATCAGTAGTCACTAACACGCCGGAGGAATCGAGTATGGTATCATGCTCAATGTCTTTCTCTTGATGAGAAAGGCTGGAACCAATAATAATGGCATGATTATGACTTTGATTTACAGAATAAAACCGTTCTGATAAAAAGCTTGATAAACCTTTTGTTTGGTCTTTTGCAACGGATGGTGAAAAAATAATTTTTTTCCCGGTGATAATTTTATCTCTCATATTGCAACTCGTAAGAACAAGCTTATTCTCATTAATAATATAGCGTAACTTCATATGCCAAGCTTAATGGCTTGTAGAAAATCTTATGCTTGGCTTGAGAAATTGATTTCTTTCCAGTGTTTTTACAATTTCAAAAAAGTTTAACTTGCTTTGGCTTCCAAAAGAATGGTTTCAAATTTTTGAGCCAGTAGCTTATTCGCGTCTCCATCCAAGGTGGATAACTCCTCGGTATATGTTTTACAGCTTACTTTTCCGCTATTCACATCATAAATAGCACCAACCATCCCTATCTCGTTGCTGTCTATCATAGTTCGTAAAATATCGCTTTTTTTGTAAATATTTTGCAAGGTATTCGCAACATTTAATTCGGTGACATGATTTACAAAAGTTGGATTTTTTCCATTACGCTCTGTTGTGGTCTCCCTTTCTGCGTTAACTGCGGGTTTGATTTTAGAGAGTAATTGGGTGATATGGCCTTTTTCAATACCATCACAGGCCGATTGAATGGCGCCGCATCGGGTATGTCCCAGAACCATGATAAGTTTCGCACCAACTACGTTACAGGCGTATTCTATGCTGGCCAAAATATCGTCATTAATCACATTGCCTGCTATACGTACACAAAAAAGATCACCGAAACTCATATCAAAGATGGTTTCTACAGGAACTCTTGAGTCGATACAGGCCAAAACCACAGCAATTGGATGTTGTGTTTTTGCAGTATATTTTATATCAATATGATTAGATCTATGAATCCGGTTATCGTCTAAAAAGCGTTGATTCCCTTCAAGCAGTATATTTAATACTTGTGCGGGTGTCAGGTTGGATTGAACATCATAGGTTGTAACCGTAATGAAATCGATGTAATTATGAATTTTATAGTGTTCCTGAAATCCGGTGAAATTCAAAGAAATTTGCTTACTGCCTGCTAACTCTTCTTTCAACTCATTAAATAACTCCAGAATTTCTTTATCAATGTATTGAGAATAACGTGCGTCTATAATCAATTGAGAATGTCTGGGTAATGTATCCAATTCAGCAACCAGTGCGGCTTTGTTAAGAAAAGTTATTTGTTGGGGAAGCACCAAACGGTATGTTGAACCATTTGGATAAATTTCTTTGATGATATCAATACGAGCCTGACTATTGGACTTTAATATATAAAAGAGGCTGATGGCCAAACCGATTAATATACCTGCAAGAAGATTGAAAGTAATAATACTGATCACGGTCACTATAAAGGGAATAAATCGATCACTACCTTGTGAAAAGATATTAATATAGATAGCCGGTTTGTTTAATTTATAACCAGTGTAAATTAAAATCGCAGCAAGAGAAGACAAAGGAATTTTATTCAATGCGCCTGGTATCAACATGACAGCAAACAAGATAAAGAAACCATGGAGTATGGCTGAAAATTTGGTTTTTGAACCGGCGTGGATATTGATGGAGGTTCTGACAATAACTGATGTAACAGGAATACCTCCTACCAAACCTGCTGTTAAATTACCTAAACCTTGAGCAACCAGTTCCTGATTAGTTGGACTATGCCTTCTTTTTTTATCCAATCTTTCTGATGCTTTGAGATTGAGCAGTGTTTCCAAAGAAGCAACGATACATATGACTAGCGCATACAGGTAGACTTTGGGATTAGTCCAGGCGGACCAGTCAGGGTATTCAAGATGACTGAAGAATTGGAAAAAACCATTGGTATCAGGGATGTTAACCAGTTGAGGAGAGTTTTGCACCAGGCTGGAGTTTGTCCAGATGAACAGCTCATTTAATAGTATTCCTGCCAGAACTACAAGGATAGGGGCTGGGATTTCTTTCAGAATTTTATTCTTGGTCATATCAAAGTAGATTAAAATAGCCAATGAAAGCGCAGTAATGATTAGTGCGCCTTCATTAATATGCTCAGATAAAGCCAACAAGGGACTTACTGTAAATCCTTCTGTTGTTTCCAATAAATGCGTTTTAAGTTCATCAAAATCTGATGAGAGTGTGAATGCGAGTGGTAATTGCTTAATGATTAGCAAGATCCCGATAGAACACAGTAGGCCTTGAACCACATTGGAAGGAACGTAATCTGCAACAAATCCTGCTCTTAATGCGCCTATAATCAGTTGTAAAACACCTGCGATAGTAAGAGCCAATAAAAAGGTATTAAAATCACCA
>NZ_KK074223.1:0-54053 GCF_000586315.1 Legionella pneumophila subsp. fraseri | reverse complement strand
CTGCCATACCTGCGGCAGGCCCGCTGACGCTAACCTGTGAGCCGCTAAATATACCCACGACAATACCGCCAATGATTCCACTTAATATACCAGAAAAAAGCGGTGCGCCGGAAGCCAGAGCAATACCTAAGCATAAAGGAATCGCCACAAGGAAAACAACAATTGCGGCAACAAAATCAAATTTTAAATAACGTTTAGAGTAGATACGAAATAAACGCAAGTTAACTGTATTTCTGTTAATCATAATCTAAAAGTTCCTTTATTTTGAATTCAGCATCAGGTTAATAATACAAAACCACGGGTAATGTGATAATTTGAAAGCCTATTTTTGTATATTTCACGCCATTTGTCAAAATAATAAGCTTTTTTGTGTGCCAATTATTTCATTGTATTGCAAAAATGAAAAGAAATATTAGATAATAATTTTCATAAGTCAAACTTTTTCATTCTCCAATTCAAATTCCTGAGCATTAAAAACTTCTTCGCATTGGATTGGCAAAGCAGCTTCAAGGCCATCTTCCAAGTTTTTAAAATTCCAAAGATTTTGATCCATCAATTGACTTGGTTTCAAACTTTGCAGCGCATGCAGCATGTTACTGGGGACTTTCGGGTTTTCAATCGCCAGTTGATCAATGAGTGAGGCAACTTTTTTGCGCATCAGATTTTCTTGAGAACCACAAAGATTACAGGGGATAATTGGGAAGGCTTGTTCTGACGCAAACGTAATAATATCTTTTTCCTGTACATAACACATTGGTCGGATGACTATGTGCTTTTTATTATCACTTAATAATTTGGGCGGCATGGAACGTATATCACCATTATAGAGAATGGACATCATCAAGGTACGAATAAGATCATCACGATGGTGCCCCAATGCTATTTTATTAAATCCGTTCTCTTCAGCATATCTATAGATGACTCCACGTCTCAAACGGGAACACAAAGAACAGTAGGTTTTGCCTTCAGGAATTTTTTCCTTCACGATACTGTATGTGTCTCGGGTTAGTATTTCATGAGGAATGGACTTTTCAGTTAACCATTGACGTAAACAGGCATCATTCCATCCTGGTTGGGCTTGATCCAGAGTAAAAGCAAAAATTTCAAATTTATTTCCTGATCTGATCCTGAGCTGGTTAAGAATTGTTAATAGTGTGAATGAATCTTTTCCGCCCGACAGGCATACCATGACTCTGTCACCACGCTGGATCATATTAAAATCAGCGATGGCTTTGCCTGTATAATGAAGTAACTTTTTTTCAACTAAAGAAGGATTGGAAGACATAAAACAACCTAAATTTGTTATTTGGAGGTTTTGTTATCTACTGGTGAAAATCCATTGACACGTGTAGTTGCTAACCATGAGTTAATCTGTTCGAGATCATTAACGTTTAAAGTCCCTGCAAGGTACTTCAAGGTAAGTATGGAGTTAATCAAGTCGTATTGATCTCGGGCTAATTGTTCCTGTGCTTCAAACAATCTTTGCTGAGCATTGACCACATCCACCATGGTTCGAGTGCCTACTTCAAATTGAGCCTCGGTACTTTGCAAAGAATTTTGCACAGAGATGACTGTTTGTCTGTCCGCCTTTACCTTACTTATCCCATCAGTGATGGTATTGAAGGCGATGCGGCTGTTTACAATGACGTCCCGATATGTTTGTTCCAGTTTTTCACTCGTTGACTGAAAGTTATATTGAGCTTGACGAGTCTGAGCTTGAACCAAGCCTCCTTGAAAAACAGGAAAATTCATCGCGATTGCAATATTAGCCTGGGTTTGCTTTGATGGAATAAAAACAGTATTGCCGGATGCATTATTATGTACCTGGCTGGCGTTGCTCTGTAGTGAAAAAACTGGCCAGTTACCCGCAGAGATTGCTTTTACATTGTCTTTTGCCACCTCAAGATTATATTTTGCAGCATATAATTTATAGTTTTGTTTAAGTCCGGTATCTATCCATTGATTCACGTCATTTGGTTCTGGCTTAACGAGTGGAATTTTACTGTCTTTGAGTGGCGCGAGTGTTTCGTATACGTGATTTGTTAGTTTTCGCAAATTCTCACTCTGGTTAATCTGATTATTGCGGGCAGCGATAACTGTCGCTATGGATTGATCGTACGCTGCCTTTGCTTCATAGACAGAAGTGATGGCATCAAGCCCAACTTGAAAACGTTGAGTTGCTTGATCATATTGTCTTTTGTTCGCCCGTTTTTTTGCTTCGGCAAAGTCTAATGTGTCTTTGGCAAACAGGACATCAAAATAGGCTTTGGCTGTTCTTAGAATTAAATTCTGTGCTGCATCATTGAAACTGGCTTGTGCCGCTTTAACAGAGGCTTTAGCCTGGGATACTTTGGCCCATGCCTGATAGTTAAACAGCGCCTGAGAAGCATTGACTTGCCACAAATAACTTCCATAGTATTGATTGGCACTGAACGCTCCGGCAACAGCATCCTGATAATTGCGGCCAGCTTGTGAACCAAGGCCGACTTGAGGGTAAAGAGCCGCACGAGCTTGAGGAATGGCTTCAGTGCTGGACATATAGGTATCATATGCCTCTTTAAAGATTGTATCGTTCTCCAGGGCTTGTTGATAGATATCCATTAGGTCTGTTGCAAACACATGGGTTGAAACACCTAACGTTAAAATCCAACAAAGCAGAGACTTTCTCATTCGAGTTTTCCCTAGAAAACAAATTCTTTCGGTTTCAACTGATCTACCAGAGGAGGTATATCCGTTTCAAAAAGCATGGATTCTGTCCAGATTGCATTATGATCCAACTGAAAAAGATAAGCTTTCATTACAGGGGATTTACCAAGGATCGCGAACAACTTGCCACCAGGTAAAATTTGTAGTTTATGGGTATCTGTCAGTTTTTCCATGGCACCAGTGAATACCATAACATCGTATGGCGCACTTTCCAACCATCCACGGCAAGCATCTCCGGTAATTAATTCAACATTAAGACAATTATGCTCTTCGAGTTTGCGTTTTGCATTGGCAGTAAATTCAGAATAATAGTCAATACTGATTACTTTTTTACATAATTTACTGAGTAAAGCGGTCATAAAACCGGTCCCTGTTCCCACTTCCAGCACAGTTTCATGACCTTTAAGATCAAGCGCTTGTAAAATTGTTCCTTCTTCCAGTGGAGTTAACATCCTTTGACCATAGGCCAAAGGAATTTGCATGTCTGAATAAGCAAAATGAGAGAGAGGTTCAGGAACAAACTCATGTCGTAAGATCTCATCGTATAAGTCGAGGATGGATTCATTTAATACATCACCAGTTCGTAACTGCTGTTTGATCATATTTATGCGTGCACTGTGATTCATTTGCTCTACCGTCTTAATAATCATTGGATAGGTTAAAACTTTGCAGCAATTTTAGCAAGAATTCAGCTTATGTCTAAGCATTAATGTTTGAAAGTGAAATTTTCTTGAAAATATCTCATGGTGAGAATGTTTAAAATTTGGTATTATTTATGAATTTATCCAGACATACAGGAGACTATAGTGCTTGAGCGATTCATTAATTATTTACAAAATGAACTTGAAACACTCAAGGCAGACGGTTTGTACAAATCAGAGCGCGTTATTTCCAGCCAGCAGCAAGCTGACGTGAAAGTTAACGAAAGAGAAGTCATTAATCTTTGTGCAAATAACTACTTGGGTTTGGCCAATGATCCTGAATTAATAGCTGAGGGACAGGCTGCTTTAGCCAAGTACGGATATGGTATGGCTTCTGTTCGTTTTATTTGTGGTACACAAACCCCGCACAAGCAACTGGAACAAAAAATTAGCCATTTTTTAAGTAAAGAAGACACTATATTGTATTCTTCCTGTTTTGATGCCAATACGGGATTATTTGAGACATTATTGACAGAAGAAGACGCTATTATCAGCGATGCCTTGAATCATGCGAGTATTATTGATGGAGTCAGGCTGTGTAAGGCGGCACGATATCGTTATGCCAATAATGATATGAAGGCTCTGGAAGAGCAGTTAATTGCAGCAAAAAATGCGAGATTTCGTTTGATTGCGACGGATGGCGTTTTTTCAATGGACGGTATATTGGCTAACTTACCTGCCATTTGTGAACTGGCTGACAAATATGACGCTATGGTGATGGTTGATGATTCCCATGCCGTTGGTTTCATGGGCAAGACGGGTAGGGGAACACCAGAGCATTTTGGAGTTAGTGATAGAGTCGATATCGTAACGGGTACGCTTGGTAAAGCCTTAGGGGGTGCATCAGGAGGATACACTTCGTCAAATCAAGTCGTTATTGATTGGTTACGCCAACGATCCAGACCTTATTTATTTTCCAATACATTGGCACCCGTTATTGCTCATACTTCTTGTGTGGTACTCGATAAATTGTCTACAAATAACTCCCTTGCTGAAAAATTAAAGCGCAATAGTCATTATTTCCGTGAAGGAATGACGCAGTTAGGTTTTGAGTTAATCCCTGGTGAACATCCTATTATTCCTGTCATGCTAGGAGATGCCAGTTTGGCCGGGCGAATCGCCAATCGCTTATTGGAGTTGGGCGTCTATGTAGTAGGGTTTTCCTACCCAGTGGTACCCAAAGGTTTGGCTCGGATTCGAACCCAAATGTCTGCAGCCCTTGAATTGCATCATTTGGATAAAGCCTTGAAGGCGTTTGAAAAGGTGGGTAAGGAATTCTCTGTAATCTAGAACTAAGTTACTCTACATTTCACAACCTGATATTTTCAGGATGAATTGCGAAATGGTGGTATTACCTAATTAATTTGAGGTATGACATGAAATCATTGGTTAAAGCAAAAAAAGAGCCTGGAATTTGGATGCAAGATGTTCCTGTTCCTGAATATGGAGTAAACGATGTTTTAATAAAAATTAAAAGGACTGCAATTTGTGGTACAGATATCCATATTTATTCCTGGGATGAATGGGCACAAGCGACAATTCCTGTTCCTATGACGGTAGGGCATGAATTTTATGGTGAAATAGTAGAGGTTGGAAAAGAAGTCCAAGGTTTGAAAATTGGACAGAGAGTTTCTGGTGAAGGTCATATTACCTGTGGTTTTTGCAGAAATTGTCGAGCTGGTAAGCGTCATTTATGTCGTAATACCCTGGGAGTGGGGGTGAATCGACCAGGATGCTTTGCTGAATATCTGGCGCTTCCTGCTACCAATGTCATTGCTCTCCCTGACAACATTACAGAAGAGCAAGCGGCTATTCTCGATCCTTTTGGAAATGCTGCTCATTGTGCATTGGCATTTGATGTCGTAGGCGAAGACGTTTTGATTACTGGTGCGGGTCCCATAGGAATCATGGCTGCCGCTATTGTAAGACATATTGGTGCTCGACATGTTGTTATCACTGATGTTAACGATCATCGATTGGAACTGGCCAGGCAAATGGGTGTCAGCCGAGCGGTCAATGTCAAATACCAAAAATTAAGTGATGTGGCTAATGAGCTGGGAATGCTTGAGGGGTTTGATGTTGGTCTGGAAATGTCCGGGAATCCTATGGCATTAAACGATATGATGAAAGCGATGAATCATGGCGGTCATGTGGCTTTATTGGGTATCCCACCACAAGAAACCCCTATAGATTGGAACCAGGTTATTTTTAAAGGATTGGTTATTAAGGGTATTTATGGTCGAGAAATGTTTGAAACCTGGTATAAGATGATTGCTATGTTACAAAGTGGTTTAAATATTTCTCCTGTTATTACTCATAACTTCCCAGTAGATGAATATCAGCGCGCATTTCAAATTATGGCATCGGGCCAGTCAGGGAAAGTTATACTGAACTGGTAGTATTGTTTGATAAAAGGCTGATTATAGAGAGTTGGAGCGATTATGGCGCAGTATATATTCACTATGAATAGAGTGAGCAAGATTGTTGAGAACCAAAGATTTATTTTAAAGGATATTTCATTAAGTTTTTTCCCCGGGGCAAAAATTGGCGTATTAGGACTAAATGGTTCTGGAAAATCTACCCTATTGCGGATTATGGCCGGTGTTGATACACAATATGAAGGTGAAGCAAGACCTCAACCGGGAATTAAAATTGGATATCTTGCTCAAGAACCTGAGCTTGACTTAAATAAAACTGTCCGCGAAGTAGTTGAGGAAGGTGTCGCTGAAATCAAAGAGAAACTGTCTCGTTTCGATGCGATTAGCATGCGTTTTGCAGAACCAATGAGCGATGATGAAATGAATGCTTTGTTAACAGAGCAAGGTGAATTGCAAAATGAGATAGAAGCTTGTGGTGGCTGGGATTTGGAGAGAAAGCTTGATGTTGCTGCTGATGCATTAAGATTACCAGAGTGGGATGCCATAATAGGAAAACTGTCGGGTGGTGAACGCAGACGTGTTGCCCTTTGCCGATTGTTGCTATCAAGTCCTGACATGTTGCTTCTTGATGAACCTACCAACCATTTGGATGCAGAAAGTGTTGCCTGGTTAGAACATTATCTTGAAGAGTTTCCTGGTACTGTTGTTGCAATTACCCATGACCGGTATTTCCTGGATAATGCGGCGGAGTGGATTTTAGAATTGGATCGGGGTGAAGGCATCCCTTATAAGGGGAATTACAGTTCCTGGCTCGAACAAAAAGAAGCACGATTGAGTATGGAGAAAAAACAGGAGGATGCTTTGCAACGTGCTATTAAAGCAGAATTGGAATGGGTTAGAACCTCACCCAAAGGACGTCATGCTAAAAATAAAGCCCGCTTGGCCCGGTTTGAAGAAATGAATTCCAAAGAATTCCAAAAACGTAATGAAACCAATGAAATATATATCCCACCTGGTGAGCGCTTAGGGGATTTGGTTCTGGAAGGTGAAAAAATATACAAATCCTACGGTGACAGGATATTGATAGATAATTTTGATTTCAAACTTCCCAAAGGCGGTGTTTTAGGCATTATTGGTCCCAATGGAGCAGGTAAGTCTACTTTCTTAAAAATGTTAACTGGGCAGGAAGAGCCAGACAAGGGCGTCATACGTATTGGAGAAACAGTGAAGTTGGCTTATGTTGATCAGATGCGGGACAACCTAAATCCCAACAATTCGGTGTGGCAGGAAATTTCAGATGGCCATGACATTATGCAGATAGGTAATTTCCAAATGCCATCACGAGCCTATGTTGGGCGTTTTAATTTTAAAGGGACAGATCAACAAAAGAAAATTTCTCAATTGTCTGGAGGAGAGCGTAACCGGGTTCATTTGGCAAAATTATTGAAAAGTGGCGGGAATGTTTTGCTACTTGATGAACCCAGTAATGATTTGGATGTTGAGACATTAAGAGCTTTGGAAGAGGCCATTCTTAATTTTCCAGGTTGTGCTATAGTGATTTCTCACGATAGATGGTTTTTAGATAGAATTTGTACCCATTTAATGGCTTTTGAAGGCGATTCACAAATAACCTTTTTCGAAGGTAATTACAGTGAATACGAAGCGGATAGAAAGCGTCGATTGGGTGATGAGGCTAACAGACCGTCACGAATTAAATATCGAAAATTAAGTGATTAATTAGGGCCACCAGGTTTTACTATTGTGGAGATAAAATCTAAATGAAAAAAATTTATTGGGCAGTTATTTTAATGTGCCTCGGATTAACTTCGTGTGTTGAGTTTGATGAGTCAACCTTAATTACTGACGATGCTGGTTATGTACACAGAACCGTTCATTATTTAAGGGATAAAAGAGGACGTAATTATTTCCCAATGCAAATTAAAGCGCCAGGCGAAAGATTATTTGTTTTTGATCCTAAAGCGTCTGCCTGGGCAGCCTACGATGAAGAGGGTCATCGTGTAATGACAGGAGCTGGTTCTGGTGGAATAGATGTTTGCGAAGAAAATCCAAATCAATCTTGCAGGACGATAACCGGAACATTCAGGATTTATAACAAACGAGGTATTGACTGTCGTTCGGGTGAATACCCTGTCGATACGAAAGGTGGGGCTAAAATGCCTTACTGCATGTATTTTTACAGAGGATTCACTATTCACGCGGCTTATGAAGTTCCAGAGCACCCATCAAGTCATGGTTGTGTCAGGGTTTTCCCCAGTGCAGCCAAATGGTTGAACGAAGAGTTCTTGCGAGTTGGAACGAAAGTCATCGTATTAGCCTACCCTGATCAAAACGGGGTGAAAACTATGTCCTCATTGGAAAAAGTGAATTAAAATTTGGACTGTTGGTTTAAAACATCAATGTAATTTGAGAGACACTTTAATTTTTTAAAGTGTCTCAATTCAGGTGTTATTCATTGTAAATGAAACGGAAATATAAATAATGGATTATATAACCTCTTTTACTCCTTATCTAAGTGCCATTGGTGGATTACTGATTGGCTTAAGTGCTGTCCTTTTTTTATGGTTAAACGGCCGTATAGCTGGCATCAGCGGAATGATACACGGACTCTGTCCACCTGAAAAACCATTCCCAGTCTGGCGTATTGCCTTTTTACTTGGTTTGGCAGCTGCAGGATTGATTTATTTCATAAGCCCTGTTATCCAGTTTCCATTAAGAACACATTATCCGGTTTTCCTGTTACTAATTGGTGGATTTTTGGTGGGTTTTGGAACCCGAATGGGCCAAGGTTGTACTTCGGGACACGGGGTATGTGGACTGGCCAGATTTTCCAAGCGCTCCTTTATAGCGACACTGCTTTTTACCTTATCGGCAGTGATTACTGTGTATCTGATAAGACATGTAGGAGGATTATATTAATGTATAACATCATGTCATTTCTATGTGGTTTGTTATTTGGAGCCGGGTTGACTATTTCAAATATGATCAATCCTAACAAGGTATTAAATTTTCTTGATATCAATGGATTTTGGGATCCGAGTTTACTGATTGTAATGGCTGTTGCTGTCAGTGTAACTTTTTTGGGGTACCAACTGATAAACAAATTTGATAAACCAGTATTGTGTAATCAATTTTATTTACCCGAGAAGAAAAACATCGAGAAAAAATTAATCTTGGGAAGTATCATTTTTGGAATTGGTTGGGGTGTGGCTGGATACTGCCCAGGCCCATCCATTACTGCTTTGGCTACCTTTAATTCCGATCCGGTTTATTTTGTGATTGGGCTGCTAGCAGGATCATGGTCTTATTATTGGCTATTTAAAAAGAGAAATATTCAAAAATAAAACTCATAGAGGAAATGCCAGGTGGTCACACCTGGAAGATCAACCCTCAATTTTCACTTTAAGATCCAGAACATTGGCATTAATTGTCACTTGGCCTGTCGTAAAGGGGACAGGCACATTGTTTACCTTGGCTTTATTTTGAATACTGGGGTAAGAATACACATGTCCTAATATGAGTTCCATGGATGCATGTTCGGTGAAGCGGTAGTCACCAACCAATCCAAGAAAATATTGAGTATCAGAAGGGAAAACGATGGTTCTGAGGCCATCTTCTTCGGGGCCATCGTCTATCATGCCTGCCAACGCAATGCCTAATTTATCAGTGACTTGTTTACGTACTGCAGCAAGATAAGCATAAGAGGCATCAAAATGCATATCAAAAATAAAATTGGTAAATGGCAGTGGCGCTGCTGTGTTATAAAGTCTCACTTTTTGATTGGCGTTCCATTCGCTTTGAAACACTTGCAAATTGACGAGCCATTTGGGATTAAAAATATGGACATAACTGACAACCGTTGTTGCTGGCATATAAAAACCAAATCGGAAATCAGGGTTGGCGGCTAATCCCAGATAACTGGTTCCTGAAGTATTTTGGCGAATT
This sequence comes from Legionella pneumophila subsp. fraseri, assembly GCF_000586315.1. GTDB lineage: Bacteria > Pseudomonadota > Gammaproteobacteria > Legionellales > Legionellaceae > Legionella > Legionella pneumophila_B. Next base: position 44,305 of record NZ_KK074223.1, on the reverse strand, counting down.
CTTGAATAATAAGTGATACCAAGGAAATTGGTATCATTTACTACATAATTTGCCCCTAAATTATACCCCACACCAAAACTGGAGGATCGATTAATTAAATTCGCATACGTGAGCTGACCAGTAGGAAAAGCCCAATTGACTTCATTTTTTAATAGTACATTAAAATTTATACCACCACCAATTTGTAGTTTTTTGCTAATCGCATAGGAAATTTTGGGGCTTAGATCCACATCAGTCAGATAGTTTTGGGTCACAGCATATCTTGTAAAAGCATCGTTGCCCCAATCAAGATTGGAATTAAAAGGTTCAGTAAGATCAACTGCAACTACAGTCTTATCATTGAGGCGCTTGGCAACCCGTCCATATGGCCAAACAATATAAGTACGCGAGTGATTAACTCCCGAATCGTATTGAAACGTATTGAAATTTAAGACGCTTCCCTTAAATTGCAAATCAGCATAAGAGCCGGTTCCTCCAACAAGCAAAATACCATTTTTTACTTTGAATAAATCAGCCGGGTTGTTATAACTGATTCCTGCAAAATACTGTATCACATTCGCCTGGGCATTGAGAGTCAACAGGCATAATACTCCTGTAAATATTAATCGCATGATTTTTCCGTGATTTTGGCAGCATTCTTAATGGAATGCCGCACTAATTGTTGAATTTAATTCTGGGTATTTGTTGTAGAGCCACTCGGAGGTGAGGTGGTTGATGTCCCAGTCTGTGTTTCTGTATTGGTTTTGCTAGCATTATTTGTTGTGTCACCGGGTGTTTGAGTTTGAGGAGTTGAGGTATTTGTAGTTGATGGGGTTGTATTAGTCGATGAATTGGTTGGTGGTGTATTGGTTGCCGAGCGTGGCATAGCAATCATTTGGTTGATGCCCAAATCACCGGTAATTTTTCGCCCTATCGTTACATTGACGTTAAGTAATTGAGTTACCTTTTCCTTGTCATTTTGATAGACAACTTGTAATGGTATGGTAATTTTCCATTGATTTTCTATAGCTTCAGTAACCTGTGGCTGACCATCAATTTGGCTGCTAACATGCAATTTTTGTGATTTAATGGCATCGAGATTACCTGATTTTTGCAATGCTGAATTAAAACTTAGCCATCCTTGATCTGTAAAGCAGGTTTGCAATTTTTGCAATTGAGCATCTACAGTAGCCGGATCAAAATCAAATGACTGGATTATTGCTTTCTCTGTCCAGGTTAAAACCAGAGATTGATCTATTGTTTTTGTTTCCGCGGATATTTTGTAATCACAATTAATAACAGGTGCTGTTTGTTGTGAGGGAATTTGCTGGTGAGCAGGCTGCTGTGTTGTTTGTTGCTGTGTCGGTTGATTTTGCGAATTATTCTGGGTATTGGGGTTAGATTGTGGTTCACCGGCCTGGGTCGATTGATTTGGCTGATTGTTTTGAATAGCTTGAGTCGGTTGTTGCCCGTTTGACTGCACGGGTTGGTTCACCTGATTTTGTTGAGTGTTTTGATTTGTGGCAGGTGCCTGATTCGTTGACTCGGAAACTACATTAGTGCCAGTGGAGGATGAATTTTGAGATGATATCTCTTGTTGAGTTGCTTCAGAGTTCGCTTGAGTAGTGATTAGAGCAAATAAAGCGCCCCACAGCACAGTTTTCTTCATGAAATATACTCCTCAATTAGTATCTAACAATTCTGCGATAATAAGTGCCGCTAGTCTAGCAGTTTTTTGTTCTGAATCTAGTGGCGGCGAAAGTTCTGCTATATCTAAACTTATTACTTTGCCACTTTGTATGAGGTATTTCAACAGGGGCATTATTTGCCAGGGAGAAAGGCCCAGTGCTTGTGGGGCGCTTACACCTGGGGCATAGCATTCGGCGAGAACGTCCAGGCATATCGTTAAGTAAATATGATCCAGATTGAGGATAAAATCATCAAGAAACGCAATTTGCCATGCCTGGCTTTGCTCATAAAGGTCTTCTGCTGACAGATAGCTCACATTTAATTCTTTCGCTTTTTCAAAAAGGGAAGGGGTGTTGCCAAATTTTTGCACACCAATGCAGCAATAATGAAAAGGCATTTTTTTTTCTTCACAATAGGTGGCAATTTGAGAGAAAGGGGTACCTGAGTTTCCTAACTCACCTTTTTTGTAAGGGCGTATATCAAAATGAGCATCAAAGTTGATAATCCCTAATTTGGGATAGAGTGAGGACAATCCTTGATAGTGTGCCCAGGCTATTTCATGCCCTCCTCCAAAGGCACAGATCTGATGACCATTTTGATGGCAAAAATGGACTATTTGAGCAAATTGAGATTGCGCCAGTTCCAATTCATCGTTTTCACATACGATGTTTCCCAGATCTATATAATGTTTGTTGTTATGACATGGTAATTTGGCAAGTTGAGTTTTAAGTTCATCGGGACCTAATTTCGCTCCTGTTCTGCCCAAATTACGTTTAATTCCAGCATCACTGGCAAATCCAAGAAATAGGGTTTTCTTGTCTTTGGTTACTAATTCATTTTGATTTTCAATAAAAGTAATTTTTTGAAAAAAACGTTCCTGATTGGCTGTGTCCTTTCTGCCTTGCCAAAGAGCAGGATTGGCGGGCCGATAGTTACTTAAATCGTCAAACATCAAGTTCTCCTTTTAATAGACTTCTTGCATAACCTGTTTCTTTAGTTTTATTGCCGCGTTGCAAACGTTTCTGTGGTGCTCATTTACTACAGTAAACTCCGCTCCTCAAAACGTTTGCGCCTTGCCCTAAAACAAAATAATCAGGTTATGCAAGAGCTCTAATGATAGGGCTAGTTTCCAAGAGAAATACAAAATTCTCAAGATCTTCATTCATTTTTAATGGAAATAGGCAGTTCCAAAGATCTTTCCTTGCTCTAAAATAAAACGTGCAGGTTATGCAAGAAGTCTAATGTCTGGTATTATTTCACCTATTGTTTTCTATATTGATGAGGGAATTGTGTATCTCATTACGGGTGGTGGCAGTGGCATAGGGAAGGCTTTGGCGTTTGCTTTGGCAAAGCGCAATAAACAAGTATTCGTTGTGGGGCGCAGGGAAAATTTACTGCAAGAAACTGCTTCTTTGTCTTCAAATATTCATTATTTATGTGCGGATGTTTCCACTCCTCAAGGCAGAGAGTTAGTCAAGTCCAGTTTAAGCGCTATCCCAAAAATTAATGGCTTGATAAACAATGCAGGAACTCTTGAGCCTACTCTTCTTTTAAAGGATGTCCCTTTTGCTGAGTGGCATCAGGCATTAAATACCAATATAGACGCGGCACTTTTCTTGCCGCAACTCTTGTATGATAAATTGTCAGGAGGCCGAGTGTTAAATGTTGGATCAGCTGCTGCTTATTTTCCTATCAAAGGATGGGGAACCTATTGTGTATCGAAAGCGGCCTTGTCTATGTTAACACGATGCTGGCAGCTTGAATCCGATTCACCTGCCTTTACCAGTGTGATGCCTGGAATTATCGATACTCATATGCAGGCAATAGCTAGAAACGGGCTTAATCTTGACCCGGAACAAGTCAATTTTTACAGGCGTTTAAAAGATCATAATCGTTTGATATCACCCGAAACAGTAGCAGAATTTTTTATTTGGCTTCTGTTAGATATTGATAAAGAAACGTATGTATCCAAAGAGTGGGATATATATGACACGACTCACCACTCTGCCTGGTTGAAACCGCCCCACCAGGTACTTCATTGGGAATTTTAATGTTTGCCTGTGATGAATTATTGCTCAATGCCAGCACAATCGATGCCAAAGGGTTACAACTTTCTAATCAGGCCATTGCTATAAGAAAAGGCAGGATAGAGTGGTGTGGTTCTGAGGATCATTTACCCGCGCATTTTCAGGAAAGTGCCAAATCAAGAAAGAATTGTCACGGACAATTAATTACTCCGGGATTAATTGATTGTCATACTCATTTGGTTTATGCAGGCCACAGAGCTGCAGAGTTTCGATTAAAATTGCAAGGCGTCAGTTACGCTGATATCGCCAAATCAGGCGGGGGCATATTATCCACAGTACAAATGACACGAGATGCCTCTGAAGAAGAGTTAATTGATCAATCATTGCCAAGACTTCTTGCGCTAAAAAATGAAGGGGTTACTACCGTTGAAATTAAGTCAGGCTACGGCCTTGATTTGCAAAATGAATTGAAAATGCTCAGGGTTGCCAGGCAGTTAGGGGACATGGCTGGAGTCAGGGTAAAAACAACTTTTCTGGGGGCGCATGCTGTAGGGCCTGAGTTTAAAGGAAATAGTCAGGCTTATGTCGATTTTCTTTGTAATGAGATGTTGCCTGCGGCTAAAAATATGGATTTGGTAGATGCCGTGGATGTTTTTTGTGAATCCATAGCTTTTTCTATAAGGCAGGCTGAGCAAATTTTTCAAGCTGCTAAGAATTTAAATTTACCAATAAAATGCCATGCTGAACAATTATCTAATATGGGGGCCAGTTCTTTGGCTGCTCGTTATGGTGCGTTATCCTGTGATCATCTGGAGTTTTTGGATAAAAACGGCGCTTTAAATATGGCAAAAGCTAATACGGTCGCTGTTTTACTTCCAGGTGCCTTTTATTTCCTTAGAGAAAAACAAAAACCACCCGTTGAGTTATTGCGAGAGGTTGGTGTTGGTATGGCTATTGCCACGGATTCAAATCCGGGTTCTTCTCCAACGACTTCCTTGTTATTAATGATGAGTATGGCCTGTCAATTTTTCTCTATGTCTATTCCTGAAGTGTTATCTGCAGTAACGTATCAGGCTTCCAGGGCTTTAGGGTTGGAAAGGGATATTGGGAGTATTGAGGTGGGCAAGATTGCTGATTTGGTTTTATGGTCTATAAAAGATAGTGCTGCACTATGTTATTATTTTGCTTATCCATTACCACATCAAACGATGGTGGCTGGTGAGTGGATATCCTGAGAGGATACTTGATTGGAGATAAACAATGCCGATACAAATGAATTTAATCAATAAAATTGGTCTGATGTTTGGACTATTATGTTATTCGTTTCTTGCCTCAGCGATCACAACAGAAGTTATTAAAAAAGAAACAGCGGAGTATTTGCTGGATATAAAATACCCTCAAGGATTTCAAAGTAACGGAGTAAATCAGGCGATAAAGGAATTTATTACTAATCAGCAAAAAAGTTTTATGAATGAATTATCTGAAGATGCTGATACCCCGGCAGATGCTCCAGGTAAAACCGGTTTAAATATTACTTATGCTATTCCTTATCAATCAGCTAGTGCTCTAAGTATTCGGTTTAATATTTCCATCTATCACCGAGGCGCTGCTCATCCCTCAAATACCGTAAAGGTACTCAACTTTATCAAGAGTCAACCTGTACAGTTGTCTGATTTATTTGTGCCGGGTTCAGATTATTTGCAGCCAATCGCTAACCTTGCTAAAAAAGAAATCACAGTCAAGAAAATTTCAGATGAAAACTGGATTAAAGAAGGGACTAAACCGACACAGGAAAATTATAGTATTTGGCATTTTACCAAAAACGGGATTGCTATTGTTTTTAATACGTACCAGGTAGCAGCTTATGTTTACGGAGAGCAAACAGTGGATGTCCCCTTGTCACTAATTTCTGCTATGGTAAAACCGGAAATTTCCAAAGCAGTGTGGGGTAATTGATGTCTGATACTCCATTTATTGCAGCGAATAAAAAAGTAGCTGAACTCACTTTTAGAGTGATTATTCTGGCGATAATTTTGACCGTTCTACTGGCGATGTCTAATGCTTATCTGGCGCTTAAACTCGGTATATTAACTTCCGCTTCAATTCCCGCCGCTATTATTTCCATGGGGATTTTACGGTTTTTTAAAAATTCAACCATTCTTGAAAACAATGCCGTACAGACAGCAGCATCTGCTGGTGAGGCTGTTGCAGGCGGTATCGTTTACACTATTCCTGCGCTCATTATCATCGGGTTTTGGAACCACTTTGATTACGTCACTAATTTTTTTATTGCTGTTTGTGGAGGAATCCTGGGAGTTTTGTTTTCTATTCCTTTGCGTCGAATTCTTGTAAATGACCAAACCCTCAAATTTCCTGAAGGAAGAGCGATTGCAGAGGTCTTGAAATCTTCGGCAGACAGGGTGGGTATTAAAGACATTTTTCTCGGTGGGCTTGTAGGCGGACTTCTCGAGTTACTGCAAATTGGTTTCAAAGTAATCGCCAGCAGCTGGAATTATTGGTTTGTTGTAAAACGTTCTCTATTTGGTTTGGGTGCTGGCTTCTCTGCAACTATGATAGGTGCGGGTTACCTCGTTGGTCACGATATGGCAATAAGCATTTTTCTCGGGGCAGTCATTTCATGGTTGATTGCTTTGCCAATAGCCAGCCAGTTTTATCCTGATTTTTTAAATCAATATCCCGCTGAACAAGCAGCTACTTTGTTATGGAATAGTGAAATGCGCTATTTGGGGATAGGAGCCATGCTGTTTGCCGGTATTTGGACTTTTATAAAATTAGTGAAACCACTCACCAGAAGTGTCAAGACATCATTCAGAACTTATATTTCCAAGAGCAAGTTCAGAGAACAATATCCTCGCACTGAAAAAGATATTCCCATGCCATTTATATTGATGGGAATTGGACTGATGGCAGGAATACTGTTTTTGTTCTTTCAAATCATTTTTCCATTAGGGCAGGTTGGACTGGATAATGATTTTTCACCAACTATTGTATTTATTGGTGTTATTTATGTTTTAGTCGTTGGTTTTTTATTCTCAGTGATTACAGCTTATTTTTCAGGAATGGTAGGAGTCACTGCAAGTCCTGGGAGTTCAGTGGTTATCTCGGGTATGCTTTTTGCCGCATGGTTATTAGTTTCAGCAATTAATCATCTATTGCCCCTTCCATTAACTTCACATCAAATTCAAGCTGCAGAAGCTATTACTATTATTATAGGAGCTGTAGTCACAGGCATAGCGGCTATCGCAAACGACAACACCCAAGACTTAAAAGTAGGTCAATTGGTTGGGGCTACTCCATGGAAACAGGAGGTGATGTTGTTGCTTGGAGTTGTTATTTCTGCTTTGGTTATTCCTCCAGTCATGCAGATTTTATTTAATGTCTATGGCATAGCAGGAGTAATGCCACATGCTGGAATGGATGTAACACAATCGTTACCCGCCCCGACTGCCGCATTAATGGCAGCCATCACGGAAGCAGTATTTAGAAATTCATTGCCCTGGAATATGATGTTGGCTGGTTCATGTATTATTTTATTGGCTATTTTTCTCAATCGCATATTAAACATCAAACGCTTTCTTAATTTATCTATTTTAGGTATTGCCATTGGTATGTATTTACCTCTTTCCTCTTCGGTTCCTTTATTTATTGGAGGAATGATTGCCTTATTTGTTCAAAAGCAATTAGGGCGTGTAAAAATGGCACCTGAAGAATCTATGATTAGGAAACAAAAGGGTACTCTTATTGCCTGTGGTTTAGTGGCAGGTGCAGCGATCATGGATGTGTTACTTGCTATACCATTTTCTATTTTTCATAGCCCAGATGCATTGCAATTAGTTAGACCTTCTTGGAAGCATTATGGCGTATATTTAGGCGTGGTTTCTACTATTCTTTTAGCAGGGTGGATAAATCGTAGGGTATGTAGAAGTTAAATCTGAGTTAATTGATAATTATTCTAACAATTCTCCTTAATTGTAGATTAGTGGTGCTGCGTGAGGTGGAAAAGTCTATGTTCTTAGAATAACTTAGTTCAATATCCGATTCCTTATGGTTTTGGATAGATGAAATACATATATTAGTCAATTTTAAAAAGCTTTTTCATGGTAGGGTTAATATAACAGTGGTGCCTAAACCTATCTTGCTATCTACCGCAAGCTGGCCTTTATGGTGCTCCATGATTGATTTAGCAATGGCCAAACCTAAACCAAGGCCTGCGTTTTCTTTGTCAGTACTATAATCTACTCGATAAAATCCGTGATATAAAAGAGGTAAGTGTTCTTTTGATATACCAATTCCATTGTCTTTTATACGGATTTGAATGCTGTCGTCTATTCTTTTTTCTATGATGATTAGTATTCTTCCGCCTTTGTTTGTATAGGTCAGACTGTTGTCTACTAAATTTGAAATAACGCGCTTAAATAAATGTTCATCTACTTTAATCTGAGCCTCACCAAAAACTTGAATTTCTATGCCCTTTTCTTGAGCTATTGAATAATAATACTCAATAATTGAACTGATTAAGTGGTTTGCAGATAATGTTCTTAAATTTAATTGAAGTTGGCCGTGCTCACAGCGAGTTAAAAAGAGCAGATTATCTATAAGTTGGGTTAAACTTTGATATTCTTCGAGATGCGTTTGTAATACATGTTGATAGGTTTCAATCGTTTGTGGTTTAGTCAGGGTAATTTCGGTGGCAGTTCTGAGGTAATGAATGGGATTTCGTAATTCATGAGCTATACTGGCTGAAAACTGCTTTATATGGCTAAATGCACTTTCTATTCGAAAGAGCATGTCATTGCAAGTCGAGGCTAATTCTTCCAGTTCTTTGGGATTCCCTGTGTAAGGTAATCGTTTCTCTAGTGATGAAGCATTAATCGATGCAAGTTCTTTAGTGAATATTTTAATTGGTCTCATGCTTTTTTTTGCGAGCAAATAACTGGCAAGAATGATTATCAAAGTAGAAAACCAGAGTCCAACAAAGAAATTTTTAATACAAATTCGTGTTAATAAATAATTATAATGCTCATTATTCAAATGAGTATGATGGAGTAATTCTTTCATTGGAGGATAGATTAACCCTGTGATAATAGACAATATCAGTACGGTTGAACCAATAAATATAAGTAATAAGCGGTTAGTAATAGACATTGATTTAGCGAATCTCCAATACATAGCCTACTCCTCTGACAGTATGGATCAATTTAGTAGGATGATCATTATCCACTTTTTCCCTTAAACGCTTGATCGCTACATCAATAATATTGGTATTCGTGTCAAAATTAATGTCCCAAACTTGTTCAGCAATGACTGTCCTTGAAAGTACTTCACCATTTCGTTTCAACATAAACGTCAATAACATGAATTCTTTTGCTGTTAAAGGCAACTTTTTCTCGCCTCGTATTGCTGTATGCTTTTGTAAGTTTAGAGTTAAATCATCAATCTTTAATAAGATAGGATTCTCTTTGGGTTTTCTTCGTAGTAAAGATTTTATTCGGGCAAGGAGCTCGTTGAAGGAAAAAGGTTTAACAAGGTAATCATAGGCCCCCATTTCAAGCCCTTTCACACGACTATCGACATCGTCGCAGGCAGAGAGCATTAAAACGGGTAAATCAGGTTTTAGTTCACGAATCTTTTCAAGTACAGCCCATCCATCCATTATGGGTAACATAACGTCTAAAACAACAGCATCGTAGTTAATTTCTGAGATTCGATAGATTGCTTCCGCACCATCGTATACAGCATCTGCGTGAAATTGATATTCATTAAATCCTTTACAGATAAAATCAGCTGTTCTTTTATGGTCTTCAACAATTAATAATCGCATAATGCCGTTGTGTTTAAATTATGCTCAATTGTAGCATGAAAATGCTAATCATCATAATGAATTAGATTACAATTTTGTAATCTTGATGTCACTCTTCTGACAGATTTAATTGCTTATTATTAATTCATTTAATTGTTTGATGATACTAATATGAGCAAAAAAGAGTCAGGTACAGCAAAACCGATTATAAAATCCACATTAATGTTTTTTAATAGCAAACTGACTGATTTAAATGACAAAAGACTTCAATTAAATCGTGGTAAAGGTTTAGCAAAGTATTTGGCAAAATCACAAAAAAACACAAGGGATCTTGCTCCCTTAGATGCGGGTTTGGGTGTGATGAGTTTTTCTCTGTATATGCTTCGATTTTCAGCTAACGTTGGTTTACTAGCGCATCTCATTTTAGTCGAATCCCAAGAAAAAACTTATCATAAAATCCGTAGGGATTTATACTACAGCCTTTTAAATGATAGTTTGTGGTGTGTTGTTAACCTGACCCAGTTTTTTTGGTTATCTTATAGAAACTCAATATCTGCAGGCCTTCAAGGAATGCAATTAGAAACGTTGGCGCAACTCATCGATGTTTTAGTGATGATTATTCGTTACCAACAAGACAAAAGGGAATACGACTTAAAATACACTCAAGCTACGGGTATGGAGCGATCTCGTTTAGCAATTGAATGGCAGAATAAAGAATTAAATGGTCTTCGCTCTTTGCTCACGAGCTTATCTGTAGTGATGGCTTTTGGATTATTTTCTTTTTCAGCAGTGGCAGTACCACTTTCACCTGTAATATCGTCTATCATTCTTATTAGCTCACTTTTACGCGTTTTAATCGATACAGAGAAAGATCGGCAATTAATCGATCAACTTAAGTTTAACGGAACTAATCCAGAACAAATCAAGAGTAAAGAATTGGCAATGACAAACGCTCGTATGAAAGATTTAAATAAAATAATTCTTAATAGTGTTTTTTTACCTATTGGTTTTTTTCTGTTGATCACAACTCCAATCCCTTTAACTATAATAGCCTGTGTAGGCATGTTATTGGTTCACTGGTTACTTACTAATTTAATTAATATGAGGTATTCACCAAATGTCTCCGTATCCCCCATTACTCAAACTGCTGAATTACCTCTCTGCAGACGTTTAGAGTGATAATGCTTGCAAAAATTTTAAAGGCGTGGCTCTGACCCAAAATCAAGTACCCTATCTTATTTTATTCTGTGAAATTCATAGTTTTCTTTATTGAATCCCAAACCATCCGCCAGTATCGCCGCCTGCCCAACAACTGTTATTTTGACAAGCAGGAATCTTTTCAGCACAAAGCTGTTTAAATTGATAAGCAGCACTAATGTCTTGATTTTGATATCCATCAGGCTGGCAAATTCGGGCGTTATATTGTCCTTTGACTCGAATTTGTCCCATGACGGAAATGGTTGGAGAAATGGCATAGACGCCAGTATTATGTGAATAACAAGCAATATAACATCCTGGATAATCTGCATAACTGTTGTCGGTTGGTAAGAGTACCTTTTTTGCTCCCGGGTAAGGATGATTGACAACTCCAGAGCCCTCAATGACGTAAACAGGAAATGGTGAAGGGAGCAGATCTTTATTGGAGTTGGGAATATTCTCAGATAGATCAATAGCGAAAGAGCTCGTAATTAATAAAGTACCCGGAATAATATACAGTATTTTTTTCATTACTATTCCCTCCAAAGGCAATGACTTAATATTGCGTATTCAGGATTATAAAAGTTTAATATGTGCTTTTTGTATTAAACATATCTTAGATTATAGGTTATTTTCATGTGAGGATCTGAGGAACCAATTTTTACCTTCGACCAGGCGTGCAATCATCATGCTGCAAGCACTATTACTTGTTACGTTGACCATTGTCGCTATGGGATCAATGATAATACTGATGGCAGCAACAGCAATTAAAACAGAAGGCGGAAAACCATATACTGACAAAATTAACAACTCTCCCAGCATCCCCCCGCTAGGAATTGCTCCCATCACTGTGCCCACCAACAAAGAAACCCCCAACGCCATCAAAAGAACGGGCAAGCTGGTAAAAGGTAAATGAAATATCCCGAATAAAAAGGCAATTTTAAAAATACCACCCATGACTGATCCATCTTTATGAATTATGGAGCCTAAGGGTATTGATGTTTCATAGATTTCAGCAGGAATTCGCATGGATTTGGTTGCCATTAAATTGGCAGGAATACTGGCAGCACTACTACAAGTTGCTATGGAAGTCGCTACAGGAAGGAAAATATTTCTCCAGAATAACCGGATAGCCTGAAATTTTCCCGCCAAATAAGCATAGGCAGTTAACGCGAAGAAAAAGTAGAGCACGGAAGCCGTATAGTAGAGTATGGCAATGCGTAAATAATTTCCCATTAATTGGGGGCCAATTTCGCTTACTATCACTGCAAAATAGGCAAAAAAACCGATAGGAGCATAATACATAATCAGGCGAAATACTGACATGAATACTTCTTCTCCTGCTTTTAAGAAGGAATTGAAAATTGCTCCTTTTTCTTTGGAATAAACTACAGCTAATCCTACTAAAATTGAAAACAGTATTAATGCCAGAATATGCTCATGGGAAAATAATTTTGAAAATTCAGGTACAGTAAAAATCTCTATCAATCGATCAGAGAGATTTGTCGGGGAGAGTTGCTTTGAACTTTCCAAGAGGACAGGCATGTTTTGCGCGGGAGGAAAAAGTAATACTATGAAAAGGGCATAAACCGCAGCGACTATTCCTGTAAATAAGAATACCACTGCCATTGAGTAGAATATTCTACCTAATTTGCCAATGGAGCCAGTTCTTGCAATGGCTGAGGATACACTGAAAAAAATAAGGGGTACGATGGTAGTAAAAATCAAATTAAGAAAAATATCGCCAAAGGGTTTTAACCAGGCAACGTTTTGATTAAAGGCATATCCTGTTAAGCCACCAAGTAGAATAGATAACAGCAAAATGATAGGGAAAATATAGGATTTAAGCGTATTGAATTGAGTTGCCACAAGAAGACGTCCTTTCTTTAAAATAATCGGGTTTACGCCATTTATTCCTTACAGTCACCTTTAGAATGATGATTTAAGTCGGGCGATGACTGTAAGGAGAGGGTTATTAGAGAGCATTAAGTCATAATGATTCAATCCTGATTTTATGTTGCAAAAGTTTATCTTTAGCCAGCTGAGCCTGAGATAATTTTTCTTTTTCTTTGGCAATGATTTCTTCAGGTGCTTTATCAGTGAATTTAGGGTTATTTAATTTACCCTGAGCCAGATCGATGTCTTTATTCAATTTGGCAAGTTCTTTATTCAATCTTGATAACTCTGATTCCTTATCAATCAAATCTGCCATTGGAATCAACAGCTCAATTTCACCCAATACCGCAGTGGCTGAAACAGGAACTTTCTCATCAGGAGCAAGATAACTAATGTTGTCTATCTTGCCTAGCGTCTTGAGTATTTTTTCATATTTTGCGATACGATCCTTTAATTCGGGAGTGATATTGCGTATATATAAAGGTATTAACTTGGCAGGTGAGATAGACATTTCACTACGTATGGTTCGTAGTGACTGAATGGCTGACTTTAACCAATCCAATTCTTCCTCAATAGCGGGATTTATGAATTCCTCATTGACTTTGGGATAAGTGCTTAGCATGATACTGACCCCATTTTCACTGGTAAATTTAGTGGTTTTTTGCCAAATCTCTTCTGTAATAAATGGCATCAAAGGATGAAGAAGCTTCAATATTTGATCCAGGACATGAATTAAAGTTCTTCGCGTCCCTCTTTTCATGGCGCTTAAAGCCTGTTCATCTTGTAGTATGGGCTTGGATAATTCCAGATACCAGTCGCAGTATTCGTGCCAGACAAATTCGTAAAGTGTGTTAGCCAGGAGATCAAACCGGTAGGTTTCAAAATAGTGATGCACCTTACTCACTGTATTTTGCAGACGCGATAGTATCCATTGATCAGCTGGGCTGTATTGAAATGCGCCATCTCCGAAGTCAATTTGCTCTTCGTCTGTATTTAATAAGACGTAACGGGCTGCATTCCATAATTTATTGCAAAAATTTCTATACCCTTCGACTCGTCCTAAATCAAAACGCACATTACGTCCAGTTGAGGCAAGAGAGCAGTAAGTGAAGCGCAGTGCGTCTGTTCCATAAGCACTGATTCCTTCAGGGAATTCCTTACGAGTAGCTTTTGTAATTCTGTCACGAACCGAGTTTAACATCAGATTAGAGGTTCGTTTGGCTATTAAAGAATCCAGATCAATTCCATCTACAATATCCAGTGGATCCAGCACATTCCCTTTGGATTTAGACATCTTGTGCCCTTCACTGTCACGAATCAAACCAGTTATAAAGACTTCCTTAAAAGGAATTTTTCCAGTGAATTTTAGCCCCATCATGATCATACGGGCAACCCAGAAAAATATGATATCAAATCCGGTGACCAGAACAGAAGTAGGATAAAATTGTTCTAATTCGGGAGTACGCTCAGGCCAGCCTAATGTTGAAAAAGGCCATAGTGCTGATGAAAACCAGGTGTCCAGAACATCTTCATCTTGCTTCAGGGGAGTAGATTGTTCAATTTTATATTTAAAACGAACGTCATTTTCACTGTAACCTACATAAATATTACCATGATTATCATACCACGCAGGAATTCTATGTCCCCACCATAGTTGGCGGCTGATACACCAGTCTTCGATATTATCCATCCATTGGAAATAGGTTTTATCCCAAGTCTCGGGAATAAAGCGAATATCTCCCTTTTTTACAGCAGCGATAGCAGGTTCTGCCAATGGTTTGGTTTTCACATACCATTGATCAGTTAATAAAGGCTCGATGATGACATTCGATTTTTCACCGCGAGGCACCTTTAATTTATGAGGTTCAGTTTTGGCCAGTAAACCTTCCTTTTCCAAATCTTTGATGATTTGTTCACGGGCAACAAATCTATCCATCCCCTGATATTTTAAGGGAGCGTTTTTATTAATTGTCCCTTTCTTGGTTAAAATATTGATTTGAGGTAATTGATGACGTTTGCCTACTTCATGATCGTTAAAATCATGTGCAGGGGTAATTTTTACACATCCACTCCCAAATTCCTTGTCAACGTATTCGTCCGCGATCACGGGTATTGTTCTATCACATAATGGCAGATGAACCTGTTTTCCAATAAGATGTTTGAAACGTGGATCATCGGGGTGGACGGCAACGGCGCAATCACCGAGTAAGGTTTCCGGGCGTGTGGTGGCAACTATCAGAAACTCTTCGGAATCAACAACAGGATAGCGAATGTGCCAAAGAAAACCATCTTCTTCTTCAGAGAGAACTTCAAGATCTGATACAGCGGTGCCCAGTTTGGGATCCCAATTCACCAGGCGGGTTCCTCGATAAATAAGTCCTTCTTCGTAAAGCTGTACAAATACCTTTTGTACAGCAGCGGACAATCCTTCATCCATAGTGAAACGTTCTCTGCTCCAATCGACTGAAGCGCCTAAACGTCTCATTTGTTGCGTGATGGTATTACCGGATTCTTCTTTCCATTGCCATACTTTATCCAGAAATTGTTCACGAGTGAGATCTTTTCTTGATAGGCCTTCAGCTTCCAGTTGACGTTCAACAACAAGTTGAGTTGAAATGCCGGCATGATCAGTACCTGGCTGCCATAAAGTCTTATCACCAAGCATGCGATGATATCTGGTTAATGCATCCATTATGGTGTGTTGAAAACCATGCCCCATATGGAGGCTTCCTGTTACATTAGGAGGCGGAAGCATAATACAAAATCGTTTACCCTCACCTCGTGGTTGAAAGTAATGATGACTTTCCCATTTTTTATAAATGGCTTGTTCTATTGCTTCCGGAGAGTAAGTTTTATCCATTATCGTATAGCCTGTACTGGTAAAAACTTACAATTTTATCATAGAGTATGGGAATTTAGCCATTTTAAAAAAACAGGAACTCAGGAAAAAATCATTATAATCCTTTGGGTTTTAAATGACTGATTTTCTACTTACCGCTGCTTGTCAGCAGTATCACAAAGTGCGACTGCATGCCTCGGACAGGCTGAAGCACGCAGGCTGTTTGATGAATTATTTAAAGATCAATAGGACTTATTATGAGAAAATCCAAGGTCGAATTACTGTATCTCCGCAGGTTCGTTTGGTTTATGTCGATGATCTTCTGCTAAATAGGTATATAAAGTAGGTACTACGAACAGTGTGAAACAGGTACCTATTAATAAACCTGTGGAGATAACGAGTCCTATGTCGAATCGACTTGCTGCTCCAGCACCGCTGGCAATAAGAAGGGGTATTACTCCAAACACCATGGCAGCTGTAGTCATTAATATGGGTCGTAATCTAATTCCAGCAGCTTCCTCAACGGCAGCACGTTTATCAAGATTTTTTTCACGTTGCAAATGATTAGCGAAATCCACTATCAATATTCCATGTTTACTGATGAGCCCAATTAAAGTAATCAAACCCACTTGAGTGTAGATATTAATAGTCGCTACTCCAAGGTTAAGCGGGATAAGCGCGCCACAGATGGACATTGGTACGCTGATGAGAACGATTAATGGATCCCGAAAACTCTCATACTGCGCTGCCAGCACTAAAAAGATAACAACAATAGCAAAAAGGAATGCAAAGATGAGAGCACTTCCTTCTTGCATAAATTGCCTGGATTCTCCTCCATAATCATAAGTAAATCCCTTGGGCAAGACTTCCTGGGCTGCTTTTTGTAAAAATTCCAAACCTTGGCCTAATGTTTTACCTGGCATCATGACAGCCTGAATCGTTGCAGAATTGAGTTGTTGGAAATGGGTAGCTGCATTAGGTTGAGTTTTTTCGGTTGGGGTTATCACAGTGGATAATGGAACCATAGTGCCGTTTAACGTTTTAACATAAATTTGGCCTAATTGTTCTATAGTAAGACGGAACTTGCGCGCCAGTTGTGGGATTACCTGGTAGCTTCGACCTTCTAGATTGAAGTAATTGATGTAGTTGCCGGATAGAGCACTTGTCAGGCTGCTTCCAAGCGCTCTCATATCCAAGCCCATTTCGGAAGCTTTTGCTCGATTAATGCTAAACTCCACTTGTGGTTGGTTAAATTTAAGGGAATTGTCTATGTAAATGAATAACCCACTATTCCTGGCTTTTTCAGTTAACTTATTCGACACATCCATTAAGCTCTGGAAATCATTCGTTGTCTTAACCACAAATTGTACGGCAGGACCACCGCCGCCCCCTGGCAGGGGAGGGGGGACAATAGCGAAAGCATTAAGTCCTGCAATTTTAGATAATTTTTTTTGTAAAGGTTCTTTTAGAGCAAACTGACTTTTTTTCCTTTGATCCCATGGTTTCAATACCATTCCTGAAATAGGTTGGCTCATGTTAACCGTAAAATAGTTTTCTGTTTCAGGAAAACTTTTATAAATGGCATCAAAGGGCTTTGTATAGGCTTCTATGTAGTCTAAGGTTGCATATTGTGGAGCAGTAGCCATTACAAAAAAGAAGCCTTGATCTTCATCAGGCGCAGTTTCAGCAGCCGTGTTAGAATACAAATAGGGCAACATTAAAATCACTACCCCTGCTAACAGCAACATCATTTCTCGGGTATCCAATAAGCTATGAAGTGCATTCTGGTAAACGCGTTTCAGTTTGTTAAAAAACTCATCCAGAAAAATAGCAAATTTTCCACTAGTGGCTTCTTCGGATAGAATTTTTGAACACATCATGGGGGACAGCGTTAAGGCAATAACCCCTGAAATAATAACCGCACTTGCCAGCGTAAAAGCAAATTCCTTGAACAAAGCGCCAGTCAGTCCACTCATAAAACCTATTGGTGCATAAACAGCTGCCAGGGTGATTGTCATCGCAATAACCGGGGTAGCAATTTCTCTGGCGCCTATAATTGCGGCTTCAAAGGGGGTTTTTCCTTCTTCCAAATGGCGATGTACATTTTCTACCACTACAATGGCATCATCCACTACCAATCCTATTGCTAATACAAAGGCAAGAAGGGTAAGCAAGTTGATGCTATAACCCAGTATGAGCATCAAAGTACAGACACCAACCAATGACAGCGGAATAGTGACAACGGGAATAAGAACTGAACGAACAGAGCCTAAAAATAAAAAGATAACGATAATCACGATGACTGCAGCTTCAATGATAGTTTCCATTACCTCATGGATAGATGCCCGAATGAATGCAGTGGCATCGTATACTATTGTGCCAGTTAATGATGGCGGGAATTCCCTCACTATTGAAGGAAACAGTTTTCTAGCATCATTAATTACTGTGAGGGGGTTAGCAGTTGGTGTTGGAGTGATCGATATAAAGACGGCCTTTTTACTGTTGAAAGTCACTGAGCTATCATAATTTTGTGAACCCAGTTCCACTTTAGCGATATCCCTGAGTCTGATTATTGACCCCTTATCGCTTTTTACGATCAGTCTTTCGAATTCCTCAACATTATTCAAATCGGTTTTAGCCGTGACATTGATGGCAACGTATTCACTTTTAGTGCTTCCGGCTGCAGTAAGGAAGTTGTTACTGGCCAAAACAGCTGACACATCAGCCGGAGTGACGTTAAGCGCAGCCATTTTAATTGGATTCATGAATATTCGCATGGAATAAGTTTGACCACCTAAAATATCAGCCTTGGCTACTCCATCCACTGTTTGCAACTGGGGTTGAACGACTCGGGTAGCGTAGTCAGTAATTTGCTGAGGAGTCATATCCTTACTGTCCAGACTAATGTACATCAATGCGGTTGATGAGTCTGATTTTTTCAAGATAACCGGTTGTTGTGACTCTTTAGGTAACTGATTGAGCGTTTGCTGCACTTTACTCATGACATCAGTAAAAGCAACTTGAGGGTCGAAATTCAACTTGATGTTTAAGGTAATTGTGCTAAGGCCTTGCTGACTGGATGAAGTCATATAATCTATTCCTTCAGCACTGGCAACAGCACTTTCAAGAGGAGTAGTGATAAATCCAGCTATGAGTTCAGCATCAGCGCCAGGATAACCGGTCATTATGGTTATGACTGTATTCTCCATTTTAGGGTATTGGCGAATTTGCATTTTATAGATGGAATTTATCCCGAATAGAAAAATCAACATACTGACCACTATGGAGAGTACCGGGCGCTTGATGAATAGATCTGTGAATTTCATAAGTTATCCTGCAAAAAACTGACCATGATCCTAGTCGGTAGTAAAGAACAACAAGCCATATTATTAGAGCATGCTAATGTTATAAAATGATTTAAATACCGGGTTGCCAACACGATCTACTGCCCCAGTTGGTTGGGATCACTGTCTGTATCGAGTTTGACACTGTTGTTAATAACAACAGGGGTACCATTTTGTAATTTCAAGTCACCAGTACTTACGACCAATTGACCTGCTTTAATGCCTTTCTTGATAACTGTGTAATTTCCCTGTTGTTCTCCGGTAGTGACGAATACCCGGTTTACAACCAACTGGTCAGTACCATCCTTATTTTTCTTACCTTCTTTACTTTTTTCAATGATATAAACAGCATTTCCATAGAGACTATAAGAAATTGCTGTGGAAGGGACGATAATAGTATTAGGCTCTGCAGGTTGATCCACTTCAATGGAAGCAAACATGCCTGGGATAAATACAAAATTTCGTATTTTATTTTGTTTGTTTAATTCTGTACTGCAGGCCACAATTAGTTTATCTCCTCTGACTTGTTTACGTGCTTTGACAAGTGGAGATTTGGTTGGATCCTGAATTGCATCAGCAGGGCAGTTCGGTAATAGGGCTTGTACCTGAACATTATGAGTAGTTAGATCTACTTTAGAGTTTACTGCATGAATGACTCCTTCAAAGAGAATATTAGGAAATTCCTCTACGCGAAAGGTCACAGGCTGGTTAAGATGAATTCTTTTGTAATATTGCTCTGGCAAGTAAAATTCTAGGTAAAGGGGATCCAGTGATTGTAAAGAAACTATGGAGGTTTGCCCGGGACTGACGTATTGCCCCAGGTTTACCTGGCGGATACCAAGGCGACCTGAAAAAGGAGCCCCTATGTGTTTTTGTTTAATTTGCGCTTGTATCTGCTCCACTTTTGCCTGAGCCTGTTGTAAGTTGGCTTTGGCTTCATCAACACTCGAGCTTGGTGTAGCTCCGCGCTTAAACAGATCGGTTTGTCGTTTGTAACTGAGCTCTTTAAGGGTCAATTCTGACTGGTTAAATTTGAGCAGGGCTTGATCGATGCTGTCATCAATAGTAATTAACGGCGCATCTTTTTCTACGTATTGCCCTGATTCAAAATGAATTTGAACTACATTACCAGAAGCTTCTGAGTTGACATCAACTCCGTTGATAGCAACGAAATTACCTACGGCGTCTATGGTTGGCTTCCAATCCACTTCCTGAGCAACGGCAGAAGAAACACTAACAGCAGGAGGCGCATAACTGGCGAAGAATTGTTTAATCATGTAAGCCTTAATTAGATTAAAAGCTATGATTCCACCGAAAACTACCAACAAGATTATTCCCATGATAGTCAATCGCTTATTCATTATCTTCCCCTGTTAATGCTTGAAAAAATTATAATTTAGCAAATATAACATAAACATGTACTTTATCATCTTATTGTTTAAGATGACTTGTTATTTTTAATATTTTCATAGTTGATTATGCTTCTTACCTAATCAAATTAAATTGTAATGAACTTTGGTTTTATGGGTACAAAAAAATCCTATTGACTAAATTGAATACTTTGATACTATGCAGCTTCCATCTTACTAAGGGGAAGCTCATGAAGTTAAAATCATTGTTGTTTGTTGTATGTTTCAGTTTATTTTCTAACGTTTTTGCTGCAAATCTTCACTTACATCCCAAGGCTGATAATGCAGACAAGAAATCAATACAAAAGAGCGTAACTTATCCTGGTTACTGCCAAATTGAAATCATTAACCAAAGCTTCACAGATGTCCGTGTATTCGGTACGTTTGATGATGGCACAACTATAGATTTCAATATCTATCGTTATGAGTCACCTCATTACATAAGCCTGTTCTATAATTTCTATTGCCATAGTGGTATGTACATTACTATTACATCACCTTATTACACTATTTATTCCGGTTGGACCAATGTAAATAGCACCATCCGCGTTGTTCCTTACTTGAAAGAAGCTAAGGCTGAGTTGTCAACCAGATAATTCATAAAATTCGGGAAAGCTCAATGATTCGGGAGCTTTCCCTTCCTTTGAGGAGTTGTACATGAAATACCTCATTCCCTGCGCTTTATTGTTTCTTTTACTTTCTTCCTGCACTGTTATCCAAGAAGATTTTTATCAGCCAGAATATTTGGGACCTGCTCCTCGCGTAGAGGTGACTCCCTATTATCCCCAGGGACATTATCATCGTCATTACAATCAACGATATCACAATAATAATCGATACTATAGTGCGCCAAGAGGGAAGGTTTATTATGAGCATGCAAAAACTCAAGGACATGCTGTGGTAGTTACTCCACCGCCACCACAAGCCAGAGTTGAAGTTCAAAACAATGTTCACGGACATAATGCGAATAATGGTCAGGTGCACGGACATACTCACGATAATGGTAATGTGCACAACCATCCTGATTCTTCTAATGTTCACGGGCATGATAGTTCCAATCCTGAGGAACAGAAAAAAATTCATGATCATGGTTAACAATTTAAGCTACTGAATACAGGACACTTTTTTCTTCCAAGAACTAAAATTGTACTATTATCCTCTTCGTATCCTGGTAATTTTTGTGATACTCTAATAACGTTTTTATCTTTAAGGAGCCTCTATGCGCGACTCACTTAAGATGTTATTAGTGGGATCCATATCGATGATAATTATTGCGTGTGCCGCTTCTCCTTTGTCGGAAAGTACAGGGGAATATCTTGATAGTTCAACGACTACTGCCAAAGTGAAGGCCAGTTTGGTCGATGAATTGGGTACTACAGGATTTGCAGTAAAAGTAAAAACATATAAAGATCAAGTGCAGTTAAGCGGTTTTGTCGATTCTCAAAGAATAAAACAAAGAGCCGGAATTATTGCAGCTGGCGTAGATGGTGTAAAGAGTGTTCGTAATGACCTTATTATAAAAACAAGGTAAAGATAACCTTCCAACCAAGGAACATTCATGTTTGACGAAAGTTATACTATAAAAAATTTTGATGATGTTCTTTTTAAAGCAATTTCTGATGAAAAACGACGTCAAGAAGAACACATTGAATTAATAGCATCTGAAAATTATGTCAGCCCGAGAGTCTTGGAGGCTCAGGGTACAGTATTAACCAACAAGTATGCTGAAGGATATCCAGGTAAGCGATATTATGGTGGTTGCGAGTTTGTTGATGTCGCTGAAGATTTAGCTATTTCAAGGGCAAAATTACTTTTTGGCGCTCATTATGTCAATGTACAACCCCATTCGGGATCACAAGCAAACGCAGCGGTTATGATGGCATTGTTGTCCCCAGGTGATACTTTTATGGGCATGGCTTTACCTCATGGCGGGCACTTGACTCATGGGTCGAAGGTTAATTTTTCAGGTAAATTGTATCATTCTGTCGAGTATGGTGTTGATAGCAATACGGGTTTAATTGATTATGATGCTGTGGAGAAACTTGCTCTTCAACACAAACCCAAATTGATCATTGCAGGTTTTTCAGCTTATTCCCGGATTCTGGATTGGGTTCGATTCAGAGAAATTGCCGATAAGGTTGGCGCTTATTTAATGGCGGATATCGCTCATGTGGCGGGTCTGGTAGCGGTAGGATTATATCCTTCCCCTGTTCCTTATGCCGATGTTGTGACGACAACAACTCATAAAACCTTAAGAGGGCCTCGTGGTGGTTTAATTCTTTGCAAGGAAAATGAAGAAATTGAGAAAAAATTAAATTCTTCTGTGTTTCCTGGTATGCAAGGCGGGCCATTAATGCACGTTATTGCAGCCAAAGCAGTGGCTTTTGCAGAAGCTTTATTACCGGAATTTAAAACCTATCAACAACAGGTTTTAGTCAATGCAAGAACTATGTGCAGTGTGTTGCAAAGCAGAGGATATGATATTGTTTCCGGTGGTACCGATAACCATCTTTTGCTAGTGGATTTAATTAATAAAGGAATTACAGGTAAGGACGCTGATGCTGCTTTAGGCAGAGCTAATATAACAGTCAATAAAAATTCGGTTCCCAATGACCCTCGCTCACCTTTTGTAACGAGCGGTTTACGCTTGGGTACGCCTGCTGCAACCACAAGGGGCTTTAAAGAAAGAGAGATTACTTTATTATCTAACTGGGTAGCGGATGTCCTTGATAATGTTCATGATGAAACGAATATTTCAAGAGTGAAAACCCAGGTATTGCTTCTCTGTCGTGAATTTCCGGTTTATGCCTAATCATGTATTGTCCATTTTGCCATGCGGAAGAAACAAAAGTAGTGGATTCTCGTCTGGTTGCGGATGGTGCTCAAGTTCGCAGAAGACGTGAATGTCTGGAATGTCATGAGCGGTTTACTACTTTTGAAACCGCCGAATTGATTATGCCATTGATTATAAAACGTGATGGAAGAAGAGAACCATTTCATATTGATAATTTACGTTCTGGCATGTTGAGGGCTTTGGAGAAACGGCCTGTCAGTGTTGATGATTTGGAAAAGGCTATTATTTCTATTACTGAGGAAATTCGAAGAAGAGGTGAGCGAGAGATCGATTCCCAAGTGGTTGGCGAGTTGGTAATGAAGGAATTGTTTAGGCTTGATCATGTAGCCTATGTGCGTTTTGCATCTGTATATAAACGCTTTAAAGATGTGAGTGATTTTAGACAAACAATTGATCAAATGAAAAATGAAGATAAGGAAAAATCTTAGATAAAATGATGTGAAGGGCTCACTTTTCTTGTTGTTAGTAGAATAATATGAGGTAATTGTGGAAAAACAATCAATTCGTGGTAAAAGACGAGCTCGGAAATTTGCATTGCAAGCCCTTTATCAATGGCTAATGTCTGGTACAGATCTTCATGAAATTGAAGCTCAATTCAGAGCAATTAATAATATGGATAAAGTAGATGGGGAATATTTCTGTCGCTTGCTCTATGGCATTCCTACCCATGTAGAGGCTTTGGAGGCCAGTTTACTACCTTATTTGGACAGAGAAATCAATGCGTTGAATCCTATAGAGCATACTGTATTGAGAATCGGGTCTTTTGAATTGTTTCATTGCCCCGAGATACCTTATAAGGTCATTCTTGATGAATCAGTATCATTGACCAAAGAGTTTGGTTCACAAGAGGGGTATCGTTACGTTAATGGGGTATTGAATAATTTGGCAAAACAGGTTCGGTCTGTTGAAATCAGTCTTGATAATGAATGAGTTTACCCTGATTGATCATTATTTTAAATCCATTCCAATCAAGAGAAATGATGTTCTTTATGGGATAGGAGATGATGCTGCTTGCTTGCAGATTCCCGAGAGAATGCATTTATTAGTCAGCACCGATACGTTGGTTTCAGGCATTCATTTTCTGCCGCAGTGGGATCCCTATGATATCGCCTGCAAAGCGGTAATGGTCAACATTAGCGACATGGCTGCTATGGGCGCACAGCCTTGTTGGGTCACTCTTGCATTGACCTTGCCGGAATTGAATCAAAGCTGGCTCGATCTCTTCGCGCGAGGAATAAAAGATTCCCTCAGTTTATATAACGTGGATTTGATTGGCGGAGACACGACGAAAGGCCCGTTATCAATCACCTTGACTATCATGGGGCTCACACCTCAAGGGCAATCAATCAGGCGCTGTGGGGCACAAGCGGGTGATGTGATTATGGTTTCAGGACAATTGGGGGCTGCGGGGCTGGCTGTAAAATTGCTGGATGGGCATAAAAAAGTGAAAGCAAAAGATAAAATAGAATTAATGAATAAACTTTTGCATCCCAAACCACGTGTGGATTTATGCCATTTGCTTAGAAAATATGCTACTTCAGCAATTGATATCTCAGACGGACTAAGCTCGGATTTAAATCATATTTGTGTGGCAAGTGGTGTCGGAGCCAATTTGTTTGAAGAAGCAATTCCCATGCATCCTTTATTAAATCAATATTGTCCTGAACAAGCCCTTGACTTGGCTCTTTCCGGAGGTGATGATTACGAATTATGTTTTACCGTTTCAACACAACAGCTGGATTCTTTTAATTGGGAGCTTAAAAAGGAAAATCTGGTTTGTTTTCCCATTGGGGTGATAGAAGAGAAACCTGGATTAAGAATACAATCGGTTGCTAGCCCAAGTAAAGAGTTGCAACCCAGAGGCTATTCACATTTTTAAATCTCGCTTTTATAGTTATGATGGATATGGTTAAGAAAAAAGTTAAATCTGAAATGGTGTGATAGCGATATTTAGGTTGAGGAGCAAATATGAACCAAGTCAATTTGGCAAATCGAGTATGGCAAGATCCCATTTACTTTATCGCTTTTGGTTTTGGTAGCGGATTGATGTCCATTGCTCCAGGCACATGGGG
Source organism: Legionella pneumophila subsp. fraseri (assembly GCF_000586315.1). GTDB lineage: Bacteria > Pseudomonadota > Gammaproteobacteria > Legionellales > Legionellaceae > Legionella > Legionella pneumophila_B. The sequence continues at coordinate 19,178 of NZ_KK074223.1, read as the reverse complement.
TACCTTGGCTGCTGTTCCACTCTATTTATTAATAATAAATGCTCACTGGGGCGTTTATCTGTTATGGACTGCCCTGGCGTTTGTTCTGGGCGTTTGGGTCAGTAATAGAGTAACAGAGGATCTTGGGGTACATGATTACAAAGGGATTGTCTGGGATGAAGTGGTTGGCTATTTATTAACTATGTTTTTAGCCCCCAAAGGAATTTCGTGGATGTTAGCCGGTTTTATTTTATTCCGAATTTTTGATATTTGGAAACCCCAACCAATACGTATGATCGATCAAAGAGTTCAGGGTGGGTTAGGAATTATGCTGGACGATGTTTTAGCAGCAGTTCCTGCCTGGTGTATTATGCAAATCCTCGTTTGGAGCTTTGCTTAATGAATGAAAATCATAAAGAACTGATTAGCATAGGGTTAACAGTCAGTATCGTTCTTTTCTCGCTTTATATCGTTCATAAGTTCATTCCTTCCATGATATGGGCCGCTATTATTGTTATAGCTACTTATCCCTTATACACCAGATGGCGTAAATTATTTGGTAACAAACACAACACATCCGCGTTCTTATTTACAACACTGATGGGTTTGCTTTTCCTGATTCCCTTGAGTTGGCTCATAGGGATCCTTATCAAAGAGTCGCAATTATTTATTAATTTTTTGCAGCATATTAATAAGGAGGGTGGTGCGGCTCCCGAGTTTTTTAAAAATATCCCGTTAGTTGGTGATGATTTAATTCAATATTGGGATGTGAATATTGGTAAGCCGGGAAGCATTAAGGAATTTTTATCGAATTTGCATTTAACGTTAACCCCGACGAGTTATTACATCAAGCAGATTGGAGTCAATTTGGCTCATCGTAGTTTTCAAGTAGGATTTACCCTTTTAACACTTTTTTTCTTCTATCGTGATGGGGATAAATTACTATTACAAATTCAGCATATAGGAGAATATTGTTTGGGTGACAGATGGTTCCGTTATTCCGACAGGCTTCCCAGCGCGTTGCGAGGTACTGTGAATGGAACTATTGTTGTTGGCATAGGGGTAGGTATATTAATGGGCATTTGTTATGCCTTGGTTGGATTCCCGGCACCCACATTGACTGGATTTATTACCGCATTGGCAGCTATGATACCTTTTGTTGTTCCCATTGTTTTTATTATAGTCGCTTTGATTTTACTTTCCGTTGGCAGTTTGATTGGAGGCATCATTGTTCTCGTTTGGGGAACTTTGGTTATGTTTGTTGCTGATCATTTTGTAAAGCCAGTTCTTATCGGCGGGGCGATACAATTACCTTTCCTGGCTGTTTTGTTCGGCATTTTGGGGGGAGTGGAAACTTTGGGTTTGCTTGGCCTGTTTCTAGGGCCGATGGTGATGGTTTTGTTTGTGACCTTGTGGCAGGAACCCCAAGGCCACAAGAAGTCATCAGGTTGACTTGTCAAAGGTAAAGTTGACACCCACATTGAATGTGCTAAGTGTATATCGGCTGTTGTTAAAGTCAGACAGACTACTGGTTGTGAGAAAGCGGAAGTCCATAGCAAACCAGGCAAAATCATCCATTAGATATCCTACGCCTACAATGCCTTGTCCAGCTCCAGAGACCATGGTAGTGCTAAATCCAGCAGAAGGCGGCAGATTGACGGGTGTTGTTTTTACAAAATTATTTCTGTTTTGAATACGTACTTGTCCTGCGCCTATTCCAATATAAGGCACATAAGTACTTTCATTCACAGAACTGAAAAAATCATAATACAGATTGAGCAAGCCATAGAGAGCTGCACTACTACCATCATAACCTAGTCGATTAACTTCAAAAGTAGAAGGACAAACACCTGTTGGAGTTAGAACATTAGGACTTTGTAAAGTACAGGAACTTATTGTGAAAGGACCAGTTGAAATCCGGTTATAAAGTACCTCACCTTCAATGCGGTAGTGACTTATTTTATAACCTAAAACAGCGCCTCCTCCTCCAGAAACAGGACTATATTCCACATTGGCAGTAATGGTTCGATTGGGCTCGATAAATATGATATCTTCGCCAGAAGGACCATGACTGATTTCACCCAATATTCCAACGTAGAAGCCTTGAGGTTGGTTGAAAGCAAAAGTTGAACCGCTTAATAACAAACCGGATAATACCGAGAGTTGAATTAACTTCTTCATTACGCATCCTTACTTATAATTTCCTTGATCAAAACGGTAGATTGCTCCCACACTGGCCAAATGAGCCTGGTAGACTTTTCCAAAATTACTCGAATTATCGGTTGCGATATAGCGGTAAGCCAGGTTTGCCGCATAATTTTCGGAGAAATTGTAAGTTAATCCCACAGTTCCCTGGTAGGCAAAGGCACTGTCGTTAGTGGTAAAGTAAGACGGTCTAAAAGGACCTATGCTGTCAAGCTCTGCCCTAAGAGAGGCGTATCCAATTCCCAATCCAATAAATGGTGCAATGGCTGGTAGCATATCAGGGCAATCATAATAAATATTGGCCATGATAGTGTTGGCGGAGGTAAAACCGGTAACACCGAGCTGCGTTATAAAATTAAGGTTAAACTTTCTAACTTCACCTCTGAGATAAGTGTATTCTACTTCATAGCGAATTGGGTTGCTTTGATATCCTACTCGTCCCCCGGCGTTATAGCCGTTGTTGTATCCCACTTCATCACGGAATACCCCATAGGCAAAATTGTATATGTTTGGGGTGATATAGGTATAACCCCCAAATGCACTGGCATACCACCCGTCTACAGGTACTGCGGCAGAGGCAACACCAGTAGCTAATATAGCTGTTGTAAGTAATGTGATTCTCATGACATCCCTTTTTATTATTATTATTTTTTAACTGATTCATGTTAGCGGTTTGTCTTAAATTTGCAAGTTTTCTATTGTGCTTTATTGAGCAATTTAAATTTTAAATTTCAGTTAGCTCAATGATTTTGTTGCTTGTATAAAATTCTGATTAAGGTAAGATGAAATTTGGACAAGGAACAAGGAGCGTATATGCCACCAAAGGATGGAAAAGAATTATTGGATATAATCGACAATTTAAACGAATTTGCCGAAAAATTATTAAGTCGCATTGCTGATGAATCCGATGAAGGATGTAAGCAATTAGTCCATGTCTTAGAATCTGCCCGGGCGCGATATAACAAACCTATTGAATCATGGCTTAAAGGTTGGTTTTACCAGTTTACCAGAAAACGCGGACAAGAAATTGATATGGCAATTAAAGGTATGGAAGCTTTCCCTGATGCCTACACCCGCTTGCAGGAATTTAAGTTATTGGTTGGGAAAGGAGAGTGGGAACATGGCTCATTTAATTATTATTTATTTGATGAGCTTATCAAGTCAGTTCCTGGCTATAAACCATTAGAAAGTGAGTTAGTCCATCCAATTATTTTGAAGCTCAGACAAAAAATAAATAAAAGAATTGACGAGTTTATGTCGCAATATCTTGCTACGCAAAAATTAATAGAAGCTCGAAAACAGGAATTGTTACAGACCCATCAAAGTGCTCAGAAATTTATCGATAATGTTTCAATTACCAATGACCTGGAATCAGCTAAAAAATCAGCCAAAGAAAATAAGAGTGTTATACAATTTTGTTTGATTTTTGAAAGTGATATTTGGAAGCTTTCCTGGGTAGATGCAACAGGGAAAGTGTATGCTCTGGAGCCTGGAGAAGAGTTAATCAAAATTCTAATAGATGGAAAGATTAGGGATATCGTTAAGGATATTGATAATCTGAGTGCTTTGCATTTGAAGCAGCTTAAACAGGAGTGTGCAAAAGCCAGAGAAATGCTTTTAGGACGGGTTCAATTACTCATCAATCCGAAAGATCCGAGAACTCAAGTTGAGTTAACTAATGATGTATTAAAAGAAAATGGGATTTCTGCTACTTTTGTTTTGCGCGGTAAACCTAATGAGTATTCGCTCTGGTGGATAAATACATTAGGTTTCGCACATGAAATTTCATTAGAATCCTATGCATCTATGAAAACATGGTTAAATGATCAAAGTCATCCGTTAAAGGAAGAACACATTCCTCAACTTAAGACTTATTTATTGAACGTCAATACTATCAAGTCCATTGATGTCAAGGAAGACATGAAGGAATTTAAAGCTCAATTGCAAAAATGTTTAGCTGCCGGACCAAAATCTAAAATACCTCCTGTCAGTGGTACAATCAAAACGACAAATGCCAAAAAATTGGATTTGCGTTTATTTGGAGATGTTGAACGGTGTTTGAAGAATCAGTTAAGTGAAAGGCAAGAAGAAAAGGTTGATACACAAGAACCTGGTAAACTTAATCTAAACAAATATGAGAATATAGCTACCTTGTTTGGCAACAGAGCTAAAGACATGGAGCAACACGAAGGACAACCATCAAAACCAAATGATAATCCAGCCATAAGATCTATTTAATGAATAAAGGTAGTAACTGCCTTGCATTTTATTTCAAGGCAGTTCAAATTATTGATTAAAACCATTAGTGATAGGATATCTCCAGTCTTTACCAAAGGCCAGATTACTTATCTTTATTCCTGGTGCAGCTTGACGTCTCTTGTATTCGTTACGTTTAATCAATTGAATGATTTTATTGACCACTTGAGGTTTAAATCCCTTGGCAATGATTTCAGAAGGGCTTAAATTCTGTTCCATGTAAGCCATGATGATGGCATCCAGTTCACTATATTCGGGTAAACTATCCTGATCGGTCTGGTTTGGTTTTAATTCAGCAGAAGGAGGTCTGGTAATGACTCGCTCGGGAATAATTACTGAAATCTTGTTTCGATACTTCACTAATTCATACACTTGGGTTTTCAGCACATCCTTTAATACGGCAAATCCGCCGGCCATATCGCCATATAAAGTGGCATAACCTACAGCTGTTTCACTCTTATTGCTGGTTGTAAGCACCATTTTCCCGGTCTTATTTGACAAAGCCATGAGCAGCATGCCGCGTATTCTTGCCTGAATATTTTCTTCTGTGGTATCGGGTGGTAACCCTTTAAAAACAGGATGAAGCGATTCAATCATGGATTGAAACATGGGTTCAATCGGTATAATGGAATGTGCAACTTTAAGGTTACTCAATTGTTCCAGTGCATCTTCATTGCTAATTGATGCGGTATATCGTGAGGGCATCAAAACAGCATGAACTTGTTCTGCTCCGAGTGCATCGGCAGCTATCGCTAAAGTCAAGGCAGAATCAATGCCTCCAGAGAGTCCAAGCAATACACCGGGGAAATTGTTTTTTCTGACATAATCTCTAGTGCCACAAACCAGTGCCTTATATATGAGCGCTTCTTTATCCAGATAAGGGGTGATTGATCCGTTTACTTTGTTACCGTCTATATGGACAGTGCATAAGTTTTCTTCAAAGGCGGGAGCCAAGGCACGGATGGTGCCTTGATTGTCCATAGCCAAGGATTGTCCATCAAAAAGCAAATCGTCCTGACCACCAATTTGATTGACATAAATAATGGAAATCCCCTGTTGCGCATAGGATTTTAAAAGCTCTTCTCTCAGCTGGTATTTACGATAATCAAAGGGGGAGGCGTTTAAACTGACTAAAATGGAAATGCCACTTTTAAGTAAATCGTCTACAGGGCCTTTTTGCCATAAATCTTCGCATATGCAAAACCCTAACTTGTGATTTTTAATTGATAATACACAAGGATCTTTTTTACCGGGAGTAAAATATCTTGCCTCATCAAAAACTCCATAATTTGGCAATTTTTGTTTATGATATTCTCTAATTTTTTGCCCATGATAAAAAATACTGAAGCTGTTGTAGCAATCACCAGTGTGCATCATTGGATGTCCGACAATGACATAACAATTCTTGACGGTATCCTGAATATCCTGGAGATTGAGCATTATTTTATCATGATATTCTTTACGAAAGAGCAAATCTTCTGCCGGGTAACCGGATAAAGTTAATTCGGGGAAAATAATCACATCATGGTTTACCTGATGGTTTTGGATGACATCAATAATTTTTTTTGCATTCGCGTCAATAGCTCCTACTGTCGGATTAATTTGAGCCATCAGTACTGTCAAAGGTGTGTTCATGAAAATCTGTCAATTAATTTGTATACTCGAATTGTAGCTTAGGGGGCATTGATATGGCTACAGATGGAGATGATGGTATTGATTTTAATTGAAGAATTGTTTTTTCTGCTCCCTTATGGTCGCGGCTCGGTTTGAGCTATAATCCGAGCCGCGACCATAAGGAAGCGGGATAGCACAAACACAATGCGAATAAAAAAATCAACTCTTTATGACAGGATTAATATTCTATAATTGTCAAAAAGCGTAAAAAATGACTACAATATACGATTTTTCCTGGACAAACCCGCAGTATGTTAAATGAAGCAATATCAAAAATGCCAGAGGCTTTTGAAGCTAAAATATTGCTTCGGGGTGAAGAGTACTTTCAAAAGGGCCAGGTACTGAATATTCGCTTAAGTGACGGTTTGTTGAAAGGGAGAGTGAAGGGTAGTTCGAGTCAAATTTATGATGTCCATATGGATTTAAAATCATGGCCTGCAAAACCTTCTCGATGTTCATGTGCTTATCAATACAATTGTAAACACGCTGCAGCTTGTCTTTTTGCATTACGAGACAGAGAAAAAATAAATCTGGAGTCACTGCCTTCTAATAAGCTGGACAGGAAATTGGATGTTTGGTTAAAAAATTTACGAGCACAAGAAGCATCGGAAATAAAAAGGGAAGAAGCGACACATCATCTGACTTATTTGATTGATCTCAAACTTCGGGGGCATGAGCACAAGGTAAGCATTAAATTAGCTTTGGCCAAGTTATTAAAGCGAGGCGGTTATGGGAAAAAAATAATTTTTAATACTCTGGCTAATTCAAAAAAACAGCATTTTATGGGCGATGATAATGATATTGTGGCTCAATTGTTATTTAAATGTAATGTATCCGGCTGGTTTGATAATCTTTTAATTCGAAACACCGAGCTTCTTGATAAGATCATTGCAACCGGAAGGGCATTTTTTATTGAAAATGAAGATACCCCTATACAAAAAGGAGAGACGTTGACTGGTGAATGCCAGTGGATTTTATCCTGGAATGGCAATCAGATCTTAAAGTTAAAGCATGATAATCAGAATATTGAGCCATTATTGCTGGATGAAAGTTGGTATTTTGATATTAAAAATGTCGTAATGGGTCACTTAAATTCTCCCTATCCCATCAAACAACTCCGCCATTTGTTGGAAGCACCTCCTATTCCTCTTGATCAAGCCGAGTTATTGGCTAAAAAAATGTCTAAAAATTGCCCTGAATTTCCCATGCCCAATGTGTACAATCAAAAGGAAATGAAACAATTAAAACCAATTCCTGTGTTAATTCTCGATGCGGTCACCGAACAGGAAGAAGACAGATGGATTGATGATGGAGAGGCAAATAATTCTCTTTACATAGCAAAAATCTTTTTTGATTACGAAGGATTACTTGTCCCTTTTGCGGAAGAGTGTGAAAAAGTGGTGTCTTTAAAAGGTGATGTATTAGTTGAATACCAACGTGATCAGGAATTTGAAGATTTAAAAATTGAAGAGTTGAAAAGTTCTATTGATTTGAGACCATTTCATCAATGGGAAAAATATCATTGGAATTTACCCGATCACTCTTTTTTTATTTTAAAGGATGTACAAATTGTTTCAGACCTGGAAAGCCTATACCATCAGTCGTTACCCTACTTAAAAGATCATGGATGGCGTGTAGAGTTTGCAAGCCCTTTTTATCAAGAGATTGTTTCTGCTGATGAAGTGGAGTGGTATTCCGATATACAGGAAAGTACAACCGATTTTTTTTCCTATCAATTGGGCATTTTGGTTGAAGGCAAGCCAGTGAGTATTGTGCCTCTGGTTGCGGATTTGATTCAACGTTACAAAGGGAATGATTTAGATAATTTACCTGATGAGCAGCTGGTCAAACTTCCATTGTTGGATGGTCGTTTATTGCAATTACCTATGGGGCGAATTAAGCCTTTAGTGCGTTTGTTATTACAGTTTGGCTTGCGTCAAATTGATCAAAATCAGCAATTACAGATTAATAAATATCAATTGGTACTAATGCAGGAAGTTGAATTGGCTATTGCTGCAACCAAATCACGTTGGCAAGGCGCTGAATCATTAAGAGAAGAACTAAGGAAGCTGGTCAGATTAAATGATCTGCCAGAAATAAAAGTTCCAGCTGGTCTTCAAGCTCATTTGAGGGATTATCAACACTACGGGTTAAATTGGTTACAATTTTTGCGGACTAGTCGTTTTAATGGCGTATTAGCCGATGATATGGGGCTTGGCAAAACAGTGCAGACTCTTGCTCATTTACAATATGAGAAGGAACAATCAAGGTTAACTAGAGCCAGTTTAATCATAGCGCCTACCAGTCTTGTTGGTAACTGGTTTGCTGAGGCCAAGCGATTTACTCCAGAGATCAGGGTATTGATTTACCATGGAAGTGACAGACATCAGGACCATTTTGATGACTATGATTTAATTATTTCTACCTATGGATTAATCCACAGGGACAAAGAAAAATTTGTTGATTATCCATTTTATTATCTCATTTTGGACGAAGCGCAATTCATTAAAAATGCACGGACAAAAACGACACAAATCATTCAGCAATTAAAGGCTTCACACCGTTTATGTCTCACTGGAACTCCGCTGGAGAATAATTTAGGCGAACTCTGGTCTTTATTTCATTTTTTAATGCCGGGGTTATTGGGCGATGCCAAGCAATTCAGGCTTTGGTTCAGAACGCCTATAGAAAAATATGCCGATATGGGAAGAAGGGATTTGTTAGCAAAAAGAGTGCAACCTTTTTTACTACGCCGGACCAAAAATCAGGTAGCCAATGAACTACCACCCAAAACGGAGATAACTCGTACTATAGAGTTGGTTGGTGCTCAGCGAGATCTTTATGAGGCTATCCGCATGAGCATGGAGAAAAAGGTGAGAGATGCCATAGCAAGGCAGGGATTGGGGAAAAGCCATATATTATTACTTGATGCCTTATTGAAATTACGACAAGTGTGTTGTGATCCAAGATTGTTATCCATGTCTGAAGCGGAGATTGCTCACGGTACTTCATGCAAGCTCGATGCATTGATGGAATTACTTGATAATTTGGTCGAGGAAGGAAGGCGAGTACTGGTATTTTCACAATTTACATCGATGCTCAAGCTGATTGAGGAATTATTAATAGTCAAGCAATATGATTATTTGAAATTGACGGGACAGACCCAAAACAGACAAGCGTTGGTCGAGCAATTTCAGCAAGGTGATACGCCAATATTTTTAATTAGTTTGAAAGCAGGAGGCACAGGACTTAATCTGACTCGTGCTGATACAGTGATTCATTATGATCCCTGGTGGAACCCTTCTGTTGAAGACCAGGCTACTGACAGAACTCATCGAATAGGCCAGGAAAGCCCTGTTTTTGTTTATAAGTTGATTACATCAGGTACTGTAGAAGAGGCAATTCTTGGTATGCAAGAGAAGAAAAGACAATTAGTGGAGGGGATCTTGTCTGCAGATGCTTCCAGGTCAATGATTTTGAGTGAAGACGATTTAAATCAATTTTTTATGCCTTTATGAATAAAAATAACGGTTGATTATCCGCTCCCTTACGGTCGCGGCTCAGATTATAGCTCACTCCGAACCACGTTGGATTATAGTCCAAACAGAGCCGCGACCGTAAGGGAGCGGATAATCAAACCACAAATATTTATTTAAAGATTTCTGTAGCAAAGTTACCTGTCATGGCTTATGCTTTATTACAAGCTCTTGTATAACTTGAACTTTGTATCCCAACAGAATGCATAGTTTATGCAAGAAGCATACTGATTCAATTACGGAGATTAATTATGAAATTATGGAAAGTATTATGTAGTTTTGTAATTGCTGTATGTTATTTACCATTAGCCTTTGCAGCATCACAGTCTCCTGCAGGTACATGGACAACCATTGATGATAAAACCGGAGCGAAGAGAGCTGTAGTCAGCCTTAAAGTAACAAATGGTACTTTAAGTGGTACTATCGTTAAAGTATATCCACAACCAGGTGATACCGGAATTTGCTCTAAGTGCCCTGGTGCATTTAAGGACAAAAAAATTCAAGGTTTGACTTTTGTTTGGGGATTAAAAGATGAAGGCAATGGTGTTTGGAGTGGTGGCTCTATCCTCGATCCCAAAACAGGAAAAATTTATAAAGCCAAAATGACAATGCAGGGCAATAAACTGTATGTCAGAGGATATTTTGGAGTATCTGCTCTGGGACGCACCCAAACCTGGATTCGCTAAGTAGTTTTTAAGAATGATTTTATATATGATGTGGGGTAGTGCTTTCTCTCGCTTTTAAGGCGGTGAGCACTATCCTGCATTTTGTTTTTAGTGTTATTATCATTTGAAATTAGATTAAGAATGTCTTTAAATAGATTGTCTTCCCTATAAATAATTTCTCAAATAAATTGTTATTACCATGCTTGATTTGCAAATATCTAAAAAAACGGTCGATCCACTAAAACGTCCCCCACATTCTGTAGAGGCTGAGCAATCCATCATTGGTGGTTTGATGCTCGATAATCAAGTTTGGGATAAGGTAAGCAATAAATTATGTGAAACCGATTTTTATCGTACCGAGCATCGAATTCTTTTTAGGGCCATTTCTGCTTTGGCCAAAAAAGATCAACCCTTTGATGTGGTGACGCTTCTTGATGCTTTGAAAACGCGTAACGAGTTAGATGATGCTGGTGGAGAAGCTTATTTATTTGAGTTGGCTAATAATACTCCAAGTGTAGCGAATGTGACCGCTTATGCGGATATTGTGCGGGAAAAGTCAGTCCAGAGGCAACTGATAGCGGTAGCAACAGAAATTGCCGATTCCGCTTATAATCCTGCGGGAAGAGAAGTGCCTGAGCTATTGGATATGGCAGAAACCAAAGTATTTGCCATTGGTGAGCAAACTGCGAGTGATGGCGGACCAGAAAATATTAAATCTATCCTGGTACGGGCAGTAGAGAAAATAGATGCCCTCTATCATAATGGTGATGCGATTACAGGTCTTGCTACAGGCTTATCTGATTTGGATGAAATGACATCAGGTTTGCAGCCTTCTGACCTGATTATCGTTGCTGGTCGCCCATCAATGGGAAAAACAACTCTGGTAATGAATATGGCAGAACATGCGGCAATTAAAGCCGGTAAGCCAGTATTGGTTTTCTCTATGGAAATGCCAGCTGATTCTCTGGCAATGAGAATGATGTCTTCCTTAGGGCGAATTGATCAGCATCGGATTCGTACCGGTAAATTAGATGATAATGATTGGCCACGAGTGACTTCCGCTGTGCATATGCTTTCTGAGGCCCCTTTGTTCATAGATGATACTCCTGCTTTAAGTCCCGGAGAAATGAGAGCCCGTGCCAGACGTTTAGCAAAGGAACACGGCTCATTGGGGCTTATCGTTGTCGATTATTTACAATTAATGAAAGTCCCTGGGTTTAATGCAGACAATAGAACAGCGGAAATCTCCGAAATTTCTCGCAGTCTTAAATCGCTGGCAAAAGAGTTGCAGGTTCCGGTAATTGCTTTATCTCAGTTAAATAGAAGCCTGGAGCAGCGAGCAGACAAGCGGCCTGTGATGTCAGATTTGCGAGAATCAGGGGCAATTGAGCAAGATGCTGACTTAATCTGTTTTATTTATAGAGATGAAGTATATAATGAGGACAGTCCTGATAAAGGTACCGCTGAAATCATTGTTGCCAAGCAAAGAAATGGACCCATAGGCAAAGTCAGGGTGGCCTTTTTGGGTAAATACACACGATTTGAAGATTTGGCATTTAATGGTTATCAAGGGGTAGAATAGGGTGTCAAGACCTACACGTTTAGTAATAGAGCCCAGTGCTTTATTGCATAATTTATCTCAAATCAAGCATTTGGCTCCAGGCAAAAAAGTTATTGCTATGGTAAAAGCCAATGCTTATGGTTGTGGAGTCAGAGAAGTTGCTCCTGTTCTTGATGGGCGAATTGAGGCTTTTGGCGTAGCTTGTCTTGAGGAAGCGCTGGCTATTCGAGCTTTAGGTGTTGAAACCCCGTGCATTCTCTTTCAGGGCGTCTTTAGTTCTGATGAATTGTCAGTAGCCGTTGAGAATGATTTCGCCTGTGTTCTTCATCACCCACAGCAGTTGGAATGGCTAATCAAGACTCCGTTGCCTTACCCGATAAAAGTATGGGTAAAGGTAAACACAGGCATGCACAGACTTGGATTTAAAATCCATGAATTGCAAAAAGTGATGGATGCATTGCAAACTTGTATTTGGGTTGATAAAAACATAGGGTTAATGACTCATTTGGCTTGCGCAGATGAACCCCACCGCCCTGAGAATCGTCAACAGATCTCGTTGTTTCAGGAGATATCCATACCAGGGTTTCGCCAACGCAGTATCGCTAATTCAGCGGCAATTATTTCATTTCCTGATTCCCAGGCTGATGTGGTGCGGCCTGGGATTATGTTGTATGGCGTTTCCCCATTTGCTAATCAAAATGCTCGGGATTTAGGTTTAATCCCTGTGATGCGTTTTATGTCAGCCATTAGCGCGATTCATGATAATCCATCTTTTGCTCAGGTAGGCTATGGTGGAACCTGGAAAAGCGATAAACCTTCACGAATCGGCATTGTTGCAGCAGGTTATGGTGATGGATACCCAAGACATATTTCCGAGAAAACACCGGTTTGGGTTAGAGGTAGGGAAGTGTGTATTGTTGGCAGGGTTTCTATGGATATGCTGACTGTCGATTTGACAGAGCACCCTGATGTTCAGATAGGCGACGCGGTTGAGCTTTGGGGAACACATGTTTTAGTGGAGCGCATTGCCAAATCAGCAGGTACAGTAGGATACGAATTATTATGTCAAATTTCAGAGAGAGTGCGTTACAAATAAGTTATGGATAATAACTGTTCGTGATGGTAGAATGACAACCGATTTTGTAACTCTTTAAACAGGTGAACTGTAATGAAAAAATTGATTGTTGCATCATTATCCCTATCATTCATGCTAGGTGGCTGTGCCTCAATGAACAAAGAAGGTGTAGGTACAATTACAGGCGGTGTGGTAGGTGGATTACTTGGTAGCCAGTTTGGTGGTGGTTCAGGTAAGGTTGCAGCTGCAGGAGCAGGAGCATTATTAGGAGCTTACCTGGGTGGTCAAATTGGAAAAACAATGGATAAGGTAGACCGACTTGAAATGCAAAGGGCTCTGGAAACAGCCCCAACAGGTAAAGCAGTTGCATGGTCAAATCCAGACACTGGATACCGTTATACTGTACAGCCAACGAGAACGTATTATAACGCTCAACAACCTTGCCGTGAGTACATTACCAAAGCCATGATTGGTGGTAAAACCCAACAAATTTATGGTAAGGCCTGTCGTCAAGCTGATGGTTCCTGGCGTGTTGTGAATTGATGAATTGATTAAGATTGTTGGGTTATGCCCAACAATCTTACTTTAATAATCAAGTGTGATACTCTTTTATAAAAGCTTTCTTAGTCTCATTCAGTGAGCTTAACACTCTCTTTTTGTGCTATATTTATACAGCGAGTTGCTAATTTAGTATTAATCAGGGAGAGTGAAATGGCTCACTTAATTCATAGCGTACTGCCGGTGCCACCAAGGAAAATCGCTTATATTCATCCTGATGATAGTGTCAAAGAATGTATTAAACAGATGGTTGAAAAAGATATAGGTGCTTTAGTCGTTTTCGATAATGATACCAACTTGATTGGTATTGTGAGTGAAAGAGACATACTTCGCTGTTATTTTCATAAGAATCTAAGTTTGGAAACTGCAAAAGTGTCTGATGTTGTTTATACCAACGTCACGATCTTAAGTCCACATGATTCGGTAGAGAAAGCCATGCAAGTGATAACTGAAACAAAAAGAAGACATGTATTAATACAGGAAGGGAGTGAGTTATTAGCTATATTGTCCATAGGGGATTTGTTGTACCACGTATTGGAAGATAAATTGCGAGTGATAGAGCATTTGGAAAATTATATTCATTCCTGATGTTTAACCTCTTATTTCAAGTTTACATTTTATTACTCTAAATGAGTTAGACTTATTTGGACTATTTCATACAATCGATCCTAAGTGCTATAGTATTCATTTAAAAGAAATATAATGAAAACCATGAAGCCAATGATTCGATTGACGGTGTTATTTCTGATGCTCAGTTTTAATTTATGGGCAGTAAATTCCTCATCTCCCTGGTATACAGAAGAAAAAGGTAAAGGGCTTGTAATTAACGTTGAATTGTATCTTTCATCTACTTGTCCTCATTGTCATAAGGCCGATGAATTTTTCAAAGAAATTGAAAAACATTATCCCTGGCTGCATGTAGAGCGTTATATTATCGATAAAGATAAAAACGCTTTGAAACGTTTTGGCGATTTATTGACAGAGCTTAATCGATATGATTTTGCCGTTCCATCCATATTTTTTTGTAATTCTCGTTGGGTTGGGTTTGCCACTGCACAGACAACCGGAAAGGATCTGCTAAAAGGCATAGAATATTGTAAAGAAGAAATTGTGAAAAATGGAACATTGACTCCTGCGACTGAGAGTGTTTTAAACAGATGGGGAAATGCGAATTTGTTTGATTCGAATATCACAGGAAGCCCCTCCACAAATACATTTATTTTTGTTGTAGCCTTAATCGATGCCATCAGTCCATGTGCTTTATTTACTATCGCTGCATTTTTTGGTCTTTTATTCATGATAGAAAAGCGAAAGCTGCAATTTATCAGCGGCTCCCTATTTATTTTAACCGTTGGCGGTGTTCATTATTTTCAACAAGTTTATCCTACCCTGTTTTTTGAATCGCTTTCATGGTTCCGTATTCCAGCTGCATTGGTAGGCCTTTTTGCTTTTTACTTCGCTGGTCAATATTATAAAAAACGTTCTATCCAACCATTATTTATTGTTTTGGCTTTTTTATTGGCATTTACAGTTCCAATGTTTCAACAAACCTGTTTGATGAATTGGTCTTATGTTTTTGAACAATGGCTACATAACCAAAATGTATCAGGAGTTCAAATGGCGTTATACCAATTTGCTTATCAGCTTATCTATATCCTTCCTTTAATTATCCTGATGTTCCTCTATTGGGTTCTAATGAAAATTCGTTTTTTCGAAAAATTGAAGGCAAAATTACCCACTATAGGTTTCTTATATATTTTAGCTATCTCACTCTTATTAATCATTTATCCCTATGCTTTGTCTAATCTGGCTTTATCATTATTTTTAATTGTTTCATTAGGTATTTCTGGTTTGTTACTGAATTGGTTTAATGCTTCTAAAATGACATGAGGATCCAATCGGCATAAAATAAATTATAAATTCTGAATATCTTCATTTTATGACATACAATTAAGTTAGGTTTTGAAGCTAATCGCTTATGGAGAAGTTCTCATCATGGATGATAATAATTCAGAATATAAGCATTTATTTCCGATTATTGTGGAAGTAGCAGAAGGAAAGATTTACAAATGGTGTGGTTGTGGCAAAAGCAAAACTCAACCTTTCTGTGATAAAGAGAATTGCGGAGATAAAGCGGTCTCTTTCATAGCAGATTTGACTGAAGAAGTTTGTTTTTGCAATTGCAAACAAACCAAAAAACCTCCTTTTTGTGATGGATCGCATGCAAAGGTTTTGCTTGAAGTGCTTAAAAACAGGCAAAATAAATGAACAGGAAAGGAAGTCTTAAATGATAGATCAAGAATTAAAGAAAAAAATTGTTAACACAATTAGCCAATATGAGCATAAATGTGACAAGATGCAAAATCAAATTAATACACTCAGAAGTGTAATTAATCAATTGATCATTAATCCTATTGGAATCAATTATGAGTTGGACGAACGCCTTTCACAATTCAGAAATTATTTGGATACGGAGTTTGAACCCGCTGTCATAGAAAAAAAAGTGAAACGTTTGGCAGAAATGCTTTCCAAAATGCAAAAGAAAAAAGTGGAAAACTCTCGTTTGGTCAATGGACTAATCAAACAAGGAGTTGACTCGATTGGCCGTATTGCCAATAAATCTCAGGATAAGAGAGCCGTTACAAAATTACAAAAAATGCTGGATACCGAGATGGAAAGCCATGCCATTTTGGTTCATTTTAATCAAGTTTTAACCCAATGCATTTCTTCCGTGATTAAGGAACTGGAGGAGTTGCCGCAAATTACTAAAGTCGATAGCCCCAAAAAGAGTTTTCAATATGAGATTAGTTTAAAAGTAAATGACAGTTTACAACAATTACTTAACCATTTATCTATCCCTCAGGATTTGGATTCCAAGAGAGGAAGCATCAAAACCAATTTGGAACAAGCGCTCAATGATGAAGAGCTTAGCTCTATCATTGACAGTTTGACGGAATTAGTCGTTGAGGCATTTAATGTTGAGCAGAATCGATTCAAAGGGTTTCTTCAACAATTAACCAATCAGCTCAATGATTTTGAACTCTACTTAGGAGCAGCGGGGAATACTCGCAGGAAAGCTTCTGAAGACAGTCGTCAATTAGAGTTCGGAATTCAGGATAACCTGGATCAAATCAAAAACCATCTTGATACTTCTAAAACAATTGAAGAATTATCCTCAAAGGTGAGTCAAAATATAAAAATGATTGGCGATCGCTTAAAAGAGTACCGACATAATGAAGAAGTTCGAGAGAAAGAGTATGCAAAACAAGTATTGGAATTGCAGGCAAGATTGCAGGAATCCGAGCAAAATGCGGAAGAAATAAAAAATTTGCTTTCTTTTCAGAAATACAGAATTAACCACGACAGTTTAACAGGCTTGCCGAACCGAGAATCTTATGATGAGCATATCCTGGATTCATTCCATCGCTGGAAACGAAGTTCAAGCGTATTATCTCTTGCTGTATGTGATATCGATCATTTTAAACGTATTAATGACAATTTTGGTCATCTTGCAGGAGATAAAGTTCTTAAAAAGGTAGCTATGATTTTTAAATCGTCAATCAGGACGGTTGATTTTATCGCTCGAATAGGTGGTGAGGAATTTGTGTTTATTTTTGAACAAACCAACAGTAAAGAAGCCCTTGAAATTTTGGAAAAATTACGTAAATTAGTTGAAGATTGTTTGTTTTATTATCATGACAAAAAGGTCGATGTTACGGTTTCATTTGGGCTTACTACTGTGACTGAAGGCGATGATATTGAGTCTTTGTTTATGCGGGCAGACAATGCCATGTATAAAGCTAAAAATGCAGGAAGAAACAGGATTGAAGTATTGTAGTGGAATATATTTCCAACATTTTTTTAATGACACTGCTTTCAGGGTAAGTCTGAATTAAAAGATGATTTTCCTCTGATACTGTTTTTAAATGAACTTGATCTTGTCCTTATGATTTGGGATCATCATAGTTCTTTGTATTTCGGATGGCGTCATGAGCAAATTGATCGATATTCCAATCGTTGTGGAAAGTGGACAAAAATATAAAACATCTCACGGTGTGACAGCTATTAAAGATGGAATAAAATCATCGGGTCAAAATCATGAAAGACTCCCAAAACCGAAGTGGCTGCGCATAGTCAATCATACAACTCCAGCTTATAGCCAGGTTAAAGAGCAAGTGCAAAAACATCGCTTGGCAACAGTTTGCGAAGAAGCGAAATGCCCAAATATCTCAGAATGTTGGTCTCATGGGACTGCGACTATCATGTTAATGGGGGCAGTATGTACCCGGGCTTGCCGATTTTGTTCTGTGGATACAGGAAATCCACATGGCTGGCTTGATGCAGAAGAACCCGAGAATACTGCGGAAACAGTTGCCTTAATGAACCTGGATTATGTGGTTTTAACTTCAGTTAATCGGGATGATTTACCTGATGGAGGGGCGAATCATTATGCCAAAACCATTAGAGCAATCAAAAAACGCTCTCCCCGAACCAAAGTCGAGGCGTTAACACCGGATTTTCAAGGTAGTGAAAGAGATGTTGCTGTTTTGCTGGATAGCGGTGTTGATGTCTTTGCCCAAAATGTAGAAACCGTTGAGCGCCTGACACACCCGGTAAGAGACAATCGAGCAGGCTATCAGCAAACCTTGAATGTTCTGGCTTTTGCCAAGAAATATCGCCCTGATGTTCTAACCAAAACCAGTTTGATGCTGGGATTAGGTGAAACGGATGAGGAAATAGTTCAGACTATGGATGATCTACGTGCTCATCACGTGGATATTTTGACTCTGGGGCAATATTTACAACCTACTAAAAATCATTTGCCTATAGCGCGTTATGTAACTCCTGAAACTTTTTCTGAATTAAGGCAAATTGGTCTGAAAAAAGGCTTTTTTGAAGTCGCCTCTGGCCCACTGGTTCGATCAAGTTATAGGGCTGACCGAGTGTTCAAACGGGATAATTTGGGGCTGGATGTTTGAGATTAGTGAACAGCTTGTGTTTTTCGAATTGGCTATAAATAATTTTATTATTAATTAAAAAAATTAGATTTTTTATTAAACCATTAAACCGTTCATGCTGAGGAGGTGCAAAGCACCGTCTCGAAGCATGTTCGAATGAAACACAGCCCACTCTTAACTTTTACGTTTTGAATAGTCTGATAATGCTTGCCAATCTCCCTTTATTAAAGCCTCTTTCTTTCTCCGACTCCACCCTTTGATTTGTCTTTCGGCAATCAAGGCTTCCTCACGAGACATAAATTCTTGGCTGTATTTTAATTCAATTGGTAATCTTGTGCTTGTATAACAACCCGGAATCATTTTATCTTGATGTTGAGTAAGGCGTTTTTCCAGATTATCCGTTTGTCCTGTATAATAGCTCTTATCACTGCATTGAAGAATATAAACCCAAAACATTTAGTCAATCCCTTATACTATGTTTTTAAGCATGCTTCGAGACGGTGCTTCGCACCTCCTCAGCATGAACGGATTAATATAATAACTAATTTATCCAATTAACAAGAAAAATTTATGAATAATCGGAAGAGGGTTTGCATAACACTCCAAGGCTGATTATAAAAATGGGATTTTCCCATCAGGCCGTTCATGCTTCGAGACGGTGCTACACACCTCCTCAGCATGAACGCCTTAATATCTAATTTATTCAATTAA
>NZ_JFIM01000026.1 GCF_000586315.1 Legionella pneumophila subsp. fraseri | reverse complement strand
ATGCCGCCGGAATTGGTGATCATTTCGCTCCGGAATACACACTTACGATAAACTCCCAATCTCTTTGTTAAAAAATGTTTTTAATTCGGTCATTTAGTCTGTCTAAACTCCCTCATTAAAAACATTTTTTGCCTCGACCTTGGGGTTTATCGTAAGTCCTGGTCAATTAATTATGATGATAAATTATCTAAGTATCTGTTAAAAAGACAGTTAGAATCTTATAAGATTATTACGTTGGATGCTATAAAATAAGGTTGAATTATTAATTACTTAGTGCATAGTTTTTTTTATAAGTGGCAGTAATTCATTTAAAGCAACAGGTTTGCAGTAAAAATATCCTTGTGCGTATTGGTATCCTATAGATTTAATCGCTTCATGCTGTTCTGCCGTTTCAATACCCTTTTGAATAATTTTAATATTAAGATCTTTGGTTAAATTGATTATTCCTGCTAATAATTTACGTAATTTGACTTTTCCCTCTATGCCTATTAATAATCGTTGATCTACCTTGAGATAATCAAGTGGTAATGACAGCAACTCAGGAAGGGAAATTTGTGGGCAGCAAAAATTATCCAAGCTTATATTAATTCCAATATGATGTATTTGTTTTAATTTTTTTGATATTTGAATAAAGTGTGGGGCTATCATACGCTCTGATATATCCAGAATGATTTTGCTCTTGCTTAAATGATTTAACAATAAACTATCACACAATATTTTAGTAAATCTCACGTCATTTAATTGGCTTAGGGAAACATTTATCGACAATTTAATGTTTGAATTTAATTGCTGAAACTGTGAGTAATCAAGTAATGTTTGCTCTATGAACCATTGACTGATGGTATGTATGCACCCTGTTTGCTCCGCTATAGGAATAAACTCAGTAGGTAATATTAAACCCAGAGTGGGGTGTGACCAGCGTAATAAGGCCTCAATTCCAATGATTGTGTTATTGGATAAATCTATTTGGGGTTGGTAATCTATATAGAGCTCTCTTTTTAATGCTGCTAACTCTATTTCTTTTTTGAGAATTTCATTTCTTTGATTTTCCTTATAGTGTAAGTTTTTTGAAAACACAGCGTACTTGTTTTTACCTGTTTTTTTGGATTGGTACATTGCAATATCGGCATACTTTAGTAAGTCGCTGGCTATTTCACTTGTTTCAGGATAGATGGCAATGCCAATACTGGCTGTGATTGTCATATGATATTCATCAAATTGAAAAGGTTTGCCGAGCACGTTAATAATCTTTTCCGCAACCTTAACTGCGGTATCCGTATTGCATTGGTCAAGAAGGACGATGAACTCATCTCCTCCAAGGCGGGCAATAAAATCATTTGCTCTTAGACATCGGGTCATTCTATTGGTAACAGCCATCAATAGTTTGTCACCTGTGGGATGCCCTAATGTATCATTAACAATTTTAAAGTTATCCAAATCGATTAATAATAATGCCAGGCTTTTTTCTTTCAGATGATGCTCATATATTTTTTCAATTAGTTTTTCTTCAAAATATTGTCGATTTGCGATTTGAGTTAAAGTATCTCTGCGGGTTAGATTTAACATAGCGTTTTGCGTATTCTTGAGCTGGGTTATATCAGTCCCGTAAATATTGATTTGTTTAAATTCGTCAATCCAGACAAGTGTGAATAAGTAGATTTTATCCTCAATTTCCATTTCAATTCTTGTGCTTTGATTGGATTTCTGAATTCTTTGTGCTTCTTTTAGTAACTCTACTGGAAGTCCCTTAAATAATTTTATCCAGTAGTTTAAAATGATTTTCCCTTCATCGTTAGTAAATACGACATCCCCATTGAGAAGGATTCTTATGATTGGATTGGGGTTTTGCTGGGGTATACTCGCCAAAAACTCTAATTTTCTAAGATTTATCAGTCTTTCAATCTCCGAATTAATTCGGCTTAAAAATAAACCAAACAGGGTATTATTTAGTGTGTCAAACTCGATTTTGCTCTTGCTCAGGATAGTCATAATGCCAATCACCTCATCTTGCGGGTTTGTAATAGGGCCTGCAAGATAGCTATTAATCTTCATTTTTTTTAATAATTTATCATTCGGGAATTGTTTTTGAACGTCATTAAAATAACAAATAGTTTTTTTCCGAATTACTTCAGCACAAGGTGTATCGATTAAAGAAAAACTAATGTTTTCTTCTTTCTTACCAAATTTATAATAGCTTATTGTCCTGGCAATTTGTTGATTATTTACGAAAGATACAGAAGTATAATCCGCTGCAAAAACATCACTGATTAATTGTAGAATTTGATCAATAATTTCATTGACTTCCTGGTGGTTACTTATTTTAGTTAAAGACCATAAAATCCATTCTAGGGTTTTCGATTTTAGAATATCGGTAAGTTTGGTAAAAATGATTGATGTGTCTTCTATTTCTGTTTTATTGAACAGAATATGGTATGCAAGTACTGGTTTTTGTGCTTTGCTTTCAAGCCAAGTGAATTGCTGGGCTATCCCTTCATTGGCTAAAAGAAAACACCTCTTTGCTTGAATAAATTGCCTCTTAATGGCGAAGCTATTTAACTTAAATAGTTTCCAAATCGGTTTGTCAATTAGTTTGTCAGGGCTTTTTTTAAATAAAGCAGCAGCTTTTTCATTAATAGCAATAATTTTGCCTTGTTGATTAAAAACAATGATGCTGTCTTGAGAGTTTGTAAATAATCTTTCAATCGTGTTGGTAATGTCTTGAGTTTTTGTTAATTTGTTGAAAGACTTTGTTTTAATTTTACTTTTTAAAGGACTCATGAGTGTTCAACCCAGTCAATGCTAATTTAAATATAGCAATAATTTCAATTTTTTTTTGTATGGGTCTAAACTTAAATTAAAAATAACCGAAAAAAGATAAAAAGAGTGGCATTTCATTTTTAGCACAAATTTTGCATAAAATTATAAAAATCAGGCATAAGGGGGCGGCACCATGAAAAAAATACTATTAACAACGTTCATGATGTCAATGGTGACTGTACTTAACGCTGGGCATTTTTATGGAACGGCATTATGTGCTTATCCTCAATATGAATGTATTAAGGTAACCGGGGGACAAAGTTGGGAAAAATTATTCCCTGATCCTGTCCAAAGAGACATTGTTCAAAGAGTCAATCGTACTTATAACTACCTTTGGTCAGGCAGAGAAATCGCTATACCAAAGAATTTAGCCAATATCAATATTTTTGATGTATCTCCTTTCCCACTTAAAATCCAGAGTGAAAATGAAAAACAAATTATCGTAGATCAAGAGAAACTGGCTTGGGGCGCCTATGATGCTCAGGGCAATTTAGTATGGTGGGGGCCTATTTCTTCTGGAAGTGATAAATGCTCTGATTCCAATAAAGTCTGTCGTACTTTGACAGGGATTTTCCGCGTATTCAGCAAGGAAAATGTTCGTTGTACTTCAGATGTTTTTCCTATAGGCAGAGGCGGCGCCAAAATGCCTTACTGTATGTATTTTCATAAAGGGTTTGCTTTACATGGTTCTGATGATATCCCGGGGGTAAGAGCTAGCCATGGCTGTGTACGTATGTTTATCCAGGATGCCAAGTGGTTAAACGAAAATTTTGTAGAGTTGTCCAGTGAGCGTAACAATTTTATGGGGACTAAGGTGATTGTACGTCCTTTAAATGACAGTGAGAAGAAAAAATGAACCAAAAAAGTCGAAGCTCAATAATTGCAATCGTTGTAATTCTACTAACTGTAACTGGAGCGTTAAATACATCGGTACATGCAGCCAAATCTTATAAAGCGACAAGTGCCGAAGAGAAGGCGGAGAAAAAGGATAACGGGAAATTTCCACTAGGTTGTACTGCTGTTGGCTATCAGCAAAATTTAAAGGTATTGACTCTTCTTCCGGGGAAGGAAGGGGCCTTGCAATCCATGTATTTTATTTATAATACATTGCCAGAAACTGTGAGTTTATATCAAATGCATGATAAGGAAAGTTTATATTCCTATTGGTTAAATCATTCTATCAGAGGGAATTCCTGGGCTGTTTTGGCCACAGGTGAAAAGGAAGTGAAATTTATCTGTACCTTGGGTGATGGCAAAAAGTCCTATGGAAAAATACTGGATTGTGCTGATGTGATTAAAGTATGCGAATATGTTAATGTCAAATTTGGTTTGAATAATAAAGGTAATTTTTGGATAGTAGACAGCAATACGAGAAATGGGGCAGTTAGTCAAGTGGTGCATTATGGCATTATACCCGGTGTATAAATGGCCATGAAAAGAGGGGAATCTTCATGAAATCACTAGTACCATGGGTGTGTGTGTTAGTCGCATCTGCAAGCCAACAGGTTTTTGCCGATGATGCATTCAATGCTTACAGATTAGGCAATTATAATGAAGCCGCCGAGCCCCTAATCAGTAAATCAGGTCAGGATGCTGTTGCCGAATACTATTTAGGACGACTGTATCTCTATGGATATGGTCAGTTAAAAAACAATCGTGTTGCGATGCGCTACTTCACCAAATCAGCGGAAAAAGGTTATTTACCTGCAGTCCTGCTCATGGCCAGATACAGTTTGCTTCATGAAAAAAATCCGGAAGAGGCTGTCCGTTGGTTTAAGCAAGCAGCCGCGGTGGGAGATGTGAACGCACAAATGTTTATGGCGGCAGCTTATTTATATGGGGTTGGCGTCAAGAAAAATACAGATATTGCGAGACGTTATTATATTGATGCAGCAAAAAATGGTAATGCGATTGCTCAATACACCTTAGCAGAGTATTTTTTAGAGAGTAAGCATGCAGGTAATAAAAAATTAGGGATCATTTGGCTGAATAAAGCGGCAGAAAATGGAGATCCAAAAGCTTTAACAGAATTGGGCAGATTGTATGTGGCCGGACAAATGGTTGCCAAGGATACTGCCAAGGGCGTCGAATTATTAAATAAAGCAGCCTCAGAACAATATGCTCCAGCCATGCTTGAGTTGGGTAAATTGGCCTTAATGCAAAATCAATATGATGAGGCGATTCAATGGCTTAATAAGGCTGCGAAACAGAGTACAGAAGCTACTCTTGAGTTAGCCCATATTTATTTACAAGATAAAAGTCCAGTTTATGATCCAAAAACAGGTTTTTTATTGGTACTAAAAGCAGCCCAGAATGGTTCTGTTCAAGCCCAAAAAGAATTGGCCAATTTATATCAAAAAGGGATAGGCGTAACGGCTGATGAGGAATTGTCTAAACAATGGACTCTTAAAGCAGCAGAAAATGAGAAGAAAAATGCAGAGCCTCCTGTTCTTGCCCAAGCTGCATTATGGCTAAGTAATGACAGAACGGATAAATTGGAAGAGACAGCTTACCAGATGAATGGTATATTCAGTCCATGGAATAATCCGTCGGCCTTGAGAAATAATAGCTATAATCAAGCACCTAAGCTTGAAACCATCTCTCGTCAGGATATTTTCAAACCACAATTTGAGTTGACTCAGCCTAATAGTATTCCTATAAGCAGTTACTATGACGCTTTAATCAGTAAACAAGTGGAGTTTCAATCAAATCAATGGGCCTATCCAACTTACAGGCTTAATCCATTCATAGAAGCTTTGGAGAGAGCCAATAGTCCTGTTATACAAAAGCTCAACTTGCCGGTTCCTTATATCGATGCGAATTATGATGATAATAATGAAGAGGGAAGTTTTGATTTAATGGATATTTGGACAGGAGATTGGCGGCGAACCGTCAATTATATGTCTGTGGTTAATTATTTGTATTTCAGAGCAATACTTGGAAATGCCCAAACTCAATTTGAAATTGGTCAATTGTTTCAATATGGTATTGGTTTGATGCAAGATGATGCTTCTGCCATTATTTTTTATGAAAATGCGGCAGAACAAAAACACTTGGGTGCTGAATATAATTTGGGAATACTTTATCTTAAGCGAGGTAAAGACGAAAATGATTACCAACAAGCATTAAATTGGCTAACTGATTCCGCATTCAAAGGGAATAAAAGGGCACAATATGTATTGGCCAGAATATTGCGCCAGGGAATAGTCGGGCCTGATGGAAAAGAGTACATTAAAGCGAATGATGAACAAGCCATGGCCATGCTCTATCTTTCAGCGGCTAATGATTATGGCCCGGCTGAATATGAATTGGCAGAATATTTGGCAAGGGACTACAACAATGGTTTAAGTGTGGATGTCAGAAAACAAAAAATTGCATTAATAAGGAAATTATATCAAGGCGCTGTGAAGAATAAAGTTGCCGCGGCCTTATTGCCCTTGGCATTTTATAATGCGATGGATGATAACAAGCAAAAACAGGAACAAGCATTTAAAGTAGCCGAAGAGCAAGCTGAAACAGGTAATGAAAAAGCCGCTCTTTTACTGGGAATGCTCTATGACCGTGGTATAGGAATAACGGCTGATCCGGCCAAAGCCATGTATTGGTATCAACAAGCCGGACAAAACCCCGTAAGTCAGTTTATATTGGGTACCTACATCACTGAAGGAAAAGGGGTCCCTCAGGATAAGGAAAAAGGATTGGATTTGCTGAAGCAATCAGCAGGTTCCCAATTTTCCTACGCTGACTTCAATTTGGCGGTACTCAAGCAACAATCCGGGGAAGATTTTTTACCCAATTTAATTGAATCCTATAAATTAGGGAATAGCCATGCCGGGATAGTATTGGCAGATTATTATTTATCTCAAAGCAGTGATCCTGAACAAATGAATCAAGCTAAGGAAATTTATAAAGGTTTAGCTGATAAGGGTGATCAATATGCGCAATTAAAATTGGCTTATATGCTCCAAAAAGGGCTAGGGGCCGCACCAGATCTTGCTGGCGCGCAACATTGGTACACTGCTTCGGCAGAACAAGGCAATCCTGAAGCACAATACTTGTTAGGTCAATTTTATCAACTAGGTGAAACAGGAGAGCCTGATTATAATTTGGCCAAACATTGGTATCAAAAAGCAGCGAAACATTTATCTAAAGCCGATGTAGCATTAGGATTTATTTATGAAACTGTCGATGATAATTACGCCCAAGCGCTCAAAGCATATAAAAATGCTGCGGCAAAAGGAGATGTGTTAGGTGCTTATAATCTGGCTTTGATGTATGAGTATGGCAAAGGCGTTTCCGTCAATTACGCCAAGGCATTAGCTTTGTTTAAAGATGCATCAGAAAAAGGTGCTCCTGAAGCAATGAGTCAATTGGCTGGGATGTATTTTTATGGTTTGGGGCAACCGAGAAACGAACAACAGGCGTTGGTCTGGTATAAAAAGGCTGCAAGCTTAGGCAATGGGAACGCTTTGTATGCCCTCGGTTTATTATCAGAAACCGGTGTTGGTGTAAAATTGGATTTTCCAGATGCTTTAAGATATTACCAGGAAGCATCTGATAAAGGTAACGAAAAGGCAATGCTGGCTTTGGCAAGGATGTATCATTATGGTCTTGGTGTCGAAAAGGATCATAAAAGATCAGCGAGTATTTATCAAAAATTGGCACAAAAGCAAAATGCTTATGCTCAGTATCAATTGGGTACTTATTATATTGAAGGAACGGCAGGCGAGCGACTACCCGAAAAAGGTCGTGAGTTATTACAGCAAGCGAGCGAAAACGGTAGTTTACAAGCTCGTAGAATATTACAAAGATTAGAGGCACAAACCCAGGATAAAGTAAGTTATGTCGAACCTGTGTTATTTAATAATGTTCCCAAGTTTGATGGCCAAAGTGCCGATATGATTTATTTTGATGCATTGAATGAGTGGAATCATGGGGAAGAAGTTTTGTCCAGAATGATCTTGCAACGTTTGGTGACGCAATATCCCAATTTTATACCCGCAAAGCGAGCATATGAGCAATTGAATCAAGCCAAATTAATTAATAACTTGGGTTAAAGTCATTGCTCGGCTCTTTGAGCTATTTAACAGATCATGTTTCAATCTTGCTAATCAAGTATCTGATTCTTCTGGGCCACAAGGCCCAGTCTACATTTGTTGCTTCAATTATATTAAAAAACTGTAAGGCTTGCGCTTACCTTGGCTATTTACGAAAGTGTAGCTATGCCTTATTGTAATTTTAAAAATAATATTTCAGGGGTTTAAATTTTTAATTTAATCAAGGTCAAATAATTTTAGAAAAAATCGTTAAGGATGTTGATATGAAATATGTTGTTACTTTTTGTACTACCGATCAGGAAGTAGGGAGTAATCCATTGTGGCACAGTTGTATCTTGCTTTCAAAAATGGATGAAACCAGTAAATTGCTAGAAGTTGTTGATAATTGGGGATTTTATGGATTGCCGACAACCAATCGCAATAGTTCCTTGCTAAATCAATTGAAAATAAAAATGGGCCTGGACGTGGATTTGATTGGCAATCATGGGATGTTGCGGCATGAAGAGCTCAGGTTTCTCGATCAGGGATGTGGTTTGCGCGGGGTTACCTTTGAGTTAACCAAAGACGATTTTGAGTTATTACAAAGAAAATGTTTGCAGATGGTTGCTGATCAGGAAACAGCGATAAATGAGTTTGTCGAGACGCAAGGTATTAAGGGGAAACCACCTGAGAAAACCAGAATTTATCCTCACGAACAATTTTCAAGACTCATTTATGCGACTGAAAAGATTAAAGCGGAACAACAAGGGCGAGAAGCTCGCTTAAAACCTTTTGAGCTGCGTTTGTCTTGGGGATTGTTTGGACCTAGTTTGGCTCTTTCCCAAAATTGTAAAACACAAGCTTTATCATTGTTGTCTTATGTATTATCCAAGGAGCAAATTGAACGCCTCACAGAATATGGTGAGCATCCCACAGTGCCTAGACGCAGTGGGCCAATGGAGCCCATTTTTTTACATAGCACGGGCCCTTTGCGAGAGCATAGGAAATCTTCTGGAGATGTGGTGCACTATCGTGATTTAAAGGATCCTGGGGTAAAGTTATATTGGACAGTTCCTCCACAAGAACTTGAAGCGTTATCTGAAGAGACAATTAAGTTATTTCAAATGGATGAGGAGTATTGTGAGGAAGTGAAAGCAATTGTCAGAAAATTGCAACGTCTGGAGTGGTTATTAATCAATAGCAATGTTCCTGGAAAGTATCGGCTTTATAAAGATGAATTAATCAACAAGGTAGTTGAATGTTATAAAGCTTTTTCTATTATTGAGCCTAAACGAGAAGAGCCTAAAACTGGAGGGTGGTATGGCTGGGCGCTTTCTCTATTTTCAGCCCCAAGAAACGCAGAGGAAAGAACATTACAAGACAAAATTAAAAAGGCAAAATCGTTATTTAACACCATTTATATGGCCATTGTGGATAATTATCAAATTGACGATGATGTCTCAATCGAAAATCAAAATACCCTTCCTTACGAGGAAACTGGTGACAACAGATTTGAAAATATGGTGGAAGCAGTAGCCTCTTATTTATCCAGAAAGGATAAAATTAATCTTTGTAAAATTATCGGGCGCACCTATTGTGAGGATCATGTCGAGTCAGAGGACTATGAGGGGAAGATTCCTTTAACGCCACACCTTTCGGCAACGTAGAGGTGGTAGAATAGATTCCAGTATGGGTTGGTGCTAAGTGATTGCTAAAGCCCAACCCTCTTTAGAAATCAATATACAGGTCCTGTGAAAATTAGATAAGCGATTTGTTTTAAAACACCCGATTATTAATACGCTTTTTTGATTGAAGTATGTATTTTAGAGTGATAGATTAAGGGCACTCAAGCAAACAAGTGAGCATAAAAGGATGTTTTTAACCATAAATGATTTACAAAGCCAAATTCAATTGGCTAAAAAGAGATTGTATGTTTTAGCCAAAAATTGGCTGGAAACTCAAAAGGAAGCAATTAATTCAAAAGATAAGGCCAATTGGCTTGATGCATTTCAAGCTTCGACAAAAGAAGAAATGCAGGAGCGATTAAAAGCGACAGGTTTTCCCTTGATTCGCAATGCAACATTGGTCAATCAATCGGAAGATGACGTCCAACAGGAGAGCTTGGAGCAATCCTCGTCTTTGATACACTCAGAAAATCACCCCGAACAATTCAACCCAAGATCGATACCCAGAGTGATTTATGTATGCCACTCAGCAAAAAAGAGTGAAGTACTCAAGAGATTATGCCAACTCACTACGTTAATGGAACAATTGCATACATTGGAGGAATTAACTTTTGAAGTCCAAACCAATGTGCATTTTAATGGCTTAAATTTGGCTTATCGCATGGCTCGGAGTATCAATAAGGAATGGCGCGATGTCGAAAAGGGCCGTGAAACAGTGGCGTACTATTCCGAACGCTTACAGACAGCAGAAAAACAATATAAATGGGCATCCGATTTTTGTCATGAGTCTTTAGCAATCTATAAAGAGCAATTAGATGCTCGGATAATGTATTTTAATGAATCATTAAGTT
Organism: Legionella pneumophila subsp. fraseri; assembly: GCF_000586315.1. Lineage (GTDB taxonomy): Bacteria > Pseudomonadota > Gammaproteobacteria > Legionellales > Legionellaceae > Legionella > Legionella pneumophila_B. Next base: position 76,674 of record NZ_JFIM01000026.1, on the reverse strand, counting down.
TCTTTGTTGAATGCCTGACTGATACTTTTTCTTCTGTAAAAGACGACAGATATTGGCTAACCAGATTTTTACTGTCTCCCTTACCTTGGCATAACATGCTTAATGAGGTAGCCAGTTTGTTGCTTACTAAAAATGGATTTACCAATCCAACAGTCGATAGTATCGAAGTGAAACGCCCTCATTTAAAATCAATAACAGAGCGATTTGCTAATTTGATGACAGCACCTTTTGTTCTTTTGGAAAAGGAATTGCAAGAAAAAATGGAAAAAGCAGAAAATGAACAAAAAATAGTCAGAGAAAACGTGCAAGCGATGTCCTCAGAATTGGATATAGTGGTACATATGCAGTCTCAAAGAAAATTAGCCGCATTGCTGTTCCCTGCTCAACCATTAAGCATGTTAGGGTTTTTCCAGGGTATAGCCGCTGCTATGGGCAGAAGTTATTTTTACTCAACTTTTGTCAGAGGAAATCAGGAGCATGATTCCAGGGTAATAGAGCATGAACAGCCCACGATCGAGGCAACTAATTATTCCAATGGGTTAAGCTAAGGAACCGAACCGTAAATACCGGTTCGGTTGTTTCGAACTTAGAGCGACGGAAACTCTATATTATGCAGCCATAGCCTTGAGGCGTGCAACGAGGCGCCCTTTAATACGTGCTGCTTTGTTTTTATGAATTAAGCCTTTGTTAGCGGCTTTGTCTATCACTGGTTGTGCTTTGGTATAAGCAGCACGAGCAGCTTCTTGATCTCCAGACTCTACGGCTTTCAGCACGTTTTTAATGTAGGTGCGGTACATAGAACGCGCGCTGGCGTTATGTTGACGCAATTTGACGTTTTGACGTGCACGCTTAATCGCTGATTTGATATTTGCCACTTAAAAATCTCCACTCAATCAGATGTTGCAAAAGATATGGATCTTGCACAATGAGTTAGAATTTGTCAATAGACCTTCTTTGAACCTTTTGCGTTTATGTGTTTTTTTGGCGAAGGTTGATGCTGAAACCACTTATCATCAGCATAAATCTTGTAAAGCCAATATGTCATGTGATTCATTTACTCATTTGATACCAAACGCGACTTAATTTGGAGTGGATCTTGTCCGTCAATGTGTCGTGCTTTACTGGATAATGTTTGCTTAACCAGATCTCAAGAGGTATTTCCATGTTTTTTATATCGAACTCACGTGCGTTTAAGTATATCATAAAGAAAATTTTTATCTATTTAATTAAAACATCATGCTGACAACGGATATTATGGTACCTAAAAAACAAAGCTTGATACGATCCACTTCCCTCGTTTCATTAATGACATTTATTTCAAGAATAGTAGGGTTTGCACGCGATATGGTTCTTGCCAATTTTTTTGGTGCGCAAGCTGGCATGGATGCTTTTTTTGTTGCTTTCAGGATACCTAATTTTATGCGACGCCTTTTTGCGGAAGGCGCTTTTTCTCAAGCTTTTGTGCCGGTATTGGCTGAATATCAAAAAACACGTTCTTCTGAAGACGTCCGTATTTTCATCGCCCGGATTTCAGGTTATTTGAGTTCCATATTAACTCTGGTCACTGTCGTGGGGATTGTCGCTTCACCTGTTATTATTTTTTTGTTTGCGCCAGGTTTCCATCATGATAGCGTCCGGGCTGAATTGGCAACTCAGATGCTGCGTATCACTTTCCCCTATTTAATGCTTATTTCCCTAACAGCGATGGCAGGGGCAATTTTGAATACCTATGGTTATTTTGGGATTCCAGCCTTTACTCCTGTTTTACTTAATATCAGTATGATACTTGCTGCCATGTATTTGTGCCCTAATTTACCACAACCTGTTGTTGGTTTGGCATGGGGGGTGCTGATTGCGGGTATCGTGCAATTGGTTTTTCAATTGCCATTTTTGTATCAACGACGTTTGCTTATCAGACCAAGAGTCGTTCGGGATGATCCAGGAGTTAATAAAGTACTTAAGTTAATGATCCCGGCCTTATTCGGTGTTTCAATTGCGCAACTTAACTTGATGGTAGATAGTATTTTTGCTTCTTTTCTAAAAGTAGGGAGTGTGTCTTGGTTATACTATACAGACAGACTAACTGATTTTCCTTTGGGAGTTTTTGGGGTCGCCATTGCGACGGTTATCTTGCCCCACCTTTCCAGAAAACACACAGAACAAAATATTAATCAATATTCTCGTGCTTTGGATTGGGGGCTGCGTTCAATATTATTGATAGGAATTCCAGCCGGTTTGGGATTGTCCTTTTTTGCCTTGCCTTTAATTGCCAGTTGTTTTGCTTATGGCAAATTTACAGCTTATGATTTGCTGCAAACTCAAAAAAGCCTGATTACTCTTGCCATGGGAGTTCCTGCCTTCATGGTGGTTAAAGTGTTGGCTTCCGGTTTTTATGCCCGCCAGGACATCAGCACCCCTGTAAAAGTGGGTGCCATAGCCATGGTAGTTAATACTCTTTTATGTTTTGTATTTGTTTGGCACTTCGCTCATGCTGGCTTGACTTTGGCTTCTGCATTAGCTGGTTATGTGAATTGTGCTATTTTGTTGTTTCTCTTGATTAAAAGGGGATTGTTCAAACCATCTCCCGGATGGCTGAAATACAGTATGCAGTTATTGATCGCCAATTTTGCCATTGGAGTTTATTTATATTTTATGAGTGGAACAGCGACTTACTGGCTTGGTTTCTCTCCTTTGATACGCTTGAGCTTGTTATTAACTCATGTGTTCGTCACGGTGGTCATCTATTTATTAGTTTTAGGTATAATGGGGGTTAGACCTAACCACTTTCGTGGCCAGATAAAGGATTAAACATGATGCAAGCTGAAATATTTTATAAACACTGTGGGGATAGAGTGGTTCCTGTCTGTCTCATTTCTCAATCACAATGGGAAGAAGGAATTGAGAATCTAACCCCAATGGAACGCAATTGTTTTTCTGTGCGCCAATTTAAAGGTAAATTGGGCGATTATTGTTTTATTCCCAATGCGGATGGTGTGATTGAAAAAGCCTTTATTGGTTCAGGAACTGGTAATCAGGAAGGCGCTTTGGCCAATGCCGCACTTTTATTGCCTCCGGGGAACTATCAATTGCAAGATGTGTTAAGCCGTGAGGCTGGCGTAGCTTGGGCCCTGGCACAATATCGCTTTGATGAGTATAAAAAATACGAATTACAGCCTCGAGTTTTAATTATTGAGGCAAATGAAATGGATTATATTTTATCCTTGGCTAATTCTTTATTTCTAGTTCGGGACCTCATTAACACTCCAACTTGTGACATGGGGCCAGAATCGCTAGCTCATGTTGTCGAAGAATTGGCTAAAACCCACAAGGCTCAATTTAAACAATGGATCGGAGAGGAGTTGATAAAGGATAATTTTCCTGCCATTCATGCGGTTGGAAGGGCTTCTGCTTTAGCGCCTCGCTTATTATCTTTACACTGGGGAAATGAGAAACATCCACGGGTGACTTTGATTGGAAAGGGAGTTTGTTTTGATAGTGGCGGGCTTGATATCAAACCTTCATCAGGCATGCGTTTGATGAAAAAAGACATGGGTGGTGCCGCGCACGCTATAGGTTTGGCACAGTGGATAATGGTTCGGCGTTTGCCGATTCGATTACAGGTATTAATCCCCGCTGTTGAAAACGCGATTGGTCCGAATGCCTTTAGGCCAGGAGATGTTTTAACCATGCGTAATGGATTAACCGTAGAAATAGAAAATACCGATGCAGAGGGCCGATTGATTCTGGCAGATGCTTTGGTTAAGGCCTGTGAAGAAAAGCCGGATTTAATCATTGACTTTGCCACTTTAACAGGCGCCGCCCGTGTCGCAGTAGGCACTGAAATCGCCGCTATGTTTTCCAATCATGATCAACTAGCCCAAGGTATAATAGAAGCATCCAATAAAGTATCAGATCCTGTCTGGCGCCTGCCTTTATTTTCACCTTATGAAGAGTTGTTGAATTCTAATATTGCGGACATGAGCAATTCCAGTTCTTCGTCCTATGCCGGGGCTATTACTGCCGGCTTATTTCTGCAACGATTTGTGACAAAATCAATACCATGGGTTCATTTTGATATCATGGCCTGGAATACTGTAAGTAAGCCAGGAAAGCCCGAAGGTGGCGAAGCAATGGGATTACGTGCGGTTGCCGAGTATTTATTGCAGGTTTATGGATAGAATTTTTCCTTAGGAGTTAGTTATGTTTGTGACTTTTAGTTGTGATGCCTATGAAAGCATTACTTATTTTGACAATGTGGCAAAACAATTATTGCTGTTAATGGGACATGGCGGCACTATCCCCGGCGCTATTAAATCAGAGAATGTACCGGATGCTTTAAGTCATTTGCAACAAGGGCTGGAAAAAATAAAAAGCCAAAATAAACCATTAGAAGACGATGAGGATAGTGAGCCTGATATCAGTTTGGCTAAACGAGCAATTCCATTAACTCATTTATTGCAAGCCGCCCAAAAAAAGGATTGTGATGTGCTGTGGTCTTATTCAAAATCACCAGGTTAAAATGTAACTGCTGATTCTCCGGGCTTCTTTATCCTTTATCCTCCCTGATGGTCGCGGCTCTGTTTTACTTTATATAATCAGAGCCGCGACCATCAGGGAGCGGATACACAATAAGCTTAAAAATCCAGCGAGCAGAAAAATATTTATTCAATCGAGTGTGTGTGCAATGCACAGCCTTTGTTTCTATATTCTTTATAGTGCAATCGACTCACTTCTTTCTCATTTTCCACATTGCTTACCAATTCAATGACTCTTTTAAATCGGGTATAAAAAATTGGAATATTGGCGGATAAATTCAACAAGATATCAGTAAAGCCTCTGGGCTCCTTTTGATAGCCAATTTGTACAGGGGGCGGAGGCTCCGGCCCTTCACCTTGCAAATTATGAGGAATAAAACTGTCGTCTTTGAACGTCCACAACAATTCATCAAGGTATTCTGCTTGCTGTTGATTGTCACAGAAAACAAAAATGGTATGCCCTTTGCTATAGGCTTTTTCTATTAAGCGACAAGCAACCAACCAGCGAGACTCTGGGAGACTGCTGGCTAATAAGTAAAAATCAACGCGAATTGGCGACATGACGTAATAATTGAGTTAATAAAGGAACAGGGCGCCCTGTTGCGTTACGCTTCTTTCCAGAAATCCAGGCTGTTCCTGCAATGTCCAAATGAGCCCAACGATATTTTTCGGTAAATCGTGATAAGAAGCAGGCGGCAGTAATACTTCCTGCGCTACGATCAAAGCCGGCGTTAATCATATCAGCTAAAGGGCTATCCAACGCATCTTGATAGGCTTCATCCAGTGGCATACGCCAAACTTTATCCTGGCTTTCATTCGCAGCAAGCTCAATTGATTTGGCAAGTTGCTCATCTTTAGTCATATAACCAGTGGCTACATTGCCCAATGCCACGATTATAGCCCCTGTCAAGGTAGCAATATCGATCACAAAATCAGGATGATATCGCTCGGCGTAGGTCAAGGCATCCGCTAGCACCAATCGACCTTCCGCATCGGTATTAATGATTTCGACCGTTTGTCCTGACATGGTGGTCACAATGTCTCCTGATTTTACAGCGGAGCCGCTAATCAGATTTTCAGCACTGGCTATAATGCCGATGAGATTAATAGGCAATTTCAGCAAAGCACAGGCTTTTATAACTCCTAACACACTGGCAGCGCCAGACATATCGTATTTCATTTCATCCATGGCGTTGGCCGGCTTTATAGATAAGCCTCCTGAGTCAAAAGTAATGCCTTTCCCTACAAGAATGATTGGTGCTGAGTTTTTGTCACCCTGATAATGAATATCTATCAATCTTGGGGGTTGGTCGCTTCCTTGGGCAACAGCTAATAATGCGCCCATACCCATTTCCTTTATTTCTTTGGGCCCCATAACGTGGCAGCTTATCTGGTCGAATTGTTTGGATAATGAAATGGCTTGCTCGCCAAGATAAGTCGGAGTACAAATATTGGCCGGCATATTCGCTAAATCACGGCAGAATTCAACTCCGCTAACAATGGCTTTGGCCATTTCAAGGCTTTTTTCGGTAGCTCCAGGCAGGTGGAATATGACTGACTCTAATTTATGGCTCTTTGCATGTTTCGTTTTAAAATCAAGAAGTTGATATCGTAAATTATCGATTTGAACTATCATTTGCTCTAATTGCCATTCTGCAGACTCTTGATTTAATCGAGGCAAACACACAGTAGCAGAGGAGAAACGCTGTTTAATTAATGCTTCGGTAATTTCTCCTACACGTTTTTGGAGTGAATTAGCGCTAAACTCTTCCTTTTTGCCACACTGAATGATTAATAGGCTATGTCCTTCAACATCAGTTTGCCATACAGTATTTCCTGGTTCAGGGATTCTCTGGCAAAGTTTTTTAATCACCCCTTGCTGTTCATTATCAATTGCAGTTGCAAAATCTGGTAGCGCCAAATCTGAAAAAACGCCTAACACCAGACATTCGCTCATGGTTAATGAGGGGGTATGAGTTAATCCATAATTCATAATATTTTTTCCTGCACCGCTTGAGAAAGACAACTAGTTTACCTAAATTGGATAAGCATTTGAATGAAAAATTCTGTTTTAATCATCTGTTTTAAATCAATACTATTTTTAAATAGGCTGTCTTGAATTATCATGATGGGTTATTTCATATGTTATTCTGAAAGAATTGAATTAATTGATAAGGTCCTCTGTAGGGTATTGTAGTGATTATTTTTCGTTATTTGACTAAAGAAGTGTTTCTCACTTTAATCGCATTAACCGCGATATTAGTCCTTATTTTCATGAGTAATCAATTCATACAATACTTAAATCGCGCTGCTTCTGGTTCAATTCCTGGTTTTGTGATTATGAAGTTGTTGATGTTGGAGTTGCCAAATTTAATGGGCCTGTTACTGCCCCTGGGGTTTTATGTCGCTCTTTTATTGGCGTATGGCCGGTTATATGCCGAAAGCGAAATGACTGTTCTGCGAGCTTGTGGTTATGGCCCCAGGCAATTACTGAAACACAGCTTTGCCATGGCTACTGTTGTGTTGGTAGTAGTTGCCATCGTAATGATTTGGGCAAGTCCTGTGATTGCTGTTGAACGCACCAAGTTAATACGTTCTACAGGAATCAAAACTTTAATTCAAACGATTATGCCTGGACGCTTTCATGCCATTAATAGCGGTCAGCAAATCTTTTATGTCCAATCCATGAATCGTGATCATTCCCAGGCAGAACAGATATTCATGGCAAAACATAGCGTTCAGGATAATAAGCTATTATGGGATGTGTTATGGGCAGATAAAGCATTTGCTGAGGTTAATCCTCAAACAGGCGAGGAATACATCGTGCTGCAAAATGGCAAGGAATATCAAGGTGTTCCGGGGCATGCCGATTACCAGATTGCAGAATTTGCAAGCTATAAATCCAAATTGCCCAACCCGACTGTTGTTATGCATGATGATGCTCGCACTGCAAAAACCAGAGACTTATGGCCTTTGAACAATCAGGATTTGAAAAAGGCGGCTGAATTACAGTGGCGTATTTCCATTCCTTTAATGGTTTTGACCTTGACTCTGGTTGCCGTTCCACTTAGTCGTGTCAGCCCTCGTTCTGGAAAATATTCGAAACTTTTGCCAGCCATCATTATCTATATTTTTTATGCTAATTTTATGTTTGTTTCTCGTGATGCGATTGCTACCGGGAAGATTCCCTGGTGGATAGGGATGTGGTGGGTACACGTGGCGGTTGCCATTCTCGGCATCCTATTCATTTGGCGAAATCAGGTGAAGCTTGCATGAGCAGAAAAATACTTGATCGTTATATTGCCAAAACGGTTTTATCTGCAATCGGCTTGGTGACTTTGATGCTGGTCGGTTTACAGATCTTTATTTTGTTTGTTAATCAGATAGACGATTTGGGGCGAGCAGACTATGGAATCGTACAGGCCGGTGTTTTTGTCCTTTTACAGATGCCCTACCAAGTCTATCTGTTTTTCCCTATTGCCAGCTTGCTCGGGTGTTTGGTTGGCCTGGGAGTATTAGCTAATCATAGCGAGCTGGTTGTGATGCGTGCGGCGGGGATATCCATCGGCCAAATAACGGGGGCGGTATTAAAGGCGTCTCTGATAGTCATCCTGTTAATCACGTCTTTAGGTGAAACCGTTGTACCAGTCATGGCGCATTATGCGAATGAATACAAGGTTTCCGCTTTAACAGGAGGGCAGGCTTTGCTGACTCCAAGAGGGGTTTGGGTCCGTAATGGTAATGATTTTGTTTCTATTGCTTCAGTCACGCACGAGAATACTCTGCGCTATGTAAATCAATTCCGCTTTGATAACCAGCATAATTTAAAACTGGCTCGCCAGATAAGTGAAATAAAGTATGTCAATAATTCGTGGATAGCTTATGATGTGAAACAAACTGAATTTGCAGAGGATCATACCAAAGCTTATCATTTCGATACTTTGCCGTGGGATGTTCCTGTGAAACCGGAAATTCTTAAAATTACGGGCACTAATCCGGATGAAATGACTTTACGTGAATTGAACCGCTATTTACGTGAGCAACAACGCAACCATCAAAATGTAGCAAATTATAAGTTTGCCTTTTTTCAACGAATTACCCAGCCTTTGAATACTATGGTTATGATGATATTAGCTATCCCCTTTATTTTTGGCCCCTTACGTTCGTCAACCATGGGTTCAAAATTACTGGTAGGCGCTATGGTTGGATTTGGGTTTCATATCTTGAATCGATTTTTCGGTCCAGTGAGCACAGTATTCCAGTGGCCGCCTGAACTGGCTGCGTTTAGTCCTACTCTCATCTTTTCTTTAATTGGAATTTATTTAATGCGACGAGTCAGATAATGGCATTCATTAGACATTTGCTTGAATATTTGCTCAATCCTTTCTTTTTATGTGTATTGGGGATAGGGATTTGCATTTTTTTACTATATCGCCGACTTGTGCCCACTGTCACTAGAGTTTTGTTGTTTCTTGTATTGATTGTCTTGATTGCAATGAGTACGGGTTGGTTACCCAGTTATTTAACTTATCAATTAGAGTCTCGGTACTCTATAGTGAATCAGATTAATCCAAATGTTAAATGGGTCGTCGTTCTCGGCGGAGGACAAAATATTGGGGAAGGAATGCCGGCAAATGATTTATTGACCTCAGCAAGCATCAAACGATTGGTTGAAGGTGTCCGATTATTCAGGGCTTTGCCTGATGCAAAACTGCTTTTATCGGGGGGAGGGTCTACAGGTGAACAACCAGAGGCTTTATTATTGGCGGAATTAACCAAATGGTTCTCAATCGATCCCGAAAAAGTTGTCATTGAAACCGTTTCTATCAATACAGCAGATCAGGCACGCGAATTAGCAGCCATAGTGCATGATCAACCCTTCTATCTGGTTACCTCGGCTATTCATATGCCGCGTTCCATGGCATTGTGTCAGCAGCAAGGATTGCATCCCATAGCCGCCCCAACTGATTTTACCTTCTTTTGGTCTACTGATACCTGGGTGAAAATGATTATACCAAATCCCTATAACCTGGCTTATACTTCAATCGCTCTCCATGAAATCCTGGGAAAAATATGGGCTTTGGGATTCAGATAAGCTGATGTGCATTGAGACTTGGTTTTTAAATTCGTTACTTACACTACTTGTCCGGCAGCCCAGCCGGAAGACCATGCCCACTGGAAATTATACCCCCCTAACCATCCAGTTACATCCAACGCTTCACCGATGAAATAGAGGCCTGGCACATTGTTGGCTTCCATAGTTTTTGATGATATGGCGTGGCAGTCTATCCCTCCTATTGTAACCTCTGCGGTACGGTAACCTTCTGTGCCATTGGGTTTCACTACCCAGTTCTGCAACAAATGGGAAATCGTTTCCAAATCTTTATTAGAGCTGTCAGCCAGTTTTTTTTCACCCAGTTTTTGAGGAATGAATACTTCAACAACTCGTTTGGGTAAGTACATTGATAGCACAGAGTTTAATTGTTTATGCGGTACTTCTGCCCGGGCTGTTTTCAAGCTTTCCAGGAGATTATGCTCAGGCAGCAAATTAATGCATATACTTTCACCGGGATGCCAGTAGGATGAGAGTTGCAAGATAGCAGGACCACTAAGTCCCCGGTGGGTAAACAAGATATGTTCACGAAATTGATTTCTTTCATTATTGACCAGGCTATCAATACCTATTCCCGACAGGATGGATAACCTGTCTTTTTCGAGAACATCTAAAGTAAAGGGCACCAGACCGGCTCTGGTTGGCCATACTTTAATAGAGAATTGTTCTGCAACTTTATAGGCAAATGGGCTGGCACCCATTGTGGGAATGGAGAGTCCTCCGGTCGCAATGACCACAGAATGACAGTGAAACTTTCCTTTTGTTGTGCCTATCTTGAAAGAATAGTCGTTGGTTTTTTGTATTTTTTCTATTACGGTATTTAAATAAATCGCCACTCCATATTGCTCACATTCTTTAAGCAACATATCAACGATGTCTTTGGACTTATTATCGCAAAATAATTGTCCTAATGTTTTTTCGTGGAAGGGAATTTTGTGTTTGTTAACCAGTTCAATAAAATCCCATTGAGTGTAACGAGATAAGGCTGATTTGAAAAAATGGGGGTTGTGGGAAAAATACTTGTTGGGTTCAATGTAGTAATTGGTAAAATTACAACGACCACCTCCTGACATAAGTATCTTTTTCCCGGCTTTATTGGCATGATCCAGCACGAGTACTTTTCTTTTACGCTTGCTTGCTTCAATAGCACACATTAGGCCTGCAGCACCAGCGCCAATGATAAGGACATCAATTTCTTGCATAGAGAGGTTCGGTTATGACCAATTTTTTAGTTAAAAAGTATTTAATTTTATCATGTCGAACGATGATTAAATATATGCTATAGATCTTAGTATCCAATAATAAGGAATTGCTATGAACGAAATGGATATTTTGTCCTTGTTTTATGATGAAATGACCGCGCGTGGGGTAACCAGAGAACAGGTTTTTTTGAGTATTGAAGAGGATGCAGCAGCAATGCTTACCCAGAAATTGGGCAAACCTGTTTCAGTAGAAGAAGCGCAGAAATTAACCGATATCTGCATCGCAAATGAATGGCTTGAGCGGACAACGGCAGATCCCTATTATAAATATTTGTCTTTGACAGAAGCCGGTTTGCAAATGCTGCTTTCTACTTTATACAAGTAATTTTAAGTTATTTAATGCTGCTGGATGCTTTCTGGCAATTAATAACTCAAAACATGTTATCCAAGGGTATAATCTTTGGGCAAAACTCGGTAAAATATATCACTTTATTCTTTTTTTATTGTCATTATGCCAAAACGAACCGATATAAAATCTATTCTAATTCTTGGAGCAGGCCCTATTGTGATTGGGCAGGCTTGCGAGTTTGATTACTCAGGTACCCAAGCAGTACGCGCTTTGAAAGAAGAAGGATATCGAGTGATATTAGTCAACTCTAATCCAGCAACCATAATGACTGATCCTGAGCTCGCTGATGCCACCTATATAGAGCCTGTTCAATGGAAAGAAGTTGCTCGTATTATTGAGATAGAGAGGCCAGATGCCCTTTTGCCTACGATGGGAGGACAAACAGCCTTAAATTGCGCCTTGGATTTGGTAAGAGAAGGGGTATTAGCCAAGTACTCGGTTGAAATGATTGGCGCGACGCGTGAAGCCATAGATAGGGCGGAAGATAGAGAAAAATTTCGCCAACTGATGATTAAAATCGGATTGGATATGCCAAGGTCGGCGATTGCTCATAGTCTGGAAGAGGCAATTCAAGTGCAAGCCCGTTTAGGCTTTCCAGCTATTATCAGACCTTCATTTACTATGGGTGGTAGTGGTGGCGGTATTGCCTATAACCGCGAAGAATTTGAAGAAATTTGTATTAGAGGATTGGAGTTGTCGCCAACTCGCGAGCTTTTGATTGATGAATCGGTTCTGGGTTGGAAAGAATATGAAATGGAAGTTGTCCGGGATAAAAATGACAATTGCATTATTGTTTGTACTATAGAAAATTTTGACCCTATGGGGGTGCATACCGGAGATTCCATTACCGTTGCTCCAGCACAAACATTAACTGATAAAGAATATCAACGCATGCGTGATGCGGCGATTAAAGTATTAAGAGCGGTTGGTGTGGATACAGGGGGGTCTAACGTTCAGTTTGCTATTAATCCTGAAGACGGGCGCATGCTGGTTGTGGAAATGAACCCACGTGTATCTCGAAGCTCGGCTTTGGCATCAAAAGCAACCGGCTTCCCCATTGCCAAGGTCGCAGCTAAATTGGCTGTGGGTTATACCTTGGATGAATTGAAAAACGAAATCACCGGAGGTAAAACACCTGCGTCCTTTGAGCCCAGCATTGATTACGTTGTTACCAAAGTTCCGCGGTTTAATTTTGATAAATTTCCGCAAACTCCAGACACTCTTACCACACAAATGAAATCAGTCGGGGAAGTCATGGCGATTGGTTCTAACTTTCAGGAATCTTTACAGAAAGCCATAAGGGGTTTAGAGATCGGACGATGTGGGTTGCATTCGCTGTTTCAAAAAGAGGATATGGCGCGTTTACGTGGGCATTTACGAGAACCCACTCCGGATAGACTTTGGTACATTGCTGATGCGTTTAGGCAAAATTTATCACTTGAGGAAATTCATCTGGAAAGTCGGGTTGATCCATGGTTTCTGGCGCAAATTCAAGAGTTGGTTCTTTTAGAACGCTCCATCATTGGAAAAACAATTCAGGATCTGGATAAAACCACTTTACACTTGATGAAACACAGGGGGTTCGCTGACGCGTACTTGGCCAAGTTGCTTGGTTGTACTGAAGCACAAGTGCGGGCAAGACGCATTGAATTAGGGATCTTGCCTGTCTACAAGAGGATTGATTCTTGTGCTGGAGAATTCCCGAGTGATACTGCCTACATGTATTCTTGTTATGAAGGGAGCTGTGAAGCACGTCCTGAAAGTAATAAGAAAAAGATTATGATTCTTGGAGGTGGACCTAATCGAATTGGTCAAGGCATCGAATTTGATTATTGCTGTGTGCATGCTGCCTTATCATTAAGGAGTGCTGGCTATCAAACTATTATGGTGAATTGCAATCCAGAAACGGTTTCCACTGATTTTGATACCTCCGATCGATTATATTTTGAACCTGTTACTTTAGAGGATGTGTTGTCCATCGTCGCGATTGAGAAGCCTGAGGGCATCATTGTGCATTATGGGGGGCAGACACCATTAAAGTTAGCCCGTGATTTAGAGGCTAATGGCGTAAAAATAATTGGGACTTCATCGGATGCTATTGATATGGCTGAAGACAGAGAACGATTTCAGCAAATGGTGAAAGAATTGAAACTGCACCAGCCCGATAATGGCACTGTTCGAAGCGAAGCAGAAGCCATTGAGTTAGCCAACAAAATTGGTTATCCGCTAGTTGTCAGGCCTTCTTACGTGCTCGGTGGACGAGCTATGGAAATTGTTTATCAAGAAGAGGATTTAAGGTATTACTTGTCGCATGCCGTTGAAGTTTCTAATGATTCTCCTGTTTTGCTTGATAAATTTTTGAATGATGCCATAGAAGTAGATATTGATGCCGTTTGTGATGGTAAAGACGTCTTGATTGGCGCCATCATGGAGCATATCGAACAGGCGGGGATACATTCGGGTGATTCCGCATGTACTTTACCTCCCTTTAGCTTGGGTGTGGTTGTTCAGCAGGATTTGATAGAGCAGATTAGAAAAATGGCATTGAAATTAGGCGTGGTGGGTTTGATTAATGCGCAGTTTGCTATTCAAGCGGATGATATTTATGTTTTGGAAGTGAATCCGCGCGCTTCGAGAACTGTGCCTTTTGTGTCAAAGGCTACTGGGTTGCCATTAGCTAAAATAGCGGCTCTTTGTAAAGTAGGGATTAGTTTGAAAGATCAAGGATTAAACCAAAACCATCATGTACCTTCTTTCTATTCGATTAAATTGCCGGTTTTTCCCTTTATCAAATTTTCTGGTGTGGATTCAATTCTTGGCCCAGAAATGAAATCAACAGGGGAAGTAATGGGTATTGCCAAGCGGTTTGGACAAGCTTATGCTAAAGCTCAGTTAGGTGCCGGGTGTCATATTGCCAAACGACGACGGGCTTTCGTATCGGTACGTGACGCGGATAAAACACGCGTAGGAGAGATAGCCAAGAGATTGATAGAATTGGGTTTTGAAATTATTGCCACACGTGGTACTGCTTTGGCATTACAAGCTGCCGGTGTAGACTGCAGGAGAGTCTTTAAAGTGGCAGAAGGCCGGCCACATGTACTGGATTTTATAAAAAATAATGAAATAGATTTTATTGTAAATACGACTGAGGGCAAACAAGCAATTGCGGATTCCTTTGCTATCAGGCGCAATGCCTTACAGCATAAGGTGAGCTACACTACGACCTTATCAGGGGCCGAAGCAGCTTGTTTGGCTATGAAGTATGAAGATAGGGAAACTGTAACTCGCTTACAAGATTTACATTAGGGGTAGATATGAGTAAACATCCTATGACAGTTCAAGGTGCAGAAGCACTAAAATCAGAGTTGCATCGCTTAAAGTTTGTAGATCGTCCACGCATTGTAGAAGCAATTGCAACGGCAAGAGCTCATGGTGATTTGAAAGAAAATGCGGAATATCACGCAGCTCGAGAACAACAAAGTTTTAATGAAGGACGTATTCAAGAACTGGAAGCGAAGCTGTCTCATGCACAAATAATTGATATCAGTAAATTACCAAACAATGGTAAAGTGATATTTGGTTCAACTGTTACTATTTGCCATGTAGCTACAGGTTCAGAATTAACCTATAAAATAGTTGGAGAGGATGAAGCCGATATTAAGCTGAACAAAATTTCATACAGTTCTCCTATTGCCCGAGCTTTAATTGGCAAAGAACTTGATGACGCTGTCACAGTAGAGACTCCTGGCGGTATGGTCGAATATGAAATTATTAAGGTGCAATATCTCGTTGATTGATTTCAGTTATTTTCTTTGATTTTTAAGGCAACTGTCATCAAAGACAGTTGCCACGCTAAGAAATTTTAAATATTTTTATGGCTGAAATACTTCTTGCTGAATGCCTCCTACAACCCACTCTCCCCTGTTATCAAATTGGCGGAAATGCCAGATTTCATCCAGGTTAGATAGTTCACCGTTCTCTTTGATTGTTCCAGTGAATTGTACGCTGGCTATCGTGGATAAGGATTGTTTGGATACATCAAGCAATTTTGCATTCAGGGAAATGACTTCCGTTTGGTTTGGGGCATCGCCTCGTTCATCCAGTTGCATTTTAATTTCCGCAAACACTTCAGGAACTGTAAATGCTTGTAAATCTTGCAGATTTTTTTGGTCATAAGCCGCTTGCAAGCGTATAAAAGTTACTTTGGCATCACGAAGAAAAGTCTCCTTGTCAAAGTTGATTTCTTGCTGAGCAAAATGAGCGCCGCCACTATTTCGGTTTTCGTAGTTTTGAGTAAATTGTTGAAAAGAGTTTTGGCGGAATGTGCCGGATTGAGCTGATTGAAATCCTGGATTCATTTTTCTTCGTAAGAAGCTGATGATAAAGAAAATGACTGCACCAAGGATTAGCCAAGTGATTAACCCATTTGCCAAACCATTACCCATAAAGAGACTGGCTAATAATCCTCCAACCAGAAGACCTCCTAATACGCCACCCCATCTGTTTTTATTAGCTTTTTGTGCTAATGAAGATTGGTTGTATGTTTTATTGGATGAGAAAAGACTGCTGTGAGAGCGTTGAACCCCAAAACTACGCCCGCCGCCAAAGCGTTTAGCAGAGGCCTCATTGATAATTAAACCAAAAGACAATAGGGTTATCAGGAAACATGACAATAGAGTACGCATATTAATATCCTCTTTTTTAGAATCAGGCCTATTATATCTGAACTCAAGTGAAGTTGCTTGTTTTCTTGGTTTGAATCCAATTTGTTATTGTCAAGACTTACGAAAGCCCCCAATCTCGTTGTTAAAAAATGTTTTTAATACGGTCATTTAGTGTATCTAAACTCCCTCATTAAAAACATTGTTTGCCTTGACTTTGGGGTTTTTCGTCCTGATTGTTTATAGCGAATGATAGAATGTTATTTCTGTACCCGGGATAAACGGTTTATAAAAATAATCACAGCGCTATGGGGAACGCGATGCGAAATACCCTCTAATACCCTGTGAGTAAAAAATTAGCTTGTCATTTTATTCGTATGATTTGTTTGCATTTAATTCACCTCTTGATATGATGCAAGAGGGTTAATTATAGGGATATATTTTATGAGTAAGTTAATTAATTTAGCTGTATTGTCTTTATCTTCATCATTAGCTTTTGCAGGTCCTTTGACTTTAAAAGGAGAGGTTGATGTACACATCACGCCTAAAAATCCAAGTGGTGTTGCTCAAAGTTTAACATTTAAGCTACCCAAGTATGAATTATCGACCGAAGCAAAATCATATTTACGCGAACAGCTGTCAGAATATCCTAAAAATGGAATAAACACAGCCAATTTTTCCTCTGAATTACCAAGAAAAGTTAAATTGGGAATGCAATTAACACCCGTATTGGATCAGGGATATCATGGCAGTTGCGTCACATTTGCAGTGACTGCAGCCATCAATGCAGCCCTTGGAGCTGGGGATTATATTAGTCAATTGTGTAACCTGGAGTTAGGAAGTTATTTGGCTATACATGACAAGGCCAAGGCTAGCGGTTGGAATGGTTCTTTTGGGTACTGGGTCCTTCAACAGATTTCTGAATACGGTATTATTAGCCAGAATTATCAAAAATTGAATGGTTGTGCTGGTGTTAGAGAATATCCGTTAGAGGATGAAAATGATGAAGGGAAACCTATGTCCGATTCCGAGTTCTTGGCTCATAGTGTCCCAGTTTCCAATTTAATCAGCTGGGAGGCTTTGTTGAAGGATGAAGAATCCTTTTCAGCGAAAGCGGATATGAATCAAATTGTCTATCAGATCAAGGAGGAGTTAGCCAAAGGTAATCGCTTGACTATCGGTATGTTATTGGATGTGTTTGTTGGGGATGCCGGAGCTGTAGGTACTAACCGTGCTTACCATGATACCTGGATGTTAACACCTGAAATTGTACTGGACGCGATGAATGGAATGATTTACGCTGGGCATGAATTAGTGATCACGGGCTATGATGATGATCTTGAAGTGATGGACGAAGATGGTCATATCAATCAAGGCGTTTTCACTTTACGTAACTCTTGGTCTAAATTTGCTGGAGATCAAGGAGATTATTACGTGACCTATGATTATGTCAAATTCCTGGCTATGGAAGTTATGGCAATTCGTATGAAAGAAAAAGCCGCTTAATGGTTGTGATGTTAAGTACCCTCGGAGCTTGTGCCCGAGGGTTTTATTTTTTATCAATTCAATAAAAAAAAATCCAATTACACGTCATATCTTGATTAAGGCAAGTAGTAAAATGGATTTGGAAGTTTAAATCCTTTTTTAGCATATCCCCCTTGGATGTCACTGCATTGATCACCAATACTGGCAATGATGGTGTATCCTTTTTTTTCTATCATTTGTCTTGTTTTTGATTTAAAAGGGATGATCGATGGGGAAGAATAGCTATTGGGGCGTAGATACAGTCCCGACCATTTGGTATATCCTGCATTAATTAAATTGGTGCGGGTGGCGTCGCGCTCGGATTCTTGTCTTCCGGTTACAAAAAATACTTTGATGCCCCTTTTTAAGGCATTTTTATAAAGTGTCAGCATAGGCTTGATTGCCGGAGAATTGGCGGCAAGTATTTCTTTATGAATTTGCTCTTTGCTACCTGTAAAATCGCGTTTTACCATCTTCTCATAGTTGGACAGGCTGGTTTCATCAATATCAAGTATAATGGCGAGTTTTTGTGGGTTCTTGTTATTTTTATTGATTAAATATTCTTGGTTTATATATTTTTCAGCTAACTTGATGGTTCGCTCCAGTTCGTGATGATACAAGCCGGAGTCGTAATAGTTTTTAATTTCTTTTCTAATTAAACTAAGATTTGGCGGTTCAGCTTGTATTGGAGTGGAAAAAATCAATAGGAGACAAAGGCTTATTAGAATTTGGGGCAATTTATAGAATTGCTGTTTCATTGTTTACCTACTTTTGTTAACAGAAGCTTGCATTATAAAGCGATAAAATTGTTTGTCAATTGAGCATGTTGTCCTTAACGATGGCAGAAGAGAGCGATATGGATGTTCTGAAATAGTCAGGATTCACTTCCTACGATATACTAACCGATTATTATTTTATAATTCGCAGTTAAAATGCATTTGAAGCAATTAAAATTGGCTGGTTTTAAATCATTTGTTGATCCCACCACGGTTCATTTTCCCAGTCGTTTGGTCGCTGTTGTTGGTCCGAATGGATGTGGCAAATCAAATATTATTGATGCAGTTCGTTGGGTTATGGGTGAAAGCTCTGCTAAAAATCTTCGCGGAGAGTCCATGACGGACATTATCTTTAACGGCTCTTCTAATCGTAAACCAGTAGGACAGGCATCAGTAGAATTGGTATTTGATAATAGTTTGGGAAGACTGACTGGTCCTTTTGCCAGTTATGGTGAAATCGCAGTAAAACGAGTAGTCACTCGGGATGGTGACTCTTTTTATTATTTGAATGGTACTCGATGCAGACGAAAAGATATTACTGATATTTTTTTAGGCACAGGAGCGGGTGCGCGAAGTTACTCGATTATTGGCCAAGGTACTGTATCTCGATTAATAGAAGCCAAACCCGAAGAGTTAAGAGTTTATTTGGAGGAAGCCGCCGGGGTTTCAAAATACAAAGAGCGTCGCCGAGAAACTTTACAACGTATTGAACAAACAAGAGATAACCTGACACGCGTCGCTGATATTAGAGAAGAATTAGGCAAACATTTGCAACGTTTGGAGCGACAGGCCAAAGCAGCAGAACGTTATACTATTTTGAAGGAAGATGAAAAAATTTGCCGAGCTGAGATCCAGGCTCTTAAATGGCAGGAGTACTCAGAAAAACAAACAGTGAAACAGCACGAATTACAAGAGTTAGCAATACGTAATGAGCAGCAACAAAGTATGTTAACTAATGGTTACAAGGAGCGCATAGTTTTAAATGAACAATTACAAGATGCCATTGATCAATCCCAATTAATTCAGGATTCTCTCTATCATTCAGGAACTGAGATAGCGCGTCTTGAAGAAGCGATTCAGCAACAGGAAAGAGAAAAAAAGCGTTTGGAAAATGACAGGCAGCAAATGCAGGTTGATTCTCAACTCATTGAAGAGCAACTTAAGCTGGATAATGAGGAATTGCACAATAGCAAGCTTAGGGCTCAACAGTTAGAAGAGCATTTACATCATTTAAAAATGGAATTCAAAGAGCAGGAATCTTTATGGCAAGAAAAACAAAAGGAACAATCGCAATGGGAGAAAGTTTGGCAAGAGGTGCAAACTAAGTCCAATGCCATTAAAAATGAATACCAACTCACTCAAGCCAAACTACAACATATAGAGCAGAAACGTCATCAAGTCCTGGTAAGGTTGGAAAAATTGAATTTGGAACAATCAGCCATCTCGCTTGACGATTTAAAAAAACGTAAAAATGAATTGCAAGAAAAGCATGTCCAATTGAAAGAAACACAGGAGTTTGATGAAGAACAGCTCAGGCAAGCGAATGAGGCTCAATCGGATTTGCACGATCAATTACAAAATACAGAGCAACAACTGCATGCATTACAAGATGAGTTTCATCGTTTAAACAGTGAACTGGCGGCATTAAAAGCTGCTCAAAAGGCAGCAAAAAAGGAAAATCGGCTTGATAAGGACGGAGTTGCAGAATGGTCAGATAAGCCAAGATTAATGGATATTTTAAAGGTCCAACCCCAATGGCAATCTTCTTGTGAAATGGTATTAGGAGACGATCTAATTGCTTATGTATTAGATGATTTTGCTGAGTTATGGTCTCAGTGGCAGTTTTGCCAAGATCATAAAGAGAGCGTAGTGACGATGAAAGCTCTCGATGGTAAACAACAAGAACGGCCAAGGTTAGCTGATAAAATTCAAGGTTTAGTTCCCTCAACAGCAAATCATCTTGAGCATATTTATGCCGCAGACAATCTTGATGAGGCGAAGGCTTGGCTTCCTGAGTTGTTAGCTCATGAATCTATTATAACCGTCAATGGTATTTGGTTAGGTAAAGGGTGGATAAAATTACCTCGTCAAACAGAACAAGATGAGGTGGGGATTCTTGGCAGACAGCAAAGGATTGTCGAGTTAAATTTAAGTGTGGAATCTTTACAACAAGAAATTGAATCCATCCGTTTGGCAAGAGATAGTTATAAAGCCCGTTTACAGGAAAATTTGAGTTTTATAAAGCTGCATCAATTAAATTTAAATGCCAGTAATGAGGCGCTACGCAATCATATCATTGCAATAAATAGTCAGGAACAAGCGATTTTTCATGCTGAAAAACAGAAGGATACTATCACTAACGAGATAATAGAGCTGGAATCGTCGCTGGAAGAGCTAAACGCAGAACAACTGGGAATGGCTGAGAAAATAAGAGAGCTGGAAGGCCAATATCAGGCTTCTGAGTTACAATTCAAGCAATTTATAAATGAAAAAGACATATGGAATACTGTTCTCATTGAACAGAATAAACAAGTAGAGAGTGTCCGTGCTTTATTGCATCAAAGTGAATTGGAATATGATAGGGAAGTTACCAAGATACAGCAAATAACTGATAGGATAAGTAGAGAAAAAGAGCGTTTGCAACGCGCACAGATACGTTTAGAAGAGTTAACACAACATTATTTACAGTCAGTAGCTCCAGAAGCCGAGTTTAAAAATCAATTGGCAGCATTATTGATAAAACATGGTGAAATCGAGTCGTTGTTGACTTTGAGCCGAGAAAAAGTATCTCAGCTCAAGTTGCAACTTGAAGACCAAGAGAAATTAATTTTAAACTATGATCAGGAAGTGAAACGGATTCAGGAAATCATGAATCAAATCCAAATGGAAAAACAGGCTCTATCCGTTCGTGCCAGTTCAATTCAGGAAACTCTGGATGAGGCTAATTTACAAGCACAGTCTTTATTAGAGAGAATTCCATCTGGAGTAACACAAAGCATGAAAGAAGATGAATTGCTCGCGATTTCGGAGAAAATTAAAAAGCTGGGCGCTATCAACCTGGCAGCCATAGATGAATTTGCTAGCGAACAGCAGCGCAAAGTGTACCTGGATGAGCAATACAATGATTTGATCCAGGCTTTATCTACTTTGGAAACTGCCATTGAAAAGATGGATAATGAAACGAAATCGCGTCTTGAAAATACATTTGATGAGGTGAATACTTCTTTCAAGGCACTGTTTCCAAGATTATTTGGTGGTGGTCGAGCACAGCTCGAATTGACTTGCGATAATCTGTTAGAAGCTGGGATTGTAGTAATGGCACAGCCACCTGGAAAACGAAATAGTTCTATTCATCTATTATCTGGTGGTGAAAAGGCAATGACCGCTGTCGCTTTGGTGTTTGCGATTTTTCAGCTAAATCCTTCACCATTTTGTATGTTAGATGAAGTGGATGCACCTTTAGATGACTTAAATGTAAGTCGGTTTTGCGATTTAGTGAAAGAGATGTCACAATTCATACAATTCCTGTTTATTACTCATAATAAGGTAACTATGGAATTGGCTGATCATTTAGTAGGGGTGACCATGCGTGAGCCGGGAGTGTCTCGTTTGGTTGCGGTTGATGTGAAACAAGCTTTGACTATGGAGTAAACTTATGCAGGCAAATTGGAGCTTAATTCTTAATGTCCTGTTGTTAATTGGCGTTCTAGTGGCTATTGGCCGTTTAATGAAGACTAGAAGACAGAGCTTAAATCAAGAACACTATCAACCTTCTCTTGGCCAAGCTGAAAATAGTTCCTATGGCTCTCAATCGTATAATGATGAAATTATCGCTGTACGAAAGGTGAATAGGGAGGCTCCTTTGGATTTTGAAAATTTTGATGGCTCGGAAAAGCGGCAATCAATAAGAAAGCCAGCTGTAAAAATAGCCCAACCTCAATTGATTCCTGAGGAAGAGGTGTTGGAATCCAATGAAAGGACAGAATCTAATAGTGACTGCTCGTCTTCGACTGTAATGGTGTTTCTGTTGGCCAAGGAAAATCGGCAATTTGCCGGCTATGAATTATTGCAAACTGTTTTAGCGGCCGGTTTGAGATTTGGAGAGAGGCACTTGTTTCATAGGCATCAATTGTCGAATGGACAAGGTCCGGTGCTTTGCAGTTTAGCTGCAGCTACAGCAACGGGTGTTTTTGATTTACAGAATATTGGTGCTTTCAGTGTAAGAGGATTATGTCTGTTCATGCAAATATCAAATAACCCTGATATCGATGCAGAACGTTTTTCTATTATGCTAGATACTGCCAAGCAATTAAGTGAAGGGCTGGATGCTTATTTGCTGGATGACCAGCGCAAGCCTCTGACGGAAGAGCGTATTGCACGGTATCATCGATACTTGAAAATTGAGCATTTGATGGATGATTGTGCAACAGTCTAATGTCAAAGTCATAGGCTCAGAATCATTCGGTCATCAAGTGGCCATGTTTCCAGGATAGGGCTTCGCACCATGCGAAGCTCAGTATCTGTTCCGTTGATGGTTAGTGTCAGATCACTTACAAATCGGATTGTAATAAACTTATAATTCTTGACTTTTTATTTATAATCTTATTTATCTATTCTCAAACCATCTTGAACTGTGAGTATGAGTGTTAGTACACTAGTCTTTTAGACATCACAAAATACTATGAACCTAATTACAATTGCTTCACTTCTTTCTCAGTCTTGTCAGATTAATACCGATATTACTGGTGTTAGTATAGATACCCGCACATTAAAGCCAGGGAATTTATTTTTTGCAATAGTGGGGGAACGCTTCGATGGCCATGATTATATTAAAGAAGCCGAGGCTAAAGGCGCCTTGGCTGCGGTAGTTAATCGATCGATTGAAGGCGTTCATATTCCCCAATTTGTTGTTGCCAGTCCTTTAATGGCTTTAGCCAAAATTGCTGCGGTACATCGCCAAGAAATGAATTGCCCTATCATTGCTTTAACAGGATCGAATGGAAAAACTACAGTCAAAGAGATGATAGCGGCTATTTTACCCCAGCCATCACACGCTACGAAAGGCAATTTAAATAATCACATAGGGGTTCCTTTAAGCGTATTGGCTTTAAATAAGCAGCATCGTTACGCTGTTTTTGAATTGGGAGCCAACCATCCAGGAGAAATAGCTCATACTGTAGGGATAGTACAGCCTGATGTGTCTTTAATTAATAATATTGCTCCGGCACATGTCGAAGGATTTGGATCGATAGACGGAGTGGCTCGTTCCAAAGGTGAAATCCATCAAGGTTTATCCCCAACTGGCGTCGCTATAGTCAATGATGATGATGCCTACGCTCATTTTTGGGATGATTTGCTTGCTGATAAAAAAATATTACGTTTTTCCTCAATTCATCCCGCGGATATTTATGCTCAGGATATACGCCTGGATACACATGGACGAGCTCATTTTATACTGATTTTACCCAATGGCAGAGTGGAGATCGAGTTACAAGTACCAGGGTTACATAATGTACGAAATGCATTAGCCGCAGCAGCTTGTTGTTATGCGGTAGGGATATCAGGCAATGACATTCAAAGGGGACTGGCTCATTTTGGTGGTGTAAAAGGCCGGATGACGATGTTGTCAGGGCAAAATCAATCAACAGTCATTGATGATACATATAATGCTAATTTACGCTCGGTCTTAACGGCTTTGGAAGTATTATCCGAACGTCCAGGAAGAAAAATCTTTGTATTCGGTGATATGGGAGAGTTAGGTGAATGGACGACACAACATCACAGAGAAGTTGGCCTGGCTGCTCGTCAGCTAGGGATAGATCAGTTGATGAGTTGCGGTTTACACAGTGAACTGGCATCCCAAGCGTTTGGTGAGGGAGGTCAGCATTTTTGCAGTCAGGAAGAGTTGATTGAAGTAGTGAAAAATGATTTAAAACCTGGTACCACGGTATTGGTAAAAGGGTCTCGTTCCAGTGCTATGGAAAATATTGTGTATCAGTTGGTTCAGGCAGAGAGCTAACCTCTTCATTGAATCGACAGGAATGTGGTATGCTTGGCCACTTTTTTGCCCTATTAAAGGAATTATGCTCAATAAACGGTATTGAGCATAATTCTAAGAACAAGAGGAATAATTATGCTCTATTGGTTAACGCAGCTATTGCAGGGACAATATCATGCGTTTAGAGTTTTTCAATATTTGACATTCAGGTCTATTTTAGCCTCATTAACCGCGCTTATAGTGGGATTATTATGCGGCCCATTAATGATCCGCTGGTTAAGAGGACTTCAAATAGGTCAAATGGTTAGAAATGATGGTCCCCAAACTCATTTATCAAAAGCGGGAACTCCCACTATGGGTGGCGTTTTGATTTTGTTGGCTATCACGGTGAGCTGCCTGCTTTGGTGCGATTTAAGACAAACAAGCCTGTGGCTGGTGCTCTTGGTTACCTTGGCTAATGGTTTGGTTGGTTGGGTTGATGATTATCGCAAGTTGGTATTAAAAAATAGCAAAGGCTTGCCTGGTCGTTGGAAATATTTTTGGCAGTCAATCATTGCTTTAGTTGCTGTCTCTTATTTGTATTGGAATGCCAGTTTGCCAGTACATACTCAGCTCACAGTTCCTTTTTTTAAAACGGTCACTTGGGATCTGGGTATTTTTTTTCCTGTACTTGCCTATTTCGTCATTGTTGGAAGCAGTAATGCAGTGAATTTAACTGATGGCCTGGATGGCTTGGCTATCATGCCAATAGTAATGGTGGCTGGTGCCTTGGGTGTGTTTGCCTATGCATCGAGTAACGCCGTATACTCTAATTATTTAGGAATCCCTTATGTGCCCAATACTGGTGAGCTAACGATTTTTTGTTCTTCTATTGTTGGTGCCGGTCTGGGTTTTCTTTGGTATAACAGTTATCCCGCCCAAGTCTTCATGGGCGATGTAGGTTCTTTGGCGTTGGGTGCCGCTTTAGGAATCGTTGCGGTAGTTGTTAGACAAGAGCTTGTTTTGCTCATTATGGGCGGACTATTTGTAATTGAAACACTTTCTGTCATATTACAAGTGGGTTATTTTAAATATTCAGGCGGAAAAAGATTATTCAGGATGGCTCCATTGCATCACCATTTTGAATTAAAGGGGTGGTCAGAACCCAAAGTGATAGTGAGGTTTTGGATTATTACGGTTGTGTTTGTGTTATGCGGATTGGCTACTTTAAAACTTCGATAGGCAAGGTGCATTCATGAATCATTCCTTATATTTAGTACCAGGGTTAGGTAAGACGGGACTCTCTATAGCAAGATACCTGAAGAGAAATAATAAATCCTTTGTTGTTTTTGATACACGTAAAGAGGCACCTGGATTAGCTGAATTTCAAAATGAATTCCCTGATGTATCAATTTATTTACAACAGACTCCAGATGAAATAATCAACCAGGTAACGGATGTCATCACTAGCCCCGGATTGGGACTGGATACCCCTGTCTTAGAGAGAGCACGTCAAGCAGGCGCATCAATTTATGGAGACATAGAATGTCTGGCTAGAGAGATTAGTGCCCCTGTCATTGCGATAACAGGAACTAATGGCAAATCCACCGTAACGACTTTGGTGGGGGAAATGGCTAAGGCAGCTGGGTTCCGTGTAGCTGTGGCTGGAAACATCGGTACTCCTGTTTTAGATATGCTGGATGATGAACATCATTATGATTTGTGGGTATTGGAGTTATCCAGTTTTCAATTGGATTTAACTTATTCCTTGTCGCCGGTGGTTGCAACGATTCTTAATGTAACGCCTGATCATTTGGACAGGCATCATACAATGGAAGCCTACACGCAGGCAAAGCAGAGAGTTTATCGTGGGGCTAAGACTGCTTTATTTAATCGCGAAGATGCTGGCACAATTCCTCAACAATCCTGTCAAGCGGATATGAAATGCATCTCTTTTGGCAAAGATGTACCTTCAATAGGAAATTGGGGCTTGATTGAACAAGAGAACACTACTTATCTGGCGAAAGGAATGGAGCGTCTTTTGCCTGTTGAGTCGATTTTAATAAAAGGGGTCCATAATTGGATGAATGCCCTTGCAGCTTGTGCTTTAGCCGAAGCAGCGGGAATCCCAATGCAACATATTCTCAATGTTTTAAAAACCTTCCCTGGACTGCCACATCGATGCCAGTGGGTAAGAGAAGTGGATGGAGTAGGTTGGATTAATGATTCGAAAGGAACAAATATTGGTGCTACAATCTCTGCTATTAATGGAATAGGAGGTTCTATGCAAGGGAAAATTGTTCTTATTGCGGGTGGACAGGGAAAAGGGGCGGATTTTCAAGAATTAGCCCAGCCAGTTTCAGAATTTGTTCGTTCCATTGTTTTGATTGGTGAAGATGCTGACAAGATTGAATCGGCTTTAGCCAAAGTAGTCCCTGTCGTGCGTGCTTCTTCTCTGGAGGGCGCTGTGACTATTGCCAAGACATGTGCGAAACCTGGTGATGTCGTTTTGTTATCTCCAGCTTGCGCCAGTTTGGATATGTTCCGTGATTTTAATCATAGGGGCGATGTATTTACATCCTCAGTGCGTGGATTGTGAACACGATGCGACCCAGGCATTTAAATCAAAGAGGCAAACCCGTCAGTAGACCGATATCGCTTTATGATAAATGGCTGATAGGAGCTGTTTTTGGTTTGCTGATAATTGGTCTAATGATGGTGGCATCAAGCTCTGTTATGATTTCTACAAAGTACTTTCATCAGCCTTTTCATTTTCTAATTCGCCAGGCTTGTTATTTATTTGTGGGACTCATGCTAGCCTTAATTGTGGTTCGTACAGACAGCAGTTTTTGGGAAAAAATAAGCATGCCCATGATGATTGCTTGTGTGTTTTTATTGCTCATTGTTTTAATCCCCGGTATCGGTAAATCAGTAAATGGCAGTCGGCGTTGGTTAGCTATAGGTCCGATTGGTGTGCAAGTCTCAGAATTAACGAAACTTGCAATGATATTCTATCTTTCCGGGTATTTGGTCCGTCAACAAGAAGCAGTTTGTGAAAGTATTTTTGGATTCATTAAACCCATGGCAATACTGGCTGTTGTTTCAGTTTTATTACTGCTCGAGCCAGATTTTGGAGCGACAGTTGTCATTTCTGGTACAGTAATGGCTATGTTATTTTTAGCAGGAGTCCGATTAAGGTACTATGTTGGTTTAATGTTGGTCGTAGTGACAGCACTTGCTTTATTGGCAGTATCTTCCCCCTATAGGGTTGCTCGTTTAACAGCTTTTTTAGACCCATGGGCAGATCAATACAACAGTGGTTATCAATTGACTCAGTCATTGATTGCTTTTGGACGAGGTGGATGGTTTGGTACCGGATTAGGTGAAAGTATACAGAAATTACTCTACTTACCTGAGGCACATACTGATTTTTTATTTGCTGTGATTGCTGAAGAATTAGGGTTATTTGGAATTTTAGTTGTCATCACATTGTATAGTATACTGGTTGTAAGAGGATTAAACATAGGATACACCGCCTATACTCAAGAAAGGCATTTTGCATCCTATACAGCTTATGGCTTGACTATTTGGTTAGCTTTACAGGCCTCCATTAATATGGGTGTTAATGCCGGACTGTTACCAACCAAGGGGTTAACTCTGCCTTTACTCAGTTATGGTGGGGCCAGTATGGTAATTAACTGTATCGTTATTGCACTGTTATTGCGCATAGATCATGAAAATCGTTGGCAGTCTCTTGGATTGAGACCACTGACGGCTTAAGGGGGAATATTGAATAACTCAGAGCAATTTTTATCTCCGCGAATGGGGCGTGTAGAGCAAATTCATTTTGTTGGTATTGGTGGTGCTGGTATGTGTGGTATTGCCGAAGTGTTGCATAACCAGGGCTACCGTATTACTGGTTCTGACCTCGGTGAAAGTGGCACAGTACAACGTTTAAGGTCATTAGGTATCCAGGTTTATATTGGTCACAGAGTGGAAAACATTAAAGGCGCCGATGTTGTAGTTAGATCTTCAGCCGTTGATTTTAATAATCCTGAGATTTTGGCTGCTCGCGAGTTAATGATTCCAGTGATTCCAAGAGCTGCTATGCTTGCTGAGCTCATGCGATTTAGGCATGGTATCGCGATTGCCGGCACTCATGGGAAAACTACAACAACGAGCTTGGTCAGTAGTTTGCTTGCTGAAGGTGGTTTGGATCCCAGTTTTGTTATTGGTGGAAAATTGAATAGTTGTGGTGCCAATGCACAGCTTGGAAAATCGGCTTATTTTGTTGTAGAGGCTGATGAGAGCGATGCCTCATTTTTGTTTTTGAAGCCTATGATGGCGGTAGTGACTAATATTGATGCTGATCATATGGATACTTATGAAGGTGATTTTGAAAAACTAAGAACAACATTTCTGGAGTTTTTACATCATTTGCCCTTTTATGGGTTGGCAGTGGTTTGTTTGGAAGATGAGGAAATCTGTCGCATTCTACCAGCCATTCAAAGACCAACCTTAACTTATGGGTTTAAAGAAGAGGCTCATTATCGGGCAATTAATTGGACTCAAAAGGGCATGCTGAGTGAGTTTATAGTAGTCCGGCCTGCTCCACATAAACAATTAACAATACAATTCCAATATCCAGGCCGCCACAATGTATTAAATGCATTAGCTTCTATAGCAATTGCCACCGAGTTGGGAGTTGATGACGATTCTATTGTTCGTGGGTTACAAAAATTTCAAGGGGTGGGACGCCGCTTTCAAATGCTTGGTGAAAAACAGTTCGAAAAAGGCGCGGCAATTATTGTGGATGATTATGGACATCATCCACAGGAAATTTTATCCACAATTGATGCTTTTAGACGTGTTTGGCCCGAGAGGCGGTTGGTTCATGTGTTTCAACCCCATCGTTATACCAGAACACAGTCCTTGCATCGACAATTTGTCGATGTTTTAAGTTTATCTGATGAGTTATTATTGATGGATATCTACGCGGCGGGAGAAACAGCTATACCAGGCGTTACTAGTGAAAATCTGGCCAATGAAATACGATCCAGAGATAAACGAGTGACTATAGTGAGCGAGCAATCGTTGAAAGCCACATTAGATGAATTTATTAAAGATGGTGACGTTATTTTGATGCAGGGAGCTGGAAGCATCGGCCAAATGGCAGTGAACCTGATGAAAAACGCGTGAGAATAAACATGAGTATAACGGGAATGGATAGCAGTCTTGTAACAGAGTATCAGGGCACTTTGCTTTTCAATGAGCCTTTGGCTGAGTATACAACCTGGCGAGTTGGAGGTCCTGCGGCAAGACTCTATAAACCAGCAAATACAGCTGATTTGGCCTTGTTTTTAAGTCGGCTGCCCTCTGATGAGCCATTATTATGGTTAGGTTTAGGTTCTAATTCTCTAATTCGCGATGGCGGTTTTTCTGGTACCGTAATTCTCACTCAGGGCTGTTTAAAAGAAATGACTTTGTTGAGTGATAACTGTATTCGGGTTGAGGCAGGAGTATCCTGTGCGAGTATGGCTCGTTTTTCTGCGCGCAATAATCTGTCAGGAGGAGAATTTTGGGCAGGTATCCCTGGTACTATGGGTGGTGCTTTGCGAATGAATGCCGGTTGTCATGGAGGTGAAACCTGGCAATCAGTTATTGAAGTACAAACGATAAATCGTCGAGGCGAGATTAGAACTCGTAAACCAGACGAATTCGAAGTGGCTTATCGCCATGTTGCTGGTTTGGGGGATGAATGGTTTATCTCCGCTACGCTTCAGTTAACTCCTGGTAATAAAGAGACTTCCTTACAATTAATCAAGGATTTATTGACCCATAGAGCCAATACCCAACCAACTAATGAATATAATTGTGGGTCAGTGTTTAGAAACCCTCCTGGAGATTTTGCAGCGCGACTCATTGAATCTTGTGGTCTCAAGGGGGTAAGCATTGGAGGGGCAGTTGTTTCTGAGAAACATGCCAATTTTATTATCAATCATCAAGGTACTGCTACGGCAGCTAATATTGAAGCCTTGATTCATTTAGTGCAAACTAAAGTTCGAGAGCAAACATCTATCGAGTTGATGCGCGAAGTACATATCATTGGAGACGCTAATGTCCAAATCCGTTAATTTGGTTTTACTTTATGGTGGAAAATCAGGCGAGCATGAAGTGTCATTGGTTTCAGCCGCATCGGTTTTGAAGCACCTGGATTCGGAGAAATATCATATTATACCCATTGCAATGGATAAAAGTGGTCGATTTCATCGTCATGATTATAATGATTTGCTCACCTGTTCTGATAAATTACCTGTTGTTACTGAAAAATCAACCCCATTGGAAAGCTTATTAATTAATGGACGTTTGGTAGTTGATGCTGAAATTGTTTTTCCAGTGGTTCATGGCCCTTTGTATGAGGACGGATGTTTACAAGGTTTACTTGAGTTAGCCGGTGTTGCCTATGTAGGATGTGATGTATTGTCCTCTGCTATCGGAATGGACAAGGATATGGCAAGGCGACTGGCCTGTATTAATGGTCTCAAATCAGCACGATATAAATTATTATCATGGCATACCAATGCGTCTGAAAGGCAACAGTTTTGCCAGGAAGTCGCTTCAGAGTTTGGTTGGCCTCTGTTCGTTAAACCATGCTCATTAGGTTCCAGTGTGGGAATTCACAAGGCAAATAATATGGATGAGCTAAATGCAGCGGTTGCTGATGCATTGCGCTATGATGAAGAAATTCTGGTTGAAGAATTTATTGTCGGAAGGGAAATTGAGCTGGCCGTGTTGGAGAACAGTATTCCTTGCGGGAAACCAAGAGTAAGTATGGTGGGTGAGATAAAAGTAAACCATCCTGACGGTTATTATTCTTATACTGCGAAATATTTGGAAAGCAATCAAACGGATTTGATTATTCCAGCTCAATTAAATAATAACCTGGAAAAGCAATTAAAACAGGCTGCAGCGGATATTTTTAGTTATCTTAAATGTAAAGGCATGGCTAGAGTAGATTTTTTTGTAAATGATAAAACAGAAGAAATTTACTTTAATGAAATCAATACATTGCCTGGATTTACCTCCATAAGTATGTATCCCAAATTGTGGCAGGCAACTGGTATCGCCTATTCTGATTTACTTGATGAACTGATACATTTAGCAATGATTCATCATAACTGTCGTCAACATTTGGTGACAAATTACTTGTGAATGGGAATACTAAAATATGGAAGTGAACTCTGTCGGTTTGCGTTATTTAACGATAATGGGTTTGTTAATTCTTAGCGCCTTGCTGCTAGCCGGTCGGTTAGGCTATTTATACCTTGCTGACGCAGAACGTTTTCCAATTACTACTATCAAAGTGGCAGCGACATATGAACATATAACACATAAAGAATTGGAGAATGTGTTAGCTAAATATCTGGATGCCAGTTTCTTTTTACTATCAGTAAAAGGATTGCAAAGCGAACTGAACTCCATGAGCTGGATTGATACGGCCTATGTGGAAAGAGTTTGGCCAGATACATTGAAAATTAAACTCACTGAAAAAAAACCTGTGGCGATTTGGGGTGATGCTCTCATGACAAGGGATGGAAAGTTATTCAATCAAGGTTCTGTTCCGTCAGATTTGGATATTCCCAAATTAAAGGGGCCGCAATCTCAGCAATTGGAAGTCTTACAAGTTTATGAAAAATTGAGTAAGATATTATCATCATACGGTTTAAATGCTTCGGGATTGTATTTAAGAGATAATCAATCCTGGGTGTTGTTGCTTAATCATAATGTGAAAATATACTTAGGAAAGAAAGAGTTAGAAGAACGGTTGCTGCGTTTTTGTAAAGCATACCCTGCTGTTTTTGCTGAAAAAGCAGATCAGCTGGCTGGCGTGGACCTGCGTTATCCACGTGGCATGGCAGTGCAGTGGAAACAACAAATGGGACGATAATGGCTAAAAAAATAGAAAAAAATATTATCACAGGGTTGGATATTGGAACTTCAAAAATTATTGCTTTGATTGGTGAAGTCACATCAGATGGAACGATAGAAATTATAGGTATTGGCCGTCATCCCTCTCGCGGATTAAAGCGAGGAGTTGTAGTTGATATAGAGACCACAGTCAATTCAATCCAACGTGCTGTGCAAGAAGCTGAATTAATGGCAGGTTGTGAGGTTAGGACGGTTTATGCAGGCATTGCCGGCAGCCATATACGAAGTCTCAATTCTCATGGTATTGTGGCTATTCGTGATCAGGAAGTATCTCAAGCGGATGTGGAAAGGGTTATTGAAGCAGCGAAGGCAGTGGCAATCCCTGCTGATCAAAAGATACTCCATATATTACCACAAGAATTTATCATTGATCATCAAGGCAGTATTCGTGAGCCAATAGGCATGGCTGGTGTAAGGCTCGAATCTCGGGTTCATATTGTTACAGGTTCTGTCAGTGCTGCCCAAAATATTGTGAAGTGCGTCAGGCGTTGTGGCTTGGAGGTGATTGATATCATTCTGGAACAATTAGCTTCAAGCCATGCTGTTCTTACCGAGGATGAAAAAGAACTTGGAGTTTGTTTAATAGACATAGGTGGTGGAACTACTGACATTGCGATATTTTGTGAGGGAGCTATCCAGCATACCTCAGTCATACCGATTGCAGGTGATCAAGTGACAAATGATATTGCAATGGCCTTACGTACGCCAACCAAGGCTGCAGAAGCAATTAAGGTCAATCATGCTTGTGCATTACCAGAGTTAGCCAATCCAAACCAAATGTTAGAAGTGACCAGTGTCAATGATAGACCTGGGCGAAAAATATCGGCCAAAGCTTTGGCAGATGTCGTTTCAGCCCGATACGAGGAACTATTTTCACTGGTACGTAATGAATTACGTCGCAGTGGGTTTGAAGACCGTTTGGCTGCTGGTATTGTTCTAACAGGTGGAGCTTCCAATGTAAGAGGAGCAATTGAGTTGGCCGAACTTTGTTTTGAAATGCCAGTCAGAAAAGGATGTGCGCATTATGTCTCCGGTTTGACTGAAGCGACAGAAAATCCTTCGTTTGCAACAGGGGTTGGTTTACTGCTTCATGGCTTTCAACAGCAATATGAAAGTGGCTATAATGTGCCAGCAATGAATGATAATGGTAAAAGCATTTGGTCACGCATGAAAGAATGGTTTCAAGGAAATTTTTAGCTTTTCATGTAAAAACACTGATATGATGCTTAAAAATGTTCCTGGTATGGGATAGAAATTAGATATGGGGTTGCATGATATTTTGCATGACAACAAATGCAGATTTTTGTCTTGTAAAGTGTCAAATGCGATAAGTTCAAAACTGTTTAATTTATTTAATAAGAAAAAAGCAGCACATTAGGGGAGACAGGGTTATGTTTGAATTAATGGAAAGCAGCCAGCAAGAAAATAATGCTGTCATCAAGGTTGTAGGTGTTGGTGGTGGCGGTGGTAACGCTGTCGAACATATGGTCGCTGAAAATATTGATGGTGTAGAGTTTATTTGTGCGAATACTGATGCGCAAGCTTTGAGAGGATCTAGCGCCAAAATACACATTCAATTGGGTGATGCCTTAACCAAAGGTCTGGGGGCAGGTGCTAATCCACAAATTGGAAGAGAAGCAGCAGAGGAAGACAGAGAGCACATTAAAGAGATTCTTAGTGGTGCGGATATGGTCTTTATTACAGCAGGAATGGGTGGGGGAACAGGGACTGGAGCGGCGCCTGTTTTTGCTGAAATTGCTAAGGAACTGGGTATTTTAACGGTCGCTGTGGTAACCAAACCATTTTCTTTTGAAGGAAAACAAAGAGCACTTGCAGCTGATGAAGGTATTCGACGCTTGGCTGAGCACGTGGATTCATTAATTACTATTCCTAATAATAAGCTGTTAAGTGTTTTAGGAAAAAATATCAGTTTGCTCAATGCATTTAAAGCAGCAAACAATGTACTACTTGGCGCTGTGAAAGGTATCTCTGATTTAATTACTCGCCCTGGTTTGATCAACGTTGATTTTGCAGATGTTCGCACGGTGATGTCTGAGATGGGAATGGCCATGATGGGCACAGGAAGCGCAGTGGGTGAGCAAAGAGCACGCCAAGCGGCTGAAGCAGCCATTGCGTCTCCTTTATTGGAGGATGTAAATTTCTCTGGTGCTCGCGGAATATTGGTGAATATCACCGCTGGCCTTGATATGTCTATTGGTGAATTTGAAGAAGTGGGTGACGTGGTCAAAGAATTCATTTCTGATGATGCTACTGTAGTGGTAGGAACTGTTATCGACCCTGAAATGACAGACGAGATGCGAGTGACTGTGATTGTGACTGGCTTGGGTGATAATAGACAGCGTCACCAACAGCCACAACAGCAGCCTCCTCTCAGAGCTCGCTTGATTGAAACCACAAGAAGCGATGGTTCTCTTGATTATCAACAACTGGAGAGACCCGCAGTAATTCGTAAACAAGCTCAGACTAGCACTACAACAACGGCTACAAAGCAAGGCAATAATGGTAGTGAGAGTATTCCCGATGTGGATTACCTGGACATACCAGCATTTCTACGTAGACAAGAAGAGGCATAGAAGCTTTTGAATGGGATATCTCAAGAGAGAATGTGTTTTGAAAATATGGATGAATTTGATGTACGCAAACATTCTTTCTTGAATATCTCACGAATTGGTTCGTATGGTTTTTTTTGCAATTTTTGTATTTGGTTTTCAAAATTGCATTAAGTAAAACTAAAAAAATTAGACTAATCAATAAATTGTTGCTAAGATCTTAAGGTTTTTGCGTGCAAAATAAATATAAGAGAGAAAGGTGAGCACTGAATGATAAAACAAAGAACTCCTAAAAAGGTAATCCAGGCTACTGGTGTTGGATTACATTCCGGTGAGAAAGTGCTTTTAACCTTAAGACCAGCCCCTGTAAACACAGGTATCGTTTTTAGACGTGTGGATTTGTCACCAGTTGTTGAAATACCAGCCTCCTACGAATACGTTGGAGATACTATGCTTTGCACTACCCTTCATCATGGGAAGGTCAAGATTGCAACAGTGGAGCATTTATTATCTGCTCTGGCGGGGTTAGGTATTGATAACGCCTATATAGATGTTAATGCCCCAGAGATTCCAATTATGGATGGAAGTGCTGCCCCATTCGTATTTTTAATTCAATCAGCGGGGATCAGAGAACAGAATGCAGCAAAGAGATATATCCGAATTCTTAAACCTATACGAGTCGAAGACAATGGGAAGTATGTCCAGTTCCTCCCTCATAAAGGATATAAAATAACATTTACCATAGGCTTTGAGCATCCGGTTTTTAATGATAGACCCCAAACGGTAAGTTTTGATTTTTCTGGAACATCGTATGTCAAGGAAGTTTGTAGAGCGAGGACTTTTGGCTTTCTTTCAGATTATGAAAAATTGAGAGAATGTGATCTGGCAAAAGGCGGTAGTTTAGATAATGCTATTGTAGTAGATGATTATCGTGTCCTTAATGAAGATGGTCTCCGCTTTGAATCAGAATTTGTTACTCACAAAGTATTAGATGCTATTGGTGATCTTTATTTATTGGGTTCCAGTTTAATTGGCGCATTTGAGGGATATAAATCTGGTCACGAATTAAATAACAGATTGTTGCGTGAATTAATGGTCAGGCAGGATGCTTGGGAATATACCTATTTTGATACAGAAAATTATCTTCCTGCAGTTCACCCTGAATATTATCCTGTTGAAGCCTGACAGGAATACATCACATCCACTTGGTGAGAATATTCGTTTTCACTATTATCATTTTAAAGGCATTATCTATACTAAGTATAATGACCTATGCAGTTTTTTTCTTTAGAAATTTATATACAGCTCAAATTAAGGGGAATATCAGGATGAAATTTAAGATTGGAACTTGTATTGTTATGATGTTATCTAATTTTATAGCCTTTTCTTCGAGTTCTAATTTGTCAGATAATAATACAAACGATCTTCTCCATCTTGACTGGCGTGATACTGCTGTATCACCAGCTGTGGATTTTTATACCTATGCCAATGGCAATTGGAAAAAAAATAACCCAATACCAGCTGACTATGCTTCCTGGGGAAGCTTTCATGTGGTTAATGAGAAAGTACAAAATATTATTCATCAGATGTTAATCAATGCATCCAAGAATACTCATGCTAAATCTGGAAGTATTGAGCAGAAAGTAGGGGATTTTTATTTCAGTGGAATGGATGTTGATAGCATTAATAAATCAGGTATCACGCCTTTGCAACCAGAATTCACTAAAATAGAGGCAATGAAGAATCAGAACGATTTACAGGCTGAAATTGCTCATCTGCACAAAATAGGCGTAGGGCCCTTGTTTAATTTTGGCAGCATGCAAGATTTTAAGGACAGCACTTCCATGATAGGTGCTGTTATGCAAGGGGGATTGGGACTCCCAGACAGAGATTATTATCTTAAGAAGGAAGCTAAATTTAAACAGGTAAGAGAAGCTTATGTTAACCATCTTACTAAAATGTTTGAGCTATTGGGTGACAGTCCTGAAATGGCGGCAAAAGAAGCTAAAATTGTAATGGATATTGAAACTCAATTGGCTAAGGCGTCCATGTCACAAGTGGAGCAACGAGATCCACACGCCATTTATCATATGATGACCATTACTGAGTTGGATAAATTGACACCTAATTTTTCCTGGTCTCAATACTTGAGCGCTAGAAGTCAGGGCAAAATTAAAAAAATCAATTTTGCTATGCCTGATTTTTTCAAAGCGATGAATGAATTATTACAGTCAGTTAGTTTGGATGAATGGAAAATTTATCTGCGTTGGCATTTGATAGATGCATTCGCCCCCTATTTATCCAAACCGTTTGTCGATCAGAATTTTAAGATGGTTTCTGCATTAACTGGTACACAAAAACTATTACCAAGGTGGAAAAGAGTAGTTAACACTGAAAACGGTGCATTGGGATTTGCAATCGGAGAATTGTATGTAGAGAAGTATTTTTCTCCTGAATCCAAACAAAAGGTCTT
Source organism: Legionella pneumophila subsp. fraseri (assembly GCF_000586315.1). GTDB lineage: Bacteria > Pseudomonadota > Gammaproteobacteria > Legionellales > Legionellaceae > Legionella > Legionella pneumophila_B. The sequence continues at coordinate 39,445 of NZ_JFIM01000026.1, read as the reverse complement.
GGATATACTAAAAAATATCAGAGCAGTACTACAAGAAGATATAAAAACTTTAAGCTGGATGTCACCCAAGACTCGTGATGCGGCATTGAAAAAGCTGGATTTAATGGAAGAACGAGTTGGTTACCCCACCAAATGGTGGGATTATTCCAGCTTGAAAATAGATCGCGGCCCCTACGTATTGAATGTTATTAGAGCAAACGAATTCTTGATCAATCGAGATCTCGACAAAATTGGTAAACCTGTAGATAGAAGTGAATGGGCGATGACGCCTCAAACGATCAACGCGTATTATGATCCTTCAATGAATAACCTCAATATACCCGCAGGTATATTACAATCTCCCTTTTTTGATCCAAAGGCTCCGACTGCCATAAATTATGGAGCAATAGGGTATGTTATAGGTCATGAAATGACGCATGGATTTGATGATCAAGGTGCTCAATTTGATGGTTATGGAAATTTGAAAAATTGGTGGGCGCCAAATGATTTATCAAAATTCAAGAAAGCAACAGAATGCATTGCTGATCAATTCTCAAAATATGTAGTAGATGGCGATCTGCATGTACAGGGACAATTGGTTGTTGGCGAAGCAACTGCAGATCTGGGCGGAATGATCTTGGCATATAAAGCGTTTCAACGTTCAAAAGAGTACAAGAATGCTAAAACGATAGAGGGAATTACCCCTGATCAACAATTTTTCTTAGGAACAGCTCATGTTTGGGCTATGAATGTCAGGCCGGAGCAACTTCGTAATCAAGTGACAACAGATCCACATCCGCCTGCTGTATACAGAGTCAATGGTAGCTTGGCAAATATTCCTCAATTTCAAGAGGCATTTAATATTCCAAATGGTAGCCCTATGATGAGTAAGAATCGTTGTGTCATATGGTAAAGTGAGTTGAGCTGCAATTATTGGGTACTTAAAAACTCGCAATGACAGCCTAATGGATTACAGATTTAGGGATATGAGTAATAGAAAGCTGTAAGTAGTTAATTAATTAGAGTTCGCTATTCGAATGACTTGATTAGGGAGGCTGTTATGTGTCGATTCGTTGCTTATTTGGGACGCCCTACGCTATTGGAAAATGTGTTGGTAAGACCTAAGAATTCAATCATCATGCAGAGTCTGCATGCACGTGAAACCAAATATCGAACGAATGGAGATGGTTTTGGTTTGGGGTGGTATTCACCGGAGGTTAGCTCTGATCCTGCTTTGTTCACATCCGTTTATCCGGCCTGGAACGATAGAAATCTTTTGCATTTAACAGCAAAAATTCAGTCTCCTTGTTTTTTTGCTCATGTTCGCTCTGCCAGTGCAGGAGGAGTAACCAATTACAACTGCCATCCCTTTATTTATGGCGATTGGATGCTAATGCATAATGGGGAAATTAATGATTTTATTGATGTGAAAAGGCATATAAGGCATTTGTTGGATGATGACATTTACCATTGGGTTAAGGGCCAAACAGATTCTGAGCATTTGTTTGGTTTGTTTTTGCAATTAGCAAAAGGAAGAGACATTAATCAACTATCGGTGGCTGCTGATGTGCTGCAAGAAACTATTAACAAAATATTGGAAGTAATAGGACAATTTGGCCATAGTGGACCTTCCTATTTTAATATTTGTCTGACAAATGGTAAAAAGATTATTGCTACCCGCTATTGCAGTCATGAGAAGAAAAAACCTTTGACGCTGCATTATTTGATTGGGTATGTATTATCTACTCAAGGATTATGGATAAAAGAAGAAGGTAATCCAGCTTATGTTGTTGTCTCTTCTGAAAGGCTAAATGATTTGGATGAAGGATGGGAAGATGTGCCACCACAACATATGATACTGATTGATGAAAATAAAAACATTCAGTTGCGCCCTTTACAAACATTGGGTTAAACTTGAATGATTTTAACAATAAGAGACAATTATGGCTAAAGAAGAAATGATTTGTAGAATAATTAGATTCATTAATCAGAAACCAAGTAATAAAAGAACTTGTTGTGGACGTTAATGAGTTTTTCTCTTTCTGAATTACTTCACTATAAAAATGAAAAAATAGTGACTCATTTTTGCCATTCTCATCCAGAATATTCTATACAAGAAGGGTTATTTCTCTTTGAGGATTTATTAGCCTGGATGTGGCTTAATAAGCAAAGAAGGTTGCGGGGGAAAAAAACCTATCTTTTTGGACCATTATTGATCCTCGATGAGATGTGGCATTCTTTTATTTTGCATACTCGAGATTATATTGATTTTTCAATGAAATACTTCGGCGAATACTTTCATCATGACGTTGAACCTGTAGGTTTTGAGCATGTCTTGGATGAGGAGGAATTGGCTGATTATCTGCAAGATTGCTTTCAGTACCTCAATAAGGCGTGGGTTGAAAGGAGATTTTCAATGGCCTTTGCGGAAATAGATGATTAAGTTCAATAATAACGCCGATGATGAAAATGCTTTAACAATGAACTATCCAAAAAGCTAGGAACACTGGTTTAAAGCAAATTGAATAATTTCCCTCGAAAAATTATCAGCGCTCCACAAATCATTATGCTCTTTGTCGTCAAAAGAGATCATTTTTTTAGGTTCATTGGCTTCATTAAAAACGTTTAAGCCCTCTTGGTACGGTACTATCTGATCCAATTTTCCATGCAAAACCAGAATGGGGGCATTAATTTTTTTCATACGAGCAAGTGAATTATATTGATCCCAGGGTTTAAGGAAGTTTAATGGGTAGTGATACTGGGCAAGCCTGGTTAATGATGTAAAGGGTGATTGAAGTATAACCGCACAAACCGGGTATTTTGTGGCAAGGTGCGTTGCAACTCCCGTGCCTATGGATTCTCCATATAAAATTACGCTCTTTGATGGCACTCCATGTTGAATTAAAAATTCGATGGCTGCCTCTCCATCTTCATAAAGACCTTTCTCGCTAGGTTTGCCTGGATTGCCTCCATAGCCACGGTATTCTAATAAAAAGACTCCTAAACCAGCAGCAATAAATTCACGCACCAAAGGCATTCTGTAGCCAATATGTCCAGCATTTCCATGCAAATAGAGGATTGTAGGGTGATTCTTGCTCGCAGGTTTATACCAGGATTTTAAATGCAAATTATCTTTTGTACGTAAGGAAACTATTTTCATATCCGATGCATTGTAATCTTCCAGCTTTGGGGTATGCCTGTTAGGGAAATAAATGAGGTGACGCTGAAATAAGTACATTAGCGTAATGACAATCCCTATAATAACAAGCCCGGTTAGCACAATTTGTTTCAGCATGATCATCTTAAGCAGGATTTAAAATATATTGTATTAATTTGATTATAATGCATTTTTATCGATTGGAAGCCAATATCGATGATGAGCGGATCCTCAAAAGAAATGTTAGCGAAAGAAGAAAATGGTGAGGGCCTATTTTTATGGAGAAGTTATCAATGGAGCCTTACTTAAAAAGATTTGTCGAAACGCTATAAGTTTGCCATGAGAAAGGCTTAATTAATTTTTCAAGAGCTATTTGAATTAAGCTGAAACTAACTCACATAAAAGCATACTATTCACAGAATTTAAAATTGACACGCCCTAAATACTGACATTAGGGGTATTCAATATTCGTTCTTCTGCCTCTTTAAATATTACCATCACCTTTTTGCGAGAACTGGTTTTTAAGTTCAGTTTTTTTGTGGTCTTATCCTGACCTTCAGCAAGAATTTGCATTTCCGGGGAAGCCAAAAACTCCAGTTTTTTTTCCTCCAATTGCTCCATGGTTCTTATGTCCGCTAAAGAGTCTCTAAGCTCTTTTAGAATCACTCTCTTCAGTCCATCCCCCTTTAGACCCTCATATATTTCTTGTTTTTTCGGGCTAAAAAAGCGATTCACATCGACTTCATGCGAATGTTTTTTAAACTTTTTATCTTGGGATAACTCTTCTAATATAGTTTCATGCAGATCATGGACAAGTTTTTTTGGCAATGATATAAGTCCCTCATGGTAAAATCTAAGCAACGCATCGGGATTATCCGATAACGATTGACCTCTGTTGTTTTCATACCATTTCTCTATAGGGGCTCTCCAATCAATCCTGCTATCCTCTTCATCGGTGGGTGGATAGATGAAATTATAGACATATAGCCATTGATCTTTACCATAAACAAGAGACTTCCTGCTTAGAGAATCAACTCTGCCGTTGTCGTATCGAAAACCACCATCAAGATCAATGGTCTTGACCGTTTCTTCTGTTGCAATCAGATTCTGTGGACTAATATGGTAAGGATTATTCGCCAAATCAGGATGCCAGCACCCTGCATCATTCAGTTCTTTAAGCGCAAGAATAAATTCCTCGATTTTGGGCTGGTCGATTTTTTTGTTAATCGGTATGGCATTGATTTTAGGCATGTAGAAATACATGTTTTCTTCATTTTTGATATTCCATAGTCCTAGGACGAAGTGCTCTTGAATACCATGATATTTAAGCAAAAATTGTTGTTCTAAAATATGGAGGTTGATTCCTTCATAAAACTCTCTTGGCTGTTTGCCTCGAGATATTTTCATAGCCTTATCTTCTGTTTTCTCATAGACTGTTCCTTGTTCTCCTTTTCCAAGTTCCTTGTAGTCCTCCTCAATATTCTCCATCATTTCAATGTTCTCTGCATGTTCACCTTTGTGACTTTTCCACATTGAAACATAATCTGTGGGATCATCATTCTCAAAACGAACAGCATAAACTTCATTATTATAACGATAGATTTTAAATTCTTTGTTTTGCTCACTCAGATAATGGGGAGTTAAGTCTGTTCCTTTAACAATGTTATTTATTTTAGGCATAGTAAGCTCTAACGGATTGGCTTAATATTTGGCATTATAGTTAATAAAAGTTCATTATACAAATAAGATGGATAATGACTTATTCACTTTGAGCCAAATGCAGTAATGCCTTTTTCAGTGGTTCATAAGCACAGTGTTGACTTTCACTAATAATGGTTGCTTTGGCTTTTTCAGACAGGGTAAGAGATTTTTTTTGTGCAGGGTTTTCCATTTGGTAGGAGGGAGCAATGATGGTAATTTTAATTGAAGAAAGCTGATAAAGCCCAGCTTCTTTTCTCAATTTATCCCGTAATTCAGGAAGCAAATAACGTATTTCTGAAGCAAAAGCAGCATTCGTTGTGGTTAAAACCAAACTCCCTTTATTAAAACTACCTACTTGACATTTGGAAGTTAAATGAGATGGAAGAAACTCGGAAATTTTAAGAGATAATTCTTCCAGTTGCATGGAGTGCTTGCAAATTGTACTGAGTTGCTTGTTTAAGCACTGACTGATTGATTTCATGGCGTTTGCCTTAATTGTTAGGTATCCATTAAAGAGTTAGACTATCGTAAAATAAGTTGATTTATGTATAGAATAGCAAATTAATGTTACGTGCAATATTATATTTTTTTGAGGTATAAAGGTGATCAATGGCTGAAAACACTACAGAAAGTAATGTCATTTATTTTACCAGATTGCATTGGATCATATTTTTGGGTCCTTTCGTTGGATTGGGTTTAGTGATGGCAATTTATATTTATATTATCCAGTTGCGTGAAGTTAGCCTCTTTTTAGGGTTTTTTGCACTGGTTTGGATATTGATTACCTGGGTAACCTATCATTTTTCTTCTATTACCATAAAAAGGAAACAGGTTATTTTACGCACCGGCATAATAGTAAGGCAAACAGTGGATATCCCTCTAAATAAAATTGAAACGATAGACATACGTCAATCCATTTTAGGCAGTATTTTAAGTTATGGTACTTTGATAATCACAGGAACTGGTGGAACTCGCTATTTAATTAATTATTTATATAAACCATTAACCTGCAGACGCTATATTGAACAATTGATGAATGAACCACACTAAAAGAAGATTATTGTGATATAACTCTGAATTTCCCAATTTGCAAACCTTTGCGCAATAATAAAGTCCAATGGTAGGCATGTAATTAGTATTAATCAATAATCATTTTATGGAAATTGTAGTGTGAACTATCGCTCAGATATTGATGGCTTAAGAGCAATTGCTATTTTATTTGTTTTATTTTTTCATGGAGGCTTAACTCTTTTCCCCTCCGGGTTTATTGGGGTTGATGTTTTCTTTGTTATTTCAGGATTTCTCATTACAAGCATCATTGAAAAATCTTTGCAAAATAATCATTTTTCTTTTATGGAATTTTACAGCAGGCGATTATGGAGATTACAGCCTGTTTTTATTTGTTTGATTGTTGCTACTACCTTGGTTACCCTGTTTTATTACCTGCCTGATGACTTGATGCTTTTTAGTAAAAGCGCTCGCAAAACGTCTATTTTTACGTCGAATGTGTTCTTTAAAAATGTAACGAGCGATTATTTTTCTCCGGATAGTAATCAATTGCCTCTTCTGCATATGTGGTCTTTATCCGTAGAATGGCAATGTTATTTTATCTTGCCGCTTGGACTTTATTTGCTTTATCGATTGGTCAGTCAACAACATCGAATCAAGATAATCTATTTGTTAACCATCGTTTTTTTCGCCTTATCCATGTATTACTCTTGGAGTAATCCTGCAAAAACTTATTATCAATTTTCCAGTCGTATCTTTGAGTTTTTAATTGGTGCCTGTGTTGCTTCCACTTCAAGGAGCGACCGTTTTTTGGTCAATAAATATGTATTAAATTTTATAACTATTTTGGCTGTTCTGACGCTGTTTTATATCGCAATGCATCATGACATCAATATAGGTTTTCCCAATTGGTATACTTTAATTTTATGCCTTGCAACGGCCATACTGATTGCCGCCGGACAACAAGAGCCGCAACCTATAGTAACTTATGCTCTTTCATTAAGACCTCTGGTGTTCATAGGATTAATTTCCTATTCCTTGTACATTTGGCATTGGCCTGTATTGGCTTTAATGCGCTATTTAAACATTGAAGAGTCTAATTTGGTCCTTTTGGTTACTTTTGGATTGATATTTTTTATCGCTTATCTTTCCTGGCGATTTATTGAAAAACCAGCAAGGAAATTGCATCGAATCCGGTTTGGCTATACCGTGGTTTGTTTATTGATTATGCCGGTTATTGTTACTCACTTGAGTGATTATCTGATTAAAAGGAATGCGGGGTACCCTCATCGTTTCAATGAAGCTATTCAGGTTTATGCGGAGTTAAACAGGTACAAAAATCCCCAGAGACCTTTGTGTTTGGAACGCAAAAATATCGAAATCAATCATCAATGTGTTCTTGGAGCAAAAAATGCGGACAGTCGAACCGGCTTTATGATCGGTGACTCTTATTCCAATCAGCACTGGGGATTTATGGATACGCTGGCAAAAGAGGCTAATGTATCCATTTTGGCTCACGCAACGGTTGCTTGTCTTGCTTTGCCTGGAATATATCAATTTGATTGGAATATTAAAAATAGGATATACCAGGAATGCCATGATCAAACGGATCGTTATTTTAATATGATTAAAACCAACCATTATGATTATGTTATTTTAGGCCAAAATTGGAATGGTTATTTTGGTGATAGAATTATCAATCAATTGAATGATGGTCGATCTCAAGGGCTTTCTTTAAAGCGCATTGAAAAGGCGTTGGATAAGGCTTTGCAGCTTATTATCGCTTCAGGAGCGAAGCCTGTATTAATCAAATCAATCGCACTGTCTAAGGGAAATCCTTACAATTGTTTTTTTGAGCATATCAAGCTGCATAAAAAATACAATCCCGAGCGGTGTGATTTTAACCTGGATGTCAGTGAACAGATTTGGTTCGATAATTTGTTTGCAAAAATGCAACGAAAATACAAGACACTGGTCATTATTGACCCACGAGTGGCTCAGTGTCCGTCCGGGGTGTGCAAGGTAGATATCAATGGCATTCCTGTGTTTCGTGATTCAGGGCATATTACTGATTACGCTTCCTATCATTTGGCCAAATTATACTTACAGAAGCATAATAATCCCTTAGTGAGTTGAGATAATCGGATGGATTAATGGAGCGCGACTAATACAGACATATTATTCGCGATCCAATAGTCTGAGGGCGTAATTTCCAGAGTAAAAAAGTACCTAGTCTTCCTTGGCAGAGTAATCACAACCTTCGCGAGGACAAAGAATTTGACGGCCAAATTTTTTGCTTTCTTTTAAGGTTAAGATTGGCCATGCGCATTTAGGGCAAGGTAAATCAACAGGTTCATTCCACAGAGCATAATCGCATTTTGGGTAATTTCCACAAGAATAAAAGATTTTGCCTTTCCTTGATTTTCGCTGCAGAATTTTTGCCTGGTTGCATTTAGGGCATGTGACTCCGGTATCAGAGGGCTTTTCTAAAGGCTCCATGTGCTTGCATTCAGGATAATTGCTGCATCCAATAAATTTTCCATAGCGACCGGTTTTAATATGCAAAGCTCCATGACATAAAGGACAAGCTCTGCCTTCCACGACTTCAGGTTCTGCTTTTTCTCCTTCTGGATTGCTTATGTCCTGAGTGTAATCGCAATCCGGATATCCTGTGCAGCCAATAAATCGCCCTCTCTTGCCAAGCCTAATGGACAATGGCTTTTGACATTTAGGGCACTTTTCATCCAGTAATTCCGTGGTGACATCCTTTCTTTGCACTTGTTCATCTATATTCTGAATTTGCTGGACGAAAGGTTGCCAGAACTCTTCCAGAACAGGGATCCAATCCTTTTCTCCACGCGCGATGGCATCGAGTGTGTCTTCAAGGCCAGCGGTAAACTGATAGTCGACATAGCGAGTAAAATAGTTGGTTAGAAATCGATTGACAATTCTACCCACGTCAGTGGGCAAAAAACGTTTTTTTTCAACTACCACGTATTCGCGCTGTTGCAAAGTATGAATGATAGAGGCATAAGTAGATGGTCTGCCTATATCGTATTCTTCAAGAGCTTTAACTAAGGTTGCTTCAGAATATCTAGGGGGTGGCTCAGTAAAGTGTTGATTGGTTTCAATATCCAATACTTTTATTTTTTCACCTACATTGAAAGCAGGTAAAATTTTATCTTCATTGTCTTCGTCTTTAGAGTCATCTCGTCCTTCTTCATAGACAGAAAGGAAGCCAGGAAAGGCTACTGTTGAACCATTAGCCCTGAATATATTCCCTTTACCGCAACTAAAATCCACGCTCACCGTATCCAGGATGGCATCAGCCATCTGGGAGGCTACTGTACGTTTCCAAATTAGGTTATAGAGTTTAAATTGATCGCTTGTCAGAGAGCCCTGCACCATTTCTGGTGTTCGTTTGATAGAAGTTGGCCTAATGGCTTCGTGTGCTTCCTGAGCGTTTTTAGATTTAGTCTTATAAATTCTGGGAGAACTTGGGCAATTATCTGCCTTATAACGATGAGTAATATAATCGCGTATTTCATCAATTGCTTCCTTTGCCAGGTTGACTGAATCAGTACGCATATAAGTGATTAAACCCACTGTTCCTGTACCTATATCAATCCCTTCATATAATTGCTGAGCGACCATCATGGTTTTACGTGCTGTGAAACCTAATTTTCTGGCGGCTTCCTGTTGTAAGGTAGAGGTAATAAAAGGAGGGGATGGTTTACGTTTACGTTGTTTTTTATCAATTTGAGTAACTGTTAAAAAGCCTTGTGCTTGTGCTATCAGCTGCTTTTTTATTTCATGGGCTTGTTCTTGTTGAGTGACTGAAAACTGTTGGAGTTTCTCATCGTTATAATGGGTCAGCCGTGCTTCAAATTCGGTGCTGGCATGAGCGCATTTTGCGATTATTTTCCAGTACTCTTGAGCAATGAAACGTTCAATTTCCTCTTCTCGCTCAACAATTAACCTAAGCGCAGGACTTTGTACTCGCCCGGCAGATAATCCTCGTCGAATCTTCTTCCATAGCAAAGGGGACAAGTTAAAGCCAACCAGATAATCAAGGGCGCGTCTGGCTTGTTGGGCATTTACCAAATCCATGGAAATGGATCGAGGATGATTAATTGCATCCTGGATTGCCGCTTTTGTAATTTCATTAAAAAAGATTCGATGCACCGATTTGTCTTTTAAAAGATTTCGTTCCTTCATTAATTCAAAAATATGCCACGAGATAGCTTCTCCTTCTCGATCAGGGTCTGTTGCCAGCAGCAGAGAGTCTGATTTCTTAAGAGTTTTCGCTATTGTGTCAATATGTCTCGCGTTTTTTTCAATAGGAACATAAGTCATGGAAAAATGTTCTTCAGGGTTTACTGACCCTTTACGAGCAGGCAGGTCACGCACATGACCATAAGACGCTAACACGTCATAATCATTTCCTAAATATTTCTGTATTGTTTTAGCTTTCGCGGGTGATTCAACGATCACCAAGTGTTTACTCATATCAAATAAACCTTATCCTTTATGGGTTGTGTGGCTCACTAACAGTTCATGAATGGGTTGATATCAGTACACTCATTAATTAGTGAATTGTCAATTCATCTTCTGTTTGGTATAGCACAAGATCAAGAAAAGTTAACTGCTCTTCATTCAAGGTGGATGCCAGAGCATTTCTTATAGTCCATTTTGTTTCTTGCAAGGTTACAATACGAGATTCAGAGAATTGTAGTTGATTAATTATTGATTCAAATTGATCGATATCGATGATATTCCATAATTTCATGCGCATTAGAAATTGATAGCTGGCTTTTGTCAGTTTCATTTGCTCATCGTAAGTAAAAATACGCGTTGATTTATGTTGAGCGGATTTGATAAACAATGATTGCTCTTCAGTACTTAAAAGATCTTCTTCAAGCAATTGATTTTGGGAGTCCTGATCATTGGATTTATGGCTTTTTTGGAGTTGAGTAAGACTTTTTTCAAACAAATTCAATAACATTTCAAATAAATTATCTTTCATATTCACACCTTATATAGCCACCGGGAACTGCCATAACAGCCCCTTTCAATTCTAGTTCAGCCAGTCCACTCGTGACTTGTTCCATGCTATATCCGCTACGAACAATGATTTGATCTATAGCCGTAGTTTCAAAACCAATGAACTTTACTAGGTTTTCCTTACCGCTGGCAAGGGAAAAAATTGGTTTATTAGAAGCGATCTGATGGTGCTCTATTTTTAGCTCATCGAGAACATCAGTCACTGAGGTTACTAATTTTGCACCTTGTTGCAATAAGTGGTGGCAGCCCCTGGCTAACGGGTTATGAATCGAACCGGGAATAGCCAATACATCTCTGTTTTGTTCCACAGCCATTCTCGCTGTAATTAAAGAACCGCTTTTAATTGCCGCCTCGATAACCAAAATGCATAATGATAGACCGCTTATTATACGATTTCTGAGTGGAAAATGTCCAGCGATTGGCGGACTTTTTAAAGGAAATTCACTTAATAATAAGCCATTCTCGGTAATTTGCTCCGCCAATTTTAAATGTCGACGCGGATAGACGCAATCAATTCCGGTACCTAAAACCGCTATTGTTTTGCCACCTGCTTCCAGACAACCTAAATGGGCATGGGCATCAATTCCTAGGGCCAAACCACTCACTATGGTTACCCCATACCTGGAAATCTCACTGGAGAATGCCCGAGCATTTTCATTCCCTGTCACAGAAGAATTACGACTTCCAACAATTGCCAGACTAGTTTGTGTCAAAGCAGAAAGTTCGCCTTTTGCATATAAAATAAAGGGAGGATCTGCGATTTCTTTGAGTAATGCAGGATAATAGGGGGAGTCCCAAGTTACAATATGATGATTTTCTGATGAATTGAGCCAGTCCAAATCAGCTTTTATAAAGTCCTGGTCAAAATTTTTTATGGTTTGTGCCAGTAAAGGTGGTATGCCGGCTTGTTCCAGTTCAGCACTGGACAGTTGAAACATAAGATTTAAATCAGGCCATCTTTTTTGTAGTTTTAATACAGTCCTGGGGCCAATTTTTTTCATCCTGTTTAAGGCGAGGAGGGGTTGCAGATTACTCATGGGTTCGTTACTGTATCTAATAAGTGAATGGCGCGTGTGGATCTTACTATCAGGGCATAACTTGCTTTTGTGAAAACACGAAACACCATGGCTTCACCAAGACGCTCTTGCGGTAAGGTAATAGGTCTAAGATGATTTTGGGGATCATTGACAATACGTTCCTTGCCATAGATAGCCAAAACATCTCCCGGTTTCATTCCGGATGTTTCTCCAAGATTGATGATGATTACTCCTCCTATAGCCTCTTGTGTATTTCCAGCGGGCATATTGTCAGGCATTTCAATAATGTATCCCCTGACTTGTCTGGCAGGAGTTTCGGGCTCGAAATATAATTCAAATTCAGGGTGGTTATTAATCAATACCTTATCATTGATTTTGATGCCTTGATTGATGCTGGTCAATAAAACCGTGGCGGGTTCGCCGCCAGCAACCAATTCTCCATAACCGACCAGGACCGCTTTATAACCTAACAATTCATGGGTTATGGGATCAAAATAATTTCTACCTCCCCTGAAGATAGAGTATCCTATAGTCCCTCCTTGAGGCATTTCTTTGGAGGGATGCAAGCCTCTGACATAAATTTCATCTCCCTGGCCGCCAAGCATCCGCTCACTCATGAGCGCTACCACATACGGTGCTCGACTTAGGACATTAACATCCAGGATTAACGATTCATCCAAAAAAGGTTTGATATCTCCTAATGGAATTGGTGGTACGGCGTCTTCCTGGGGTGTCACTCTTATATTGGGGGAAAGCTTGATTGTTCCATTAGACAGGACTCTGAGATAGGGAATGTTTTGATAATACTCTAAAGCGAGCACTGCGCCAGGATATAAGCGATCGGGATTTTGAATCTGCGGGTTTGCGCGCCATAATGCTTTCCATTCCCAGGGATTATTCAAATAACGGCTGGAGATACTCCATAAGGTGTCTCCTGGTTGTACAACATAACGGGATGGAGAATCTGGCCTTAGGCTTAAGGCATGAGCAATGGATGATATGATGAAACAGAAAATGAGGAGACAATATTTCATGCATCAATCCCTTTAGTTGAGCCTTAGCATCTTGCAGCATTACCGTATATCGGGGATAATATCATGATTAATGTGCAGAGAACTAGATAAACAATGGCAATTCGCAAGATTCTTTATTTACCTGATGAACGGTTAAGAAAAATAGCTAAACCAGTAGAGACCTTTGATGAGAGTTTACAGACATTAATCAATGATATGTTTGATACAATGTATGATGCTCGTGGAGTGGGGCTTGCCGCGCCGCAAATAGGAGTCAGTTTGCGTTTATCTGTCATTGATGTCGTTGGAGATAAAAAAGAGCAGATAGTTATTGTTAATCCTGAAATAGTTTCTTCTCATGGCGAAAAAGAATTTGAAGAAGGTTGTTTGTCTGTCCCAGGGGCTTATGATACCGTAGTCAGAGCTGAAAAAGTCACAGTGAAGGCATTGGACCGGTTTGGCAAACCGTTTGAAATAACGGGTGAAGGACTGCTTGCCGAGTGTTTACAACATGAAATTGACCATATGAATGGCAAATTGTTTGTCGATATGTTGTCTCCATTGAAGAGAATGATGGCTCGCCGGAAATTGGATAAATTCAAGCGTTTACAAGCCCGTAAACCATGAATGGATTAACTATAGTTTTTGCTGGAACTCCGGAGTTTGGCTTACCCTGTCTGGATGCTTTAATTCAATCAAAGCATCATCTCAAGGCCGTTTATACTCAACCCGACAGGCCGGCTGGCCGAGGCCGTAAATTACAGGGGTCTCCTGTAAAAGAATGGGCAATAGACCACCAGATATCAGTTTATCAACCCCTTAATTTTAAAAATCAGGAAGCTATCGATGAACTTTCTGCCTTAAAGCCTGATGTAATGGTCGTGATAGCCTATGGATTAATATTGCCAAAAGCAGTGTTGGAAATTCCTCGTTTGGGTTGTATTAATGTCCATGCTTCTCTGTTACCGCGCTGGCGCGGCGCTTCTCCAATACAACATGCGATTTTACATGGCGATGCTGAATCCGGAGTGACCATTATGCAAATGGATGTTGGACTGGATACAGGTCCTATGCTATGCAAGGCCATTTGTCCTGTGACTGCCTCGGATACTGCTGGTAGTTTGCATGATAAATTAGCAAAAATTTCAGTAAAACCGCTATTGGATACGTTGGAGGCTTTAATATCCAACTCAGCGCAATTTGAATTGCAAAACAATGAATCGGCGACTTATGCCGGTAAAATTAATAAAGAAGAAGCGCGAATTAACTGGCATCAGTCTGCAGTCGAAATAGATAGAAAAATTCGTGCATTTAATCCATGGCCCATTGCTTATACACTGGCCGGGGAATTAATGCTCAGAATTCATCAGGCAAAAGTCACTGAGTTCATGAGTAGCGAGACGCCGGGTATAGTGTTAAATATTGATAAAAATGGATTGTTGGTCGCTACCGGAGATAAAGCGCTGTTAGTGGAAAAGATCCAATTCCCCGGAGCGAAGGTTATTTCGGTTAAGGATTGGTTAAATTCTGGCAAAACACAATTGCATAGCGGTTTAATGTTGCAATGAAAGCAAATGATAGATTCCAGGCCTTAAAAATTTTGACGGCTCTGATGGAAAGCAGAAAAAACCTGTCCCATTTGATGTCTCTGCAAGATATATCTCCCCTGACAAAAGAAATTTGCTATGGATTTTGTCGTCATTATTTTCGTTTACAATCCATAGCCGATACTTTAATCACTAAGCGACCTAAAGATAATGAGGTATGGATAGTCTTGTTGATAGGGATTTATCAATTGCAGTATATGAATAAACCGGATTATGCTGTGGTGCAGGAGACAGTATCTTTACTTGGGCAGGTTAAAAAAATTTGGGCAAAAGGACTGGTGAATGCTGTGCTAAGAAATTTTTGCCGTCGACAAGACCCTATTCTGGAGAAACTGTCAGGAGAACCTGTTTTCATTTATGGACAGCCGAACTGGTTACTTCAGCGTCTGCAAAAGGATTGGCCAAACGATTGGCAATTCATTGCTGAAGCGAATGATAGACACCCACCCATGACTTTGCGAGTCAATGTGTTGAAAAACTCAGTTGATGAGTATCTTGATTTGCTAAAAAAATCTGGAATAGAGGCTTTTAAACACTCTGTTGCGCCTGATGGAATTACTTTGGCGATCCCCTGTGATGTGACAACGCTTCCCGGTTTTGCACAAGGTTTTGTATCAGTTCAGGATGCGGCACCTCAATTAGCAGCGTATTTATTGTCTTTAAAATCCGGGCAGCGCGTGCTGGATGCTTGCTGTGCTCCTGGTGGAAAAACATGCCATATTTTAGAGAGAGAGCCCGGTTTGGCTTCCTGTGTTGCCTTGGATTTAGACTCTCAGCGGTTACAACG
This sequence comes from Legionella pneumophila subsp. fraseri, assembly GCF_000586315.1. GTDB lineage: Bacteria > Pseudomonadota > Gammaproteobacteria > Legionellales > Legionellaceae > Legionella > Legionella pneumophila_B. The sequence continues at coordinate 24,092 of NZ_JFIM01000026.1, read as the reverse complement.
GGTAAGAGATAATTTAAATCGCTTGGGTTTGAAAGCAACGATAGTGCAAGGCGATGTATCGGAACCCAAAAGATGGTGGGATGGTCATCCCTTTGATCGCATTTTACTGGATGCCCCTTGTTCTGCCACAGGAGTGATTCGACGCCACTCAGACATCAAATTATTACGAACGGATGAAGAGGTTTTGGCAATTACTCGAATACAATACAGTATGTTGAATTCATTATGGCCACTGCTTGCACCGGGTGGTTTAATGGTTTATGCCACATGCTCTATTATGAGTAATGAAAATGAATTGCAAATCGCTCGATTTGTTGCAGAGCATCCCGATTGCCAAGTGAGTGATGACAAATGGTCTTGGGGAAGATGGACTGGCCATGGTCAACAGATATTACCCGGAGAACAGGGTATGGATGGGTTTTTTTATAGCGTATTGCGAAAGGATGAAAAATGATAATTGATTGGCCTGTAATTATTGTCTTATTTTGTTTATCCATTCCTGGTGTTTTAATCGCGATGCATCGCTTGGTTTATTTTCTGTTAGCCGATAATACCGAGAGATTAAAAAAAAGATTTAGTCGTTTTGTTGTGCTGCAAACCTTATTTATGACCTTTGTCATGAGCTTTGCTGGCTCCATCTTGTCTTCACGTACTGGATTAGGCGATCCTCTCCTGGAAGGCCTCTTGCAAGGCAAAGCCAGTTTGAATGCCTTTCAAGTGATTTTATTACCTACTTTTTTGTACGCGCTTTTAGGTCTGGTTATTTTTTGTATCCTGTATTATGGTTTGGTCGGTTCCATACTTGATGAAAAAAGTTTTAACATCATGTCAAAGTTGCGGTCAAAAATAGGACTTGATGGCTGTGTGCTTTATGGAGGGGTAGTAGAAGAAGTCATTGCCAGATGGGGACTGATGAATGTAACGAGCTTTTTTGCTTTATTGTTTACGAGTCAAATTAATTCAGAAATTATAATTATTTCAATATTTTTAAGTGGATTTATTTTTGCTGTAGGCCAGCTTCCAGCTTATATTGCAGCAGGTTGTACGTCATCAAGACGATTTCTTTACTCTTTTGTATTATTAAGTCTTTCACAGTCCATACTGTTTGGTTTTTTATTTTGGCAATACGGATTGATCTCGGCAATTTTAGCTCACATGTTATTTCATTTGGGTTGGGACAGATATGAGAAATTATTTTAATTTTTATTCCCTGTTTTGATCGCAACGGAACGTTTTTTTGGCTTTTACATCTTTAAAATACGGTTAAAAAACCAGTTAAGTGTAAAAAAAATGTAAAAGTGCCAGCCCTTAATTTTGCCTTAATTTTGAACATTTATTCTGTCTTTAATGAAGATGATAATTAAAGGTTGAGATATGGCCGCGCAATTAGATCCAAGTAGCGAATTCGCTGCTTTGGTGAAACAATTACACAAGGCGCCCGATGATTCAGGATTAAAGCAAGCTGTAGTAAAGCGTTTACCTGAAATGCAGGTATTAGCTAAAACGAACCCCTTGGCTTTATTTCGTCTGGCCCAGATTTATTCGCCATCATCTTCACAGTATAAACAGATGATTTTGCAATCAGCAGCGCAAGGTTGCACGAATGCCATGCTATCTGCTTGTGAGATATTATTGAAATCCGGGTCTACAAATGACTTGATTACTGCTGCACATTATATGCGCCTCATTCAACGTTCCAAGGATTCCTATATCATTGAGCTTGGCAAGAAATTATTAGAGAAATATCCTGGCTTTGCCGAAGACTTAAAATCCAATTCTAAAGAAGTACCTTATCACTCCGCCATTCGTTTTTTTGGAATTCAAACTGAAAATAGTAAGGAAGAAGAGGCAAAAATAATAAGCAGGCCGACTGTTTAGAGTCAGTTTTTCTCGTTTGGGGATTTTTCTTTGTTGTTAGCCAAGCTCAATACAATTCCATTCTAGCTTCTATTGTGAAACAATTTCACATCCTGATATTTTTTATTTGTTTATATGCAATCCCGATTTACTTATTTACCTATTACGAGTCTGCAGGCAGGTCAGTATCAACCCAGACAAGATTTTAATGCAACTGAGTTACAGGAATTGGCTCAGTCCATTTCTTCTCAAGGGTTAATTGAACCCTTGGTTGTAAGACCCATTGCAAAAGAGCGATATGAGATTATTGCAGGGGAAAGAAGATGGCGTGCGGCCAAATTGGCGGGATTAACTGAAATCCCCTGTCTAATTGGTGACTATAGTGATAAGCAGGCGTGTGCTCTGACTTTAATCGAAAATATTCAGCGCCAGGATTTGAATTTAATTGAGGAAGCAACTGGTTATAAGCGTTTAATTGAAGAATTTCATTATCATCAGGACGAAATCGCGGCCTTGGTTGGTAAGTCTCGTAGCCATGTTGCAAATATTCTTCGCCTCCTTACCTTAACAGATAAGGTTAAACAGTTAGTTCGAGACAAAGTGTTATCTTTTGGACATGCTCGCGTATTGGTTGGCTTAAATCCTGATCAGCAAGAAATGTTTGCTCACCAGATTATTGGAGAGGAATGGTCTGTCAGGCACTTGGAGCAAGAAATTAAATCTTACAAAAATAAAGATATGGGCAGCCCCAAAAATCCGAGGAAAGACAGAGATATTGAACGACTACAGACTATCCTGGCCGAGCAAGTGGGTGCTCCTGTACAAATTATAAACGAAGGTGAGGATGGAGGCTGGTTAAAAGTAAAATTTTTTGATAATGATACCCTTGCAGGGCTTTTGGAGCGTTTGGGCTTGCGATATGATTAGCTTATTGGAACTAACTCAGAAATTGTCACTATGTATCAAACAATTCAACCTGATTTATATTGTCAAATTCAATGTTAAGGAACTTATTTAGATGAAAAGGACGTTGACTGGCGCATTCATGTGGGCAGTATGGGCACTGTCGTCTCACGCGGCAAGTATGCAGTTCGAAGTGGATAAGTTAATTAATCGGTTAAATCCCCATGTGAACCTGGGGATAGTGGTGACCGATCTAACCTCTGGCGAAACTCTGTATAAACGCAATGCAAATCGTTTGTTTATTCCTGCCAGCAATATGAAACTTTTTTCTGAGGCCGCTGCACTAATGGCTCTAGGGCCAGACTACCAATTTAAAAATCAACTCAGTACAAGCGCCAATCAATTACAACAAGGTGTATTGCACGGAAATTTGTATTTACATCTCAGTGGCGATCCTTCGTTTAGTAGAGAAGATCTAAAAACTTTGCTTTCTTCACTCAAGGATTGGAATATCACGACTATTCAAGGTAATGTGATCATTGACAGTAGCCTGATGTCTATTCCTGCCTATCCTCCTGGCTGGCTAACTGCTGATTTATCGTATAGTTATGGTGCGCCAATAGCACCGTTGATGGTCGATTCTAACCGGTTAACCATCACGGTGAACCCGGGGGCTAAAGCAGGTGATCCAGCTATTGTTGAAGTAGATGATGGAGGCGGCACAATCAATCTGAATAATCAGGCGACTACGAAGGCAAGTACTAAAGGATGTGGTGTGGGGTTTTATTTGGATCCTGAGAACAATTTAACGGTAAGGGGGTGTGTTGGATTAGGGCAGTGGGCTGTTCAACAACGTATCGCAATAAAGAGTCCTTTTGTGTATGCCCAGGGCATGATTGTGAGCGAGCTTGCCAAGTCTAATATTAAATTAAATGGGCAAGTTTTACTTGGAAGGGCACCTTCTGGTACTTTATTAATAGCCACTCGCTATTCAAAGCCAATTTCCCAACTGATGGCAGATACTTTAAAACCTTCTGATAATTTATATGCTGATAGTTTATATTTGCATGCCGCTGCCAAAATCAAGGGAAGTCCTGTGGATTGGAAGCAAGCACAACCAGTAATTAAAAACTTTTTGCAGCAACAAACAGGAATTGATTTAAAAGACTCGGTTTTCACAGATGGTTCAGGGTTATCACGTTATAATTTGGTAACCCCTGCGCAAACCATGGCGCTTTTAAAATTCTTGTATCAACGTTTCCCATTATCTTATGAGTACATCGCCGCACTACCTATCTCTGGTCGGGATGGTACTTTGCAAAAACGGTTTAAAACACCAAATCAACAAGGATTTGTGCGGGCAAAAACCGGGACGATGACAGGTATGAACAGTTTATCCGGGTATTTGTATACGGCTAATGGCCACACCTTGGCTTTTGCTATGTATATCAATAGATTACCCGGAAAACCGGCTGGCCCGGGACGTCCATTATTAGACGCATTATGCACTTATTTCCTGCAGCAAAACCCGACAAGCAGTCGACTGGCGCGGGTATTATCTCCTCATAGTCGCATTAAGTTCCAATTTAATCCTACACAAATTGAGTTACAGAGAGCTCATCAAGCCAAATGGAGGAGTTTGGAAACGGCAGTAAGACAGGTACTGAGAGGACAGGATGTGAATGTGGTTTATCGGGGCAATGAGTTAATCGTGACAGACAATCAGTCTAATGCGAATAGCGTTTGGAAAGCTTTACAGTCAATTGGCAAGAAATATTCATTCGCTGTAGCCTTGTCTTCCAAAGTGATGCCTGTTACACCATCAGGAAAACCTTTGCTTCTTTGGGTGCAAGCGCCTTGGTCTGAAAACAAGGCAGAGAGGACCTGGATAATTCGGGAAGCGGTATAATCTGAGTTTGATAATTAAAAGAAAGACTAGCCTCGTATTACAAAATGTAATGCGGGGCTCTTGCAACATTATCTCAAACCGTTTGGGCTGAGAGGCATTTATGCCGTCTCGAAGCCTTGTATGGGATTTAATATTTCGTGCCAGGGCTTCGAGACGATGCTTATGCATCTCCTCAGCCTGAACGGGCCCTGGATATCGATCATATACTCCTTATCCATTTATTGTCGCGCTGCAAACATGTCTGCGGTCCTGAACAACTGATTTTGAATTGATTTGAGCTGAAGGCATCATCAGGGATTGGGTTTTGAATGTGCTGTTCTGCCCAAAACACGATTTAAATGACGTGAAGTTATGATAAGGTCAGTTGTTATCTCGAACCGTTTGGGCTGAGGAGGCATTTATGCCGTCTCGAAGCCTTGTATGGGATTTAATATTTCGTGCCAAGGCTTCGAGGCGATGCTTATGCATCTCATCAGCCCGAACGTACCCTGGATCTCGACTGGTTCTTATGTAATCCTTATCGATATAACTCGTCAAATGGAATATTTTTTCTGCATTTGGGTTGTGCCGTATTCAAAGTGATTGTAAAAGAGCTATAATTGAGAACTGATTATTATCATAATAAATTGATTTGGAGTATTAATTGAATTTTATTATTCGGGTCGTTCTTTTGTTAACAGGCTTGGTTTCTTTAGCCTTTTCTGCGCCAAAGTTTCTAACGATCTCTGATATTCATTATGGTGCAGAAAATATAGCAAAGGATGGGCAGGATACTGGAAAGGAGTTTTTGGATGTCACCTTCAAACGATTTGAGGAGTTGTCTCAAAAGGTAGACTTTATTCTGCATTTAGGCGATCTGCCTACCCACTCGTTATTTTCAACATCTAAAAAAGAAGAGTATGAACAAGTTGTATTTCATGGTTTGTATGAAGCCAATCCGGATCAAAAGCCAATGTTTTATATTACAGGGAATAACGATTCCTTGCTTGGTAATTATCAGCCCTTTTCTTCAGACAATAAATCACCGCTCAATTTGGCTTCGGATTGGGCTGGTGCTTGCGCTCATTGTGATGGATTAATTATAGATGATACTCATATGTACAAGGATGGGTATTACTCCAGTTATGTCATCCCTGATAATAAAGATATTATTTTAATAGCACTTAATTCAGTTCAATGGACCAAAACTCCTGTTTTTTTACCAAAGTATCCTAACCAACAAAGGGATGCCTTTGTACAATTATTTTGGCTTGAGCAACAATTAAAAAATCATCGTGCAAAGCAATTGTTGTTGGCGATGCATGTTCCTCCTGGTACAGCCTATAATGGCAATCGGTTTTGGCATGACATTTATCTGGATAGATTTTTGACGTTATTAGACAAATATCATCGATCCTATGATCAAATCACCATACTGTTCTCACACTCTCATATGGAGGAATTCAGGAAAATCCAATTATCCGATGGCTCAACTATTTATGCGTTTTCAACTCCCGGAATTAGTAGGGCGCATCACAACAATCCCGGAATGAAAATTTTTGATTTAGACAAGCAAATGAGAGTCAGCAATTTTACTACTTATTATACGTCCGATTTGTATGAGTGGGGTAATGAGTATTATCAAGCCATGAATACTCCTGACGCCATTTTTCCAAATTGTCAAAATAAGACAATACCCCAGTGCCTGGACACCTTAAGCCCAGAGCAAGTGTGTAATAATTTGGAAGCAGGACTATTTTATGGGGTGAAAAGTACTCGTGTTCCCTATCAGGGATGCATTAAAACTTACCAGATCAATTAAGTTAGGATTTCTTTTATCAGGTAAGTTTAACGAGATGTTCCTTGCTGTCTTCAGGTTGTAAATACGCTGCTACTGCTTTTTGTAAGGCAGCAATATCATCCTCGCTTCTTGTCGTCGCCTTGTTTCTAAAGAAATCAATTATTGGATTTTGGTGAGTTTTTATTATTTTTGAATGGTCAGGGTTTAAGGTAAATGCAGAGATTAACCCATAGATGTTTTCTAGGTTTCCATGTTGGCATTTTATTTCAAAAATAAAATGCTTTAATAATTCACCTTTTTCACGTCGTTGAGCATCAGTGGATTGACACATCAATTGTGCTCTTGAATGGATAGCATTCAACAGCAATACAATATCTTCCGGAAGCTTCTTTACCGGTTTATCGGTTTTGACCATGGAGTCTGTTGTTTTTGCCAGAGCATCAGCAGTTTCTTTGTGCCTATGCTTTGCCTGAAGCGGTGGTTCAAATCGAAAAACTTTATCATAGTATTTCTCTTTGAAACGCTCAGCTAACCAGTCATGCATTGTTGCAGTCGGGTGAACATCATCCCAAAACATATATCCTTTGGCTGGTGAAATATGTTCTTTTTGATCGACAGGGTTTTTCTGATTTTCTTTAAAAAGATCCGATTCAACGTAGGGTGATTTTAACTTGTCTCTATCAAAGCCATATTGTTCGGGATTACTGTAAACTTCCTTAAATTGCCCATCAACATCAAAGACGGAGAGATTGACAGGAATTCCCAATTCTTTGTATTTGTTGATTAACTCAAGAGATTTCGCCTGCAGTTGCTGATTAAAATATTCAGAGCAATCTGATGCATTACGTTGTTCTTCTGCATTTTTTCTTTGAAATCTTGGAGTTAATGAGAGATTGGGCAAATTGAATAAAACAAAATTCCTGTACCCATTATGAATAAGCGCTTCAATATTTTGCATTCGGTCGTTAACGGCTTTCTCTGCAGCCGCACGAGAAGGCTTGTCATTAGCGGTGATCAAGTCGTTCGCGCCTGACCACTCCACAACTAATGTTTCAGATTTTTCAAGATTGGAAATATTGTATTTTTTATCATCAGCCAATAATTGAGTCCGTTTTCCTCCCAAAGTAGCGAGAATCAATCTTGTAAAAAACAGGACCAGGTTAAAGGTAAAGCTACAAGAGTAGTCATGAGAAGTTAATCCACCTTCGCAATAGAAGCGGGCAAATCTTTCCCCTTTAAACAGAATATGATTGTCTTCATTTAAGCTAAAAGAGTTTTCATTTTCTCTTCGTGCTTTATCGTTGATGAGTAATTCATCGCCTATATCCGCATTGTCTCTTGCATTATTATGCAATCTTAATTTTCTTCGGATATGTTCAATCTCAAATTGTTCCGCTGTAGTCGCGCCGACGTAGTCTCCCCAAAGAAAACCATTAGTGAATCGACCTTTTGGAGATTTGCTTCTTAATCCACTTAAATAACTCATGGGGATAAAGCCCAGCAGTTCCCGTTTATTAAGTGTTCCTCTATCGGATAAACTATCTCCTAATACTACAAGGTGTGTGATTTTAGTTGGTTTTTGGGTCATGATGTTTGTAAGAAAAATGAAATGATCATATTATACACAAAATGATTTTTAAATAATATATTTCATGCGGTTCTTCCGGGGAAATTTCTTATTCCAGATGACTTAAAATAGGTCAGGACTTACGAAAAACCCCAAGGTCGAGGCAAAAAATGTTTTTAATGAGGGAGTTTAGATAAACTAAATGACCGAATTAAAAACATTTTTTAACAAAGAGATGGGGGTTTTTCGTAAGTTCTGTAGGTGAATCAGGTTTGGCTGTGGTTGTTAGGAATCCTCTCATCTAGTCCACTTGCAAAGTGAACCAGGATGAGGGGAGTTTAGTTTAACCGATCATATTTATTTTATGATGGTGATTTGTTCAGGCTGTCATTGACTCTTCTTCTGATTCATTATCAGCAAGAGCACGGATACGTTGTGCTTCAATGGTTAAAACCTTGAAGTAATCATAGGACATGTAGAAATTACCCTTGTCTCCAAATTGCTCACCCCATGAGTTACGTAAAGTAAACAATCCTTTGTGTTCCCGACCATTGTCATCAACAGCGATGGCATTGTCATCGTATCCAGTGATAATCATTTCATGACCGCCAAAAAATGGGCGAAGATAAATATCACGAGCAATTTCAGGGGTCAGTACCCAGGTATCGAATTGTGTTTTATTCGTTCCCACAGCACCCATAACACCCAAATCAAAATCCAGCAATAATACAGCAAAAGTAACCCGATCTTTTTGATTTAAGGCGGTTTTTATGTCATTAATCGTTTTGTTGGTGTCTGTTCTGTCTAATACAGCTTGATAAACATCCAGGATCGGCGTGTAAATAACAGGATTAGTCTCAGGATCTTCACTCATTTCATGGAATTGCTCAAGCGACATGGCATGATCAGGGGTCGGTTGCTCGTTGTCTGGGTATTCAGTTAACCCACCACATCCCATGGTTTTTTGTTTTTCTTTGCTGACTATCCCAAAATTTTCCATTTGACTTAAGACTATACGCCCCAATGAGCCATCCCATCCACTTGGTGCATGCCCGTTTTTCTCCAGATACAGTCCGAGTTGTAATTGGCACAATTGACTGATGTAGTCACCTTTGTTTAAAGCAGCATCTAAGGCCGCAGTCGTTGCAAACGTGACGCAAGTTCCAAAGCTTCCCTGGTTCAGAACAGGCACATTATTCATACCTAATTCTACTTTGGGTGGGAGAGCTGTCGATGTGGCTATGGTATTTGGTTTTTTGAGTGTAATGTCTGTTTTTCTCGCAAGTGCCTTGATAGCAGAATTTGACAATTGCATTTTAAGCAGTTTGATTTGTTGTATGGCGGGTTTTGTATTGAGTGTTTTATTTTGCGGTGCTTTTAATGTCTGGTTTAATGTTCCTACTACTTTGATATCTTGAGCAAATAAATTGCCGCTCAATGCCAAAGTCAATAAAAGTAATTTTGCAACACGCATCTATCATTCTCCGTTAGTGATATGGACTTAAAATGGCTGGCAAGAATAACCTATGAGTAAATAATATTCAATATATATTTAATGCGATCATTAAAGAAAAAATAAGGCCATGATGGGTTTTAATTGTCTTTCAAGGGCTGGACTTAGCTGTCTCATCCAGGACATGAATAGGTGTATCAAAGTTAATTCTGATATTAACAATTTATTCGACTGGAAAATTGAAATAGGTGTCTGGATAAGGTTCATTTTTCAGGGTGAAATGCCACCATTCATAGTAATAAGGTCTAAAACCAAAGCGTTTCATGAGCTTTTGTAGTAATTCGCGATTGGCTTTCTGGTTTTTACTCAACTTGGAATAATCAATGTTGGCTGACACATCCAGACAATCAAAACGAGTTCCTGTATCGATCGAATCGTCATCAAGATAATCTGGCTTTTTATCGTAGCAACGTGTTAAAGGATGATTAGATTTTTTTTCTTGAGAGGCAGTTAGTTTCACCAGAGTTAAGTCAAGGGTACTGCCTCGCGTGTGGCCAGAGGTTAGAGCAATATAACCTCGGTTAAACAAATCCTGTTTCATTTCACGAGGATAAAATTCAGGTTTCATGCGCTTGTCTTTGGCATTGCGGCTCCACTTATAAAAATAATCAACAGCTTTTTGTGGTCTGTAGCAATCATATACTTTAAGCGTATACCCTTTGGTTTTGATGTATTCTTCCGCTTTTTTTAATTGTTGAGCGGTTTGTCTGGTGACTATGCATACCCCGCGTTTGTAACCTGGGATAGGATTTCCTATGAAATTGTTATTGGTAGCATATCTCATGTCTTCAATGATATCAGGCGCTACATCGTGTAAATAAACAAAGCCTTTGGGAAGAGAAAAACTGGCTGAGCTCATAAGATAAAGAAGTAGATAGGAGCTTATTTTTTTCATTATTGGATTGTTAAATTAATAACCCTTAGAAGTTTACTGGAGTGGGGGAGTGTTCGCTTTGCTTATCATCTACCACCTCTGTTGTTAAGTCAACTTTTGAAGTCATATCTTTTGGTTTTTCAATTTCCTGTTTTGGAGTAGATTTTCTTTCCAATACGGATTCTCGCGTTACTCCTAATTGTTGATGGAGTTTGGCATTCACTGTTAAATTATCCTTTAGTTCGGTTTTGTGTTCTTGTGAATTTTCTGATGCTGCTTTCATACCTTCGCGGACAATCGACTTAATCTTTCCTTCTTCTATCTTGTTATTAATGGCATCAATGGCAGTACCAAATAGATAAGTGGCCGCAAAAGTAACGCCAGCAACAATGGCAGCACCTGCGGCCACACCAATTCCCAATGCCGCCACAGCCAAACCTGCCGGGGGGAATAGCAAAGTAAGAGCGACTAATCCACCGGCCGCTAGCAACCCAAGCCCAAGACCTGCTTTAATTTTTGTGCCCAGATTTTTTGTAAAAGCGTTTTCTGGTCCCATTTCTTTTACTTTGGCAAAATTAGCGATCTTGCCGAAAAGGCCATTATCAGCGAAATTGGCTTTATCTTGAATTTCAAACTTTCCGCCGGAAACACCCGTATTGGCAGTATGATGAAGAGCCTGGATAGTAGTAAGCTCCCGATCAAGTTGCTCTACTTTACTGACCTCTTTACCATGTGTTCTTCGATGATCCAGAAATTCACCAGTGTATAACCCGTCCTCACTCATTGCTGTCCATAACGCGTTACCAACGATTTTTTTGCGCCAATCGTTGCCCACGGTCATTATTGCTCTTACACCCTTTCGTATTAGCATAATCCAGCTCGCCGGCGAGAGAAGCCATTAACGTTTGCAGCTTGAAATTATTTTTGCCATGATGCCAAGTGTTTTCATAATAGAGTTCTTGAGCTTGAATGAGGTAAGCGCATGAATTGTAAAAATGCTGCAGTCTGGATTTGGTCTCAGGATCTGTTTCTTTATTCTGGATAACAGGGCTTATTTGCTCTTTAAGTTCTTGTAAAGCCTTATTAATTTGTTCTTTGTTTTCGGTGTAATAAGCCTTTCTTAAGGCATCGATTTGATTATGCAGTTCATAAATTGCTGATTCTTGTTTTTTAATGCTTTTTTCGTAACCTTCAACCTGATTTTTCAATTGATCCAGTTTGGCTTGATCCCATTTCCCTTCGCCTTTCTGATATTCTTCGAAATAGCTGAATAATGCTTCTCGATAGGCTTCTTTCACCTCTTTTAAGGCATTTTCTTTCCTGGTGATTTGTTGATTCAGATTGCTGACGTCAGGGCCTTTTAATAACGCTTGTAATGCACCTGCTTTGTCGTAATCAGTCAGGCTTTGAGCCACTTTGTCTAAACTGGTGATGACGTCATCAGTCATTTGATTTACAAAACGGGCATTTTGATTTTTGGTGACACTATTGTCCGAGAGAGGATTGAGTGCTCCAACCTGTCTAAACCAATTCACCCCCCAGGAACTCATGCGTGCTTGATAACCAACCTCTGTTTCCACTTCGGTATTGGAACTGGTTTGAATGGTGATTTTTGCTTTGGAGCCATCAAAAGCATCCATCATTTGCCGTACGTATTCAAATTGCTCTTTTTGATTTTCAGCCGCTACCCTTTGCCCAGCCGTTACAACTTGTGTATAGCATTCCGTGACAGATAACGGATTATGCTCTACATACAGCTTTATCAGTTGTGCTCGAGCTTTCTCCTCATCAGGAGGAAGCACATCGGGGCGATACTCTTTGGGGATTTTATTCCAAAGGTCTTCATTGGTCATACGATCAATTTGACGCTGTGCCAGGGTTTGGATGACTTCTTCCTGGTTGATTAAAGTGACTGCTTTGATAGCCAGCTTTTTATAGTCATCAGCTCCCTTAAAATCAGAATAGGGCATGCGTGCGCCAGGACCAGAAAAGCTGTCATGGTGAATAGTAACGGTGCCATCAGAATGCCTTGTCCCTGCAATCATACGCGCCATACTGCTGTTGCCCAGGACCAGATCAGAGCGTTTATGGCTTGTAGTATCATGATCCCTGTTGACTTCAGATTCATCCTTGCCCATTAGTCTTTGTTGGCGTTTGGTGTACCTTCCACAAGGTATGTACATAATAAATTGTTCTTCGCCTTCTTTGGAATTAGGCGCTTTAAAGCGATGAATTAAGGTATCGCGATTATGACTGCGAATATTATGCCCTTCCTTATCCAGCGCTTTTAATTTATGTCCTGAGGCTTTTGCCACAGCCTGAGTGAATTGCTGTAAACTGCCTTCGACTTTGGCCAACTGTTCCAGAAAGTCTTTATTGGCAGAACTTTTTTTACTTGAAAACAAATCCGCTTTTGCTTTGTCGGAAGGAATGGTTTCTGAAATGGATTTTTTGAAAGTTTTTGCAATTTCATCAATGGCGCTCTTTCTCAAATCTTTCTCACCATTCTTATCTTTGTCTATCAGAGATTTGGCCGCAGCTACAAGATTGTCTATATAATTATTCGCCTCTTGAATCACATCAGGTTGTCCAGTAAGAACGTTACCCTTTTCATCGTATTGACTGCTCACTACCACGACTTGTTTCCCATCCAGCACCGGGTCTTTGAATACCCGCCTTTCGCCGGGATAACCATAAGCAAGATGCTGATTTTGAGAGGGAACTGGTTCCAGATCACTTAATAAATGGGTGACATAGGTTTCTATATTTTCAGTGATTCGTGGCATGGTTTATTCCATATCATAATGTTTATTTTATTATAGCTGGCAAACATTAACATAAGATTAATAGGCTTTTTCTGACACAAATTTAGCCCGAATAGAATGATTGTGTGTTGGGCTTCACTTAAAGACTGGACTGAAAAATAGAATTTAGTACTATTCTCAAAAAAAGTGAAGCCAGATAATTTCCTAGTAAAATTCAATAGTGGTGGTAGTCACATCCAAAGGCTCCGGATCATCAACATCTAAAATGACGGGTTCAACCACTGGAGCGGCAACTGTAACTTGCTGGTATTCAACTACTTCTGCTGTGGTACAGCAGCAACCTGCGGTTGTTAAAGTGATTACGATCAGCATTATCCATTTCATAGCGAAACCTCTCGTCATAACTTAAACAAATTGTAGATTATTTGTTCAGATATTGCCAATGTTTTATGGGTGTCTTTGAGTCATGTTCTGGAAAAAATGCAAATTCACTTGATATGGACAGGACTTACGATAAACCCCAAGGTCGAGGCAAAAAATGTTTTTAATAAGGGAGTTTAGATAGACTAAATGACCGAATTAAAAACATTTTTTAACAAAAAGATTGGGGTTTATCGTAAGTCCTTGATGGATTTATTCTTTGGATTTTTTTCCATCGATGTAATAAAGGAATGCCAAAATTTGGGCTACGGCAATATAAAGCGCTTTGGGTATTTCTTCATTGAGGCGAACTTGGGATAAGAGTGCTGTTAATTCGGGATTTTGTTCGAGAGGAATGCCATGTTCTTTGGCTGTATTGATAATTTGCTGAGCAAATAAACCTTCTCCTTTAGCGGTTACTTTGGGAGGAGAATTGCCATCATAGCGTAATGCAACAGCGACGGGTTTCTTTCTTTTCATATTTTTATATCCAATAAACGCAGGTTTGTGGCGTCGATATGATTTTCTTCCAACCCAACTTGCAGCTTCCATTCTCTTAAGTGAAGACCCGATTCATAGAGCGTTTCTTCCAAATCCTTATGGTAATCGTTGAGCAATTGCAGGGTTGAAGCTTGTTGAGTATTAACCTTGATATCAATGTTTTTAGCGTAAATGGATACCGTAGCTTGTATGCTTCCTAAATGGGATAAATTCAAAGCAAACGATACTGACCATTTGGACAATTGCATAGGTTCTGCCTTGTGTTGTTTGATCATAATAGGGATTACATCAATGCCATCGGGGGTTTTTAAAGGAAAATCAAGCATGATTAGATAGGCTTCTTGATTCTCCTGCGATAAATAATTAATTTGATTTGTTGTGATTCGCGCTAATGCCTGTGTTACTTGCTCACGTAAAATATGGTGTACCGCCTCTGTTGATAGTCCAATAAGATTCAATATTGTGTCTTTAGTCAGTGGCTGAGGGATTGCTCCTGGTAAAGGAAGGGGCGCTTGTTGAGGAAAACCAGATTCCAACTCGTTTGGCAGATGTATTGGCAGTTTAATATCTGTGCCTAAACTGTGTAATAGTTTAAAACACAACCCCTTAAAATCCGATTGTATTTCTTGCGGGGTTTTGTTTTTTAATAATTTGGATTCTAAAAACACACCGCTTTGACTAATCGCTTGCATAAGTTGATTAGGTAATTGAGTCAACACAGGGATATTGCCTAAAATTGTTTTCACAATCTGATTGATGGGAGCCGATAAATTATTTTCTGTCATCAATTGAGCCAATGTCTGTAAAAGATTGGTGGCTGGTGCTTGTTTTGGTAAATACTGAAGTAAGGCATTTCGTAATAGAGATGGAAGCGGTGTTTTTTGTTGCACTTCAAGGATGGTTTCGGGGTGGTTCGCTAAGACTTTTACTTCAAATAACTCTCCCGGTGTAAAATGATGAGATGCTTTTGCGTTGAGATTTTGCCCATTGATATTGATAAGAACCTGATCATTAGACAGTGTTGTGACAACAACCGTTTTCAGAATTTGTCCTACATAAAGTTCTGTCGCCGGTTTTGCTAATTTGATTTCTTGCCCAGGAGGGAATCTGACACTGGAGGTTTTGCTCATCTCGACCGACATACACCATCCTTATTATCAGTTAGACTGCTTTTTCTTATCGTCGTCCCCTGCTGGACTGTTTCGTAAGTTGTCTAATAAGTATATACTCATCGTCTTAATTATCGGCAGAATTATGAATTTCTTTATAGTTCGTTGGGAAAGGATACCAGGCATGGATATAAGAGTAATCATTACACAAAATGTAATTGAAATAGCCTTATTCATCTGGTCATTGCGCAATTTAAACAGGGTGTGGTGATGTTAGATAGAGCAAGTGTAGTGGATGAACAATTTCTGAAAAGAGTGTTGCAAGGGGATTTCCCACAATTAAGAAGCAGCATGAGCCCCGATACAGCAGAGTTGGACAAGAAAACTGCTATAGAATTTTTTGATTCACAAATTAAATCCCGACTTCTTGATATTATTGCAAGACAATTAAAGGAAAAATGCCTCTCTTTTTATACGATAGGAAGTAGTGGCCATGAAGGCAATGCGGTCTTGGGTCAGGTTTTTAGAGCAAGTGATATGGCGTTTTTGCACTATCGCAGCGGTGCCTTTTTTTTGCAACGGGCAAAGCAGTTACCTGGAATCGATGGAGTAAAGGATATTTTATTGTCATTAGTGGCTGCGGCAAGTGATCCTATCTCAGGAGGCAGACATAAAGTATTTGGCAGCGTCCCTTTAAATATCCCGCCTCAAACATCGACTATCGCATCTCATTTACCAAAAGCTTTAGGTGCTGCTTTATCAATTACCCGGGCGAGAGAGTTAGGATTGCCAAGTAAACTGGCGCCTGATTCCGTGATACTTTGTTCCTTTGGTGATGCTTCAACCAACCATGCAACGAGTCAAGCCACATTGAATGCTTGCTCTTGGATAACCCAGCAAAATTATCCGCTACCGATTGTGTTCATTTGTGAAGATAATGGGATTGGCATTTCAGTACCTACTCCATCCAGTTGGATTAAGTCATCCGTTTCTTCTCGTCCAGGAATACATTACATTGAGTGTGATGGATTAAACATTGCGGATGTTTTTGCCAAAGCGCAGGAAGCGGACTATTTGGCAAGAGCAAAAAAACAACCTGTGTTCTTGCACATGCGTTGTGTCCGTTTGTTGGGCCATGCCGGTTCTGATATTGAATCGCAATACAATACCCAGGAAGAAATTGAGCAACGAGAAGCACAGGACCCTTTATTGCATACCGCAGGTATTTTGTACAGAGAGGGTTGGATGAGTTTACAGGCAATGGTTGAGCTTTATCAGGACAACCGAGCTTTAATTGAAGCCAAGGCGCTCGAGGCAATAAGAGAACCGAGAATGAGTTGTGCTGAAGAAATAATGGCTTCTATTGTTCCACGCATTGAGAAAAAGCAAAAATACCCATTGCCGGATGATAATAGACGGTCGCAAGTATTTGCTGGAGCTTATAATCAACTTGCCTTAAAACGTAATTTATGCCAGCAGATCAATTTCGCTTTGACTGATCTGATGATGCAGTATCCTAATATGTTGATTTTTGGAGAAGACGTAGGAAAGAAAGGCGGAGTTTATCGAGTTACTGCTGATTTACAGGCTCGTTTTGGACAACGCAGGGTTTTTGATACTCTTCTCGATGAAACAACCATTATAGGTACCGCTATTGGTTTGGCGCATAATGGTTTTATTCCTGTTCCGGAGATTCAGTTTTTAGCTTATCTGCATAATGCCGAAGATCAATTACGTGGAGAAGCATCCACGTTATCTTTTTTTTCAAGTGGCCAATATCAAAACCCTATGGTACTTCGAATCGCCTCTCTTGCTTATCAGAAGGGATTTGGCGGTCATTTTCATAACGATAATTCGATAGCCGTTTTACGCGATTTGCCAGGGGTTATAGTGGCTTGTCCTTCGAATGGCCCGGATGCTGCAAAAATGCTGAGAACTTGTATGCGCCTTGCCTATGAGGAAGGACGGGTTGTGGTGTTTTTAGAACCCATTGCTTTGTATATGACCAAGGATCTGTATAGCCCGGGAGATAATGGGTGGTTATTTGAATACCCATCACCTGATGAAATGATTCCTCAAGGAGAGGTTGGGGTATACGGGGAGGGTGATACCGTTATTCTAACGTATGCCAATGGCTATTATTTATCTCGCCAGGCGGAAAAGGTTTTGCGAGAAGTACATAATATTTTTGTAAAGATCGTTGATTTGCGCTGGCTTAGCCCCTTGCCAAAAGACGCCATTTTAAAAGAAATTGCCAAGGCAAAACGTATTTTAATTGTCGATGAGGGTAGACAAAGTGGTTCAATTAGTGAAGGATTAATGACATTATTGATGGAAGAGGCTTCGCCACGTTTAAAAATCAAGCGGATTACGGGCAAAGATTGCTTCATTCCATTAGGAACTGCTTGGCAGTATCTATTGCCAAGTCAGGAAAATATTATAGACGCGGTAATCGCATTACAGTCAGATAAAAGGGAGAAGGAAAGTGGACGACTTGTTGTTTCTTGATGAACAATTACATGATGACGAGCGCATGATACGAGATAGTGTATCTCGTTTTGTTAGCAATGACGTAATACCTTTGATGGCTGAATCTTATGAGCACGCCCATTTTCCAAAAGAGTTGATAAAAAAATCTGCTGATCTGGGTTTGTTGGGCTTAACTTTACCTGCAGAATACGGTGGTGCGGAAGCTTCTTATGTTGCTTATGGTTTAGTCTGCCAGGAATTGGAGCGAGGTGATAGCGGTTTGCGCAGTTTTGTTTCTGTGCAAAGTTCTTTGTGTATGTATCCTATTTTTAAATTTGGCAGTGAAGAGCAAAAAAAACGCTACCTGCCAGAGATGGCCGCAGGGAATATTATAGGTTGTTTTGGATTAACTGAGCCAGACTCAGGGTCTGATCCGGCCAGTATGCGCACTCATGCCAAAAAAGTTGAGGGTGGCTGGGTTTTGAATGGTGCTAAAATGTGGATCACCAATGCGCCTATCGCAGACATAGCAATAGTGTGGGCAAAAACAGAAGCAGGAATTCGTGGTTTTATTGTCGATACAAAATCTGAAGGCATGAGTTGTCCTGAAATTAAGTTAAAAATGTCTTTGCGAGCGTCCATTACAGGGGAGCTGGTTTTTGATAATGTTTTTGTTCCAGACGAGAATTTATTGCCGAAAAGTGAAAAGGGTCTTGGAGCTGCGTTAAGTTGCTTGAGTCAGGCGCGTTATGGTATCGCTTGGGGCGCAATGGGTGCTGCCATGGCGTGCTTTGATATCGCGCGGGATTATTTGTTAGAACGCAAGCAATTTGCCAAACCTTTGGCCTCGTTTCAGTTGATTCAAAAAGATTTGGCTGATATGTATACAGAAATTATTAAAGCACAATGCCTTAATTTGCAGATTGGGCGTTTAAAGGATCAGCACCGTGAGACACCCACTATGATTTCTCTGGCTAAGGGGAATGCTTGCCGTGAAGCATTGAAAATTGCGAGAAAATGTAGGAATCTAATGGGCGGGAATGGAATTAGTCTTGAGTATCATGTCATTCGGCATATGCTGAATCTGGAGTCGGTCTTCACTTATGAAGGTACCGATAATGTGCATACTTTGGTCTTGGGAAGACATATAACGGGAATTAATGCTTTTGGTTAAGGATTTTTCTGCTTTTATCGAGTTAGTTCTGAATACCACAAGATAACTATTCTTAATCCGTAATGATTACGGTTCAAGTTCCTTTTTCTTATGGAAAGAGGAACCGCTTAAGCCTTTTTGATTTCAGAGTTGAGCGATTGCTCGCCAGATTATGGTGCTGAATTAGGAAGGTATGGTCTTGGCATGGGTTATTTTATGGATATTCGATGTAAAACGGTTTTATACAAACAATTACAGGAGTTTAATATGATTAACATGAAGTTAAAAGCAACTTTGATAGCCTGTTTGTCCGTTCTAACTTTAAGCAGTTATGCGAATTCATCAGAAAATAAAGAAACCATTTTACAACAGTGTCATGACTTGGCTTCAACAGTAGCCTCTTTGGTTTCCAGCCAGGCTAAAAAAACCTGTGCGGAAAAATTGGTTATTGCTTCAATACACATTGATACAGCGGCGGACTGGGTTGTAGAAGATGTTTATTCTGCAGCAAAGCAAGAACTGGATAATGCCATTTATTCTTTGCAATACGCTGAATTGAATAGTTGTAATCGCTATATTCAGATATCTCATTCCAAATTGGAAGCACAAAGAATAAAAAGCCTATTGTAGAAAATAATTATATTTTTTCAAAAGCAGTCTCTTTGCTTTAAGAGCAATGAGACTTTACGCCCCAATTTAGTCTGCCTTAAAATTCTATATCACCGGATTGTTTTTTGTACCTTGTAAACCGCTCCTTGCCAAAGTTCCGCTCTTATCTTTCTATCCCTGCTACACTTAAATATAGAGAAGATTATATTTAAGGGCAGCCATATGATTGAGTTAGAACCAGAACCAGACACTGTCCTGGATCCCAAAGACATCTTAACCGAGGAAATGAAGTTGGAAGGGTCAGATAATGATATGGATCATAATCAATTCACCCGTGGTGATGAAGTGGATTTAGTCGGTGATGGTGTTCCTGGATATGAAACAACAGGACAAGATGGAACAGATGATGAAATTGAAGAGCAAAGAGAAGCTCGCTATACTCCTACCTTGAACCCTAATCCCAAAAATGTGCCTTGATCTCCGTAACGAGGTTCAAGGTGTAGTTTATTGTAAATTTTTTGCAAAATTCACCAAGGCGCAAAGAGAAACATTCATTTTAAATTATTATATGTCTGTTAGTAATTCCAAGGTTTAAAATAATGGTTTTGGCAAAGAAAAGAGAAGAAACGAAAAAAGATGAACGTGTACGTGCAATTGAAAATAATCCCTGTAGTATTTGTCGTTCATTAGGGTTACCTTTTTGTCGTGGTCATGGCGGTGGTTCTGGGGGTGGTGGATCAGACAGCGCTTCTGACGACAAATTAGAGGGTAATGATCATCAGTTGCTCGCACCAAAGGATCCTGCAAATGTTCCAAGCATAGATCAACTACTATTGCATAGCGGCCTATGGCATTTACCAGAGGATGCTGATTTTGTTTTTGAATTTAAAGACCCTCTTGCTTTAGTCAATATGACTCTGAACATGGAGCTTGGTTTCTTGGTATTGCAGGGCAAACGCGAGCTAAGCAATGAAGAACAGAAGGCTCTGGATGAGTTGTTTGATACGATTAAACAGGAATTTAATCTTTTTAAAAATTCAATAAAAGACCCACAATTTCCTCTGGAAACAATGACGCTCGCCAGAGAGGGTAATAGTTTGACGATAAAGATACCCAGCCCTAAATATTATGATTTGTTTGTGCAACAATTGATGGATAAAAATTTGTTACCCGGCAACGCACCAGTTTTGCAACACCAAAACCAATCAGTAAAACATCCGGAAAAATTGGGAGCGGTAATGGAAAAAGATTCGGCAAGTGAAGAATATAAATCATCCCTGCCAAATCCATTTGATATTAGCCGAGGCCCTAAATTACCTGATTGGGTATAATTCTTCTCAGGTAAGGATGAGCGGTAAAACCCCTCCTTCCATGCTATTCTTAATTAACGAGAGTTATGGATAAGGATTATATAAGAAGCAGTCGATATCCAGGAGCCGTTCAGGCTGAGGGATGCATAAGCATCGTCTCGAAGCCTTGGCACGAAACATTAAATTCCATACAAGGCTTCGAGACAGCATTAATGCTTCCTCAGCCCGAACGATTGGAGATAACGCCCTATCTTATCCATAACTCACGTTAATCAAAGAGATCAAAATGGCCCTGAAATTTTTCCAATGATACGGATGACATAATATGACGGCACCCGAAATTACCTTATCCAGAGTGTACTCTCCACCGGAACACAAAGAAGGGCTATGGATACTTGTAGACCGATTATGGCCTCGGGGAATAAAAAAAGACAGTATTCCTTTGGATATGTGGCTGAAAGACATAGCCCCAAGCCCGTCTCTGAGAAAATGGTTTCATCAAGACCGTGAGCATTGGCCCGAGTTTGCAAAGCGGTACGCTCAGGAGTTAAAAGAAAAACCCGAATTGATTGAACACATTTTGGCGTTAGCAAACACCTCACCAATCACCTTATTTTATGCAGCAAAGGATCTTCAACAAAATCATGCCCTGGTACTTCAGAAAGTTCTAAAGTCATGGCCAAAAATGCCAGAAATCAAGTAGAGCCTATCGCAGGAAAATAAAACTCAGACAAGCCAGGAACTTATACTTCACTCATGATAGTAAACCATAACCCTTGTTATTTTAGCCTTATTTAGATATCATGCCTAACCAATCGGGGCGTAGCGCAGCCTGGTAGCGCACTAGCATGGGGTGCTAGTGGTCGAAGGTTCAAATCCTTCCGTCCCGACCAAGCCCAGTAAGAGTTATAACGAACCCACGTCCCCTAATATAAATTCTTGGCTACACTTCTGGCTACACTTTTCGAAATTTAGATATCCAACTCGGGCTCGTTAAGCAAATGAGGATAAATTGGGTCTTTCCAGGAACAAGAAGCGCCAGTTGTATTCTTAAGCATGTGTGCACGCAGTGCTATTTTGCCAATTAGTGAAAGACTGACACTTTGTTTGATTACAATACAAACAAATTATGAAATAATCATTTTGTGGTTTTGTATGGATCATAGTGTAAAAAATGTCGCCTCAACTTAATTGCCTTGATGAGATAATAAATCTATAATCGGAATCTGTTATACAAGGTAATTAATAAGGAGAAGTTATGAAAGTATATTATTCTAATAGAATTGATGCCGATGAAGATAAGGACGAATATATGCCTTGGTAATCAGTGGAGATATAAGTATCTCCTTTGATGGTTTTATATTGATATGAAATTAGTTTTAAACAATGATGTTTTTGCAGTAATTGATGACTTCTTAGAGCTATCAGCTTTTGAAAAAATTTGGAATTTTATTCAAACTGAAAAATTCAAGTTTGTTCATTCTTCTAGATGGGTAAATGCTTTTAGTCTTGAGGATGGTTCCCCTTTATGGGGTGGTGTTACTATTTCTCACCCTAGACCTGATCCTTGTACTACGGAGCAAATTTACCCCACAAATACAACAATTGATTTATTTATACAGGAACTAATTACAACCTCTGTCGAGTTTTCTCATTTAATAGGTTTTAAAGATAGAGATTGGGATTTCTTCTATGCTAGACCCTACCTTTACCCAAGAGGCTCGGGGCTTTCTTGGCATACTGACGGAAAATTCAAAATTTCAGGCGCCTTTGTATATTACTGCCATCCTGCCTGGGATATGAGTTGGGGAGCTGAATTATTAATTAATCCTACACCCCAGCTAAATTTTGAATACCCTGAAGTGACGTTAATTAATAATAAGAAGAAAAAAGTAGGGTTCCATCTCAATAGCACTGAGTTGAATAACTATGTTGGCGATGGAATAGGCTATTATATCGTACCAAAACCTAATAGGTTGGTTATTTTTAAAAATAATATTTTGCATTGTATAAAAAAAGTAGAAAATGCAGCAGGAAATCATGTAAGGGCATCGATAACTGGTTTTTTTATGAGTAATGACAGAATAGATGAAGCGAAAGAAACTGAAAAAGAACATTCAATCTTATAATTATTAATTTAGTCCCGCCAAATTATAGATAACTCCCAATCTTAATCTACTTGGAATTAAAAATGAATTTAGTGCACGATATCCTACCTACACAGGCTCAAGAAAAAGTAAATTTTGTTATTTTGATACCCAATACTGATGGAGTTAGTTTATATAACTTTATACTTAGGGAAGAAGATGTTCCTTATAATGAACTACCAAGTCATTATCAATTTAAAAAGTGGTCTGCTTGGTGTTCTGCTCATTTTTCCTCTTATTACTTTTTCGTTAAATATAAAAATGCTCTCTTAAGATGCAAGCAATTTTTGTATGACTTTGGTGCTTTATCAACATTAGATCAAGCAGCTTTATACGATCATTGGGTTTGGGAAATGAGGCCTCACGTCTATAACGAGGAGAATATTTGTTGGATTGGTTATGATTATTCAAAATCAAAAACGTTAAGTTTTTTTTCCTATGGGACTAATATTGAACTACGTCTACTTGAAGGTAATTTGAAAGATGAAGAGCTTATAGATCTTTGTAAATTATTTTCTCCAATTTCGTCGACAAATGAAATCTTAAAAAAGAATTTTTTTGAACTATCCTATTGGTCACGTTATAGCAACTGCATAGAAAATGCTTGCATTAATAGAAATGAATATAAACCACCTTCAAGTTTATGGAATTTAAGATGGCCGCTGCATAATATCCTTAGAGGAAGCAAATCGGATCACAATCTAGGGTATTTAAACCATCTTAACTTAGACTTTATTCCGGATAGTCAAATTATTTATGGTAATAAAGATCAAATAGAAGAAACTCAACTTGTCATGTTTCCTCAGAATGGAAAGAAAAATCAAATTGCATGGTTTCGTGTTTTCAATAAAGCTTCATTTCCAATAAAGAAACCAGCACTTTCTAGATTGCCTACTATGAATTCATTTAGTGGATATAGTAATTTTAATTTAACTGTCCTAAACTCGAAGAGTAGTTGGATTTCGAGCAATATTTATATTGCAAGTTTTAATAATTGTTTTGGGCCACATGATGCTCTTTGGTGGGATAATGAAAATGCTTATCTACTACAGCTAAGTGCTAGTGCATATAATTCTATAGAGTATTTTAAGGGAGTTTTTTGTCAACTTATGGATGACAAATGATTGTTTTACGGATAAGAAACGACAAGTTTAAATTAATGGTTGCGTATTCCGGAGGACTTGATCACTAATTCCGTTAGGCATT